>CAVSAK010000015.1:0-23160 GCA_963725965.1 uncultured Actinomycetes bacterium | reverse complement strand
GGCCCGGAGCAGGCGGCCAAGCGGGAAAGCCCCCTCCTCCACCTGGTTGTCGGAGATCTCGATCACCGCGGCACGTGTCACCCCGGCCAGGATCGGTAGTTCGAGAGCCGGTGTCACCAGCCGGTCGCCCTCTCGCCAAAAGACGTTAGCGGTCGGAGCCTCGAGCACGGTTCCGTCGTGAGCGACGAGCAGAGCGTCGTCGGCCCCGACAACGATCGCCGCGTCCTGCGCGCCCATGTTCTCGGCGTAGCTCATCGACTTCGCGCTCGCCAGGGCTCCGGTCGACCACTCGACCACGGCCAGCCGCAGGCCGGCGGCACGCTGCGCCTCGAGCTCCTGGTCGATCGGTCCCGCGGTCACGACCAGCGTCCGTCCGGTCCAGTAGAGCCGGAGCGCAAGGTCGTCTTGGCCCTCGCAGGCGTCGATCACGTCGCGGGCAAGACGCCTGCACTCGCCCGCGTCGGGTTCCGGCAACCGCAGGCGCTCGGCCGAGGCGGCGAACCGGACGAGATGCTCGTCGAACCGGAACGGCCGGCCCGCGTAGACGCGAGCCGTCTCGAACACCGAGCGCCCGCGCAGCAGCGCCTCGTCGTCGGCCGCGAACACCGGCTCGCGCGGATCCACAAGTCCGCGGCCCGCGACGGCGACAGCGCACACGTCCATTACGCGAGCGCGAGCAGGGGACGCGCCTTCACCCACGACTCCTCGATCTCAGCCTCGGCCTGGGAGTCCCACACGATGCCTCCGCCCACCCAGAGGTGGATCGTGTCTTCGACGACTGCGAAGGTGCGGATGGTGAGCGCGAGATCGAGGTCTCCGTTCGCGTAGATCCGGCCGAGCGCTCCCATCGACGCTCCTCGCCCGACCGGCTCGAGCTCCGCGATGAGCCCGAGCGCGCTGCTCTTCGGGCAGCCGGTGACCGAGCCTCCGGGGAGGACCGCGTCGAGCAGCTCCGTCAGCGTCACATCCGGCCGCAGCTCGCCCTCGACTGTGGCAACGAGGTGGGTGACGCCTGCGAGCTGTCGCTCAGCGAGCAGCTCCGGCCACCGGACGCTGCCGGGGACGCAGACACGCGAGAGGTCGTTCCGCTCCAGGTCGACGATCATCACGTGCTCGGCAGTGTCCTTCTCCGACTCGATCCGGACGCCCGCCGGACGTGTTCCCTTGATCGGCGAGGTGCGGATGCCGTTCCCGCGCTTCTGCAGCAGAAGCTCGGGCGAGGCGGAGACGATCGTCCAGCCGGCGCCTTGCAGCGGCGCCGGCTCGAGCGGGCGGAGCGGAGCGAGCGCGGGCGCGAGTGCCAGTGGATCTCCGGCGAAGTCGGCCCAGAGGTGCTGGACGAGGTTCACCTGATAGACGTCGCCCTCGCGAATGGCCTCGCGCACGGTCTCGATGGCCGCGGAGTACGCGGCCGAGGTCCACGTCTGATGCCACTCGCCGGTTCTGAACGAGCCGCTCGCCACGGCGGGCCGATCGAGTGAGTACGCCACCTTCGGCAGCGGGCAGGGCTCAGGCGCAGAGGGCGCGGAGGCGCCGTAGCCCACGAACACCCGCGCGACCTCGAACTCCTCGCCGGAGAGAGCCGGCTCGAGCTCCTCGAGCGAGTCGAGCTCGACGGTCACGTAGTCCATCGCCATGAATCTAGAGCAACAGACGGCGCATCACGGCGACGTCGATCCGGTCCAGCAACTCGTCCGCCTGCGCCAGCCGCTGTGGCGCCAGCGTCGTTCGCACCGCGAGCACGAGTCCGACCGCCGCCGCGCGAGCCGACGCAATTCCGGCCTCGGTGTCCTCGAAGACGACGACCTCGGCCGGGTCCGCCTCGAGCAGCGTGATGGTCTTCTCGTAACCCCCGGGATCCGGCTTGCCGTGAACGACGTCGTCCGAGCTCACGATCGCACGGAAGCACCGTGCGATGCCGGCGGCCTCGACGACGGGCTCGATCTCGGCGCGGGCGGCGCCCGAGCAAATGGCAAGCGGCACGCGATCGGCGGCGAAGCGCACGGCCTCGCGGACGGGCTCGTGAATCGTGGATCCGTCCGAAGCGACCGCGCGGTACCGCCTCTCCCGCTCGCCGATCACCGCCCGCACGCCCGGATGATCCTCGCCCAACCACCTCGTCACGATCTCGGGGTCGGACAGACCGGCCAGCTGGTCGAAGTACTCCTGGGCCGACATGGGGCGGCCGTACTCCGCGAACAGCTGCATGAAGATCTCGCAGAGCACGGGCTCGTCGTCGGACAGCGTCCCGTTGAAGTCGAAGATGACGGCGGAGACGGGCACCTAGTCGTCGCGCTGCACGTCTGCGAGCAGCCGCTCGAACTCCGGCCCCTCGAGCTCCGCGACGGCGCGCTCGAACTTCTCCAGCGCCCAGCCCCAGAAGTCGAAGTCGAGATCGGAGATGCCGTCCTGGATCGATCCCCAAAGCGTCCAGCCGTACTTCGACATCAGGCCCCACAGGCGCGCGCGGGCGATCTTGTTGCGCAGCGGCCGACCCCAGTAGGCCGCGACGAGCTCCTCCAGCTGTGCGTGGGAGAGGTTCGACTCGCTCCAGACGTTGCCCAGCTCGAACGAGGCCTCGTTGTTCCCGGAGTACTCGTAGTCGATCAGCCGTAGACCCCCGTCGACGAGGATGAAGTTCTCGGCGAGCAGATCGTTGTTGCACGGCACCGTCGGCTCGGGGTGCACGCGCATGACGCGCTCCAGGTCGCGGATCCTGGGCTCGAACTCCTCGTAACGGTCGGGCAGGCCGTAGGCGCGCTCGCGGACGATCTCGAGGTAGGTCGGCTGGATCTCGAACATGTCGAAGTCCTGCAGGAACCGCCGGCCGCCGTGGAGACGGCGACAGGCCGCGGCGATCTCAGCAATGTGATCGCCCGAGCGCAGCTTCTCCGCGTCCATCACCTCGCCTTCGAGATAGCCGAGGACAAGAGCGTCGTGCTCCGGCAGAGCGGCGACGAACGGAGCGCCGACGCCGGTCTCCGCGGCGGCGATCGTGTTGTGCACCTCGTTCTCCCTGTCGATGGCGAGCAGGCTCGTGTCCTTGCCGGAGATTCGGACGACGTAGCAACCCGACGGGCTCGTGACCTTGTAGTTCGTGTTGGTGAGCCCGCCCGTGAGCGGCTCGACCGACTCCGGATCGCGGAGCTCGGGGACGGCGGCGAGCACCTCCTCCAGCGGCATGCGGCGATCCTATTAGGGTCGCATCATGGTCCCGGAACGTGCTCGCGCAGTCGTGGTCGGCGGCGGCGTCATCGGCTGCTCGTGCCTCTACCACCTCGCGAAGCAGGGATGGACCGATTCCGTCCTCGTCGAGCAGTTCCAGCTCACGCACGGCTCGACCTGGCATTCGGCGGGCCTCGTCGGCCAGCTGCGCTCGTCGATCTCGCTGACGCGGATGATGCAATACTCGGTCGGCCTCTACGCCGAGCTGAAAGAGCTGACCGGCAACGACCCCGGCTGGCACCAGCTCGGCGGCTTGCGGCTCGCCTCGTCGACCCCGCGGCTCGAGGAGATCCGCCGCCAGGCGTCGTGGGCGAAGACGTTCGGGCTGCCGATGGAGGTCGTCTCAACCGAGGAGGCCCAGGCGATGTTCCCGCCGATGTCGACCGAGGGAGTGCTCGGGGCCGCGTTCATCCCCGACGACGGCTACCTCGATCCGAGCCAGCTGACCTTTGCGCTCGCCGACGGCGCCCGCCGGCTCGGCGCGCAGATCGAGGTTCGCACGCGCGTCCTGGGCATCGAGACGCGCGACGGGCAGGTGTCGGCGGTCGAGACGGACCGGGGCCGGATCGAGTGCGAGGTCGTCGTCGACGCTGCCGGCATGTACGCGCGTCAGGTGGCGGCTCTGGTCGGCGTCGACGTGCCGATGATCCCGTTCGGGCACCAGTACCTCATCACCGAGCCGTTCGATCCGCCGCTCGAGCCGCTGCCGACGCTGCGCGACCCCGACAACCTCGTCTACTTCCGCACCGAGGTGGGCGGGCTCGTCATGGGAGGCTACGAGAGCAAGCCGGAGCCGTGGGCGATCGACGGCATCCCCGACGACTTCGAGGCGAAGCTCCTCCCGCAGGACCTGGAGCGGATGGAGGAGCTGTTCACGAACGCGATCGGGCGCGTACCCGCGATGGAGAACGCGGAGGTCAAGGCGTTCTTCAACGGGCCGGAGGCCTTCACCCCCGACGCCGACTTCCTGCTCGGCGAGACCGACGTGCCGGGGTTCTGGATCGCAGCGGGCGGCTGCGCCCACGGCCTCGCGGGCGCGGGCGGCGTCGGGAAGGTGATGAGCGAGTGGATCGTCGACGGCCGACCCGAGTGGGACGTCTGGCCGCTCGACTGGCGCCGCTTCGGCCGCCAGTACCGCAGCCGCGAGTACACGCTCGCGCGTACCTATGAGGCGCTGTCCCAGTACTACGACATCAAGTACCCGGGCGAGGAGCGCAAGGCCGGCCGGCCGCTGCGCGTTTCACCGGTCTATCAGCGGCATGTTGCACTCGACGCGTCCTTCGGGGAGAAGGGCGGCTGGGAGCGCGTCAACTGGTACGGGTCGAATGCGGCGGCCGGCGGCGAGTCGCTGCGGCCGCGCGGCTGGGCGGGTGAGAACTGGTCGTCCGCGATCGAGGTCGAGGCCCGGGCGGCGCGCGAGGAGGTCGCGCTCTTCGACCAATCGTCGTTCTCGAAGATCGAGGTGCTCGGGCCGGGTGCGCTCGTGTTCCTCGAGCGGTTGTGCGGGAACCGGATCGACCGACCCGTGGGGACGATCGTGTACACGCAGCTCCTCAACCAACGCGGCGGGATCGAGGCCGACCTGTCGGTGATGCGGCGCGGCGAGGATCGGTTCCTGCTCGTCACCGGCACGGCATTCGGGACGCACGATCGCGCCTGGCTCGAGCGGAACATGCCGCGCGACCGGTCGGTCTATGTCAACGATGTGACGTCGGAGTACGCCTGCCTCTGCCTCTGGGGGCCGAAGGCGCGCGAGGTCGTCAGCTTCGACCACGGATACATGCAGGCACGCGAGGTGACGATCGGGAACGTGCCGTGCATCGCATCCCGGGTGACCTACGTCGGCGAGCTCGGCTGGGAGCTGTACTGCCCGGCCGAGTACGGCGTGACGCTGTGGGACAGCCTCTGCGCCGACGGCGTGACGCCGGGCGGCTACCGCGCGATCGAGTCACTACGGCTGGAGAAGGGCTACCGCGCCTGGGCGACCGACCTCACCGCCGAGACGACGCCGTTCGAAGCCGGCCTCGGCTTCGCCGTGAAGATGGACAAGGGCGACTTCATCGGCCGCGAGGCACTCGAGCGACGAGAACCACAACAGAAGCTCGTTTGCATCGTCCTCGATGATCCACGCGCGGTTGCGCTCGGCTCGGAGCCCGTGCAGAGCGAGGGCGAACTCGTCGGCCGCGTCACGAGCGGCGGCTACGGCTACGCCGTCGGCGCGAGTATCGCGTTCGCGTACGTCCCCGTCTCGCACGCGGAGCCAGGCACCGCTGTCTCGATCGACATCTTCGGCGACTGGGTCGGCGGCGAGGTTCGCTCGGAGCCGCTCTACGATCCGAAGGGAGAGCGCATCCGGGGGTGACGCAGGTGGTCGTCATCGGCGGTGGAATCGCCGGCGTCAGCGGCGCGTACCACCTCGCAAATGCGTCCGCGACGTCGTCCTCGTCGAGAAGGGAGAGCTCACGAGCGGCTCCACGCACCGCGCAGCGGGCCTCGTGACGCAGTTCAACCCGTCGCCGACGATCATGCCAGCGAGCTCTTTGGCGCGATGTGGATGAGGTGCTCGGGCGCGTTGGACGAGCCAAGGCGGCTCCTGGCGACGATGTCCGCGTTCGGCGCTATCGCCGGGGTCGGATCGACCTGCGGCAGCGTCAGCCGCTCTACGACCTCGAGCAGATCCGTCGGGCGTGGAGCGTCGAGCAGTTGGGCGCGGATCGCGATCCGGCGCGCCCTCGTCAACCGCCGCACGGCCTGGAACCTAGTGGTGTTAGTGGCGGCTGCCCCCTAGAGAGCCGCCGCCACTAACGACGAGTACTAGGCCTGGCCCGCCGGGGCAGCCGCCGGAGTCCCCGGCGACTCGAAGCCGGCCTCGATCTGCTTGAGCTCTTCGTCCGAGCCCTGCCTGATCGGACCCTTGAACCACTTGCGCGCCGACAGCACGTACCAGCCGCCGAAGAGGAGGAACGCCGCGAAGACCGGGAGCGGCGTGTAGTTGAAGAGGTTCCAGTCGAAGTTCGACTTGAACGGAATGCCGCCCTGGTAGGCGGGGAGCATGAAGACGAGGCAGATACCGAAGATCCAGATGATGGCGATCCAGTCGACGATCTTGTAGTACTTGCCGAGGTTCCAGGCCGTGCGCTCGAACGACTCGCCCGCACGCAGCCGGAGGATGATCGGGATCACGAAGGCGATGTAGAGCCCGATCACGGCCACCGCCGTCGCCGCGTAATAGCCGACGAAGCCCCACCACAGCGCCGGCAACGGGGTCAGGAACGACAGGCAGCAGATCGCCCACACCGTGTAGACGGGAATGCGGTCGCGCTTGGACACGCGCTTCCACAGTTGGTGACCGGGTACCGCGCGGTCACGCGAGAAGGCGAACATCATTCTCGACGCGGACGTCGTCGACGCAATCGTGCAGAAGCACTGCGCGACGACGGCGACGAAGATCAAGAACTCGGCCCATTTCGTGCCCATCGAGTCCGTCCAGATGCTCTGGACGATGAAGGCAGATACGTCCGACGGCCCCTTCGCAGGGATCACGAACGTGACGGCGACGAGCAGGATGAAGCCGAAGATGACCGAGACCACGACCGACATGACCATGCCCCACGCCGCGCCGAGCGAGGCGCTGCGGGTCTCCTCGCTCATGTGCGCCGACGCGTCGTAGCCCGTGATCGTGTACTGGGCGAGGAGCAGGCCGGTGAGGAACACGTAGATGTAGATGAAGCCGTGCGTCGTAATTCCGCCGAGTCCCGTGTTGTTGATCGTCTTTCCGAAGACGTAGCCGAACGACTGGTGGTGGTCCGGAACGATGATCATGATCGCGACGAGCACGAGCACGCCGATCATGTGCCACCAGGCCGAGAACGTGTTGAGCACGGCCGTGATCGAGACCTTGAACATGTTGATCAGGCCGGCGCCGAGCATGATGATCCCGTAGAGGAAGTAGATCCAGCCGAATGAGTTCGGGTAGCTCCACCACAGGTGGAACAACGAGGTCATGAAGATGGCGCAGCCGAAGCCGATCGCTGCGGTCACGGCGATCTGGCCGATCAGGTTGAACCAGCCGGTGAACCAACCCCATCCGGGCCCCCCGAGTTTCGATGCCCAGAAGTAGAGGCCGCCGGCCGTCGGGTAGGTCGAGGCGATCTCGCCCATCGCCATCGCGACAAATGTGCATGCGACCCCGACGATCAGCCAGCCCCATGTGATCGCGACCGGCCCGCCCTGGCTGTACCCGATGTAGTACGACGTCAGGCAGCCGGCCAGGATCGAGATGATCGTGAACGAGATCGCGAAGTTCTGGAAGCCGCCCATCGAGCGGTACAGCTCCTGTGCGTAGCCGAGCCGGTGCAGAGTCGCGCGGTCGTCGAGTGTCGCGCTCGCCTCGGCGGGTGTGTCGCTCATCGAACCCTCCAGTTCTCGGGGATCGCCTATTAACCGCCTCTTAGACAACCGCTGTCAACCCTTTTCATAGAGGATTGCCCCAATGCTGACGCTCGAGGAACTCCGGGAGGACGTCGCCGCCGGCACGGTCGACACCGTCATTGCGTGTTTCACCGACATGCAGGGCCGGCTGATGGGGAAGCGGCTCGACGCCGAGTTCTTCCTCGCCGAGAACGACGCGGGCCACCCGGGCGAGGGGTGCAACTACCTCCTCGCGCTCGAGATGGAGATGGATCCCGTGCCCGGGTACGCGATTGCGAGCTGGGAGCGCGGTTACGGCGACTTCGGGTTGCGGCCCGACCTCTCGACGCTGCGCCGCATCCCCTGGCACGAGGCGACCGTCATGGCGCAATGCGACGTCGAGTGGCACGATGGGACGCCGGTCGGTCCGTCGCCGCGCCAGGTGCTGAAGGCGCAGGTCACGAAGGCGCAGGGGCTGGGCTTCGAGCCGATGTTCGGCTCGGAGCTCGAGTTCTTTCTCCTCCGCGAGAGCTACGCCGAGGCCCACGCCAAGCACTACCACGACCTCACCCCCTCGGTGCCGTACATCCTCGACTACCACATCCTCGCGGCGAGCTTCGACGAGCCGTTTCTCCGCACCGTGCGGACGGCGATGAAAGGGGCCGGGATGGTCGTCGAGTCGTCGAAGGGCGAGGCCTGGGCCGGCCAGCACGAGATCAACTTCCGCTTCCGCGACGCACTGCGGGCGGCAGACGACCACGCCGTCTACAAGACCGGAGTCAAGGAGATCGCGTTCCAGCGCGGATGCTCGGTCACCTTCATGGCCAAGCCGCATCACGACTGGATCGGCTCCTCCTGCCACATCCACTCCTCGCTGTGGCGCGACGGCGGGAACGCGTTCGACGATGAGTCGGACCTCTTCCGTCACTACCTTGCCGGTCAGATCGCCTGTCTGGCCGACCTCGCGGTCTTCGTCGCGCCGGTCGTCAACTCGTACAAGCGCTTCGCTGCGGGCAGCTGGGCTCCGACGACGCTCGCCTGGGGCTACGACAACCGCACCTGCGGCTTCCGGGTGGTCGGACACGGCGCGTCCGTACGGCCGGAGACCCGGATTCCCGGCGCCGACGCGAACCCGTATCTCGCGTTCGCCGCGCTCCTCGCAGCCGGGTTGTACGGGATCGAGCACAAGCTCGAGCCTGGCGACGCCTTCGAGGGCAACGCCTACGAGTCGGACGTGGAGCGCTTCCCCGATGCGCTGGGCGAGGCGATCGCGCGGCTGGACTCGAGCAAGGTCGCGCGCGAGCTGCTCGGCGACGAGGTCGTCGAGCACTACCTCAACTACGCCCGCACCGAGCAGGAGCTGTTCGACCGGACCGTGACGGGCTACGAACGCGAGCGCATGTTCGAACGTGGCTAAACCGCTGATCGGCATCACGACGTACGTCGAGCCCGCCTCCTGGGCTCACTGGCAGGTCGAGGCCGCCCTTGTGCCGTACGACTACGTGCGCGCGGTCGAGAACGCCGGTGGGAGGGCGGTACTCGTCCCTCCCGACGACGAGGGCATCGACGAGGTGCTGGATGCGCTCGACGGACTTGTGTTCTCCGGCGGCAACGATCTGGAGCCGCAGGAGTACGGGGCCGACGCGCATCCGGCGACCGCCGGCACAAACCCAGAGCGCGACCGCGGCGAACTCGCGCTCCTGCAGTCGGCGCTCGAGCGGGATCTGCCCGTCCTCGCGATCTGCCGCGGGTTCCAGGTGCTCAATGTCGCCCGGGGCGGCGACATCGTCCAACACCTCCCCGACGTCGTTGGCCACGAAGAGCATCGGGAGGTACTCGGCGAGTTCTCGGAGCATGCGGTTCGTGTCGACCCCTCGTCGCGGATCCACGAGGTGCACGGCGCGGTCAAATCGCATCACCACCAGGCGCTGGGTCGAGTCGGAGACGGTCTACGCGAGGTGGCGTGGGCGGAGGACGGAACCGTCGAGGGTCTCGAGGATCCCGAGAAGCCGTTCCTCGTCGGCGTACTGTGGCATCCCGAGGCGGGCGAGGATCAGCGGCTCTTCGAGCAGCTCGTCGAGGCGGCGCGCAAATGACAGCTGTCCTTAACCCGGCGACCGAGGAAGTGATCGCCGAAGTCGAGGCAGCCGGGCGCGAGGAAACCGACGCCGCCGTCACCCGCGCCATGGACGCGTTCCCGAGCTGGCGCGCCGTCGCTCCGGCGGACCGGGCACGGCTGCTGCGACGACTCGCGGCGCTCGTAGAAGAGCACGGCGAAGAGCTCGCCCGGCTCGAGTCCAGCAACGTCGGCAAGCCGATCCAGAGCGCCCGGGGCGAGGTCGGCATGGTCGCCGAGGTCCTCCACTACTACGCCGGCGCCATCGACAAGCACCTCGGCGAGACGATCCCCGTCGCCGGCGGTGTCGACCTGACGTTCCGGGAGCCGCTCGGCGTGGTGGGTGTGATCGTGCCCTGGAACTTTCCGCTCAACATCGCGTCGTGGAAGCTCGGCCCCGCACTCGCGTGCGGTAATACGGTCGTCCTCAAGCCTGCGGAGCTGACGCCACTCTCCGCGCTGCGGCTCGGCGAGCTCGCACTCGAGGCGGGGATCCCCGAGGGTGTGGTCAACGTCCTCCCCGGCAAAGGCTCGGTCGTCGGCGCGCGCCTCGTCGAGCACCCCGACGTCGCGAAGATCGGCTTCACCGGCTCGACCGAGGTCGGGCAGGCGGTGATGCGCGGAGCCGCCGGAACGATCAAGCGCGTCACGCTCGAGCTCGGCGGCAAGTCGGCAAACGTCGTCTTCGCCGACGCCGACCTAGAGCGGGCGGCCGCTGCCGCACCGTACGCCGTCTTCGACAACGCGGGCCAGGACTGCTGCGCCCGCTCGCGGATCCTCGTGGAGGCGAGCGTCTACGACCGGTTCGTTGACCTGCTCGTCGAGGCAACCCGCCGCGTGAAAGTGGGCGACCCGGAAGACGACGCGACCGAGATGGGGCCGCTTGTCTCCGCAGCGCAACGCGAGACCGTGGCGAGCTTCCTCGAGGGCGAGCCCCTCTTCCGCGGCGAGACGCCGAACGGCCGGGGGTTCTGGTTCCCGGCGACGCTCGTCGAGGCGCGACCCGAGGACCGGATCGCGCGCGAGGAGGTGTTCGGTCCCGTCGCCGCCCTGATCCCGTTCGCCGACGAGGCTGAGGCGATCCGGATCGCGAACGACTCGGACTACGGCCTCTCGGGCTCGATCTGGACCGAGAACGGCGGTCGCGCGTTCCGCGTCGCTCGTGCGATCGAGACGGGCGTGCTCTCGATCAACTCGAACTCGTCGGTGCGTGCCTCGACGCCGTTCGGCGGCTTCAAGCGGAGCGGCTTCGGGCGGGAGCTGGGCATGCACGGCCTCGCCGGCTACAGCGAGGTCAAGAACGTCTTCTACTCCACGGAGGGCTGATGGCAGGACGCCTCGAGGGAAAGGTCTGCGTGATCACCGGAGCCGGCGGCGGGATGGGCGCCGACGCTGCGGTGCGCTTCGCCGAGGAAGGCGCGCTCGTCACGGTCGCCGACATCGACGGCGCAGCGGCCGAAAAGGTCGCCGGCGAGATCGGGGGCCTGGCCGTACCGGTGGACGTCTCGGACGAGGAATCCGTGCAGCGGATGTACCTCTCGGCCGTCGAGCGGTTCGGCGGCATCGACGTCCTCTACAACAACGCCGGCATCTCCCCGGCCGACGACGCCTCGATCCTCGAGACCGACCTCGACGCCTGGGAGCGCGTGCAGGCCGTGAACACGCGCGGCGTCTACCTCTGCTGCCGGCACGGGATCTCTCACCTGCTCGAGCGCGGCGGCGGCTCGGTGATCAACGTCGCCTCGTTCGTCGCGCTCGTCGGCGCGGCCACCTCGCAGATCTCGTATACGGCGTCGAAAGGCGCAGTCCTCTCGCTGAGCAAGGAGCTCGGCGTCCAGTTCGCGCGCCAAGGGATCCGAGTCAACGCGCTCTGCCCGGGTCCCGTCGAGACGCCGCTCCTGCTGCGCATCTGGGGCGAGACGCCGGGCGCGGCCGAGCGCCGACTCGTCCACCTGCCGATGGGGCGAATGGCGAAGCCACGCGAGATAGTCAACGCCGCGCTGTTCCTCGCGAGCGACGAGTCGAGCTACGTGAACGCGGCAACGTTCGTCGTCGACGGCGGCCTCAGCGCCGCCTATGTGACGCCTGAATAGAGCGTCACTCGGAGGCTTGGAAGGCCAGCAGTTCCGGCCCGTGCTCGCGCAGCCAGTCGCGCTGCTCGCGCCAGTGCGGGCGGCGCTCCTCGACGAGCGCCCAGAAGCGCCGCGAGTGGTTGAGGACGCGCAGGTGACAGACCTCGTGCACGACCACGTAGTCGAGCACCTCGAGGGGCGCCAGCACGAGCCGCCAGTTGAAGGAGAGCGTGCCGGCGGGGGAGCAGGAGCCCCAGAGTGTGCGCTGGCCGCCGATCCGGATCCGCCGGTAGGCGACCCCGAGCCGCCCGGCCTCCTCCTCGGCGAGGGCCGAAACGAGCTCGCGGGCGCCGGTGCGCGCCGTCGACTCGCTGACCCCGAGCCGCTCCAGTCCCAGCCGCGGCACCTGGCGCCGGCGCTGCTCCTCGATCCAGGCCCGCCTATCGCGGAGCACCCGATCCACCTCGACCTGGCTCATCGAGCGCGGCGCGGTCAGCCGCGCCGGCTCACCCCAAGGCACCTCCAGCCGCCATCGCCGCGCCCCTGGTGAGCGCCGCACCTCGACCTCCACAGACAAGACCGTAGCCCTCGGCTCGGCGGACGCAGCACTGTGCGAGACACCTCCGGTGCCTCCGCACCGGCGCGTCAGACGACGCTCGCTCACCGGCGCGCGAAGAGCGAGCTGCCGAGCGTGAAACGTGATGCCCTGGAAGCCAAGGGCTCTGACTGAGCGGCTGATCACGAGGTGTTCGTGAGCGTCAAAACGGTCGAGTCGAATATGAAGCACGCTTACCGCCAAGTTCCGCATCACCTTGCGAGCGCAGCTCGCGCGTGCCTTCGACCACCGCGACGCGAATGCCATTTCGTAGGGTCTTCAGGTCTTTCTCGACTCCGCCCGACGGGTCATGTTGACGTCATGGCGGACCATGCAGCGAGCTTCGTCGCGGACTGCTACTGGCCGGACGTGCGAGAGGAGGAAGTGCGCGCGCTCGATCAACGGGCCGCTGCCTCGCTCAGGGACAACGCTCGCTACCCCGGATCGCTGCCATTCGCGAGGACGAGCTCGTCCTCTGCCGTTCACCGCGAATCCTCGGGACCGAAAGGAGAAATGAGATGACCACGACAAAACTGCTCGTCGCGGCCTCTGCCGTCGGCGCATGGGAGAGGAGGAGAGGGTGAAGCGCAAGCTGGTTCAGCTTGGCACTGCAGCGATAGTCGGCTCCGTGGCTGTCCTCCTCGGAGCGAGGCTCGCTGTGGCGACCGTCCCGGATGCGAACGGGACCGTCCATGGCTGCCTGAAGAAGAGCAACGCGCAGGTGTATCTCATCGACCCGAGTACCGGACAGACGTGCGGGAAGGACATGCCGCTCGACTGGAACAAGACCGGCGCAACCGGGTCGCAGGGCGTCGACGGGCCGAAGGGCTACACGGGCCTGCAGGGCACGACCGGAAGCTCGGGCTACGAGCAGACATACGACCAGGAGACGACCGACAGCAGCGGAAACGGGTCGGCCGAGGCCGACTGCCCGAGTGGCAAGGTCGCGATTGCAGGAGGGTACGAGCTGAGCGGCCCGAAGGCCATGACCCCCCTGCACTCGGCACCCACAAGCGACGGTTCGGGCTGGGTCGTCGACGTCACCAACGCGCCGAGCCAGACATTCATCGCCTTCGCCGTCTGCGCAACGGACGGGGGCTCGTGATGTCCCATCGTCGCCTGGCATACATCTCGATAGTCGCGGTTGTGTGTCTTCTTGCCGGCTTCGGTGGGCGTGTGGCCTGGTCGGCGATTCCGGACGGCAACACAGTCCACGGCTGCTACAAGAACGACACGGGCGTCCTCCGTGTGATCGACCCGGGCGCCGGCGGCGCCTGCAACCCGAAGAGCGAGAAGGCTCTGAACTGGGCACAGACCGGGACGCAAGGCACCCAGGGCATCCAGGGCGTCCAGGGACCCCAGGGGTCGACGGGGCCGGCCGGTCCGGACGGCGTCTCGGACTACCACATCGTCACCGGGACGGCGACCACAGCCTCCGACGCCAGTTACGGCACGGGGCTCGCGACAGCGACCGCTCCCTGTCCGAGCGGGACGGCGGCCACAGGTGAGGGCTTCGACCTCCCGTCGACCAGCGTCAGCATTTGGGACGAGAACGGCGACATCGCCATCGAGGGCATGAGCGGGTTGACCGTGACGGGAGCCACCGGGGTCACGATCACCGCGTACACCGTCTGTGTCGGCGACCAGATCGACGGGGAGTGAGGAGCACATGAACAAGAGAGTGAGAAGGTCGCTGACAGTCATCGCGGCGCTCGTGGCCGCTGGAGTTGTGGCCGGCGTCGCCTTGGCGACGATTCCAGACGGAACAGGCACGATTCACGCCTGCTACGGCGTGTCCGACAAAAACCTGCGCGTGGTCGACACCGGCGGCTGCGCCAAGGGCGAGGCGCCGGTCAGCTGGAACCAGAACGCGATCGAAGGATCGCCGGGACAACAAGGAAACCAAGGCCCGCAAGGAGACACCGGACCAGAGGGGCCGGCCGGGCTGACCTTCGCGAGCACTCAGAGCGCCGACGTGAGTGCCGACTCGGTGATCGGTGGCTTCTTCAAGGAGCTCACCTGCCCGACGGGCCAGACGGCCCTCGAAGGCGGTTGGTTTTGGTTGGTCCTCTACGGCCCCACAAAAATGGATCAGCCCGACGTTGAGAGCTTCCCGATCGGCGACGACTCATGGGGCTTTGCTGTCGGCGCCAACAGCTCCTACGCAGGCGAGCCGATGGCCGTCACCCTCACCTGCGTCAACGCGAACTAGACAACACGCCAGCGGACGGCACCCGGCCCGAACGACGCCGGGTGTCGTCCGTTCCGCTTGCGGGCCTGGCCGGCAATCCGCTCCTTTCAGGCTTACTTCCTGTGGCGGCTGGTGCTCTCCCAACTGAGCTAACCGCCTTTGCGGCCGACATCGTTCTGACTAGGAACGTCGGGTGGTCTCCGCCCAGCCGGTTTCGGAGGCTTCACCCTGGCGGAAGGAAACCGCCGGCTCCGTCGCTTTCACCCTGGAAGGCCTTAGCCACCGGGGCTTTCCTCATGGCTGGGCGACTCGACCTGCACCTGGTTCTTGCCGAGCTTCTTCGCGCGGTACAGCGCACGGTCAGCGGACTCGAGCAGGACGTCGATCTCCAGATCGGCGGCCGCGGCGACGCCGGCGCTCGCCGTGATCCGATGAGGGCCTATGCTGCTGCCGCCGAACTCGGCGTCAGCGAGCGCGATGACGAAACGCTCGGCGGCCTCGCGCGCACCGGCCAGGTCGGTCTCGGGCAGCAGAACTGCGAACTCCTCGCCGCCGAGCCGGGAGGGGACATCGATCTCGCGGAAGTGCTCCCGGAGCACGTCGGCGACATCGCACAGCATGCGATCGCCGGTCGCGTGGCCGAAGGTGTCGTTGATCCGCTTGAAGTCGTCGAGGTCGACGAGCGCGACCGCGAGCGGCCGGCCCGAGCGGCGCGCCCGCACAAGCTCGGCCGCGGCTGCCTCCATGAAGGCGCGCCGATTGGCGAGATTGGTGAGGTCGTCCGTACCCGAGCTCCTCGCGTCGCGCGCGAGCCGAACGAGCGGAAGAAGCATGGGCCGCGCCACGAGGCGTGCAAGCAGGAGTAGTGCGAGGAACGTCACCGCCAGGGAGGCGGCGAGGAGGCGATCTGAGCGGGCAACTGGCCCGTCGACTTCCGACGCGGGCGCAAAAGCCGCCAGCCGGACCGGAGTGGGTCCTCCGACTAGCCGCGTCTGGACTACGCGGTAGTCGACGCCGTCGAGCGAGACAGACTGCGTGTGCGGCGGCACCCGGGCCCCGGAGACACCGGGGCGACCCGCGAGAACTTTGTCGTTGCGAACGAACAGAATCCCCTCACCGGGGGCCAGCGGCGCGGCGGCGCGGAGACGCGCGAGGGCGGCGCCGTCGAGTGGGCGGGTGACGGCGACAGTACCCACGACCTTGCCCCTTGCCAGTACGCGCACCTCGCGCCGGAGCGACGGCTGAGTGATCGGCGGGACGGCCTGGTTTCCGGCGACTGCGACGGCGCCCCGAACCGATGCCGTCAGGCGGGCGAGCGCTCGTTGGTCCCTCGCTGCAAGCGCACGCTGGAGACGGGGATCCGCCGCGAGTGCGGCGGCACGCTGTTGGGCCCCCGCGGCCTCGCGCGAGGCTTCACTCAGCGCAGCTTGAAGAGCGACACTGAGGTGCGCAGACACCCGACTCTGCTCCTGCTGGCGAAACGAATGCGCGAGCACCACGCCGATGCCCGTCAGCGCGGCGATGAGCAGCACGACAAGCGACGCCGCGGCACGGCGACCGAGCCGCGCCTCGTCGGGGTGCCGGACCGCACGCGTGGCGGTCGAACTCGCGACGGTCACCGCCGGGTTGAGCGAGATTCCGCGGCGATGCTGGGGTCGCCAGCGAGGGGCCCAGGAGGATCTCCGGGGGGCGCTTGCCCGACCGGTTCGGTCGGCGTCGAGTCCGCAGTGGCGGTTCCGCCTGCGCTCGTGGCAGTCACCTCGACCTCGATGCTGACGCCCGAGTCGTCGCCCGTGAGCACGTAGGTCGAGGCGTCGGCCCCGTCGATCGCAGTGCAGGTGCCGCTCCCGTCACAGCGCAGCCAGGCGTAGCCGAGCGTGGCGGCGGGATCGCTCCAGGTACCGGGATCAGCGGTGAGGGTCGAACCGACGGTCACGTCGCCGCTCACCGAAGGCGCCGTGAGGATGGCAGGCGGGGCGGGCAGCACGACCGGCCCGACGCGGCTCGAGTCGGCCGTGCCGGCGCCGCCCGCATTCGTGGCAGTCACCTCGACCTCGATGCGGTGGCGCACGTCGTGGCGGGTGAGTAGATACGTCGAGCCGTCGGCCCCGTCGATCGTCGAGCAATGCCCTCTCCGGTGACAGCGCAGCCAGGCGTAGCCGAGGGTGGCGGCCGGGTCGCTCCAGGTACCGGGATCAGCGGTCAGGGTGGAACCGACGGTCACGTCGCCGCTCACCGAAGGCGCCGTGAGGACTGCAGGCGGGGCAGGCAGGACGACCGGCCCGACGGGGCTCGAGTCGGCCGTGCCAGCGCCGCCCGCATTCGTGGCAGTCAGCTCAACCTCGATGCGCAAGCCGAGATCGTCGCCCGTCAGCACATACGTCGAGCCGTCGGCCCCGCCGATCGTCGAGCAATGCCCTTTCTGGTGACAGCGCAGCCAGGCGTAGCCAAGCGTGGCGGCGCGATCGCTCCAGGTACCCGGATCAGCGGTCAGGGTCGAACCGACGGTCACGTCGCCGCTCACCGAAGGCGCCGTGAGGACCGCAGGCGGGGCAGGCAGGACGACGGGGCCGACCGGGCTCGAGTCGGCGGTGCCGGTGCCGCCCGCGTTCGTGGCAGTCACCGCGACCTCGATGCTGGAGCCCACGTCGTCGCCAGTCAACACATACCTCGAACCGTCAACCCCGTCGATCGCAGTGCATGTCCCACTGCCGTCACAGCGCAGCCAGACGTAACTCAACGTGGCAGCCGGATCACTCCACGTACCCGGATCAGCCGTCAACGTCGAACCGACGATCGCGTCGCCGCTGATGCTCGGCGCCGTAACGACCACCGGAGCCGCCGGCACCACGACACCGGTCGGCGCGGAATCCGCCTCATTCGACCCCCCACCGTTCGAAGCAGTCACCGCAACCTCGATGCTGGAGCCGACGTCGTCGCCAGTCAGCACAAACGTCGAACCGTCGGTCCCGGCGATCACAGTGCACGTCCCACTGCCGTCACAGCGCAGCCAGACGTAACTCAACGTGGCAGCCGGATCACTCCACGTACCCGGATCAGCCGTCAACGTCGAACCGACGATCGCGTCGCCGCTGATGCTCGGCGCCGTAACGACCACCGGAGCCGCCGGCACCACGACACCGGTCGGCGCGGAATCCGCCTCATTCGACCCCCCACCGTTCGAAGCAGTCACCGCAACCTCGATGCTGGAGCCCACGTCGTCGCCAGTCAGCACAAACGTCGAACCGTCAATCCCCGCGATCACAGTGCACGTCCCACTGCCGTCACAGCGCAGCCAGACGTAACTCAACGTGGCAGCCGGATCACTCCACGTACCCGGATCAGCCGTCAACGTCGAACCCACGATCGCGTCGCCGCTGATGCTCGGCTCGAACAGGGCCGTCGGGGCAGCCGGGTTGACAGGCCCCACCGGGGCAGAAGCCCGCGACTCGCTGACGCCGCCAGCGTGCGCCGTCACCCGGACGCGCACGAAGGCGTCGCTGTCTGCGGGAACGAGCTCGTAGGTTTTGTCCTCGGCGCCGTCGATCGCCGTGCAGGAGCCGCTGCCCTCACAGCGCTCCCAGGTGTACGTGAAGGTCGCCGAGCTATCGCTCCAGCTACCCGGGGCGGCGGTCAGCGTGTCCCCGACGACGCCGCCACCCGAAATCGTCGGAGGCGAGAGCGAACTGAGAGGCGTAGGGGCATTCGTAGGCTGAGCTGTCGGTTCGACCGGGGTGGACGCCGTGGGCGTCGCAGCCGCCGCGGCAGGCGCCGAGGGCGTAGAGACGGACACCTGCGCGTGTGTGGCGGTGAACGCCGCCGCGTGCGCCGGGGCGTTGTAGTCGATCACCCCGGCCGCGAGGAATCGCGGCGCTCCGGTCCGCGCGCCCGAAAGCCGGTGCACCGCAGCCGTCCGGAGTCCGTTCACGCTGACCAGAACCCATTCATTCGGCTTCATGGCAACATCGACGGCGACGCCCGAAATCCCGTCGTTCGGCACGACCGCCCCCGTCGCGAGCACGAGCGGGGTCGCGCGAAGTCCTCCGGGCGGGCTCGTCAGGTAGAGGCGCCGGTCAGGACGGGCGATGAGGTCGAAAATCACCCGATGCGAGGAATCGAGTACCTGAAGCAGGGGCGCGCGCCCGGCAGGCGCCTCACCACGCCCGAAACCGATGACGTCGTGAACGAGTACCGGTCCGTTGTCCGCTCGGTTCCCGATATCGAGCAGCGCGTAGGCCGTCCGCTTGCCCGCCCCGGACGGCACCTCCGCACGGACAAGCCCGCCGGAGCCGACGTGGACGGAACAACCCGTGCACGAACCGTTCTGAAAGACGCCGCTGACCGGAAGCCTGGAAGCAGGCCGGGCCGCCGGCGCGAAGATCGACTTGGAGCCGAACGACGGAATCTCCGGCGTCGCGGTCACGGTGCCATCGGTCGCGCGAAACAGGGCCACCCAGAGAGCTCCGGCAGCGGCGGCGAGGACTACGAACGCGACAAACCGAAAAGCGACGGATATGTGAGGCGACTGAACCACCCGATACGGCTCGGGACAAGTCCTGACGGTCGTCAGGACGACCGCCAACTGTACGTACCGCATCGGCGCACGTCATCCCCCTTTCTGAGGGAGTTGTGGAGCGATATGGGTGAAATCGCCTTACCGCGTCGCCTACCGACCAGATCGGCCTTCGGAGACGGCACGACTGGCCTCGAGCTCCAGCGAGGTCGCGGCCGCCTGCTCCTCATCGAGGCGCTGGGGTCGGACACGTTCGCCGCCCTTAGAGTCAGGCGGCGGGCGTCAGCGGCCCATCTTCGTCCCGCGCAGGCTCGACGGACGTCGGCGCGCGGTTTCGACGGCGACCGTCGTTGCGGCCGAGCCCGGGTGGCCGAATCCGGCGCCGCGTCGGAGGACGCACCGGGCGATGCGTACTAGGAAGGGTTCCCCATGGCGGAGGCAGCAAGAAGGACGGCGCATGCGGTGCCGGTAGGCGCTACACGAAGTCGCCGGCTCTTCGGGGAGGGGGGAAGCCGCACAAAGACGCATGGGGAGTGCGCAACGTAGGGGCCCCAAGACGATCCTGCCTCCCTCAGAAGCGGTAGCACCCCGGCTTCACCCAGCTCAGAAGATCTCGAGACACCACGGCAGCGGACGCCACGCGAAGAGCGCATCCGCCCGCCTGACCGCTCCGTCGCGCAGCTCCGCCACGCGGAGGCCCTCGCGGAGCTGCGTGAACGACACCGCCCCGAGATACGCGGAACCGAGCGCGGAGATGTCGAGCGCGAGATCGGGCTCCTCGTCGGTGCGCTCGCAGACGCCTCTCTCGAGCTTCCAGCGTCCGTCGTTCCAGTCGCAGATCGCGTCGCGCACCTCGAGGACGAGCGGGCCGCCCTCGCCATACACGCGGCCCGAGAGCGCTGCGGCGACGTCGACGACCCGCGCCCACAGGGCGTCGTGCATCCGGTAGCGAGCCCGCCGCGGCAGGGAGAGGAGCAGGAAGAGCGGGTGGTCCGGCGGGGCGAGCGAGACCTCGACTTGGGCCATCCAGTCGACGTCGAGAAGGAACCGCCAGATCGTGGCTGTCGCCGCCGGCGTCGCGCCGAGCGCCTCGCGAACGATGAGGCGCGACGCCGGAAGCCCGCCCTCGAACGAGAAGCGCGTGCGGTAGACCGCATACGCCTGTGGCTCACCGTCGGCCTCGAGCACGACGAAACGGCGCGGCGCGTCCTTCTCGTCCTCCTCGAGGCGCAGGTGACGTTCCTCCCACCACACGTCACTTCGCGACGTCATGCCCGGACGCTCTCGCCGCACCGCGTCATACACAGACGGGAACAGCTTGCGCGCCTCTTCGGGCGTGACGAAGCGCGTCGTCCCGACGGGCTCGAACGCGTCCGCGAACGCGTCCCACTCGTGCTGGACCGTCAGCTGTCCCGCCCACGAGGCGAGGCCGTAGCCGAAGCGGCCGTAGATCGTCTCTTCGGAGGCCCAGAGCGCGGCGATCGGCTCGCGGCGCTCGTGGACGTCGCGCAGCTGCGCGTCCATCAGCGAGCGGAGGGCGCCGCGGCGACGGTGCGTCGGCTGGGTGCCGACGCCGGTCACGCCCGCGCAGGGCAGCGAGCCGCCCGGCACCGACAGCTCGAACGGGAACGCGCCCGCCCCGCCGACGATCTGGCCGTCCTCGAAGGCGGCGTGCATCCGCTCGTGCGGGAGCGTCCGCACCCAGCGCTCGAAGAACTCCTCGTCCGGCGGCGGGTTGAAGTACTGGCCGATCGCGCCAATCGCGCGGCCGTACTCGTCCTGGTCGGCGCAGGGACGGACCTCGAACATGCCGCGACGCTATCTGAGGAGGAGGACTTACAGCTTCTCGAGCGGCGCGTAGTCGAGCATGAGCTTGCGTTCGCTGCCGTCGTCGGCGAAGCGGACGGTGACGAGGCCGCCCGCCTCGATCCGCACGACGACGCCCTCGCCGAGGGTCGAGTGGCGAACCGAGTCGCCTGTCGAGAGATCGGGGACGTCCTCGCGCGGCGCGATCTGGCTCTGGCGCGGCGCGTTGTAGCCCGACCACGACGCCGGCCGCAGCCGCTCGCGCTCGACGTGTCCGTCGGGCAACTCGTCGAGGAAGCGCGACGGCAGGTTGTGGTCGCGCATGCCGCGAAGCATCCGTGACGACGCGTGCAGCAGCGTCAGCCGCTCCTGCGCCCGCGTCATGCCGACGTAGCAGAGCCGCCGCTCCTCCTCGATCCCCTGCTCCTCGATCGAGCGCGAGTGCGGAAAGATCCCCTCCTCCATCCCGATCAGGTAGACGGCGCGGAACTCGAGGCCCTTCGCGTTGTGCAGGGTCATGAGCGTCACGAGCGAGGTGTCGCCGCGGATCGCGTCCTGGTCGGAGTAGAGGGAGATCTCCTGCAAGAACGCCGACAGCGTCTTGTCCTCCGTCTCGGTGTGCTCGCGCCACTCGCGCGCGACCGAGACGAGCTCCTCGAGGTTCTCGATGCGGCCCTGTGCCTCGATGGTGCGCTCGGCCTCGAGGGATTCCAGGTAGCCGCTGCGCTGGAGCACCTCCTCGATCAGCTCCGGGACCTCGAACTCCTGCACGGCGGACATGAGCGACTCGATCGTGGCGCGGAACGCCTTCAGCGCCTTCTGCGGGGCGGCGCCGACGCCGGCCATCTCGGCCTCGGCCGTCGCCTCCCAGAGCGAGATCTCCCGCTGGTCGGCCCAGGTCTGCAGGCGCGCGAGGCTCGTGTCGCCGATGCCGCGGCGAGGGCGGTTGGCAATCCGCAGGAGTGAGACGGCGTCGTACGGGTTGTCGAGTACCTGGAGATAGGCGACGAGGTCCTTGATCTCGGCGCGCTCGTAGAAGCGCGGGCCCCCGATCACCTGATACGCGATGCCTTGCCGCACGAGGACGTCTTCGAGCACACGGCTCTGCGCGTTCGTCCGGTAGAAGACCGCGACCTCGCTGCCCGAGAAGCCCTCCTCGACGAGCAGCGCGATCTCGGCGGCGACGTAGCGGGCCTCGGCATGCTCGTCCTCGACCTCGACCACGCGGACCGGGTCGCCGTCGCCGAGCTCCGACCAGAGGTTCTTCTCCTTGCGTTCGCGGTTGTGGCGGATGACGCCGTTCGCCGCGTCGAGGATGTGCTGCGTCGAGCGGTAGTTCTGCTCGAGTGCGATCGTGTACGAGCCGGGGAAGTCGTGCTCGAACTCGAGGACGTTCCGAATGTCGGCACCGCGGAACCCGTAGATCGACTGGTCCGGGTCCCCGACGGCGAAGACGTTGTGGTGCTGCAGGGCGAGGAGTTGGAGCAGGCGATACTGGGCGTGGTTCGTGTCCTGGTACTCGTCGACGAGGATGTAGCGGAACGCCTCCTGCCATTTCCCGCGGGCCTCGGGGAAGCGCTCGAGTACGTCGACGGTGAGGAAGAGCATGTCGTCGAAGTCCACGGCATTCGAGGCGAAGAGCCGCTTCTGGTAGAGGTCGTAGACCTCGGCGACGGTCTGGTCGTAGAAGCTCGCGACCCGCTCCGTGTAGTCGTCGGGGCCGACGAGCGTGTTCTTCGCGTTCGAGATCTGGGAGTGGATGCCGCGCGGCGTGAAGCGCTTCGGGTCGCGCTCGAGCTCCTCGAGGCAGCGCTTGACGAGGCGGATCTGGTCGCCCTGGTCGTAGATCGTGAAGTTCGACCGGTAGCCGAGCCGCTGTGCCTCGCGCCGCAGGATTCGGCCGCAGGCCGAGTGGAACGTCATCACCCACGCTGCACGCGCGGGCGGACCGACGAGGTCCCCGACGCGCTCGCGCATCTCCCCCGCCGCCTTGTTCGTGAACGTGATCGCGAGGATCTCGGGCGGCTTGACGCCCACGGCGCCGAGCAGGTGCGCGATCCGTCGGGTGAGGACGCGGGTCTTGCCGGAGCCGGCGCCCGCGACGACGAGCACGGGGCCCTCGGTGTGCAGGACTGCCTCGCGCTGGGCCGGATTCAGGTCGGCGAGGTAGGTCTCGGGCGTTGTCGCGGCCACTCGTCGATCGTAGCCGCGGTCGCCGTCGGAAACACTTAC
>CAVSAK010000014.1:0-12106 GCA_963725965.1 uncultured Actinomycetes bacterium | reverse complement strand
GTGGGTTCCGGCCGCTCCGTGCTGTTCTTTCTCGGGATCTCTTGGTGGAAGGCCTCCGTCGTGCGCTCGCGCGCGGCGGAGGCCGGCGAGAGCGCAGTCGGCCTCCGGCTAGGCTTCGAGAGAGGCGCAATCCAGGCGGGGGACGCGTGGTTGTTCTCTTCGATCCGCGGTGGAGCGCTCCGTCCCGTTACCGCTACGTCGGAAAGCAACCCTCGGTCACTGAGTTCGTCGTCGCTGTCCGCTCCGGCCGGAACTTCAACATCACGGAAAGCGACGGAAACGTCTGGCTTGCCTACGGCCACGGTGAGGGGCCGAGACTGGAAGCCGCGCTTCACAAGCTCGACCAAGGCTCCAAGCACTAGGCACTCGGCTGGGCCAGCGTTCCGGAATGACTCCTGACCGAGCACTACGATCCACTGATGGATGCCGAGACGGCGCTGATCCGCGCGTGGAGCCTTGGAATGGACGACGCGGGCTGGACCGACGAGGTGATGGACAAGGCAGAAGAGCTAACGCCGACCCTCCTCGAAGCCGGATATGTCGCCGTGGACGATGAAACGGGCACATGGTGGTTCACGAAGAAGGGGGTCGCCCGCGTAGACGAGCTCGTGATAGAGGGAACGCACTAGCCGTCCGGGGAGAGGGCACTCCCCTGGGCCAATGTTCCGGAATGACCCCTGAGGCCGGGTGACGAGGCGTCAGCGCCCATGTGGCGGTCGTCAAGTAACGGGCGGAGGGTTCCCTTCCATGCTGGCTGCCAGCGTAGGGTTCCAGCCGCAGACCCGGCAAGCGTGTGCGACAGCCGAGCGGGTGAAGGTGAGCGCGGCCCCGCGAGGGTCTGGGCTGACACGGACGTCGTCCCAGTCGAGGATGTATTCGCCGAGCGTAGCGTCCCAGCGTGCGCTCGAGGGTGAGAGCTTCCCGTCCGCAAGCCCTTCCGGTGGGGGATATGCGTATGCGTAGAACGCGGCGCGGGGGTAGCGTTGATCGCCGGGCCACCAGCCGACCTCGATCTGTTGCGCATCTCCGGCGTTGCGCGTGATGAAGTCCTGTGTTGGCGGGTCGGTCGGTAGGCCGGAAAAGAGGCTGACTGCGAGGTCGAACGAGCCCCACCAGGCATTTACGGGCGTCGAGCGGCCGCGGTACGGGGCTCTCAGGGCTGCGAGCACGAGCGCGGCCTGTGTTGCTGCGGCGAAGTAATCGGCGACCTGGATCGCGTCGTAGGTCGTGTGTTCGGTGTCCTCGTCGAGCGGCGTCGTCCAGGGCGTTTCCTGGGGGGTGGTGTTGATCTCGACGGGACCGACGAGGTCTTGCACCGCCGCGAGTACCTCGCGCGTGACCTCGCCGACCGGCCGATCGGGCGTTAGCGTGACGTGTCGGATACGTCCGTCGCTGTGCTCGGCGATCGCTTCGTGGCTGCGTAGATCGAGCGCGACCACGAGCGCGCCCGAGCCGTCGGGCGCCGGCAGGGGCAGCGTCTCCCAACCTCGCGCGCTCAACCGCAAAGCCGCGTGCTGAAGCTGCGGCTCCGGCGGAGCGAGCGCCACCGCAAGCTTGCCGAGCACCTGCGTGTGCGCATGGAGCGTGTCACACGTCGTGCGCCAGGCGTCAAAGGGAAGCACCGGCCACCTCATCGCCGCCCCTCCGAGCACAAAGACGAGGTCATCCGCATAGCGATGGCACCAATCCCCGCCAGCCATCGGCTCACCGTATCGGTCGTAGTTGAGGACCGTCGTCTGGGCCAGCGTCCTCTCACCTGATCCCTTCGTAGGAACGGCTGCGCGAGTTACGTGATCGCGACCATGCGCTCGATCGCGAGGCGGGCGCGGTCGGCGAGCTCGGGCTCCACTGTGATCCTGTGGACTCCGTCTCGTAGAGAGTCGCGCACCTTCTCGAGGGTCGTCAGCTTCATGTAGCGGCACTCGGCGTCGTCGCGCACGGCTTCGAACCGTTTCCCGGGTGCCTCGCGCTCGAGTCGGTGGAGGATCCCCGTCTCGGTTGCCACCAGGAAGCGCTGCTTCGGCGACCGCTTCGCGTAGTCGATCATCTTCTCGGTCGAGAGAATCTGCGTCCGCTCGTTCCCGAAGGCCATCGCCTGGCTCGCGCAGCCGCACTCGGGGTGGACCAGCAGGTCGGCGTCGGGAGCCTCGTTCTGCCAGCGCTCGATGTCGGCCGGCCGGATGCCTGCGTGGACGTGACACTCGCCGAGCCAGATCGTCAGCTTGCGCCCCGTCACCTTCTCGAGCCAGAGCCCGAGGTACATGTCCGGGAGGAAGAGGATCTCCCGCTCGGCCGGGATCGCCTCGATTACGGACTTCGCATTCCCCGACGTGCAGCAGTAGTCGCTCTCCGCCTTGACCTCCGCCGTCGTGTTCACGTAGGAGACGACGACCGAGCCGGGATGCTGCGCCTTCCACTCGCGCAGCTGGTCGGCGTCGATCGACGCGGCGAGCGAGCAGCCGGCGCCGAGATCGGGGAGGAGGACCGTCTTCTCGGGGCTGAGGATCGCCGCGGTCTCGGCCATGAAGTGGACACCGCAGAAGACGATGGTTTCCGCGTCGGTCGCAGCGGCCTGCCGCGAGAGGCCGAGCGAGTCGCCGACGTAGTCCGCGACGTCCTGCACCTCGGGGCGCTGGTAGTTGTGGGCGAGGATCACGGCGTTCCTCGTCGCCGCTAGAGCGCGGACTTCCTCATGGAGCGCGGTGGTGGACGGGGCTGCAGCGGTCATCGGACCTCCAGTGAGACGTGGAGCGAGCGTGCGGAATGGGTGAGTGCGCCGACCGAGACGAAGTCGACCCCGGTCTCGGCGTAGGCGCGAACGGTGCCGAGGGAGACGCCGCCGGATGCTTCGAGCTCTGCGCGGCCGGCGGTGACCTCGACTGCCTCGCGCACTTCCTCGGGGCTCATGTTGTCGAGCAGGATCCTTGGCGCGCCGCCCTCGAGCGCTTCGCGCACCTGGGAGAGGGTCTCGGCCTCGACCTCGACCGGCAGGCCGTCGACGCGCCCGTCGAGAGCCGCGAGGGCCGCGGTGACTCCGCCAGCGACGCGGAGATGGTTCTCCTTCACCAGCACCCCGTCGTAGAGGCCTGCGCGGTGGTTACGGCCGCCGCCGCAGCGAACCGCGTATTTCTCGAGAGCACGCAGGCCGGGAGTCGTCTTCCGCGTGTCGAGGACGGACGTGGGGGTTCCGTCGGTCAGCTCGACGAAGCGGCGGGTCAGCGACGCGACGCCGCAGAGCCGGCCGAGCAGGTTGAGTGCGACGCGTTCGCCGCTGAGGATCGCGCGTGCAGGCCCCTCGACCACGGCGAGGACGGCAGGCACGTCGGAAACGGCCGTTCCTTCTTCGAGCTCGGCCTCGAGCTCGACCGTCGGGTCGAGGGCGCGGAAGACGGCCGCTGCGACCGGGACGCCGCACACGACGCCCGGCTCCTCGAGCAGCAGCTCCGCCTGGCAGCGTGCGTCCTCGGGCACGAGCGCGAGCGTCGTCGCGTCGCCCGAGCCGACGTCCTCGGCCAGCGCCGCGGTCACGACGCGTTCGATGTCGGCCTCTGTCAGCTCCATCGCTCGAGCACCGGCTCCCGGCCGAGTCGGACGACGAGATGCCCGGCGAGTGCGTCGCTTTCGACCGGGAAGTCCTCGCGGAAGTGGACGCCGCGGCTCTCCTCCCGCGCAAGGGCGCAAGCGGCGATCTGGTGTACGAGCGGATGCGGCGAGTCGAGCAGCCGCCCGAGACCCTCGGCGCTGCGGATCAGCCCGGCGTCGGCCCAGAGCTCGGCGCCAGGATCGGGCGCGGGCGCCATGGGCGCCGCGTCGGCGTCGAAGCGGGGGCCGTCGAGCGCGGCGAGGCCGGCACGGCGGCCGAAGACGAGGCACTCGAGCAGCGAGTTCGAGGCGAGCCGGTTCGCGCCGTGGACGCCGCTGCAGGCGCACTCTCCCGCGGCGTACAACCCGGGCACGGACGTGCGCGCGTCGAGGTCGGCGACGATTCCGCCGATCGCGTAGTGCGCGGCGGGGGAGACCGGGACCGGCTCGTCGGCCGGGTCGTATCCGGCCTCCTCGAGCGTCGCCATCAAGGTCGGGTAGCGATCGCGCTGGACCGGCCGCAGGTCGAGGCGCACTCCCGCGTGGGCCGCGACCGCGCGCGCGACGACGTCGCGGGGCGCCAGCTCGTCGACGAAGCGCTCGCCGCCGTCGTCGAGCAGTGTCGCACCGGCGCCGCGGAGCGCCTCGGAAAGCAGGAAGCCGTCGTGGCCGTTGTCGTCGCGCAACGCAGTCGGGTGGAACTGGACGAACTCGAGGTCGGCGAGGTCGGCGCCGGCGGCGTGTGCGAGGCGGAGGCCGTCGCCGACCGCGCCGCGTGGGTTCGTCGTCCGCACCCAGAGGGCGGCGTAGCCGCCGGTCGCGAGGACGACTGCGGCTCCGCGAAGGGTTCCGAGCGTCGTGATCCGCTCGCCCTCGACCAGCCGGATCCGCGTGTGCTCACGAACCCGCGCCGTCAGCACGTCCGCGATGTGGCGACCCGTGTCCGCGCCGCCCGCATGAACGACGCGGGCGCGCGAGTGGCCGCCTTCCCGACCGAGCCCCTCGTCGAAGCCGACGCCGAGACGTCGCAGCTCCGCGATCCGGACGGGAGCCTCGGCCGTCAGGAGCTCGACGGCGGCGGGTCGGCAGAGGCCGCGGCCGGCAGAGAGCGTGTCGGCCGCGTGGAGGGAGGGATCGTCGTCCGGGCCGACCGCCGCAGCGACGCCACCCTGAGCCGCATAGCTGTTCGAGCGTGTGTGCGAGGCCTTCGCGAGCACGAGCACCGAGGCGCCGGCATCGGCCGCTGCGAGGGCGGCAGAGAGGCCGGCGACACCGGCTCCGACGACGAGAACGTCGGACTTCTCGCGTTTTTGCCTCACAATCGATAACCTCGATCCCGAGTCTACATGGTTGACGACTCCCAGGCGAAAACTTCCGCGCATGCCGTGCTCGCGGCCGTTCTCCAGGTGCGCGAAGGCAGGCTCCAGGCACTGCTCTGGCAGCGGGCCCGCGAGCCGTTCGCCCGCTACTGGGCGCTGCCGGGTGGGGCGCTTTCGGCCGACGAGACGCTCGAGGAGTCGATGCGCCGCCACCTCGCGGAGAAGGTCGACGTGCGGGAGGTCGCGCATCTCGAGCAGCTCGAGACGCGGAGCGACCCGTTGCGCAACCCCATCCGGCGTGAGCTTGCGACGGCGTTCCTCGGCCTCGTCCCGAGCGGGCTCGACCCGCGCGTGCCCGAGGACACGCGTTGGCATCCGCTCGATGCGCTGCCCGAGCTCGCGTACGACCACGAGGCGATCCTGCTCAGCGCGCGCGAGCGGCTGCGGGGGAAGCTCTCGTACACGAACCTGGGCTTCGCGCTTGCGCCGCCGAGCTTCACGCTCGCCGAGCTCCGCGACCTCTACGCCGCCGCGCTCGGCCATCCGGTGAGCGCGACGAATCTCCAGCGCGTGCTGCTCCGGCGACGGGTGCTCGAGGACACGGGGGAGCAGCGCCACTCCGGCAGCGGCGGCGGCAGGCCCGCGGCGATCTACCGCTTTCGCAGCACCCGACTGGAGGTGACCGACCCGTTCGCCGTCCTGCGGCCGCCTACAATGGCTCCCTAAGTGGCCGTGCGCATCCAGACCCTCTCCCAGCCGAGACGGCCGAACGTCCGTGCCTGGCTCGCCTTCCTCTTCGGCGCGGTGGCTGTGGCCGCGATCCCGGTGGCCATCGAGCTGACCCGGAAGGTCCCCGGCGCCGTGCTCCTCGATGCCGTTTGGGCGATTCCGGTCGCCGCGGGTGCCGCTACCGTGTCGCTGCTCTTCGCCCGCGGCGCGCGCGGCGCGATCGCGCGGACGCTCGGTCACGTCGGCGGCTCGGCCTGGATCCGGCTCGGGCGGATCCTCGCTGTGGCGGGGATCTGCGTCACGCTCTCCGCGTCGATCGCGGTCGGTCTGTACGAGCTCCTCTTGCGTCTCGAGCACTAGGAAGGAAGACTCCCTGCGTGTTCGAGATCGGCAACAGCCTGCGCGAGGCCCGCGAGCGGCAGGGATTGGGCTATCCCGAGATCGAGCTCGCGACGAAGATCCGCGCGAAGTACATCCGGGCGCTCGAGGAGGAAGACTTCACGTCCATTCCGGGCGACGCCTACATCCGCGGCTTCCTCAGGACGTACGCCGAATACCTCGGGCTCGACGGTGACGTGTACGTCGACGAGTACGCGTCACGCTTCATCACGAGCTGGCGCGACGAGCTGCCTCCGCGGAGCGAGCGCCCCCGGATCCGGACCCGCGGGCGTCCGATCGACAGACGCGTGTTCCTGATCGCGTTCGCGGGCATCGTGGTCGTCGCTGCGCTTCTCTTCGCGGCCTTCAGCATCCCGGGTTCGTCGACCCACGTTCCCGGACTCGGGGCGAAGCACAAACAGCACCGGCAGTCGGATGAGGCCCGCCAACTCGTCCTCGAAGGAGTGAGACGGGGAACGTACGTTGAAGTGCGCCGCGGAGGGTCTTCCGGCAAGCTCGACTGGCAGGGAACGGTGGCGCCGGGCCAGACCGACCGGATTCCGGGCGACCGGTTCTATCTCCTCGTGCGCACGCCCGCCGGTCTTCACCTCACGCTCGACGGCAAAGCCGTCGCGCTGCCGGCCGCGCGCAACCTCCGCGTCCTCGTCACACCAAAGCGGACGACGCGCCTCAGAGGGTGAGCGAACCGCGGCCGCGCGCGGTCGTCGTCGTCACCGGCAGCGAGCTCGTCCGCGGCGAGCGCACCGACCGGAACGGCCCCTTCCTCGCGGCCGAGGCGTTGAGCCACGGGCTCGAGCCGGCCCGGATCACGATCGTCGGGGACGCACCTGCCGAGCTCGAGGCGGTGCTGCGTGAGGGCCTGGAAGCCGACGCATGCCTCGTCTCCGGCGGTCTCGGCCCGACCCACGACGACCGCACCGTGGAGCTGCTCGCGCGCGCGGCAGGGCTCGAGCTCGTGGTGGACGAAGCGCTCGAGCGGGAGATCGAATCGATCTCACGCACGGTCTCGGAGCGTCTGCGGAGGCCGTACGCGGACTTCGCTCCCGGGGTCGCGAAGCAGGCGACGCGCCCCTCTTGGGCGGTGTCGATCGGCCTCGCGGGCACCGCACCGGGGCTCGTGCTGCGGGCGCCCACGGGATGTGTCGTCGTCGTCCTCCCGGGGCCGCCGGGTGAGCTGCGCAGGCTCTGGCCGAACGCGCTTGCGAGCGAGCCGATGCGCGAACTGCTGGAGCGGACGCGTCCGCCCGGGCGGCGCGTGCTGCGCCTGTTCGGCGTCAGCGAATCCGCGGTCGCGCGCGCTCTCGAGGAGGCGGGCGGCGACGGCGACGGCGTCGAGGCGACCATCTGCGCACGCGAGTTCGAGATCCACATCGATCTCGTGGTCGAGCCCGGAGCCGAGGACCGGGCGGCCGTGCTGGAGGCAGGTCTGGCGGAGGGGCTCGAGCAGTGGCTTTTCGCCCGCGACGAACGGCGGGTCGAGGAGCTCGTTCTCTCGCTCTCGGCTGCGCGCGGCCTGCGGCTGGCGACGGCCGAGTCCTGCACGGGAGGCATGGTCGCTGCTCGGCTCACCGACGTCCCCGGCTCGAGCGCGAGCTTCGTCGGCGGCGTGGTCGCGTACGCCGACGACGTGAAGCGCACGGAGCTCGGGGTACCCGAGGAGCTGCTCGCGGAGCACGGCGCAGTGTCCGCGGAAGTCGCAATGGCAATGGCAGAGGGAGCGCGCCGACGGCTCGGCGCCGACGTGGCCGTGGCGGTGACGGGCGTCGCGGGCCCGGGCGGCGGGACGCCCGAGAAGCCCGTGGGGCGCGTCTATCTCCATGCCGCCGGCCCGGACGGCTTCCTCGCACGGATGCTCGACCTCCCCGGCGAGCGAGCGCAGATACGCGTTCGGGCGACCGTGACCGCGCTGCACCTGTTGCGTGCGCTTCTGACGGGAACTCGCGAAGAAGCCGCATGAACTCGACCGCTAGCGTGGGCGGCGATGAACGACTCCGGCTCTTTCTCGCCCTGCGCCTGCCCGACGACGTCCTCGACCAGGTCGAGCGCTGGCAGCGGGAGCGGCTCGGTAGTCGCGTCCGCGTCGTCCCGCGAGAACATCTTCACGTCACGCTTGCGTTTCTCGGCCACCGGCCCGCGGGCGAGCTCGAATCGATCGTCGGCGCTCTGCGCGACGCAGCGGCGGGGGCGGGGACGATCCGCCTCACGCCCGTTCGCTACCGCGAGACGCGGAGCGTCGGGATGCTCGTCCTCTCTGACGACGAAGGCCGAGCGGCGCGGCTCGCCGGGGACGTGCAGGAGCGGCTGGAGCAGCTCGGCGTCTACCGCCGGGAGGATCGCGCCGCCTGGCTCCCGCATCTCACGGTCGCGCGCTGGCGCGAGCGGCCGCGTCTTCAGCTCGACCCGCCGCCGGTACGAACGTTCGTTCCGTCCGACGCGGCTGCTTACCTATCCCGACTGCACCCCGATGGGGCGCGGTACGAAGTCTTGGAATCTGTCGCTCTAGGAGGCTGAGAGGTGGACAAGCACGAAGCACTCGACGTGGCGCTCGGCCAGATCGAGCGGCAGTTCGGCAAGGGCTCGGTCATGAAGATGAACGACCGCGCCGCGGTCTCGGTCGGCGCCGTCTCCACCGGCTCCCTCGCGCTCGACCTCGCTCTCGGAATCGGCGGCCTGCCGCGCGGCCGCATCGTCGAGATCTTCGGTCCGGAGTCCTCCGGTAAGACGACCCTCGTCTACCACGTGATCGCCGAGGCTCAGCGGCGCGGAGGCATCTGCGCCTTCATCGACGCCGAGCACGCGATGGATCCGGCCTACGCGAAGCGGATCGGCGTCGACATCGACAACCTCCTCGTCTCCCAGCCCGACACGGGGGAGCAGGCGCTCGAGATCACGGAGCTCCTCATCCGCTCGGGCGCGCTCGACGTCGTGGCGATCGACTCGGTCGCGGCGCTGACTCCGAAGGCCGAGATCGAGGGTGAGATGGGCGACTCCCACGTCGGTCTCCAGGCGCGCCTCATGAGTCAGGCGCTGCGCAAGCTCGCCGGCACCCTCAACCGCACCGACACGATCTGCCTCTTCACGAACCAGCTGCGCGAGAAGATCGGCGTGATGTTCGGGAACCCCGAGACGACGCCGGGCGGTCGCGCGCTGAAGTTCTACTCGTCCGTGCGGCTCGACATCCGCCGCATCGAGACGCTCAAGGAAGGAGTCGAGGCGTTCGGGAACCGGGTGCGCGTCAAGGTCGTGAAGAACAAGGTCGCGCCGCCGTTCAAACAGGCGGAGTTCGACATCATCTACGGCTCCGGCATCTCGTGGGAAGGTACGGTGCTCGACTCGGCGCTCGACCGCAAGGTCGTCACGAAGTCGGGCTCGTATTTCAGCTTCGGCGACGAGCGACTCGGCCAGGGACGCCAGAACGCGACGGCCTTCCTCCGCGAGCATCCCGACGTGACGCAGGGGATCCTGCAGCAGATCCAGGTGGAGCTCGGTTCGGAGCAGGTTGCATCTGCGCGGCTGCTGCCGACCGCCGACGCAGAGGCCGAGAAGAGCAACGGCAAGGCGGAGGTCGCCGCGGAGGCGCTGGCGGCGGCCGAAGCCGAGGCGTGACGCCGACCGTAACGGGGCTCCGCGAGCGGAAACGCGGGCGGGTCGCCGTCGAGCTCGACGGCCAGCACTGGCGCGTCCTGCCGACAGATGTCGTCGTGCGGGCGGGGCTCGGGGTCGGGCGCCCGCTGGACCGGAGCATCGCACGGGAGCTCGCGCGAGAGATTCGTCGTGCGCGAGCGCTGTCCCAAGCGACGCGAACACTCGCGGCGAGTGCACGGTCGCGCGGTGAGCTCGAGCAGCGGTTGGCACGCGCCGGGCACGGTGGCGCTGCGCGCGAGGACGCGCTCGAGAGCCTCGGTCGTGCAGGGCTCGTCGACGACGCGCGGCTGGCCGAGGGCCGGGCCGCGGCCCTTGCGCGTCGCGGCTATGGCGATGCTGCGATCCGCGCAGATCTGCGGCGACGCCGGATCCCGGACGAAACTGTCGTCGAGGCGATCGCGGCTATCGAGCCCGAGTTCACACGCGTCGCGCTGCTCGTCGCCGGCCAAGACGTCACGCCGTCGCTCCTGCGACGCCTTGCCCGGCGTGGCTTCTCGCACGAGACGCTCGACGACGTTCGGTCCGCGTTTGCGCAGGAGGCCTGAGACCGTTACCATCCACGTGTATTCCATTCGACGTTTTGCCTGCAAAAGCAGCTTTTCCGAAACCAGGTCCGATGATCAACCATTCACGCCCCAAGACTCGGAGGTCGCGCGCGAGGTAGCGCAGCGACTGTCCGGCAGGACCCTGCCTGCCGGCGCAAGGCTTCTCGGATAGCTGCGGGATAGGCCCGCGACGGATGGGACGTGCCGCCACAGGCGGCTGGGTCCCCGACCAAGGAGCCGGGCACGTGCTGATCGGGATCGGAATCGCCATCGGGATCGCCGGAGGCGTTGCCATTGCCCTGCTGGCCGTCTCGGTCTTCGGCACGACCGGAGTGACGAAGGCGCGCCGGATCCGCGACCAACTGCTCGACGATGCGGAGCGCGAAGGCGACGCGGTACGGCGAGAGGCGCAGGTCGAGGCGCGCGAGCAGGCCGTCCGGCTGCGGAGCGAGATCGATGCGGAGCTCACCGACCGGCGTGCGCAGGTACTGAAGATCGAGGAGCGCGTGCTGGCGAAGGAGCTCGAGCTCGAGAAGAAGCTTGAGGAGCTCTCGCGCCGCGACCAGGGTCTCGCCGACCGGGAAGAGCACATCCGCCAACTCCAGGACGAGCTCAAGGAGACGAAGCACGCCCAGCTCGCAGAGCTCGAGCGCGTGGCAGGCCTGAAGCAGGCCGAGGCGAGGGAGCTGGTACTCGATCGTGGAGAACAGCAGACGCGGCACGAGCTGGCTCGCCGCGTGCGGATGCTCGAAGACGAGGCGCGTGCGGAGTCGAAGCGCCGGGCCCGCAACCTCGTCGCCGACGCGCTGCAACGTGTTGCAGCAACGCACACGGCCGAGACGACGGTGACCGTCGTCGAGCTTCCCTCCGACGACATGAAAGGGCGGATCATCGGGCGGGAGGGCCGTAACATTCGCGCGCTCGAGCACCTCACCGGTGTCGATTTCATCGTCGACGACACACCGCATGCAGTCGTCCTCTCGTCCTTCGACGGCCTCCGACGGGAGGTCGCGCGACTCACCGTCACGAGGCTCCTCGAAGACGGCCGGATCCATCCGGCGCGGATCGAAGAGACCTACTACGAATCGAAGGCCGAAGTGGAGGAAGTCGTACGCCAGGCGGGGGAACAGGCGGTCTTCGAGGCGAACTGCGGCCCGTTCCCGGACGAGCTCGTCCAGATCCTTGGACGCCTTCGGTTCCGCACGAGCTACGGCCAGAACGTCCTCAAGCACACCCTCGAGGTTGTGCACCTCGCGGGGATCATGGCGACCGAGCTCGGGGCAAGCGTGCAGACGGCGAAGCGCGCAGCGATGCTCCATGACGTCGGCAAGGCGATGACGCACGAAGTCGAGGGGTCGCATGCGCTTATCTCGGCCCAGCTCGCACGGCGCCATTCCGAGTCGCAAGGAGTCGTCCACGCCATCGAGGCGCATCACTACGAGGTGCAGCCGCAGACCGTGGAGGCCGTCCTCCTGATAGCCGCGGATGCCGTCTCGGCGAGCCGGCCCGGGGCTCGCGGTGAGAGTCTCGAGCAGTACATCAAGCGTCTCGGGGCACTCGAGGAGCTGGCCGCCTCCAAGGCCGGCGTCGAGAAGGTCTATGCCCTCCAGGCTGGACGTGAGATCAGGGTGATCGTCAGCCCGGGCGACGTCGACGACGACGAAGCCGCGCTCCTCGCGAACGAGATCGCCCGCGAGATCGAGGATCGCCTCGAGTATCCGGGCCAGGTGAAGGTGACCGTGATTCGGGAGAGCCGTGCGATCGACGTGGCGAAGAACCATGCCGCGACCGCGCCACCGAGCACGCGCGCCGAGCCGGACCGGGCCGCCGACTCGCCGATCCAGGCCGCGTAAGTCGGCCGGGCTACCCTACGCGCCGTGAAGCGCT
>CAVSAK010000013.1:0-252050 GCA_963725965.1 uncultured Actinomycetes bacterium | reverse complement strand
GATTTGAACCCTCGATCCGCCTAACGACGGATAACGGTTTTCGAGACCGCCGCATTCGACCGCTCTGCCACCCCTCCGCGGGTGGGCGCAGAGCCGCGGCGGGCGCTGCGCTAGCGGAGAAGGAGGGATTCGAACCCTCGATGGAGCCATTCAGCCCCATAACGCCTTAGCAGGGCGCCGCCTTCAGCCACTCGGCCACTTCTCCGAAGTCTGGACAGGGTACAGCTACCCAAAGAAATTCACAGCGGCGATCATCAGCGCGAAAAGCACGATCGACGCGATCACGAAGACGCTCAACCCGGCCGGGCCCGGGTAGTCGGGCTTGAAGCGCGGCACGAGGAACGACGACGCGAGCGCGAACGCGATGAAGATGGCCGCGACGAGAATCAGGCCGATCTCGTGGCCGAGGGGAAGCTCTCCGCCGAGCAGCACGACGCCTATTCCATCAGATCAGGTGCCGGCGAGTAGCCGATCCTCGCGCCGCCGCCGCTCGCGCAGGATCCACCAGCCGAGTGCGCCGAGGAGGAGGAACGGTGCGAGCACGATGAGGGCGTACAGGAGGATGATCCCCTCGAGCGCGAGGAAGTGCGCCGCGTCGCCGAGTAGCCGGCCGATCCGGGTGCTCCCGTGATGGTGCGTCACCACGGCCGCCCCGTTCTGGGTCGTCAGCAGGAGCGAGATGCTGGCGTTCGCGCCGGAGGCGAGCGTGCCTCTTCGCGCGTGCCGCAGGTGCGAGAGCTGCCGCCGCGCGTTGTTGAGGCGGATCTGGAGGGTCGCCCGCTGGGAGGCGGGCAGCGTCGTGCTCTGGAGCGCCGCCTCGTAGACGGCGATCGCGCGGCGCAGCGAGCCAATCCCGGTCGTCTGCTGCGTCAGCTTCGCCTGCAGGTCCTGCGTCGAGACCTGCTGGGAGAGCAGCTTGCCGAGCGTGGAGAGCTTCCCGATCGCTGCCTGAGCGTTCTGGACCGGGACGCGGAGGTCCAGCACCGCTGCCCCGGCACCATGGTGGTTCGCCTGATAGTGGACGGACTGGGCGTAGCCGCCGAGCGAGCCGACGATCTGCGACGCCTCATTCGTCTTCTGCGAGAGATCCGAGCGGTCCTTCACCTGCACCTCGAGCGAGGCGGTGGCGTGCACGAGCCGGTTCTTCGGGATAGTGACCAGGCCTCTCGCGGCGGAGGACTGAACCGCGGCGGGCGCCCCAAGCGCGTCTTCCTGCCCATTCTGGGCCGCCGAGAACACGGTCTTCCCCTGAGTGAGCGGCGCGAACTTTTTCTTCGACGTTGGGGTAGCCGCCGGTGCGTCCGGTACCCGCGGATTAGCGTGCAGACCGGTCGACAACGCCGCCGACTCAGCTCGAGCATGGTTCGGTCGTGAGCTGACTACACCGTGGACGAGCGCCGCGCCGACCGCGAGCACGACCGCGGCCGGCACGACCACGAGAAACAGCCTGCGCTTCCTCGACCGCCGCGGGCGGCGCGAAGGCGCACCTTCGAGCACCCGCTCGCGCAGGCGCTCGGGAGCGACGGGAGCAGTGGCCCGCAACTCGGAGACGAGCGCCTCGTACCCGTCCAGTTCGTTCCGGTCAATTGCGGACATCGGACATCTCCTCTTCCAGTCGTTTCAGTGCCCGGCTGAGCCGGGTCGAGCAAGCTGTTCCACTGATGCCGAGCACGCGCGCCGCAGCCGGACCGTCGAGCTCGAGCAGCACGCGCAGCGCGACCACTTCGCGCTCGGCCGGCGTCAGCCGCCGCAAGGCCTGCTCCAGCTCGGGCGACAGGCCCTCGGCGAAAACGGGTTCCCCGATCTGCGCGTCGTCGCGGCTGTAGCTCTCCTCCCGCCGCTGCCGCCGGGCCTCGGCCCGGAACCAGTCGACGGCCGCGGAGTGGGCGATGCGGCAGAGCCACGTGCGAGGGGCGCCCCGCCGCGGGTCGAAGCGGCGCCAGCTGCGGAACGCCCGCTCGAACGTCTCGGCCGCAAGATCCTCGGCCGCCGCGCGGTCGCCGGTGAGATAGACGAGGTAGCGGTAGACGGCGTCGAGATCCTCCGCGACGACGTCCGCGAAAGACGGTGCGCCGACCCGACCGGGCGGTCGGACAGCTGCCGGCAGCGCGTTCACGTCGCTCATACGGCGCCGGGGCCTCGAAGTGTCACATCCGAACGGTAGGCCCGCCTACGCTGCGTGGCAATGCGCCGTCTCCTGCTCCTCGTATCCGCGCTCGTCTGGGTGGACACGATGCTCTACGCGGCGCTCACGCCGCTCCTCCCCCACTTCGTACACGACCTTCACCTCTCGAAGGCGGGAGCCGGCGTCCTCGTCGCGGCGTACGCGGCCGGCGCACTCGTGGGCGGGCTGCCGGGAGGCGCCGCCGCCGCACGGCTCGGCGCCAGGCGCGCCGTCCTCGTCGGCCTGACGCTGATGGGCCTCGCGAGCCTCGGGTTCGCCTTCGCCCACGGCTTCTGGCCACTCGCGGGGGCCCGGTTCCTGCAGGGACTCGGCAGCGGCTTCACCTGGGCGGGCGCGTTCGCCTGGCTGCTCGCCGCGGCGCCGCGCGAACGACGCGGAGGGCTCATCGGGACGGCGATGGGCGCGGCCGTGTTCGGAGCGTTCTTCGGACCGGTGGTGGGGGCGGCGGCCGCGCTGATCGGCCGGGTCGCCGTATTCACGGCGATCGCCGGCCTCGCCATCGTCCTCGCCGTGTGGACGCTGCAGCTCGAGTCGATTCCGCCGGAGGCTCCTTCCCTGGCAGCGATGCGACGCGCGCTGCGCGACTCGTACTTCGTCGGCGGCCTCGCCCTGATGGGCCTGCCGTCGTTCCTCTTCGGCGTTCTCTCGACGCTCGCGCCTCTCCAGCTCTCCGCTGCGGGCTGGGGAGCGGCCGCCATCGGCGGCGTCTGGCTCGTCAGCGCCGCGCTGGAGACCGTGGTCTCGCCGGCCGTAGGCCTGTTACTCGACAGGCGCGGTGTGCTGTTCCCGATCCAGATGGCGCTCGCGGCTGCCGTCCCCGTCTCGGTGGGTCTGGCGATCGGCCCTCGCCCGCTCGTCTACGTCCCGCTCATCGTGCTGGCCGGCGGCGCGTACGGTGCACTCTTCACTCCGGCCTTCGCTCTGATCGCCGAGGGTGCAGAGCGGAGCGCACTCCCACAGGGGATGGCCTTCGGCCTGATGAACGCCGCGTGGGCGACCGGAGCTCTGATCGGCCCGGCGGCCGGAGGCGCAGTCGCGGCGGCGACGGGCGACGTCGTCCCGTTCCTCGTGTCGGCGGTGTTCTGCGGGTCGGCGCTGGTCGCGGTGCGGCGCGCCCGGAACCGCACCACCACCCCTCTTGCGCAGTCGGACCTCGCGCGCTAGCGGGCTACAATCGGCGCCTCAGGGCGCGTAGCTCAGCGGGAGAGCACTCGCTTCACACGCGAGGGGTCGCTGGTTCGATCCCAGCCGCGCCCACTACGAAAGGCGCTGGAAACAGCGCGCTTCTGTTACCTAGAACGGCATTTGTCCTAGTCGAATGCAAAAACCAGGCTGTCGATGTTCCGCCAGTCGTCCCTGGATATCGGTACACCGGTGAGGCTCGATGCGACGACGAACTCATTGCGGTCGGGGTCGGTTCCTAGGATCGCTTCCCACGCTTCCCTACGCGTGTGTGTGAGGAGCGCTTGGCGTGGCTCCAATTCCTGCTCGATCAGCTCAAGGTTCTCGAGCGAGCCAACCTCGAACCCAAGGACTCGTAGCCCGATCGTGCCCCGCCCTGGATGGACCGCGTTCCGTCCTACCTCTTTGAGCACAACCACCTGCCTGCCGTCGTCCTCGTGGACGAGAAGGGCGGCGGCCCGTCCTCGCTGCCCTATGACAGGGAAGTCGAAGACCTCTCGGTAGAACTCAACCGATTTCTCCAGGTCCGCCACATTGAGTGCGACGGCATGAAGGTTCACCTTCATCTGATACTCCCTTCCGACAGAAGACGACGCGCGAGGAACCGTTGTCATCGAAGAGAACGGCTCGGAAACGCATAGCGTCGTCCATGCGGCTCGATCGTAGGTGCGCGGCTACTGGACGCGCGGTGCCTCCCAGTGACTCAACGCGGGAGCGAGGAGAGCAGCCGCAGCGCAGCCCGGCCTTCCACGGCGAAAAAGTCGTCGCCGCTCCGGCGGCGGATGTGTGTCCCGGAGCTCCTGACCATGTGGCCGCCGGAGAGCGGGTGCCAGCCGCCGCCGAGCGCGTGCGCGACCCGGATGCGCCGGAAGTGGTAGAGAAAGTTTTCACAGGAGCCACCGGTATCACCTTCCCAGCTCTCGCCGGTGGCGATCGGCCGCCAGCGGCCGTCGCTTTCAGGCAGGCGGATCGGCCGTGAAGCGGCGGTGCCGTTCAGCCAGACGCGCCACCAGTTCGGACGATCGTAGATCTCGCGGACCGCAAGCTTGACGACCGTGCCCGCCGGCAGCCCGGTGGCCAGTTGGTGATACACCGGGAAGCCGCCGGGTACCGAGACCTCGTAGTAGACGTCGCTGCCGGTCACGCCGGGGAAACGGCTCAGTCCGATCTGGAGCCACTCGTTGGTGCCTCCCGGCCCTTCGCCCGGCCCGCCGACGTCGAGGTAAGCAGCGACGTGACCATGCCCGACGTGGAAATCGGACACGGAACTGAGGGTTGCCGAGATCCCGAAGCCCCGGTCAGGAGCTCCCAGACCCGCGTAGGAGTAACCGCCGTTTCCGCACGCAAAGGCCCGTGGTGAGCCCACCAGCGCGGCAAGTACGGCGACGGCGGCGGCGAGCGGCAGGCGAAGGGTCCTGGCCATCTGAGATTCGCCGCAGATGGTGCCCCCCACTGGGAGACGGTAGATCCAGATTAGCGCGAGCCGCCGCCCGCCCCATGGGAGCCGTACGATTGTCGCCGGGACGGATGAACCTCTTTCGCTTCTTCCCTGGGTACGACACCCACATCTATGGCGGGGGCAGGGAGCCGGCGTTCCTGATGCTCCTCGCCTTCATCCTCACGCTGGCCGGCACTCGGTTCTACACGCGGATGGCGCGGATCCGCGGTTGGGGCAGCGCGCACCTCGGCGACGTCCACGTCCACCACCTCGTCCCGGGCCTCGTGCTCAGCCTCGTGGCCGGCGGCCTCGCGATCGCGCTCGAGCCGAGCGAGGTCTGGGTGGCAGGCCTCGCAATCGTCTTCGGCGCAGGGGCGGCGCTCGTCCTCGACGAGTTCGCAATGCTCCTCCACCTCGACGACGTCTACTGGACGACGGAGGGACGCCTCTCGATCGACGCCTCCCTGGCCGCGGTGGCTTTTCTCGGCCTTACGATCCTGGCGACGTTCCCGCTGCCGACCGACACAGCCGGCGACACGCTCGGCAGGCTGCTCGGCGACGGAGTGATCGCAGTCGTCGCCTGTTTCGTCGTCGTGACCCTGCTGAAGGGGAAGCTCAAGCTCGGCCTGTTCGGGATCGTGTTCGCGCCCCTCGCGGTCGGCGGCGCCGTGCGCCTGGCGAAGCCGGGGTCGATCTGGGGGCGGCGGTTCTATCCGGAGGGCAGCCGGAAGGCGAAGCAGAGCGAGGAACGCGCCGTCTCGCGGGAGACGCGCTGGACGCACCGCCGCAACCGCTTGTACGACCTGGTGGGCGGCGCGCCGCATCTCGGCTCCAAGCGAGACAAGTCGGCCTTGCCGAAGTAGCCGTTGACAACAGCTCGCACGAGCGAGACCATTTCCTCATCGCGACCGAGTACTACGTCAACCAGGCAAGCGTCCCACTCGGCGTCGCAGTGTTCGTCTGCGCGTGCGGAGCAAAGCGCGTCGAGTGCGAACCGCACCACGGCAGCGCGCCCGACGGCTGGTCGGTCTCCGCAGACGGCACGACTCTTTGCCCGCGTTGCGCGACAGCGGGCGAAAGCGGGAAGCCCGAGTCCTAGGCGCGCGCCGGCAGGACCCTGCCGCGCACCTCGCCCAGCTCGACCCCGTTCGCGGCGCGGCCGCGGAGCACGACCTCGTCGCCGTCCTCGAGGAAGCGCTCGCCGCGGAAGAGCTCGATCATCGATCCCTCGGAGCCGGGCTCGGCGCCGGAGATCGTTCCCGATGCCATCAGGTCTCCCGTCCGCAGCCGTGCGCCGTTCGACGTCGCGTGCGCGAACTGCTGCGGGAGCGTCCAGTAGAGCGTCCGCGCGTTGCCGCGCGAGACCGCCTCGCCGTCGAGCTCCACCTCGAGCGCGACGTCGAGCCCCCAGTCGCGCCCGCCGGCGAGATGCGGCAGCGGCGGCGGATCCTGCGGCGGAGCCTCGACACGCGCGTCCTCGAGCAGCGCGAGCGGCGTCACCCACGCCGAGATCGAGGTCTGGAACGACTTGCCGAGATTGGGCCCGAGAGGCTGGTACTCCCACGCCTGGATGTCGCGCGCGCTCCAGTCGTTGACGAGGACGACGCCGAAGACGTGGTCGGCGAACCCCTCGACCGGGACCGACTCGCCGAGCCAGCTGGGGACGCCGACGACGAACCCGAGCTCGAGCTCGAAATCGAGCCGGCGGCTCGGGCCGAAGGTCGGGGCGTCCTCCTCCGGCGCCTTCCGCTGGCCGCGCGGCCTGACCACGTCCGTGCCGCTGACGACGACGCTTCCGGCCCGGCCGTGGTACGCGACGGGCAGCCAGCGCCAGTTGGGCAGCAGCGGCTCCTGGTCGGGCCGGAACATACGGCCGAGGTTCGTGGCGTGCTCGAGGGAGGAGTAGAAGTCGACGTAGTCCGCGACGTCGAACGGGAGGCGAAGGCCGGCTTCTTCCACGGGGATGCGCGGCCCGTCGTGACCGCGCGCCATGCCGATCGCCTCTCGCCACGCCGTGCGGCCCCCCGCGAGCAGCTCGTTCAGCGTCGGTTGAGCGAAGACGTCACCCAGGCCCGAGAGGTCGACCGCCTCGTCACCGTCCCGCCAGAGCAGGCCGTTCGGCCCGGCCCCGAAGCTCACAGGATCCCCAACCGCTCGAGCTCCTCCACAGGCTCAACGAACGAGCACGTGCCGATCGAGTGGAAGAGCGAGGCGCGGACGTCGGCGAGCCTGGCCGGGAGCGCCTCCAAGTCGCGCCAGCGGAAGGAGGCGGCGTCAAGCGCGAAGGCCGGCGGCCGTTCGCGCAGCGCCTCCTCCTCGTCGCCGAAGACCGAGGCAGCGAGAAGGTTGAGGAAGCCGTGCTCGCCGTCAGGCGCGGCGTACGCGTGGTGGAGGCCTGCCGTCGCCTTGAAGACGAGCCCGCGCGTACGGCAGCCGCGGATGAAGTCCGCAAGCTCCTCGACGGCCGGGACGCGCTCGCCTCCGCAGCGGATCTTCGCGCGGAGCCCGCGCGCAGCCACCTCGTCGAGCGCCACGCCCTCGAGATAGATCGCCTCGTCCTGCCTCTCGGTTCCCGGCTCGACTACAGCGAGGGCGCGCGCCTCCTCCTGCGGCAACTCGGAGAGCTGCCCCGCGGGCCAGACGAGACGTCCGAGCATCCATGCGTGCTCGCTTTCCCGCGCGCGCCGGTCCTCAGCGAGCGCCTCGGTGGCCGGGAGGCTCGCCGGCGGGAACGTCGGCGCGTGGTCGAAGAACCTCGTCAGGAGGGCGCGGCGGGCGTCGTCCGGCATGGAGCCCGAGGCTACACTGGCGCCGGGCCAGGCCCCGTGCAGTGGGAGCCTGCGAACCGCGTCAGATCCGGGAGGAAGCAGCGCTAAGTAGTCACTCCCAGGTGTGCGACAGGTCTGGCCCATTTGTCCGCTTCGCCCGCTTCGCCTTCGGCTCCGCTTTCCGCTCGCTCAGTGCGAGCGGCTTGCGGCGCTCGCCTGCTGACGGCGTGCCGTTGTGTTCCGCGCCCGCACGGGTCGGGCGCGGCGACGGGCGCAGAGTTCTGTGCGCTGTTCTGCTTCAATCTTCCGGTGGCTGCTCTCTACCGGAAGTACCGCCCCCAGAGCTTCGCCGAGGTCGTCGGGCAGGAGGCGGTCGTCCGGACACTGAGCAACGCGATCTCCACGGACGCCGTGCGCCAGGCCTACCTCTTCGCGGGGCCGCGCGGCACCGGCAAGACCTCGATGGCGCGCATCCTCGCCAAGTGCCTCAACTGCGCGCAGGGCCCGACCACGACGCCCGACGGCACGTGCCACGCGTGTCGCGCGATCGCCGCCGGCACCTCCCTCGACGTGATCGAGATGGACGCCGCCTCGCAGCGCGGCATCGACGACATCCGCGAGATCCGCGACCGCGTCGTCCTCCAGCCGGTCGAGGGCCGGTACAAGGTCTACATCCTCGACGAGGCCCACCAGCTGACGGATGCCGCCTGGAACGCACTCCTGAAGCTGATCGAGGAGCCTCCGCCCCACCTCGTCTTCGTGTTCTGCACGACCGACCTCTCGAAGGTGCTGCCGACCGTGCGCTCGCGGTGCCAGACGTTCGTGTTCAAGCGCCCGAGCCTGCAGGATCTCGTCAAGGTGCTGCGCGACATCGCCGACGCCGAGGAGATCGACGCGCCCGACCAGGCGCTCGCGCTCGTCGCGCGCAGCGGCCGCGGCGCCTATCGCGACGCGGTCTCGACGCTCGACCAGCTCGCGTCCGCGACCGGGAACAAGGTCACGGTGCAGTCGGTGCTCGAGGTGCTCGGGACGGTGGAGGAGGAGGCGCTCTTCCGGCTCTGCGACCTCGTGATCGACCGCGACACGGCGGGCGCGCTCACATACGTCGAGGAGCTGTCGGAGCGCGGTTACGACCTCGGCCGCCTCGTCCTCGACCTGATCGAGCACCTGCGTCAGCTGATGCTCGCCCAGCAGCTGGGCGACGTACCGGAGGCCGCGGCGACCAGCCGGGAGGCGCGTGAGCGGCTCCTCGCGCAGGCGAACCAGCTCGAGGAGGCCACAGTCCTCCGCCTCGTCGACCTGCTCGTGGTTGCGGTCGACGACATGCGCCAGGGCGGCGACCCCCGGCTACCGCTCGAGCTCGCGCTCGTGAAGGTGACGCGGCCTGCGAGCGACCTCTCGCGCGAGTCGATCGCCTTCCGCCTCGAACGGCTCGAGCAGGCTGAGGTCCCGAACGGACCCGTCTCGGTATCAGTTACCGAGACAGGTCCGGAAGAGACGGTCGCCGAGCCGCAATCCGAACCGGAGCGGGTTCCCGTTCCCGTCGGCGCGCCGGCGATCGAGCTTTCGCAGCTGCAGGAGGCATGGGCGCGCACGGTCATCCCGGCCGTCGAGGAGCGCGGCGGAATCCCGACAGCGTCGCTGCTTCGGGAGGCGCATCCGGCGGAGCTGGACGGCGACACCCTCACCCTCGAGTTCCCGCCGAGTGCGCAGTTCCACCTGGACCTCGTCCGCGACCCCAAGAACGCAGGACTGCTCGCCGACGCTCTCTACGACGTCACCGGCCGCCGGCTCGAGCTCGTCTTCGAGCTCGGCGAGGCACGCGAGGCCCCGGCCGCCGACGAGGAGCCCGCGGGAGAGGAGCGGATCCTCGAGCTCCTCAAGGAGACGTTCGACGCACGCGACAGCGAGGAAGGCTAGACCCGTGTCCTCGTTCGACATGGAACGGCTCATGCAGCAGGCCGCGCAGATGCAGGAGCAGGTGGCGCGCATGCAGGAGGACGCAGAGAAGGAGACGGCGCAGTCGTCGGTCGGCGGCGGGCTCGTCAAGGTGACCGCGAACGGTGCCGGCGACGTGATCGCAATCGAGATCTCGCCCGACGCGATCGACCCGGACGATCCGGAGGCACTCGCCGACCTCGTCCTCGCCGGCGTGAACGAGGCGCTGCGCTCGGCCAGAGCCGGCGTCGAGGCAAAGGCGCAGCAGATGCTCGGCGACATGGGCCTCGGCGAGCTCGGGCTGCCCGGGCTCGGCGAGTGAGTACGCCCGAGCCCCCGCAGAAGCCAAAGCTACGCGGCCGTTACATCTTCTCGAACTGGCTCTGGGCGATCATCGTGCTCGCCCTGATCGGGGTCGTGATCTGGGGCTGGGCGTTCGACTTCAGCCCGAACTAACTGAAGAGTCGCCGGAAGTAGAAGGCGATCCGGCGCCAGAGGTTCATCGGGTGCTCGTGCCGCTGGGTCGGCGCGAACGCCTTGCCCTCGAGCTTGCGCGCCTCGGCACCGATGCTCTCGCCCACGCCGCGGTGGTCATCCGGCTCGATCACCGCGCTCGTGGCGGGCTCGAGGAACGCATCCGCCCCCTCGACCTGCTCGCGCGTGAGCGAGAGGTCGATCCGCCCTTCGGTGATCGTGGCGATCTGCTCCGCCGGGAAGTATTTCGGCTGACCGAGAGCGCTCGTCGCGACGGCGAGGCCGTCGAAGATGTCCGCCCCGTCGTCGCCGGTTACCTCGTCGACCGCGCCGACCTCGGTGCCGTCGGAGGCGTAGACCTTCCAGCCGGGCCTGATCATGAGCCAGGAAACGGGATCGCCCACGGCGGGATCTTGCCAGGACTCGTCCGGGACGGGCGAGTACCCTCAAGGCGCATGCTGAGCCCCTCCGTCGAGAACCTCGTTGCGCAGCTGACGCGCCTGCCGGGCATCGGGAGCCGAACCGCGCAGCGGCTCGCGTTCCATCTCCTCCAGACGGAAAAGGAGGAGGCGCTTGCGCTCGCCGGCGCGATCGTGGAGGTCAAGGAGCGCGTGCGCTTCTGTCGCGACTGCGGCAACCTCACCGAGGCCGAGCTCTGTGCGATCTGCCTCGACGCACGGCGCGACCGCACGACGATCTGCGTCGTCGAGCAGCCCGTCGACCTCGTCTCGCTCGAGCGGACGGCGGAGTACCGCGGCCTCTACCACGTGCTTGGCGGCGCACTCTCGCCGCTCGACGGCGTCGAGCCCGAGCATCTGCGGATCGACGAGCTCATACACCGCGTCCAGAGCGACGGCGTCGTCGAGGTCGTTCTCGCCACGAACCCGAACGCGACAGGCGAGGCGACCGCGTCGTACCTCGCCGGCCGGCTCCCCGACCGCGTGCGCGTGACGCGTCTCGCCAGCGGGCTGCCGGTGGGCGGCGACCTCGAGTACGCGGACGAGGTCACGCTCGGCCGCGCGCTCGCCGGCCGCCGGGAGATGTGACGGTGGCGACCACGCAGTACGAGACGGTTCCGGAGGTCGCAGCCGACTCCGCAGCGCGCGGGCCCGATCTCGTGGTGATGAAGTTCGGCGGCTCCTCGGTCGCCGACACGGAGAAGATCAGGGATGTCGCGCGCCGGCTCGTGCGAGCGCGCGAGGAGGACCGCCGGGTGGTGGGCGTCCTCTCGGCGATGGGCGACACGACGGACGAGCTGATCCGGCTCGCCCACGAGATCTCGCCGCGCCCGCACCCGCGGGAGTACGACATGCTCATCTCGGTCGGCGAGCGGATCTCGAACTCGCTCTGCGCCATGGCCGTCCACGATCTCGGCCACGAGGCGATCTCGCTCACAGGCTCGCAGGCGGGGATCGTCACCGACACGGTCCACGGGAAGGCGAAGATCGCGGAGGTACGCGCGACGCGCATCAACGACGCGCTCGACGCCGGGAAGATCGTCCTCGTCGCCGGCTTCCAGGGCGTCTCGGCCGACTCCCACGACGTGACGACGCTCGGCCGCGGCGGCTCGAACCTGACCGCCGTCGCGCTCGCTGCAGCGCTCGGCGCGGGCGCATGCGAGATGTACACGGACGTGGACGGCGTCTTCACGGCCGACCCGCGCCTTGTCCCCCATGCGCGCCGTCTCGCCGCGGTCACCTACGAGGAGATGCTCGAGCTCTCGGCGAGCGGCGCGAAGGTGCTCCAGCTACGCTCGGTCGAGTTCGCGCGCAACCACGACGTACGGCTGCACGTCCGGTCGACGTTCTCCGAGGCCGAGGGAACGTGGATCGTCGACGAGGAGGATCCGGTGCTCGAGAAGGCGATCATCAGCGGCGTCGCGCATACCGACTGCGAGCCCCTCTACCGCGTCCGCCGGATCGGCGCGGCACGGCTCTTCGCGCGGCTCGCGGCGTCGAACGTCAACGTCGACACGATCCTCCAGGTGTCAACCGACGAGATCGTGTTCAGCGCTCCCGTCGAGGATCGCGGCGCGTGCGAGGAGCTCCTAGGGGAACTCGACGTCGAGTGGTCGATGCGCGACGACCTCGGGAAGGTGAGCCTCGTCGGCGCCGGGATGAAGAGCCATCCGGGAATCGCGGCGCAGGCGTTCTCGACGCTCGGCGGAATCGGCGTCGAGCCCGAGGTCATCTCCACCTCGCCGATCAAGATCGCCTGCCACGTTCGCACCGAGGACGTGCCGAGGGCGGTCGCCGCGCTCCACGACGCGTTCGAGCTCGGAGCGGCGTGAGCGCCCGGGACGCCCGGATCGGCGTTGTGGGCGCGACGGGCGCGGTCGGCACCGTGACGCTCCGGCTCCTGCGCGAGCGCGGCTACGGGAACGTCCGCGCGTTCGCCTCGGCGCGTTCGGCGGGGCGCGAGCTCGACGGCGGGTTGACCGTGGAGGAGGCAACCGCCGACGCGCTCGCCGCAGGCGGCCTCGACCTCGTCCTCTTCTCGTGCGGCACGAACGCCTCGCGCGAGCTCGTCCCGCCCGCGGTCGAGGGCGGCGCGCTCGTCGTCGACAAGTCCAGCGCGTACCGGCTCGCGGACGGCTACCCGCTCGTCGTCCCCGAGGTGAACGGCGACCGCGCGGTCGAGGCGATCGAGACGACGCGAGTCGTGGCGAACCCCAACTGCTCGGCGATCCCACTCACCTGCGTCCTCAAGCCGCTGGACGACGCGGTCGGCCTGCGGCGGGTCCGGCTCTCGACCTACCAGGCCGTGTCCGGGGCCGGTGCGCAGCGGATGGAGCGGCTGCGGGCCGAGCCGCCGGACGAGCACGATCTCGAGTTCGACTGGACCTGGGACGGCGACGAGACCGATGAGGAGTCGAAGATCCGCGCCGAGAGCCGCAAGATCCTCGAGCTTCCCGACCTGCCGCTCAGCGCGACGACCGTGCGCGTCCCCGTCCTCGTCGGCCATGCCCAGTCGGTCTGGGTCGAGACCGAGGAACCGCTCTCGCCGGAGCAGGCGGAGTCGTTGCTCGCTGCGGCGCCCTCGGTTCGGCTCGTCGAGACGCCGAGCCCGCTGGCAGCGGCCCAGACGGAGGACGTGCTCGTCGGCCGCATCCGCCCGGATCGCGCGGCGGAGGGGAACGGCCTCGTCCTCTTCCTCGCCTGCGACAACCTCGTCAAGGGCGCCGCGCTCAACGCGCTCCAGATCGCCGAGCTGCTGCTCGACGGCGCGCACTCTGACGACGCAAGCCGCCTAGCCGCGCTCCCGAGTTTGCAGTACACAGCTTGCAGTTCTAATCTCGTTGAATGGCCGACCGGGAGAGGGAGCTTGTAGAGGCGGTCAAGCGGCTTCGCCGTGAGCGGAACCGCGTCGGCGGACAGCACGATCGGGAGGCACGGAAGCGGCAACGGATGAAGGCGCAGAACCAGCTCGCCGCTCAGGCCGGCGAGCCCAGGCCCTTCACGCCGGAGGAGGTCGCGGCGCAAACGCGACTCGTCAAGGAGCTCGCCGACCAGGCGAACACCGTGGACGCCGAACTCGAGCGGGCCGAGCGCAAGCTCGAGCGCTTCCGGGCGGCACAGCTCACACCGAAGCAGCGCCTCGCCCAGAAGATTCTCGAGTCGCCGAACTCGCGATTTGTCTTCGTCTCGCCAACCGGCGGCAGTGCGCGCGCCGGGTTCGAGGCGATCGCCGCCGGCCGCAAGGCACCGGTTGCGGCAACCGGTGTGCCGACGACCGTGCAGGAGTCGCTGCTGCGGGCGGTTGCCGCGATGGTCGATCAGGGGGCCGTCCTGATCAACTGCCTGACCAACGGAAAGCACGTTGCCAACAGCAACCACTACAAGGGCAAGGCGGTCGACCTCGACCTCAATTCGCCACTGGGCTCAACTGCGATCGAAGCGATCGCCAACCAACACGGCGGACACCGCAATTTCAGGTCCGACCACATCCACCTCGACTTCCTCTAGGGCTCGGCGCAAGCACCAAGCGGCGCATCGACCCTTACTCGGTCACTGGCGAGCGCCTGGCCACCGCCGGGATCGAGATCCAGGCGTCGGCCCCTCCCGCTGTCCGCGTTGGTGACGTGAGCCGTGCCTGCGTGAGATTCGGCGATCGTCTTCACGATCGAGAGCCCGAGCCCACTGCCGCCACCCCCGCGTGCGGCGTCGACGCGAGTGAAGCGGTCGAAGGCGCGCGTCAGAAACTCCGCAGGTAGCCCGTTGCCGCTGTCTCGCACGTGGAGCTCGATCCGCACGTCGTGGCGTGCGGCCTCCAGCGTGACCTCCTCGCCGCCGTAGCGGAGCGCGTTATCGACGAGGTTGCCAAGCGCCTGCTCGAGGCGCATCGGGTCGGCGTGGACGAGCAGCCCATTGGCGGCCGCCGACCTCAGCGTCTTCCCGAGCTCCTCCGCACGCCACTCGAAGCGGCTCCGAATCGCGCCGAACAACGCGTCAACCTGGACAGCTTCGATGCGGAGTGGCAGCTGGCCTCGGTCGGTGCGTGCGATCAGAAGGAGGTCCTCCGCGAGACGCGCGAGGCGGTCGGCTTCGTAGGAAGACCAGCGAATTGCTGCCTGCAACTCCTCGGTTGTTCGCGCTTGCCGCATCGCAAGCTCGAGCTCGGTCCGGAGCAGCGCGAGCGGCGTCCGGAGTTCGTGGCCCGCGTCGGCGACGAAGTCTCGCTCTCGCTCCAGTGCCTCCTCAAGCCGGTCGAGCATCTCGTTCAGCGTCTCGCCGAGCCGTTGCAACTCGTCGCCGGTCGGTGGCACAGGCAGCCGCTCTCCCGGCCTTTCCCCAGTGACGGCCGCGGCACGTCGCCGCATCGATTCGACCTGGCGCAGCGACAACCCAGCGAGCAGGTAGCCGACTCCCGAGGCAAGGAGCAGGGCGATCGGTCCGGCGATCAGCAGCTCGTCGCGGAAGCTCGCCAGCGTCTCCACGGTGTTCTCCCTCGTCACGCCCACGACGAGCACGGCCGGCCGGCCGCTGCGAATCACCCTCGTCGCGAGCAGCCGCGATCCTTCGTTCAGGCCGGGGACCGAGGACTTGTCTACGTAGATCGGGACACGGTTGGCACGATGCAGCTCCGTGCGGGAGAGAAGCGATCGTCTCCCTAGCGGGCGCGTGGCGTCGAGGACGCGCCCGTCCGTAGTGAGGAGCTGCACGTAACTTTCGCCACGCTCGACGAATCGGCCGCTGTTGTCCTTCGCCAGCGACACCCTGGGCTGGCTGATAAGAGCCGCGAGATCCTGGGCGCGCAGCCGCAGGTCACGATCGAGGGAAGCAGCGAGGTGCGAGCCGAGGTGCAGATAGAGGTAGAGACCCGAGCCGGCGAGGACGGCGGCCATCGCCACGGCGAACGCCGCAGTCACCCGAAGCCGGATCGGCATCCTGCTCACCCGTCGTCCTCCCGGCGCAACCGGTAGCCGATGCCACGTACCGTCTCCAGGGACTCGCGCCCGAACGGTTCGTCGATCTTGCGCCGCAGCCGGCGCACATAGACGTCGACGACGTTCGAGCGGTTCTCGTAGGCGAAGTCCCACGCGTGCTCGAGCAGGCGAAACCGTGAAAGCACCTCGCCCGGCCGGCGCATGAAGGTCTCCAGCAACGCGAACTCCTTTGCCGACAGCGAGATTGGCGTGGCCGCTCGTGTTACGTCATGTGTGGCGGGATCGAGGCGCAAGTCGCCGACCGCGAGAACTGCGGGCCGTCCCGTCTCGCCGCGGCGCGCAAGCGCGCGCAGCCGCGCGAGCAGCTCCGAGAACGCGAACGGCTTGACGAGGTAGTCGTCGGCGCCGCTGTCGAGCCCGGCGACGCGGTCATCGACGGAGTCACGGGCCGTCAGCATCAGCACGGGCGACCACACACCCGCGGTTCGCAAACGACGGCAGACCTCGAAGCCATCGAGGTCGGGGAGCATCACGTCGAGCACGACGGCGTCGTAGTCGTGCGCGGGCGCCATCCAGAGCGCGTCCTCGCCGCTGCCGGCGATGTCGGCCGCGAGTCCCTCATGCTCTAGGCCGCGACGAATCAGGCTCGCCATCCGGAGCTCGTCCTCGACGATCAGCACCCGCATGCGCCGATCTTCCCGCACAAGTGTGAACTGGAGATGACAGTTCTATGACAACCGGTCATCGCGAGTTCATCTCCGCTTCCTACCGTCGGCCGCACCGACAGAAAGGACTACGGACATGAAGACCCGCATCCTCTCCCTCAGTGCGCTCGCGGTCGCGGTCGCAGCGGCAGTTGCCGGAGCGGCGTTCGCGCCGCAGGCGCGCTCGCAGGAAGCCGGCGGTCCGCCACCGATGCCGCCGGCCTCAAGCTTCAGCACGCACGTCGACAACCCCTGGTTCCCGCTCCTCAGAGGCACCCGCTGGGTCTACACCGGCGTGAAGGATGGGAAACCGACTCGCGACGTCGTCACGGTCACCAACCAAACCAAGACGATCGAAGGCGTCCCCTGCGTAGCGGTCCACGACCGCCTTTACATGCGGGGTCGGCTCGAGGAGCGCACCACCGACTGGTATAGCCAGGACTCTCACGGCAACGTGTGGTACTTCGGCGAGAACACTGCCGAGCTCGACGCACACGGCCACGTCACCAGCACCGAGGGCACCTGGGAGGCAGGAGTCAACGGCGCCAAGGCGGGCATCTACATCCCCGGCCATCCCCGCCTCGGCCAGACCGGGCGACAGGAGTTCCTCAAGGGCCACGCGGAGGACCACTTCAAGATCATCGGTCTCTTCGGCACCGTGGCACCCCGCGGGAAGGCGAACACGCTGCTCACGAAGGAGTGGACGCCGCTCGAGCCGGCCGTGATCGACCACAAGATGTACGTCCGCGGCATCGGCAACGTCCTCGAACAGTCGCAGCGAGGACCAAACGAGCGCAACGAGCTCATCTCGGTCCAGCGCTGACTCACAGTCAAGATACGAGACCACGCTCGCATGAGCCGGGGCCCGCTAGAACCGCTGCGGGGTGGGCGCCGGCATGAACGCCTCGCGCACCTTGGCGAGCACGACCTCGCGCTTTCCCTCCTCCACCGGCTGTAGGCCGCCGAGCTCGAGCCGCGCGAGCTCGACGCGGCCCTTCGCCCGCACCGGGACGAAGCCGAAGTCCGCGAGGAAGTCCGCCGGGAAGATGGTCTTGTGGACGTGGAAGCGCTCGAAGGTCGTCTCGCCCTCCGGGTAGCGGTACGCGAACGCCTCGAGCGCCCGCGCGCCCCGCTCGCGCGCGTCGCCGATCGCGGTGAGGAAGAGCGACTGCATGACCCAGGGCCGGGATGGGTCAGTGAGGTAGGCGCACGTGACGAGGACGGCGTCGTCGCTCGCAGGGCCGGCGGGCAGGTCGCGCGAGCGCGGGAAGAGCTCGGCCGGCCCGTACTGCATCGACCCGAGAAGCCGTCCGTCATCGTCGTGGTAGACGGTTCCCCACGCGCCCCATGCATCCTCGGCGTCCCGGATCCACTTGCGCTTGTCGGCGCTGCGCCCGTTCCGCGTCTGCCACCAGATGCACTCGTGGCAGACGCTCGGCGCGGTCGGGAGCGTCGCTCCCGTCAGCCCGGAGATCTTCGTACTCACGACTCCGGCCCCACCGCGTCGACGACGACCTCCACCGCGGCCGGCTCGACGTCGGCCATGCTGTGGAGGTATTCGCGCACGCGCGCCTGCACGCGCTTGCCGACCACCGGGATCGACACTCCCCACTCCGTGACGAGGTGCAGCTCGACGCGAACCGCTTCGTTCTCGCCCGACACGCGCACGGCGTTCCGCCGCGGTAGCGGGCTGTCTGCAAGTCCTCGCACTCCGTCGACTCCCCGCGCCGCGTCCGCGGCGTAACGGGCGAGGATCTCCGTCGAGATCGACGCCTGACCGGCCATAGCCGGATCAGCCTAGCGGCGGTCTGAGCACGAGCTCCGTGGCCTCCGGTCGCGCCGCAAAGCGGAACGGGACGAACGTCGTGCCGAGCCCGGCGGAGACGTGCATCGTCGCGGCGGCGCTCTGGTAGACGCCCGCGTTGTAGGGGGCGCTGGGGTGCGCGAAGCGGAACTTCCCGCCGGGAAGCGGGAGCGCGATCTGACCGTCGTGCATGTGCCCGGCGAGGACGAGGTCGAAGCGGCCGGGCTCCAGCACGTCGAGCACGTGCGGGTAGTGGCAGATCAGGATCGAGAAGTCGGCCGAACTCCCCGGCTGAGCTGCGAGGCCGTTCGGGTCGAATCTGGGCCGGCCGCGCACGATGAGGTGCGGATAGGCGCCCGCGATCCAGACCCTCCGGCCGCGCAGCTCCAGCAGCCGGCCCTCGTCGCGGAGCAAGGTCGCCGGCTCGAGGCCGCGCAGGTCGGAGCGGCGCGCCTGCGGGTCGCGACTGAGCGCGATGTCGTGGTTGCCGAGCACGGCGAACGCCGGCCGCGGCAGGATCCGCACCAGCTGCCGAAGCATCGGCTCGCCGCGGGGATGCGTGAGGAGGTCGCCGCTGATCGCCACGAGATCCGGCTTTCGCTCCCGCGTCCAGACGGCCGCCTGCCAGGAGGCGCCGATCCCGGGCGACGGCACTCCGAAGTGGAAATCCGAGAGGTGGGCGATCCGGAGCCCGTCGAGCTCAGGCGGCAGTCGCGGCAGCTCGAGCTCCAGCTCCCGCCGGCGCAACCAGCCGGCCTCGGCCAAGCCCCAGCCGAGAGCGGCGGCGGCCGCCCAGCCGAGCGGTCTCAGACTTCGAGCCGTTCGAGCGCCGGCCGTGGGTCGACGATGTGGCGCTTGAACTTCAGCTCCGCTTCCTCGAGCCCGGCTGCGACGCCGACGAGCTGCGCGAGGTGGAGGATCGGGAGCCCCAACTTACGGCCGGTCGAAGCCTCGAGCTTCTGCTGCCACGCGTCGAGCGAGAGGTGGCAGAGCGGGCACGGCGTCACCATTACGTCGGCGCCGGCCTCGAGTGCCTGCTCGATCGGCTGGATGACCTCGCCCAGCGCCGTCTCCTCGCGCGCGGCGATGATCGGGAACCCGCAGCACTTGATCTTCGCCGGATAGTCGATCGAGTCGCCGCCGCAGGCCTCGATGATGCGCTCGAGCGACCACGGCCGGTCCGGATCCTCGAAGCCCATGATCTTCGACGGACGCAGAATCTGGCAGCCGTAGAACGGCGCGACCTTCAGCCCCTTGAGCCCGCGGTGGGCGACCTCCTTCAGCTTTTCGTAGCCTTCGCCCTCGGCGATCTCCCAGAGGAAGTGCCGCACCTCGACCTTCCCGGAGTACGGGGGTACGCCGACGGTGACGAGGTTCTCGTTCACCCGCGCGAGCAGGTCGGAGTCACCCTGGAGCATGAAGTTCGCCTGTCGCAGGTTGAGCGTGCAGACGTTGCAGACGGTCATGAGCGTGTCGCAGCCGGTCGCCTCCGCATAGGCGAGGATGCGCGCGTTGAGGTGCACGTAGTAGTCGGGCTCCGCCTCGTGGATGTCTCCGGCGCCGCAGCAGGTAACCGCCTCGAGCTCGACCAGCTCGATGCCGACGAGCGGCGCGAGCGCCTGGGTAGACGTGTCGAGCTCCTTCGCCGAGAGCGAGGCGAGGCAGCCCTTGTAGTACGCAACCCTCTTCAGCGAGCTCTCGGTGGTGCTCACTCTGTCGGTGCCTCCTCGGTTTCGGGTAGCCAGGGCCTCGGCGCCGCACCCTCGCGAGCGTAGATCTCCTCGAGCGACTCGGGTTGGTAGCCGTGGTCGAGCTTCGCGAGCGCGTGCTCGCCCTGCACGTGGCCGAGCGCGCCCTGGCGGTCCTGCTCGCGGACGAGCTTCCGCAGGTTCCGAGCCTCGCCCACGTCCACCGCCGTGTGCGGGAAGGGAATCGGGCGCACCTTGCCGTGGCGAGCAAGGCTGGCGCCGAACTTGAGCTGCTTGATCGCCGAGACGTAGCCCTGTGTCTTTGGGATCAGCTCCTCCTCACGCAACCACCCCGTCGTCTCGGAGGAGCGGACGAACCACTTCGCGTGCTTCGCCCCCATGTCGCGGTCGATCCCCCGGTGGATCGATTCGGCGCCCAGCTTGGCAATCGCATCGCGCGGATCGACGCCCTTCGGGCAGCGCTCGTTGCAGAAATAGCAGCGCGTGCAGTCCCAGATCCCGTGCTCCGAGTTGTAGGCCTCGAGCCGCTCGACGGTTGCACCGTCGCGCGGGTCGCCGACGAAGCGCATCCCCTTCGCCAGCGCCTGCGGCCCGAGGAACTCGGGATCGGACTCCATCGCGTTGCACTCCGAGACGCAACAGCCGCAGTTGATGCAGAGCGACTCCTTGTGGATGACGTTCATTCGCTCCTGCGAGATCCGGTACTCGCGTCCGTCCTCGGGACGCTCGAAGCCCGGCTGGAGCCACGGCTTCATCGCCATGAACTTGTCCCAGAAGGGACCCATGTCGACGACGAGGTCCTTGCGGATCGGGAGGTTCCCCATTGCGGAGACGACCGGCACGTGCCCGGCCTGCGCGATGTCGTACATGCGCGTCTTGCACGCGAGCACGGCGGCTCCGTCCATCCGCATGCCGCACGAGCCGCAGATCATCATCCGGCAGCTCTTGCGGAACGAGAGCGAGCCGTCGTGCTGGTCCTTGACGATGTCGAGGCAGTCGAGGAGCGTCGCCCACTCGGGCGCCTCGATCTCGTACTCCTTCAGCGCCCGGTCGCCGGTCGACGAGTCGTAGCGCCAGATCTTGAGTCCGACTTTCATCAGTACTTCCTCTCCTGCGGCTGCCATTTCGTCATCCGCACCGGCTCCCACGAGAGCTCCGGTACGCCGTCGACCAGGTGGACGATCGTGTGCCTGAGGAAGTTCTCGTCGTCGCGCTCTGGGTAGTCGTCCGGCCGCGCGTGAGCTCCGCGGCTCTCCTTGCGCTCGATGCCCGCGACGACCATGCATTCGGCGAGGTCGAGTAGGAAGCCGAGCTCGATCGCCTGTGTGAGGTCGCTGTTGAAGACGTCGCCCTTGTCCTCCACCAGCACCCGTTCGTAACGCCGACGGAGGGCCGCCACGATCTCGCCCTGCTCCTGCATCTGGTGCTCGCGCCGGAAGACGCCGAAGTTCTCGTGCATCGTGGAGGCGAGCTCGTCGCGGATGCCCCACGGGCGCTCGCCGTCCTTGCGGTCGAGGAGAGCGGTCAGCTCCTGCTCGGCGTCGCGCTCGACCGAGTCCGGCACCTCGACCGTGGTGTGCGAGAGCGCCCACTCGGCCGCGTGCGCGCCCGAGCGCTTGCCGTAGGTGATCGTCTCCATCAGCGCGTTCCCGCCGAGCCGGTTGGCGCCGTGCACCGAGACGCACGCGCACTCGCCGGCGGCGTACAGGCCCGTGAGCTCGGTCTGGCCCCAGACGTCTGTCGCGACGCCGCCCATGTGGTAGTGGGCCCCGGGCCGCACGGGGATCGGGTCGTAGATCGGATCGACGCCGAGAAACGTCATCGCCAGCTCCCGCGATCCGGGCAGCCGCTCGATGATCCGCTCTGCGCCGAGGTGACGAAGGTCGAGCAGGACGTTGCCGTCGACGTCGCGGCCGGCGTCGATCTCCATCTGCTCGGCCCGCGAGATGACGTCGCGCGAGGCCAGCTCCATCGTGTTCGGCGCATACCGCTTGAGGAAGCGCTCGCCGTCCTTGTTGAGGAGATACGCGCCCTCGCCGCGGCAGCCCTCGGTGATGAGCACTCCCGTCGGCGCGAGTGTCGTCGGGTGGAACTGCATCATCTCCATGTCCTTGAGCGGCAGGCCGATGCGCAACGCCATGGCCATCCCGTCGCCGGTGCAGGAGTAGGCGTTCGTCGTGCCCGTGTAGAGCCGGCCCGCGCCGCCGGTCGCGAGGATCACCGTCTTTGCGCCGATCGTCTTCAGGCCGCCGTCGAGGAGGTCCCAGCACACGACGCCCTGGCAGCGCCCGTCGTTCTCCACGAGGTGCCAGGCGAAGTACTCCTCGTAGGTGAGTATGTCGCGCTTGCAGATCTGCTCCCAGAGCACCTGGATCAGGACGTGGCCGGTGATGTCGGCCGCGTATGCGGTTCGCGGCGCGCCGGCGGCGCCGAACGGGCGCTGCGCGATGCGGCCGTCCTCGGTGCGCGAGAAGACGGCGCCCCAGTTCTCGAGCTGGTAGACGTCGTCGGGCGCCTCGTCGCAGAGGATCTGGATCGCGTCCTGGTCGCCGAGGTAGTCGGAGCCCTTGACCGTGTCGAAGGCGTGGATCTCGGGGTTGTCCTCCGAGGCGTTCCCGAGCGCGGCGTTGATGCCACCTTCGGCAGCGCCGGAGTGGGAGCGGGTCGGGTGGATCTTCGAGATCATCGCCACGTCGGCGCCCGCGTCGAAGGCCTCGATCGCGGCGCGCATACCTGCGCAGCCGGCCCCGACGACGAGCACGTCGTGCTTGGCGATCACGAGAAATGACGCTAGCGCAAGGGAAAGGCACGACGCCCGGCGAACCGTCCGCTGTGGACGCGCGCACCGCAGCCGATCGCTTCCTCGCCTCGCCGGCCCTCAGCGCGAGCACCCGGCGCGCCTACGGCGCCGACGTCGAGGAGTTCTGCACCTGGCTCGACGAGCACGGAACGAGCCTCGACGCCGTGGACGTCCGCGTCCTCGCCGACTATGTCGCGTGGCTCGGCGGGGCGCGCCGTGGCAGGAAGCTCGCCCCGGCCACGATCAGCCGGAAGCTTGCCGCCGTGCGAGCGTTCCTCCGACACGCGCTCGGGCCAGACCGCGTCCCAGATGCATCGCTTGCACCGCGCCGTGGACGACGTCTGCCCGACGCTCCGGCAGCCGCAGAGATCGAGCGGATCCTCGAGGCGCTCGAGGGCGACGAGCCGATCGCGGTACGGAACCGTGCGCTCGTCGAGCTCGTCTACTCGGCGGGCCTGCGCAGCGCCGAGGCCGTCGGGCTCGACCTCGGAGACGTCGATTTCGAGCAGGAGCTCGTCCACGTCCGCCGCGGCAAGGGCGGCAAGGAGCGCGTCGTGCCGCTCGGCGAGGAGGCAGCCGTCTGGCTCGCCCGCTATCTGCGCGAGGCGCGTCCCGCTCTCGCAAAAGGGGCGAACGACGCGCTCTTCCTCTCGACGCGCGGCCGGCGACTCGATACGAGCACGCTCCGCCGGATCGTCCCTCACCCGCACCGGCTCCGGCACGCCTTCGCCACCCACCTGCTCGAGGGCGGAGCCGATCTGCGCACGATCCAGGAGCTGCTCGGCCACAGCTCGCTCTCGACGACCCAGGTCTACAGCCATGTCGACCCGCGTCACCTGCGACGCGTCTACGACCGCTCGCATCCTCGCTCCTGAAGAATGGAGACATGCGGATTTCGGCCAAGGTCGACTACGCGTTGCGGGCGATGGCGGAGCTCGCCGCGGCGCCGGCGGGGCTGACCACCGCCGAGCAGCTCGCCTCGGCGCAGCAGATTCCGCCGAAATTTCTCGAGAGCATCCTCTCCCAGCTCCGCAGTGCCGGCCTGGTGGCGAGCCAGCGCGGCGCCGAAGGCGGCTACCGGCTCGCACGCCCCGCGGAGGAGATCTCGATCGCCGACGTCATCCGCGAGCTGGAGGGGCCGATCGCCACGGTTCGCGGCGTGCGGCCCGACCAGCTCGAGTACGAGGGAGCTGCCGAGGGCTTGCGCGACGTCTGGCTCGAGCTACGCACGCAGATCCGCGGCGTGCTCGAGCAGACGACACTCGCCGACCTCGTTACAAAAAGCTAAACAGTTCGGCCTTGCGGCGCATCTTTGCTTATGTCAATAATCAGCGCGGCAAATACCTACTAGATCTGTAGGTCATCCCAGAAAGGACTCGCCCACATGCGGAGATCCCTCCTCGTTGCACTGATCCTGCCCGTCGTCTTCGGTTGCGCCTGCGGCGCTGCCCAGGCCCGCCAGGCCGGAACGACGGTCAACCTCGTCGCCTATTCCACACCGAAGCCGGTGATGGCGAAGCTCATCTCTCGCTTCGGCCACCAGGCCGCGGGACAGGGCGTCTCGTTCAACCAGTCCTACGGCCCGTCAGGCTCGCAGGCGCGGGCAATCGCAGCCGGCCAGCCGGCCGACATCGCCTTCCTGTCGACGGGGCTCGACATCGACACCGTCGCCGACGCCGGCGTGGTCTCCAAGACCTGGACGAAGGCGAAGTACGCAGGGATCGCTGCCAACTCGGTCGTCTCGTTCGTGGTGCGGCCGGGCAACCCGAAGCACATCCACACCTGGAAGGACCTCGTCAAGCCGGGCGTGCAGATCGTGACGCCGGATCCGTTCCCCAGCGGCTCGGCGAAGTGGAACGTCCTCGCCGCCTACGGCGCCATGCGCAAAGCGGGAATGAGCGACAAGAAGGCAGTTCAGTTCGTCACCAAGCTCTTCAAGAACGTCGTCGCGCAGGACTCCTCCGGCTCGAGCGCCGCGAACACGTTCTTCTCCGGCAAGGGCGACGTACTCATCACCTACGAGAGCGAGGCGTATGCGGCCTTCGCCGCCGGCAAGCAGGGCAAGCTCGTCGTCCCCAAGCCGACGATGCTGATTCAGCTCCCCATGGTGGCGACGAAGGACGCGCCGGCCGCCGCGACGGCGTTCATCAAGTACGTGCACGCGCCGAAGCAGCAGAAGATCTTCGCGGCCAACGGCTACCGCCCAGTCGTGAAGTCGGTCCTGAAGAGCCCGGACCTCGCAAGCTGGCGCAAGAAGTACAACACCGGACCGACCTTCAACATCCGGGACAAGCTCTTCGGCGGCTGGCTCAAGGCCAACAAGGTGTGGTTCGACCTCGAGTCGGGCCGGATGGTCTCGATCGAGCGCGCGGTCGGAGGCCCGACCCATTAGCTCCCTCGCCGCCCGCGCCGCAGCACCGGCGCGCCGCGTTACCGCCGACGGACGGGCCAGCACCGGCCTGTCCGTCGGCGTCATCTCGACGTACCTGCTCGTCATCGTGGTGCTGCCGATTGCCGCGCTCCTGTGGGAGGCGAAGAAGACCGGCGGAGAGGGCTTCTGGCAGGCCATCTCCAACCCCGATGCCGTCGAAGCGCTGAAGCTCACGTTCGGGGCGGCCTTCGTCGTCGTCCTGATCAACGCCGTGCTCGGCACGATCACCGCGTGGGTGCTCGTTCGGGACGACTTCCGCGGCAAGTCGCTTATCAACTCCGTCATCGACCTGCCGTTCGCGTTGCCGACGATCGTCGCCGGCCTGACGCTGCTGGCGCTCTACGGACCGAACTCGGTGGTCGGGGTCCATCTCGCATACACGCGGGCGGCGATCGTGCTCGCACTCTGCTTCGTCACGCTCCCGTTCGTCATCCGGACGGTGCAGCCGGTCCTGATCGAGCTCGACGTGGAGATGGAGGAGGCTGCGCGCTCGCTCGGCGCGGGCCAGTTCACGGTCTTCCGGCGGATCGTCCTGCCGAACATCCTGCCCGGGATCCTCTCCGGCTCCGTCCTCGCACTCGCCCGCGCGCTCGGCGAGATCGGCTCGCTCATCCTCATCGCAGGGGCCACCGTCCACACCACTGTCGCTTCGATCTACGTCTTCCAGCTGATCCAAGACGGCGACTCCGCCGGAGCCGCAGCAGTCGCGATGGTGCTCCTGGCCGCAGCCTTCGTGCTGCTGCTCGTCGTCGGAGCGTTGCGCTTCTACGTGACGAGGTTCGAACGTGCCTAGGCGGCTCTTCCTGCGCGGGGTAGCGCTCCTCTACCTCTTCGTCATCCTGCTCGCGCCGCTCGGGATGGTCTTCTACCGGACGTTCCAACACGGGCTCGAGCCGGTCTGGCAGACGCTGTCGGATCCCTTCACGGTGCACGCCTTCGAGATCACGCTGATCGCAGCGGTAATCGCCGTGCCGCTCAACACGGTCTTCGGCATCCTCTGCGCGCTCGCGATCGTGCGCCGCCGCTTTCGCGGCAAGGGGCTGCTGAACGCGTTCATCGATCTTCCGCTTGCCGTCTCGCCGGTGGTGGTCGGGTTGGCGCTCTATCTCCTTTACGGCCGCACTGGCTGGTTCGGGCCATGGCTCGGGGCTCACGGGATCCAGGTGCTCTTCGCCCTGCCGGCAATCGTGCTCGCGACCATCTTCGTCTCGGTCCCGTTCGTGGCGCGCGAAGTGATCCCGACTCTGCGCGAACTCGGCAACGAGCAGGAGCAGGCCGCCGCGACCCTCGGCGCAACCCGCTGGCAGCGGTTCTGGCGCATCACGCTGCCGTCGATCCGCTGGGCCGTCATCTACGGCGTCATCCTCACGACGGCAAGGTGTCTCGGCGAGTTCGGAGCCGTGGCGGTGGTCTCGGGGCGGATCGAGGGGAAGACCGAAACGGCGACGACGCGCGTCGACGACCTCGTGCAGAACTTCCAGTACTCGGGCGCATACGCCATCTCGGTCGTCCTCGCCGGCATCGCGATCGTCGTTCTCGCTCTGATGATGCTCATCAAGCCCAAGGAGGCCGTCTAGGTGTCGATCGAGGTCCGCAACGTCAGCAAGTGCTTCGGCACGTTCACCGCCCTCGACGACGTCTCGCTCGAGATCCCCGACGGCTCGCTCACGGCGGTGCTCGGCCCCAGCGGCTCAGGCAAGTCGACCCTGCTGCGGATCGTCGCCGGCCTCGAGCGGCCCGACTCCGGGGAGATCCTGCTCTCGGGCGAGGACGCGACGCGGCTCGCGCCGCAGCGGCGCAACGTCGGCTTCGTGTTCCAGCACTACGCGGCGTTCAAGCACATGACCGTACGCGACAACGTCGGCTTCGCGCTTTCGATCCGCAAACGGCCGAAGTCGGAGATTCGGGAGCGCGTCGACGAGCTGCTCGAGCTCGTCCAGCTTCAGGGGTTCGCCGACCGGTACCCGTCGAAGCTCTCCGGCGGCCAGCGGCAGCGGATGGCGCTCGCGCGCGCCCTGGCCGCGAAGCCGCGCGTGCTCCTGCTCGACGAGCCGTTCGGCGCGCTCGACGCCCGCGTGCGAGCCGAGCTGCGCGACTGGCTGCGCCGCCTCCACGAGGAGGTGCACGTGACGACCGTTTTCGTGACGCACGACCAGGAGGAGGCGATGGAGGTCGCCGACCGCGTCGCCGTGTTGGACCACGGCCGGCTCGAGCAGGTCGGCGCCCCGGCCGAGCTCTACGACGCGCCGGCCTCCGAGTTCGTCCTCCGCTTCGTCGGGGATGCTGTCCCCCTGGGATCGCGCCTCGTCCGGCCGCACGAGATCGTGCTGCGGCGGTGGCCGAGCGACGGCGCGATCGAGGTCGAGGTCGAGCGCATCGCCGTCCTCGGCGCCGACGCCCGTGTCGACCTCGTCGACGGCAACGGCGAGCGCCTCGCCGCCCGGTTGCGGCGGGAGGAGCTCGAGGATCTGGATCTCGCTCGCGGCGAGATCGTCTGGGCCGGCGCCGAGCCGTACCTAACCAGAGACGCGAAAGCCGGTCAGGCCCTCGGGTGAGTCCGCCTCGACGTCGACGCGCTCGACCGCAGCGCCACGCGGCCCGCGCCGGCAGAAGTCGACGAGCGACTCGACGTCCTCCGGCTCGCCCTCGAATACGGCCTCGACCGTCCCGTCCGGATGATTGCGCGCCCAGCCGGACACGGCGCGGGATAGAGCCTCCCGCTCGACCGCGAAGCGAAATCCGACACCCTGGACGAACCCGTAGACCAGTACATGCCGCCGCACCACCCAGGCATTCGAGCAGGCGTAAGCCGGTCCGGGCCGAAGTCAGCGCGCGTGACGAGACGCGAGCAGTCGGATCCGGCGGTCGAGGGCTTCCTCGCCGTAGCCGCCGCGCGTCTCGCGCCGCGCACGGTCGAGGCGTACCGACGCGACCTCGCCCAGCTGAGCGAATGGCTGGGCCGCTCGCCCGCGGAGGCGAGCGCCGACGACCTCGCCGGCTACGTCGCGCAGCTGCGCGCCGACGGCCTCGCCGCGACGACGATCGCGCGCCGGCTCGCCGCGGTCCGCTCCTTCTTCCGGCACCAGGTGCTCCTGGGCGCGCGTGTGGACAACCCCGCCGCGAACGTCGAGCTGCCGAAGCGCCGGCGGACCCTGCCGCGCACGCTGTCACCGGCCGAGGTCGAGCGCCTCCTCGACGCGGCCGCCGGGACGACCCCGCTCGACCACCGCAACCGAGCGCTCGGCGAGCTCCTCTACGGCGCCGGTTTGCGGGTCAGCGAGACGGTCGCACTCGACCGGCAGTCCGTCGATCTCGAGAACCGGCTCGTCCGCGCGTTCGGCAAGGGGAGCAAGGAGCGAGTCGTGCCGATCGGGCGGGAGGCCGCCGATGCCGTACGCCGGTACCTCTCACGCGGTCGCCCCTATCTGGACCGGCGACACCGTCAGGAGCTGTTCCTCAACGCGCACGGCGGACCGCTCACGCGCGCCGGCGTCTTCCTCGTCCTGCGCCGCCTCGCCGCGAAGGCCGGGCTCGAACCGGCGCGCATCCACCCTCACCTCCTGCGCCACTCGTTCGCGACACACCTGCTCGAGGGAGGCGCCGACCTGCGCGCCGTGCAGGAGATGCTCGGGCATGCCGACCTCGCCACCACCGAGCTCTACACGCACGTGTCCGATCGCAGACGGCGCGAGTTGTATTTCCAGGCGCATCCACATGCCCGCCGTTTGAAGCACGCACCCCGAGCAAGAAAGTAGGCATGCACCTCGATCCGCACGTCACAATCGCCGCGGTCTCCACCCTCGCGGGCCGCCTGGCTGATGATCACCGCGGGCCTGGAGAAGAGCGCTCTCGAACTGCGGCGGCAGAACACGCGTCTGCCCGTCCTGCGGCCGGGAAATCCGGGCCCGCGTCTGCAGCACCTGCGCAGGCTAGCGCTCTAGCGCTTTTCCTGAGCCTTCCGCTTCAGGCCCTGCGCGACGGTCCCGGCAGCGCGGCGTAGCTCGTCGTCGGCGCGCTCGTCGCCGGCCAGCCCTTCGAGCAGCACGACGGTGTCCCGCTGCGCGGAGCCGTTCTTCAGCACCAGCACCGCGAGCCTACGCACCGCGGAGTTCTCGTCCTCGTCCGCGAGCATCTTGTGCAGCAGCGGCCGCACCGAGTTCACCGTGCTCGGATGGTCGCGGGAGAGAAGCTCGAGCGAGAGCAGCGCGGAGCCGCGCGCCGCCGGGCTCCCGTCGTCGAGCCCGCGCCGTAGCAGCTCCTCCTTCGCGCGCCAGCGGAACAGGCCGACCGCGCGGAACGCGAGCGCCCGCTCGCGGAAGTCGGCACTGCGGGCGGCTGCCTCGAGCTCGTCGTCCCATTCGGTGCGAAGAGACGCAAGCTCCTGTGCGTCGCCGCTCTCCGCGAGCTGGTCGGCACGCGCCGCTGCCTCCGCGAGGGTCACACGCGGGAATCTAGACGCGCGGCGGCGAGTATCGCGCCGGCCGAGCGCTCGACGTCCTGATCCGTCGTGCGCCAGTTGGAGACCGAGATGCGCATCGCGTGCTCGCCGTCCCAGTCCGTACCCGAGAGCCAGCACGTGCCGTCCTCCTGCACACGGCGGATCACCTGGCGCGTCGTCTCACCGTCCGTGAAGCGCACGAGCACCTGGTTCAGCACCACGTCGTTGAGGATGGAAGCGCCTCCCGTTTCGAGCAACTCCGCGAAACGTCGAGCGTGAGCGCACGAGCGCTCGAGCAGCTCGGCGATCCCGCTGCGACCCAGGGAGCGGATCGCGGCGTAGACGGCGAAGCCGCGGGCACGGCGTGAGAACTCCGGCGTCCAGTCCATCTGGTCCCTCTCGCGCTCGTCCCCCTGGATCAGGTACGACGCCGTGGCGCCGAGTGCGGCCCGATGCGCCTCCGGATGCGCGCAGAACGCGAAACCCGAGTCGTATGGGACGTTCAGCCACTTGTGCGCATCGGTCGTCCACGAGTCGGCGCGCTCGACGCCTCGAACGAGGTGGCGAAGCGCCGGCGAGGCGCCCGCCCAGAGGCCGAAGGCGCCGTCGACGTGGAACCAGGCATCCGTCCCGGCCGCGGCGTCGGCGATCGCCTCGAGGTCGTCAAAGGCTCCGGTGTTGACCTCACCCGCCTGCCCGCAGACGATCGTCGGGCCGCCGGCAAGGTCGGGCAGCTCACCGGCGAGCATGCGACCCTGAGAGTCCGCCGGCACGACCTCGAGCGAGGACGAGCCGATTCCGAGCAGACGCAGCGCACGATCCACCGTCACGTGCCGCTTCTCACCGACCACCACGCGGATCGGCGGCGCGCCGGCCAGTCCGTTCGCCGGGACGTCCCAGCCGGCCTGAGCGAGCACGTGATGGCGCGCCGCCGCGAGTGCGGTCACGTGCGCCATCTGAGTCCCCGTCACGAATGCGACGGAGACGTCGTCAGGCAGCCCCAGCAGCTCGGTGAGCCACTGCCGACAGACCTCCTCGACGACGGCCGCGGCCGGACCGCCGGCGTACAGTCCGGCGTTCTGGTCCCAGACCGAGGCGAGCATGTCGGCCGCGACCGCGGCGGGCACCGCGCCACCTATCACGAAGCCGAAGTAGCGCCCGGACGGCGTCGCGACGATGCCCGGCTCAGACGCCTCGACGAGTGCGGCGACCACCGCACGCGGATCGAGCGGCTCTGCGGGCAGCGGGCCGCCGAGAGCCGCCGTCAACTCCGACACGTCCGCCTCGGCACGGATCAGCCGCGTCTCGAGCGTCTCGGCGAAATCCCCGGCGTACTCCGCGACCTGGCGGTAGAGCTCGCGCTCGTTCATCGCCGCGACTGTACCGCGGCGCAGCTAGATTCACGCCCGTGGCGCACAGGGTCGTCCTCATTCCCGGCGACGGCACGGGACCAGAGCTGACCGAGGCAACGCGCCGCGTTCTCGAGGCGACCGGCGCCGAGCTCGAGTGGGACGTGCGCGAGGCAGGCGCGGACGTGATGGACCGCCACGGCGGCAACCCGCTGCCGCCCGATGTCCTCGACGCAATCCGCGAGACCGGTGTCGCGCTCAAAGGACCGATCACGACGCCCGTAGGCGGCGGCTTCCGCTCCGTCAACGTCGCGCTCCGCAAGGAACTCGACATGTACGCACAGGTCCGCCCGTGCAAGAGCTACGCCGGTGTCCGCAGCCGTTTCGACGACGTCGATCTGATCATCGTGCGCGAGAACACCGAAGACCTCTACGCCGGTATCGAGTACGAGCAGGGAACGCCGGAGGCGAACGAGCTGATCGAGTGGATCGAGGCGCGCGGCGGCCGGCTGCGCCACAACGACGCCGGCATCTCGATCAAGCCCATCTCCGTGACGGGCACGCGTCGCATCTTCGAGTTCGCGTTCGACTACGCGCGCCGCAACGGCCGCCGCAAGATCACCGCCGTGCACAAGGCGAACATCATGAAGTTCACGGACGGACTCTGGCTGCACGTCGCGCGCGAGGTCGCCGCCGAGAATGCGGACATCGAGTTCGACGACCGGATCGTCGACAACATGTGCATGCAGCTCGTACAGCGGCCGGAGGAGTACGACGTGCTCGTCCTGCCGAACCTGTACGGCGACGTCCTCTCCGACCTCGCCGCCGGGATGATCGGCGGGCTCGGCGTCGCCCCCGGGGCGAACTACGGCGAGACGGTCGCGGTCTTCGAGCCGACGCACGGCTCCGCGCCGAAGTACGCGGGCCAGAACAAGGTCAACCCGATCGCGGAGATGCTGTCGGGAGTCCTCATGCTCCGCCACCTCGACGAGCGCGAAGCGGCCGGCCGGCTCGAGGGCGCGATCGCCGCCGTGATCGCCGAGGGCAAGAGCGTCACCTACGACATGAAGCCGAACCGCGACGACCCGACTGCCGTAGGAACGAGCGAGGTCGCAGACGCGATCATCGAGAAGCTGGAGGCTGAGGTAGCCGTATGAGAAGGAAAGTCACCATCGTCGGAGCAGGCGCCACGGGCGCGACCGCCGCGCACCTCCTCGCGGAGCGCGACTACGCGGACGTCGTCCTCACGGACATCAAGGAAGGGTTGCCCCAGGGGAAGGCTCTCGACCTCAACCAGATGGGTCCGGTGCTCGGCTTCGAGCCGCGCATCACCGGGACGAACTCCTACGAGGAGACGGCGGGCTCGGACGTCGTCGTGATCACCGCCGGCCTGCCGCGCTCGCCCGGGATGTCGCGCGACGACCTCGTGACGACGAACGAGAAGATCGTCGGCTCGGTGACCGAGCAGATCGTCGCCCAGAGCCCCGACTGCACGATCGTCGTCCTCTCGAACCCGCTCGACGCGATGTGCCATGTCGCAAAAAGCGTCTCGGACCTCCCGAAGGAGCGCGTCTTCGGCCAGGCCGGAATCCTCGACACGGCGCGCTTCCGCACCTTCATCGCGTGGGAGACCGGAGCGAGCGTCCGCGATGTCCAGGCTCTCGTGCTCGGCGGTCACGGCGACCAGATGGTCCCCGTCGTCTCTGCGACGACCGTGGGCGGCGTCCCGTTGCGCCGGCTCGTCTCCGACGACCGGATCCAGCAGATGGTCGACCGCACCGCAAAGGGCGGCGGCGAGATCGTCCAGTACCTCGGCACGTCCGCCTGGTACGCGCCGGGCGCCGCGGTCGCAGAGATGGTCGACGCCATCCTCCTCGACCAGAAGCGCGTCCTACCCTGCACCGCACTGCTCGAAGGCGAGTACGGGATCGACGGTCTCTACATCGGCGTGCCCGTGAAGCTCGGTGCCGGCGGGATCGAAGAGATCGTCGAACTGGACCTCTCGGACGACGAGCGCGAGGCGCTCGAGCGCAGCGCCGAGGCGGTGCGCGACGTCGTCGGCGTCCTCTCGTCCTAAGACAGCGTTGCTCGAGACGATCGAGAACCGGTTCCAGGGCCGCGACTACCTCGTCGAGCTCGGCGCGCCGGAGTTCACCTCGATCTGCCCGCTCACGGACGCTCCCGACTTCGGCGAGCTCACGATCCGCTACGTCCCCGACGCGAAGCTCTTCGAGCTCAAGTCGCTGCGCGACTACCTGACCTCGTTCCGCGAGCGGAAGATCTTCCAGGAGGAGGTCGTGAACGAGGTGCTCGAGCGGCTCGTCGCCGACGGTGCACCGCGCTTCGTCGAGGTCGAGGGCGAGTTCGCCGCCCGCGGCGGCATGACGACCCGGGTCGTCGCCTCGAGCGGGGAGCTTCCGCAGTCGTGGATCTCGGACTGAGCGGCCGCACGGCGCTCGTCTGCGGCGCCTCGTCGGGTCTCGGCCTTGCAAGCGCCGAGGCGCTGGCCGAGGAGGGAGCGAACGTCGTCCTCTTCGCCCGCCGGGGCGCGGATCTCGACGAGCATGCGACTCGGCTCGGCGGCGTGGCGGTCGCGGGAGACGTGAGAGACGACACCGACCTAGAACATGCCGTGTCGACTTCGGTCGACCGCTTCGGCGGGCTCGACGTTCTCGTCTGGAACGGCGGCGGCCCGCCGCCGGGAACGGCGCGAGATGCCGACGAGACGTCGCTCGAGTCCGCCTACCGGCTCCTCCTGCGACCTGCGGTGACGCTCACCCGTCTCTGCCTCGCGCACCTCGAGCGCAGCCCGGCCGGGCGGATCGTCGCGATCACGTCGCTCGCAGCCCAGGAGCCGAGCACGCATCTCGCGCTCTCGAACACGTTCCGGCCGGCGCTCACGGCCTGGCTCAAGACACTGAGCCGCGAGGTCGGCCCGAACGGGATCACCGTGAACTGCGTCGCGCCGGGCCGGATCGCCACTGCGAGGCTCGACGAGCTCTATCCGGGCGGTCCCAGCGACGAGCAGCTCGAGGAGATCGGTTTGCGGCGGTGGGGCACGCCGCGGGAGTTCGGAGACGTCGTCTGCTTCCTCGCCTCCGAGCGCGCCCGCTACGTGACCGGCCAGACTCTCGTCGTCGACGGCGGGATGAAGCGGTTCCTGTTTTGAGGCGCCACCTCACACCGTGGCGCGTCGCGGGTGGAGTCGTCGTCCTCGTCGCCGTCACGCTGCTGATTCTCTTCAGCATCCCGTCGGGGAAGTACGTCCTGCTCCCGGACATCGCCCATCCGGTCTCACCGCTCGTGAAGGTGCAGGACGCCCGTCCTGTCAAGTCGGGGACGCTCTACTTCGTCGACGTCGTGGAGCGCCGCGCAAGCGAGCTCGAGGCCCTCTTCCCGTGGATCCATCCGAAAGGCACGCTCGAGCCTGCCGGCGCGATCGTCCCTCCGTGTTCGTCGGACGCACAGGCGGAGGCGGCCCAGCTGCAGGAGATGGCCTTCTCCCAACGCGTCGCGGCGGCAGTCGCCCTGAGGAAGCTCGGCTACCACGTCATCGTCAAACCGACGGGGGTGGTGGTCTCCCAGCTGATCGCCGGGACGGACGCGCCGTGCAACCTGCAGCCGTCAGACGTGATCGTGTCCGTCGACGGCATGCCGACTCCGACGATTGCCGCGCTTCGCGGCGCCCTCGGTCGGCTGAAGCCCGGGCATGTGGCCGTGCTGCGCGTCCGCCGAGGCGCGCGGAACCTGACGGTTCGCATCCGTACGATCCCCACCCCGGGCGACCCGAGCCGGGCGCTGGTCGGGTTCGCGCCCGACCAGGCCGCGACGATCAAGCTGCCTGTCCGTGTCGCGATCGATGCCAGCGGCATCGGCGGCCCGTCGGCGGGCCTCGCCTTCGCGCTCGAGGTCATGCAGAAGCTCGGTCACAACGTGCTCCACGGACATCGCGTGGCGGCGACCGGGGAGATGGAGCTGAACGGAGCAGTCGGTCCGATAGGCGGCGTGAAGCAGAAGACGTTCGGCGTTCGGGAGGCGGGAGCCGACGTCTTCCTCGTTCCGGCGGGCGACAACGCGCGGGTTGCGCGCCGCTATGCCGGACCGGTGCACATCATTCCGGTCCGCACGTTCGACCAAGCGTTGCACGCCCTGGCAACGTTGCCGCCGGCGCAGTAGAAAGCATCGTTTCCCGACCGTCCGAAACTGCCGGAAATTCGTCAGTTTTCGTCCGCGGCAACGCTTGCTTCTGCGGTTTCTGCCCCTATCATCGCACCTCGAGAGCGGCCCGTAGTTCCCAGAGCAAAGAGGATGATGAGCAAACGTTCTAAGCCAACGTGCGCCGATTGCTACTTCCGCCGCGCCGGACTCTGCGCCCTCCCGGGCGAGACGATCTGCCCGACGTTCCGTGTCCAGTCTCTCGGCACGCTATCCCCGCCGCCCCAGCCGCGCCTCGTTCCGCGCGCGCTGGCGGTCCACGCGGCGGCCTAGCTCATAGGATCTCGGCGTGCGCTTCCTGCGCCGCCACCGCATCGACACCGACGAGGTCGCCGACCGATGGCAGCCGCGGCTCTACCTGCGGCTGATCGTCCTCGGGCTGCTCGTCGCGTATGCGATCGGATTCGTGCTCGAGAACCGCGGACAGGTTCATGTCCACTTCGTGCTCACGTCGGCACACGTTTCGCTCGTCTGGCTGATCCTGCTCGCGCTCGGTGTGGGGTTGCTCGGCGGGATCCTGCTTGGGCAGCTAGAACGCCGCAGGCGCCGCCGCTCGAACGAGGGAACCGAGCACTGAGACGCCCTCGGCGATCTCGGCAGGCGACGGGAAGCTGAACGACAGCCGAAGCGCCTGGTCGCCGCCCTGCCCGCCGGGGAAGAAGTCGCTGCCCTTGACGAACGTGACGCCGGCCTTCTCCGCCTCCGCGAGCAACTCGGCGGCCGGCGGTCCGGAGGGAAGCTCGACCCAGACGAAGTAGCCGCCTTCCGGCCGCGTCCAGCTCGCGTCCTCGGGTAACTCGCGCGCGAGAGCCTCGAGCATTGCGTCGCGACGCTCGCGCAAGAGGCCGTTCACCCGCACGAGATTCGGGCCGAAGCTGTCCCGCCGCAGGAACTCGAGCACCGTGGCCTGCGAGAGGTACGGCGGCGAGATGTAGGTCGAGACCGCGAGCGCCTCCATCTCGGCCGCGAGCTGCACCGGCAGGACGTACCAGCCCACCCGCACACCGGGCGCGACCGTCTTCGAGAAGGACGAGCAGTACGCGATCTGCTCCCCTTCCGCGAGCTGGAACATACTCGGCACGGGGTCGGCGTCGTAGCGGACGAGCCCGTACGGGTCGTCCTCCAGCACGAGCAGCTCACGCTCGCCGGCGAGTTCCGCGAGACGGCGCCGCCGCTCGACCGAGAGCGTCCGCCCGCTCGGGTTCTGGAAGGTCGGGATCGTGTAGAGGAAGGCCGGGGCGTCGCCGGCATCCAGCGCCTCCTCGACGGCCTCCGGGACGAGCCCTTCGTCATCCATCTCGAGCGGGACGATCTCGGCACCGAGCCGTGTGAGGATCTTCAGCGGGCGGTCGTACGTCGGCGCCTCGACGAGCACGCGCGTGCCGGGCTCGACGAGCTGCTCGGCGAGGAAGACGAAGCCCTGGAGCGCGCCGCTCGTGATCACGATGCGCGAGGGCTCGACGGCGTGCTGGTCGGCCAGCCGCTGCCGCAGCGGGCCGTACCCGCCGCCGGGGCCGTAGCTGAGGATCGTGCGGCCGTCGTCCAAGAGCGCCGCGCGCGCGCAATCGGCTAGCTCTTCGACTGCGAGACACTCCGGAGCCGGAGCCCCGCGGGCGAACGAGATCATCTTTCGAGCCTAGCGCCTGCCCCGGCGCGCGCCGGCTACTTCATCCGCTCGGCCACCATCTGCGCGACCTCGGTCGGCGTCGTGCCGACCGCGATCCCGCGGGCCTCGAGCGCCTCCTTCTTGCCCTGCGCCGTTCCCGACGAACCGGAGATGATCGCGCCCGCGTGGCCCATGGTCTTGCCGGGCGGCGCCGAGAAGCCGGCGATGTACGCAAGCACGGGCTTCGTTATGTGCTCGGCGACATACGCGGCAGCCTTCTCCTCCTCGTCGCCGCCGATCTCGCCCACGAGCACGATCAGTTCGGTCTGGTCGTCCGCCTGGAACTTTGCGAGCACGTCGACGAAGGAGGAACCGACGACAGGATCGCCGCCGATGCCGACAATCGTCGAGTTGCCGAGCCCGAGCTGGGTGAGCTCATGGCCGATCTGGTACGTGAGCGTGCCGGAGCGCGAGACGAGCCCGACGCTGCCCTCGCTGAAGATCTCCGCCGGGATGATCCCCGCGTTCGCCTTGCCCGGTGAGAGCACGCCCGGGCAGTTGGGGCCGATCATCGTCGTGCCCTGGCCGCGGAAGTACGTATACGCGCGCAGCATGTCGTGCGCAGGGATGTGCTCGGTGATGCAGATCACGGTGGCGATGCCCGCGTCGACGGCCTCGTAGATCGCGTCCACCGCGAAGCGCGCCGGGACGAAGATCAGCGAGGTGTTCGCGCCGGCCTCGTCGACGGCCTCGGCGACGGTGTCGAAGACTGGGACGCCTTCGACGTCCTGTCCGCCTTTGCCCGGCGTGACGCCGGCGACGACGTTCGTGCCGTAGGCCCGGTTGCGGAGGCCGTGGAAGCGCCCCTCCGAGCCGGTCAAGCCGGCGACGACGAGGCGTGTGTCGTTCTCGACGATAATCGCCATCTACGCTGCCCTGACTCCCTTGAGGACGACGGTCGGCAGCTCGAGGCGTCCGTTCCGGATCCGGCTCTCGAGCAGCTCGCAGATGCGTGGCCGCACGTCGTCCGGCGTCTCCGTACGGTCGAGCCAGTCCCTGAAGTCGGTGTCGCGAATCAGCACCGCCTCGTCGGCGACCTCGAGCCCGGCCAGCTCGAAGAACGTGTGCCACTCCGGAACGCCGTAGTTGCGAACATGGCTCGGATCGCGGAGCCGGTCGGCCTCCTCGGCGGACTCGCTCGTGAAAGTGTTGTCGCAGATCACCACGCGGCCGCGCGCGACGCGCGCCATCTCCTTCACCGCGGCGAGAACGTCGGGGAAATGGTGCGCGGCGATGCGGCAGGCGACGGCGTCGAAGCTGGCGTCCGCGAACGGGAGGTGGTCGGCCGGCGCGATCGCGTCCGGCTCCATGCCGGGCGCGGCATCGACGGTGACGACCTTCGCTCCCGCCTCCCGCAGGCGGCGAGCGACGTGGCCGCCCCCGGTGGCGACGTCGAGCACGGTCACACCCGGAGCGGGCTCGCACCACGCGACCACGAGGTCGAGATCCTCGCCGGACGCATGCGTCTGGCTCGTTCGGTACGCCGCGGCGCGCTGGTTCCAGACGTCCGTCATGCCGCCGCCAACTCCACGGCGCGACGCGCGCCGTCGAGCATCGTCGCTTCCGGATAGATGTTCTCGCGGCCGGCGTCGGCGAGGATCTGCCGGCCCTCCTCGGCGTTCGTGCCGTCGAACCGGACGACGATCGGGTAGCGGGACACGTCGAGCCGGTCGAGTGCGGCGAGGATCCCGCGGGCGACCTCGTCGCAGCGCGTGATGCCGCCGAAGATGTTGAAGAAGATAGAACGGACCTGCTCGTCGCGCGTGATCACCTCGAGCGCGTCGACGACGCCCTCTGCGCTGCCGCCGCCGCCGAGGTCGCAGAAGTTCGCGGGGCGCCCGCCGACGTGCGCGACAACGTCGACCGTGGACATCCCGAGACCGGCGCCGTTCGCGAGCACGCCGACGCTCCCGTCGAGCTTCACGTACGTGACGCCCTTCTCGCGCGCGAACGTCTCGATCGGGTCCGCGGCGGTCGGGTCACGCCACTCCGCGATGTCCGGATGGCGGAAGAGGCCGCTGTCATCGACCGTGAACTTCGAGTCGAGCGCCTTTACCTCACCCTCCGGCGTGACGATGAGCGGGTTGATCTCGCAGAGCATCGCGTCGAACTCGACGAAGGCCCTGTAGAGCTTCTCGACGATCGCCGCAATCTGCTTCTGCTCTGAGGGATCCTCGACGCCGCCGCCGTACACGAGCCGCCGCGCAACCCACGGCTGGAAGCCCTCGAGTGGATCGACGTGGAGCCGGACGAGGGCATCAGGGTTCTCCTCCGCGACCTGCTCGATCTCGACGCCGCCCTGCGTCGTGAACATGAAGAGCGGCTTCTTCGCGCCACGGTCGAACGTGATGGAGACGTAGTACTCGCGCTCGATGTCCGAGGCCTGCTCGATCCAGAGCGTGCGGACGACGTGGCCGTTGATGTCGAGGCCGAGAATGTCGTGTGCTTTCGCCTCGGCGTCGGCCGGATCGTCCGCGAGCTTGACGCCGCCGGCCTTACCGCGGCCGCCGGTCAGCACCTGCGCCTTGACGACGACGGGGCCGCCGAGCTCCTCGGCCGCCGCGCGCGCCTCCTCCGGTGTGGTGGCGAGGCGCCCTTCAGATACAGGGATCCCGACGCGCCGGAAGAGATCCTTGCCCTGGTACTCGTAGAGGTCCACCGGCGCCGGACACTAACGACGCGGCGCCGGTGGACGGCGCAGTTCGGGCTGCGCGCTGCTCCTTTAAGGGCAGCCGTAAATGCCGCAGGTGGTGCCGGTCGTCGAGGTCGAGGTCGTCCCGCCTGCCGGAGGCGCCGTCTTGATGGCCGCACCGGCCGCAGAGACGACGTACCACTTGCCACCGAAGAAGTTCTGACCCTGGCCGGCGATCTGCCCGGCACTGTGGTCGAGCTTGAACAGGTAGAGCGGGTGTCCCTTGTACCTGACCTGGAGCTTTCCGTTCTTCCGCTTCGTCGTGCTGAGAAGGTTGGCCTTGACGCCCGCGGCGGCGCTCACCTTTCCCTTCTTCATGAGCGGCGGCCAGAAGTTGGCGCACTTGCCGTAGCAGGCACTGCGACCGTGCTTGTCCGCCAAGAAGAGATAGAGCGTCCTGCCCGAGCTCGTCGCGAGCACCTTGCCGACCTTCGTCGTGTGGAGCGTGACGCGCCCGGCGGTCGCGTTGCTTGCGGCGGATGAGCCGGAGCTTTGATGTGTGACGGCCGCGGCTGCGGCGACGCCGGCCGCGGCGAGCGCGAGCCCGAACAGCGCGGCGACGACGGTTTTCTTCAGCATCTCTCTCCTCCTACTGGGTTCGCCGGGTTCTACGCGCGCCGGCGGCCCGCGGATTGCGAGAGGTCTACTCGGCCTCGATCGTGCAGATGACCTGGCCGGTCGTCACGGGCTGGCCGGGCTCGACGGAGAGGCTCCGGATGACGCCGGCCTGCTGAGCGTGCACCTCGTTCTCCATCTTCATCGCCTCGACGACGCATATCACCTGGCCCGGCTCCACCTCGTCGCCGTCGGACACCGGAACCGCGAGGACCGTGCCCTGCATCGGCGAGACGACCGCCTCTCCGCCGCCCGCTCCGGCGCCGCCTTGGCGCACTCGCTCGCGCCGGTGGCGTGCCAGCACACGCCATTCGGGCTCGGGCTCCGACAGCCGAACTTCGAACCGCCGGCCGTCCACCTCGACCGTGCGGACACGCTCGACCATCCTCCCGTCGGAGCCCGAAGCTCCTTGCAAAGGAGGCGCGACCGGCGTCCCGTCCAGCTCGGCCGCACGCGCGGCGAGCTCCTCCGACTCGACGACGCCGTGGCACGTCTCTCCGGCGACGAAGCACGGGTGCGAGAGGAGCGCCTTGTGGAAGCCGATCAGCGTGGTCGGCCCCTCGATCCAGAACTCGTCGAGCGCGCGCAGCATGCGCCGCCGTGCGTGCTCTCGGTCGACTCCGTGGACGATGAGCTTCGCGACCATCGGGTCGTACGCGGCGGAGACCTCGTAGCCGGCGGCGACGCCGGAATCGACGCGCACGCCCGGGCCGGTCGGCTCGCGGTAGCCGGTCACGACAGCCGGGGCCGGGAGGAAGCCGTGGACGGCGTCCTCCGCGTTGATCCGGCACTCGATCGCGTGGCCCCGCAGCTCGACGTCCTCCTGCCGTACCGAGAGCGGCTCTCCGAGCGCCACGAGGATCTGCTCGCGCACGAGATCGAGCCCCGTCACCATCTCCGTGACGGTGTGCTCGACCTGGATGCGCGTGTTCATCTCCATGAAGAAGTACTCGCCGTCGTGCGTGAGCAGACCCTCGATCGTGCCGGCGGAGCGATAGCCACACGCACGCGCGGCCTCGACGCCGATTGAGCCGATCCGCGCACGCAGCTCCTCGTCGACAGCGGGCGACGGCGTCTCCTCGATCAGCTTCTGGTGGCGGCGCTGGATCGTGCAGTCGCGCTCGCCGAGGTGGACGACGTTGCCGTGGGAGTCGGCGAGCACCTGCACCTCGACGTGCCGCGGGTCGACGATGAGCTTCTCGACATAGACGTCGGGGTTCGCGAAGTACGACTGCCCCTGCCGTCTGGCTCTCCCGAACGCCTGCTCCGCGTGCTCGGGGTCGTACACCTCTTCCATTCCCTTGCCGCCGCCGCCGGCTGCGGCCTTGATCAGGAGCGGGTAGCCGAGCTCGTGGCCGAGCGCGAGCAGGTCGTCGACCGAGCCGACGGGATCGGTCGTCCCCGGGATTATCGGGACGCCCGCCTCCTGCATCGCCGTGCGAGCCGCCGTCTTCGACCCCATCAGCTCGATCGCAGCCGCCGGCGGCCCGATCCAGACGAGACCGGCGTCCTCGACCGCCTGCGCGAAGGCGGCGTTCTCGGCGAGGAAGCCGTAGCCGGGGTGGACAGCCTGCGCGCCGGAGCGCTGCGCGGCGTCGAGGATGCGCTCGATCGCGAGGTAGCTCTCGGCCGCCGGGGTCGGCCCAAGGAGGAACGCCTCGTCGGCGAAGGCGACGTGGAGCGCGGCGCGATCGCCCTCCGAGTAGACGCCGACCGCTCCGATCCCGAGCTCGCGGAGCGTCCGGAAGACGCGAATCGCGATCTCCCCCCGGTTGGCGACGAGAACCTTCTCGAACATGAGCGGGCCGTATTCTCCACGCAGTGGACCTGACGCCGGCCGACAAGCTCACCGTGGCGCGCGTGGCGGCGGTCCCGATCGTCGTCGTGCTCTACGCCTGGAGCTTTCCCAACCACGACTACTGGGCGACCGCGGTGTTCTGCGTCGCGATGACCACCGATTGGTTCGACGGGAGACTCGCCCGCCGGCACGGCTACTCGTCCTCGGTCGGCTCGCTACTCGATCCGATCGCCGACAAGGTGCTCGTGCTGGCCGCGCTCGTGATGCTGATCGAGCAAGGAGTCGCTCCGGCGTGGATGGTCGCCGCGATCGTCGTGCGTGAGGTGCTGGTCACGGGTCTGCGGCAGGCGGCCATCGAGCGCGGCGTCGTGCTGGCGGCGCGGGATCTCGGGAAGCTGAAGACGTGGGCTCAGGCAGTCGCTGCCGCCGTCGCCGGGTTCGCGGCTGCCGGCGCGTGGACAGACCGCGCCGCCTGGTGGACGTTGCTCGTCGCCGTCATCCTCACCTGGGTATCAGGCCTCGACTACGCGCGTAGCGCACCGCGTCTTCTCAGCAGAGCGCAGCCCGAGTAGGTCCTGCGGTCAGGCTGCGATGCCGCGGGCCACGCACCACTCGTCGAACCGGGCCCACGCGCGCAGGTACTCGCGAATCGCATAGAGGCCCTCCTCGACCTCGGCCCGGACTGCCCAGTGGCAGTGGCCGCAGTAGCCCTGATCGTCGACCGCCGGAGCCTCCTTGCAGCGGATGCACTCCTCCCACATGCGGTGGGAACGTCCGTCGGGTCGCTCCGGTTACGGCTCGTCTTCGTCGTGAGCGGGGAGGAGCGCCGCCGCCCATGCGGAGTCCGCAGGCTGCTCGGGGCGCTCGGCGGCGAGCGCGGCGAGGATCGCCTTTCGCTCCGCCGCGCCGGGCTCGGGAGTGATCCGAACGGACATCACCTCGAGGAGGCTAATGCCCCGCCCGGTCTCGGTCGATGGAGGAATCGTGGGTCAGCGTCTCGTCATGCTTGCGGCTGCATGCGCTGTCGCCGGGGTCTCTACCGCTGCGGCTGCCGGGTCGGCCAAGAGTCCCCCGAACTGGGCGGCTCCGCAGATCGCCACCGTCGTAGCGCACAAGCTGATGGAGGCGACGAACGTGAAGAAGTTCCGGCCCAACGCGGCGCTCACGCACCAGACGCTCGCGAATCTCGCGGCCGACCTGAAAGAACAGCTCGGGACGCAGCCGGTTCCGTCCGACCCGAGTTCCGACCCGACGGACACGACGACGACCGGGACCACGACGACGACCACCACGACGTCGACCACGCCGGTCTCGAATCCGACCGGGCAGGAGACGATGACGCAGCTCGATCGCAGCCTCGTGCAGGCGATCGGGCTGAACAAAGCGGCGAAGGAGTTCGTGCAGGGCGCCCAAGCGGCAGGCCTCACAGTGCCCAGCCGCTTCGGCACCGAGGTGGTCGCCCGGCTGCTCGGCCTGCGCCTCAACCATCCCGCTGCGCAGGACTTCCTCGAGCTGCGGCCGCAGGACCCCGCCACCCGTGCCGAAGCCGCCTACTCGGCGGCCCAGGTCCTCGGCTTCGGCGAGCTCGACGACAGCTGGCAGATCGCCCAGCTCAAGACCCTCGCCGCCGACTTCGCTCTCCCCGATCTCAACAGCTGGCAACTGCAGGTCCTCAAGGTCGCGTTCTCGAAGATCGGGATGCCGTACGTCTGGGGCGGGACGAACGACAACACGGAGACCAACTTCGGCGTCACGGCTCGCGGCGGTTACGACTGCTCGGGCTTCGTCTGGCGCGTCTACAAGCTCCAGAGCTATCCGGGCGAAGGAAGCCTCGCCTCGACGATCGTGGGCCGCACGACCTATCAGATGAGCGTCGAGGTTCCACGCTCGAAGAGGATCGGCTTCAAGAAGCTGCAGCCCGCGGACGTGATCTTCTTCGGCTCGAAGGGAACGAAGTCCAAGGGGTCACAGGTCTTCCACACCGGGATCTACGTCGGGAACGGATGGTTCATCCAGTCGTCCGACGAGGGCGTAGCACTCGCCCAGCTCACCGGCTACTACAAGAACAAGTTCGCCTGGGGCCGCCGGCCGCTGCGCGAGGCCGGGCTCGAGCCCTAGCCCTATAACAAGCCGTTCGGGCCTGCATTTCCCCCTTTTAGCGACGCCGCTACCCCCTTCGGGTGATTCCCGATCGGAGGGGCCGCGCCCACAATTCCTCCGTCTGGCGTCCTACGACCGTTCGTCCCTGGAGGCACAATGCTCGAGTGGAAGTCGCGTCTGCTGATTCTTCTGGCCTTCGCCGCGGTGCTTGCGGTGGCGCTTGGCCAGGGTCTCGTCGGCGCCCACAACTTCGGCTGGTAAGCACCCGCCGACCTCGTAGGGGAGGAACCGGTGGCGGGTAACCAGCAACAGGCTGTCGCGAAGACCGCCTCGGCTGGAATTCCGCCCAGAGTCTTGGCAGTAGTGGCGCCCGTGATCATCGCGGGCGCCGTCACTGTCGGCTTCGCGATCTTCCGCTATGTCGACACACCGCGCACGGCATCGGACGTCGCAGCGCTCTTCGGCCTCATGGCGAGCATGGCGCTCGCCGAACGCTTCCCGGTGCCGGTGGAGGGAGTCAGCGCCGGCGGCGTCACGCTCGGGTTCGTCTTCTCCGTCTCGGCGATCATCCTGCTCGGCTGGCCGGCCGGCGTGATCGTCGCCGCGGGCGGCCCCACGTTCACGCATCTGCTGCAGCGCCGCCCGCCGCTGCGCGTCGCCTACAACGGTTCGATGTTCGCGCTTTCGGCGCTCGCGGCCGGGCTGGCGATCGAGCACGTGCAAGGGAGCTCGACGGGCGTACTCGTCGCACGGGTCGTGCTCTGCGGCTTCGTCTACTACTGGGTCGTCAACCTCATCCTGATCAGCGCGGTCCTCTCGGCGGACTCCGGCCGCTCGTTCTTCACGATCGCGTGGGAGAACATCAGGCAGACGACGGCGCCGTTCGCGTTCATGGCGTCGGCGGCCCTGACGCTGATCGTGCTCTGGCAGCGCGAGCCCGCGCTCTCGATCGCACTCGTGGGCCCGCTGCTGGCGATCGCGCTCTACCAGCGCTCGACGCACAAGGCGATGCGCGCCATGCGGCTCGCCCTCACCGATCCGCTCACGGGTCTCGGCAACCACCGCAGCTTCCACGAGCGGCTCCAGCGGGAGCTCGTGGTGGCGGAGGAGAAGAACACGTCGCTCGCGCTCTGCCTCGTCGACTTCGACGACCTGAAGAGCGTCAACGACCAGTTCGGGCATCCGGTCGGCGATCTCGTGCTCGGCCAGGTGGCATCTCGCCTGCGTGCAGGCGGCGAGTCGTTTCGGCTCGGCGGAGACGAGTTCGCGGTGCTCCTCCCCCGGCAGGACGAGCGGCAGGCGACCGCCGTGGCGCGGTCGATCGTCGAGCGCGTCGCCGCACTGGACGTGGAGGGAGTCGGCCCGGTGACCGTGAGCGCAGGCGTTGCGATCTACCCGACGCACGGGACGGGACGCGACGAGCTGATCCGGCTCGCCGACAGCGCGTTGTACTGGGCGAAGAAGGACGGCAAGAACCGCGTGCGCTCCTACGCGGCCGAGTCGATCCTGCGCGCCAACCTCGAGCAACTCGTGGACACGCCGGACCGCGCGGCGCAGTACCGCGCAGCGGAGAGCCTCGCGAAGGCCGTGGACGAGCGCGATGCCTACACGGGCAGCCATTCACAGCGCGTCGCCGAGTACTCGGCACGGATCGCCCGCCGCCTCGGCGCCGACGAGTCGGCGGTCGAGTTGACCCGACTCGCAGGCAATCTCCACGATCTCGGCAAGCTCGCGATCCCCGAGGAGGTGCTGCGCAAGCCGCACTCCCTGACCGAGGCCGAGCGGCTCTTGCTCGAGAGGCACCCGCAGATCGGTTTCCGCATGCTCGAAAGCCTCGGCGTCCAGCCCGTCGCGGAATGGGTCCTCCACCACCACGAGCGCTGGGACGGATCCGGCTATCCGAACCGCCTCGCGGGAGACCAGATCCCGCTCGGCGCGCGGATCATCTTCGTCGCGGACGCCTACGATGCGATGACGTCGGAGCGCGAATATTCGCCGGCGATGCCGCTGCAGGACGCCCTCGCCGAGCTCGAGGCCTGCGCCGGCACGCAGTTCGATCCAGCCGTGGTCAGGGCGCTCGCGGCGGAGCTCCTGCCGGCCGGCGACGAAGTCGTCGCCGTCTAGCCGAGTTCTTCGATGAGCTGAATGAGCTCGTCGCGACGGTAGCCCTGCTGCCGCGCAAAGCGGACGAGCTCGCGCGCCCGCGCGATCACGGCGCCGCGCTCCGGCGTGCCTGCGACGGTGACGCCGCGGCCGCGCCGGAACTCGAGCATCCCTTCGTCCCGCAAAAGGCGCAGCGAACGGAGCACGGTGTTCGTGTTCACGCCGAGGACGGCCGCCAGGTCGCGGGCCGGCGGTAGGCGCTCGCCCGGCTTCGCCTCGCCGTCGGCGATCGCGCGCCGAATCTCAGCCGCGACTTGCTCGAAGAGCTCGGTCGGTTCCTGTTTGTCGATCTTGACTTTGATCATTGTGCTGCTCATAATAGCACTAGATGATCGTGCCGCCAAAGCCGCCCTCTCACGCTGAACCACACCGGCGGGCAGCCATTTATTTCCGGCGGCGTGATGATCTACGACACTAGTCGCTCGAAATGCTCGTTGCCCCACCACGCCCCGATCGTTCGCATGAGCTCAGGGAGCCGACAAGTACCGATCAAGCAATTTGCGAATCCCCGGGTTACCCGGGCGCTGAGTGACCCGAACAACGTTCCTCCCCTAATTCCGCACGGCGCGATCGCCGAGGTCTATCTCCTCTGGGGCAACTGGTGCGCGAATCCGGCAACCGCGCTGACGCTGCGATTCGGCCACGGAATGCAGGTGACGGCTCGGCTGAAGACGCAGCCGTCGTGCACCAACTACGCTCGACCCACGACGTTCGCGACCAGCCACACCCTCACGCGAAGCTAGAGCGGGATGTTGCCGTGCTTGCGGCGGGGCCGCGGCTCCGCCTTCGTCAGCGAGGTCTCCAGGGCGTCGATCAGCACCGGCCGCGTCCGCCGCGGCTCGATCACGTCGTCGACGTAGCCACGCTCAGCGGCGCTGTAGGGGTTCGCGAACTTCTCCTTGTAGTCGGCGATCAGCTCCGCCCGCTCCTCGTCCGGCCGGTCGCGGTAGATGATGTTGACCGCGCCGTCCGGCCCCATCACGGCGACCTCGGCCGTCGGCCAGGCGAAGTTGAAGTCGGCGCGGATGTGCTTCGAGCTCATGACGTCGTATGCGCCGCCGTACGCCTTCCGTGTGATCACGGTCAGCTTCGGTACCGTCGCCTCGCAATAGGCGTAGAGGAGCTTCGCGCCGTGACGGATGATCCCGCCCCACTCCTGCGCGATGCCCGGCAGGAAGCCGGGCACGTCGACGAACGTGACGAGCGGGACGTTGAACGCGTCGCACGTCCGCACGAACCGCGCAGCCTTGTTCGCGGCATCGATGTCGAGAACGCCGGCGAGCGACTGCGGCTGGTTCCCCACGACGCCGACCGAATGGCCGCCGAGCCGAGCGAACCCCGTGACGATGTTCTCCGCCCAGCGCTCGCTCACCTCGAGGAACTCGCCGTCGTCGACGACGCGCCGGATCACCTCGTGCATGTCGTACGGCTTGTTCGGGTTGTCCGGGACGAGCGTGTCGAGCCCGGCGTCCTCGCGGTCGATGGGGTCGGTCGGCGTCGCCCAGACGGGTTGCTCCCTGTTGTTCTGCGGCAGGAAGGAGAGGAGATACCGCGCGTCCTCGAGACAGGTCTCGTCGTCGGTCGCGGTGAACTGGGCCACGCCTGACTTCGTCGCATGCGTGGTCGCTCCGCCGAGCTCCTCGAACGTCACCTCTTCCCCGGTCACCGTCTTCACGACCTCGGGGCCGGTGATGAACATGTACGACGAGCCCTCGACCATGAAGATGAAGTCGGTCATCGCGGGCGAGTAGACGGCGCCGCCTGCGCACGGGCCCATCACGAGCGAGATCTGCGGAATCACGCCCGACGCCTGCACGTTGCGCCAGAAGATCTCGGCATACCCTGCGAGCGAGACGACGCCCTCCTGGATCCGCGCACCGCCGGAGTCGTTGATCCCGATCACCGGACAGCCGTACTTGAGGGCCAGGTCCATGACCTTGCAGATCTTCTCGGCGAAGACCTCGCTCAACGAGCCGCCGAAGACCGTGAAATCCTGGGAGAAGACGAAGACCTTCCGGCCGAAGATCGAGCCGTAGCCGGTCACGACCGCGTCGCCGTAGGGGCGCCGATCCATCATCCCGAAGTTCGATTCGCGGTGCCGTACGTAGCGGTCGAGCTCGACGAACGATCCCGGGTCGCAGAGCTGCTGGGCGCGCTCGCGGGCGAGTAACCGTCCCTCCTCGCGGCGGCGCGCGACGGCCCTCTCGCTGCCCGCGTGGAGCGCCTCCCCGCGCAGCTCCTCCAGCCACTCGAGCTTGCCCGCCGTCGTTTCGTGTCTCTCGGCCACCCTCGCGGAGCCTAACGTTCGCGCTCGTGAGGGACCGCCTGCCCCCCGCCCTGCGCGTGCGCTCGTTCGCGTTTCTCTGGACGTCGTCGCTCGCGAGCGGATTCGCGCTCCAGATGATCGTCGTGGCGATCGGCGTGCAGGTCTACTTGATCCACAAGGATCCGCTCGACATCGGGCTCGTCGGACTCGCGGAGTTCCTACCCCTGCTTATCCTCGCCCTGCCCGCGGGACAGATCGCCGACCGTTTCTCTCGACGCACGGTCGTCGCCATCGGCCTGGTCTTCCAGCTCGTGATCGCAACGGTCCTCGTGCTGATCACGCTCTCCGGCGCCGACCAGCTCTGGCCCTTCCTCACGGTCGGCGCCATTGCGGGCACCGCCTCGGCACTCACCAATCCGGCTGGTCGCGCCCTGACGCCGGAGATCGTGCCAACCGAGCTCTTGCCCGGGGCAATCGCCCTCCGCAGCGTGGCCTCGCAACTCGGGATCGTCGTCGGCCCGGCGATCGGTGCTGTGATCTTCAAATTCGACCCGGTTGCCGTCTACATCACCGCGGGCGCACTGTTCCTGCTCGGCCTCTTTGCCATCCTCGGCGTCGAATCGGTGCGGGCGACCGCGCCGGCCATGGAGCTGACGTGGAAGAACCTCTCAGCCGGGATCGACTTCATCGTCCATACGCGCAGGCTCCTCGGCGCGATCTCGCTCGACCTCGTCGCCGTGCTGTTCGGGGACTCGATCGCCCTCGCGCCGGTGTTCGCGCTAACGATTCTCCACGTCGGCCCCATCGGCGTCGGCCTGCTGCGAGCTGCACCCGCAGTCGGAGCGCTCCTCGCGGGTGTCGTCCTCGCGCAACGCCCTCTCCGCCACCGCGCCGGACCGACGCTACTCGTGGTCGTCGCCATCTTCGGGGCAATGATGATCGTCTTCGGGCTGTCGAAGTCGCTGTGGCTCTCACTCGCCGCCCTCGCCGTCGCCGGGTTCGCCGACATGATCAGCATGAACATCCGCTCCACGACGGTGCTCCTCGTGACGCCGCCCGAGCTGCAAGGCCGCGTCAGCGCCGTCGAGTGGGTGTTCATCAGCGCCTCGAACGAGCTTGGCGCGTTCGAGTCGGGCGCGGCCGCGTCACTCATCGGAACGGTGGCGGCTGTCGTCGCGGGTGGCGCGGTGATGATCGGAGTCGCGGCCTCCTGGGGCAACTTCTTCCCCGAGCTGGCTCACATGGGCCGTCTCGAAGACCTCGAACCCGAGCCTGTGTAGGCTCGCTCCATGTCCGGGCCGCTCGATCGTTCGACGATCTGGCCGTACGACGAGCAGGGCGAGGCTCGGGAGTTCCACTACCAGCGCTTCGGGAACCCGACCGTCGCCGCCGCCGAGACCGCGCTCGGGGAGCTCGACGGCGGTACCGCGCTCCTCTTCCCCTCCGGCGCCGGCGCGACGACCGCCCTTGTCCTGTCTCTGCTCGAGCCCGGCGACACGATCGCGCTCGCCGGGGGCGGGTACTTCGGCACGGGAGTCACGTTCGCTTCGCTCGAGCCGTGGGGCCTCCGCTTCGTCGAGTTCGACCAGACGGGGCCGCCACCCGCCGGCGTCCAGCTCGTCTGGCTGGAAGCTCCCTCGAACCCCTACCTCACGCTGCCGGATCTCGAGGCGGCGGCCGCCCATCCGGCCCAGGTCGTCGTCGACGCGACCGTGGCGACACCCGTGCACCTGCGGCCGCTCGATCACGGAGCCGACTTCGTCCTCCACAGTGCGACGAAATACCTCGCCGGTCACGACGACGCGCTGATCGGCGTCGTCGTCTGCCGCGAGATCGGAGCCGCCGAGGAGCTGCGCGCCTTCCGCGGCCGCACCGGGATCGTCGCCTCACCCGATGCAGCATGGCTGCTGTTGCGCAGCTTGAAGACGCTCGACGCCCGCGTGCGGCGCCAGACCGAGACTGCCGCCTTCCTCGCCGAGCGCCTGGGGACACACCCTGCGGTCGAGATCGTGCGCTATCCGGGCCTCGGCGGCCTGATCTCCTTCGACGTCGCAGACGCCGAGACGGCGCGGAAGGTCGAGACATCGACTCGACTCATCGTCAACGCCACCTCGCTCGGCGGCGTCACGAGCCTGATCGAGAGCCGGCGCCGCTGGGAGGGCGACCGCGTGCCGCCGGGGCTGCTTCGCCTCAGCGCCGGCCTCGAGGATCCCGAGACGCTCTGGGCCGACCTCGAACAGGCACTGGCCTGATTTAGGGTCACCCCGGGTACGCGACTCCGAGGAGGAGGTTCACCTGACCCGATCGTTTCGCATTCTCGTCGCCGAGGACGACGAATCGTTCCTCGACGCCATCGTGCTGCTGCTGGAGCAGGACGAACGCTTTGCCGTGGCCGGCCGGGCACGCGACGGGCGGGAGGCGGTCGAGCTCGGAGAGCACCTCTCACCCGACGCCGTGGTGATGGACATCGAGATGCCGGTGCTCGACGGCGTCGAGGCCACGAAGCGCCTCCGGACCGCGACGCCCGAGCTGCCGATCGTCGCGGTCAGTGGTCACGACTACGAGGAGCGCGTGCTCGAGATCCGGCAAGCGGGAGCGAACGACTACGTCCGCAAGGCGCGGCTGGCCGACGAGCTCCTGGGCGTGCTTCTCGCGCTCCTCGAGAACGCGCCGCGGTGCAAGATCTCAGTCGTGAAGAAGGAGCAGATCCTCGAGGTCGTGCGCGCGATCTGCCTCGGCCTCCCCGAGACGAGCGAGCGGCCGTCGCACGGCGAGCCGACGTTCTTCGTCCGAGGCAAACGGTCCTTCGCGACCGTCTGGGACAGCCACCACGGCGACGGCCGCTTCGCGCTCATCTGCGCGGCACCGGCGGGAATGCAGGCGGTGCTGGTCGAGGCCGACGCGGAGCGCTTCTACGTCCCGCCGTACGTGGGCCACCGCGGCTGGATCGGCGTTCGGCTCGACCGCGGCTTCGACCGCGGCGAGATCGCCGGCATCGTCGAGGACGCGTACGCGGAGGTTGCGCCGCCGAAGCTCGTCGAGGCCGCGCGTCGCGAAGAATGAGAGCCGTCTCGCCTTTGCAGGGACGGGCACGTCGTCGCATACTGCGTCGATGCTTCCGCTTTCGGACGGCCTGAAGGCGCGAGACTTTCCGTTCGTCAACGTTTCGCTGATCGTGGCGAACTTCGCGGTCTGGCTCTTCTACGAGCTGCCGCACCTCAACTCCTCGGTGTTTCACGCGTCCTTCTATCCGTGCGCGGTGAACAACTCCTGCCACGCACCCGAGCCCTGGGGAGTCAGCTGGATCACGTCGATGTTCCTGCACGGAAGCTGGGACCACATCCTCGGCAACATGCTCTTCCTCGCGGTCTTCGGCAAGAACGTCGAAGACGCCTTCGGCCACCTCCGCTACCTCGCCTTCTACTTCGCCGGCGGCTTCGTCGCCACGATGACCCAGACGCTGATCACGTTGCTCTTCGGCACGACCGCCGAGGCGCGCGTCCCGAACCTCGGCGCGAGCGGCGCGATCGCCGCGGTGCTGGGTGCCTACTTCGTGCTCTACCCCAACTCGAGGGTGTTCGGACTCTTCGTCGTCTTCCCGCTGCGGGTCTCCGCCTGGTTCTTCCTCGGCTTCTGGTTCCTCTACCAGTTGTTCGAGGCGAACTTCGGACTGTTCGGGTCGACGGCGAACGGGGGCGGCGTCGCCTTCTTCGCCCACGTCGGCGGCTTCGTCTTCGGCGTCCTCGTGGCCAAGGCTCTGGTCACCGCAGGTCGAGTGCAGCCGCAGGACTACAGCACCGGCCCCGGCGTGCCGGTCACGTAGAGCCGGAGGTCGGACTCGAACCGACGACCCACGCCTTACAAGGGCGTTGCTCTACCAGCTGAGCTACTCCGGCGCGACGACCAGCGTAGCGAGCGCTACAGAAGGACTTCGCGGCCCTTCTGGTGCGCGAGGATCTTGCGCTTGACGCGCTGTAGGGCGTTGTCGATCGTCTTCGTGTCGCAACCCAGCTCGTCGGCCATGTCCTCGTAGGACGAGCCCTCGAGGTAGAGCCGCAACGCGTCGGCCTCGAGCGGAGAGAGACCACTGCCGAGGCTGAAGATGAGACTCTGCAGCTCCTCGGTCGAGATCACGACGAGCGGCGGTTCGTGCACCCCCGGACCCGGCAACGCGTCCCCCAGTGTGCACTCGCCTTCGCCGTCCTGTCCTGCCGGGGTGTGGCTGAACGAGACATACGTGTTGAGCGGCGTGTGCTTGAAGCGGGTCGCGGTCTTGATCGCGGTGATGATCTGGCGCGTGACGCAGAGCTCGGCGAAGCTGCGGAACGACGTCTCCTTGTCGGCCCGGAAGTCGCGCACGGCCTTGTAGAGGCCGATCAGTCCTTCCTGGAGGAGGTCGTCGTTGTCACCTCCCGCCAGGAAGTACGAGCTTGCCTTGAGGCGGACGAAGCCCGTGTAGCGGCGAATGAGCGCGTCCATCGCGACGCTGTCCCCGTTCCGCGCCTTGAGCACGAGCTGGAGATCCTCTAGCTCTCGTTGAGCTTTCTGCGGCGAGCGTGCTGTCGCTGCGCGAGCAGCCATGGCGCCTCCCGGCCTCTCGAGGGTGAAGTCTCACCCTGTGGTCGAGGCGAAGATAGCAAGCGGTCCAAAATTTTACAAGTCCAATTGCTATGGACCCAGCTTGCCTTGGACCCAGGAAGCTAGCGCGACCTAGCGTTCGCCGCGACGTAACCGCTCTAGCTCGGCGAGCGTGTCGGGATCGAGACGATCGCGAAGGTCGCCGCGAACCGCAGGCGGCTGGCCCGGCCGCGAGAGCTCGGCGAGGAAGGTCTGAGACGCGAGCTTCCGCACCTCGATGCCGGCCGTGCCCCGGATCGCGGTGTCGGAGGAGACGATCGCGACCTGCTCCCGACTCCGATGCTCGGCCGCGAGGCGCTCGAGCAACGTGTCCGCGTCCTTCGCCCAGCGCACCTCGAGCGGGCCGTGCCGCTCGTTCGTGCCCTCGCCGTCGAACACGAGCACGCCGCGCGCACCCTGGGCCGCCACCCAGCTCGCGAGCAGGTCGCGGAGTTCCTCGGGCGAGCCGAAGCCGCCGGCGTGGAGGAGGTTGAAGCCGTCGAAGAGGTAGAGGGTCGGCTCAGCCACGCTGTCGCCGCGCCTCGTACAGCAGGAGCGCCGCTGCCACGCTGACGTTGAGTGACTCGACCCGGCCCAGCTGCGGAATCGAGACTTCGAGGTCGCAGGTGCGTCGCACGAGCGGCCGTAGTCCTTTGCCCTCGGCTCCGAGGACGAAGGCGATGCCGCCGGACAGGTCAGCCTGCCACATCGGCGTTCCCGACCCGCCCACGGCGCCCGCGATCCAGAGATCGCCGCCCTTGATCTCGGCGAGATAGCGGGCGAGGTTCGGTACGACGGCGACTGGAAGGTGCTCCACGGCTCCCGCCGAGGAGCGAGAGACCGCAGCGGTGACGCGCGCAGAGCCGTGCGCCGGTACGACGACACCGTTAGCCCCCGCTCCCTCCGCGCTCCGGATCACGGCGCCGAGGTTCCGAGGATCGCTGACCTGGTCGAGGCAGGCGAGGAGCGGCGACTCGCCCGCCGCGAGCTCGAAGGCGTCCGCGTAGCGGAACGGCTCGCACCAGGCGACGACTCCCTGGTGGTCGCGCGTGCCCGCTGCCTCGGACAGATCGCGCTCGAGCTTCGTCTGTACCCGCGGCCGCTCGACCTCGCGCAACCAGGCCTCGCTGCGAACGGCGCGCTCGCTCGCCCACAGCTCGAGCACCTCGCGCGGTCCGCGCAGCGCCTCGTGCACCGGGCGGCGGCCGTAGACGAGCTCGCGCGTCACGAGCGACGAACGAGCCGGTAGCCAGGAGGCTGAGCGACGTCGCGCACCTCCCAGCCGGCGGCCGCGATCTCGTCACGCAGACGATCCGCACCCGAGAAGTCCTTGCCGTCGCGCGCCTCGCGCCGCCGGTCGGCCAGCGCTGCGACCTCCGCCGGCGCCACCTCGAGCTCGGCGAGCGAGCCGAGCCCGAACAGGTCGAGCCCCCAGCGCAGCGACGCCCACTCCTCCCGGTCACGCCACGCGTGAAAGAGCGCAAGCGCCTCTGGCGTGTTGAAGTCCTCGTCGAGGACGGCGGCGAGCTCGTCCTCGAGGATCATCTCCCCCTCCTCGTCTCCCGTGCGCTCGTCGAGGAAGAAGTTGCGGAACGCGTCGGCCTGCGCTTTCGCCTGAACGAGCACGTCGTCGCCGAAGTCGACCGGCTTCCGCCAGTGCGCGCCGAGGAAGAAGAGCAGCACCACCTCGCGCCCCCAGGTGTCGAGGACGTTGCGCAACGAGACGTCGTTGCCGAGCGACTTCGACATCTTCTCGCCGTCCATGCCACCGATCATCCCGTTGTGCATCCAGATGCGGGCGAACTCGTGGTCCACCGCGAGCGATTGCGCGAGCTCGTTCTCATGATGCGGGAAGACGAGGTCGAGGCCGCCGCCGTGGATCTCGAAGACAGGCCCGAACGCGTCCTCGGCCATCACCGAGCACTCGATGTGCCAGCCGGGCCGGCCCTTTCCCCACGGCGAGTCCCAGGCGGTGTCCTCACCGGGCTTGTTGGCCTTCCAGAGCGCAAAGTCGCGCGGATCCTCCTTCAGCGGGTTCGGCTCCTGCTCCTCGACCTGGTCGGGGCGCTGCCGTGACAACCGCCCGTAAGCGGGGTCGCTGCCGACGCGGAAGTAGACGTCTCCCTCGACGGGATATGCATGCCCGCTGTCCACGAGCTCCCCGATGAAGCGGACGATCGACGGAACGCTCTCGGTCGCCTTCGGAAGGCCGTCGGGCATGCCGAGGCCGAGATCGCCCGTGTCCTGCAGGTACCAGGCGGTCGCCTTGGCGGCGAGCTCCGCGCTATGCCCCGGTGCCGCGTCGTAGATCTTGTCGTTGATGTCCGTGATGTTGTGGACGAGCGTCGCGTCGTAGCCGCGCCGGCGCAGCCAGCCGCGCAGCCACATCCCGAGGATGAACGGACGGGCGTTGCCGATGTGCGCGCGTTGGTAGACAGTGGGCCCGCAGAAGTACATGCGGATCGGGCCCGGCGGCTCGGGGAGCTCCTCGAGCTGCCGGCTGAGCGTGTTGTAGAGGCGCATCGTTTCTAGCCTACGTGGCTCGCCGCAGCAACTCGTCCGGCGGGAGCGCGGCGATGACGGCCGCGAGCTCGGGCCCACGATCGCGGCCGGTGAGCGCGAGGCGGAGGGCCTTCAGGTCGCCTCCGACGGCCTTCAGCTCCCTGAGCAGCGCCCGCGGCTCGAGGCCGGCCTCGACCAGCTCGCGAAAGCGGGCCAGCGTCTCGGGAGCGTCGACCTCCACCGTCGCCGGCTCGAGCACGAGCTCCGCGTAGGAACGCGCTTCGGCCAGATCTCGCGCGCCGCGCAGCACCGGCACGACCGAGACCGGCACTCCGACGCGCGAGGCGAGCTCGTCGTCGCTCAGTGCTGCAAGCGTCTCCGTGGAGAGCCGCCGCAGACGAGGAGGGTCGAGATGGACGTCGTGACGCGGCAGCCCCAGCTCCTCGAGATACGCCCGCACGGCTTCCGCCGGGATCCCCTCGTCTCGCAGCGACGCGATTGTCGCGCCCGGGGCCCGTTTCGCGAGCTTGCGGCCGTCCGGGCCGAGGATCAGCCCGTGGTGCACGAACTCCGGCGGCGTCGCCCCCAGCGCCTCGAACAGCCGCCGGTGGAGCGGCTCGTTCGGGCGGTGATCGTTGCCGCGCACGACATGGGTGATGCCGAAGTCGATGTCGTCGACGACGGAGGCGAGGTGATACGTCGGCGAGCCGTCCGCGCGCCGCAGGGTGAGGCCCTCGAACCGTTCTCCGAGAGGGGCGCCGACCTCGCGATGACGCTCCGCGCGCTCGCTCTGTCGCACCGGCCCCTCGTCCCACTCGATCCCGAGCCACTCGAGATCCCACAGGATCGCCTCCTCGCCGCCCGGGACGTTGCGCGCGGGATCGGTGTCGTCGATCCGCAGCAGCATCCAGTCGCCCAGCCGCCGGTTCGCGACCGCGCTCAGCGCATTGCCGAGGTGGAGCGAGCCGGTGGGGCTCGGCGCAAATCGCACTCTGGTCTTCACGTGAGCGAGTGTAAGCTGCGCCCCGCGATGGAGTCCTGGCGCTCAACGGTTCTCCGCCAAAACGGCTAGCTCGCCGCTTCCCACTTCAGCGTCCTAGGGAAGCGGCGGGACGCGACGCGTTCCGCCCCGAAAACGGAGGTGTACGTCGCGATGCCGATGCCACATCGCACCCAGCAGCAACTGATGAAGCGCCGTCTCGTGGGCAAGGACGGAGCCGAACGAATTCGCGAGCTCCGCGCGATCCTCGCCGAGTTGCCCGGCTACCGCAACGGCCCGTACGCCGACCTGCGGAAGTGGGTCGAGGGCGAGATCGCATCGGCGCGTACGCGGAAGCGGGTCGTCCACCGCGACTCGATCGCCGTGCGGCGCGAGGGCGCGGCGCAGATCGCGCTCGTGGGGCAGCCGAACGCCGGCAAGTCGTCGCTTTTGCAGGCGCTGTCGGCGATCCAGATCCGCACCGGCGACTACGCGTTCACAACAACACGACCGGTTGCGGCGACGACGCGTCTCGGCGGCGTGCCCGTCCAGCTGGTGGAGATCCCAGGCCTGATCGAGGGAGCCGCCGACGACCGCGGCGGCGGGCGCGCGCTCCTCGGCGTGCTGCGCAACGCCGACGCGATCGCCTGGTGCCACGCCTGCGACCGTCCCCTCGAGGAGCTCGAGACCATTCGCGAGGAGGTCGCCGCGGCGGAGATCGAGCTACCAGGACTCCTCGCCGCCACCAAGTGCGACGAGGCGCCTGCGCCCGAGCATTCCCAGCTGCGGGTCGTGCCCGTGTCGGTGCTCGACGATGCAAGCCTCGACCGGCTGCGCGAGGAGCTCTGGGCGCTGACCGGCCTCGTCCGCGTCCATCTGCGCGACGGCGGCGACCCGGTGGCGCTGCAGCCGCCGGCGACGGTGCTCGACGTCGCGGACACGATCCACCACGAGCTGCGGGCGCGCTGCAGCGGCGCGCGCGTCTGGGGCCCGTCGGCGCGGTTCCCGGGCCAACAGATCGGGAAGGAGCACGAGCTGCGCGACGGCGATACCGTCGAGGTGCTCGGCCGCTAAGCGACGGCCCGTCGCAGTTCGGTCGCTGCCGGGCCGAAATGGTCGGGGTGCTCCTCCTCGAAGACGGCGCAGAGCGCACGCACGTCCGCACCGGCGAGGATCCCGCGGCCCGACTCGAGCGCGCGGTTCAGGAGCAGCGAGAGGTCGCGATGGCGACTCGATACGCCGGCCCGCGCAGCCGCGGCTGCCGCTAGAGCGCAGACGACGCTCCGCGGCACGGAAACGCCTTTGCCCGGGAGGTCGATCTCGATCATCTCCTCCTGGGCCATTCGTTACTTACGGCCGCGACTGCACAGGACTGAACGCGTACAGCTTCGCCCAGCCGACGACGTAGAGCCGCTTCCCGTCGGTGACGACGGGCGTGAACGCGCCGTCGGGATACGTCCAAACCTGCTTCCCGGTGAGCGCGTCGAGCCCGTACGTGCGCCGCTTGAGGGTGGCGAAATAGACGATGCCGTCGACGACCGTCGCCGAGCCCGAGATCGGGCCGTTCGCCTGGAACTTCCACAGCATGGCTCCCGTCGCCGCGTCGAGCGCGTAGAAGTAGTGGTCGTACGAGCCGATCAACACGTGCTGGTGCCAGAGGGCCGGCGAGCCGTACACGAAGCCGCCGGTTTTGTAGGACCAGCGCAGCTTCCCGCTCTGCTCCCCGAACGAGTAGACGTGTCCGTCGGTCGAGCCGAGATAGACGCGCGAGTAGGCGACCGACGGCGTCGAGTAGAACTGACCGTGGCCGCCGAGCCAGTCGCGGTTCGACTGCGCGCGCCAGATGAGCTTCCCGTCGCTCGCCCGCAGCGCGTAGAGGCGGCCGTCATATGCGCCGAAGAAGAGGCGGCCGCGGTCGTACGCGATCGCTCCTTTCACGGCTCCGCCGGCCTGGAACGTCCACGCCGTCGTGCCGTCCACGCCGCGCAGGGCGTAGACGCGGCCCGCGTAGTCGCCGACGTAGATCGTGCTGCCGACGATGAGCGGCGAGGTCTCGGTCGCGCCCAGGTTCCTGCGCCAGCGGACCGCATGCGACGGCCCTGCCGCAACGGCGAGCAGCTCGCCGTCGCCCTTTTGCGCGGAGCCCCTCCCACACGGCTCGCGGTTGAGGAACGTCTCGAAGACGGAGCCGCGGCCGAGCCGGTTGACCGCCGGCGAGGCCGCTTCGCAACGGCCGACGGGAACTGTCCACAGCCGGCGGCCGTTGCGGGCGGAGACCGCGATGAGATTCCCGTTGAGGCTCGCGTAGTAGAGGTAGTGGAAGCCGATCGCCGGCGGAAACTCGACGAGCGAGGTGCCGCCGGTGACCCAGTCGCGCCGAAACGGCGGCCTGAGCTTTCCGACGCCCACGTGGAGATGCTGCGTCACACCGCCGAAGACGGGCGAGACGAGCGACGTGGTGCTTGGCTGCGGCGGAGCGACGGTCTGGGTCGGATCGAACTCGGCTGTCGATCCGCGAACGCTGCCCCCGAAGCGGTGGGTCGACTCGTAGTACGCGGCCCCGATTCCACCGCCGAGCAGGATCAGGACCACGGCGACGACGAGGAGACGCATCCGCGGGATGATGCCTGCGGTGGTCGACGGCCCGGCGCGCTACGGTCGCGCCGTGGAGGATCTGCTGCTGGCCTGGTTCGCCGACTACGGACGAGACCTGCCCTGGCGCAGGACGCACGATCCGTACGCGATCCTCGTCAGCGAGGTCATGTCGCAGCAGACTCAGGTGGAGCGCGTAGTGCCGCGTTGGCGACGTTGGGTCGAGCGCTGGCCGACCGCGGAAGCGCTCGCCGACGCGCCGGCCGGCGACGTGATCCGGGAGTGGCAGGGACTCGGCTACAACCGGCGCGCGCTCTCGCTCCATCGTGCGGCGCAGCAGATCGCTGCTCACGGCTGGCCGGAAGACCTGAGGAAGCTGCCGGGCATCGGCCGCTACACCGCCGACGCCGTGGCGTGCTTCGCATTCGGCCGCCCTGTCCTGCCCGTGGACGTCAACGTGCGCCGGGTCTCCGAGCGCACGGGCTTCGTCTTCTCACCCGCAGCCGCCCAGGCGCTCATGGATCTCGGCAAGGCGATCTGCCTGGCGCGGATCCCGCGCTGCGGGCTCTGTCCACTCGCCACCGAGTGCCCATCGCGTGGAAGCCGCTTCGAGCCGAGCCGTCGCCAGGGGCCGTTCGAGGGCTCGTTCCGACAGCGGCGGGCGACCGCTCTGCGCGCCGTCCTCGCGGGCTCGCAGCCGCAGGACACCGAGGCCGTCGACTCGCTCGCGCGTGACGGGCTCGTGCGAGTGGACGGAGACGCCGTGTTCCTCCCCGACTAGCCCGGTACCATCCGGCCGATGCTCGTCGCCGACATCACCACGCTGCTGATCCCGCTCTGGATCCTGCTCGGGTTGCTCGTGCTGCTCGGGATCCTTGGGCTGCTGGGGCGCATTCAGAACGGTCGCTACCTGAAGCCGTTGTTCGCGTTGATGGCCAAGGTGCCGTTCCTCAGGCGACAGATGGAGAAGGCCTCGAAGGCGGCAATCGAGCGCACGAATCCGGAGCTCGCGAGCGCGATGCGAAAGCTCGAGCCGCACGCGAAGCAGCTCCACGATCCCCAGCAGGCGCAGAAGGCGATGTCCCGCCTGACGCGCGACGAGCGCGCGGCGCTGCTCGAGATGCAGGAGCAGCAGGGCGGCCCCGAGCAGCTCGGGCCGATGAACCGCCAGATGCGTCGCCGGCTCGAGAAGCAGCAGAAGCGCCGCTAGTCGAACGCGTGCCGGACCCAGACGTTGGGTTCGACGTAGACGCCGCGGCCGTTCTTGAAGTGGACCGGGACGAGAGCGCCCGGAACGACGTAGTTGCCGTCCTCGGGGAACACCATCCCCGTCCACTCCTCCCACTCGGCGCGGGTGCCCGAGATCGTCATCGAGCGTGTCGCAGTCGCAAGCAGCTCGCCGCCGAGCCTCTCGTGCGTGCGTAGCCACGGGTCGTACGGGAGTCCGTCTCGGCGGCGCCAGCCCGCGTACCGCTCGAGCGAGATCAGCGGGTAGCGGTCCTTCCCCGTCGGTCGCACGGGGGCAACGAGCGCATCGAGCCCGTGGCCGGCGCCTACGGCGGCGAGTCTCCGCAGGATCGTCTCGGCGATGCCCAGGCCACGGTACTCCGGGATCACCCCCGCGACGATCGCGCACAGCGTCGTCGGCGTCCCCTCGACGCCGTCGGTCAGCGCCCAGTCGACGCCGCGCGGCGACGGGTTCCCGTTCCAACCGACCGGCACGCTGCACGCGTAACCGACCGTATGGCGGCGTCCGGCCTCGCGGTCGACGACCCAGAGCTGGAAGTCCGGGTACTGGTCGTAGAGCTGCGGCCAGAAGGACTGGACGACGGGATCGTGGCCCATGAACTCCGGCCAGATGTTCGGGAACGTCCCCTGCAGCTTCGGGTGCTCTGCGTGTGTGACCAGCGCCAGCTTCATCGGACGAGGAGGGCCACGGCCTGGGCGGCGAGACCCTCGCGGCGGCCGGTGAAGCCAAGGCCGTCGGTCGTGGTGGCACGGACGGCGACGAGCTCCGCCTCGACGTCGAGCGCCGCTGCCAGCCGCCGCCGCATCTCGTCACGGTGCGGGGCAAGCGGCGGCTCTTCCCCCACCAGGACGACGTCGGCGTTTGCGAGCTTCCAGCCGTTGGCCTGAATGCGCTCCCAGGCCTGCGCGAGCAGGTCGAGGGAGTCGGCGTCGGCGAGCGTCGGGTCGGTGGACGGAAAGAGCGCGCCGATGTCCTCGAGCCCGGCGGCTCCGAGCAGCGCATCGGTGAGCGCATGCGCGAGGACATCGCCGTCGGAGTGACCGGCAAGCCCGCGGGGATGCTCGATCGGGACGCCGCCGAGCACGAGCGGCACGCCTTCCTCCAGCGCATGCACGTCGAAGCCGGTGCCGACGCGGTACTCAGACACGCGCGACCACCTCCGGCAGATCTGCGAGAGAGTCGATCGTCACCGTGCCGGCGGGCGAGGCGACCGCCGCGTGCGCTCCCCGGCGAATGCGGACGGCATGCAGTCCCGAGGCGAGCGCTGGGAGGACGTCGTTGTCGACGCGGTCGCCGGCATACAGGATCTCGTCCGCCGGAACAGTCGCAGCTTCGACGACGTGCTCGAAGAAGCCAGTGTCAGGTTTCTCGACGCCCCAGCGCTCCGAGGATCCGACGAAGTCGACGTGCGCGCGGAGGAACTCCTCGTGGTGGGCGTGCATATTCCCCGCTGCGCCGAGCCGCAGCCCGCGTGCGTGCAAGGCGGCGAGACACGGAAGTGCGTCGGCGTGGAGGTCGCTGTCCGCGAACACGAACGCCGTCGCGCCCTCCGCCTCCCAGCGCTCGTACGTGGTTGCCTCGTCCACGAGCGTCTCACCGACGTCGAACACGACAACGCTCAGCGCCATCCCGCCACCGTCTCGAGATCGGCCTCGGAGGTCACCTTGAGCAGGCGTGGATCGCCCTCCACGACTTTGACGCGGCCGCCTGCGGCCTCGACGAGGCCGGCACAATCCGTCGCCTCGCCACCGGCCGTCTGAGCGCGGCGCAGCACGTCCGCCGCGAAGGCCTGTGGCGTCTGGACGGCCCAGAGGCCCTCGCGTGTGACCGTCTCCTCCACGCCGCCGTCCGACCCGACCCGCTTCAGCGTGTCTCCGATGGGAAGGCCGGGGACTACACCATCCCAGCCCTCCGAGAGCGGCGCGAGCACGCGCTCGACCACCTGGTCCGTGACGAGCGGGCGTGCAGCATCGTGTACGAGGATCACGACCGCGTCAGCGGGTACCTCGGCCAACCCGGCCCGAACGGAGTCGCTCCTCGTCTCGCCGCCCGCCACGCACGCGTGCACCTTGCCGCAGCCCTCCTCTTCGGCCACGAGGATCGCAGGTTCCTCCCAGCCCGGCGGAGCGACGATCACGATCCCGTCCACCCAGGGGCAAGCCTCGAGGCGACGCAGCGGCTCGGCGAGGAGCGGCTCGTCTCCGAGCTTCGCGAACGCCTTGGGCCGGTCCAGACCGAGCCGTTCCCCGTGCCCCGCAGCGACGAGGATGGCCCACACGGACATGTCAGGGGTCTGACCCCCGGACTAGGCCGTTGCGGCCGCGGCGGCCTTCTTCTTGGCCGCAGGCTTCCGCTTCGGCGGGCCATCGGAAGCGAGAACCTCCTCGAGCCAGTCGGCGCAGGTCTCCTCGTCCATGTCCTTCGCGTACATCAGCTCGGAGGCGAGGATCTTCTTCGCCTTCACGAACATCTGCTTCTCGCCGGTCGAGAGTCCCTTCTCCCGGTCGCGGAGGGCAAGGTTCCGAACGACCTCGGCGAGCTCGAGGATGTCGCCGGTCTTCATCTTGTCGCGGTTGTGCTTGAAGCGCCGGTTCCAGTTCTTCGGCATCTCGGTCGAGACACCCGTCAGCGCCTTGAGGACGACACCGACCTCCTTCTCGCCGATCACGCGCCGTAGACCGACCTTGTCGGCATTTTCGGACGGGACCTGCACCGTCATGTCGTTGTGCAGGATCTTGATCGTCAGGTATTCGCGCTGCTCTCCGAGGACCTCGCGCTTTTCCTTCTTGACGACCGTCCCCGCCCCGTGGTGGGGATAGACCACCTTGTCGCCGACGTCGTACAAGCTCAACCTCCCCTGGCCCGAAAGCCGCTTTTCCGTGAAGAAAGCCGGCACGCCTTGATGCGCCGGCCACAGGCAGCCAGTGTAGCAGAAACGGCCTAGATAAGCCAAAACTGGGCCGAATATGGTCAGAACGGTGTCGCGCTAGAGCTGGAGATAGCGGTCCACCAGATTGTGCTCCTGCAGCCGGCGCAGCCCCTCGCGGATCTCCCGTGCCCGCACCGCACCTACTCCTTCGACCGACTCGAGCTCGCGCTGAGACGCGCGAATGACCGCCTCGAGGCTGCCGAGATCGGACACGACCCGGCGGACGAGCGGCTCGGGCAGGCGCGGCAGGTGGGAGAGGATCCGGTAACCGCGAGGCACGACGGCCTGGTCGAGCGGATTGACGCCGCGCTCGTAACCCAGCACCTCGGCCAACCGTCCGAACTCGAGCAGCTCCTGGTAGCTCAAGCCGCTGAGCTCGGCGAGTGCCTCGGTCGCCTCCTCGTCAGCGCCGAGGAGGTGGTAGTCGCGCACGATCGCGTCGCGCTCGCCCGGCACGTCCCCGACGAACTCCGCGAGCTGGAGCCGGATCAGTCGGCCCTCGCTCCCGAGCTCGACGCAGTCGCGGGTGATGCGCTGGGCCATCCGCGAAATCACCTCGGCCCGCTGGAGGACGACGAGCACGTCGTCCAGCACGACGGCGTTCTGGAACTCGAGCGCGGTCAGGCGCGTCAACACCTGCTCGAGCCGCTGCCGGTACGTGTCGAGCGTCCCGAGCGCCTGATTCGTCTTCGCGAGGACGTCGGCAACCGGGTCGAGCTGGTAGCGCGCGGGCCCCACGAAGATCGTGACCGTCTCGCGCTGCTGGGAGACCGAAACCACCAGCGCACCCGTCTGCTTCGCCACGCGTTCGGCCGTACGGTGCCGCGTGCCGGTCTCGTTCGACGGGATGGTGGGGTCCGGCATGAGCTGGACGTTCGCCCACGCGAGCCGCTTGATCGCCTCATCGACGATGATCGCGCCGTCCATCTTCGCGAGCTCGTACAGGAGCTGCGGCCGGAACGGCGCGTCGAGCCGGATGCCGCCGGAGTAGAGGAAAGAGAGCTCGTTCGGGTCGCCCACCACGATGAGCGCGCCCTCGTGGGAGCGGATTACGTCGTCCACGGCATCGCGGAGCCCGGTACCGGGAGCGATCTTGGCAATCGCGGCCAGAAGCTCGGGGTTCTTGCGGCGCGGGTCCTCCTCAGCGGGGATCCGCGTGAAGCCGAGATCGCCTAGGCGATGCTCGGACTTGTGCTCACTCGTCTCCCTCGGATCGATCGCCATCGAGCCCTGCCTTGATCGCCTGCCGCAGCGTCTCTGCGGCCTCTACCGCGATTTTGCCATTCGCCGCCGGGGTCCCGATCGGAGCGACGACCGTGGAGAGGCCAAGCTTCGCGCACTCCTCGAGCCGTCGCTCGGCCTGCGCCGCAGCGCGGAGCCGACCCGTGAGGCCGATCTCGCCGAACGCGGCGACGCCGGACTTGACCGGCGCCCGCCGTGCGGCCGAAGCGATCGCGAGCGCCACGGCAAGATCGGCGCCGGGCTCGTCGATGCGAACGCCGCCGGCGACGTTGACGAAGACGTCCGCCTGCCCTAACGCCACGCGTGCGTGGCGCGACAGCACGGCGACGATCATCGCGAGCCGCTTCGGGTCGATGCCGGTCGCGACTCGGCGCGGCATCGCGAGCTCGCTCTGTGCCACGAGCGCCTGGATCTCGAGCAGGATCGGCCGCGTCCCCTCGAGCGCGCACGCGACGGCGGCGCCCGACTCGCCGGCCACGGTACGACCGAAGACCTCGGACGGATCGGGTACGCCCACGAGCCCGGCGCCGGTCATCTCGAAGACACCGAGCTCGTTCGTCGAGCCGAAGCGGTTCTTCACCGCGCGGAGCACGCGGTGCGCGTGGTACCGATCGCCCTCGAACTGAAGCACGCAGTCGACGAGGTGCTCGAGGACGCGCGGGCCGGCGACCGAGCCGTCCTTGGTGACGTGACCGACGAGGATCGTCGCCACGCCGGACTCCTTCGCGACGCGCAGCAGCCGAGCCGCAGCCTCCCGCACCTGCGCGACCGAGCCGGGCGCTGAGCCGAGCTCCGAGGCGTAGAGCGTCTGGACGGAGTCGATCACGCAGACGTCGGGCCGCTCCGCCTGAAGCGTCTGGCAAACCGTCTCCAGCTCGGTCTCCGCGAGGATCTCGACGGTCTCGGCCCCGCCGAGGCGCTCGGCGCGCAGCTTGACCTGAGCGACCGACTCCTCGCCCGTGACGAGCAGCGCGCGCCGGTCTCGCGAGATGGCCGCGAGGGCGCTGAGGAGGAGCGTCGACTTACCCACTCCGGGCTCACCGCCGAGCAGGACGACGGAAGCCGGGACGAGCCCGCCGCCGAGGACGCGGTCGAGCTCCGGCACGCCGGTCGGAATTCGCGCCGCCTCCGAGACCTCCACGTCGACGAGCCGGAGCAGCGGCTTCGGCGGCGCCTGGGAGGTAGTGGCCTGCCCGACGACCTCTTCGACGAGCGTCCCGAAGGATGAACAACCGGGACACTTGCCGAACCAGCGTCCGGCGGTATAGCCGCACTCGGTGCAGCTGAACTGGACGGCCGCCGTCTTCGCCATGAAGTCCACCCTATGGCCGGAGGCGGACGCGAACCGTTACGCGACGCAAGCGACTTCGTGCCCAAACGGTAAGCGGCCCCGCCGAGTGGGGCCGCTTACCGTTGCTTCGAGGGAGGGACTCGGGAGCCCCCGCCGCATCGGGGCTCACCGAGGTTGTGCTCTATGCAAAGCATCATCCCGGGGCGAGCCCAGTTGACTCGTCCCCTTTCAGGTGGTTCATCACCGCACTTCACACCCAGATCGGGGGATAGCGGGTTACCCACCTGGGGCGGCTTGCACCGCGCAGGGTTACCCGGAAGGGGCGGCTTGCACCGCCCCCGCGCTTATTCCGCTTCGCCCGCCGGCTCGTCGCCGTCGTCGCTCGAGGTGGTCGGCTCGTCGGGCGGCACCGTCACCTTCTCGGGCGTGACCTCGCCCGGGATGAAGGTGATGTCCACCTCGTCGCCAGGCTCGCCGTCCTCGTTGCGCGTGCGCCCGACGAGGATCGTCGAGCCCGGCTCGAGCTGCCGCCCGAGCACGAAGTCCGCGAGCGGATCCTCGATGTAGCGCTGGATCGCGCGGCGCAGCGGCCGGGCACCCATCGCCGGGTCGTAGCCCTTGTCGACGAGCAGCTCCTTCGCCTCGTCGGTGAGCTCGATCGCCACCTCGTGCGCGACCATCTGCTCGCGCAGGCGCCGAAGCTGGAGATCGACGATCGTCGTGATCTCTTCCTTCGAGAGCTTGTGGAAGACGATGATCTCGTCGATCCGGTTGAGCAGCTCGGGGCGGAAGACCTTCTTCAGCTCGCCCATCACGCGGCCCTTCATCTCGTCGTACGAGAGCCCGGACTCGTCGCCCACCGTGAAGCCGAAGCCCGTGTTCTTCGAGATCTGGGCCGCGCCGAGGTTCGACGTCATGATCACGATCGCGTTCCGGAAGTCGACGCGCCGCCCCTGGGCGTCGGTCAGCTTTCCCTCCTCGAGGATCTGCAGCAGGATGTTGAACACGTCGGGATGCGCCTTCTCGATCTCGTCGAGCAGCAGCACCGAATAGGGCTTGCGCCGTACGGCCTCGGTGAGCTGGCCGCCCTCGTCGTAGCCGATGTAGCCCGGGGGCGAGCCGACGAGCCGCGACACGGAGTGCTTCTCCATGTACTCCGACATGTCGACCTGGATCATCGCGTCCTCGTCGCCGAAGAGGAACTCGGCGAGCGTGCGCGCGAGCTCGGTCTTGCCGACACCCGAGGGGCCGAGGAAGATGAACGAACCGGTCGGCCGCTTCGGATCCTTGATCCCGGCCCTGGCGCGGCGGATCGACTTCGCGACCGCGACGATCGCCTCCTCCTGGCCGACGACGCGCTTGTGCAGCTCCTCTTCCATGCGAACGAGACGCGCGGATTCGGCCTCGGTGAGCTTGAAGACGGGAATCCCCGTCCACATCGAGACGATGTCCGCGATCTCCTCCTCACCGACCTGCGGCTGCTCTTCCTGGTTCTCGGAGCTGCGCCACTGCTCCTCGAGCTCCCGCTTCTTCTGCGTGAGCTTCCGCTCCTTGTCGCGGAGGGAGGCGGCCTTCTCGAACTCCTGGTTCTCGATCGAGGCTTCCTTCTCCTTGCGGACGCGCTCGATCTCGTCCTCGAGCTCGCGGTAACGCGGCGGGGCCGACATCGACTTGATCCGGAGTCGCGACGCGGCTTCGTCGATCAGGTCGATCGCCTTGTCGGGGAGATGGCGATCCTGGATGTAGCGGTCGGAGAGCTCGGCCGCGGCCTTGAGCGCATCGTCGGTGATGGTGACGCGGTGGTGCGCCTCGTAGCGGTCGCGCAGACCGCGCAGGATCTGCACCGAGTCGTCCACGGAAGGCTCCTCGACGCGCACCTGCTGGAAGCGGCGCTCGAGGGCGGCGTCGCGCTCGAGGTACTTGCGGTACTCGTCGAGCGTCGTAGCGCCGATCGTCTGCAGCTCACCACGCGCGAGAGCGGGCTTGAGGATCGAGGCCGCGTCGATCGCGCCCTCGGCCGCGCCGGCGCCGACGAGGTTGTGGAGCTCGTCGATGAACAGGACGATGTCGCCGCGCTGCTGGATCTCCTTCATGACCTTCTTCAGCCGCTCCTCGAATTCGCCGCGGTACTTCGAGCCGGCGACGAGGGCTGCGAGGTCGAGGCTGTAGATCTGCTTGCCCTTGAGGATCTCGGGCACCTGGTTCGACGAGATCCGCTGGGCCAGGCCCTCGACGATCGCGGTCTTGCCCACACCCGGCTCGCCGATCAAAACGGGGTTGTTCTTCTGGCGGCGCGCGAGGATCTGCATGATCCGCTCGATCTCCGTCTGGCGGCCGACGACCGGATCGAGCTTGCCCTCCTGCGCCTGCTTCGTGAAGTTGCGGCCGAACTGGTCGAGCAGCTTCGAGGACTTCGACTTCTCGCCCGCGGGGCCGCCCGCGCCGGCCTGGCGACGGCCGGGACCCGACAGCATGCGGATGATCTCGTTGCGGATCTTCTCCGCGTCTGCGTCGAAGTCGAGCAGGATCCGGGCGGCAACGCCCTCGTTCTCGCGGACGAGGCCGAGCAGGATGTGCTCGGTGCCGATGTAGTTGTGGCCGAGGGACAGCGCCTCGCGCAGCGCGAGCTCCAGCACCTTCTTCGCGCGCGGCGTGAACGGGATCTGGCCGGTCGTGACCTCGTCGCCCTGGCCGACGATCCGCGCGACCTGCGCCCGCACTTCCTCCACGGTGATGTCGAGAGACTCGAGTACCCGCGCCGCGAGCCCCTCTTCCTCGCGGAGCAGCCCGAGCAGGATGTGCTCGGTGCCGATGTAGTTGTGCTTGAGCGCCCGCGCCTCGTCCTGGGCGAGGACGACGACCTGGCGAGCCCGTTCAGTGAAACGTTCGAACAAGTCCCTCGACTCCTTTCCTCTGTAGACGCCGTCAGACGGTCGAAGGTGAGCCCATCGTAGCCGACCCCCATGTCACTGCAGAGGGGCCCATGTGGGTTGTTTCGAGCCTCATCGGCTCGGTATTCGCCTTGCATGAGGGTCCGCAGGGCCTGTAGCGAGTCTGCGCGATCTAGTCCGCCCGACGGCGCCGGCGATAGTCAGCTTGCGCGACGCGATCCGCGCACAGCTCACAACAGAACCGTCGGCTCCGGTTACGGCTGCGATCGACGTAGACGCAGCGGCACGGGCTCCCCGCGCAGCGGCCGAAGCGCTCCCAACCGAGATCGCGGATCGCCTCCAGCAGCCCGAGCGCGGCGTACGCAGCGAGGAACGGAAGCCCTTCGCCCTCGTGGGGCCACGACCGGAACGCCCACGTATCGCCCGTGCGCTCGAGGCGTGGAGGCATCGCCGACTCCGCCACCAGCGCGTTCAGCGCATCCACCGCATCGGCTTGCGTCGGCGCGTCGAACGCGACCGTCAGCCGGGAGCGCAGCTCGCGCGCGCGCGCCACGTCATCGTCAGCGACCGCATCCGCGGCCTTCGCGAAGCCGTTGCCGCGCAGCCAGCGGCGGAGGACGTCCGCATCGCGGAGATGCTCGTGGTCCCGGGCGTACTCGTCCCACGAGTTGATCAGCGTCACGGCCATCTCGATCCCCGACGCGGGGCCTAACTCCGTCAGTGGCATCGCGTCTAAAGATACTGACGTGCGTCAGCTGCTTGAAGGACTTAAGCACCTGACGTGAGGACTCTCCCAAGGAGGAACGATGAGCTGCACACGACACGCGATCCTGGCAGGAGCCGTGGTGCTGATGCTCGTGCTCGTTCCGGTAGCCGGCGCTTCGGCACCGTCGGTGACGATCACTCCCTTCAACAGCACACGGACGATCGCCGCGAGTCCCGACACCTGCGCGTTCCCGATCGTCGTCCACTCGCAGGGGACGTTCAGGGAATCCGTGTTTTCGAACGGACGAGACGTGACGACGGTGTCGGACTTTCACATCACGTGGACGAACCCCGAGAGCGGTAAGTCAGTGCACTCGGCTCTGGGCGGGCCGTTCATCGCCGTGTCGAACGGTGACGGTACGGCCACGGTCACGATCAATGGGAACGATGCTCTCTTCGCCGCTCCGGGAATCGGGCTCTTCTTCGGCGACGTGGGTCGACTCGTCTACATCGCCGACGAAAGCGATCTCAGCGTGCCGCTCGTCGTCCTGCAGTCCACCGGACATCAGGACACAACGCTGTTCCCGGCCGTCTGCGAGGCGCTCGCATAGGCCGGCGAGGGCGTGGCGTGCGCCCTCCGCGCCACGCCCTCAATCCCGCGCCCGGAGCGTCGGGAAGAGGATCACGTCACGAATCGTGTCCTTGCCGAGCAGCACCATCGCCAGCCGGTCGATGCCGACGCCGCAGCCGCCGTTCGGCGCCATTCCGTACGACATCGCCTCGACGTAGTCGGGGTCACCCGGCTCCGCCTCGCCCGCGCCCGCCTGGCGCTCGGCGTCCTGCATCGCGAACCGCTGCTCCTGCTCCTCCGCATCGTTCAACTCGCTGAACGCATTCGCGATCTCCATGCCGCTCACGACAGCCTCGAAGCGCTCGACGAGCGTCTCGTCGGCGTCGGTCGTGCGGGCGAACGGCGAAAGCTCGATCGGCCAGTCGTAGACGATCGTGGGCTGCGTCAGGTCCGGCTCGACGAAGTGGGAGTAGGCGTGATCGGCTAGCTCTGCCCAGCTGCGGTCGCTCGAGACGTCGACTCCCGCCTCGGTCAGCTTGGCGCGCAGCTCCGCCTCGTCGCGCGTCCACACGCCGTGCGCTTCGAGCGCTTCGACGAACCGCACCTCTTGCCACTGCGCGAGATCGACGTCATGACCGCGGAACGTCGTCCGCGTGCCGCCGAGCGTCGCCTCCGCGGCACGCCGCACGAGCTCCTTCAGCCGAGCGGCGGTGTCCTTGTAGTCCGCGTACGCCTCGTACCACTCGAGCTGCGTGAACTCCGGCGAGTGCTTGTAGGAGTAGCTCTCGTTGCGGAAGTCCTTCGAGATCTCGTAGACCCGCTCGAGGCCGCCGACGATGAGCCGCTTGAGATAGAGCTCGTCGGCGATCCGGAGGTACAAGTCGGCGTCGAGCAGCTCGGAGCGCGTCACGAACGGCTCGGCGAAACCGCCGCCGTAGCGCGGCTGCAAGATCGGCGTCTCCACCTCGAGGAAGCCGTCGCCGTCGAGGTAGGCACGAATCGCCGAGACCATCCGCGCGCGCTGGATCGCCTCGGCGCGCGACTCCTCGCTCATCAGGAGGTCGAGATAGCGCTTGCGGTAGCGGAGCTCCACGTCCTCGATGCCGTGGAAGGTGTCGGGCAGCGGCGCACGGATCCGCGCGAGTACCTCGAGCTCGTCCACCTGGAGCGACGGCTCGCCGCGACGCGACTGTGCCGGCGAGCCGGTCACGCCGACGACGTCGCCGAGATGGAGGTCGAGCTCGCCGGTGCGGTCAGCGGGACAGATCAGCTGGATGCGGCCGGAGCCGTCGACGAGATCGAGGAAGACGAGCTTCCCCATGTCCCGTCGGGCCATGACGCGGCCGGCGAGACGGCGCTTCGTCGCGTCGTCGGTTGCGCCGGGCTCGAGCCGTTCGGCCTCGGCGCGCACGGCCGCGACCTCGTCCCGGTCAGGAAACCGCTTGGGGAGAGACATAGCCGCGCGAGTCTACGCGGCCTTCACTTCCATGATCTTGAACTTCTTCGCTCCCCGAGGGGTCGGCGCCTCGACCACGTCGCCCTTCTTGTGGCCCATGATCGCCTTGCCGACGGGAGACTCGTTCGAGAGCTTCAGCTCCGCCGGATCCGCCTCGGCCGAACCGACGATGTGGTACTCGACCGTCTTGTTCGAGCCCATGTCCCTGAGCCGGACCTTGGTCCCGACCGAGACCTCGCCCGAGCGCATCTCCTTCTTCGTGACGACGCGCGCGTTCTTGAGCCGCTCCTCGAGCGTCGCGATCCGCGCCTCGAGGTGAGCCTGGTCGTTCTTCGCCGAGTCGTACTCCGCGTTCTCCATGATGTCGCCGAACTCGCGCGCGACTCGGATGCGCTCCGCGACCTCGCGGCGGCGCACGGTCGACAACTCTTCGATTTCTGCCTGAAGCTTCTTGTAGCCGTCAGGCGTGAGGATGACTTCCTTCAACGGTGTCCTCCCGGAGCCCAGAACATAAAACGGCCGGCGGCGACCGGCCGTCGGCGGGGGCGGATGGTACCCCCGCGATCAACCCCCGTCAAACAGGCGTCGATACCATCCCGCGATGCCGGTAGACCTCCAGCAATCGTGGTCGGTCGGCGGAGTCGAGGTGCCGACGCGAATCGTGCTTGCTCCGATGGCAGGCGTCAGCATCCAGGCGTTCCGGCGGCAAGGACGACGTTTCGGCGCCGGTCTGGTCTGTTCGGAGATGGTCTCGGCAGCCGGGATCGAGCACCGCAACGAGCGCACGTTCGGCTATCTGCGCGTCGCCGCCGACGAGCATCCGCTTGCGATCCAGATCTTCGGAGCCGATCCACAGGCGATGGCCGACGCCGCGCGCATGGTCGAGGCCGCCGGCGCGGACATCGTCGACATGAACTTCGGCTGCCCGGTGCGGAAGGTGACGAAGACCGGCGCCGGTGCTCACCTGATGGACGACCAGGCGCTCGCCTGCCGCGTCGTCGAGGCCGTGGCCGCCGCGGTCGAAGTGCCCGTCACGGTCAAGATGCGGCGCGGCGTCGCGAACGGCTCACGCGCCTGCCTCGAGCTCGGGCCGCGCCTGGTGGCGGCCGGCGCGGCGGCCCTGACTCTCCATCCGCGCTCGGCGCAGCAGATGTACACCGGCGTAGCCGACCACGCGCTCACGGCGGAGCTCGTCGGGCGCGTCGACGTCCCCGTGATCGCTTCCGGTGACGTCACCTCACGCGAGAAGGCACTCGCCGTGCTCGAGCAGACGGGCGCGGCAGCCGTGATGGTCGCGCGCGGCGCCCAGGGGAACCCGTGGGCGCTGCGAGAGATCGCAGAGGGCGACTCATTCGACCCGACGCGCGACGAGGTTGCGGCGGAACTCGTCGTCTTCATCCGCGAGGCGGTCCGTGAACTCGGTGAGCAGCGGGCAGTCGGCTTCCTGAAGAAGTTCTACGGTTGGTACCTCGGCCACGGCCGCTTCCCGAAGCCGTTCAAGCAGGAGCTCGTCCAGCTCGAGACCACGGAAGAGGTCGTGACACGCCTATTCGCCGCCGCTCCCGGTGCGGCGCCGCTCGTCGAGCGACTCGAGGCCGAGCTCCCGACGGCCGAGGACGAGGTGCTGCTCGACACGCTGCCGATCTCCGTCTACGGCGGCGGCTGAGCTACTCGCCCCGGTTCCGTTCCCAGACGATGCGCAGGCCCTCGAGTGTGAGAAACGGCTCGACGTGGCCGATCGTGCGGGAATGCGGCGCGATCAGGTCGACGAGGCCGCCGGTGCCGATCACCGGCGCTTCCGCACCCAGCTCGCCGCGGATCGCGTCGACGATGCCGTCCACCTGGCCCGCGAAGCCGTAGACCAGGCCCGACTGCAGCGCGCCAGCGGTGGTCTTGCCGATCACCTGCGGCGGCTCCGTGTAGTCGACCTTCACGAGCCGCGCCGCCCGGGCGAAGAGCGCCTCCATCGAGACCTCGATCCCAGGGGCGAGGACCCCGCCGACATACGCGCCCTCGGGTGAGACGACGTCGAAGTTCGTCGAGGTGCCGAAGTCGGCCACGATCGCCGGCGCGCCGTAGCGGTCCTTCGCCGCGACCGCGTTCACGACACGGTCGGGACCAACCTCGCGCGGGTCGTCGTACTGGATCTCTATCCCGGTGCGCACGCCGGGGCCGATGACCAGCAGCTCCGCCTTCACCCAGCGCCAGGCGACGTGCTCGTACTCCGGCACGAGCCTGGGGACGGTCGAGGACAGACAGATCCCGTCGATCGCAGCGAAGTCGAGGAAGTCGCCGAGCAGCGCGCCCAGCTCGTCCCCCGTCCGCTGCGCCTCGGTGGCGATCCGCCAGCGATCCCCGAGCTCCCCGCCCTCGTAGAGGCCGAAGATCGTCTGCGTGTTGCCTACGTCGACCGCGAGCAGCATCGCGGCCGGAGGCTACTCGTCTTCCAGCCGGAACGGCTCGCCGATGCGCTCGGCGAGCGCCTCGGCCGTCAGCTGCGGCTCGTCGCCCTCGCCGCGCAGCTCCTCGATCGTGACGTCGCCCGAGGTGAAGACCTTGGCCCGCGGAATGATCCGCGTCGGGCGATTCTTGTCCCAGACCCAGACGTCCTCGAGCTCGAGCTGGAAGAACGGGAGGCCGCCGGCCGCGGTCGGCGCCGCCTGCTGCACGTCGAGTCGGTTGCAGAGGTAGGTCGCGTCCTGCGTGAGCACGCAGAAGCGGAAAAGCGCGAAGACAGCCTGGTACTCCTTCTTCAGCGCAAGCTCGAGCTCGGCCTCGTACTCGTCGAGATCGTCGAGGTGGGACATGCCGCATCAGTGTACCCCCCTCAGTAGGGATTCCACGTCGCCGCGGCCGGGGACGACGAGGCCAGGAGCCAGCTCGGCGAGCGGCTCGAGGACGAAGCCGCGCTCGTGCAGGCGCGGGTGCGGAACGGTGAGCCCGGGCTCGTCCAGCTCCTCGTCGCCGTAGAGGAGAAGGTCGAGGTCGAGAGTGCGCGGACCGTGCTCGCCGGGGACACGCACCCGGCCGAACCGCTGCTCGATCGCTAGCAGCCGGTCGAGGAGCTCGCGCGCGGCAAGGGTCGTGTCGAGCGCGACGACACCGTTGACGAAGCGTGGCTGATCGCCGACTCCGACCGGATCCGTCTCGCGCAGTGTGGAGACGGCTACGACCTCGATTCCGTCCTCGGCGCCGAGAGCGTCCACAGCGGCGCGCAGCGTGCGCTCGCGGTCGCCGAGGTTCCCTCCCAGGCCGACGTAGGCGCGCGTCACGGTCGGGTGACGGTGACGCTGACCGTGCCTTCGAGCCCGGCCGGCCGGATCTCGGGCTTCCGGACGCCCACGCGCACCCGCTCGGGCGCGAACCGCCGTCCCAGCTCGTCGGCGACCGCGGACGCGAGCGCCTCGAGCAGGGCGTACTGCCGCTCATCCGAGACCTCCTGCACGGTGCGAGCGACCGCGACGTAGTCGACCGCGTCCTCGAGCCGGTCGCTCGTCCCCCGCTCCCCCACCTCCAGCTCGACGTCGAAGACGAAGTCCTGCCCCCGCTCGCGCTCGTCGCCGTACACCCCGTGCCGGCCGAAGACGCGCAGGTCGCGAACCTCGACCGTGATCACGCGATTGCGCCGGCGACCGTGAGCGCGTCGACCGTCGGCTTGACGTCGTGGACGCGCAGGATCGTCGCGCCGCGCTCGAACGCGGTGACGGCAGCGGCGATGCTCGCGCCGAGCAAGTCGTCGGATCCCGTCAGCCTCCGCAGGGAGCTCTTGCGCGAGAAGCCGACGAGCACCGGCCTCCCCAGCGCGACCAGCACGTCGAGACGCCTCACGAGCTCGAGGTTGTGCGCCACGGTCTTGCCGAAGCCGATCCCGGGATCGAGACAGATCCGCTCTTCCGGGATTCCCGCCGCGACGGCGAACGCGAGCCGCTCCTCGAGGAACGCGGCGACCTCGGCCGCGACGTCCTCGTACCGTGGCTCGGCCTGCATCGTCCGCGGTTGGCCCTGCATGTGCACGAGGCAGAGATAGGCCCCGGCGCCGGCGACGACGCCCGCCAGTTCCGGGTCGCCGCGAAGGGCCGTGACGTCGTTGACGAGGATCGCGCCGCGCTCGAGCGCCGCGCGCGCGACCTCCGCCTTCGCCGTGTCGATCGAGAGCGGAAGGTCTCCTTCCAGACGGTCGAGGACCGGCACGACGCGCCTCAGCTCCTCGTCGGCAGAGACGCCGTCGGAGCCGGGCCGCGTCGACTCGCCGCCGACGTCGACGATCGCCGCCCCTTCCTCGACCATGCGGCGCGCGGCTGCTGCCGCCACGTCCGGATCGAGATGGACACCGCTGTCCGAGAACGAGTCGGGCGTGACGTTGACGACGCCCATCACCGACGGCTGCGGGAACCACTCCTCGATCGGAATCATGCGGAGAACTAAAGCAGCCTTCTCCGGGTGCCGACATACCGCCTGCGATGATCGACGACCGCCTACTCGAGCACTGGGAGCGGGAGAACGCCGCCCGGACGCGCCTGCGGAACTCGCTGCCGTCTTCGTGGCGGAACGACCCCCGGCCGAACATGGACGTCGTGCGCGAGCTGTATATCGAGGCGATGCTCCGGTTGAAGCAGCAGCCCACGGTCAGTCCGGTCGCGATCGGCGACGACGATCGTTAGGCCGCCACAGGGTTCCATTTTCTGCAGGTTTCTCCTAAGCTCGGGCGCGTGGGGTCCTGCGGCTGCCCGTCCGGGCTGACTCTCGTCGCGACGCACCACCCGTCGTCCTGTTGAGAGAGAAGACTTTCGAGAGACTCACGCAGCGCTTAGCAAGTAGCGCTATTTTGCGGCCCTTCGTGCGGAGGGTCGTATGGATCTGGTTGGCGGCAGCGCCGCTGCTCGCGTTCGGCGTGATGGGCGCCTCGGCCGCCAGGTCCGCGGACCGCAGCAACCGCGGCGGGGACAAGCGGCTCAACGTGGTCGTGATCCTGAGCGACGACGAGCGTTCGGACGGTACCTCGGTGATGAGGAACGCCCAGACCCTGCTCGCCGACCACGGCGTGACCTTCACCAACGCCCACGTGACGACGTCGATGTGCGGGCCGTCGCGGGCGAGCATCCTGACAGGCCAGTACTCGCACCACACCGGCGTGCTCGAGAACTTCGGGCCGCACAGCTTCCCCGCGTTCAAGGAGGAGTCGAACGACCTCGGGGTCTGGATGCACAACGCCGGGTACGAGACCGGGCTCGTAGGCAAGTACGTCAACTCCTACACGGACGCCTATGTCAACCACGCAGTCCCGCCGGGTTGGGACGACTGGCAGGTGATGGACAGCATCCCGATGGAGGCGTACTACAACTACTCGATCAACGACAACGGCCACCTCGTCCACTACGGCAACAAGCCATCGGACTACTCGACCGACGTCCTCGCCCACAAGGCCGTGCAGTTCATCCAAGGCGCCCGCCACCCGTTCTTCCTCTACTTCGCCCCGGTCGCGCCACACTTGCCGGCGATCCCAGCTCCCAAGGACCGGGGAAAGCTCGAGAACATCGCGCCGATCCACTCGCCTTCCTTCAACCAGAAGAACATCGGCAAGGAGCCGTGGCGCTACTGGCACAAGGGGCTGCTGAGCACGGCCGCGCAGCTCTACATCAACCACGTCCGCATCCGCCAGGAGGAGTCGCTGCTCGCGCTCGACCGGAGCGTCCGCAGCGTCGTCCAGGCGCTACGGGCGCGCCACGAACTGAACCGCACCGTGATCCTCTACACGAGCGACAACGGCTTCCTCTGGGGCGAGCACCGTCTCGGCGGCAAGGTCTGGCCGTACCAGGAGTCCACCCACGTGCCCATGATCGTCCGCACGCCCTGGACGCACTCCGCCAAGCGCAACAACCAGCCGGTGCTCAACATCGACCTCGCCCCGACGATCACCGCCCTGGCCGGGATCAAGCCCGGATTGCCGGAGGACGGCCGCAGCTTCGTCCCGTTTCTGCACGGCGAGAAGGTGCCGTGGCGGCACGCGTTCCTCGAGGAGTACCTCGGCCACGACCTTCTTCACAAGGGCGGCCCGCCGCCGTACGAGGCCGTGCAGACGAGGCGAAACCTCTACGTGCAGTACCGGAACGGCTGGCGTGAGCTCTACAACCTGAAGAAGGATCCCTGGGAGCTGAACAACATCGCCGTCGACCCGGCGACGAAGCCGCTCCAGACCAGCCTCGGCCGGGTTCTGCAGCGCCTCTACACCGCACCGCCGATACCGGCGGCCTCGCGCTAGAACACCCCCGGCACGAGCATCTTCGTCGAGCTTCTGTACGCCGGGTAGGTGTCGGGGAACTGCTCGGTCAGGTACCGCTCCTCGACGGTCGCGCTGTAGATGAAGTAGATCCCGGCCACGCCGACGGCGCCCAGCCAGAACCAGGTCAGCGCCACCGCGGTGCCGATGCCCGCGACGAGGACGCCCGAATAGATCGGGTGCCGGACGAGGCGGTAGGGGCCGCTCGTCACGAGTTCGGGCTCCTCCTTCTGCGTCATCGGCGTGCCCCAATTACGCCCGATGTGCACGCGAGCCCAGATCGCGAACCCGAGGCCCAGAGCGAACAGAACGAGCCCGATCGCGGCGAGCCACGGATCCGAGTTGACGCGGTGGTGCCGGAAGACGCCGAAGCGGACGAGGACGACCACCACGGCGAAGACCAATGCCCTGATCCGCAGCTCGCGAGACCAGACGACATGGCCTCGCTTCATGGAGAAGGCCGCGATCAGCCAGTACAGCCAGAACGCCGTCCAGCAGACTACGAAGACAAGCTCGACGGCGCCCATCGGTATTCATCGTTCCACGAGGTTCGGCCGGAGCACAGTCGTTGTATCGTCGGCCCGGTGGACTCGCCGCGGCTCGAGCATGTACGCGTCAATGTCAGCGACTTCGGCCGCGCGGTCGAGTGGTACGAGTCGATTCTCGAGCTGACTCCGGAGAGCCACTGGCCTCCCGAGGCGCCCAAGTACGCTCACTTCAACACGGGTGCGGCGCAGTTCGCGATTGCACAGCTGGATCCGGTGCCGGCCGCGGGTCGCTACAACTTCAGCGTTCGTGACGTGGACGCGTGGTGGGAGAAGCTGCGCGACCGCGCGGAAGTGGTGGAGCCGCTCTTCCACACGCAGTACGGCACCCGCAAGTTCACCCTCCGGGATCCGGACGGAAACGAGCTCGGCTTCGTCCGAGAGGATTAGGCGACTAGCTGTTCGCGGGGTCCGGATCCGGGCCCTGCATGGCCGACCCCGGCAGCGGGAACGGACGCGGCCGCGGGCGCTCGCGCTTGGGCTCCGGCTGCGGCTCCGGCTGCTCCGGCTGGGCGGGAGCCTCGTCCGGGAACACCGACGACTCGTCCTCGCCCGCGAGCAGGCGTTCGTACTGGTCCCTGTCGATCGTCTCGCGCTCGATCAGGATCGCCGAGATCTTGTGCAGCTCGTCCATGTGCTCGCGCAGCACCGCCAGCGCGAGCTCGTGCGCTTCCTCGATCACGCGGCGGATCTCGTCGTCGATCTCGCGTGCGATCTCCTCGGAGTAGTCGGCCTCGGCGCCGTAGTCGCGGCCGAGGAACGGCTGGTCGAAGTTCTTGCCGAGCACGCGCGGGCCGAGCTTCTCGCTCATCCCGAAGCGCATGATCATCTGCTTCGCCATCGACGTGATCTTCTCGAGGTCGTTCGCTGCCCCGGTCGTGACCTCGTGGAAGACGATCTCCTCGGCCGCGCGGCCGCCGAGCGTCATCGCCATCTGGTGCATCAGCGCACTGCGCGTCGTGAGGTACCTGTCCTCGGTCGGCAGCGAGATTGTGAGGCCGAGTGCCTGGCCGCGGGAGACGATCGTGATCTTGTGGACCGGGTCGGTGTGCTCGAGGAAGTGCCCGACGAGCGCGTGGCCCATCTCGTGGTAGGCCGTGATCTTGCGCTCGTGCTCTGACAGGAGCCTCGCCTTCTTCTCCGGGCCGGCGACGACGCGCATGATCCCCTCCTCCAGCTCCTCCTGCTCGATGATCTTCTTGCCGCGGCGCGCCGCGAGCAGCGCAGCCTCGTTGACGAGGTTCGAGAGATCGGCGCCGGTGAAGCCGGGCGTCCCCGCCGCGAGCGTGCTCAGATCGATCTCCGGGGCGAGCGGCTTGCCCTTCGTGTGCACCTCGAGGATGCGCTGGCGGCCGACGCGATCAGGGCGGTCGACGACGATCTGGCGGTCGAAGCGGCCCGGACGCAGCAGCGCCGGGTCGAGGATGTCGGGCCGGTTCGTCGCGGCGATGAGGATGATGTTGTCCTTCATCTCGAAGCCGTCCATCTCGACGAGCAGCTGGTTCAGCGTCTGCTCGCGCTCGTCGTGGCCCCCGCCGAGACCGGCGCCGCGATGGCGGCCGACCGCGTCGATCTCGTCCATGAAGACGATGCACGGCGAGGCCTGCTTCGCCTGCTCGAACAGGTCGCGAACACGCGAGGCGCCGACGCCGACGAACATCTCGACGAAGTCGGAGCCCGAGATCGAGAAGAACGGCACGCCGGCTTCGCCCGCGACCGCACGCGCGAGCAGCGTCTTACCGGTGCCGGGAGGCCCGTAGAGGAGGACGCCCTTCGGGATGCGCGCGCCGAGCGCCTGGAACTTCTTCGGGTTCTCGAGGAACTCCTTGATCTCCTGCAGCTCCTCGACCGCCTCGTCCACGCCGGCCACGTCCTTGAAGCCGATCTTCGGCGCGTCGGGCGTCATCCGCTTCGCGCGCGACTTCCCGAAGCTCATCACCTTCGAGCCGCCGCCCTGCACCTGGTTCATGAGGAAGATCCAGAAGCCGAACAGGAGAACGAACGGCAGCAGGCTGCTGAGGATCGTCCACCACGGCGACGAGCCGACGCCCTTCGAGTTGAAGTACACCGTAGACGGGGCGTTCTTCATCGCCTGCTCGATCGAGAACTCGGACTGGTCCGTCGCGTAATGGACCGTCACGGACTCGGCGCCAGTGGGCGTGTTGATCTTGGCCGAGATCGACTGCTTGTTCGGGTCGATGGTGACAGGGCTGGTTGCGCTGCTCTGGACCTGTCCGCTGTTGACCGCCGTGATGAACTGAGAGGTCGTCTCCGCCTTGTTGGGCGTGCCGCTGTGGCTCAGCGTCGTAATCGCGAGCCAGACGAGGGCCGCGATGATGACGAGCGGGAAGAGCGCGCTACGGAAGAAGCGATTCACGAGATCTCCCGCCTGAGGGTACCAGCGGCATGCCCCTGTAACGGGGTGGCGGCATCCCGGGCTATGCGCGTTCGAGCACGAGCGATTCGTCGAGCACGCCGACGTACGGGAGGTTTCGGTAGCGCTCGGCGAAGTCGAGCCCGTACCCGATCACGAAGCGGTTCGGGATCTCGAAGCCCGTGTAGCGCACCGGGACGTCGATCTCGCGCCGATCCGGCTTCGTCAGGAGTGCACAGACCTCGAGGCTCGCGGGCTCCCGCGCCTCGAGGTTGCGGACGAGGTACGAAAGCGTCAGCCCGGAGTCGATGATGTCCTCCACCACCAGCACGTGGCGGCCCTCGATGTTGATGTCGAGGTCCTTGAGGATCCGCACCACGCCCGAGGAATCGGTCGACGCGCCGTAGCTCGAGATCGCCATGAAGTCGATCTCGCACGGCACCGTCAGGTGCCGCATCAGATCGGCCAGAAAGAAGACGGCGCCCTTGAGGACGCCGACGAGGAGCAGGTCGCGGCCTTCGTAGTCGGCCGAGATCTCTGCGCCGAGCTCGGCGATGCGCCGTTGGAGATCCTCCTCCTCGATCAGGATCTCGGTCACCGCCCGTTCGAGCTCAGCCGCGGACAGCGTGTACCTCCGGATGCTCGACGATGCCGGGCACGGCCACGACCTCGTCGCCGCGCACGACGAGCGGCCACGCTTCGCGCTCCGACCGCGGCACCTTCGCATCGACGAACACGTCCTGGATCTTCCGCCTCCTACCAGCCAGCCGGTCGCCGGGCCTCCATCCGCGCACTCTAAGCCCTTCGAGCTCCGAGCGGATGGTCCAGTCGCCCCACCGGATCTCGCCGGCCAGCTCAACAGGGCCGCGTTCGAGCCAGAGGCGCTCGTGCTCGCGCACTGCCTGGACGCCGCCGCCGAGGTCGAGGCGCTTCGAGCCGACAGGCGCCGCGAGCAACTCGGCGAGCGCGGGCGACACCGTGTCGCGCGTGTCGAGTGCGCGCAGGAGGTTCTCGTCCGCGGCCGGATGGAGGTGGCGCAGCAGCGGCAGGATCTCGTCACGAATCAGGCCGCGCTTCGTGTCGGCGTTCGAGGCATCGAGGCGGAACTCGAGCCCTGCCGCACGGCAGTACGCCTCCGTCTCCTCGCGCCAGAGCGGCAGGAGCGGGTGGACGACCCCGTCGTCGCTCCGCGGCGCGATTCCGGTTGCCGCGCCGCGCGAGACGAGCCGGTAGAGGATCGTCTCGACCTGGTCGGAGGCGGTGTGACCGGTGGCTCGCAGCCGGTCGTTAGCGACCGACCGGCGCTGCTCGCGCAGGCCTGCTTCCGCGAGACCGCGGCCGTCGAGCTCCACGACCTCGGCGCCGAGCGTCTCGGCGCAGAAACTCGCGTCTTCCTCGGAGTCGGCGCCGCGCAGCTTGTGGTTCACGTGCAGCGCCGAGACCCGATACTCGAGCGAGCCGAGCAGATGCCAGAGGCAGGTCGAGTCGGCGCCGCCGGAGACGAGGCAGACGACCTCGCCGCCCGGCGGGATCAGCTCGTGCTCGCGGACGAAGCCCTCGACACGGTCGCGCAGCTCCTCCATCCGCCGATTGTGCCGCGTCCTGTCGTGCCGTGACCATGAGCGGGCGCGGCACTGGCGCGAGCGGAAAGCACAGCGCTTGCGCACGCGAGCGAAGCGAGCCTGCGCCAGCGAAGCGGACGAGCGCTAGAAAACCAGCGAGCGGTACGTCAGCTCGCGGGTCATGCCGATCGAGTCGTACAGGCGCAGGGCGGGCTGATTCTCGGGCCGCACGAAGAGGCAGACGGCCGGAACTCGCTCGAGCAGCAGACGGCAGAGGTCGGCGAGCGCCCGCCGCCCGTAGCCCTGCCGCCGCGCCTGCGGATCGACCCAGACCTGCTGGAGCTGCACCGCGGCCGGCGTCCAGGCCGACGCCTCGGCCTTGAACCGGATCACGCCCTGTTCGACCCACAGCCACGAACGGCCTTCTTCGATCTGCTGGCGCGTTCGCCAGCGAAAGCCCTCCGCGTCCCGCTTGAGCGGATCGACCCCGATCTCCTCCCGATGCGCCTCGGCACATGCGGGCACGAGCAGGTCGAGGTCGAGCAGGCGCGCCGGACGAAGCCCCGTCTGCCCCGGCTCGGGCGCTTCGCGGAGCGCGTAGACCGGCTGCCCCGGACGATCGTCGCGCGGTCGCGGCATCCGCCGTCGCGCCGCCTCCCACAGCTCACCCACGGCGCGCTCCTCGCCGATCACCATGCGCGCGCCGCTGCGGGCCGCGACCCCGGCGAAGACGGCGCAGCCGCCGCCCGAGGGGACGACGTTGGCACCGACATGGCATAGCGCCTCGAGCCGCGAATCGGAACCGGCGACCGCCGAGAAGCGGCCGAGCCCGCGCCGCGCGATGTCCTCGAGGAAGACGCGCTCGACCGGCTCCTCGGCGCAGAACGTCAGCACCTGGTCGAGCGTCGGCGTGACCGCGATGGACACGGCCGGATCATTCCACCCCGTCCGTGCTCGGTAGAGTCGGCGCGTGCCGATCCACCTCCGAGCCGAGCCCGGCGACTACGCCGACGCCGTCCTCCTCCCCGGCGACCCGCTGCGGGCGAAGTACATCGCCGAGACGTACTTCGAGGACGTGATCCAGGTGAACGAGGAGCGTGGCCTGCTCGGCTACACGGGCACCTGGGAGGGGAAGCGCGTCTCGGTGCAGGGAACCGGCATGGGCTGTCCCGGCGCGACGATCGTCTTCGAGGAGCTCATCCAGCTCGGCTGCAAGCGGCTGATGCGCGTCGGCACCTGCGGTGGGCTCCAGTCGCACCATGCCCTCGGCGACCTCGTCGTCGCACTGACCGCGGTCCCGGCCGACTCCACCGCGACGCACCTCGTCGGGAACGAGCCGCACTGCCCCACGGCGTCCTGGGAGCTGATCCACGGCGCAGTGCATGCAGCGAAGGAGCTCGGGCAGCCGATGCACGTCGGCCCGATCGTCTCGAGCGACGTCTTCTACAACCCGAACGAGGGCCAGTACGAGCGCTGGTCGAGCCGAGGCGTCCTCGCGGTCGAGATGGAGGCGTCCGCGCTCTTCACCGTCGCGGCACTCGGCGGGATCGGCAAGGTGAACGGGATCCAGGGCGGATGCCTCCTGACCGTGTCGGACATCGTCGTCGGGGGCGAGTTCAAGCGGATCTCCGACGAGGAGCTGCGCGCGGCGGTCGATCGGATGACGCGCGTCGCGCTCATGACCGTCACCGGCGATTAGCGCGCCGCGCGAGATCGTCTTCCTCGTCAACCCGGCGTCCGGCAACGGCGCGACCGGAAAGCGCTGGCCGGAGCTCCGGCGAAGGGCGTCCGAGCTGGGCCTGCGCGGCGAGGAGGTGCTGTCCGAGTTCCCCGGCCACCTCGCGCAAGCGGCCGGCGAGGCTCAGGGCTCGCTGCTCGTGGTGATCGGTGGCGACGGGACGGTGAACGAGGTCGTCAACGGAATCGCGGGGACGGAGGCCGAGATCGCGGTGCTGCCGGGCGGGACAGGACAGGATTTCGGCCGCACGCACGGCATCCCCCGGAGCTTCGACGACGCCGTGCGAGTCGCTCTCGACGGCGTGACGCAGACGATCGACCTCGGTCGGGTCGAGCTCGGCGACGGCACGCGCCGCTTCTTCGCCAACGTCGCCTCGGCCGGGATGAGCGGCGCCGTCGCGCGCCGGGCGAACGCGATGACGAAACGGTTCGGCGGCCGGGCGACGTTCTTCTACGCGCTCACGCGGGAGTTCCTCGCGTGGCAGAACACAGACGTCGTGGTCGAGCTCGAGGGAGGCGTCCGGCGCGAAGGCCCGATGCACGACGTGATCGTCGCGAACGGCCGCTTCCACGGAGGCGGCATGAAGCTCGCTCCGGATGCGCGGCAGGACGACGGCGCCTTCGACGTGGTGACGATCGGCGACGTCACGAAGCTCGACTTCCTCACCACGGCCCCGAAGCTGTACAGCGGCCGGTATCTCTCGCACCCGAAGGTGGAGCTTCTGCGGTCTTCGTCCGCAGCGATCAGCGCGGCGGAGCCGCTGCCGCTCGAGGTCGACGGCGAGCCGATCGGGATGACGCCGGCGCGCTTCGAGGTCGTTCCCTCGGCGGTGCGACTGCGGGTGCCTGCTGCGTAGCCTCGGTCGGGGTCAGTCGTTCTTGGTCGGCGGGCTCTTCGCGGCGCCTGAGCCAGCCGCCCGAGACGACTTCTTCGTCAGCCCGTCCATGCGCTTTTCGAGCTTCGTCAGCCGCTTCTCGAGCTCCTCGAACCCGCGCGTCCGCCGCTGTAGGTCGTCGACCCGGTCGGCGAGCCCCTTGAGCGCCTGGACGGCACGGTCCGCGCCCGGGGCCTCGGAGAGCCGCTGCACGGCTCCCTCGCTCAGGTCGGCCAGCCGGGCGAGCAGGTCTTGCTGTTTCGTATCAGCCATCGTTCCTCCTCGTCACGTCGGCCCCGACGATATCGAGCGCCGCGGCCGGCGCGCACGATGTCTGACCAGCGCCGCCCGGTATATAGCACTTCTGCTATGTGTGTCGACCCTCGGATAGGCTCGCGCCCCGTGGACGGCTTCTCCTTCGCGACCCCGGTACGCGTGCGGTTCGCCGACACCGACGCGCAGGGGATCGCCCACAACGCCGCCTACCTCGTCTGGTTCGAGGTCGCGCGCGTCGAGTACCTCCGAGCCTTCGCCGGGGGCTACCAGGCGCTGCGCGACCGCGGCATCGAGGCGCTCACGCTCGAGACGCACTGCCGCTATCGCGTGCCGGCGCGCTTCGACGACGAGCTCGTCATCCACACACGCTGCACGGCTCCGCGCGGCGCGCGCTTCCGCTACGAGTACCTGATCGCGCGCGGGGACGAGATCGTCGCAGACGGCCACACCGAGCACGCCTGCGTAGACGCCTCGACGCTGCGGCCGACCCGCGTTCCCGCGTGGCTGGCGGAGGCGATCGAAGCCGCCGAGGCGGCTAGCTCCTCGGCGTGAAGATCTCGCGCGCGATCACGAGCCGCTGGATCTGCGACGTGCCCTCGTAGATCTGGAACAGCTTCGCGTCGCGCATGAGCTTCTCGACCGGGTACTCCTTGATGTAGCCGTAGCCGCCGAAGACCTGGACGGCGTCGGTGGAGACCTTCATCGCCGTGTCGGCGGCGAACCGCTTCGCGAAGGAGGAGTAGAGCGTCGCGTTGCGGCCGAAGCCCTGGTCGAGCATCCAGGCCGCCTGCCAGCAAAGGAGGCGCGAGGCCTCGATCTCGGTCGCCATGTCGGCGATCATGAAGCTGACCCCCTGGTGCATCGCGATCGGGACGTCGAAGGTCACGCGCTCCTTCGCGTACTCGACCGAATGCTCGTACGCCGCCTGCGCGACACCGACGGCGCCGATCGCGGTTCCCGGACGCGTCGCGTCGAGCGTTGCCATCGCGATCTTGAAGCCGTCGCCCTCCTCGCCGATCCGGTTCTCGATCGGAATACGGACGTCCTGGAGCGCGAACGCCGACGTGTCGGTCGCGCGCTGCCCCATCTTGTCCAGATGCTTTTCGATCGTCACGCCCGGCGTGTCCATCGGGACGATGAACGCCGACATGCCGTTGCTTCCGCCACGCGGATCGGTCTTCGCGAATACGACGGTCCACTCCGCGTAGCCGGCGTTCGTGATGAACGTCTTCGAGCCGTTGAGGACGTACTCGTCGCCCTCGCGAACGGCTGTCGTCTTGAGCGACGCGACGTCGGAGCCCGCTCCCGGCTCCGAGAGACCGAACGAGCAGAGGATCGGCTGCTCGAGCAACGGCGTCAGCCACTTGCGTTTCTGCTCGTCCGAGCCGAAGCCGATGACGGGGCCGGCGCCGAGGCCGTTCGCCGTGATCGTGGTACCGATGCCCGAGCAGCCCCAATAGAGCTCCTCGCCAACGAGCATCCCGTCGAACGCCGAGAGGCCCGGGCCTCCGTACTCCTCGGCCACGTGGAGGTTCATGAGACCGAGCTCGTGCGCCTTTTCGATGACGTCCACGGGATGGCGCATCGCGTCGTCGCACTCGTGCTCCAGCGGGCGGATCTCCTTCGCCGCGAAGTCGCGCGCGAGCCGGCGCAGCTCCTTCTGCTCCTCGGTCAGGGCGAAGGAGACGCCCGTCGTCGCTCTTTCGTCGATCGCCACCATCAAGCCCTCCACGTACTTGATTGACTGTTCAGTCAACGATAGCTCGGAAGGCCTCAGACGGCTAGATCCGTAGGATGGAGCCATGGCGACGACGGCGAAGAAGAGGGAGCTCGACCCGCGCGACTTCCTTGAGCTCGACGCTCTCCTCTCCGACGAGGAGCGCGCGATCCGCGACACGGCGCGCCAGTTCGTCTCGGAGCAGATCAAGCCGTACGTCGGCGAATGGTTCGAGCGCGGCGAGCTACCGCTGGAGCTGATCCCGGAGCTCGCGCGGCTGGGCCTCTTCGGGATGCACCTCTCCGGCTACGGCCTGCCGGAGGCGAGTTCGGTCATGTACGGGCTCGTCTGCCAGGAGCTCGAGGCGGGCGACGCCGGCATCCGCAGCCTCGTCTCGGTGCAGGGCTCGCTCTCGATGTACGCGATCTGGAGGTGGGGATCGGAAGAGCAGAAGCAACGCTGGCTGCCGCCGATGCATACCGGCGAGAAGATCGGGTGCTTCGGGCTGACCGAGCCCGACGCCGGTTCCGACCCCGGCTCGATGCGGACGACGGCGAAGCGCGACGGCCCGGACTGGATCCTCAACGGCTCGAAGATGTGGATCACGAACGGCTCGATCGCAGACGTCGCGGTCGTCTGGGCGCGCACCGAAGGCGGTGAGATCAACGGCTTCCTCGTCGAGAAGGACATGCCCGGATTCGAGGCGCCGCTCATGCACCACAAGATGTCGCTGCGGGCCTCGGTCACCTCCGAGCTCGTCCTGCGCGACGTGCGCGTTCCCGAGGAGAACCGCTTCCCGGAGGTCTCGACCCTGCGCGGGCCGCTCTCCTGCCTCAACGAGGCCCGCTTCGGGATCGTGTTCGGCGTCGTGGGCTCGGCGCGTACGTGTCTCGAGACGGCGCTCGACTACTCGAAGGAGCGGATCGTCTTCGACAAGCCGATCGCGGGCTACCAGCTGACGCAGCAGAAGCTCGCCGAGATGGCGCTCGAGGTGAACCGCGGCGCGCTCGTCGCGCTCCACCTCGGGCGGATGAAGGACGAGGGAACGCTGCGGCCGGAGCACGTCTCGATGGGGAAGATGGGCAACGTCCGCGGCGCGCTCGACGTGGCCCGCACCGCGCGCTCGATCCTCGGCGGCAACGGGATCACGCTCGAGTATCCCGTCATCCGCCACATGAACAACCTCGAGACCGTCCTCACCTACGAGGGCACACACGAGGTGCACACGCTGGTCGTGGGAGAGGCCCTGACCGGCGAGAATGCGTTCAGGTCATGAAGCTCCCGGACCGGATCAGGCGCTGGTGGGCACCCGCGAAGTGGCGGGACGAGCATCCCGAGGTGACCGAGGGCGGCCAAGGCCATCCTCTGTCGGCAGAGGAGCGCGGGGAAGACCGCCGGATGACGAGCGACGTCCGGTTTCCCGAGACGAAGACGGACTACTCCGACGAGGAGTAGCGGATCTCGCCGTCCCAGTAGTCGACCTCGTCGGCGAGGCGGAACACGTGGCCGGCTGCGGAGACCTTGCCGCTGTCCGGGTACGTGCACGACCCACTCCTGAGGGTGGAGAAGATCGCGACACGGGCCGGACTCTCGCTGCGGTTGTAGAGCGTGTGCGCGCCCGCCTCGCCGTCGGGGAAACCCACCACGTCGCCGGCGCGCAGCTCGCGCTCACCCTCCGGCGTGCGCAGGATCGGCGACCCGGCGACGACGATCAGCCACTCCTCGTTGTTCCGGTGGAAGTGGTACGGCCAGAGCTGCTCGCCCGGGTCGAACTCGTAGATCTGGGCGCCGATCAGCTCGCCGCCGAGCTGCTCACGGATCGAGGTGCGCCGGTGGCGGAAACCCGGCTTGTCGAGGCGCGGTTGCAGCTCTGCGTCGCGGAGGTTCACTGGACGTCCACCCAGCCGCGGAGCATCTCGACGTTCGGGTTCGTGAAGCCCGCGATCACTCCGACCTTGTCCTCGTCCGGATACACGGCCACCTCGGGGTCGGAAACGGTCGAGAAGAAGACGACCCTGGCCGGCTCGCCGGTGTCGTTGCGCAGTCCGTGCGTCCCTGCGGGGCCGCGGACGAAGTACGCGACGTCCCACGGCTGGAGTACCCGCTCGCCCTCCGGCGTCCGCAACGTCGGCGTACCAGTGATCACGACGCAGCACTCCTCCTCGCCCATCTGCCAGTGGTAAGGAGAGGATTTACCGGGCTCGAGCTCGTAGAGCGTCCCTCCCCACAGCGTCGCTCCGAAGTCGTCGCCGAAGCGCCGCGGCTCGTCGTCGAAGAGATTCAGAAGCCGATCCCGTCGGCTGCAGGCAGCGGGCTCTGCGGCAGGCCCTCGCGCGGCTCGCCCTCGTTGTAGACCGACGGCGCGACGTCGTTCGGGCCTTCGGGGTAGAAGACGCCCGCGAGCCGTTGGATCTGGAGGCGTCCCCGTCCGAGCTCGAACTGGCCGCCGCCGTACATCCGGATCCCGCGCTCCTCGCACGCTTCGATCGTCTCGAGCAGCCCAAGCACGGTCCCGAAACGGGACGGCTTGATGTTCAGCCAGCGCGGCTCGAGCGGCAGGCCGTCGACGTCGCCGAGCGAGTGGATCGGCGCATCGAAGCTCAAGCGATCCTCCGCGCCCGACAGCGCCTCGCGGCAGCCGTCCTCGAGCCAGGCGTCCTCGATGACCGCGTCGGGCAGCTCCTCGACGATTGCACGGTAGAGCTCGGGATCGGGCGCGAGATCGACCACCGTGCCGCTGTAGTACGCCTTCAGGTCGACGACCCGGACGCGGTCGAGCTCCCGCAGGCCCCGGAGCAGCTCGCGGTCCCAATCCTTCTCGGCGTCGAGCTTGAACTCGAGATCGGGCTCGTACTCGAGCCACCGCTCCGGCGCGGCGCGCGTGGAGACGGCGAAGCGGACCGGCAGCTCCTGGCGCCCGAGGGCCTCGCCGAGACCGAGCTCGTTCTGCCTCAGCGCGAGGTCGAGCACAGCGCTCTCGAAGGCCCAGCGCCGGTACCCCTCGGCGAGCGCGGCCTGCTCGTCTAGCCGGTGAGAGAGGTCCTCGAGACTCCACGTCCCGGCCAGCATGAGGTCATCGGGAACGCTGTCGTGCATCTCGGCCTCGTAGGTGACGTCCTCCCCCTCGCCGGTAGCGCCGTCTCCCTCGAGGACGACCGTCGTCGTCACGCGGTTCCAGCCGGAGGGCGTCGCCGACTCGCGCCGCTCGAGCGAGTAGCCGTCGACCTTGACCGTCAGTCCCGCGACCGAGTCCCACAGCGCCATACTGCGAGCATATGAGGCGGAGCCTCCTGACCAGCGCAGTGGCGGCTCTCGTCCTCGCCGCCCCCGCGGCGTCGGAGCTGCCGAAGGCGGGGGTGCTCGTGCCCGGACGCTCGCTCGGAGGCATCAGCCTCGGGGAATCTCCGCGAGCCGTGCGCGCCGCGCTCGGGACGTTCTTCGGACGCTGCCGGGACTGTGCCCGGAGCACGTGGTACTTCACCTACGAGCCGTTCGACCGGCACGGGCTCGCGGTGGAGTTGACGCGGGGGCGCGTCTCCGGCGTCTACACGCTCTGGCGGCCCGCCGGCTGGCACGCGCGGCACAGGCTCGCCTTCGGCTCGACGGTGCTCGCCGTGCACCGGCTCACGCACGCCAGTCGCACGGTCGTGTGCCGCGGCTACGAGGCGCTCGTCCTCGACTCCGCACACGCGCGCACGGCGTACTACCTGGATGCAGGCAAGCTCTGGGGATTCGGCCTCTTCGCTCGCGGCGGCTCTCCCTGCAGATGAGCATCGCGCTCGAGGACGTCGAGCGCGCCGCGCAGCGCCTCGCCGGCGTCGCTCACCGCACGCCGGTCTTCACCTCGCGCACGTTCGACGAGCGGACCGGTGCGCGCGTCCGCGTCAAGGCGGAGTGCTTCCAGCGCGGCGGGGCCTTCAAGTTCCGCGGCGCCTTCAACCAGATCTCGTCCCTCGGCGATGACGCGCTCCGGCGCGGCGTGCTCGCCTACTCCTCCGGCAACCACGCCCAGGCCGTTGCCATCGCCGCCGCCCTGCTCGACTCGCACGCGACGATTGTCATGCCCGAAGACGCGCCCGTCGCGAAGCTCGACGCGACGCGCGGCTATGGCGCCGAGGTCGTGCTGTACGACCGCTGGACCGAGAGCCGAGAAGAGATCGGAGCGCGACTGGCCGAGGAGCGAGGGCTCGAGCTCGTGAAGCCGTACGACGACCCGCGCGTCATGGCGGGCCAGGGAACCGTTGCGCTCGAGCTGCTCGAGGAGGCGCCCGAGCTCGACGTGCTCGTCGTCCCCGTGAGCGGCGGCGGCCTCATCGCGGGATGCGCGACTGCCGCCAAGGCACTGCGGCCGGGGATCCGCCTGGTCGGGGTCGAGCCCGAGGCCGGCGACGACACACGGCGCTCGCTCGCCGCCGGCGAGCGAGTTCGGATCGACGTACCTCCCACGATCGCGGACGGGCTCCAGGCGACCGAGCCCGGCGAGCTGACCTTCGAGGTGAACCGCCGGCTGGTGGACGAGGTCGTCACCGTGAGCGACGACGAGATCGTCGCGGCGATGGCGTTCCTCTTCGACCGCCTAAAGCTCGTCGCCGAGCCGAGCGGTGCCGTCGGGGTCGCCGCCCTGCTGAACGGGAAGCTCGATGCTCGCGGGAGGGCGGTCGGGGTCGTCCTCTCGGGCGGCAACGTCGGCGCGGTCCGGTTCGCCGAGTTGGTCGCTACGGCTTCTGCAGGCCGACCAGGGTGACCTCGATCAGCGTCTGCTCGGCTGCGGCGACGTCCTCTTCCCCGGCGGGCAGGCGTCCGAGCACCCAGCCGGTGAGCAGCTCGTCGATCGAGCCGTAGACGACCGTTGCCGCGAAGACCGGGTCGAGGTCCTGTCGGAACTCGCCGCGCTCGATGCCGCGTGCGATCACCCGCTGAATCGCCTCGATCGGCAGCGTCAGCTCGCTGATTCGCTCGGCCAGCTCGGGACTGCGGCCGAACTCCCGGACCACGACGCGCACGACGTCCGGCAGGTGAAGCCAGGTGCGCAAGACGATCGCCGCGATGTGCCGGATCTGGTCCGCGGCCGGCTCGCCGGACTCCTCCACGCCGGCGATCCGCGCGAGGAGGATGCTCCAGTTCTCGTGGAAGACCGCCTCGAGGACCTGATCCTTCGACCGGAAGTAGTGATAGAGCAGCCCGTGGGCCACGCCCGCTTCCTCGGCGATGTCGCCGACCCGGCTCGCGTGGAACCCCTTGCGCGCGAACACGCGCACGGCGGCGTCGAGGAGCTGCCGCCGTTTGTCCTCTACAGCCCGGGTGCGTTCCGCCAAGGCGGCAGAAGACTACTCCGGCTTCTGCCCGTCTGTCAGCGGCGGAGGCGGCGCAGCGGCGAGGTCCTTGACCGCGCCGGCGACCCGCCCGACCGCCTGCTGCAGCTCGCTCGGGATGATCCAGACCTTGTTCGACTCGCCCTGGGCGATCAACGGGAGCGTCTGGAGGTACTGGTACGCGAGTAGCTCGGCGTCCGGCTTCCCCTCGTGGATGGCTGCGAAGACGGTCTCGATCGCCTTCGACTGACCTTCGGCGCGGAGGACCGCCGCCTGCTTCTCGCCCTCAGCCTGGAGAATCGCTGCCTGCTTCTGGCCCTCGGCCTGGAGGATCTCCGACTGCCGCGCGCCTTCCGCCTGCAGGATCGTTGCGCGCTTCTCACGGTCGGCGCGCATCTGCTTCTCCATCGAGTCCTGGATCGACGCCGGCGGGTCGATCGCCTTCAGCTCGACGCGGTTGACGCGGATGCCCCACTTGCCCGTCGCCTCGTCGAGCACGCCGCGGAGCTGGCCGTTGATCTCGTCACGCGATGTGAGCGTCTTCTCGAGCGCCAAGCCGCCGATGACGTTGCGGAGCGTCGTGACCGTGAGCTGCTCGATCGCCTGGATGTAGTTCGCGATCTCGTAGGTCGCGGCCTTTGCGTCGGTGACCTGGAAGTAGATGACCGAGTCGATGCTGACGACGAGGTTGTCCTCGGTGATCACCGGCTGCGGCGGGAACGAGACGACCTGCTCGCGCAGGTCGATGAGCGGCCGCACGCGGTCGATGAACGGGACGACCAGGGCGAGGCCCGGCGAGAGCGTGCGTGAATAGCGGCCGAGGCGCTCGACGACGGCGGCTCGGGCCTGTGGGACGATGCGGATCGTCCGCGCCAGCGTGACGAGGACGATGATGGCGACGATGATGACGACGATCAGGGCGGCCATGCGGGCTTTCTCCTATCTGTAGACGAGGGCGGTGGCGCCCTGGATCTGTACGACCTCGACCTCCGCGCCGACGTCGAACGACTCGTCGGGCATGTAGGAGCGGGCGCTCCACTCCTCTCCCCCGATCTTCACCCGTCCGCCGCGGCCGTCGACTCGCTGGAGGACGACCGCTTTGGCGCCCTCGAGCGCGGCGGCGCCTGTGCGGATCGCGTGCGGCATCGTCAGGTGTCTGCGCGCGATCGGACGCAGGAGGCCGACCGACGCGAACGAGCCGACGCCGAAGACGACGATCTGCAACCAGACGGGTCCTCCCACGGCGGCGACCACGGTGGCGGCCACCGCGGCAAGCGCGATCGGACCGAGGAAGAAGAGCCCCGGAGTGAAGATCTCGCCGATCGCAAGCAGGACGGCGACGATGGCCCAGGCGACCCATGCGGACATACCTGAAGACTACGCCGCGCGTATCCTGATGCCCATTATGAAGCGGACGCTGCTCGTGCTCCTCGTGGCGTTTGCGTCGCTCGTCTTCGTCGGCGGGGCTGCGGGGGCCGACTCCAAGCCGCGTGTGCTCGCGATCACCTTCGGGCCCGATCTCGAGATCAACCCGGTCACGCAGGACTACCTCACGAGCGAACTCTCACGCGCCGCGAACGACGGCTACGACGCCGCGGTGATCCTCCTCGACACGCCCGGGGGCCTCTCGACCTCGATGAAGACGATCTACCAGGCCGAGCTGGCGTCGAAGGTGCCCGTCATCGTCTACGTGTCGCCGGAGGGATCCCGCGCCGCCTCGGCCGGCGTCTGGGTCGCCCAGGCCGCCGACGTGCTCGCCATGGCGCCGACGACGAACATCGGCTCGTCGACGCCGATCGACTCGAGCGGACAGAACCTCGGCTCGGACCTGCGCCGCAAGGTGATCAACGACTCCGTCGCGTCCCTCACCGCTCTCGCGGCGGCGAATCACCGCAACACGACATGGCCGGCGGAGGCCGTGCGCCACGCGTCGAACCTCACGGCGGAACAGGCGCTGCAGATGAACGTCATCGACTTCATCGCGCCCACGCTCCCGGCCTTGCTGGACAAGCTCGACGGCTACAAGACGAAGAATGCGCAGCGCCCTTTCACGCTGCACCTGGCCGGGGCGGAGATCGACACGGTCAAACCCGGGTTCATCACGCGCTTCCTCAACACGATCATCGACCCGAACCTGATCAGCCTCCTCTTCCTGCTCGGGATCATCGGGCTCGTCTTCGAGGTGCTCCATCCCGGCGTCGTGCTGCCCGGCGCGCTCGGCGCCGTCTCGCTCGTCCTCGCCCTGTACGGGTTCTCCGTGCTCAGGCCGAGCTGGGGAGGGCTCGCCCTCATCCTGCTCGGCGTCGCGCTGCTGATCATCGACCTCCACGCACCGACCCATGGCGTGCTCACGATCGGGGGCCTCATATCCCTGCTCTTCGGGCTCGCGCTGCTGTTCCAGAACGAACCTGGGGCCTATCGCGTCAACCTCTGGCTGATCCTCGGGCTCGGCGGCGCAATCGCCATCTTCTGGGCCTTTGCGACGGGCAAGGCGTTCGCGGCGCGGCGGCTTCCGGTGGAGACCGGAGTGCAGCTGATGATCGGGCAGAGAGCCGAGGTGCGCGCGCCGGGACTCGTCTTCGTCGACGGCGCGCTCTGGCAGGCGCATACGGCCGACGACTCCGAGCTCGTGCCGGGCGAAGAGGTCGAGGTGCAGGCGGTCGACGGGCTGCAACTGACCGTGCGGAGATAGGATCGAGTCGTGCTCGGCTTCGTCAAGGTGTTGAGGGAGTACGAGCGGGCGGTCTTCTTCCGTTTCGGCCGGTTGCTCGACCCGCCGCGCGGTCCCGGCCTGGTGTGGAAGATCCCGATCGTCGACCAGCTCGTGAAGGTCGACCTCCGGACGATCACGCTCAACGTTCCGCCGCAGGACGTGATCACGAAGGACAACGTCCCGGTCCGGGTGAACGCGGTCGCCTACTTCAAGATCATCGACCCGAAGGACGCGATCGTCCAGGTCGAGAACTACATGTCTGCGACCTCGCAGATCTCGCAGACGACGCTCCGCGCGGTGCTCGGCCAGCACGTCCTCGACGAGCTGCTCTCCGAGCGGGAGAAGATCAACGCGATCCTGCAGGAGATCATCGACCAGGCCACCGGCCCGTGGGGGATCAAGGTCTCGATCGTCGAGGTGAAGGACGTCGAGATCCCCGCCGGGATGCAGAAGGCGATGGCGCGGCAGGCCGAGGCCGAGCGCGAGCGCCGCGCGAAGATCATCAGCTCCGAGGGCGAGTTCCAGGCGGCCGAGAAGCTGAAGGACGCCGCGGTCGTGATCGAGAAGCACCCGGTCGCGCTGCAGCTGCGCTACCTGCAGACGCTGATCGAAATCAGTGGCACGCCGTCGACGACGATCATCTTCCCGGCGCCGATCGACATCATCCGGCCGTTCCTCGAGAACGCCGAGAAAAAGCAGAGCTAGAGACCGAGCAGCGGCGGGAGCTCGTTCAGCGCTCGATCCGCGGCTCGAAGTCCGGCCGCGTGCCCTCACGGTCGAGCAGGATCGCCCGCATCCCGAGTGCGAGCGCGCCCTCGACGTCGTCGGAGATCGTGTCCCCGACCATCACGGCCTCGGCCGGCTCGACGCCGAGCAGGTCCAGGACAGCCCGGAAGATCGACGCGTGCGGCTTCGTGCGGCCGTGGTGGAAGGAGCTGATCCCGGCGTCGACGTCGAGGCCGTGATGCATGGCGAACTCGCGCACGTCCCGTGAGGAGTTCGAGACCAGGCCGATGCGGAGCCCGGCGGCGCGGAGTGCGGCAAGCTGCATCCGGCACGTCGTCGTAGAGCTCGAAGTTCTCGTGCCGCTCCCAGGCACGCGTGATCTCGACGGCGCAGGCGTAGGCCGAGTCGGCGTCGCCGCCCATCCCGCGCACGATCCTCTCGGTGAAGCGGAACCAGATCTCGTTGTCGTGCTCGAGCTCGGGGTGGCGCCGGAGATCGACGAGCGCGGCGTCACGGGCCGCGTCGTAGCGGCCGGGCTCGAGTGTGAGCCCGTGGCGCCGGCCGACGCGGACGTAGCCCTCCGGCCCCAGCTCGGGACCTGGACGGGCGAGCGTGAAGTCGACGTCGAAGAGCACCGCCCTCAGCTCATGCGTCTCGGGCATCGCCGCTACCCTATGGCGCGGTCTCGGGGTGTGGCGCAGCCTGGTAGCGCGCTCCGTTCGGGTCGGAGAGGTCCCCAGTTCGAATCTGGGCACCCCGATTACCTTGCCGGGCGAAGAGCTGCGCTCTTCGCCCGGGAATGAAGGAACTGCGCCAACGGGAGACGCGGTCTCCCGTTGGCTCCGTGCTGAGGGCACACTGGGTTGGCGCGAGTTGGAGGCTCGTTCTGTCGCGAGCGTGCATGCCTGCGGCGTGCGCGCTCGCTACTCCGCGGCGGCGTAACGCGCCGTTACGCCGCCGCCTTGGCGCCGTGAGGTACGAAGCGGTTCAGGCGTAGTTCTCGCGGAGCCAGGCTAGGCGTTCGTCGAGCACCCGGCCGAGCTCCGGCCGGCGCGGTAGCGCCACCATGAACGAGGCATAGATCCAGGCCGCGTAGACCGGGAGGAACTCCTCCAGCAGATCCGCGTCGTGGTCGCCGTATCCCTCCAACGCAATCCGGGAGGGCTCGTCGGCACGCACGCGCGCCGACAGGGCCAGCGCGGCAAGATCGAACTCGCGCGGGCCGCGACACGCCGTCTCGAAGTCGTGCCAGAGCGGCCCGGGAAGGCAGTTGGCGAGATGCGCGTCGCCGTGCAGCGCCTGTGGGCGGCCCACCGGCTGTCGCAGGCCGAGCTCGCGCAACAGGTCGACGTCGGGGGACGGCTCGAGGCTGTCGGTGATCCTCGCGAGGTCGTCGGTGTGGAGGGACAGCAGCTCGCCGCCGTAGTCGGCCAGCGCCTCGTGAATCGCGCGGAGCCCTTCGCCGGCTGCCACCGGCTCCACCTCGCGCGGCTGCCCGGCGTATTTCCAGAAGACGACGACGTGGCCGCCGTTCCGGTGCGGGCCGGGATCGAGCAGGTCGGAGGGCGGCACGACGGGTGCGCCGGCTCGAGCCGCGTGGGACGCGACTTCCAGCTCGCGGATCACGTCCTCCTCCGGCGGGTACGACCGGCCGCTCGAGACGCGCGCGACGATCGGCAGCGGCCGGAGGTGAACGAGCACGTGCCACGCGTCGCGCAGCACGACCGGGTCGTCGCTGCGCAGCCCGTACTCCGCCGCCACCTCGACGGCTGCCCTGACCGCGCTCTCGCTCATCCGAACCCGTAGGTCCCGGGGAACCGTTCGGCCAGCAGCCGGACGAGCACGGCGACCGGCAGGCCGACGACGTTGAGGTAGTCGCCCTCGATCCGCTCGACGAGCCCGGCGCCCTCGCCCTGGATCGCGTAGCCGCCCGCGCGTCCCTCCCACTCGCGGCTCGCCACGTAGCGGCCGATGTCGCGCGGGGTCAGCCCGCGGAAGGTGACGCGTGTCACTTCGTGCCGCACCTCCTCCCACATCGGCGTGATCAGCGCGAGTCCGGAGACCACTTCGTGGGTGCGTCCGGCCAGGCTCTCGAGCATCTGCTCTGCATCCTCGGGCCCGGCGGGCTTGCCGTAGACGCGACCCCCGCACACGACCTCGGTGTCGCACCCGAGCACCGGCCGGCCGTCCGCCTCGGCAAGCACCGACTGCGCCTTGCCGAGGGCGTGCGCGACCGGGTCGTCCTGCGTCTCCTCGTACCGCGGAGCGACGACGTCGAACGGGATCCGCAGCTGCTCGAGGATCTGCCGCCGCCGCGGCGAGGTCGAGGCTAGGAGGAGGGGTGCCGCAGACGAGCTCGCCATATCTCTTCCGCCGGCCACTTCCGCCCCCATTCGGCGGTCACGTAGCCGTAATGCTCGTGGGTTGCCGCGCCGGCCGGAGTCTGGATCTCGATCAGGTCGAGGATCTCGAAGCCGTTCGCGCGCAGGAGCCGGATCCACTCGCCGTGCGGCAGGTGGTACTCGACGCCTTGGTCCGGCCACTGGAAGCGGTGCATCCCGAACTGCGGACGTTGCAGCGTCTCCACCGCGGCGACGTCCTCGTCGGGCGAGCAGAGGATGACGAGCGGCGAATTGCGGAGGAAGACGAGCTCGCCGCCCGGTCGGAGCAGCCTCGCCGCTTCCGGGATCCAGCGGTACGGGTCGGCCCAGATCGAGGCGCCGTACTCCGAGACGACGAGATCGAAGGACTCGTCTGGGAGCGGCACTTCCTCGCCGAACGCCTCCACGAACTCGAGCCCGAGCCCGAAACGCTCCTCACAGCGACGGGCGGTCTCGAGCTGCGCAGGAGTCGGGTCTACGCCGACGACCCGCGCAGCACCCGCGTTCTTCAGCCAGGCGCCGAAGTACGCGGTGCCGCAGCCGAGCTCGACGACCTCCTTGCCGGCCAACTCCGGCAGAGCCTGCAGCTCGGATTCCGGGACGTTCCAGATGCCCCAGGTGATCTCCTCGGCCGCCCACGCCTGCTCGGCACGCGCGTCCGTGTACCGCTCGTTCTCGCGCGTCCAGGCCTCGACGGTCGGATCAGACACCAAACCAGAGCGCGATCTCGCGCTCCGCCGACTCAGGCGAGTCGGAGCCGTGCACGAGGTTGTCGGGCATCGAAGCGGCGAGGTCTCCCCGGATCGTCCCCGGGGCCGCGTTCGCGGGATCGGTCGCTCCGATCGTCGCCCGCATCGTCGCGATCGCCCCTTCGCCCTCGACGACGAGCGCCCACGTCGGGCCCGAGGTGATGAACTCGACGAGCTCGCCGAAGAACGGCTTCTCGCTGTGCTCTCCGTAGTGCTCCTGCCCGAGCGCGCGATCGGCCGTGACGAGCTTCGCCTCGCGGATCTCGAAGCCGCGCGCCTCGATCCGGCCGAGGATCTCGCCGGCGAGCCGGCGCCGCACGGCGTCCGGCTTGATCAGGATGAGGCTGCGTTCCACGGCCATGGTCAGTGTGTGGTGCTGCGCCGCACCCGCCGCGTGCCGAGCGCCGGCGGCGTCCCCGGTGCCGCAGGCTCGATCGCCGTCTCGCAGTACGGGCACACCTGCCAGATCGGCTCGAGCGGCGCGCTGCAGCTGACGCACGCCTGCTTGAGCTTCGTGGTGCAGACAGGGCAGGCGAGGTAGCTCGAGTCGACCTCGGCGTGGCAGACCGGGCAGCGAAGGTCGCCTGCCGCGATGCGCTCCTCCATGGCCTTGATCTCGAGCTCCCGCTCGCGTACGTCCTCGAGATACTCGGGCGGCCGGAAGAGCATGTAGATGAACGGGCCGACGAAGGGCGGGATCAGACCGAGCAACGTGGCCAGGGCGATGAAGAGTGGATCCTCCATCCGACGCTTCGCGTCCTTGTACGTCCAGAAGCCGAGCGAGAGCCAGAGCACGAAGGCGAAGAAGGCGAAGCCGTTGAGGATGGCGTGCTGGGCGCCCGAGCTGATGAAGCTGGCGAGAGTCACAGAAGAATCTTGCCGATCAACCACCCTGTTGCAAAGGCGGTACCCACCACAGCGATCAGGACGCACGCGGCAAGCGCGAACATCGAGAGCTTCTCTGCAGGGTTATAGGTCGCGGTCTTCGCCACTGAGCTCCGCGAGAAGGTACAGGGAGCCCGTGACGAGCACAGCGCCATCCGGTCCGGCAAGCTCGAGTGCCCGCGTCCGGGCGGTTTCCGGCTCGGTTTCGGCCTCGACGTGGTCGAAGCGGGCGGAGGCCAGCGCGGCGAGCTCGGCGGCCGGGAGCGCGCGCCCGTTGCGACTCTCGGTCGCCACGAGCGTCGAGCCGAGGACCGAGAGCGCCTCGAGCATCATCCCCGCGCGCTTGTCGCGCAGGATCGAGCAGACGAGCGTCCAGCCGCCGGACGGCGCCGAAGGGAGCCGGGGCAGCAGCCAGCCGACGCCGGCGAGGTTGTGGGCTCCGTCCCAGATCTCGAGCGGCCTCTCGCCACGGCGCTCGAGGCGCCCCGGCAGCGAGATGCCGTCGGCGGCATGGGGGTCGACCGGCCGGCCGAGGAACGACTCGGCCGCAGCGACGGCGAGTGCGAGGTTGCTGTGGGCGGTGACGACGACCGCGGCGGCGCCGTTCTCCTCGGCGAGCTCGCGCCATTCCGGCTCCGAGAGAACGACCGTGCAGCCCGGCTGCACGACCGCGAGCTTCTCGGCGGCGATCGCCTCCCTGGTCTCGCCCAGCACGTCCATGTGGTCGAGCGCCACGCTCGTGAGCACGACGACGCGGGTACGGAGGACGTTGGTGGCGTCGTGGCGTCCGCCAAGTCCCGCCTCGACCACCGCGACATCGACCTCCGCTTCCGCGAACGCGAGCAGCGCCGCGGCGGTGAGCACCTCGAACTGCGTCGCCGTAACAAGCTCGGCACGGTGTCTGACACCGGTCAGAGCGGCCTCGAGGTCGATTTCGGCTCCGTTGAGCCGGATCCGCTCCTGCCACGAGACGACGTGAGGCGACAGATATGAACCAACGGACACACCTGCGTCGAGGAGCAGCGCCTCCGTCAGCCGCGTCGTCGTGGACTTGCCGTTCGTGCCCACGACGTGGATCGACTCGAAGCGCTCCTGCGGGTCGCCGAGCTGTCGGAGCAGCGCGCGCATCCGCTCGGTGCCGAAGCCGTCCTCCGGCCACGGCGACAGCGACTCAACCCAGCGCGTCGCGCTCAGCAAGGTATTGCTCGAGCTTCTCGCGCTCGGCCGTGACCGCCTCGGGCGCGGCGTTCGCGACGAACTTGTCGTTCGCAAGCATCCGCTCGGCTCGCTCGACCTCCTTCTGCACCCGCGCGCGCTCGGCGTCGAGGTCGCCTTGCCCGTCGTCGGTCGGGCGCACGACCGCGTCGAAGATCCGGGCCGAGTCGCCCGCCAGCTTGATGCGAACGCCGCTGCGTCGGTAGATGCGGGCGGCCGTCTGCGCAGCCTCGATCGTCTCGAACTCGCCCTCCCACATCTGCGGCTCCGGCCACGACGCGACGATCAGGCGCGACTCGCGGGCCGGCAGGTGCGTCCAGATCTCCTCCGTCACGTGCGGCATCACCGGGTGGAGGAGCTTGAGCAGGCACTCGAGAGCCGCGAGCGCGGTCGCCCGCACGTCGTCTTCGGCAAGCCGCGGCTTGATCGACTCGAGATACCAGTCGCAGAAGTCGTCGAACGTGAGGTGGTACAGGCGCTCGACGGCATGTGCGAAGTCGAAACCGGCCAGGTCGGCCTCGAGTTCGGCGCGCGTCGCATCGATCCGCGCCAGGATCCAGCGCTCCTCGACCGACGATGGGCGGGCCTCGGGCTCCAATGCGCCGGCCATGAGCAGCAACCGGCTCGCGTTCCAGAGCTTGTTCGCGAGCTTCCGCCCCTCCTCGATCGTACCGAACGAGAAGCGCGGGTCCTGGCTCGACGTCACCTTGAGCAGCCCGTAGCGCGTCGCGTCGGCGCCGTACGGGTCGAGCGCCTCCTCCGGGTCGATGCCGGTCCCCATCGTGCGCGACATACGCCGCCCCTCGGGGTTGAGGAGCGTCGAGTGGATCAGGACGTCGGCGAACGGCTTCTCCCCGGTCAGCTCGAGGCCCGAGAAGATCATCCGCGCGACCCACAGGAAGATGATGTCGCGCGCGGTCGTAAGGACGCTGCCCGGGTAGTAGCGGGCGAGCTCCGCCGTCTCGTCGGGCCAGCCGAGCGTCGCAAACGGATAGAGCGCCGAGGAGAACCACGTGTCGAGCACGTCCTCCTCCTGCCGCAGCTCGGCGGAACTGCACTCCGCGCACGTCTGCGGCGCGGTCTCGGCGACGGTGATGTGACCGTCGGGGCAGTACCAGACCGGGATCCGGTGGCCCCACCAGATCTGGCGGGAGATGCACCAGTCGCGGATGTTCTCCATCCAGTCTAGATAGACGCGCGCGAAACGCTCGGGCGTGAAGCGAACGCGTCCCTCCTTGACCTCCGCGACCGCCGGTGCAGCGAGGTCCTCCATCGCCAGCCACCACTGCGGCATCACGAGCGGCTCGACCCTGCTGTGGCAGCGCTCACAATGACCCACGGAGTGCCGGTAATGCTCGCGCTTCTCGAGCTGGCCGCGCTCGGACGCCCAGTCGAGCACGCGCCGGCCCGCCTCCTCCTGCGTCAGCCCTGCGAGCTCGCCTGCCGCGTCGTTCATCCGCCCGTCGAGGCCGATCACGGTCAGCTCGGCGAGCCCGTGGTCGCGGCCGATCTCGAAGTCGACCGGATCGTGCCCCGGCGTGATCTTGAGCGCTCCGGTTCCGAATTCCATCTCGACCCGCTCGTCGGCGATCACGGGCACGTGCCGCTCGACGACCGGGACGACGACCTCCCTGCCGACGAGATCGCGATAGCGGTCGTCATCCGGATGAACCGCGACCGCGACGTCGGCGAGGATCGTCGCGGGCCTGACCGTCGCGATCGTCACGTCGCCGCTGCCGTCGGCGAGCGGATAGCGGATGTACGAGAGCGTGTCGTCCTCGTCCTCGTGTTCGACCTCGAGATCCGAGAGCGCGGTCCGGTCGCGCGGGCACCAGTTGACCATCCGGTTCGCCCGGTAGATGAATCCGCGCTCGTACAGGTGGACGAACCAGCGCATGACTGCGCGGTAGTAGCCCTCGTCCATCGTGAACCGCGTGCGCCGGTAGTCCAGCGAGGCGCCCAGCAGGCGGAACTGGCTCATGATCGTGCCGCCGTAGCGCTCGAGCCACTCCTGGACGTAGGCGTCGAAGCCCTCGCGGCCGAGATCGCGCTGGCTCTTCCCCTCCTGAGCGAGCGTCCGCCCGATCGCCGCCCACGTCGAGATGCCGGCGTGATCGTAGCCAGGCTGGAAGAGCGTGTTGAAGCCTCGCATGCGATGCCAGCGGACGAGCGTGTCCTCGAGCGAGAGCTGCAGGCAGTGGCCGATCGTCAGCGAGCCGGAGATGTTCGGCGGCGGGTGCATGACCACGAACGCGTCGCCGGGCGCATCCGGATCGGCCCCGTAGAGCCCCTCCTCTTCCCAGGTCTGCTGCCAGCGCTGCTCGACGCCCTGCGGTCTGTAGAGCGGATCCATGCGCGAAATGTCGTCAGGCAGCGACTATGCCCGGAGCTTAGCGGTGGCGTGCTTCGGCTGTGGCCAGGAGCCTCCGACCTGCTCGAGAACCGCCTCGAGCATGTGGAACGAGGAGAGGACATGCTCGCGCGCGAGCGCCCGCGCACCCTCGCCACTCCGCGCTGCGAGCGCCTGACGGATCGCGCGGTGCTGCTCGGCGTTCCTTGCGTAGAGGTCGTCGATCGAGTGGTCGCCCGGCGCCCAGACCGCCGGCCCGGAGAAGGAGCGGCGCGCGCTCTTCGCGAGCTGCTCGACGAGCGGCAGGTCGGCGACGCGGTAGATCACGTCGTGGAACGCGAGGTTCGCGCGCACCCAGTCGCCCATGATCGAGCGGCGCGCCTCTCCGGGCTCGCGCGAGCGGAGCTCCTTCGAGATCCCTGCGAAGTGGAGCTCGGCCGCCTCGAGCTCCGCGAGCTCGTCGGGCGTGATCTGCGTCGCGGCGACCTCGGTCGCGAGGCCTTCGAGCTCGGCCCGCACCATGAACGCCTCGTGGAGCTCCTCCCGCGAGATCGTGCGCACGCGCACACCGCGGTTCGGGACGAAGGAGACGAGCCCGAGCGCAGCGAGCCGCCGCAGCGCCTCGCGGACCGGCGTCCGCGAGACGTCGAACTGCCCAGAGAGGTGCTCCTGACGCAGTACCGTCCCGGGCGCGAGCTCGCCGGAGACGATGGCCTCCTCGATCACGAGCGCGATGTCGTCGGCCTTGGTCGAGTCGAGTGACATGCGGCGAGTTTACGCCGAGGCTCGCGTCGAGGCGGCTCGCCTAGAGGCGGTAGTAGCGGAACACGACCTCGGCCACGCAGACCGGCTTCTCGCCGCCGTCACGCTCGACCGTCGCCGTCATCGTGACCTGGCGGCCCCAGTCCTGCTCGTCGACGTCGTCCACGTGGAACGACCCGCGGACGCGCGAGCCCGACGGCACCGGCGCCGGGAAGCGCACCCGGTTGAGCCCGTAGTTGAGCCCCATCCCGTCGCCCTCGTCGTGCGGGATGACCTCGTAGGACATGGCCGGCAGCAGCGAGAGCGTCAGGTAGCCGTGGGCGATCGTGCCGCCGAACGGCGTCTGCGCCGCCCGCTCGGGATCGACGTGGATGAACTGGTGGTCGCCGGTCGCGTCGGCGAAAGCCTGGATCTTCTGCTGCGGCACCTCGATCCACGACGACGGCCCGAACTCCCCGCCGATCTCGATCACGCTCACAGGGAGAGACTACGCGGTCTGCCTCGCGGGAAGCGCCAAAGGCCGGAGGCTAAGACATCCGAGCAGCGGTGACTCAGCCGCAGGCTTCCCCGCTCCGTGCTGAGCGCCGGAAGACCACAGCTCTTCCGGCGCGGAGTTCCTTCACCCAGCGAGTCCGCAGGACTCGCGAGCTACGGCTACGCGGTCTGCTCGACCGGTTCGTCGGGCTCGTCGTCGGCGGCCTCTGCGCTCGTGACGAGCGTCGGCCGGATGCCCTGCGCGATGCACTCCTTCGTGATCACGCACTTCGTCACGTCGCGCCGCGACGGCAGCTCGAACATCACGTCGAGCAGTGCCCCCTCGATGATCGACCGCAACCCGCGCGCGCCTGTCTCGCGCTCGAGCGCGCGGTCGGCGATCTCCCACAGCGCGTCGTCGGTGAAGACGAGCTCGATGCCGTCGTAGCCGAAGAAGCGCTGGTACTGCTTGATGAGCGCGTTCTTGGGCTCCTCGAGGATCTGGACGAGATCCTCGCGGCGCAACTGGTGCACGGCGGAGATGACCGGGAGCCGGCCGATGAACTCCGGGATCAGCCCGAAGTTGAGAAGGTCCTCCGGCATCACGCCGGCGAGCAGCTCCGACGACTCGACGTCGTGCTTGGAGCGGATGTCGGCGCCGAAGCCGAGGGCGTTCTTGCCGATGCGCCGCGCGATGATCTTGTCGAGGCCGGCGAACGCGCCGCCGCAGATGAAGAGGACGTTCGTCGTGTCGATCGAGAGGAACTCCTGGTGCGGGTGCTTGCGTCCGCCCTGCGGCGGCACCGAGGCCACCGTCCCCTCGAGGATCTTCAGGAGCGCCTGCTGCACGCCCTCGCCGGACACGTCGCGCGTGATCGACGGGTTGTCGGCCTTCCGCGCGATCTTGTCCACCTCGTCGATGTAGATGATCCCGGTCTCGGCCTTCTTGATGTCGAAGTCCGCCGCCTGGATCAGCTTGAGGAGGATGTTCTCGACGTCCTCGCCGACGTAGCCCGCCTCGGTCAACGCGGTCGCGTCGGCGATGGCGAACGGGACGTTGAGGATGCGCGCAAGCGTCTGCGCGAGCAGGGTCTTGCCGCAGCCGGTCGGGCCGAGCAGGAGGATGTTCGACTTCTGGAGCTCGACCTCGTCGTCCTCCGTTCCCATCTGCACGCGCTTGTAGTGGTTGTAGACCGCGACGGCCAGGGTCCGTTTCGCCTCTTCCTGCGAGACGACGTAGTCGTTGAGCACCGCGTAGATGTCGCGCGGACGCGGCAGGTTGTCGAGGTCGAGCTGGGCGGGAGTGGTCAGCTCCTCGTCGATGATCTCGTTGCAGAGATCGATGCACTCGTCGCAGATGTAGACGCCCGGGCCGGCGATCAGTTTCTTGACCTGTCGCTGGCTCTTGCCGCAAAAACTGCAGAGGAGCTGCTCGTTGCCGTCGGTTGCGCGCGCCATATCTCTTCTTCTACCTCGATCTGGGGATTTCGTCTACGTCTGGAGCCCTATCGGTGCGCGATCACCTGGTCGACGATGCCGTACTGTTCGGCTTCCTCGGCCGTCATGTAGTAGTCGCGCTCCATGTCCTTCGAGATCTTGTCGACGGGCTGGTTCGTGTGCAGGGCGATGATCTCCTCCAGACGCCGCTTGAGATTGATCGTCTCTCGCGCCTGGATCTCGATGTCGGTGCCCTGGCCCTGGAAGCCGCCGGACACCTGGTGGATCAGGATCTTGGCATTCGGCAGCGCGGTGCGTTTTCCCTCCGTGCCCGCCCCGAGAAGGAGCGCCCCCATCGACATCGCGATCCCGACACACGTCGTCGCTACGTCCGGCTTGATGAACTGCATCGTGTCGTAGATGGCGAGCCCCGAGTAGACGGAGCCGCCCGGCGAGTTGATGTAGATGTTGATGTCCTTGTCCGGGTCCTCGGACTCGAGATGGATCATCTGTGCGACGACGAGGTTCGCCACCTGGTCGTCGATCGGCGTGCCGAGGAAGATGATCCGCTCGTTGAGCAGGCGCGAGTAGATGTCGAAGAAGCGCTCGCCGCGCGAGGTCTGCTCGATGACGGACGGGATGACGAGATTCGACGGCGGGTTCATGTTCGGGCTCCTTCGGTGCTCTGCGGCTGGTCGGGGGTCCAGAGTTTCGTCTCGGTCGGGGGATTCTCCTTGTCGGGCGTCCAGATCGCTTCGCGCGCCTCGGCCTGCGCGAGCGGGATGCGCTTGACCTCGGAGGCAACTCGGTCGAGTGCCTGGCGCAGGCGGAGATCCTCGCGAAGCGACTCGAAGCGGCCGCTCTCGCGAAGGGCCACGAGCATCTCGTCGGCGTCGTCGCCGACCGCCTCGGCCTGCTCGCGGACGAGCTCCTCGACCTCGGAGTCCGGCACGTCGAGCCCGATCTCGTCGGCCACCGCATCGAGCACGAGCTCGCGCGCGACCGAGCGCTGGGCCTCGTCGTGGAGCCTCGCCACGAGTTCCTCGGGCTGCTGGCCCGTCATCGCGAGGAAGGTCTCGAGCTGCACGCCGCGCGCCTCGACCTGGCGGGCGAAGCCGCGCAGCAGCTCGCGCGTGCGGGAGTCGACGAGCGGCCCGGCCGCCTCGACCTTCGAGGCAGCGACGAGCGCGTCGGCCGCGTCGCCTCGGAACTGCGTCTCGACCTCCTCCTCGATCTGCTCGCGCAGGCGCGACTCGACGTCGGCCCGCAGCTCCGCGAACGTCTCGAACTCGCTCGCCGAGCGCGCGAGATCGTCGTCGAGCGGCGGCAGAGCCTTTTCCTTGATCTCCTTCACCGTCGCGGCGAGAGACTGCGTCGACCCGTCGGCGAGCTCGAACGACATCTCCTTCGTCTCGCCGGCGCTCATCCCCACGAGACCCTGCTCGATCTCCTCCATGACGGCGCCACGGCCGAGCTCGATGACATAGTCGCGTCGCGTCTCGTCCTCGGCGACGAGGTCGACCACGACCGTGTCGTCGGGAGCGACGGGACGCCCCTCGACCGGGACGAGCTCCGCGACCGTCGAGCGCAGAGCGTCGAGCTCGGCCTGCACGAGCTCCTCGGGAACCTCGACCTCGGCGACGCCTACCTCGAGCTCCTTCCAGTCGGGCAGCTCGGGCTTCTCCTGGACGGCGACGGTTGCGGTGAACTCCCAGTCCTCGTCGGCCGAGGCCGGAAGCTCGAAGTCGTACTGCGGTTGCTCGACCGGCCGGACCCGCGTGCGTGCCGCCGCGTTCCAGAACCAGCCGCCGATGTGGCTCTCGACCGCCTCCGTCATCAGCCGCTCGCGACCGACGCGCTGCAGGAGCACCTGGCGCGGCACCTTCCCCTTGCGGAAGCCCGGCACCTTGACGCTCTGCGCGAGATCCTCGGCTGCGTGCTCGACGGCGTGGTGGACGTCGTGCGACGGAACCTGGACCTTCAGCCGCACACGGTTCTGCGGCAGCGCCTCGACCTGGGTCTGCACGCAGTCCATTCAAGCAGGGAGCAGGCGCCCGAGGTCGAACGATCGAGGCACGTGAGCGCGTGGAACCTGAGCCTGCTCGCTCTCGCCGGAGCAATCTGGCTCGCGATCTTCTCGGCGATGATCTACGCCGTTCGCGTTCGCGCCTAGCGGTAGGAGGGTCTGGCGAGACAGCCGCTGTGCCGCAGGGCCGCGCCGCGACTCCTCGCTCCGCTCGTCGGCCGGCTTCGCCAGCTGCTGCGTCCTCGGTCGCGCCGATAGGACACCGCTATCGACGCTCCCTGCGTCCTTGCATCGCGACGCCCATCGCACCCCTGCGACGAGCACTGCCCCGTCAGACCCTCCTAGGAATGCGGGCGGAGGGATTCGAACCCCCAAACTCCGAGGAGCACCGGCCCCTAAAACCGGCGTGTTTACCAGTTCCACCACGCCCGCAGGAACGTCACAGTCTAAAGTCGTACGCGCGTGACGGGAATGCGGCCCGAAGATGTCTATGCGCTGACGAGCGTCGGCGATCCGCGCATTTCTCCCGACGGGCAGAGCGTCGCGTATGTCGTGACCCGGGTCGACGAGGAGGCGAACGCCTACCGCTCGGCGATCTGGGTGACGCCGCTCGACGGATCCGCGGAGCCGAGGCAGCTCACCTCCGGCGCGCGGGCTGACCACTCGCCGCGCTGGTCCCCCGACGGACGCTGGCTCGCCTTCGTCTCGAATCGCGACGGTGAGGACGAGAAGAAGGCACACGGGGAGCTCTACGTGCTGCCGGCCGACGGCGGTGAGCCACGCCGGCTGACCGAGGGAAAGGAAGGCGTCGACTCGATCGCCTGGTCGCCCGACTCCGGCCGCCTCACGTTTACGCGCCGCGTCCGTGACGCGGCGTACGACGAGGAGGACGACCGGAAGCGGGCGCCGCGGCGGTTCGACCGCGTCTTCTTCAAGCTCAACGGCGTCGGCTGGGTCGGCGACCGCCGCAGCCACGTCTTCGTGGTGGGCCTCGACGGCGAGGACGAGCGGCAGCTCACGAACGGCGACTGCGAGAACAGCGAACCGAGGTGGTCCGGCGACGGGAAGCGCATCGTCTTCACGTCCATGCGCGGCGACCGCTGGGACGTCGCGTTCGTCGAGGCTCTCTACGAGCTGGACGTCGACGCCGACGGGGCCGAGCCGCGGCGGTTGAGCCAGACCGACGAATCCGCAAACGCCGCCTCGTTCTCCGCGGACGGGTCGCGCATCGCGTATGTCCACACGCCCGAGGACGGCACGTATCCGCATCACAGCCAGATCGCGGTGATGCGCGCCGACGGCAGCGACCGCCGGATCCTCACGACTTCCCTCGACCGGCAGTGCGCTCCCTTCCCGCTCGGCCGCGAGCCCGTCTGGGACGGCGACCGCATCGCGTTCGGCGTCGAGGACGGCGGCAACGTCCACGTCTACACCGGCGCGGCGGACGGCTCCGGCGATCCCGAGCTGCTCGTCGGCGGCGAGCAGACGACCGGCCTCTACGACCTCGCCGGCGGCGCGGTCGTGTACACGGCCAGCACCCACAAACGGCCACACGAGCTCTTCACGGGGGACGGCAAGCGCGTCACGGCGGTCTCCGACGACTTCGTCGCGGGACGCGAGCTCTCCGACGTCGAGCGGTTCACGGCCGTCTCCGCCGACGGGACCGAGGTCGACGCGTGGCTGGTGCGCCCGTCCAACTTCGACGAGTCGCGGCGCTATCCGGTCCTCATCACGATTCACGGCGGCCCGTTCTCGCAGTACGGGACGGGCTTCTTCGACGAGGTCCAGGTGTACGCGGGCGCCGGCTACTGCGTCCTCTTTTCGAACCCGCGCGGCGGGTCCGGCTATTCCGAGGAGTGGGGACGCGCGATCCGCGGATCGGGCAACGGCACCGGGCCCGGGTGGGGCTCGGTCGACTACGAGGACGTGATGGGCGTCGTGGACACGGCGCTCGAGAAGTTCCCGTTCCTCGACGCGGAGCGGCTCGGCGTGCTCGGCGGCTCCTACGGCGGCTACCTGACGTCCTGGATCATCGGCCACACGAAGCGCTTCAAGGCGGCGCTCTCGGAGCGCGCGGTGAACCAGCTCGTCAGCGCCTTCGGCTCCAGCGACCTGTTCTGGGTCTTCGAGCGCCAGTTCGGCGGGCCGATGTGGGAGAACGTCGACGCGTGGCTGCGGATGTCGCCTACGACCTACGCCGGCGAGATGGACACGCCCGTGCTGATCGTCCACTCCGAGAACGACCTGCGCTGCAACATCGAGCAGGGCGAGCACCTGTTCACCCTCCTCCGCCTCCACGGCAAGGAAGTCGAGATGCTCCGCTTCCCGGCCGAGAGCCACGAGCTTTCGCGCTCCGGCTCGCCCATCCATCGCGTCCAGCGGTTCGACGCGATCCTCGAGTGGTTCGGCCGCTACCTCGAGCCCGGCAAGAGCTAGACGCGCCGAACTGCTGCTAGGGTCGGTTGACTACCTGAGCGAGTACCGGACGCGCGCGTGCGCCTCCTCTGCCCGTTCCTGAGCACGCAGAGGAGGTGTTTCATCTATGGCAACCGGAACCGTGAAGTGGTTCAGCGCCGACAAGGGGTATGGCTTCATCACTCCCGACGACGGCGGAGAGGACCTGTTCGTCCACCACAGCGCAATCGCCGGCGACGGCTACAAGACTCTCGCCGAGAACGCGAAGGTGCAGTACGAGCCCGAGCAGGGCCAGAAGGGGCCGCAGGCGACGAACGTCGCGCCTGCTTCCGCCTAGGCAGCGGGTCGGCTGCTGCGGCAGTCGACCGGCTCATCCAGCTACAGGAAGGAGCAGGCGTATGCCAGCTCGCAAGCAGCAGACCCACGCCAAGCGGGCGCGTGAGCTCGCGGTGAAGGAACGCCGTGAGCGCAAGCAGGCGAAGAAGGCCGAGCGACGCGCCGGGGTTGCCCTCGGCGACGAGAGCGTCGGCGAAGATACGCCTGCACTCGAGGAAGGCGAAGATTCGCCTGCGCCCGCGGAAGGCGAGGCACCGGCGATTGCTCCGGAGCACGAGAGCGCCAGATGAACTACGGTCGTGACGACCACGGCATCACTCGCCGCGAGCGACTCGCGCCCGCGCCCGGTGCCGAAACCGCCAAGGACTGGCGGGGCGCCAACGACGCCAAGGCAGAGAAGCTGAAGCGACATAGCCTGCAGCGCGACGCCCGCGCGCAGGGGCTCCAACTTCGCCACTCTTCGTACGGGTATGCCTTGATCGACGCGACGCGCAAGCCTCTCGAGGGTCGGAACGACATGAGCCTCAACGAGGTCGAGAAGACACTCGCGCGACGCTGATGGCCCCGGGAGGAATCGAACCTCCGCGCGCAGCTTCGAAGGCTGCCGCTCTATCCGCTGAGCTACGGGGCCGAGCGGGCACAGCGTAGCCCCGCGCGAATCCGGTGTCAGCCCTCGGTAGGCTGTCCGGGCGCGGTGGCGGTAGCTCAGTTGGTAGAGCTCCGGGTTGTGGTCCCGGTGGTCGCGGGTTCGAGTCCCGTCCGCCACCCTCGCCCGCGGCTCGTCGGATTGGGCTCGCGAGCTGCTCGCACGCGCAATCCGACGGGTTCCGATCTCAGGGAAACCTAGGCGTACGTCGCGCGCAGATAGTCGAGATACGGCTGCGCTGCGATCGGCGAGCCGGTCGCGCGACGCAGCGTCTCCTGCGGCGAGTACTTGCGGCCGAGCTCGTGCACGTGCTCGCCGAGCCACTCGCGCAGCGGCGCGAACTCGCCGCGGCCGACCTGCTCGGAGAGCTCGGGAAGGTCGCGTCCCGCTGCCTGCCAGATCTGCACCGAGGCGACAGTCCCGATGAGGTACGTCGAGAAGTAGCCGATCGAGCCGCCCGACCAGTGGACGTCCTGGAGCACGCCGTGCGCGTCGTCCGGCACCTCGACTCCGAGGTAGTCCCACATCTTCTCGTTCCAGCGTTGCGGGAGGTCCCGCAGCTCGACACGGCCGTCGACGATGTCCTGCTCGAGCTCGAACCGGAGCATCACATGCATCCCGTACGTCACCTCGTCGGCCTGGATCCGGATCAGGTCCGGCTTGACCTTGTGGACGCCGGCGTAGAAGCGATCGAGGTCGACATCCGCCAGCTGCTCGGGATAGGTCGCCTGCACGCGCGGATAGAAATGGCGCCAGAACGGGAGGCTGCGGCCGACGAGGTTCTCCCAGAGCCGGCTCTGCGACTCGTGGATCCCGAGCGAGCAGGGCCCGCCGGTCGGCAGCCGCTCGAGATGCTTGGGCTGCTGGTGGCTGTACAGGCCGTGGCCGTACTCGTGCATCGTCGAGAAGAGCGACTCGAGCGAATCCGGGTGGTAGTTCGTCGTGATCCGGACGTCGTCCCGGCCTGGGCCCGACGCGAACGGATGCTCGGTCGGGTCGATCCGCCAGCTATCGGGTCGGTGGCCGAAGAGCTCTGTCACCTCGTGTGCGAGCGCAACCTGCCGCTCGGGCGGGAAGTCCCCGTGCAGGAACGAGTCGCCCACGTCCCGCGTTCGCAGCTCCGCGATGAGCTCGACGAGCGGCGGCTTCAGCTCGTCGAAGAGCGTTCGCACCTCAGCGGTCGTCGTCTGCGGCTCGTAGTCGTCGAGCAGCACGTCGTACCGCTCGGCGGCGCCGTCCGCGACATAGTCAACGTACTCGAGCTTCAGCTCCACGATGCGCTGCAGGGAAGGCAGGAAGGAAGCGAAGTCCGACTCGGCCTTCGCCTTCACCCAGACCGGCCGCGCCTCGGCGGCGGCTCGGGCCGTCGCGGCGCGCAGCTCCGCCGGCACCTTCACCGACTTCTCGTAGTCGCGGCGCGTGAGACGGATCAGCGCAGCGTCGTCGGAGTCCGGGTCGAGCGAGTCCTCGAGCGGCTGCAACTCGTCGAGGAGCCGACCCACCTCGGGATCCGTGAACTTTTCGTGCGCGATTCGAAACACGGTCGACAACTGCTCGGCGCGATGGGCGGTACCGGCCGGCGGCATCATCGTCTGCTGGTCCCACGAGAGGAGGCGGACGACCTTGCTGAGGTCCTGCACCTCGGCGAGCCGCTCCTTGAGATCCTCCAGCCCATCCGCCATGAGCCGGAGCCTACCCGCGCCGCTTCGCGCTCTACTCTGTTCAATGCGCGCCCGTAGCTCAGTGGACAGAGCGGCGGACTTCTAATCCGCGGGTCGGAGGTTCGAATCCTCCCGGGCGCATGACTCTCGTGGAACAGAGGAACAAGCAGCCATGACGCGAGCGCCCGCCTGGGATCTCCGTCGACGAGGCCCGCTCAAGGTGCTGATGGCGCACCACCGCGAGCAGGAGCCGCATCACGTCGTGATGCTGATGATCGTCGCCGCCGCGCTCTCCCTGATCGCGACCATCTTCGTGGCGGGCGCAGCGGGCTACGTAGCCGTCGCCTCGCACATCCGGCACGCGAACTGGTACTGGATCCCGTTCGCGATGGTGGGTGCCGTCGTGGCCCACGTCGGCTACACGTTCGCGTACCGCGAGGTCGCGCACGTCGACCGCGGCGTCCGCCTCGGCGCGCTACGGGCTGCCGCGATCGTCGCCGCCGGCTTCGGGATGTTCATCCCCCGCGGCGGATTCGCGGTCGACATCGAGGCGCTCGAGGATCTCGGCGTGCCGCGCGAGGAGGCGCGAGTACGGGTGCTCGGACTCGGCTCGCTCGAGTACGCCGTCCTCGCGACCGGAGCCTTCATCTGCGCGATCTTCCTGCTGCTCCAGGACCCACACGCGCAACGAGCGGTGATTCTCTCGTGGACGATCGGCGTTCCGGTCGGCACGGCGCTGGCCCTCGTTGCCGTCCGCTACCGCAAGTGGATCTGCCGCGGCCGCCTGGCCGGGATCCTCGGCCCGCCGCTCGAGGCGATCACGGTCGTCGGTCAGATCGTCGCGGCGCCGCGCCGGCACGGCGCCGCGGCGTTCACCGGCATGGCGGTCTACTGGGCCGGAGAGGTATTCGTCCTCTGGGTCTGCCTCGCCGCCTTCACCGGCCACACGCCGTCGGTGGCGGCGGTCGTGGTCGGATACGCCACGGGGTACGCGCTGACACGGCGAACGCTCCCGCTCGCCGGCGCCGGCGCCGTCGAGGCGCTTCTGCCGTTCGCGCTCGTCTGGGTCGGCTACGGACTGCCTGCGGCTGTGCTCGCGGTCTTCGCCTACCGCGTCTTCAACCTCTGGCTGCCGCTCGGGCCCGCGGCCGTCGGGCTCTGGCACCTGCAGCGGCGAGCGCCGGACGGCGCCGTCGCGCTAGCGCCGGACGCCGAAGTCCGTGGTGATGATCGTCACGCGCTGGCCGTGGTACACGCCCGGCGCGGCAGCGACCGTAACCGCTGAGACACCGATCTGGCGCCACTGCGGGGCCAGCAGGTTCTTGAGGTGTGGAGGACTCGAGATCCATAGCTTCATCGCGCCCGCTGCACTCTCGCTCGGCGACGCCCAGACCAGGTTCTCTCCGACCGACCAGTAGGAGTAGCCTCCTGCCGGGTAGTAGTGCCGGATCCGCTTCCAGAACGACGTCCCGTCGGCCGACGGATGGTCGAAGTAGCCGACCCGCCCCATCTCGACCGAATGCTGGCGTGCCGAGCGGTCGAGTGCCCTCGACTCGCGGAGCGCCCCGAGGCCGTGGGCCGCGCGGAAACGATTCACGGCGCCGAGCACCTGACGGTTCAACCCTGGCCGGTTCCTCTCCGAGCGGGTGGTCGCGAGTGCCGACGTGGCGAGGAGCCCGGTGACGGCGAGCGCGGCGAGCGCGATCGCGAGGCGGAGTGCTCTCACTCGGTTCACGCGCACAAGGTGGCGGCAATCGGGAAGGTGCGCCATTGGGCCCTTCGGCGGAAATTCGCGGAGCGGGGGTCCTACTCCTCCCTCGTCTCGACCCGACCTACGTCCGGCAGAATGGCACAGATGTCCCTCCGCGGTGAACCGGTCGAGCAGCAGGTCAAGCTTCCTGACGGTCGCGTAGTCGCCGTCCGGGTCGGTCTCGCCGAGGATTCGTACATCCCTCGGCGCGAGCTCGACACGGTCGTGCTCGAGCTGTGGGACGAGGAGCGCGGCGAGCACCTCGCGGGGGTCACGACGGTCCTCTCGGCGGACGACGTCAGCGCCGCGCGTGCGCTTGCGCACGAGGTCGTCGCCGGGCTCGGAGACGGATCGCTCGCCCCCACGGCCGGCGCGCTCGAGCCGCTTGCCGATAGCGTGCCGCCGGAATGAGCGCGGCAACCCTCCAGACGAACCACGGCCCGATCGAGGTCGAGCTGTTCGAGGGCGAGGCGCCGACCACGGTCGAGAACTTCCGCAAACTCGCCGGGGACGGCTTCTACGACGGAGTGATCTTCCACCGTGTCATTCCCGACTTCATGGTCCAGGGTGGCGACCCGACCGGAACCGGCACGGGCGGTCCCGGTTACACGTTCGAGGACGAGTTCAACGACCACCCGGTCGAGCGTGGCGCGCTTGCAATGGCGAACGCGGGCCCGAACACGAACGGCAGCCAGTTCTTCATCGTGACCGCCCACGCATGTCCGTGGCTCGACGGAAAGCACACCGTCTTCGGCCGCGTCACCGACGGGATGGACGTCGTCGAGACGATCTCGCAGGTGGAGACGGGCGCGGCCGACCGGCCGGTCGACGACGTCGTCATCGAGCGGATCGATCTCTGAACGACGCCCAGAGCGGCAGCACGTACCAGAGCGACAGGATGGCCGCGAAGAGCGAGGCGGCGGCGGCGATCGCGGCTCCCCGCGAGAGCACGACGTCCATCACGAGCAGCACGACGGCTTCGAGGGAGACGGCCGAGGCTGCGATCCCCGCGATTGCGAGCCGGTTGCCGATTCTCACGAGCGCCGTCTTGTCGCCGTGCCGGAACCGGAGTCGGTGATACGAGCTCGGAGCGGCGAGAAGCGCGACCGACACGGCGGCCGACAAGAAGGCGACCACGAACACGTCTCGCTGGAATTCGGTCACGCGCGCCCAGCCCTTTGCGAACGGGACAGCGAGGAGGAACGCGAGCAGCACGGTGACGGCCGGAAGAACTACGCGCAGCTCGTTCAGCAGCTCGATCAGCTCACGGTCGGCCCGCTCCTTCGGCGTCTCCTCCTTCTGCGCACGGGCGTCGTCCACCGGTCGGACGCTACTGCCCCGTCCGGCCGAAGTTAAAGGTGTGCCGTAGATTGGCCGAACCATGCTTCACAACGGGGCTTACAGCCCGCTTTCAGATCCCTTAGATCTGCCTCATTGATGCCTGCTCTGATGCTCTCGTGCCCGGAATGACGCGACGCCTCCTGCTCGCCGTCCTGGCGACGCTGGCGCCGGCCGTAGCCGCCTCTCCGGCCGGCGCCGCCGGGCACGCAACGCATCCGACATCGAAGTCGGGCCCGAACGTCGGCATCGTCGACATCTACACCACGCTCGGCTTCGAGAACGGCCTCGCGGCCGGCACAGGGATGATCATCACGCACTCGGGCCAGGTCCTCACTAACAACCACGTGATCAACGGGGCGACGAAGTTCAAGGTCGTCGACGTGACGACCCACCACAGGTACACCGCGACCGTCGTCGGCTACTCGGTCTCGCGCGACGTCGCCGTACTGCAGCTCGCACACGCGTCGGGCTTGCGGACTATGAAGCTGGATCGGAACTTCCCCCTCAAGGTCGGCCAACCGGTCGTCGCCCGCGGGAACGCGCAGGGTCGCGGCGGAACGCCGAAGACGGCGCGCGGCCAGATCATCGCTTTGCACCAGCAGATCGTCGCCAGGGACGAGATCGACGACTCCGAGACCCTGAACAACACGATCGCGACCAACGCGCCCGTCGTCCCCGGCTACTCGGGAGGGCCGCTCGAGGATGCGCGCGACCGCGCCGTCGGCATGGTTACCGCCGGCTCGACCTCGGGCGTCCATCGCGGCTTCGCGATCCCGATCAAGCAGGCCCTCCAGCTCGCGCACCGGATCACGACGGGTAAGTCGAACGGCGTCGTCCACGTCGGGCCTACGGCCTTCCTCGGCGTCACCCTCGACGACGTCGCGAACGGCGCAAGAATCGTCGGGGTGTTGCCCGGGAAGCCCGCCGACATGGCTGGACTCGCTGCAGGCGACTTCATCACCTCGCTGAACGGAACGACGATCTCGTCGTCTGTTGACGTCCGCAAGACCGTCCTCAGGCTCGTGCCCGGAAAGGCCGTTTCGATCGGCTGGACGGACGCGAACGGCATTCCGCAGACCGGCACGATCACGCCGATCAGCGGCCCGCCGCAGTAACCTCGAGCGGCCATGAGCCCGACGCTGCGCTGGACACTGGCGTGGAGCGCCTTGCGTCTCGCGCGGCTCCCGTCGCTGCCTGCGCTCGCCGTCGACGCCGACACGGAAGCCGGATTCTCGGCAGCCGCAGACGAGCTGCTCGCAGGCGGGACGACGTCGACTCCCGAGCCTCGGCTGGACTTCCTGCGCTGGCTGGCGGAGCACCGCCCCGTCGTCTTTCACGGCTCGCCGCGTGACGACCTGCGAGAACTGTCGACCGAACGGCGGTCCCGCGACACGACGGCCTGGGGGAATCAGCAGGCGGTCTATGCCTCCACGGATCCGGTCTGGGCGATCTACTTCGCCTGCCTCCGCCGCGACCATGGCTGGACCGGAACCAAGAACGGGAGCATGGGCCGGCCGGGAGGGCCGCTCTATCCGCGCCGCTACTTCTTCCTGCACAACCGCGGCTCGGCCTCTCCCGACCGGTTCGGACCCGGCTCGCTGTACCTGCTGTCGCCTGCCGGCTTCGTCGCGGACGAGCTGGTCTCCGGCGTGATCGACACCGCGCACCTCGTCTCCCACGAGCCGGTCAGCCCCCTCGCCCGGCTCGACGTCACGCCCGAAGACTTCCCCTTCCGAGACCAGGTGCGCTACTACCTCGACGGCGAGCCGAACTGGGTCTCGCTCCTCCGCGCGCGCCAGTCCTGAGTAGCGAGCTGGACTGCGTCCCAGGGGCTGCCGAACGGAGGGGTGTAGCTGAGGTCGAGGTCGCTGACGGCCTCGACTGACATCGCGTGGTGGATCGCCGTCGCGAAGATGTCGACGCGCTCGGGAACCTCCGCCGACACGTGACCGGCGAGCTGCGCACCGAGTAGTTGCCTCGTGTTCGCATCGGCCGTGATGCGGATAGCGATTTCGCGGGCGCCTGGGTAGTAGCGCTTGTGGTCCGGCACGCGAGACTCCGACGTTGCGGGCTCGAACCCTTCTGCCTTCGCCTCGTCGTCCCGTAGTCCGGTGCGAGCGACCGAGAGGTCGAACACCTTTACCACTTGTGTTCCGAGCGAGCCCTCGAAGCGACGGTCACCGCCGATGGCGTTCTCGCCCGCGACACGACCCTGCTTGTGGGCGGTGGTGCCGAGGGGCAGGTATGCGTCGCTGTCGAGGAGCGCTCCTCACGGAGAGTCGGCCGTGGTCGTGGGTGATCTCGGTGACACCGACGCCGGTCAAGACACGGACGTTGTGCCGCTCCAGCTCCTGGCGAACGAGCGCTCCAAGCTCGGGGTCGACCGTCGGGAGAACCTCCGGCAGCTGCTCGACCACCGTCACTTCGAGGTCACGTGTGCGCAGTGCCTCGGCCATTTCCAGGCCGATATAGCCCGCGCCGACGATGATCGCGTACCCGGGCTCGCGTGCCAGTGCCTCGTCGAGCGCGAAGCTGTCGCCCATCGTGTGCAACTGGTAGACGCCGTCGCTCTCCATTCCGGGTATCGCGGGGCACACCGGCTGAGTACCCGTGGCAATCACGAGCCTGTCGTAGCGGAGGCTGACCTCATCCCCTGCAGCCGCCCGCGTCAGGACAGTCCGGCCGCCGGGATCGATCCGTGTCGCCTCATGCTCGAGCAGCAACTCGATGCCGAACCCCTCGAGCTCTGCCGTCGTTCGGTGCGCGAGGTCTCGCCAGTCCGGGACGTCTCCCGAGAGGAAGTAGGGCAGACCGCAGATCGAGAAGTTCGCGAAACCATCGGCGACGAGAACAGTGACGTCGACCGACGGATCACACTCGCGCGCTCGCAGCGCGGCGCTGATCCCGGCGTCGCTTCCAACGACGACGAGGGGCCTCGTCAGGTCTGCGCCTCGGATCGTGCGGGTTCGCCGTCGAGTTGCGCTGTTTCCACCGGTGCCGGGTGCGTCGCCTCGCCGCGAACGAACTGGTAGGTGAGAGCCGCGAGCGAGGCGCCGCAGATCGGGGCGAGGATGTAGAGCCAGAGCGCATGCAGGTCGCCCGACACGAATGCCGGGCCGATCGAGCGGGCCGGGTTCATCGAGGCACCGGTGATCGGGCCGCCGAACATGGCATCGAAGAGGACAGTGCCGCCGACGGCGACAGCCGCCGCCTCGCCGACCGCTCGGGTGTCGGTGGCGACGGCCATGATCACGAACATCAGGAAGAAGGTCAGGATCAGCTCCCAGAGGAAGGCCTGTACCTGCGAGCCGGATGGGAGCGTGGCTCCGACATGCGCCACGTTTCCAAGAGAGGCCCGCAGGAGGGCCGCGGCCGCGAGTGCGCCCACCAACTGCGCCGCCCAGTAGCCGAGCGCCCGGCTCCAGGGGAAGTGGCGGCTGACCGCGAAAGCGAAGGTGACGCCCGGGTTGAAGTGCGCGCCGGAGATGTGGCCGACCGCGTAGATCCCGAACATGATCACCAGGCCGAACGTGATGGCGACGCCGACATGGCCGAGCTGATGCGTCCTGGCATCGACCATGATCGCGCCGCAGCCGGCGAAGACGAGCGCGAACGTCCCGACCGCTTCGGCGAGAAGCGCTCGCATTTTCTCCGTGCTCACTGCTCGGGGGAAAGAAGCTCGGCCGTCAGCTGTTGCACGCGCTGGTCGATCTGGTCGCGGATGAGGCGCACCGTTTCGACGTCCTGTCCTGCCGGGTCGTCCAGCTCCCAGTCCTCGTAGCGCTTGCCGGGAAAGATCGGACAGGCGTCGCCGCAGCCCATCGTGATCACGACGTCGGCGGCCCGGACGAACTCATCGGTCAGCGGCTTCGGGAACTCCTGGCTCATGTCGACCCCGAGCTCGTTCATCGCTTCGATCACCGCCGGGTTGATCTCCTTCCCGGGCGTGCTGCCCGCCGAGCGGACGTGGATCTGGCCCTTCGAGCGGAGCGCCAGAAGGCCGGCCGCCATCTGCGAGCGCCCTGCGTTGTGGACGCAGATGAACAGCACTTCGGGCTGGTCGGTGGGCACGAGGTGTTGCGCCTGGCCGAGCGCCAGCAGCCGCTCTCGGGCGAAACGATGCGCGAGCACGGGCACGAAGACCGTGATTCGCGAGTCGCCGAGCAGGTCGAGCGACTCCGCGATGTAGCGCTCGATCGTCTCGACGGAGAAGATGCCGGAGAACTCCTCCTTCAGCGCCTCTGCAGCGTGATGAACGTGATGCCGAGTCACGGGGTCGAGGGTCTCGGACACGATCGGCCTCCCTTCGATATCGACGGGAATCGATTTTCCGGCGAGATGATGACGCCGCCATCGACGTATGTCAATATTTCGATGTGCGCACGTTTGCGACCGTGGCTCCATCCTGCCCACCGCTCCTTCAGGAGCCTCTCGCCCCGCCGGACGCGGAACAGCTTGCTGCCGCGCTGAAGGCGATCGCCGACCCCGCACGACTGCGGCTCCTGAGTCTGATCCAGGCGCAGCCCGATCACGAAGCCTGCGTTTGCCACCTCACCGAGCCGCTCGGCCTCAGCCAGCCCACGGTCAGCCACCACCTGAAGGTGCTGCTGCAGGCCGGGCTCGTCGAGCGTGAGCAGCGCGGCAACTGGGCGTTCTTCCGGGTGCGCGAGGAACCGCTCGCAGCCCTGCGTGATCTCCTGGGCTAGGCGGCCCGTCGGCAGAAGCGGGTGGCGGGAATCGAACCCGCGTAGCTAGCTTGGAAGGCTAGAGCTCTACCATTGAGCTACACCCGCGGAGCGGTGGGTACGGTAGCGAGATGCATCCCTCGGCGGAGGCGATCGGGCTCGCGCCGGCGCTTGCGGTCGGGCTCGCCGTCGCAGCCCGCGGAGGCCCGGTCTCACGCCCCCGCCTCGCCGCCGGAGCGCTCGGTGTAGTCCTCGTCTTCGCAGCCTTCTTCACCAAGCTCGAGCCGCTCGCGAACCACACGTTCCTCTGGGCGCATCTATTGCAGAACGTCGTCCTCGCGGAATGGGCTCCGGTGTTGCTCGTGCTCGCGATTCCGCGGCGGGTCGCCGAGCGGGCGGCCGGGTTCCCGCTCTTCCGGCCGTTCGTGGCGCTGCCGCTCTGGCTCGTTGCCTATTACACGTGGCACCTGCCCTTGATCTACGATGCGGCGCTTCGCCGACCGCACTCGCTCCTCCATCTCGAGCACCTCACCTACCTCTTGGCGGGCATCTGCGTCTGGTGGCCCGTCGTGCACGGCAGATACTCCTCCGGCGCGAAGGCCGCCTACCTCTTCGCCGCCTTCGTCCTCGCCTCGCCGCTCGGCCTGCTGCTGGCGCTCATTCCGCGCGCGATCTATCCCTTCTACGTCCACGCGCCGCGGACGTGGGGACCCGGCCCGCTCGCCGACCAGCAGATCGCCGGGGTGACGATGGCAGCCGAGGAGGCGATCGTCTTCTTCGGAGCCTTCACCGGCTACCTGCTCCGCTTCCTGGCCGACGAGCAGGCGGGCGGAGTGCTCAGGCCGCCTCTGTCCGCCGCTCCAGGCTCCGTTCGGTCTCCGCATTGAGCTCGGCGCCCAGCAGCAGCGCGAGGGCGGCGAGCCAGAGCCAGGTGAGCATGATGATGACCCCGGCGAGCGACCCCCACGTCTTGTTGTACGAGCCGAAGTTGGACGTGAAGTAGGCGAAGCCGCCCGAGGCGACCAGCCAGACGGTCGTCGCCAGGACCGATCCCGGCGTCAGCAGACGCCTGCGCGGACGCGTGCCGCTCTGCCCGGCGGCGAGCAGAATCGAGAACGCGGTCAGCAGGCTCCCGATCAGGATCGGCCACTGCGCTATCCACCAGATCCACGCGACCGCGCCCGACGCGCTGCCGGCGTGCGAGGCGACGAGCTGCTCGAGTGGCGGGCCGAAGATGAGCAAGATCGCAACGAGCAGGAACACGAGGCCGATCAGGGCGACCAGCGCGAGGGCGGCCAGCCGTTTGCGGACGAACGATCGTCGGTCCTTGCGCTCGTAGGCTAGGTCGAGGGCGGTCATGTAGGTCGTCATCGCGCTCGTCATGGCCCAGAGGGCGAGGATCGCGCCGATCACCGTCACCGCGACGCTGTCGGACGGTCGGCGCTCGAGCCGGTGCAGGCTCTGGCCGAGGAGGGTGGTCACCTCCGCCGGCATGACGCTGGAGAAGTGCTGCATCAGTGACGAGATCGTGTCCGGCCCGACGATGAGCGTGAACGTGCCGACCACGACGAGCAGCACGGACGGGATCGCGAAGAAGGTCGAGTACGAGAGTGCCGAGGCGAGCATCGTCCCGTGGTCGGCGACGAGTCGCTTCACCGCGCGGACGAAGATCTCGCGCCAGTCGCGCAACGAGAGGTCGCGCAACCGGGGATCGGCCAGCCGCGATTCGCGGGATTGCGGTTCCGGGGTCACGGCTGGATCCTCGCGCTCACGCACCTCGGCCATGTATAGAGAACGGATCCCGGCGCCTGCAGGTTGCGAGACGTATCGGGACGGAAGGATTCGAACCTTCGGCCTCTGCCTCCCAAAGGCAGCGCTCTAACCAGGCTGAGCTACGTCCCGCCGCCCGCAGTGTAGGGCGCTTACTCGGACTCGATCAGCGTGCGCAGCTCGGCGAGCTTCTCGCCGCGCAGCTCGTCGCGCTCGCCACGGTCGATCCGCACGAGCAGCTCGCGTACGAGCGGAGCGAGCTCGAGCGGATTGAACGGTTTCGTCACGTAGTCGACGCCGCCGATGTCGAGGCCGCGTGCCCGGTCGCGAAACTCCGCGCGCGCGGTGAGGAAGATGATCGGGATCCCGCGCGTACGCTCGTCCTCGAGCAGCTCCTCAGCCACCCGCCAGCCGTCGAGGCCGGGCATCATCACGTCGAGGAGCACCACGTCGGGCTGCTCGTCCCGCGCGAGATCGAGCCCGGTCGTCCCGTCGGCGGCCTCGAGCACCGTGATCCCCTCCGCCTCGAGATTGACGCGGCAAAGCAGGCGGATCGGCGCCTCGTCGTCGATCACCAGCACCCGCACCTCGCCTCTGTCCGGCACCGGCCTTGTATGCCCATCCATATCCGCACTCATACTCGTTCCTCGTCCTTCGTAACCGAATCGGCAACGGCGGCCGGAAGCTCAAATGCGAACCGCGAACCTTCCCCTTCCCGGGAGGCGACCCAGATCCTGCCGCCCATCGCGGTCACGAGCCCTCGGGCGATGAAGAGCCCGAGCCCCGTCCCGCCGGCGCCGGCCCGTAGCTCGGCGCCGGAGCCGCGGTAGAACTTGCGGAAGATCTGCTCCTGGTCCGATTGCGGGATGCCGATCCCCTCGTCGGCCACGCTGACCTCGACGGCGTCCTGCCGCCGGGCGGCGCCCACGGTCACCGTGCCTCCGTCCGGCGAGTAGCGAACCGCGTTCTCGACGAGGATCGTGCACACCTGTCGCAGCTTCTCGGGATCCGCACGCGCCGCGAGCGGCTCGTCGGGCAGATCGACGACGAAGCGGTGCCCGTTGAGCTCGCTGCCCGAGACCGTGTCGACGACCTGGCCGACGACGTCGCGCACGTCTGTTGCGGCGAGGTTGACCTGGAGGTCGCCCGTGTCGAGGCGCGCGACGTTGAGGAGCGTGTCGACGATGGACGTGAGCCGCTGCGACTCCGAGGCGATATAGCGCAGGAACGTCTGCCGTTCCTCCTCGCCGAACATGACGTCCTGGCGAAGGAGCGTCTCGGCGAAGCCGTAGATCGAGGTGAGAGGCGTGCGGAGCTCGTGCGAGACGGTGCTCACGAAGTCCGACTTGACCTGCTCGACCAGCCGGTCGCCCGAGATGTCGCGGAACGCGAAGATGCGACCCGCGACGGCTCCGAGCGGGTCGCGCATCACCGCCTCGGTCACCGACAGCCAGACCTCCTCGCGACCACGCATGATCGGCACCAGCCGGTCACCGCGTGCGCTCCCGTCGGGCGCCTCGAGGCTCCGCTGCAAGACGTCAACCGGCGCTCGGTCGAGTGCGACGGACGCGGGGACACCGGTGATCGCCTCCGCCGCGCTGTTCCAGAGGACGACGTTGCCCTCGCGGTCGACCGCGACGATCCCCTCGGCGATGTTCGCGAGGATCGCGACAGACCGCTCGCGCTCGAGCGCAACGCGCTGGTAGAGCTCGGCGTTCGCGAGTGCCGCCGAGGTGCTTGCCGCGACGGCGAGGAGTGCTTCGATCTCCTCCTCGCGCCATTCGCGCGGCACGGAGGCGTAGACCGCGAGCACGCCGAGCGTCGCCCCCTCGGCACCCCCGACCGGCACGCCGAGGAAGGCGGTGTGGCCCGCCCGGAGCATCGGGTCGAGGGCTCGGAAGCGCTCGTCGTCGCCTGCCTGCGCGAGGGCGACCGCGGCTCCCGACTGGACGACGTCGCCAGAGAGCCAGGCGCCTGCGGGGCTCCGCGAGCCGAGCGCAGCCTCGGCGCCTTCGCCGTCGGCCGCCGTCACGACGAGCTCCTCCTCGTCGAGCAGCCTGAAGGCTCCGGCCTCGGCGTTGACGAGCGCCGGCGCCTGCTGCACAACCTCGTCGAGCACCGCAGCCGGGTCGAGCTCGCTCGTCAGCAGCCGACCGGTGCGCGTCAGCTGCTGCGCGAGAGCGCGCGCGCCGCGCTCGGCCTCGAACAGCTCGCTCCGCTCGAGCGCGCCGCGCGTGGCGTCGGCGAGATGGCGGGCGAGCTCGAGGTCGTCGTCGCTGAAGCTCCGCTCCTCGGCGAAGAAGATCAGGACGAGCCCCCGCCCCGAGTCCCGAGGCGCGTCCACAGGCAGCGAGATGAGGGAGAGGTAGCCGTTCGCTTTCGCGACTTCCCGGAGGTCGGGTAGCAGGCGCTCGTCGTCGGCGACGGAGGAGGAGACGAGGATGCGCCCCTCGGTGGCGGCGCGGAAGAGCGGCTCGTGATGCTCCGTCGCCCGTTGCTCGAAGATGCTCGCGACGTCCGGCGGCAGCTCGTACGTCCCGACGGCCTCGAGGCGGCCGCTCGACGGCACGAGCACGGCTGCCGACCTGCCTCCGAGCGCCTCCGCGGCGGCCTGGGCGATCGCCTCGAGCGTCGCGGCCCGGGAGAGCGACTGGCCCAGCACCGACGCTATCCGGTAGAAGCCGCGCTGGATCCGCGCCTGCCGCGAGCTCTGGGTGAACATCTCGGCGTTGCGCAGTGCCAGCGAGGCGAGATTCGCGAACGCCTCCAGGATGCTCGCGTCCCGTTCCGCGAAGCGGCGATCCGCGCGACGGCCGACGCCGAGCACGCCGCGGACCTCGTCGCTCCAGAACATCGGCGCGGTAATGACGTCCGTGAACCCGTCATAGGCCGGGTGCAGGACCGGCGCGGCGATCTCGCCGTACGCACTCTCGACCAGGGGTCGACCTTCGCGAACGGCTGCGCCGGCAAGGCCGTGGGCCATCGGGAACTCGAAGCCGAGCAGGGCCCTGTCGAACCCGTTCACGGCGACGCAGCGGAACATCCCCCGGTCGAGGTCGAGGAGGTAGCAGTCGGCGGCATCGGCGTCGAATAGCTGGGCGAGCTGGTCGGCCAGCCGCTGCAGGACGACCGGCAGGTCGAGCTCGCTGCTGAGCACGTGCGCCGCGCGGAGCAACGCGGCCTGCTGCGCGAGCTGCTCCTCGTTCCGCTTCAGCGCCTCCTCGAGGGCGATACCGGCGCGCAGCCGTTCGAGCGCGATGGCCGCCTCCGAGGCCAGTGTCTGCATCACCGCGAGATCGTCGCTCGAGAAGACCCGAGGCTCGTCGAGCGTCGCGACGGAGATGACCGCGGTAACCCGGTCCTCGACGAGCATGGGCACGAACGCCGCGCTCTTCGCGCCGACGGCGCTGGCGAGCCGCGGGCTGATCACGCCGGAGCCCTCCGTGTCGTAGACGGTGAACGCCGTGGCCTCGAAGACGGCGCTCGCGATCCCCGAGGGCTCGTTGTCGAGGTCGAGGCGTAGTTCGTGCCACCAGTCGACATCCTCGCCGCCGGAGCGCGCGAGATAGCCCGCGGCCTCGCGCGCGTCGTCGGAGACGAAGGTGAGAGCGGTGAAGCCGACGTCGAAGAGCGACGCCAACTCGTCGAGCAGTGTTCGCACCACCCCCTCGACGTCCGCGCTCCGCGCCAGCACGTCGGCGACGCGGCTGACGCTCTCGAACTCTCTCGTGGTGCCGGCTCGCTCCCCTTGCGGCGGGCCGCTGCGGCGAAGAATCGCAGGCAGGAGCAGCACCGCGGCCGCGGCGCGGCCGAGCGCGCGAACGGTCGGGGGGTCTGGTGTCCGCACTGGGCGGTGGGGATTGTACGGAGAACCGCTCAACCGGGCCGGAAAACGGCCCCGGACATGGAAAAGCCCGCCGCTCGGGGGGTCGGTGCGGCGGGCTCTCCCGATTGCTCCCCGCAAGACGTCTGTAGACGCCGCGGTTCGCATCGCCCAGTGAAAGGGAGGGTAGAACCCGTTTCGGAGTTGGACAATGGGCCGGACGGCCCATCTTTGCAATGCCGAAAGATCGCGTCGTGCGAGAGTTCTCACACCCCGCCGACGCAGGCTGGCTATCGTGGCCGGGCCGTGGTGAAACGCCTACTCCTCGCTTCGCCGCGAGGCTACTGCGCCGGTGTCGAACGGGCGGTGGAGACGGTCGAGCGCGCGCTTGCGCTCTACGGAAGCCCGGTCTACGTACGCAAGCAGATCGTCCACAACTCGCATGTGGTCGAGGACTTGCGTGGCCGCGGGGCGGTCTTCGTCGACGCGCTCGCGGACGTGCCGGAGGGGTCGACCGTGGTCTTCTCCGCCCACGGCATCGCTCCGGCGGTGCGCCGCGAGGCGAAGGAGCTGCGCCTGACGACGATCGACGCGACCTGCCCGCTCGTCACCAAGGTGCACGCGCAGGCCCGCCGCTACGCCGCGGCCGGGTACGCCGTCGTCCTCATCGGTCACGCCGGGCACGAGGAGGTCGAGGGGACGCTCGGCGAGGCGCCCGAGGCGATCTTGCTCGTCCAGTCCACGGCGGACGCCGAAAGCGTCTCGCTTCCGGCCGACCGGCCGCTCGCCTACATCACTCAGACCACGCTCTCGGTCGACGAGACCGGCGAGATCGTCGCGGTGCTGCGCCGCCGCTTCCCCCGGATCGAGGGACCCGCCCGCGAGGACATCTGCTACGCGACCTCCAACCGTCAGTGGGCGGTGAAGGAGCTGGTCGACGAGGTCGACCTGCTGCTCGTCGTCGGCTCGACGAACTCGTCGAACTCTCTGCGGCTCGTCGAGGTCGCTCGCTCCGAGGGAACTCAGGCCCACCTCGTCGACGACGTGCGCGATATCGAGGAGAGCTGGCTCGAAGGCTGCGAGACCGTCGGCCTCACCTCGGGCGCGTCCGCGCCGGAGCGTCTCGTCGGGGACGTCTGCGCGTGGTTCACGGCCCGCGGCGTCGAGGTGTCCGAGCAGGCTCCGGTGCACGAGGACGTGAGCTTCAAGCTGCCCGTCGAGCTCCGGCGCGCCGAGCGCTCGGCAGCCTAGGCTTTCCGGATCTCGAGCGCGTCGCCGACGTCGACCGACGTCGCGAGCACCTCGCGGGCGATCCAGTCGCCGTGCCGGTCGACGAGCGAGCGTTGCGTTTCGGGGACCGTGAGCACGATCCGGTCGGTCAGCTCGAAGTCCTGCTCCTTGCGGAGTGTGTTCACCCGGTGGATGAGCTCGTACGCCTCGCCCTCGAGCACGAGCTCCGTGTCGAGGCCGAGGTCGAGCGCGACCGTCACGCCGTCGCCCGACGCGACCGCCCAGCCCTCCCGACCGCCGCGCTCGACGAGTACCTCGTCTGCCTCCAGCTCGCGTCCCGCCGCTTGGAACCGGCCGTCCTCCAGCTCCTCGAACTCCCCCGCCGCGAGCGCCTCGCGCACGGCAGCGAGCTCGGAGCCGAGTTTTGGGCCGAGCCTCGGCAGATTCGGCTTCACGCGCAGTTCGACCGCCTCCACCGGGCCGAGCTCCACAGCCTTGACGCGCAGCTCGTCCGCGACCTCCTCGAGGTGGCCGTCGAGGCCGGCACCCTCGACGACCAGGCGCCGCAGCGGCTGCCGCAGCTTGATGCCCGAGGAGGAACGCGCCTGCCGGCCGAGCTCGACGACGCGACGCACGGCGCCGATCTCGCCGAGGAGCGCCCGATCCGGCTCGTCGACCTCGGGCCAGCCGGCGAGATGCACCGACTCCGGCCCGTCGAGGACGAGCGTCCGCCACAGGCGGTCGGTCACGAAGGGGAGGATCGGCGCCATCACCCGCACCGTCTGGACGATCGCGTACCAGAGCGCCTGGAACGGCGCGAGGTCGTCACCGTCCCAGAAGCGACGCCGCGAACGCCGGATGTACCAGTTCGACAGATCGTCCACGTATTCCACGTACGCGCGCATGACGCCGACGGTGAGGTATCCCTCGTAGGAGGCTTCGGCGTCGCGGACGAACGCGTGCGTCCGCTCGACGAGCCAGCGATCGAGCGGATCGAGCGCACCGTCGAGGTTGAGCGCGGACCATGAAGGCCGGAACTCGACCGTGTTCGCATAGTCGACGAAGAATTTGACCGAGTTCCAGAACGTGAGGAACTCGCGCTTGATCGCCTCGGCCGGCCCGTAGCCGAACAGAAGGTTGCGCTCCGGCGGCTGCGCGCAGTACTGCCAGCGCATGACATCGGCGCCCATCTGTGCAAAGGCGTCCTCGGCCGGGATCGTGTTCCCCCACGACGCATGCATCTCGCGACCCTGCTCGTCGAGCATCTTCTCGTAGCCGAGCACGCGCCTGTACGGGGAGCGGCCGACGAGCGCGACCGCCATGAAGAACTGCGAGTAGAACCACAGCCGGATCTGCTCGCGCATCTCGGAGACCCAGTCGGCGGGGAACCACTTCTCCCAGTAGGCATGGTCGGGCAGGTCCGCCTTCGTCAACCCGCGGGCGGCACCGGTCGCATAGCCCTCGTCGATCCACTGCGGATTCTCCCAGCCGAGCGTCGCGAAGGGGACGATCCCGGCGTCGAGCCACACGTCGCCGACCTCCTTGATCCGCTCGACCGGCTCGCCGCACGACTCGCAGCGGATCGCCACGTTGTCGATCCAGGGGCGGCGCAGCTCCTCGAGCTGCTCGAGACCGCCGAGCGCGCGCTGCTCGAGCTCGGCACGCGATCCGACGATCGTCAGGTGGCCGCAGGCGCAGGGATAGAACGGGAGCGGCAGACCGTAGTAGCGCCGGCGCGAGATGTTCCAGTCGCCCATGTTGCGCAGCCAGTCGTCCATGCGCTTGCCCATGTACTCCGGCACCCAGTCGACCTTGGCGTTCTCGTCGAGCAGCGTCGGCCGGATCTCGTCGACGGCGATGAACCAGTCGTCGGACAGGCGGAAGATGAGCGGCGTGTCGCAGCGCCAGCAATGCGGATACGCGTGCGTGTACAGGCGGCCCTCGACGAGAAGGCCCGTCTCGCCGAGCCGCCCGATGATCTGATCCGCGGCCTCGGTCGTGGTCAGGCCGTGGAGCCAGCCGTAGTCGTCGTAGAAGCGTCCCGACTCGTCGACGGGCGAGAGCACCGGCAGGTCGTGCACGCGCGAAAGGTCGAAATCCTCGCCGCCGGCGCCGGGCGCGATGTGCACGATCCCGGTTCCCTGGTCCATCGTCACCTCGTCCCAGGGAATGACCCGATGCTCGACCTGCGAGCCGGGCTGGAGGTCGTCGAACGGCCCGCGGTACCGGCGGCCGACGAGCTCTCGGCCCGGAACGCGCTCGACGAACGTGTCGTCGGGGAAGAGCTTCACCGCGACCCACTCGCCGTTCTCGCGTTGTCCGTACTCCTCGTCGGGGTGGACGGCGGCCGCAACGTTCGCGGGGAGCGTCCACGGCGTCGTCGTCCAGACGACGAGCGACTGCCGCTCGTCGTCGAGCAGCGGGAGCCGGACGAAGAGCGACGGGTCGGCGCGATCCTGGTAGACGCCGGACATAGCGAGCTCGTGTTGCGAGATCGAGGTGCCGCAGCGCGGACACCACTCCGTCGCGCGATGGCCCATGTAGAGCCAACCGCGACCGTGGATGATCTGCAGGAACTTCCAGATGTATTCGATGTTCGTGTCGCTGAATGTGAAGTAGTCGCGGCCCCAGTCCATCCACTGGCCGAGGCGAATCGACCCTCGCGTGAGCGCCTCGGACGAGTTGACGACGACCTCGCGGCAGCGCCGCGCGAACTCCTCGAGGCCGAACTCCTCGATCTCGGGCTTCGAGTTGAGCCCAAGCGAGCGCTCGACTCCGACCTCGATCCAGAGGCCCTGGCAGTCGAAGCCGTTCTGGTAGCGCTGGTCGAAGCCGCGCAGCCCCTTGTAACGCTGGAAGACGTCCTTCAACGTCCGCCCCCACGCCGTGTGCACGCCGAGCGACGACCTGTTCGCGGTGACCGGACCGTCCATGAAGGAGAAGGTCGGGCCGCCGCGGTTCTGCTCGCGGAGCCTGGCGAACGTGCCCTCCTCGTCCCAGAGCGCGAGCACCTCCTCCTCGAGCGCGGGATGATCGGGTTTGTCCGGTAGAGGCTGGAAGATTGGCTCCGCCATGGGAAGGCAAGTCTAGGCCGATGCGTTAACCACTATCGGGAGCCTGGGTAGAAGCTCCCAGACTCCAGCGACACCGAAAGGAACCGATGGCAAACAACGTCACCGACGAAACGTTCGAGACCGAGGTCCTGCAGGCGGACGAGCCCGTGCTCGTCGACTTCTGGGCCGAGTGGTGCGGACCGTGTCACGCGGTCGAACCTGTTCTCCAGCGGATCGCCGAGGAACAGAACCTCAAGCTCGTCAAGGTCAACATCGACGAGAACCAGGATGTCGCGATGCGCTACGGCATCCAGTCGATCCCGAACATGATCCTCTTCGAGGGCGGCGCGCCCAAGGCCTCGGCCGTCGGCGCGATGCCGAAGGGCATGCTCGAGCGCCAGCTGGGCTTCGCAAGCTGAAGAAAGAGCGCGGCCTCGGCCGCGCTCTCAGCGCCCTCGAGAAACGTTGCGACCTACTCCGCAGGCTGGACCGGGTCGCGGTCCTCGACGAAGCGGATGAAGTCGGCGTGCTTGGCGAGGTATGCCTCGAGCTCCCCGAGGCCCGCACCCGCCCAGTCCTCCAGCCACGTCTCGGCGATGTCGTCCTCGATGCAGTGGAAGCCGCGCTCGCTCATGTTCCGCTCCGGCGCCGTACAGGCGGGCGCCTCCGCTCCTTGCTGAGCTCCGTCGAGCCTACGCTCATACGGGGCATGATCGACACGAAAGGGGACAATGCCTATGGGCCGTTCGGCTCAACTTCACGGCCGCCCGGACCTAAGCGATCTTCCTCGAAGGAGTTAGGCCTCGCCACGCCGTTCTGCCACACAGCACGAGCTCGCCCGCGTCGCGCTGCTCGCCGGGTTGCCGGGCGAGACGCTCGCCCGGCTCGGGCGCGGCATGGAACGGGAGGAGGTCGCGCCCGGGACGGTGCTCGTGCGGGAAGGTGAGCTCGACGACCGCTTCTACGTCCTCCTCGCCGGAGTCCTCGCGGTCAGCCAACGAGGCCGCGGCGCGCTGCGTGTCCTCCGCCCGGGCGACTACTTCGGCGAGGTCGCTCCCGCGATGTCCGTGCCGCGCACGGCGACCGTGTCCGCGATGACTCCCGCGATCGTCGCAAGCTGTGACCGGGCGACCTTCGACGAGCTGATCCGGCCGCTCTTCGCCGACGACTAGAGCTCGGCCAGCACCGCATCCGAGAAGGGCGGCCATGCCTCTTTTGCCCAGTCGCCGAACAGGCGGTCGGTGAGGACGCCGCACGCGATGCCCGCGTCCGGGTCGACCCAGAGGAAGGTGCCGCTGCGGCCGAAGTGGCCGAAGGTGCGCTCGGAGTTCCGGGAGCCGGTCCAGTGCGGCGACTTCGCGTCGCGCAGCTCGAACGTGAGGCCCCAGTCGTTCGGCTCCATCCGTCCGAACCCGGGCAGGACGCCGACGAGGCCGGGGAACTGGAGGATCGTCGCCTCGGCGAGCGTCTCGGCCGCGACGAGGCTCGGCCGCAACAGCTCGCGCCCGAGGGCGAGAAGGTCGTCGAGCGGTCCGCGGTAGGCGTGGGCCGGCGAGCCGGCGAGACGGCCGGCGAGCCCGAGCGGGCGGGCGACCGCCTCGGCGAAGTAGTCGGGGAACGACAGCTCCGCTCGCTCCTCGAGCAGGCGGGCGGCGACCTCGATTCCGGTGTTCGAGTAGATGCGGCGTCGGCCCGGCTCCGCGATCGACTTCTCACCGTCGGTCTGCAGGCCGGAGGCGTGCGAGAGTAGGTGACGAAGCGTCGAGCCCGGCGGGCCTGCCGGCTCGTCGAGATCGACGGTTCCCTCCTCGAGCGCGACGAGCATCGCAAGGCCCGTGACGAGCTTCGTGACGGACGCCCACGGCAGCTCGGCGTCGCTCGGCCCGTGAGTCGCGACGACTCCGTCGGCGCGCGCGACGCCGGCGGCAGCCGTCCCCGCGTTCCAGTCGTCGATCGCCCGCAGCGATTCCATAGCACGTTGATACTAGGAACGTGGAGCGCGCAACCGTCCCTGCGGTGTCGCCCTTCGCGGACACGGTGGGCTACAGTCGCGCCGTCCGCGACGGGCGTCACATCTACGTCTCGGGGACGGCTCCCGTCGGCATCGAGTCGGAAGACGCGTTCGAGCAGGCGAGGCGCTGCCTGACGATCATCGTCGACGCGCTGCGCGAGCTCGGCGCCGCGCCCGAGCACGTCGTCCGCACGCGCGTCTACCTCGTCGACGCGGGTGATTGGGAGGCGGTCGGACGGGCGCACGGCGAGCTGTTCGGGCAGCACCCTCCCGCCTCCGCGATGCTCGTCGTCGCCGACTTGCTCGATCCGGCCTGGAAGGTCGAGATCGAGGCCGACGCGCTTCTTCCCGAATGAGGCTCAGCGTCCTCCTGCTCGCCCGACGCTTTGTTCCTGCAAACGAGCGGGATATCGTGCCGACATGAGCGCGCTCATCCCACCGTCGATCACCGGCAAGGGCTCGCAGTTCCCGCCCGGCGGCAGCGTCCTCGACCACGCGTTCGGCGCCGGCGACCCGTACACGCTCGGAGTCGAGGAGGAGTACATGCTCCTCGACGCCGAGACCTTCGACCTCGTGCAGCACATCGACACGGTGCTCGCCGCGGTCGCCGGACACGAGCTCGAGCCGCGCATCAACTCCGAGCTGATGCAGTCGGTGCTCGAGGTGGCTACGCCGGTCTGCCACACGCCCGCGGGAGTGCACCAGCAACTCCTTCGCATCCGCCGCTACGTGACGGACGTCGCGCGCGAGAAGGGGCTCCGCGTCGGCTCGGCCGGCACACATCCGTTCTCGCTCTTCGAGGCCCAGCGGATCACGGCCAAGGATCGCTATCGCGCGCTCGTCGACCAGATGCAATACATCGCGCGACGCGAGCTGATCTTCGGGATGCACGTGCACGTCGCGGTCGACGACCCGGAGAAGGCGATCCAGGTCGTGAACGCGCTGATCGCCCACCTCCACGAGCTCGTGGCGCTGTCCGCGAGCTCACCGTTCTGGCGGGGCGAGGCGACGGGGCTCCGCTCCTCGCGCCACATGGTCTTCGCCGCCTTCCCACGCTCCGGCCCCCCGCCGCGGTTCCGCGACTACGCCGACTACGCGCAGGTCGTGAACCAGCTCGAGAAGACCGGCTGCATCCAGGACTACACGCACATCTGGTGGGACATCCGTCTCCACCCGCGGCTCGGCACCATCGAGATCCGGATCTGCGACGCAGTGACGCGCCTCGAGGACGTGATCGCGATCACGGCCTACTGCCAGGCACTCGTCAAGCACTACGCCGAGCTCGTCGACCGCGGTGAGGAGATCCCGTCCTTCCACCGGATCCTCACGACGGAGAACAAGTGGCTCGCCGCGCGCTACGGGCTCTCGGCGCCAGTCATGGACTTGCACACCGGCCGCCGCAACCGGCTTCCGGTTGCGGCGCTCGTGCGGCGCACGCTGAAGACGCTCCGCCCACACGCACGCGATCTCGGCTCCGAGGAGGAGCTGGCAGGCGTCGAGGAGATCCTGCGTCGCGGGAACGGGGCCGACCGGCAGCTCCATGTCTTCAAGACGAATCGCGACATCGTCGAGGTCGTGCGAGAGATCGCCGCGGCGACGGAGGTGGCGCCTGTGCCGGAACCGGCCGCGGCCGCGTAGGATCGCGCTCGTGCTGGAGGTCGGAGACAAAGCGCCGCTCGAGGCGGTGGTCTGGACGACGCCGCGAGAGCGTGCATCGATCGGCGAGCTGATCCACGACCGCCCGCTGCTGCTCCTCTTCTACCTGTTCGACTGGTCCTCGACCTGAACGAACGAGCTCGAGCTCCTGCGTGACAGGAGAGCGGAGCTGCAGGACGCCGGGGTCGAGCCGTTCGCGATCTCGCGCGACTCGCCGTACACGCACGTCGCGTGGATGCAAGCGCTCGACCTCGACTTCCCGCTCCTCTCCGACTGGAACGCCGACGCGACGCACGGCTTCGGCGTCGAGTACGAGCACAACGGGATGCGAGACGTCTCCGCGCGCACTGCATTCCTCGTCGACCTCGACGGGGTCGTCCGCGGCGCGTGGGCCTACGAGCCGAGCGAGCTGCCCGACGTCGACGAGCTGATCGCGGCCGCCCGCGCCTTGTAAGGCCGGATTGACATGTGACCTTTTGGTCACGTAAGATCGGACGCGTGGACGACGACCAGGTCTTCAAGGCGCTCGGCGACCCGACCCGACGCCATCTCCTCGACCGGCTCTTCGAGCGCGACGGCCGCACGCTCACGGAGCTCGAGTCCGAGCTCGAGATGACCCGCTTCGGCGTCATGAAGCACCTGCGCGTCCTCGAGGACGCCGGGCTCGTCGTCCCCCGCCGGGAGGGCCGGGAGAAGCTCCACTTCCTGAACCCGGTGCCGATCCGGCTCGTCCACGACCGGTGGATCGACAAGTACACGGAGCACCGCGTTGCGGCGCTCGCGGATCTCAAGCACGAACTGGAGGAGGAGACTGCATGACCACGATGACCGCACAAACAACGCAGGTGTACTCCATCGTGATCAAGGCGACCCCCGAGCAGGTCTGGGACGCGATCACGAAGCCGGAGTTCACGCAGCGGTACTTCTACGGCGTCCGCGTCGAGCTGCGCGAAGGGCGTCGCGTCTCGAGCTTCCGAGACGATCTGCAGTGGGACGAGGAAGTGCTGGAGGAGGATCCTCCTCGCCGGCTCGTCCATCAGTGGATCTCGGCCTACGACCCCGAAATGGCGGCCGAGGAGCCGAGCCGCGTCACCTGGGAGCTCGAGTCCCAGGAGGGCGGAATCACGACGCTCACGGTCGTCCACGACAAGCTCGAGGGCGCGCCGAAGACGGCGGAGAACGTCGCCGGCGGTTGGACGTTCATCCTCAGCGGCCTGAAGACCCTGCTCGAGACGGGCGAGCCGCTCGTCGGCTGACCGTCTCGCTCAACCGGGCCGCGCGGAGCGATGAGTTTCGCGCGGCCCGCCGGTCTGATAGACGAAGGGCGACATGACGAACGAGGAGAGCACATGCCGAAGACATTGCTGACCGTCGGAACCCGCAAGGGCGCGTTCCTCATCGAGAGCGACGACCGCCGCGACTGGACGGTGCGCGGTCCGTACTGCGAGGGCTGGCCCGTCTACCACGCCATCTACGACCCGACCAGGGGGGAGATCTACGCCGCCGCCGCGAGCGAGTGGCACGGCTCCTCGGTCTGGCGCAGCAACGACCTCGGCGAGACCTGGGAGCAGTCGAGCGAGGGTCTCTCGTATGGCGACGACGACGGGCGCAAGATCTCCAAGGTCTCGACGCTCGCCCGCGCCGGCGACCGCCTGCTCGTCGGCGTCGAGGCGCCGGGCATCTTCGAGAGCCGCGACGACGGCAAGACCTGGTCGCTGCTGTCGACCCTGTCCGGCCAGCACGGCAGCGAGGTCTGGGACGATCCCGCCAATCAGCCGCCCGGTCACCTCGGCATCTCCGGGTTCGTGACCGAGCCCGACGACTCCGACAACTTCTTCACCATCGTGCAGGGGATCGGCGCGTTCGAGACGGAGGACGGCGGCTCGTCGTGGATTCCGCGGAACCGCGGGCTGCGCCGAGACTGGCCGGCCGACTGGGAGGACGTCGGCTTCTGCGTCCACAAGCTCGTCCGCTCGGCCGACCCGCAGCGCATGTACCAGCAGAACCACGTCGGCATGCACCGTTCCGACGATGCCGGCCAGTCGTGGACCGAGATCACCGAGGGCCTGCCCGGCGACTTCGGCTTCGCGGCGGCCGCACATCCGCACGACCGCGACACCTTCTACGTCATCCCGGTCGACGGCGGCCACGGGCGGACGATGCACGACGGCAAGGCTGCCGTCTGGCGCACCCGCGACGGCGGATCCAGCTGGCAGGACATGCGGAAGGGACTGCCGCAGGAGAACGCGCACCTCGGCGTGCTGCGCCAAGGGATGACGATCGACCCGCACGATATCCCCGGCGTCTACTTCGGCACGAGCACCGGCCAGCTGTTCGCCAGCACCGACGAGGGCGAGACGTGGGGCGAGATCGCCGGCTACTTGCCGGGAATCTCCTCGGTCGACGTGACGGTGCTCGACTGACGTGGCGGAGGTCAGGCTTCCCGGGACGCTGACGCCGCTCTTCCCCGGGCTGCCGCGCCGAGTCGAGGTCGAGGCCGCGACGGTGCTCGCGGCGATCGAGTCGCTCGAGGTGCAGTGGCCCGGGCTGCGCGACCGGCTCGTCGCGGAGGGACCAGCCCTTCGCTCCCACATCCACGCCTACGTCGACGGCGAGCGCGCCGGGCTGGACACGCCGGTCGCGGAGCGCTCGCGCCTCGACGTCATCGCCGCGATCAGTGGCGGCTAGCGCTCCGGCCCGGCGTTCCGGACAACCGGGGTGTGCGCGAAGGCCTTCACAGACCCACGGAGCCTTGCCGAACGCGTCCGAACCACGACGACGGCGTCCTCCTTGGCGATGCGCATCGCCTGGCGCGCCGTCAGCGTCATCGTGCCGTTGGCCTTCACCGAGCACCGCGTGCAGAGCATGCGCGTGCCGCCCACAGAGTTCCTCTGGCCGCCGATTCGCAACGACGCGGTCATCGGGTCGTCGAGCTTTGGCAGGCTCAGACTCCAGACCAGCTGCCACCGGCTCCCCACAGGAATCGGGACGTCGCTATCCGGCGTGATGACGCGACCGTCCTTCCTGATGAGGACGCCGTCGAACCGGCCGCCGTCTTTGCTGCCGGCGACGGGCTTGAGGCGGGCGTGAACCTCCAGCCACGTCGACGTCCCGGCCACGGCGCTCCCGGCCGTGATCGCCGCGATGACGAGCCCGACGACGAGCGTCCTCGCCCCTCTTCGTCTCCTGATCATGAGCACCCCCTGATCTCGGCGGTCGGCAGGAGGCTACCGGCTCATCCCATCCGACTCGTCGCCAAGGAGAGGCCGGCGCGCCAGACAATCGCGGCGAGGAAAATGGCAGCGCCGGTGAGGACGCCGAGCGCGCCGGCGGCGAGCGTCACCGCGAGCGCCTGTGAACCCCCAACGCCGGAAGCGATCAAGGCCGCGGCGCCGGCGCCGACTTGCGTCGCCGTCCCCGCGGGGCCGATCGGCACAGCTGCCGCTGCCGCGCCGGCACAGAGGAAGAGCAGCGCCAGTGGGAACGAGAAGCCGACCCCGAGTGTCCCCAGCAGGAGGAAGGAGGCGACCGCGCGGAGGAGCCAGCAGGCCGACACGAGCGCCCACGCCTCCGACAAGGGTCGCCTCGAGGTGGTGCGCGGACTCAACCAGCGGCCGAGCCGGAAGCGCAAGGCGCGCTCGCTTCGGGCAAGGCGAGGCAGGGCGACAAGAAGGCCTGCGGCAGCAACGCCCGCGACGGCGACGACCGTGAGCCCGGCGCGCACGCCGATCCCGCCGCCGAGTACGGCTGCTGCCGCGGCAAGCGGCGCGAGTGCGACGGAGTCGATCAGGCCGAGCATGACCAGCGAGAGACAGAGTGCGCGGACGCCCGCGCGACAGCCTGGATAACGGCGAACGACGGCTATACGCATAGCGTCGTCGAAGCGGCCGGGGAGCACGACACCGGTCAGGGCGGCGCCGCCGTTGCCGGCCGCAAGCGCAAGCGGCCGAGGCCGCTCGTTCGCCGCGAACAGCCGTCCCCATCCCCACGCCTTGAAGCCCTGAGCGAGAAGGAGCAACACGCACACAGCCACCAAGACGCCGGGCTGACCGCCCGATAGCGGCCAGGGGCTGGTCGCGAAGTGCTCCGCGGCAAGGAACGCCAGCACGACCATGGTGGCCACCGACCCCGCGGCCAGCGACCAGCGGCTCCGGCGTGAGCGATGCAGCCGTACAAGCGCATCGACGAGCAACCGGTACCTACGTTCGAGCACGATCGGAGCAGCGATCGCGACCACCGCCAACGGGGCCGCGACGGCCCCGGAGGACCGGTCGATCTCGACGCGAGGATCCGGCGTCACCGGATCAGAACCAGCCGGGTCGTTTGAAGAAGGCGAGGAGTTCGATCTTGCCCCGCTGGTCGAAGTGCTCGGAGTCCTCGACCGCGAGGCCGTTCGACCCGTTGGCCGTGGTGGTCGCGGAGTGCGGATCGCTCGTCGACTTTTCGGCCACGGAAGGGACCGCCTACTACGACTGCCGGCGAGGCCGCGTTTGGAACCCGAAGACCACGCTTGTCAAGATCCCCAGCAGCCAGCCGAGAACTGCAGCTGCGAGGACGATCCAGACCAGCGACGCGTGGCCGGTGCCGACGACCCAGCTCAGCTTCACCTGCCGCGTATTCGCAACGACGAGCGCAATCAGGATGACGAGGAGCGCAATGAGGCCAACCGCCCAGGTGTAGAGGCCGGTGCGCCGGCCGTGCCTCCGTAGGCGCTCGCCGCGAGGCTCGACGGTCGCGTCCGCGGGCACCGTCTCAGCGTGGTGCGATTCGACTTGCATCGTTGATCCTCCCTCGTGGACACTGAGGTCGACCGGGCGTTTACGGTCGGCCAGCGGCTCCCGCCTGTGCTGTTGAGGGCGGATCTTGCGGGGCCGGGTTCCTTTCGGGCCCCGCGGAGTGATTTCGCTGCACCGCTGCTTGAGGTGCCGCAAGAGCAAGTCTAGCGCCGATCTGGTAGCGCTACATTTCGCGGATGATGGCTGATGAGGTGATCCGCAATCTCCGTGTCCTGATCGCCAACGAGAAACGCGAGCGGCTCGAGTTGCTGGCCCAGGTTGTCGCCGGGCTCGGGCACGAAGTTATCGCGCGCGAGATCTACGTCAGGGAGGTCGGGGCGGTGACGGCCAGGGAGCGGCCGGATGTGGCGCTGGTCGGGCTCGGGCTGCACTCTGAGCACGCGCTCGAGTTGATTACCGAGATCGTCCGCGAGGCCTCCTGTCCGGTAATCGCGCTGCTGTCTGCCAAGGACCCCGCATACGTCCATGAGGCGGCGAAGCGTGGCGTCTTTGCATACATCGTCGACACAACCCCGGAGGAGTTGCAGAGCGCGATCGACATCACACTGCAACGCTTCGCCGAGTACCACAGCCTGCAAGGAGCGTTCGGGCGTCGGGCGATGATCGAGCAGGCGAAAGGGATCCTGATGGCGCGCCACGCAGTCGACGCCGACCAAGCGTTCGAGATGCTGCGCGACCACTCGCGGCACAACGGGCACAAACTCGTCGACATCGCCCAGGCGATCGTCGACAGCCATCTACTGCTGCTGCCACCGATTCCCCAGGCGCAAACCCCGGCGGCACCGGCCACCTAGTCGACGTACCCGGCCCGCGATGGGCGGGCGGAGCTTCGGTGATACCCTTGAGGCCGTGGCGCCCTAGCGATCGGCGCCGTCAGGCAGCACGCAGCGCGGAGTAAACCGGCGCCGCGAAGAGTCCACCCTCAGCAAAGCGGGTTGGAGCCCTATCTGGCCGACCCCAACGTCCTGGTCGGAGTCGACGCTTCGACCCCCGGAGGTTCTGATGGTGGAGATCCGTGTTGCCGTCCCCGACGCCACGCGCGTGCACGGGCTCATGCGCCGTCTGGGCGGACTCTTCGACCGCTCCTCGGTCTCGTTCGACGGGACGCGCAGCGAAGTCCAGGTTCGTTCGGAGTGGGAGTCGCGCAGCCTCGTCCAGGTGCTCGGGGCGGTCGAGTCGTGGCTGGCGGAAGACGGTCCTGACTCGGCCAGGCTTTCGATCGGCGATCGCTCCTACACGATGCTCGCACCGACCCCGCTCGGAGCACGAAACGAATGGGCTGCATGACCGCGCTCACGCCGCAGCGTGTCGGCCGACGCAGCGCAAAGGAGGCCGGTTGATCGTGGGGGTCCCCGCGTGGGAACTGTGGGCCATCGCCGCTGCGGCTTTCGCTATCGGCGAGGTGTTCACGCCCGGGCTCTTCTTCCTCGGCCCCCTCGCGGTGGCGGCTTCCGCGGCCGCACTCGTTGCGGCGGCGACGGGTTCTGTCGGCGGTCTGTTCGCGTTCATCGTTGCCTCCGTCCTCTGCCTCGCCGTGCTGCGTCCGCTCGCGCGACGCCACCTCCGGATGCCGGTGATCAGCCGCACCGGCACGGCTGCTCTCGTGGGCAGGAAAGCGCTCGTGCTGGAGCAGGTCGACGTCCGCGGCGGTCGCGTGAGGATCGGCGGCGAGGAGTGGTCGGCGCGTCCGTTCCTCGATGGCGAGGCGCTGCGAACCGGAGAGGAAGTCGAAGTCGCACAGATCGAGGGCGCCACGGCGCTGGTCCTACGTTGAACAGGAGAAACCCATGATCGCTCTGATCGCCTTGGCCGCAATTGCCGTGCTTGTCCTAGTCGTGGTCGCACGCACGGTCCGGATCGTCCCGCAGGCCCGCGCCGGCGTAGTCGAGCGACTCGGCCGCTACCAGCGGACGCTCTCGCCCGGTCTCGCGCTCGTCGTGCCCTTCGTCGATCGGCTCCGGCCGCTCATGGACCTGCGCGAACAAGTCGTCTCGTTCCCGCCCCAGCCGGTGATCACCGAGGACAACCTCGTGGTCAACATCGACACCGTTATCTACTTCCAGGTCACCGACGCCAAGGCGGCAACGTACGAGATCGCCAACTACATCCAGGCGATCGAGCAGCTGACCGTCACGACCTTGCGGAATGTGATCGGCGGCATCGCACTGGAGAGGACACTCACCTCGCGCGACCACATCAACACCCAGCTACGCAGCGTCCTCGACGATGCGACCGGCAAGTGGGGCATCCGGGTCAACCGCGTCGAGCTGAAGGCGATCGACCCGCCCGCCTCGATCCAGGAGTCGATGGAGAAGCAGATGCGCGCCGACCGCGAGAAGCGCGCCACCGTCCTCAACGCCGAAGGCGTCAGGCAGTCCCAGATCCTCGAGGCAGAGGGCGCCAAACAGAGCGCGATCCTGCGGGCGGAAGGCGACCGGCAATCACAGATCGTCCGCGCCGAAGGACAGGCAAAGGCGATCGAGACCGTCTTCGGCGCGATCCACGCCGGCGACGCAGACCCCAAGCTGCTCGCCTACCAGTACTTGCAGATGCTGCCCCAGATCGCCCAGGGCGACTCGAACACGGTGTGGCTGATCCCAAGCGAGTTCTCACACGCCCTCGAGCGCTTCCAAGAGCAGTTCAGCGCAGAGACGAACGGCAAGGCACCGATCCCGCCCGTCACCCGAAATATCGCCGGCGGGACGCGCTAGGCCGTGTTCCGCACGAACGTCCACCCGTCCGCCGAAGCCCGCACCGACTATGCGCCGCTTCAACGCTGGGAAGACGAGGGAGGCCATCGGACCGACGACGACCCTGGTGTCGAGACGGATCGCGGCAGGCGCGCGCCAGCAGGGCTCAGCTGGTCTGAGTTCCTGACGCGCTCCTTTCCGACGCGACGCCGCCACGATCTCGAGGCCCTCGAAGCGTATGAGGCGTACAGATCCGAAAGCGAGTCACGAAAAGGAGCGACCTCATGAGAAAGACCCTGAAGCGGGTACTCGACCGGCTGCGCACTGCAACCAGCGAGAGATTCCGCAAACCGACGGCGGCACGCGACGGTCTGCAGTCGCCCCAGCGAATGCAGGCGCTCACCGTGCCGGCGCGAACACGGCGGCCCCGCTAGCGCATGCGGACGGCGATTGTTTCCACCTACCCGCCGCGTGCCTGCGGGATCGGTGCCTTCTCGGCCGACCTGCGAGCGACATTGACCGGCACGGCGACGGTGACGCGCGCAGATCTCGTCGCGGTCGTGCACGAGCCGTCGAGCCCACAGCGGCGGGGCCTGCTCGCGACGATCGTGCAGGGCGTGCGCGGCGACTATGTGCGGACCGCTCGGATGCTGGGACGGCGCGATGTCGACGTCGTGTTGCTTCAGCACGAGTTCGGGATCTTCGGCGGCCGTGACGGGGAGTATGTGCTGTCGCTTGCGCAGGAACTGGCGCAGCCGCTGGTGGTGACCCTGCACACGGTGCTGTCGGAGCCCACGCCCCACCAGCAGGAAACGTTGACGGCACTGTGCGCCGAGGCGGAGCTCGTGATCGTGATGACGGACACGGCGCTGCGGCTGCTGGTCGAGTCGGGCGCATGCTCCGAGGAGAAAGTGCGCGTCGTGCCGCACGGAGCGCCGGCGCGCATCGCCGCGCGGGCCGCCGCAGGTCGGATTCGGCCACCACGGTCCACATCCCCTGCCGAGAACGATCCTTTCCGGCTCTCGACGTTCGGCCTGATCTCGCCGGGCAAGGGACTGGAGACGGTGCTCGAAGCGCTCCCGGCGATGGTCGAACGTCACCCGGAGATCGTCTACACGATCGCCGGGCGCACCCATCCGGACGTCTCGCGCAGGGAGGGAGAGCGGTACCGCCTGATGCTCGAGCGCCGCGTGCTCGAGCTCGAGCTCGGCGACCATGTCGAGTTCGACGATCGGTTCCTGACGATCGACGAGCTGGCCGACCTGCTCGCTGCAACCGACGTCTTCCTGACGCCCTACGGAAACCGGGAGCAGATCGCCTCCGGTGCACTCACATTCGCAATCGCCGCCGGCTGCGCCGTCGTCTCCACCCCCTATTGGTACGCACAGGACATGCTCGCCTCGGGGGCCGGGCTTCTCGTGCCGTTCCGCGACCCGGATGCGCTCGCCGACGCGGTCTGCAGCTACGTCGAGCGGCCCGACGCGCTGCTGGCGGCGCGCACCGAGGCTCAGCGGATTGGTTCGACGCTTGCCTGGCCGGCCGTCGCAGAGGCCACCGCGCGCGTCTTGCACGAAGCCCGCGAGCTTGCGCCGCGGCGACGGCCCGCCGGCGTCGCCGACCTGCACCTGACGAGCTTGCGCACCGATCATCTGCTCACACTCGCCGACGATGTCGGCATCGTGCAGCACGCGCACGGAATCATTCCCAATCGCAGCAGCGGCTACTGCGTCGACGACGTCGCCCGGCTGGCAGTCGTCTCGCTCGCACTCGCGGAGCGCGGTGACGAGCAGGTCTGGACGTCGAATCTCTACCGCGCTCTCGCGTTCCTGCAAGCGGCCGCTGACGAGGGCGGGATGCACAACTTCATGGGGTACGACCGTCGCTGGCTCGACGAGCCGCACCTCGGCGACCACGTCGGACGCTCGATCTGGGCACTCGGAGACATCCTCGCCACGGCGTGGATCCCCTCCGTCGTGCGGCCGGCGCGCGACCTTCTCGACCGGCTCGTCGGCACGCTCGGCGACGACGTTTCCCTGCGAACGGCGGCCTATGCAGTGCTCGGCCTTTCACGCCTCGACGCCGACCGGCTCGATCCGGCAGCGCGCCAGCGGCTCGAAAGGCTCGTCGGGCAACTCGCTGACGCCTACGAGCGGACCTGCTCCGAGGATTGGTCCTGGTTCGAGGACGAGCTCAGCTACGACAATGCGCGGCTGTCGCAGGCACTCCTCACCGGCGCCAGCGCGCTCGGCCGGCCGGAGCTCGCCGAGCTCGGACTCGAGTCGCTGCGCTGGCTCGGCAATCAGTGCGGACTGAGCGAGAACGAATTACGGCTTCCGGGTCACCGCGGCCGCCGCCGAGGCGAGCCGGCGCCGGGCGCCGGCGACGAGCAGCCGCTCGACGCCGCGGCGTTCGTCGAAGCAGAGCTGAATGCCTTCGCTGTCACTCACGAGGCCGAGCACGGAGTCCGAGCGATTCGAGCCTTCGAGTGGTTCCTGGGCCGCAACCGCCTGGAGAAGCCGCTCTACGACTTCGCGACCGGCGGCTGCAGCGACGGGCTCGGCCTCGAGGCACTGAACGACAACGAAGGCGCCGAGTCGACGCTCGCCTTCCACCACGCCGCGCTGCTCCTCGACGCCGCCGGCGTCCGGGCGACCAGCCGCGAGCCGACGCTCGAACCGGTCGCCGCATGAGCGATCTCGAGCTCTTCGAGCGCCACCCTGCCAACCCGATCCTGACCGCCGCCGACTGGCCCTATCCCGTGAACGCGGTCTTCAACCCGGCGGCCGCCGCCTGCAACGGCGAGACCGTCTTGCTCGCGCGCGTCGAAGATCGCCGAGGGATCTCACACCTCACCGTCGCCCGCTCCGCGAACGGGGTCGACGGATGGGCTGTCGCGCCCGAGCCGCTGCTCGCCCCCGCCGACGGAATCGAAAGCGAGCAATGGGGATTCGAGGACCCACGGGTCGTCTGGCTCGAGCAGCCCGGGCACTGGGCGATCACCTGCACGATCTACGGCCCTGCCGGGCCGGCTGTCTTCCTTGCTACGACGGAGGACTTCGACACCGTCGAGCGCCACGGCGTGGTCAGGCAGCCGGAGGACAAGAACGCCGCGCTCCTACCTCACCGGATCGACGGCCGCTGGGTGCTGCTCCATCGACCTAAGACCGAGTTCGGCGGCGGTCGCGGCGAGATCGTCCTCTCCCGCTCGGACGACCTCGTCAGCTGGAGCGCCCCCGAGCAGGTGCTTCAACCTCGCGACGGCGCCTGGTGGGACTCGCTGCGGATCGGCATCGGTCCGCCGCCGCTCCGCACCGAGCACGGCTGGCTCCTCCTCTACCACGGCGTCAAGGACACCGTGGCCGGAGACATGTACCGCGTCGGTCTGGTGCTGCTCGACCTCGACGAGCCGACCCGCGTCCTCCACCGCCTCCCCGCCTGGATCCTCGCCCCCCTCGCGGACTACGAGCGAACGGGCGACGTTCCCAACGTCGTCTTCCCCTGCGGCCTTCTCCACGACGAGGCGAGCGACGAGATCCGCCTCTACTACGGTGCCGCCGACAGCTCCATCTGTCTCGCCACCGCACGATTGCGCGACCTGATCGAAGCCGTCCTCGCCGCGCCGGGCGAGACGTAGACGATCGCAGAGGTCAGTCGGTCATGCCGGGGAGCCCGTCTGCGCGTTGCGACTGCTCCCGATACCGACGGTAGAGGCGGGGCAACTGGGAACGCGGGTCGCGACGGAACTCCTCCCGGTCGATGTCGAGCCACGCATCCGCGTATCCGGCGGCGCACCGTGCGGCCCCGACGAACGCCGCGACGGCGGCGACCGCCGGTTTCGGTGAGCCGTCGGCTCGCCAGAGTCCGAAACTCAGCTCGTGGGGAGCGAGATCGAAGGGAGGGCTCTCGCCCAGGGCTGGGTCGTAGTCGGAGTAGCACCAGAGCAATGCGCCCAGGCAGCCGGCGCGACGAAGCGCCTCCAGCGCCCTCGCTGTATATGCGGCCGCCTCGTCCTCCTCGACGAGCAGCGACGGAAGGCCGAACTCGCTGAAGACGAGGTCGCGGCCTTCCCCGAGCCAGTGCGTCACCCGGGCAAGGAACGGGAGCAGTTGGTGGTCGGTCGGACCGTCGGCCCAGCGAGCGTAGATCGGGTAACCGTGCATCGAGAGGAGATCGCACGCTTCGGCGGCTTCCGGCGGCCCGAGCCGGCGGTCCTCTTCGAGGTCTTCCATGTGCAACCCGAGCGTGACGAGTGCCGTCTCGTCGGCACTGCGGATCGCCGAGCTGAGGCGCGCGAGCCAGGCGCGGGCCGCTGACCGGGTCGGCGGGACGACACAGTTCGAGTTCTCGTTGCCGAGGTCCCACGCCCAGACCGCCTTGTGTCCGGCGAGAGCTGCTGCAGCCTCGGCGGCAAGAAGGACCTGGGCATCTGCGACTGCGGAGTCGGTGTACCAGTTGCGAAGCCCGGTGTGGACGACCCTACCGCCGGACACGACCCGGAAGCGACGGTCGCCGGCCGAGCCTCCGAGCGCCCAGGCCGGAATCCAGTTCACTCCGCTCATGTGACCGGTGAAAAGGGTGGGGATGAGCGCGAGCCCAAGCCCACCGGCGAGATCCGCAACCGCGGACAAGCCGCTCGATCATCCGGCGGTCGACCCGGTCTGGAGCCGGCTGGAAGTCTTCCCAGCGTGAGAAACACCCGCACAGAGTCGAGACCGCAGGCGGCGATCCGCGCAAAGTCGGCTTCGACCTCCGCCAGATCGAATCTCGACCACCAGCCCATCGCGGTACGCGCCGGCCAGTAGTTGACGCCGACCCGGAACAGCTCCCCCTCCGATCTCGGACTCAGCGGACGGCTTCCTTGCTGTTCCTTGCGTCGCGGTGGAGCTCGACGACGCGCTGATAGAGGGCGAGGTAGTCGTCCACCATCCGCTCGACGTCGAAGCGCCCTGCCACCGCGGCCCGCACAGCTGCCCGGTCGAGGGCGCTCACGGCGGGGACGGCGGCGACGGCCTCCTCCCCGGTATCGACGAGGAAACCGTTTTCGCCGTGCCGGATGATCTCCGCCATCGAGCCGCGTCGTCTCGCAATGACCGGCGTGCCACAAGCCATCGCCTCGACGACGCTGAAGCCGAACGGCTCGTCGAAGTTGACGAGATGCAACAGCGCTCTCGCGCCGCCGAGCAGGCCTCCGCGACGATCGGGTCCGACCGGGCCGATATAGGTCACGCGCTCCCCGTCGAGGCGCGGCTCCACGAACTGCTCGAAGTAGCCGCGGTCCTGGATGATCCCGGCGATCGTGAGCGGCAGGCCGGCACGATCGGCGACATCGATCGCCTCCACCGTCCCCTTGTCCGGATGGATCCGCCCGAAGAACAGGAGGTAGTCGCCCGGCTCTTCCTCGAGCTCGAATTCGTTCAGGTCGATGCCGTGGTGGATCGTGGCGACGTAGTCGAGGCGCTCGTGCCGGTCCGCATCGCTGATCGCGACGTAGTAGCCGCCCCGGTTGTACTTCTCGAAGACGGGAACGATCTGTTCCGAGGAGAACCCGTGGATCGTCGTCACAACCGGCGTGTCGACCAGGCGGCTGTACGTCAGCGGCAGGAAGTCGAAACTGTTGTGGATCACGTCGAACTCGCCCGCGTGCTCGAACACCGCCGAGATGTGCAGCCCCTCCCAGACCTTCGCATCCAATGCCGGATCCTCGGAATAGCCGGTCGGCGCCGTCCCGACCAGACGTGCGGTCGTGACGGAGTCGGCGGTGGCGAACAACGTGACGTCGACCCCTCGTCTGACCAGCCCCTCGGTCAGCAACGAGCAGAACTGCTCCCACGGCCCGTATCTGCGCGGGGGAACACGCCAGGAGATCGGCGCGAGGATCGCGACACGCAGGGTCCTGCCGGCAGGAAGCCGCGGCGACATCAACCGGCGAGGGTAGCTTCGGCGGCTGTGCTTCGACCGGTTCGAAAGTGGACCGCCTCGTTCGGCAGACGGCCGGACTTGCGATACTCGCGCCCGTGAGTGAGATCGATCCGGAAGGCACGCGGAGGGTCGGCCTCGACGCGTTCCTCGAGCAGAAGGTCGACGAGGGTTACGTGATAGAGACCCGCACGGAGACCCATGCGGTCATCTTCAGGCGCCCGAAGGGCCTTCGACGCTTCACGAGTGGCGCAGACCCTGGACGCTACGTGGTCGAAGTCGACGAAGATGGAGTCGCCACGATGCGTCCGGCAGAGCCGCGACGTACATGAAGCGAAACGGCTGACAGTCTCACCCGGCACCCACAAGGAGGTCAGAAGATGGCGACCAAGGACAAGAACACGAAGAAGAGCATGGAAAAGAAGCCGGCTCAGAAGACGCTGAAAGAGAAGCGGCAGGCCAAGAAGGCCAAGAAATAGTCTCTACATGCCCATCGCGTGGCGTGGAGATGCGGTGTCCCACGACGTGGCGCACAAGAGACGGCCTTCTCGGGCCGCCTCCTGTGCGAGTGAGCCGTGCGTCAGCCGAGCGGCTGGAGGTAATCCGTTAGCCGCTCCGCTGGCCGACCTTCTTTCCGTGTACGGGAAGCGCGGTGTGGCTGAGCACATAGTCACCGACGGACGCGCCGAGTGTGGCGCCGTCCACGACGGAGAAGCGGAAGTGGAAGCCGGCGTAGATGCGGGCATCCTCGATCTGGAGGACGGCCGAGGAAAACGACTTGAAGTCGCGCTCGACGCCGGGCAGCCCGTTTGAGGTGACTGTGAACGGGGTGTGGTTTCCGTAGAAGGAGGCGAGCACCGTCGTCGCGGCAGCGCTGACGCCTGAGTGGGCGGAGGGATACTCCTGGAATGCCGGCGTCGCGAGCAACGGCGTCCAGGTCGGGTCGAGGAGGGCACGGATCGCCGTTACCGGCCGCCACGCGTCGAAGTGGTTCTTCGCGTTCCAGATGCCGATCGTCGCGTCGGCCAGCGCGATGTTCATCAAGGCAAGCAGACGCGCGTTCTGCGTCAGCGTCGTTCCGTTCGTGTCGGCGAGGTCGTCGGCGACGCGGTTCCAGATCGCAGAGGGAGTGTCGACCTGCCAGAAGACCGCGGTCTGCGTCTGCTCGGCCGTGCGGACGGTGCTCGTTGCGCTGCCGAGCGTCTCCACCTCACTCAGGTCTTGCGCATAGCGTGCGCTCGAGAGCGGCGGCGGCCCGGCGGGCAGGAACTGCGATGGGGACGTCAGCGCGAAGGGAGTCATGTTCGCGAACTGTCGGAACAGTGGCGGCCCGAAGAGCGGCGGCGTCGGCTGGTAGTCGCCGGGGGCAGTCCCTGGGACGTACGGCGGCAGCACGGCATTGATCCCGTCGTTCGCCCGCCAGGCGAGAATGTCGTTCGCAACGGTCTTACCCCAGTCGAGACCTCGCGCGACCGATTGGCCCGGGTCGGAGGGATCGTCGGAGATCTGCGCCAGCGTCGCCTGCAGCTGCTGGTCGAAGATCGGCTTCTGCGCCGGCATCAGCGCAACGAGCGCCGTGTAGGCCGCGCTTGCAGCCGCAGCGGCACGCGACGCACCGCGCGGTGCCGCCGGGCCGACGTGGACGGACGTGTAGCGCCGCTTGATCCCGTTGACGGCGTCGAAGACCGAGGTCTGAACGATCGCGCCCATCCGGCTGGCAATCGGCGGCGGCGGGTTCGCCGCCTCGAGCCCGGCGATCATCGTGCGGTTCCACTCGGTCACGATGTCCGCGCCCGCCACAGCCGGCGTGCGGACGAATACTCCCGATTGCGAGTTGAAGGTAGGGGCCGGGCGGGCGCTCGCGAGACTAGCGAGGATCGCTGCTGCGATCGCGAGCGCAAACGTCGTGAGGATTGTCTTGCGCATTTCTTGCTCCTTTCAGTTCCGCGTGTGCGACGCAATGGCGGTCGCTGTTGCCGGTGCGGTCAATCTCGATTTCAATCGCTACTCCTTTCGTGACGGGATCGCCTGGACGACACGGAGCGGCTCGAGCCCAGCCCGCTGGGCGACCAGAGCGGCCTCCCGGCTCGACGGGGCCGCGAACGTGAAGAAGCAGATCTCGTCCTCGGGAACGTGGATGGATCCGTCGAAGCCGACGCGCGTTCCCTCGCGCGTCATCGCCTCGGCGGCCGAGCGCGCCCGTCGCTCACGCGCTAGACGCTCGCCCGCGGCGCCGCGGGCAAGGAACGTCTCGACGAGGTAGCTCGGCATGCGCTCGACCGTAGGCGAGCGCGCTCAGCTTGAAATCGCGAATCCCCCTGAACTTTGCTCGTCGGGCCGATACGTCCGCGCGAGCTCGGCCCGCGAGCGCACGCCGAGCTTGGCATAGACGTGGGTCAGGTGCGTCTCCACCGTGCGTTGCCCGAGAGAGAGCGCGGCAGCAACCTCGCGGTTCGTGCGACCCTCGGCGACGAGCAGGGCGACTCGTCGCTCGGCGGGTGTCAGACCTTCGATCCGAGTTCGCCCGCCGATCCGGCCGAGCTCGGCGCGTGCCGTCTCGATCCAGGTCGCCGCACCGAGCCGCTCGAACTCGCCGAGGGCCGTGGCGATCGCGTCGCGGGCGGCGCGCTTCTGCCGCTCGCGCCTGCGGACCACGCCGAGCGCGAGCAGCGCCCGGGCCCGCCCGAAAGCATCGCGGACCGTCTCGTGCTGCGTGACTGCGTTCTCGAGCAGCGACGCCGCCTCGGACACGTCTCCTCGGGCGGCTGCCACGAGCCCGCGACAGCGCGTGACGTGCGCAAGCACCCAGCCGCGGCCGAGTCGTCGCGCATCCCCCTCCCACGCGTCGATGATCCGCTCGGCGTCGTCAGGCCGATCGAGCGCGAGCAGCGCTTCGACATGGTCGGGCACCCACCACCGTTTGCCTGCCTCGCCCCAGCCGAGCCTGGTAGTCGTCGCCTCCGACTTGCCGAACCAGTCGAGTGCCTCGTGCGGGTCGCCACTCTGAAGTGCGACGAGCCCGAGCGCTGCCAGATGCACGGGCGTGTGCCGCCCGAACTGTTCCTCCCCGAGCTGCAGGGCTCGCTCCGAGTGTGCGCGGGCGATCTCGAGCTGGCCACGATGGGCGGCGATCACTGCGATCGGCAGATGGATCCACGGCACCTCTAGCCCGTATTGCGCGGCGAGCTCGTATCCGCGATCTGCGTATTCGGCCGCGAGCGCCCACCGGCCGCCCCACAGCTCGACATAAGCGAGCGCAATGAGCGCGTCCGCGGCCAACAGCTCGTCGCGTTCACGCCATTCCTCGTACTCGCGCTCCATGAGCGCACGCGCCTCTTCCACGCTCCTGCGCGCGTCGAGCACGGTCGCGATTGCGTCGTTCGCCGTGTACAGCAGCCGCGCGTCGCCGACGGCGGAGGCGAGGTCATGTGCTCGTGCGGCGTGCGCCGGCGCCTCAGAGTCGCCAACGGCACAACCGAGAGACGTGAGACTGGCGAGCGCCTCGATGCGGAGCGCGTCGTCGGCGAGATCGTCGGCGATCGCAAGCGCAACGCCGGCGTGCTCCAGCGCCGCCACGAACCCCTCCTTGAAGCGGACTGCCCATGCGAGACGGCACTGGATGAGGGCCTGCAGAGCCGGCCGAGACGTCGCCTCGCGCAGGGCCTCCTCGAGCAGCACGACGGCCTGGTCGAGGCCCTCGAGCTCGGCGAGGAGCAGGAGAGCATCGGCCCGCAGCGGGCCGATATCGCGTTCCGCCAATAGGTCGGTTGCGATCGTCCGGGCGCGCGTCCATTCCCCAGCCGCGCGCTGCGCACGAGCTGCAGCCAGTGCGCGACGACGGCGATCGTCGCGCTCGTCCGGCGGCGTCAGCCGAACCGCCTGCTCGGCGAGCTCCGCAGCGGCGGCCGCCGCGCCGCGCTCGGCCGCGAGCGCCGCGGCATTCTCGAGCACGGCGGCGGCGGGGGCGTCAGGAGCGTCGCTCGAGAGCGCGAGGTGGCGCGCGCGGAGGAGCGGGTCCTCGACGATCCGCGCAATTCGTCCGTGAACGCTTCGTCGCTCGTCGCCCAAGTCGAGGTAGAGAACAGAGGACAGCAGCGGGTGCGTGAACCGAATCGTGCCGTTCTCGCGCTCGATCACGTGCGCGGCTACTGCCGGCGCGAGCGTGTCGGCCCCAACACCTGCGCGCTCCAGGAGCGATTCGGAGGGCGTCCCCAGCGCCGAGGCGAGCGCGAGCGCGTCGCGTGTCACCGCGGGAAGTGCGGCGAGCCTCGCGCGGACGAGCTCGTCCAGCCCCTCCGGAACCGGAAGCGGCTCGAGCGGGTCGATGTCCACGTCGAGAACGCGTGCCAGCTCCAACGCGAAGAACGGGTTACCGCCGGACCGCTCGTGGATGCGGAGCAGCGTCTGGCGGGCGAACGACCTCCCGAAACGGTCGCGAAGCAGCCGATGGAGCGCGCCGACGCTGAGCGGCCCAACCGGCAGCCGCTCGATGCGCCCCGCCTCCAGCGCTTGCTCCAGCCGGGCCGGCTCGGCGCCAGCGGCAAGCCGCCGCGCGAGCAGCACGAGAACCGGGCTCGCAGCGAGTCTTCGCAGCGCAAACGCGAGCGCGCTCGACGAGGACGGGTCGAGCCATTGAACGTCGTCGACCGCAAGCAGAATCCGCGCCCGCTCGCTGAGCAAGTGCAGCACGTCGCGTGTCGCGACGCAGAGCGCGCGGTGATCAACAGGATCGTCTGTGGCGTCCTCACGCAAGAGCGCGATCTCGAGCGCACGTCGCCTCGGCGTGGAGATCAAAGGGGCCACGTCCGCGAGGGCATCCTCGAGAAGGTCGCCCAGCCCCGCGTGAGCCAGGCCGCGCTCGGCCTCCGCAGGTCGCGACAGAAGGACGCGGAGCCCACGCGAGCGCGCGACCTGAACGCCCGCGAGCCAGAGCGTCGACTTGCCGATCCCAGCCTCACCCTCCAGCACGAGCGCGGAAGCCCCACGCTCGTCCCGGCCGACGAAAGCCTCGACCGTGGCGCGGTCTTCCTCCCTGCCGACGATCTCGAATGACATGTTCCTCGTGAGATCGTGACCGGAGACGCCCACCAGCGCAACCTCGCCCGCCGTCCTTAGGCTCGGTCCCCACGCGATTGCTCGACCCGCCTGCCTGTCATCGCCGCGACGTCACGCGCCCCCGCAACAGGACGCCATCAAGTAGTCGTGAAGGGCTGTCCAGCGGGCAGCACGACGCGGCTACCACATGCGGAATGAGTATCCGAGCGTCTTCCAGGTTCCTCGTGCCTCTGCCTCTCCCCTTGCTCGAGTGAACTGTCGACGTCGACGTGCGCCCTACTGCGCTTCTCGTCTCCGATTAGTCGCATCCTCGTCACCAGGCCGTTCCAGACGAGGATCGAGGTCGCGCCGGAGTTGTGGGGGACCTCCGCCTTCGCCGTCGGCTTCGTCACGAGGCGACCTGCTCGGCGATCGGAGCGACCGGACTGGCAGGCACCTTGGCTCTGGCGGGCCGGGCCGCGATGTGTTTTGCGACCCGCTCAGCATCCTTGCCCATCCCGGCGATGAGCATCGACGTGAACGAGTGCAGGAAGAGCAGTCCAACGAAGTAGAGCCCGGGACAGGACGCGACCACGCCGCGGTACTGGACCGGGTAGCCGTCCTCGCCGACCTCGTACGGGACCTGGATCCACGAGAAGTCCCGCCGAAACCCAGTGCACCAGATCACGTTCTGGACGTCGAGGACGCGACCGTCGTCGAGCACGGGCAGACCGTCTTGGACTCCGACCATCCGCGCATGGACGCGCTCGACCCCGGCGCCGACCAGATCCTTCCTTCGGTAGCGCAGAAGCGGCGCGCCGCCGTGCCGGATATGCGGCCGCATCTTGCGGCCGAGCGGCGTGTCCATTGTGAGGATGTGCGAGCCGAGGAAGAACAGGACGCGAAAGCCGACGCGTCCTCGCCTCGTCTCGACCGATGCCGGGATCTGACCTGTGTCCGGTCCCGACAGGATGGTGTCGTGATCGACAGCTGCCTCGTAGGCGATATCGGCTCCCGAGTGGCTCGCGCCGACCACGAGAACGCTGCCCTCCTGAAGCTGCGAAAGGTTGCGATAGTCGCTCGAATGCAGCTGCCTGATCTGCGGGTCGAGCTTTGGCGCGAAGCTCGGCGCGACCGGCTTCTGCATCACGCCGGACGCCACGACGGCGTTGTCCGCCTCGAAGGTCTGGGCTCCCGCTGTGACGACGTAACGGTCACCCTCCTTCCTTAGGGCGTCCGCCGCCGTGCTCGTTCGGATGGGAAGCTCGAAGTGCGCCGCGTACGCCTCGAGGTAGTCGCCCATCTCGCGCGCCGTGGGGAAGAAGGCTCGTCGTGCGGGGAAGCGCATGCCCGGGAGCCCGTCGTACTTCGCGGGTGAATACAGCCTCAGCGAATCCCAGCGCTGGCGCCAGGGGTCCCCGATCCGCTCGTTTGCGTCCAGGATCACGAAGGAGCGGCCTTGATTGGCCAGGTGATATCCCGTCGCAAGCCCGGCCTGACCTCCGCCGACGATCACGGTCTCGAATCTCTCTGCCTGAGGTGCCATCTCGTCCTCCTCGTCGCTGTGTCCCGAGGGTAGAACGGGAGCAACTGCGCCGCATCGCCCGGATCCACCAACCTGTGTCCGAGCGATCATGGTCATTTCTGACCACGAGGTCGCTCAGACGAGATCGTGCTCGAAGGCGAACGCAGTCGCCCCGGCACGGGAGGAGAGCCCCAGCTTCGCGAAGATGTTCTGAACGTGCCGCGCGACCGTGTGCTCGCTGATCACGAGCGCCGAAGCGATCTCGCGGTTGCTCTTCCCCGAGGCGACGAGTCGCAGGACCTCGAGCTCCCGCCGCGAGAGGCCATGCGTCTCGCCCGCGCGCGCACCCAGTCGCGCGAGATCCGTCTTCGCACCCAGGCGCTCGAAGAGGTCGCGCGCCGCCTCGAGCTCCAACGCCGCGGCCTCTTCGTCGCCCAGCGCGCGGCAGGCCTCGCCGACCAGCACGCGCGTCCGCGCGATCTCGTACGGCGCCTCCAGCGAATGCCAGGTCTCACGCGCACTCCGCAGTGCGACCACGGCCGCCTGCGCATCGCCCTCCGCGAAGTGGACCGCGCCCTGCGCATGGGCAGCCAGCGCCGCCAACATCGCGCTGTCGAACCCTTGCGCGAGCTCCTCGAGCTCGATGCACGCGCCGCGCGCGGCCTCCGTTTCGCCCACCGCGAGCATGATCTCGATGAAGGCCGGGAGTAGGCGCGCCCGCTCGAGCGGCAGAGAGGTCGCCGCCTCCGCCAAGCGGATCGCCGCAGCCGCCGCCTCCGTGCGTCCCTGGGCAAGGCGCAGCTGGGCAAGTCCGGGCTGCGGCTCCCAACCGAACCCGCTGGCCTCCTTGTAGGCCCTCTCCGCGGCGGCGAACTCGCCCTGGAGCCGGAGGAGCTCGCCCTGGCGATACCGGGCGAGGCCGGCCGCAGGATTCCTCGCCTCGACGAAGCGGTTCCCGGCTCGACGCGCTTCAGCCAACGCATCAGGCCACGAGCCGTCCAGCTGGAGGATCTCCGCTCGGTGCACGAGACAACGACCGGTAAACGCGACCATCTCCGGCTGCAAGGCCCACCAGTCCGAGAGCGCACTCGTCCACTCGCGCGCGCGGCGTACCTCGTACACCTCTTGGCACGCGAGGATGACTCCGCAGTACACGATCCCCGTGACGACTGGCGAGAGCTCCTCGGCGGTGATGGCCACCATCGCCTCATCGAGCAGGGCGAGACCTTCCCGCACGCGTCCGTCCTTCATCAGCATGTAGCCCTGCCCATGGATCGCGAGCGCGAAGAGATCTCGGTCGCCGAAGCGCTCGCCGATGCGAACAGCATCGCCTGCGGCTTCGGCGGCCGAGGCGAAGTCTCCAGCCGCCTCGTGCTGGAACATCGCGGGCAGGAGTAGGTAGCCGCGCTCGGCACACTCGCCTTCGTTTTCGAGGAGCCGCTGTGCACGGCCCAGCCAGCCCGTCGCCGGGCCGATCTGGCCGCGGGACGCGAGGTTCAAGCCAATCCACACAGCGCAGTGGACGGCGCGGAGGCTGTCTCCGCTCGCGAGGTGCTGCTGATGGGCGCGCTCGAGCCAGGCGACCGACTCCTCGTCGCGACCGAGCATGAAGACGCAAGTCGCGAGAAGCTCGGCGTCAGGCGCTTCGAGCGCCGCGTGCCGCTCCGCGGCACTCAGCGACTCGTACGCCTCGAGCCACGCCCGTTTCGCGTAGGCCTCACGGCCCTGAGTGAGCGCAGAACCTCCCTCCATCCCCGTCATTGTCGACCAGACCACGGCTCAAGGTCGCTCGGCGAGCTTCGGAGGCCGCAAGAGGAATGAGTAACCAGGCCGCTGCTGAACGCCCCAAATCCGCATGAACACAGGGCTTGGAGCACCGCCAACGTGCGTCGCGAGCCTCTACATACCCATCGCGTGGTAGCCGCTGTCCACGTACAGCGTCGTACCCGTGATGTTGCCCGCCCCGTCGCCGAGGAGGAACGCGCCGGCCGAGCCGACATCGTCCGCGCTCACGTGGCGATGGAGCGGGGAGCGCTCCTCGACGATGTCCTCCATCGTCGTGAAGCCGGCGATCGAACGGGCCGCGAGCGTGCGCACCGGTCCGGCGGAGATCGCGTTCACGCGGATGTTCTTCTGGCCGAGATCCCAGGCGAGATACCGGACGCAGGCGTCGAGCGTCGCTTTCGCCACGCCCATGACGTTGTAGTGCGGCACCGCCCGCTCACCTCCGAGGTACGTCATCGTCAGAACCGACCCGCCGCCCGCCTCCTCCATCAGCGGCTCGGCCGCGCGCGCACAGGCCACGAGGGAGTAGGCGCTGACGTCGACCGCGAGCCAGAAGCGGTCGCGGGGCGTGTCGGTGAAGCGGCCCTCCAGATCTTCCGCGGCCGCAAAAGCCACGGAGTGAACGAGCAGGTCGAGCTGACCACCGAACGTGTCCCCCACTTCGCCGAAGACTCGCGCCACGTCCTCGTCGGAGCGAACGTCGCATTCCGTCACGAGACGAGCATCGACCGAGCCGGCCAGCTCGCGCACGGTCGGCCCGATCCGCTCTCCCTGATACGTGAAGGCGAGCCTCGCGCCGCCCGCCGCGAGCTCCCGAGCGATCGCCCAGGCGATCGACCGTTTGTTGGCGACGCCGAGCACGAGTCCACGCTTGCCCTCGAAGGGTCCGGCCATAGCCCGCGATCCTAGAGATAGCCTCTCCGCCGTGGGCCGGGTCGCGGTCGTCACGGGCGCCTCCTCGGGCATCGGCGCCGAGATCGCCCGCCTGCTCGCCGCTCGCGGCGATCTCTGCATCCTGCTCGCGCGTCGCGCCGATCGCCTGCGCGCGTTGGCAGAGGAGCTCGGCGGCGAGGCCGAGACCTGCGACGTCTCCGACCGCGCGGCCGTCGGCGCCGCCGCCGCACGCGTCCTCGAGCGGCATCCGAAGATCGACGTGCTCGTGAACAACGCGGGCATACCGGGAAGGACGCGCTTCCTCGACGGCGACCCTGAGCTGATCGAGCGGCTGATCCGGATCAACTACCTCGGGAGCGTCTGGTGCCTCCGCGCCTTCCTGCCCGGCCTGCGCGCCGCGGCGCCGTCGGACGTCGTGAACATCGTCTCGGTCTCGGGCGTCGTGGCCGAACCCCGAAGCGGCCCCTACTCCGCCTCGAAGCACGCTCAGCTCGCCTTCTCGCGCGCGATCGCGGCCGAGCTGCGCGGAGAGGGGATCCGCGTGCACACGGTGAAGCCGGGCTTCACCGAGACGGAGGGCTTTCCGCAGTCCTGGCTGCCTAAGCGGGTGCGGCCACTCGTGATCGGGCCGGAGGACGTCGCGGTGCACGTCCTCCGCTCTCTCGACAGAGGCAAGGGCGAGACCACGATTCCCTGGTACTACGGACCGGTCGCCCCGCTGCAGGACGCGATGCCCAACGTATTCACCCGCGTGCTTGGTGGTTCGCCGAAAGCTCCCTAGAATCGATCCATGGTCGAACAGGTTCAGCCGACGATCCAGGACGTGATCGCCGTAGCCGAGTTCCGGTCAGCACTACGGCACTTCCTGCGCCGGAGCGAGAGGATTGCCCGCCAGTCGGGGCTCACACCCCAGCGCTACACGCTGCTGATGATGATCAAGGGTGCGCCCGACGGCAGTAGGCAGTCCACCGTGACGGAGCTGGCCGACCGGATGCAGCTCGCGCAAAGCACCGTGACCGAGCTCGTGCGCCGCGCCGAGAGCGCGGGGCTCATCGAACGTGAGCAGTCGCAGCGGGACGCACGTGTCGCCCACCTGCGCCTGACGCCGGAAGGGGAGCGGCGTCTGATGCTCTCGTTCACCGAGCTCGAGACGGAACGCGCCCAGCTGCGCGACGCGTTCGCCAACCTGGACGGCGGCGTCACGGGACGGCTGCACTAGGCCCGCGCGAGGAGGTACCGACCGACCCTCGAGCGCTCACGCGCGGGTCGGCGGCCGCCCGCGCTTCGGCGGTCAGTCGACGACGACACGACGGGCGCGGGCCGGGTGGGAGTTGATCCCGCAGGCGATCTCGTAGCCGATCGTCCCGGCCGCATGCGCGTGGCGCTCGATGAGCAGGCCGTCGCCGACGATCGTGACCGGCGTGCCGACCGGCAGCTCCCGGTCGAGCTCGACGGCGACCGCGTCCATCGAGACGGTGCCGACGGCACGCCGGGGCTCGCCGTCGACGAGCACCTCGGTTCCGGTCATGTCACGCCTGAAGCCGTCGGCGTAGCCGACGGGGACGATCCCGATCCACGTCGGCCGCTGGGCGACGAACCGCCGCCCGTAGCCGGTGCTCTCTCCCGGATGGAGAAGGTGCACGCGCGCGAGCCGGCTGCGCCACGAGAGGGCCGGCCGCAGCCCGTCGTCGGCCGGATCGGTGTCGAAGGGCGAGATCCCGTACAGGGCGATCCCGCAGCGTGCGGCGTCGAAGCGAGCCTCCGGGATCCGCAGCGCAGCGGCGCTGTTCGCGACGTGGCGTGTGAGGTGAGAGTACGGCTCCGTCGCCTCGCGGAACCGCTCGAGCTGTTGCTGCGCAAACGCCTCGTCCGAGTCGGCGGTCGCGAGGTGGCTCATCAGCCCGACCGCGCTCACCGGCGGCTCCGGCAACTCCGCGAGCCCCCAGCGGCCCATCCCGGTGTCGAGCTTCAGATGCACCGGGATGCCGTCGGGGATCTCGCCCGGGACGGAGACTACGAGCTCGAGGTTCGCGTCACGCGCCTCGGCCACGTCTTCGGTCGGGCACATCACGATGATCCGCGCCTCCGGGAGCTCGCGTCGCAGCTCGACGGCTTCGGCGACCGTCACGACACAAAGGGCCGACGCGCCGACCTCGAGCGCCGCGCGCGCGACGTCAATCGCGCCGTGGCCGTAGCCGTTCGCCTTCACGACGGCCCAAAGCTCGGCCCCGTCGAGCGCCTCGAGCAGTCGTCGCGCGTTGTGTCGGATCGCGCCGAGGTCGATCGTGATCTCGCTCCGGCTCATGCGCTTAGTCTCGCGCGAGCGCGCGCGGCAGCGCCTCGATCACGTCGCTCGCCACGAGGCCGTAGCGCTGCGCCGCCTCGTGTGACGCCAGCTGCTGTGCGGCACAGGCCGCCGCCGCCGCCAGCTGAGTCTCCATCCCCTTCGCGAGGAAGGCGGCCGTGATGCCGGTGAGGACGTCACCCGTTCCGGCCGTGGCGAGCGACGGGAGGCCGAGGGCGCACACGAGGACGCCGCGGCCCGGTGCAGCAACGAGCGAGTCCTCGCCCTTGAGCACGACGACGGAGTCGAAGCGCTCCGCGGCCTCCTGGACCGACGCGAGCCGGTGGGCGGCGACCTCCTTCGACTCGCGACCGAGCAGCCGCCCCAGCTCACCCTCGTGCGGCGTGAGCACGCGCGGCGCCGGCCACTCGCCGGGCTCGAGCTCGAAGAGCGCGTCGGCATCGACCACCGCAGGTAAGACCACCTCCGCGAGCAGGCGGCGGACGAGCCCCTTCGACTCCTCCTCGCGCCCGAGGCCGGGCCCGACCGCGAGAGCCCCGGCCTTCCCGGCAGCCTCGAACACCTGCTCGAGCGGCCGCTTCACCGCCTCCAGCACAAGCGTCTCGAGGACCGGCAGCGACTCAACCGGGGCGGCGATCGTCACGTAACCCGCGTCGGCGCGAAGGGCCGCGCGCGCGGCGAGCGCAGGAGCTCCGGTGATACCCCGCGAGCCGCCGATGACGAGGACGTGACCCGCCGTGTACTTGTTGTCGCCCGCGGAGCGGCGCGGTACCTCAGCGAGGATCTCCGGGCCGACGAGTCGGTGCTCGGTCTCGGCCGGCTCGAGGCCGATGTCCGCGACCGCCACCTTGCCCGCATGGAAGCGACCCGGCGCCACCGCGACGCCGACCTTGGGGCCGTGCATGGTCACGGTGACGTCGGCGCGCACAGCTGCGCCCGCCACCTCCCCGGTCGACGCGTTCACGCCGGAGGGGATGTCGACCGCGACGACGGGAACCCCGCCTGCGTTGATCTGCTCGAAGACCCGCGCCGTCTCCTCACGCGGAGCTCCCTTCAGCCCGGTACCGAGGAGCGCGTCGATCACGACGTCGGGCCGCTCGTCGACGAGCTCTCGCCCCTGGGTGCGCAGGATCTCGACTGCGATGCGCCCGTCGCCGCCGTTCGCACCGCCGCCCGCGTGGAGCGCGATCCGCCGGGCGTCGGGAAAGCGCAGCATGAGCTCCTCAGCGACGGCCGCGCCGGCGCGCTGCATCAGTGCGTCGACGTGGTGGCCCGCTTCGGCGGCGCGCATCTCCTCCGCCGTGTAGAGGTGCTGGAACTCAGCCATCGGAGGCGATCGCAACCGCCTGCGCGAGCTCGCGCGAGTGGGTCATCGAGAGGTCGACCGAACCGACCCCGAGCGCCGTCGCGCGCTCGGCGAGGCGGCCGGAGAGCCGCACGGCCGGCTTCGGCCGTCCGACGATCTCGACCTCCTGCCAGGCGAAGGCGCGGGCGACGCCGAAGCCCAGCGCCTTGCCGACGGCCTCCTTGCCGGCGAAGCGGCCGGCGTAGCTCTGGGCCGGGTTCGGGCGCGAGTCGCAGTAGGCGCGCTCGGCCGCGGTGAAGCAGCGTTCGCGGAAGCGCGTGTAGCGCGCGAGCGAGCGCCGGATCCGCTCGATCTCGATCAGGTCGGTGCCGACGGTGATCATGCGAGGTGCTCCTCGAGCCACTCGGGAAGGTGCGCGATCGAGGAGACGATCCCGTCCGGCTTGATCCGCGACTGCTCGACGGCGTCGGGCCGGAACTTCCCGGTGCGCACGAGCACAGCATGCATCCCGACCCCGCGAGCGCCGACGACGTCGGTCTCGAGGTCGTCGCCGACCATCCAGGTCATGGACGGCTCTGCGTCGAGCGCGCGGCACGCCGCGTCGAAGTACGCGGGGCTCGGCTTGCCGACCACGGTCGCTGCGGTCTCCGCCGCGTATTCGAGGCCGGCGACGTAACAGCCCGAGTCGAGCAGCGGCCCGCGCTGCGTCTGCCACCAGCGGTTCCGGTGGAGACAGTAGAGGTCGGCTCCCAGCTCGAGCTCCGCGAAGGCGCGGGCGAGGTTCATGTACGAGAAGACCAGGTTCGTTTCGGGCGAATCGTCCGCGCCGCCGATCAGGACGGCCTCCACGTCGTCGCCGACGAGCTCGATCCCCTCGAGGTCGCCCACCAGGGCGTGCATGACGAGCGCGAGCACGCGCCGTCCGCGGAGCGCCTCGACGGCCGCGTCCGCCGTCGTCTGCAGCTCGGTCACGTCGAGGTCGATTCCGCTCGACTTGAGGCCTGCCGCGAGGTCCGCCTTCGAGCGCGTGGTGTTGTTCGTGACGAAGCGGAGCCGGTGCCCGGCGTCGCGCAAGCGCTGCACCGCGCCGGCCGCGCCGGGGATCGGGTGGCCGGAGACGTGCAGGACGCCGTCCACGTCGAGCAGAATCGCGGCCATGGACGCAGACTCTATTCGCGTCACACGCTCGGTCGTGCTCCCGCTGGCCGAGGTCGAGCTGCAGGTCTCCCGCTCGAGTGGGCCCGGCGGGCAGCACGCGCAGAAGTCCGAGACGCGCGTCGTCGCCGTGTTCGACGTCGAGGCGTCGAGCGCGCTGACGGAAGTGCAGAAGCGGCGCGTGATCTCACGTGCCGGACCCGTGTTGCGGGCCGTGGCGCAGGACGAGCGGAGCCAGTCGCGCAACCGCGAGCTCGCGCTCGAGCGGCTCGTGGCGGCATTGCGAGAAGCGCTCCGCGTGGAGCGGAAGCGCGTCCCGACGAAGCCGACCAAGGCGTCCCGCGAGCGCCGGCTCGAGCAGAAAAAGCGGCGATCCAGGACGAAACGGCTCCGCCGCGAGCTCGACTAGCGAGCCGTCCGCAGCTGCCCCCGGTGCCGCAGCAGAGGCTCTACGACGGCGTGGCGACCGGCGCGTCCACCTCCACGCGGGGCAGCCATTCGAGCCAGCGCGGCAGGTACCAGCTGCGCGCATCGAGGAGGGTCAACATGCTCGGGAGCACGACCGAGCGGATGACGGTCGCGTCGAGCAGCAGGGCCACGGCCACGCCGAAGCCCATCTGCTGGAACATCACGAGCTGGCCGCGCGCGAAGCCGGCGAAGACGACGACGATGATCAGCGCCGCGCCGGTGATGATCCGAGCCGTCGAGGCGACGCCCCACACGACGGCGTCCCGCGTCGAGCCGGTCTGGTCGAAGCGCTCCTTGATCCGGCTCATGAGGAACACCTGGTAGTCCATCGACAGGCCGAACAGGACCGAGAAGAGGAATAGCGGCACCCACGCGTCGACGACGTGCGTGGACTGGAAGCCGAAGAAGCTCGCACCGTGGTCGTCGAGGAAGACGAGGGTGAGCAGCCCGTACGCCGCGCCGACCGAGAGCAGGTTGAGGACGATCGAGACCAGCGCGATCATGATCGACCGGAACGCGACCGTGAGCAGCACGAAGCTCAGGCCGAGCACGAAAAGCAGGACGTACGGGGTCGGGTTCGAGACCGCATCGAAGTAGTCCACGTTCTCGGCGGTGTCCCCGCCCACGTAGACCCTGGCGCCGCTGGTGCCGAAGATCGACGGAATGACGTTGGCACGAAGGTCGCGGACGGCGCTCACCGCGGCGCCTCCGACCGGGTCTCCGCGGACGGGGGCGACGAGGAGTGCGACGCCACCGTCGCGGGCCGAGGTCTTGATCGACCCGGGGCCGAAGCTCCCTTCGGAAGCCAAACGGCGTTCGAGCCGGACGAGATCGCCGTGCACGGCCGACGCGTTCCCGCCCACCGCGACGACTCGGACCGGTTCCGGATTCTGGTTCGGGAACGCGCGCTGGAGCAGGACGTAGCCCTGCTTCGAAGGCAGGTTCGACGGCAGTGTGCTGACGCCGTTCGCCCCGATGTGCAAGCCGAAGATCGGCACGGCAAGGGCGAGCATCGCACCCGCCGAGAGCGTCAGGGAGAGCGCCGGCCGACGGAGCACGGCCTCGACGATCCGGCGCCAGAAGCGACTCTCCGACGCGCCCTCCTGGCCGAGGTTGCGGCCGACGTAAGGGACGCGGAGCGAGTTGACGCGGTCACCGACGACGCTCAACAACGCGGGCAGGAGCGTCAGGGCGGCGGCCACGGAGACGATGCCGACGAGGATCGCGCCCAGGGCGAGGCTGCGCATGATCGAGGTCGGCACGATGAACATGCCGAGCAGCGCGATCACGAACGTCGAGCCGCTGAACAGAACCGCGCGGCTGGCTGTGGCGCCTGTGCGCGCGATGGCGTGCTCCTTCGCCCGTCCGAGCGAGCGCTCTTCGCGGTAGCGCGAGACGACGAACAGCGAATAGTCGATCCCGAGCGCGAGCCCCATGCCCGTGAGCATGTTCACGATGAAGACCGAGAGCGAGAACTCGAGCGAGATCAGCGCGACAAAGCCGAGCGCGACGATGATCGACAGGATCGCCATCAACACCGGCACGAGCCCGGCGACGACCGCACCGAAGACGAGGATGAGGACGATCAACGCGGCAGGGAGACCGAAGGCGAGCTCGCCCTTCTCGAGATCCGTCTGCGACTGCTTGCCGAAGTCGTAGCCCGTGGTGTGGTAGCCGGTGATGCCGACTGTGAACCCGCCGCCGTTCGCCTTCTCCACCACCTGCTCGACGGGCTTCGCTCCCGAGTCACTATCGATGAGAAGCGAGATGAGGGCCGAGTGGCGGTCGGGAGCGACGGCGACGACGTGGAGGCCGCTGACCTTCCCCGTAGCCTGAAGGGAGGCCTCGCCATGCTTCACGAACGAGCGGAACTGGGGCGCGTCGACCGTGTAGCGGCGCGAGCTGACGACGATCACGTCCCCCTTCGCGGCAGCCGCCTCCTGCGGGAAGGCCTTCGCGATGGCGTCCTTGGCCTTGGTCGATTCCGGCTTGCCGATGACGTTTCCCTGCGAGCTCAGTCCGTGGAGCGACGTCGCGACGAGCACGAGCGCCGCAAGTACGGCGATGCCCCAGCAGACGAACGTCCTGCGCGGCCGCGAGGCGCACGACCGTGCGAGCCGCTCGGTCAAGCCCATGCCGGAGGTTCTACTCGACCGTGACGGTCTTCGCCAGGTTCCGCGGCTGGTCGACGTTGAGACCGCGCAGCCGCGCGATGCGGTAGGCGAGGAGCTGGAGCGGGATCACGGCGAGCGACGCCTGGAGAAAGTTCGGCGTCGGCGGGACGAAGATCACGTCGTCGGCGTGGTGCTGGATGTCCTCGTTGCCGTCGGTCGCGATCGCGATCACGTGTGCGCCGCGGGCCCGCGTCTCCTGGATGTTCGACACGATCTTGTCGTAGACGTGGATGTTCGTCGCCACGACGACGACGGGCGTCCCCTCCTCGAGCAGCGCGATCGGCCCGTGCTTCATCTCGCCAGCCGAGTAGGCGTCGGTCGGGATGTACGAGAGCTCCTTCAGCTTGAGCGCGCCCTCGAGCGCCACGGGCAGGCCGATGTGGCGGCCGAGGTAGAGGAAGAACGGCTTGTCGTAGAAACGCTGGGCGATCGACTCGATCGGATGATCGCCGTCGAGGAACTCCTGCATCTTCTGTGGCAGCTCGTGCAGGCGGTCGAGGATGAAGTCGATCTCGTCCTGCGGCAGCGAGCGTCGGACCTCGGCGAGCTTGAGCGCGAGGAGGCTCAGGAGCGCGACCTGGGCGGTGAACGTCTTCGACGCGGCGACCCCGACCTCCATCCCGCAGCGGGTGAAGAGGGTCGACTCGGCCTCCCGAGTGATCTGCGTGCCCATCAGGTTCGTGATCGCGAGGGTGCGCGCACCGCTCTCTCGAGCCAGCTTGACGGCGTTGACCGTGTCGCGCGTCTCCCCCGATTGCGAGATCCCGATCACGAGCGTGTCCTTCGACAGCACCGGGTTGCGGTAGATCCACTCGCTTGCGATGTCGGGCTCGACCGGGACGCGCGCCCACTCCTCGAGGATGTACCGCCCCACCACCCCCGCGTGGTAGGCGGTCCCGCACGCGACGATCACGATCCGCCGGAGGTTGCGGATCTCGAGCTCGGTGAGCTCGATCGCATCGAGCACGAGCTTGTGGCCGCGGACGCGATCGCCGATCGTCTCGGCCACGGCATTCGGCTGCTCGAAGATCTCCTTGAGCATGAAAGTCTCGTAGCCGGCCTTCTCGGCGCCCTCCTCGTCCCAGTCGACCTCCTGCCGCTCCGGCGCCTCGACTTCGGCGCCATGGACGAAGAACCGGACGCCTCCGGGCGTGACCTCTACGACCTCGCCGTCGCGGGGGTGCAGCACGGTGCGGGTCTCGGTGAGGAAAGCGGCAAGCGAGGAGGCGAGGAAGTTCTCGCCCTCGCCGAGCCCGACGACCAGCGGGGTCTGATGCCGCACCCCGACGAGGACGTCGGGTTGGTCGTGGTGGATCGCGACGATCGAGAAATGCCCCTCGAGCTGCGGGTACACGCGGGAGAGCGCCTCCACGAGGTCGCCGTCGTACGTCTCCTCGAGCAGGTGGACCACGACCTCTGCGTCCGTCTCGGAGGTGAGGGTGTGGCCGCGCTGGGCAAGGCGCTCGCGCAGCTCGAGATAGTTCTCGATGATCCCGTTGAGGACGATCGCGAGCCGATCGGGCTCGCACCCGGTGAGCGGGTGCGCGTTCTGCTCGGTCACGCCGCCGTGCGTCGCCCAGCGCGTGTGGCCGAGTCCGTGGTGCGAGTGGGAGCCGTTCGGGCCGGCGGCCTCGACGAGGTTGTCGAGGTTGCCGACGGCGCGCACATAGTCGAGCCCGTCGTGTTCGCGCAGAGCGATCCCGGCGGAGTCGTAGCCTCGGTACTCGAGCCGGCGTAGCCCTTTGAGCAGAAGCGGCTTCGCGTCTCGCGATCCGACGTATCCGATGATTCCGCACACGCTCTGTAATTTCCCCCTGGGCTCGAAAGCGCTCCCTGAAAACACGAAGAGCCCGGCCTCATGGCCCGACCGCTGCGTCGCGGACGGGTCAGCCGAGCTCGCGTGTCACCAGGTCGGCGATGCTAGCACAGAGCCGTTCGGCCTCTTCCGGCGTCTCGGCCTCCGCCAGGACGCGGACAACCGGCTCGGTGCCGGAGGGCCGCACCAGCACGCGGCCCGTGCCGTCGAGCCCCCCGTTGACGGTCTCGACGGCCTCGAGCAGCCCGTCCGGAAGCGGGCCACGGGCGGTGCGCGGCAGGTTCCGCATCACCTGCGGAAAGCGCGGCATGACGGCGGCCGCCTCGGAGAGGCGACGGCCCTTGAGCGCGCGGCAGAGGAGGAGGCCCGCCACGAGGCCGTCTCCTGTCACGTGTTCGTCGAGCCAGATGAGGTGGCCCGACTGCTCACCCCCGAGTCGCATTCCCTCGCGCCGCAGCGCCTCCAGGACGTAGCGGTCGCCCACGTCCGTGACGACGACGCGGACGCCTCGCTCACCCATCAGGCGATGGAAGCCGAGGTTCGTCATCGTGGTGACGGCGACGCCTTCGACCCCGAGGTCGAGCGCGAGGACGGCGAGGATCTGGTCCCCGTCGACCGGCTCTCCCCGCTCGTCGACCGCCAGCATCCGGTCGCCGTCACCGTCGAACGCGATCCCGAGGTCGAAGCCGCCTTCGCCCACGACGGCGGCCAGGGCGCGGAGGTCGGTTGCTCCGCAATCGACGTTGATGTTCGTGCCGTCCGGGTCGTTGCCGATCGCCGTCACCTCGGCGCCGAGCTGCTCGAACGCCTGCGGCGCGAGGCCTGCATAGGCGCCGTTTGCGCAGTCGACGGCGATGCGAAGGCCGCCGAGATCGGCGCCGAACCGCTCGAGGACGTGTGTGAGGTAGCTGTCGGCCGCAACCTCGACCCGGTTGATCTCGCCGCCGCCCGGCGGCGACGCGCCGAGGAGCGCCTCGATCTCCTCTTCAGCCTCGTCGGTCAGCTTCCGGCCGTCGCGGTCGAAGAACTTGACGCCGTTGTACTCCGGCGGGTTGTGCGAGGCCGAGATGACCGCGGCGAGATCGAGCCGGAGGAGCGCGATCGCGGGCGTAGGCAGGACGCCGGCGAGGACGGCCGTTCCTCCAGCGGACACGACCCCGCGTGCGAACGCCTCCTCGAGCTCCGGGCCGCTCTCCCGCGTGTCGCGCCCGACGAAGACACGCCCCGAGTCGCACCAGAGGGCTGCTGCCTTGCCCAGCCGCTCGACGAGTTCGGCGGTGATCGTCTCGCCGACGATCCCGCGGACACCGTCCGTTCCGAAGTACTGCCGCGCCACGGCGCGGGACGCTAGCGCTTGGAGAACTGCGGCGCCTTGCGTGCCTTGTGCAGGCCGGCCTTCTTGCGCTCGACCTGGCGCGCGTCACGCGTGAGGAAGCCCTCGCGCTTGAGCGGGATGCGCAGCTCCGGGTTCGCCTCGACGAGCGCACGGGCAATGCCGTGCCGTACGGCTCCAGCCTGTCCGGTGAGACCGCCGCCATGCACGCGAACGCGGAGGTCGTACTGGCCCTCGAGCCCGGCCACCTTGAGCGGCGAGACGGCGATCGTCCGCCAGACCGAGCGCGGGAAGTACTCCTCGAGCGTCCGGCCGTTGACCCACGTCGAACCCTCGCCGGGCCGCAGGATCACGCGCGCGACCGAGGTCTTGCGCTTGCCGGTGCCGCGGTACTGCGCGACCTGGCTCACTGATACGGCTCCAGCGGCTTCGGGTTCTGGGCCTCATGCGGATGCTCGGGCCCTGCGTAGATCTTCAGCTTCGTGATCTGCTGCCGCGCGAGCCGGTTCTTGGGGAGCATCCCCTTCACGGCGACGCGGAGCACCTCGGTAGGCCGGCGGTCGAGCTGCTCGCGGAGCGTCCGGCTGCGCAGGCCGCCTGGATAGCCGGAGTGGCGGTAGTACCGCTTCTGGTCGAGCTTGTTGCCGGTCACCTGGATCTTCTCGGCGTTCACGACGATCACGAAGTCGCCCGTGTCGATGTGCGGCGTGTACTGCGGCTTCCGCTTGCCGCGGAGCGTGTCCGCGATCTGGGTCGCGAGCCGGCCGAGCGTCTTGCCCTCGGCGTCGACGAGATACCACTCGCGCGTGATCTCTCCCGGCTTGGCGCTGTAGGTCTTCATAGAAAGCGGCGGACACGTGCCCGCCGGCGGCCGATTGTAGCGAAAGCCTGCCGCAATCCCTGCTCGAACGCCGCCGCTCCGCCGTGTGAGGGATGGCGGACGTACGGCGCATCCAGCGCGGCGGCTGCCAGCCGTCCGACGCCGATCGGGACGCGTCCCCTCGCCAGCGCTTCGAGGAACGGCGACGCGGCATCGACCTCGGCTCGTGTCGGCCGGCGGTTCGAGGTCTCGCTGCCCGGATGTGTCGGCACGACGTTCCACAGGAGCACCTCGTCCTCGACGTCGAGCTCGGCGAGTACGCGGTGAACGATGGTCGCGCTCGCCTCAGCAGGACCGGTCCCGGTGAGCTGACGCTCGGATGTGAAGGGAATCCCACTGATCCGGGCACCGCGGTAGCCCGCGGCCTCCCCGACGAGCACGACCACGGCGTTATCGCGGGCCTCGAGGTAGGAACGGAGCCGCTCGCGCCGCAGCGGCGACTCCGCGTACTGGTTGTGCGTCCCGCCGATCTCCGCCTGGGCGAGCCGCTCTACGAGCTCCAGCTGTTCCACTTGACGACCTCGTCGACGGTGCGACGACGCTGCGTGGCACGGCTCGTCTTGGAGCTCCAGCCGGGATCCGGAAGCGGGTAGCCGATGCTGATGCCGGCGACGAGCGTGAAGTCGTCCGGGACTCGAAGGAGGTCGCGCAGCCTCTTTTCGTCGTCGCCGAAGATTCCGTAAACGGCCGCCGCGAGACCCTCCTCGATCGCGGCAAGCAGGACGAGCATCATCGCGGCGCCGGCATCGACGTGCCAGAACGGCACCGGCCACTCGATCTCCTCGCCGTCCTGGAGCTTGTCGTCCCTCTGGTACCGCTCGTGGTAGTCGCGCTCGCGCGTCATGACGAAGACCTGCGCGGCAGCGGTCTCGAACCACGGCTCGACACCCTCGAGCGGTTCGTCGTCCCCGAGTGCCGCGATCCCCGCGAGGAGCTCGGGATCGTCGACGATGATCAGCCGTTGCCCCTGCGAGAAGCCCGCGCTCGGCGCACGTCGAACGGTCGCGACGATTCGTTCGAGGGCGTCGCGCTCGGCCGGCTCGCCGGTGTAGTGGCGAACCATGCGGCGCTGCTGGAGCAACTCGTAGAAGGAGCCCATCGCGGGCTCCTACGCTACTCCCACTCGATCGTGGCGGGCGGCTTCGACGTCACGTCGAGCACCACCCGGTTCACCCCGGGGATCTCGTTCACGATCCGGGCCGAGATCGTCTCCACGAGGTCGTATGGGAGGCGTGCCCAGTCTGCGGTCATCGCGTCGTCGCTCGTGACCGCGCGGATCACGATCGGGTATCCGTACGTGCGCTCGTCGCCCTGGACGCCCACGGAGCGAACCGCCGGCAGCACGGCGAACGACTGCCACAGCTCGCCGTAGAGGCCGGCCCTGCGCACCTCTTCCTGCAGCACGGCGTCGGCCTGGCGCAGGATCTCGAGCCGCTCGGCGGTGACGGCGCCGATGATGCGGATCGCGAGGCCGGGACCGGGGAACGGCTGGCGCCATACCATCCGCTCGGGCATTCCGAGCTCCTCGCCCACGCGCCGCACCTCGTCCTTGAACAGGAGCCGCAACGGCTCGACGAGCCGCATCTTCATGTCCGCGGGCAGGCCGCCGACGTTATGGTGCGACTTGATCGTCGCCGCCACGCCCTCCGTGCCGCCCGACTCGATCACGTCGGAGTAGAGCGTCCCCTGCACGAGCCAACGTACGTCTCCGAGCCGTCGTGCCTCCTCCTCGAAGACGCGGATGAACTCGCGGCCGATGATCTTGCGCTTCTCCTCCGGTTCCTCGACGCCGTCGAGCAGGTTGAGAAACCGCTCCTGCGCCTGCACGTGGACGAGCGGCACGTGGAAGTGCTCGCCGAACGTCTCCACCACCTGCCCGGCCTCGTCCTGGCGCAGCAAACCGTGGTCGACGAAGACGCACGTGAGCTGCTCGCCGACCGCTTTGTGCACGAGCAGCGCCGCTACGGCCGAGTCGACGCCGCCCGAGAGTGCACAGAGCACGCGCTCGCGTCCGACTTGCGCACGGATTCGTGTGACCTGCTCCTCGATGACGGCCGCCGGGGTCCACGCAGGCGGTGCGTCGGCCGCGCGGTAGAGGAAGTTCTTCAGGACGTCCATACCGTGCGGCGTGTGCACGACCTCCGGGTGGAACTGGACGCCGTAGAGACCGCGCTCCGGCGCCTCGAAGGCGGCGACCGGCGTCGCGGGCGAGCTCGCCACGACGCGAGCGCCCTCGGGAGCGGCGACGACGGTGTCGCGATGGGACATCCAGACGGTTTGCTCGGGAGGCGTGTCTGCGAGCAGCTGCGACTCGGCCACTTCCATCGAGGTGCGGCCGAACTCGGACACACCCGTGCGGTCGACGCGACCGCCGAGCTCGAGCGCCATCAGCTGCGCGCCATAACAGATGCCCAGCGTCGGGATGCCGAGCTCGAATAGCGCGGGATCGACGCGCGGGGCGTCGTCGGAGTAGACCGACGAGGGGCCGCCGCTGAGCACGAGCGCATACGGGTTGCGCGCACGCACCGCTTCGGGCGTGATCGTGTGACCGACCAGCTCGGAGTAGACACGGCACTCGCGGACACGCCGCGCGATCAGCTGCGAGTACTGCCCGCCGAGATCGACAACGAGAACGGGCCGGTCCTCGCGAACCGGCAGCTCGAAGACCCGAGCCTCCTCAGCGCCGATAGTTCGGCGCCTCCTTCGTGATCGTGACGTCATGCGGGTGCGACTCGCGCAGCCCCGCCGCCGTGATGCGGACGAAGCGTGCTTGCTTCATCTCGTCGATCGTCGCCGCGCCGCAGTAGCCCATCGCCTGGCGCAGGCCGCCGACGAGCTGGTGGATGACGTCCTGGAGCGGGCCCTTGTAGCCCGTCCGCCCCTCGATCCCCTCGGGGATGAGCTTCTCGACGTCCTCGACGTCGCCCTGGAAGTACCGGTCCTTCGAGAAGCCACGGGCCTTCATCGCGCCTAGCGACCCCATGCCGCGGTACTCCTTGAAGCGCTCGCCCTGGACGAGGATCACGTCGCCGGGCGATTCGTCGACGCCCGCAAGCAGCGAGCCGGCCATGACCGCGTCGGCTCCGGCGCCGATCGCCTTCGCGATGTCACCGGAGGAGGTGAGGCCGCCGTCCGCGATGACGGGGGCGCCCTCCTCGGCGGCCACGCTCGCGACGTCGTGTACCGCGCTGACCTGCGGGACGCCGACACCGGCGACGACGCGGGTCGTGCAGATCGAGCCGGGACCGACACCGACCTTCAACGCACCGGCGCCGGCGTCGAGGAGCGCCCGCGCCGCGTCGGCGGTCGCGATGTTGCCGGCGACAACCTCGACCGGGACGGCGTCCTTGATCCGCCGCACCATCTCGATCACGCCGAGGGAGTGACCGTGCGCGGTGTCGACGACGATCACGTCGGAGCCCGCGTCGGCGAGCGCCTGCGCCCGCTCGAGCGCATCGGGGCCGACGCCGACAGCCGCACCGACCCGCAGGCGTCCCTGCTCGTCTTTCGTCGCGTCCGGGAACTCGATCTTCTTCTGGATGTCCTTGACCGTGATCAGGCCGCGCAGGCGCCCGTCCGCGTCGACGACCGGCAGCTTCTCGATCTTGTTCCGGTGGAGGATCTCCTCGGCCTCCGCGAGCGTCGTCCCCACCGGCGCGGTGACGAGATTGCGCGCCGTCATGAGCGCCGAGACCGACTGCTCGACGTCGTTCTCGAAGCGGAGGTCGCGATTCGTGAGGATCCCGACGAGGACCCCGTCGTCGTCGGTGATCGGGACGCCCGAGACCTTGTAGCGCGCCATCAGCTCGAGCGCCGCGCTCACCGGCGCGTCGGGCGGCAGCGTCACCGGCTCCACGATCATCCCCGACTCGGACCGCTTCACCTTGTCGATCTCGGCGACCTGCGCCTCGATCGAAAGGTTGCGGTGGACGACGCCGATCCCCCCCTCGCGCGCGAGCGCGATCGCAAGGCGCGCCTCGGTCACGGTGTCCATCGCGGCCGACACGATCGGGATCGCGAGCTCGATCGAGCGCGTGAGCCGCGCACGCGTCGAGACGTCGTTCGGCAGGACGTGCGAGGAGGCCGGCACGAGGAGCACGTCGTCGAAGGTCAGCCCCTCCCGACCGAACTTCCGGTCCAGCTCCAGCAGCCGCTGGACGTGGTCGGCGCTCAGCTCCGCTGCTGCGTGCTCGGTCAAGAGGGCCAGGGTAACAGCGGACCAGGACGCGAATTTGACATTGCGTTTACAGCCGCGAGCTACCGTCCAGCCGTGCGGGCCCTCCTCGCCACCGCGGGACTTCTCGTCCTCGCCGGCTCGACGGCGGCCGCTGCCGCAAAGCCTGCTGCCCACACGTTGCGGAAGAGTTCGAGCGGTCCGATCGAGGCGGTCGCGCAGGACAACACCAATGCCGCCTGGCTCACGTCCGGCGGCACCAAGACGTGCAACGCGGTGCATCTGCTCTCGCCGGGAAAGCCCGACCGGCTCCTCCCCCTCCCGGCGTCGAACATCATGACCTGCCACTGGAATCTCTCCGCCGGGCAGTCGCAGCTCGCCGTCGCGGCACGTATGTCGACCGCGCTCTGGACGCTCCACGAGACTGGCGGCCCCTATCTCGACTTCGTCGTCGCGGCTTCGACCGGCGGGTCTGAACGGCAGCTCGCCAAGCTCGCCCACGCGAGCGACGGCACCGGCGAGTGGCTCGGCGGCATCGCCGGGTCAGGCCGGACGCTCGTCTACTCCTGGGACGACGTCGAGTACGTCAATCCGGAGAAGTGCCTCTCGAACGGCGGCAAGTTCTGCAAGCAGAAGATCGCGAACGGTGGGATCAACGTCGTCACCCGCACAGCCGACACACCTCTGACGGGGGGACAACCTGCGCTTCAGCTCGCCGCGGCCGCCGGACGCGTCGCCTACATCCCCGCGACGTCGGTACACGCCGGCCGCCCATATCCGAGCAACGGGAGCACGCTCCCCATCGTCGACACCGCCACCGGAACCGTCCTGGGCCAGGCGTCGGTAGGCGGAATCCCGATCGCGATCGCGCTCTCGACCCACGTGCTCGCCGTCCTCACGACCCAGGGGACCGCCCACGACAGGATCTCGTGGTTCTCCGCGACCGACGGGACGAAGATCGGGAGCGCCGTGATCTCCGGAGCCGCCGCGCCGCAACTCGCCGCAAGCGACCGGTTCATCGTTTACCGCGTCGGGCGGCTGCTGCGCACTGTCGCCACCGCCAACGGTCACATCGGCAAGCTCGTGACGACCGGTCAGAACTCCGTCGGCCTCACGCTGGCCCATGGCCGTCTGCTCTGGGCAGAGAACCACAACGGCACCGGCCGCCTCCGCGCGCTTCCGGTCGGCTAGGCCTCCACGGGCGCGAGCTCGACGACCTCGACACCGCCGGCGAGACGGGCTGCCTCCCGCGGGTCGAAGCGTCCGGCGCCGAGCTCGACGACCGACGCTGCCGCGCAGCCGACCGCTGTGCGCAGCGCGTCTCCGACCGGGCGGCCGTTGAAGCGCTCCGACAGGTAGCCGGCGAGCAGGACGTCCCCGGCGCCGACCGGTGCGATCGGCTCGACGCGAGGGATCGATGCGCGGAAGCGCTGCACCTGCCGCTCCTCTCGCACGAGCGCGAAACACGCCGTCTCCTGCGTGATGAGGACGTTGCGCGCGCCGAGGTCCGCGATCGTGTCGAGCGCCATCACGAAGTCCTCCTCGTCCATGAACTCCTGTCCGACGAGGCTCTCGGCCTCCTGCTGGTTCGGCGAGACGAGATACGGCTCCGCCTCGACGCCGAGGCGCAGCGGCTCTCCCTCGCAGTCGAGGACGCACTTGATGCCGCGCCGGGTGAGGTCGCGGATCGCGTCGGCGTAGAAGTCGTTCTCGACGTCTCGCGGCAGCGAGCCGCAGAAGACGACGTAGCTGGCCACGCGCGAGAGGTAGTGGAGCTTGTCGGAGAGCATCTGCAGCTCCTCCGGCCGTACGGCCGGCCCCCACTCGTAGACCTCGGTCAGCGCCCCCGCGGTCGGGTCCACGACCGCGATCGAGGTGCGCGACTCGTCGGAGATGCGGACGAAGTCGCTGAGGATTCCCTCGAGCCCGAGATCCTCGACGATCCGGTCGCCGGTACGGCCACCGGCGAGGCCGGTCGCCACGACCGGAGTCTCCAGCCGCATCAGCGCCCGGGCCACGTTGATGCCCTTGCCGCCGGCGCCCGTGAGGCTGCTCGATGCCCGGTGCCGGTGACCGAACTGGAAGTTCGGGACGGTCAGCGTCCGGTCGACCGCAGCGTTGAGGGTCACAGTGACGATCAATTCCGGTGCACCACGCCGGGGCGGAGGTTACTGGACGCGGATCTTCTGACCGACGCTGAGAGTTGTCGGGTCGATGCCGGGATTGAGCTGAACGAGCCTGGCGACGCTAGTCCCGGTCTTCGCTGCGATCGACGCGAGCGTGTCGCCCGACTGGATCGTGTACCTCCGCACGTGCAGAGGTCCGTGACCGTGCCGGTGACCTTTCTTCTTCGAGGTCGTGGTCGTCGTCGGCGGCGCGTGATGCTTGCCCTGGTGGAGTCCGGCGCGGACGACGAGTGCGCCGATCGTGATCGCGGCTAGGAAGGCGATGGGTGCGACCCACCGCGCGATGCGGTTCCGGTCCACGGCTCAGCCCGCGGCGACTGCGAGGGCACGCAGCTCGTCGGCGAGACGCTCGGCCTCCGCCGCGGCGGCCTTCTGCCAGCCGGCTCCGCGGTCCGCGTAGAGAACAGACCGCGAAGCGGAGACGAGCGCGCCGGCCGGCCCGACCGCAAAGGCATCGCCGAGGTCCTCGGCTCGCGCACCCTGGGCGCCGACGCCGGGCAACAGGAGTACGGACCTGGGCAGCAACCGGCGGGCCTCCGCCACCTCTTGGGGGAAGGTCGCTCCGACGACTGCCCCGACCGACGAGAGACCGCTCTCGCCGATGAAGTCTGCTCCCCAACGGTCGACGAGCCCGGCGACGTACTGCCACAGGGGACGCCCGTCGGCGAGGGGGAGATCCTGGAGGTCCGCGCTGCCCGGGTTCGACGTCTTCACGAGGACGAACACGCCGAGCCCCTCGCAGGCGAGGAACGGCTCGAGGGAGTCGAAGCCGAGGTAGGGATTCACGGTGACCGCATCGGCAAGCGGCGCGAACGCGGCGACGTAGGCGCGGGCCGTGGACGGGACGTCGCCGCGCTTCGCATCGGCAATCACGAGCAGCCCCGCCTCGCGCGCGTACCGGCAAACCTCGGCGAGCGCGGCCCAGCCACCGGCACCCTGGGCCTCGAAGAACGCGGCCTGTGGCTTGACCGCCGCCGCATGCTCGGCGACGGCGTCGACGATTCCGCGACAGAACTCGACGATGCCGAGCCCGTCCGGCATCAGCGCCGGGTCCGGATCGAGACCGACGCAGAGCGGCGCGCCCTTGCGCTCGACGGCGGCAGCGAGCCGATCCCCGAAATGAGCCGCCCCGCTCACGCCTATCAGGATACGAGGCGGCCTAGACGAGAGGTCCCGGCGTCTTCTACACAGAGAGGCCGCCCGCAGGCGGCCTCTCGATCCTCGGAGGAGACTCGGGTGTCCTAGAAGGACGATCCCCCGCTCTTGACGGCCGTCTTGAGGCCGCTGCCGGCCGAGAACTTCGGGACGGTGGCGGCGGGGATGTGCACCTTCTCGCTCGGGTTGCGCGGATTGACTCCCGTCCTGGCCGCGCGATTCGCCGTCGAGAACTTCCCGAATCCTGTGAACGTGACCTCGCCTCTGCCCTTCAGCGTGTCCGTGATGGCGTCGAGAAACGCGTCGACGGCTTTGCCTGCGTCGCGGTTGGACAGCTGCGCGCGGCGGGCAACCTCGGATACGAACTCCTGCTTCGTCACTCTCTCCTCCAGTCGTAGATCGCTTGCTGGGCCTGAACGACCCTACCAACTCAATGTTTGCGGCTCAACCATGCGGTTTTGCGGGGGTTTTCTCGTCTTGTAGCAGCTCTCCTGCCCGGAAGAGCGGCCGCAGACGCACGGCGTGACGCGCGAGAGCGTCGGCTCCGCCCTCCTCGCGATCGATCACGCAGACGGCCGTGCGGACGACGAGGCCGACCTCGCGGACCGCCGAGATCGACTCGACGAGCGCCCCGCCGGAGGTCACGATGTCCTCGACGAGGCAGACGAGCTCCCCCTCCTCGAAGGCGCCCTCGAGCCGGTTGGCGGTGCCGTACGACTTCGCCTCGTCGCGGACGATCACGAACGGCAGCCCGCCGGCCAGCGAGGCCGCCGCGGCGAGCGGCACGGCGCCGAGCACCGGCGCCGCGAGGCGCGCGGCCTCCGGCTCGTGCTCGGTGACGGACGTCGCGATCCGATCGCCGAGCGCGGCGAGGAGGTCCGGCCGCGTCTCGAAGCGGAACTTGTCGAGGTAGTAGCGCGACCGCTTGCCCGAGCGGAGCACGAAGTCGCCCTCGAGATAGGCGGCCGCGAGGAGCGCCTCCCGAAGCTCTGCGTCGTTCATGCAGGCCGTGCCGCCGCGAGGACCTGGTGCGCGAGCGGCAGTAGCCTCTCGGCCTCAGCCGATCCGTCCGCGAGCGTGACGAAGGAGCCGTCGTCGAAGTAGAGGTCGAGCCGCTCGCTCGTCGCACCGAACCAGTGCCGGTAGGCGGCCGTGCCCGCGAGCGCGCCGGTCGCGAAGCCGAGGGCGATCGCCCTACGTCTCATCGGCCACCGCCGCCAGGCAGCGCTTGAGATCGTAGAAGACGAGACCCGGCGGGACTCGGCCGCCCGTGACGGCGACGATCGTCCGCTCGTCCGTGTCGGTCACCGCAAACACGTCTCCGCCGGTGAGCTCCGCATGGAGCTGGGTGACGCGGCCGTCGCCACCGGGGAAGTGCGGCAGCGCCCTCGAGCAGCTCCCGCACGGATCGGGAAAGAACGCTCGCGCTGGCCTCCGGCAAGCCCACCGAGCCGGCCAGCTCACCCTCGCCGCTCACCACGGCGGCGGTCTCGATCTGCGGCGAGATCTCGACGAGATCCGCGAGAGCACGCGCCGCCTCCATCGCCGTCGAGGCTATCAGCGAGGATTCCGGTGTGGCGATCAAACGCCGGCAGCTCGTGCACAAGTTCTTCGCCGACCGCGGCACCCATCTGGCGGCGATGGTCGCGTACTTCGCGCTCCTGTCGTTCGTGCCGCTCGTCTTCCTGGCGCTCTCGCTGTTCGGCCTCGCTCACCGCGCCGAGGCGTCGGACTTCTTCATCCGCGAGCTGAAGCACGCGTTCCCGGGGACGTCGCTCGACAGCATCATCAAGCTCGTGCGACGGGTGCAGGACAACGCCGCAGCGCTCGGCATCATCGGCGCGGTCGGCCTGGCGTGGTCGTCGCTCTCGTTCTTCAGCGCGCTCGAGTCGGCGCTCAACATCGTCTACGGGCTGCCGAACCGCCGCTTCTTCCACGGGAAGATCCTGGCGGCCATCCTCGCGGCGAGCATCCTCGTGACCCTCTTCGTGAGCCTCGTGGTCGGAGCACTCGGAGTCACTGTGCTCAAGCATCACCTCGGCGGGTACGCCGACAGCTCCGCCCTGGCCTACGGCCTGTCGATCGGTGCGTCGCTGCTCGGCGTGTTCGTGTTCCTGCTGGCCGTCTACTACTGGCTGCCGAACACGACGGTGCAGCTCCGGGAAGCGCTGCCGGGCGCCGTCGCCGGGGCGCTCGTGCTGGAGGTGTCGTTCCAGGCGCTGCCGATCTTCGTACGCCTGGCCGACGTCAACGTGACGCTGCGGACGCTCGGCGGCCCGGCGATCCTCCTCCTCTGGCTCTACCTGATGGCGAACTTCATCGTCTTCGGCGGCGAGCTGAACTGGTGGTGGCGCGAGCGCCGGAAGGAGAGAGCGGCGACGGCGCCGTTGACCGGCGGCCAGGAGCCCGAACCTCCTCCGGCCTAGGAGGCGGCGAGCGCGACGAGCAGCGCCTGCGACGCGCGCGCGCGGTGCGAGTGCTCCGCCTTCCACCCGTCTCCGAGCTCGGCGACCGTTCGCTCCTCGCCGTTCGGGACGAAGATCGGGTCGTAGCCGAAGCCCTCGCTGCCGCGCGGCTCGCTCGCGATCCGGCCCCGGAGGGCTCCCGTTCCGCGGAGCTCGTACCCGTCCGGTGCGATCAGGACGAGCTCCGAGACGTAGTGCGCGCGGCGGTCATCAACTCCCGCGAGCTCGCCGAGGAGCTTCGTGATCGCGGGCGCACCCTCGGGCGCGTAGCGCGCCGAATGGACGCCCGGACGCCCGCCGAGCTCGTCGACCGAGAGCCCCGAGTCCTCCGCCAGCACCCAGCCGGGCGCGTGCTCTCGCCCGAAGCGGGCCTTGATCAGAGCGTTGTCGTAGTACGTCTCGCCGGTCTCGGGCGGGTAGTCGTCCCGGTCGAGCGGCTCGAGCGTCCAGCCGGGAAGCAGCGCCTCCAGCTCGCGCGCCTTGTGCCGGTTGCGCGAGCAGAGGACGGCGGCCAGAGCGAGGACGCTAGGGGAGCTCAAGCGCGACTGCCTCCGCCTGGAGCGTGGCGATCTCGCCGATGCCCACCGCGGCAAGCTCGAGGAGCTCGTCCAGCGTCTCGCGCGCGAACGGGTCTCGTTCGGCGGTCGCCTGCACCTCGACGAGGCGTCCGTCGCCCGTCATCACGACGTTCATGTCGGTGTCCGCGCTCGAGTCCTCGGAGTAGTCGAGGTCGAGGAGCGGCACGGCTTCGACGACCCCGACCGAGACGGCGGCGACCGAGTCGCGGAACGTGCGCGAGAGGCCGAAGCGGTCGAGCGCGCGCATCGCGGCGACGTACGCACCGCAGATCGCGGCGCAGCGCGTACCGCCGTCCGCCTGGAGGACGTCGCAGTCGAGCCACAGCGTCCGCTCGCCGAGCGCCTCGAAGTCGGCGACCGCCCGGATGGCGCGGCCGATGAGCCGCTGGATCTCGATCGTGCGGCCCTGCTGCTTGCCACGGGCCGCCTCCCGTTGCACGCGGTCGCCGGTCGACGCCGGCAGGAGCGAGTACTCGGCGGTGATCCAGCCGCGCCCCTGGTTGCGCAGCCACCGAGGCACCTCCTCCTCGACCATGGCCGTGCACAGCACCTTGGTACGGCCCTGCGTGATCACGACCGAGCCGTGCGGGTTCTCGAGGTAGTCCGGCTCGAACGAGATCGCGCGCAGCTGGTCGGGCTTCCTCCCGCCCTCGCGCGGGCTCACGCGACCGCCTCCTCGAGCGTCGCCACGGTGACGTGCTCGACCTCGCGCACCGGCAGCTGGAGAAAGCGGTTGCCGAGCTCACGGAACGCCTCAGGGTCGCCGGTCGTGAGAAAGCGGTACGAGCCCACACGGTCGCGCTCGTTCTCGACGCCCTTGCGCGCCAACGTCTCGGCCACCTCGCGTGCGGTCTCCTCCGCCGAGAAGACGAGGGTCACGTCGCGGCCGAACACGCGCTCGAAGATCTTGCGGATCAGCGGATAATGCGTGCACCCGAGGATCACGGTGTCGACTCCCTCCGCCTGCAGCGGCGCGGCGTATTCGCGCACCGCACGCTCCGTCTCCTCGCCGTACGGATCGTCGCCCTCGATCAGCGGCACGAGATCCGGGCACGCGACCTGGTGGAACGAGATTCCGGCGTCGAGCGCGTGGACGAGCTCCGCGTAACGTCCCGCTTCCACGGTCGCCGCCGTGGCGAGAAGCCCGACGCGCCGGTTCCGGGTCGCCTGAACGGCTGCGTGCGCCTCGGGGGTGATGACGCCGACCACCGGGACGGTCAGCTCCTCCTGCAGTCGAGGCAGCGCGGCCGAGGTCGCGGCGTTGCAGGCGACGAGGATGAGCTTCACGTCCTGCTGGGAGAGATAGGCACCGATCTCGCGCGCGAAGCGGCGGATCTCCTCGAGCGGCCTCGGCCCGTACGGGAGGCGGGCATGGTCGCCGAGGTAGACGAAGTCCTCGTTGGGCATGGTCACGAGGCATTCGTGGAGGACGGTCAGTCCTCCGACACCGGAGTCGAAGACGCCTACTGGACGCGGATCCATTGCCGCCCATCGTAAATGGGCGATAGCGTTCACTTCGTGGGTCGCGTTCGCGTCGTCCTCGCCATGGTGGTTGCGGCGCTTGCGTGTGCCGGAGCGGCGGCCTTCTCCGGCTCGGCTGCCGCCGAGGGCGCCGGCTGGACCGCGGTCACGATCGCCGCGTCCGACTCGACACCGCTTTCGTGCGCCTATCGCATCCCGGGCGGCTCGACTCCGGCCGGCGGGTGGCCGGGCGTCATCCTCTTCCATGGACTGGGTCAGTCGCACACGGACATGGAGCCCATCGGCACGGCGATGGCGCAGTTCGGCTTCGCGGTGCTCGCCTGCGACGCGCGCGGCACCGGCGGCTCGGGCGGCAAGTTCGGGCTCGACGGCCCGAAGGAGGTGCAGGACGCAAAGGACCTCTTCACCTGGTTCGCCGACCGGAGCGACGTCTCGAACACGCAGATCGGCGCCTTCGGCCTCTCGCTCGGCGGCGGCGAGGTCTGGAACGCGGCGGCCGCCGGCGTCCCGTTCAAGGCGATCGTGCCGGCGATCACCTGGACGAACCTCGGCCCGGCGCTCAACCCGAACGGCGTGCCGAAGTCGGGGGAGCTCGAGGTCCTGTCGCAGGTCGTGCCGGTTTCGCACTGGGATCCAGCCCTGCTCGAGACCGCGCACACGTTGGCGCAGGGGAGGATCACGGCGGCGGTGACGAGCACGGAGGCGGCGCGCTCCGCGCAGTCGCACCTGCACACGCTCACCGTGCCGACCCTTCTGCTGCAAGGGAGGCACGACTTCCTCTTCGACATGGATCAGGCGATCGCGGCGTGGAAGCTCCTGGCCGGGCCGAAGCGCCTCTATCTCGGCGACCTCGGACACGCCCCGGCGACGAACCCGTCGGCCGAGCGGGCCCTCTACGTGACGGAGGCCACGTTGTGGTTCGCGCACTACCTCGCCGGCGGCCCGGCAATCGGAAGTGGCGTCGAGCTGGGACACGATCCGTGGAACGGCAAGACGACGCTGTACAAGGGACTGCCGGCGACCCGCAGCGCGACCGTCAACCTCCCCGGCAAGACGAAGCTCACCGGCGGCGGCGCCTTCGCGACGCGCTCGGCACGCCTGACCGGAGGACCCTACGAGACGTTCGGCGCGGGCTTCATCAAGGTGCGCTACTCGGGCGCCTCGAATTGGTCGCACCTCGTGGCCACGGTGTCGGTGAAGGGGAGCAAGACGCCGGTGACGGAAGGAGCTGCGCCCATCAAGTCCTTCTCCGGTGTCGTGAAGATCCCGCTGCTGAACGAGGCCGTCCTCCTGCCACGCGGCAAGAAGCTCGTGGTCAAGCTCGGCGCGACCTCCGCGGACGACGTGAATCACGCCGGCATCCCGGTCTACGCGAGCACCGCCCCACAGGCAGCGTCGATCAAGATGGGGACCGCGACGATGAAGCTCTCCTTCCTCAAGCACGCGATCTCGAAGTAGGCCGCGGCGTGGCCGCGACGATCCGGATCGGGACTTGCTCCTGGGCTGACGACGCGCTCTCGAAGTGGTTCTATCCGCCCAGGCTGCCGGCCAAGGAGCGGCTCGCCTGGTACGCCGAGCACTTCGACACGGTCGAAGTCGACTCGACCTTCTATCGGCTGCCGGGCGAGTCGATGGTGCAGGGCTGGGCCGAGCGGACCCCTGACGGTTTCACGATGCACGTGAAGGCATTCGGACTGATGACGCGTCATCCCGTCAAGGCGGAGACGATCCCGGAAGACCTGCGCGACGAGATGCCGGTCGACGAGCGCGGGCGCGTCGACCGGCCGCCGCGCGAGCTCCGCGGCGAGATCTTCCGGCGCTTCCTCGAGGCGCTCGAGCCGCTGCGCGCCGCCGGCAAGCTCGGCGGAATCCTCTTCCAGATGCCGCCCTACATCGTGTACAAGGACTCCTCGCTCAACTATCTCGAGTGGGCTCGCGAGCAGCTCGGCGCGGACGAGATGCTCGTGGAGTTCCGCCACCGCTCGTGGCTCGACGACGAGCATCGTGCGGAGAGCCTCGGCTTCCTCGAGCGGATCGGCGCCGGCTATGTCGTCGTCGACGCGCCGCGCTCGGACACGGCGCGGAACCTCGTCCCCACGGTGGTCGCCACGACCTCCGCCACCGCCTACGTCCGCTTCCACGGCCGCAACCTCGCAACCTGGAACAAGCGCGGCGGCTCGGCGGCCGAGCGCTTCGACTACCTCTACTCCGACGAGGAGCTCGGCGAGTGGGTAGAGCCGCTGCAGGAGCTCGCGGGCCAGTCTGAACAGGCCTACGCGTTCTTCAACAACAACGCCTCGTCGGAGGATCCGGAGAACCCGCTCGGGCGCGTGGCGCAGGCGGCGACGAACGCGTTCCAGCTGCGCCGTCTGCTCGACGTGAACCGCATCGCGGCCAGCGGCGGCACATAGGCTGGCCGGTGGTGTGAACGTCCTGTCGATCGTCCATCCCGGCGACGCGGGAAGCGAGCTCTTCGGTCCGCTCGTCCGCGAGCTCGGTCACGGCTTCGACGAGCGGAGCTTTGCGAACGGCTCTCCGCCGCCGCTCGACGGCTACGACGCCGTGCTCGTCTTCGGCGGGTCGATGCACGTCGACCAGGAAGAGCGGCATCCCTGGCTCCACGACGAAGCGGACTGGCTGCGGGAGCTGATCGAGGGACCGCGACCGACGCTCGGCATCTGTCTGGGGTCACAGCTCCTCGCTCGGGCGGCGGGCGCGTGGGTCGGCCCGCTTCCGGTGCCCGAGATCGGGTGGGGCGAGGTCGAGCTCACCGACGCGGGTGCGGCGGACCCGGTCCTCTCGGCGCTGCCACCCCGCTTCGAGGCCCTCGAGTGGCACCACTACGGGCACGAGCTCCCGCAGGGAGCGGTCGCGCTCGCGCACAGCGACGCCTCGCTCCAGGGGTTCCGGCTCGGCGAAAGCTGCTGGGGCGTCCAGTTCCACCCGGAGGTGACCGAGCCGCAGCTCGACCGCTGGCTCACCGACAAGAGCGACCTTCCGGCCGACGCCGAGGCGCTGCGGGCCGAGACGCGCGAGCGGATCGGCGGCTGGAACGAGCTCGGTCGCCGGCTCTGCCGCTCCTTCCTCGCCGCGGCCGAGCGCTAGGCGTCCGCGGCGGGCGCAGGCGCCGTCTCGGCAGCCGGGCTCTCCCGCAGCTGGAAGTACATGAGCGTGAGGGCGACCGCGAGGAACGGATCGACGATCGCGTTCGCGATCGTGCCGCCGATCCAGTAGCGGAGGAACGGTCCGAGGAACGAGAAGATCGACTGGATCAGCCCGGAGGCGATCGTGCTCACCAGGAACGTGATGATCACGACTCCGAACACCGTCCAGCCGTGGCCGCGAACGAGCTCGCGGGAGCGGCCGAACGACTCGCCCACCCGCTTGCCCTCGAGCACGATCACGGGAACGATCAGGCACCACCAGGTCAGGAGGATCAGCCCGGGCACGATCAGGAGCACGAGGCCGACGGCGACTCCGAGACCGGCGAGGAGACCCGCTCCGATCAGCGTCCAGAGGTAGGGCTGCACGCGCTCGAACAACTCACCGATCGACGAGTCGATCCGCCCGTCGCGGACGTCGTCGACCGCGTACACGAGCGCACCCTGCAGCCAGAACGTGCCGACGAGCGAGACCACCGTGGCGATCAGCGCGACGAGAAATGACACGCCTGAACCGTCGCCGGCGATCGACCCGAGCAGCGCGCCGAGGAGGTTGATGATCAGGAAGACGATCGCCGCGACGACGAAGAAGCGCGTGAAGAACTTCGCATAGAGGCCCCAGGCCTCACCGAGAATGCCGCCGACCGTCACAGGGCGACCTTACGGCCTTGCGAGCCGGTTGCCAAGTGTCGGACTAGCGCTCGAGCGGGAGGTCGTCGTGGCGGCTCCACTCGTGCCAGGAGCCGGCGTAGTTGCGCGCGGCGTAGCCCGCGGTGCGCAGCGCGAGCGTCGCCAGGGCCGAGCGCGAGCCGGAGTGGCAGTACGCGACGATCTCCGTCCCCTCGGGAAGGCCGACGAGCTCGCGGACGCGGTCCGGAGAAGCGGGACGTCCCGGCCCTTCGAAGAGCTCGCCGACGTCGAGATTCCGTGCGCCCGGGATGTGGCCCTGGCGCGGGTCGCACTGGCTGCCGCGGCGCCCGGAGAACTCGTCCGGCGTCCGCACGTCGAGGAGCGTCAGCGTCGGATCGCCGAGCCGGCCCGCAAGCTCCCCCCGCGTCGGCAGCGCGCGCGGATTCGGCTCGAGGTCGGCCTCGGCCTCCCGCACCGGCTCGAGCTCGACCGCTCCTTCCTCGAGCTCGCCCTCCCAGCCGGCGACGCCGCCCAGCAGGATCGCGACGCTCGGGTGTCCGGCGAGCTCGGCCATCTGCGCCGCCGGCATCGCGCCGACGCCGTCTCCGCGGTCGACGAGCACGAGCCGCTCCCGGCCCGTGATCCCATGTCGCCGCAGGCGTAGCGCGATCTCCCGGGCGAGCGCGCGGGCCGACTCCTCGTCCGCCGCCGGCGGCGGCGAGCCGAGCACGAGCGGCCGCGACCCCGAGATGTGGCCACGTATGTGCGCGTTCGGGCCGCGGACGTCGCCGACGACGAGATCGTCGTCGTCGAGATGCTCCGCGAGCCATCCGGAGTCGACGACGGCCCTCACAGCGCGGCGACGACACCCGCTTCGGCTGCAATCGCGGGCCTCTGCTCGAGCCGCTCGAGCCAGTCGGTCAGCGCCGGGAAGGCGTCGAGCTCGACGCCGAGCATGTCGCGGGCGCGCAGCAGCCACGGGACGAGCGCGATGTCCGCGAGCCCGTACTCCTCGCCGCCGAGGTACGGCTGTTCGCCGAGCAAGGCGTCGAACTTGCCGAGCGCCTGGTCGAACTCCTCCGCAGCGCCGTCCTCCCCGCGCCGGAGGGCGTAGTAGGGAGAGGTCAGATCGCCGTCGCGGAAGATCAGGAGCCTGACAGCCGCGCGGTCGGCGGGGTCGGCTGGTAGAAGCGACGGCTCGGGATAGCGCTCCTCGAGGTACTCCATGATCACCGCGGACTCCGACAACGGACGCCCCCCGTCCTCCTCGACGACGGGCACGCGTCCGGCCGGGTTCTTCTCGTAGAGCCAGGCCGGCCGGTCGGAGAGGTCGATCTCCACCGTGTCGTGGTCGATTCCCTTCTCAGCGAGGACGATCCTGACCCGCGCGACATACGGGCAGCGCGCGGCGTTGTAGAGCGTGATCATGGTTGCACCCCCATCACGGTTGCGATCTGTTCGTACAGCTCCTGGGCAGGTGGCAGCTCGCTCGGCGAGGCCGCGGTCCGCGCCGCCTCGCGTACACGCCTCGGATCGGCGCCGGTCAGCCGCCCCACCACCGTCGCGTTCGCGCCGAGCGCGTAGACATCGCCCGGCGGCAGCGGTCCGAAGTATTCGGGAACGGACAGGTACTCGTCGATGTCGGAGCCGCGGTCGAAGAGGTCGTAGCGGACGACGGCCCCGCGCTGCACCCCGAGCGAGAGCACGACACCGCCGGTCGTGTAGGAGAGCTCCCTCGCAAGCGTCTTCAGCCGCTCGGGATCCTCGTCGGTGGCGTCCGAGCGCACGCGCACCCAGTTCCCTTCGACCTCGACGTCCGGCTCGAGGCGCAGCACCTTGACGGCATCGCGCTTGACCTTCTCGACGTCGTCTGTCTGGACATGGACGAAGCCGAACGTCGGCCCGTCCGGCGGAACGAGGCGCTGCTGGAGATCGTCGAGACGCGCGGCAACCACGAGCTCGACCGGCTCGAAACCCCAACGCTCGTACACGGCCCGGGCGTCTGTGTTCGACGCGAGCACGCGTAGCTCCAGCATCTCCAGGCCCCGCTCGCGCGCGAGGTCTACCGCCTCGCGCATGAGCTCAGCCGCGAGGCCCTTGCCGCGCGCGTGGGGTCGCACGTGCAGGAAGTCGAGCTCTGCCGCCCTCGACCCCGATCGTCGACACAACGGCGATTCCGTCTTCGTCCGCGAGCAGAACGCCGCCGTCGGCGAGCGCCTTCTCGATGCGCCCGAGGTCGTCGTCGTGGTCCGGGTCGCGCCAGGGCGCGTCTTGGATCTCGCTCCCGAACTCGTCCCAGAGGTCGCGGACGAGCGGCAGGTCGTCGGCAGTCGCTTGACGGATCATGGGGTCAGGAACTGTGCCAGCAGGTAGTGCGCTGTCAGGTTCTGGAAGGGCTCGAACCGCGCACCCGTCGCGCGGACGTCGACGTCACCATAGAGCGCGCGCACCGCCTTGCGCAGGGCGAGGTCGCCGGCCGGCCACGCGTGCGGGCGGCCGAGGTGGCGCGCGAGGAACCAGTCCGCGGTCCACTCGCCGAGCCCACGCAGCGCCGTCAGCTGCTGCTTCACTTCCTCATCCGGAAGGTGGGTCAGCCCGGCGAGGTCGAGATCGGAGCGCGCGAGCCCGGTCACGTACTCGGCCTTTCGTCGTGAGAAGCCGAGCAGGAAGAGCTCCTGCTCCGAAGCCGCCGCCAGCCGCTCGCGCGTGGGGAATGACCACACCCGGCCGACGCGCCGGCCGAATCGCTCGACGAGCCGGTTCCGGATCGCCACCGCCGAGAAGAGCGAGACCTGTTGCGCCGTGATCGCGCCGACCAACATCTCGAACGGATCCGGCGCAAGCGTCGGCCGAAAGCCCACGAAGCGCGCGGCGAGCGGGGCCAGCAGCTCGTCTCCCGCAGCCCAGGCGGAGAAGGCGACGAGGTCGAAGTCGAAGCCCAGCAGAATTTGAACGACCGGCTCCGTCTCCCCGTCGAGCGGCTCGACCTCGACGCCGTCGTCCGCCGGCCCGATGCGCAGCTCCCTCCCCCCGACGACCCGGTACAGAGCCCCGTCCTCCCACACCGTCGCGCGATCCACGCCGAATGCGCGGAAGCGTGCCGTGGTCAGCTCGAGCGAGAAGGGCTGCGGAACCGGAAGCAGCGCCAAGCGCTACAGGTGCGAGGTCAGCCCGGCGCCGGAGGCGTCGGCGTCCTCGGCCGTGTCGCCGTCCTGCGCGTTCGCGTACCAGGAGCGCCAGTACGTACCGTCGTCGAGGTCGCGCGCGAACGTCGACAGCTTGAGCGGATGGAACGTGTCGCACATGACGGCGAGCTCGTGTGTCTCGTGCATGCCGATCGCCTTCTCGGCGAGCCCCGGCTGCGGCCCGTGCGGGAGGCCCGACGGATGGAGCGTGATCGAGCCGACCTCGACGCCCTTCCGCGAGCCGAAGTTGCCGGAGACGTAATAGATCATCTCCTCGGACTGCAGGTTCGAGTGGTGATACGGGATCGGCACCGCCAGCGGGTCGAAGTCGAGCTTGCGCGGACAGAACGAGCAGATCACGAAGTTCTGGCCCTGGAAGGTCTGGTGCGACGGCGGCGGTTGGTGGATGCGGCCGGTGATCGGCTCGAAGTCGTGGATCGAGAACGTCCACGGATAGAGGTAGCCGTCCCAGCCGACGACGTCGAACGGGTGGTAGTCGACGACGTAGGTCTGGTAACCGCCGCGGACGCGCACCTTGACCGGGTACTCGCCGCGCTCACGCACCGTGTGCAACTCGTCCGGCGGATGAATGTCGCGGTTGTAGTACGGCGCACCTTCGAGCAGCTGGCCGTACTGGTTGCGGTAGCGCCGCGGGATCTCGATCAGCCCCGGCGTCTCGAACACGAGGTACCGCTGAGGCCCTTCCGGCTTGAAGCGGTACGTCGTGCCGCGTGGGACGACGACATAGTCGCCGTCCGTGTACGGCAGGTCGCCGAAGATCGTCCCGAGTGTCCCCGATCCCTCGTGGACGAAGATCACCTCGTCGCCCTCGCCGTTGCGGAAGAAGTAGTCCATCGAGCCGGACGGGCGGCAGAGCGAGATCTCGACGTCGTCGTTCCACATGAGCAGGCGGCGCCCGGTGATCTCGTCGCCGGCGGGCTCGGTGTCGAACGTCTTGAAATGCCGGTGCGCGTGCTGGTCGGGCACCCACTCCTCACGCTCGATCGGCTCGAAGCCGGCGAGTTCCATGACCCGGCAGGGCGACTGGAGGTGGTACAGGATCGACTCGTTCCCGATGAAGCCCTCGAGGCCCATCACCTCCTCGGTCAGGAGAGTGCCGTTCTCGCGGAACTGCACGTGACGTTTGCGCGGAACGTCGCCGAGGCGTTGGTAGAACGGCATGGCGACAGCGTAACGTCTAGGTCAGGGCGAGCTCCGCGAGCCTCCGGCCGACCGCAGGCGCGAACTTGAAACCGTGTCCCGAGCACGCGGAGCCGACGACGACACGGCCGCGCCGCTCGAGGACGAAGTGCTCGTCCGCCGTTGTCGTGTAGAGACACGTCTGCGCCTCGACCGGGTCGGGGTCGACGTCCGGGAAGCGCTCGCGCACCCAGGCTGCGATGCGCTCGACGATCGCGGGATCGGGCGGCGCATCGGTGTCCGGATCCGCCTCGGCGCCGGCGTGGTGCGCCCCCGCCTTGAGCCCGTACACGGGGTCGTGCAGCGAGTACATCCCGTGACCGCCGGTCTCGGCGTTCAGGTCGACGATCGACGGCGGCGGCGGCCCTTTGCGCCTGAAGTACGCGACCGTCTCCCGCGTCACGGTCACCGGCAGGTCGGGCACGAGATCGCGGATCCAGGGACCCGCCGTGACGACGACGACGTCCGCGTCGAGCTCGTCAACCGCCTCGACGCGCCGGTTCGTCTCTACTCCGACGCCGGCCGCCTCGAGGAACGCGTGGCGTGCGCGCTCGGAAAAGACGACGCCCGCCTCGGCGACGTGCAGCGCCGTCCAGCCGTCGGGAAGGTTGGCGCCGCGCTCGCGCACCTCATGCTTGTCCAGCAGCCGATAAGGGACGCCGCACTCGTCGAGCGCGCGCGCCGACGTGAGCGCCGGCTCCGCAGCCAGCTCGATCAGCCCGTACAGCCCGAGCAGGCTCGGGTCGAGCTCGTTCCAGCCCGCGTACGCCTCCTGCGCGAAGCGAATCCAGTCGGGCTCCGGATAGGCGATCCGGAAGATGCGCGTGCGCCCGTGGCTCGAACCGCGCTCATGATCGAGCGCGAACTGCTCGTGCACCGTCACCTCGGCATCGCGCTCGCTCAACGCCCACGCGGTCGCGCAGCCCATCACTCCCGCGCCGACGATTGCCACCCTCATCGCACGATCAGGTCGCCGGGATAGAGCGTCGTGTTCTCCGCCGCGTGCGCGACGAGCTGCTCCCAGTCCACGCCGGGTGGCGCGCCCTCGTCCGGCGTCGTCACCACTGGACCGAGTGTGAGAGCGAAGTCCCGCCGCTTCGCACCGTCCAGGCGAGGCGCAACCCATTCGACGAGCGGCGTGAAACCGCCGATCGCGCTGTCGACGCCGACGATCGCGGCGACATGCTCCACCTGCTCGGCTCCCGGCACTCCCGGGTCCTCCCCCGCTGCCTTGATCGCGGCGGGATTGGCAAAGGCGAAGTCGCCGGCATCGTCGAAGATGCGCACCGAAGGCGGATGGAGAACCGGCGCGCGGAAGACGATGTCGGCGAGCGGATATTCCGCGTGCTCGCGCGCTTGCCCGCCGCCCGTGAAGAACGCCTGAAGGCTCTGCGCTGCGAGCTGGATCACCTTCTCGCCGTCGATCCTCCCGGGCCAGCCGCGCTCCAGATCCTGGTCGCGCGGCGAGAACATGCACAGCTTCACTCTGTTTCCTTCATTGGGGCTCCGTGTGCACGACGACGTCGGCGATCTCGGGACGCTCACGCCGGATGAGCTCCTCGATGCGGCTCGCGTCGGCGTGCGCCGCGGCGAGCGTGTCGGAACCGAGGCGCAGCGTGAGGTAGGCGACGAGCCCCTCGTCCGTGTCGACGAAGCGCAGCTCCGCGGGATCGATGCCGAGCTCGGTGCGGACGATGCGGCGTACGGTCGCGGCGTCGCCGGCGACCTCGGTTCCCGCCGCCTCCTCGCCGAGCGGCTCGAGGTGCGTCTGGACCGACGAGACCTCGGGAACGGCGCGTTCGATCGCACGCTCGACCTGCTCGGCGATCGCGTGGGCCTCCTCCAGCGAGAGTTCACCGGGCAGCTTGAGGTGGAGAGAGAGCTCGGTGCCGCTGTCCACGGCGACGACCGACACGTTGTGCACCTCGCGGACGCGTGGGACGTTCAGCGCCGCGGCATGTGCCCGCTCGCGCACGTCGGCGTCGGCGGGACCGGCCGGCTCGACGTGGACGACGACGTCGGCTTCCGGCAGCGCCGCCTGCACCGCGCGCTCGACCGAGTCGGCTGCGGCATGACCCTGACTGACGGCGGCGCCGTAGTCGACGCCGATCACGACGTCGGCGAAGAAGCGCCCGGCCGCCTGCCGCATGCGGAGCCGTCGCAGCTGAACGGGCGGCCGCACGCCGACGATCGCCTGGCGCGCCGCCTCCTCGGCGTCCGCGGGCGCGCGGTCCATCAGGACGTCCACGTTCCGCCGCATTAGCCGCGCGGCCGCGAGCAGGACGAGAACGGCGACGAAGAGCGCCGCGACAGCGTCGGCGCGGGGATGCCCGGCGCGCACGAGGAGTAGTCCGACGAGCACGGCGACCGAGCCGCCTAGGTCGCTGCCGAAGTGGAGTGCGTTCGAGGAGAGCGCAGGACTGGAGTACGCTCGCGCCGCACGCCAGGACGCCGTAGTCCGCGCGACGTCGATGCCGATGACGATGACCATGACGAGGAGCGCGTACCAGGTCGCGTTCACGGCCGCACCGCCGTTCACGAGGCGAACGATCGCGCGCCAGACGATGAAGACGCTGGCGAGGACGAGAATCGCGCCTTCCGCAAGCGCGGCGAGGTGCTCGGCCTTCCCGTGCCCGTACTGATGCCCCGGGTCGGCGGGGCGCACGGCGACGCCGACGGCGAAGAACGTCAGCAGTGCGGCGATGAGGTCCGTGCCCGAGTCGGCCGACGCCGAGATGAGGCCGAGGCTGTGCGTCGCGAGACCGGTCCCGAGCTTCAGTGCGATGAGCGCGACAGCCGCGAACACCGACCAGAGCGCGGCTTTCCGCTGGGGCTCCACGCCGGAAGCGTAGAGAGCCACCCGCCCGGGGGTTTTACCGGCCGGCGTCGCCGGCTTGGCCGGCGGCGCTTCCAGCCACGGGGTCAGGACGCGATGGGTTCCGGCGGCCAGATAAGGGCGTCCTGCCGGAAGGCGAAGTGGCAGGAGCGCGGGGCTCCGCCGAGCGTAAACGGGACGATCGAGGCGAGCTCGACCTCCGCCTCTGCGGGGCTGAGCAGCCAGCGGTCGTGGTGCATCTCGGCGCTCGCGTCCGCGGAGAACAGGCGGTAGCGCTCGGTCAGGAACCACTCGAGCGACCCGGGCTCCGCATGGAAGGTCTCGCCGTTCGCCTGGTAGCGGGCGGCGAAGACACGGCCCGGCTCGCCGAGCCGTACGCACTCCGCCTCCTGCCACTCATCCTCAGGCTCCAGCGTCATGCGTGCGTGGAACGCGGGGACGTGGTAGATCCGGCGCACGCCGAGCGCGGCGAGCCGGCTCGACGCATCGATGCTGAAGAACCAGACGCCCGGCAGGCCGTCGGGGCCGCGGACATATGTGCGGACGTTGAGCTGCAGGAACGAGGAGATCCCGGGCACCGGCAGCGCGCCGCGGGCGCGCAGCGCGCGCACGCGGAAGAAGACGATGCTGAGCCAGGCGCTGCCGTCGTGCTCCTCGATCTCGAGCTCGTCGGGGATACGAGTGCGGAGCTCCGCAGTGGACACTGCCCAGTGCGCCCAGAAGGTGTGCTCCCAGGTCTGGCCGAGCGTCCAACGGCTCTCGGGCAGGGGGAACGGACGGTGGCCGACGCGGCGCAGCGCGCGTGCCTGCCGGCTCGCCGCCCTCGCGTCGTCGAAAAGGTCCGTTCGGCCTCCTAGAGGTTGCCGCGCAAGGCCTGCTCGCGCTCGATCGCCTCGAACAGCGCCCTGAAGTTGCCCTCGCCGAAGGTCGTCGCGCCGTGCCGCTCGATCACCTCGAAGAACACCGTCGGCCGGTCCTGAGCCGTCTTCGTGAAGATCTGGAGCAGGTACCCGTCCTCGTCGCGGTCGACGAGAATCTTGTGCTCCTGCAACACCGGCCACTCCTCGGTGATCTCGCCGACGCGGCCCGGCGCATCGTCGTAATACGAGTCCGGAGTGTCGAGGAACACGAAGCCCCGCTCCTTCATCGCTTCGACCGTGCCGACGATGTCGCTCGACGCGAGCGCGATGTGCTGCGCGCCGGCGCTCCCGTAGAAGTCGAGGTACTCCTGGATCTGGCTCTTGCGCTTGCCCTCGGCGGGCTCGTTGATCGGAAACTTGACCTTGCCGCTGCCGTCTGCCATGACCTTCGACATCAGGGCGGAGTACTCGGTCTGGATGTCGTCGTCTCCGAAGTGGATGATGTTCGTCATCCCGAAGACGCGCTCGTAGAACTCGACCCAGTAGTCCATCTTGCCGAGCTCGACGTTGCCGACGACGTGGTCGAGGTTCAGGAGGCCGACGCCGTGCCCGGCGTGGCCGTTCTCCGACGTGGAGACGTAGCCCGGCAGGAACGGGCCGCTGTAGTCAGCGCGGTTGACGAACGTGTGGATCGTGTCGCCGTACGTCGCGATCGCCGAGCGCTCGACCGCGCCGAACTCGTCCTCCTCACGCCGCGGCTCCATGACGCTGCGCGCGCCGCGGGACACGGCTTCGCGATAGGCCTGCGTCGCGTCGGGAACGGTGAGCGCGATGTCGCGGACGCCGTCGCCGTGCCGCGCGTGGTGCTTCGTGATCTCGTGCTCCTCCCGGAGCGCGCTCGTCACGACGAAGCGGACGTCTCCCTGCTCGAGGACGTATGAGGCGCGGTCGCGGACTCCCGTCTCCGGGCCGGCGTACGCCGTACGGGTGAAGCCCATGGCGTGCTCGTAGAAGTACGCCGCCTGCTTCGCGTTGCCGACCCAGAGCTCGACGTGATCCCAGCCCTCGAGCGGCATGAAGTCTTCGACCATGTCCCGATTATGCCTCTCGCCGGCGGCTCACTCGACCGTGGGGACCGGCGCCGGCACTTGTCGCCCGATCCGCTCGTACGCGATGCCCACGAAGATGAGCAGACCGCCGGCGATCTCGAGCCCGTGAATCGCCTCGGCGAGGATCAGGAGTGCGAACAGCACGCCGAAGAACGGCTGCATGTTATTGAAGATCGACGCGCGCGCGGCGCCGACCCGGTCGACGGCGGTGAACCAGAGGATGTTCGTGAGGAAGAGCGGCCCGATCACCGCGTAGACGAAGCCGAGCCAGACCGCCCCGGAGAAGGCGAAGTCCTGGCGGCTGATCTGCGGGATGCTCACGAGCGCGAGCGGCGCCCAGCCGATGGCGAGCACGACCGCGCTGATCCGATAGGGCGAGTAGCGGCGCATCAGCGGCGCGATCGCAACGGTGTAGGCGGCCCAGGTGATCGCGAGCGCGATCGCAAGCAGATCGCCCTTCCAGCCCGAGACGAGGCCGCCCCCGGCGCCGGCCGCGATCAGGGCGACGCCGGCGAAGGTCAGGGCGGTACCGATCCAGAACGACCGGCCAAGATGCGCGTGCAGGAACGCAATCGAGATCAGCCCGACGAACATCGGGCACGTGCCGAAGAGGAGGGACACCGTCGAGGCGTGCGCGAACTCGAGGCTGTACACGAAGCACATCTGGTTCAGGAAGATCATCGCCGCCGCGATGCCGACATAGATCCAGTCCGCTCGGGCGATGTGGAACGAGCGCTCGCGCCACCAGGTGTAGATCCAGAAGATGGCGATTGCCGCGAAGTAGCGAATGGTTGCGTACGCGAGCGGCAGCCAGCCGTGCTCGAGCATGTACTTCGTGACGGTGACGTTGAGCGCCCAGAGCAGGACGGCGCCGAGCAACATGCCGTCTACTGGGGAGAGCCGGCGCACGTTCTCGAACGTACCTCCGTTAGGCTCCGTTGCGATGCCTGAGCCAACATTCTCCGACGTCGACGAGCTCGTCGGACCCGCTACGCCGCACTTCGCGTACCAGCTCCGAGCGCGCGTGCTCGAGCTCGTCCTCGACCTGCCTGAGGAACACCCTGTGCGGCAGTACGCGCAGGAGAAGATGGACCTGCTCGACCGGCTCGGGCACGCGTCGTCGAAGGCTGACGACGGCCCGCGCGAGCCGCGTTCGCGGCCCGGCTGGAGCGAGCTCCCGAGCTCGGCGCCCGCCGACGAGCCCTTGCCCAGTCGATGAGCCTCGAGGGAGCCTCGGTGCTCGTCACCGGGGGGACCCGGGGGATCGGCCGGGCGATCGCGCTCCGGCTCGTGGCGGACGGAGCGGCGCGCGCCGTGCTCGGCTACATGCGCAACGACAAGGCCGCCGACGAGGCCGCAGCTCTCGTACAGGAGGCGGGGGGCGAGGTCGTGCTCGTACGTGGCAACGTCGCGGACGCGCGGGTCGTGGACGAGCTCGCCGCGGGCGGGCCGTACCGGGTCGTCGTCCACAACGCAGCCACCGGAGTGATCCGGCCCGCGCTCGAGACCGAGGACAAGCACTGGGACTGGACGCTCAACGCGAACGCGCGCGCCCTGCTGTCGCTCGCACGCGCGACCGCCCCGGCGATGGAGGACGGCGGAGCGATCCTCGCGATCTCGAGCCTCGGCTCGCAGCGCGTCCTCCCGAACTACGTCCTCGTCGGCACGTCGAAGGCAGCGCTCGAGTCGGTCGTCCGCTACCTCGCCGTCGACCTCGCTCCGCGCGGGATCCGCGTCAACTGCGTGTCGGCGGGGGTCGTCGACACGGAGGCGCTCGACTGGTTCCCGAACAAGGAGCAGATGCTCGCCTCGGTGAAGCGCACGCCGGCCGGACGGCTGGTCGAGCCGGAGGACGTGGCGGCGGCCGTCTCCTTCCTCTGCTCGCCGGACGCGGCGATGGTCTGCGGCCAGACGCTCGTCGTCGACGGCGGCTACTCGCTCGGTGCGTGATGGAGCCGACCGAGGAGAACATCCGAGCCTGGGACGCCGCGCACCGGGCGCATGCCGAGCCGGTGGAGCTGCCGTCGGCCGTGCAGCGCACGCTCGGCGACCTGAAGGGCAAGCGCGTCCTCCATCTCCATTGCGGCACGGGCGAGGCGACGGCGGCACTGGCGGAGCTCGGAGCCGAAGCGACCGGAGTCGACGCGCGGGCAGGAGCACTCGAGACGGCGCGAGAGCGGTGGCCGAAGATCCTCTGGGTGGACGGCGATCCGCAGTCGTTGCCGCGGCAGTTACGGCGCGGCCGCTTCGATCTCGTCTACTCGGGCGAGGGCGTGCTGGGCCACCTCGACGATCTCGACGGCTGGGCGATCGGGATCGCGGCGGCGCTGCGCGAGCCCGGCGAGCTGCTCGTCTTCGACGACCACCCCGTGGCCGACTGCGTCGACGCGTTCCTCCGCTGGCGGAGCGACTACTTCCGCGACCCGGACGATCCCGACCGGCTGTGGCGGCTCGGCCAGGTCGTGAGCACGCTCGCGCGCGCCGGCCTGCAGGTGCAGGCGCTCGAGGAGTACCCGGGCGGAACGTCGCGCCGCGGCCACGACCGCCGCATCCCTGCGACGTTCCTGCTCTATGCGCGGCGCGCGGCGCGACCGTCCTGAAGCGCCACCCCGGTGTCTGACACCGAAACCTGGCCGGTCCGGACGGGTCGGTGCTGATTCGTGGCTTGATCAGGCGGGGACCGCGTCCTCGTGGACAGTGCAGGTGTCTGACACCTAGACGTGTCGCATCAGGACAGCTGAGCGAACGCCTCGTCGAGCTCGGCGTCGGTGATCGTCAGCGGCGGGGTCGCCTGGATCAGGGAGCCGTCGTGGCCGGCCGGGACGACGAGGACGCCGCGATCGAGCGCCTCTTCCGCGTCGCCTTCGCGGGCGCGGAGAAGGCCTCGTCCATGCCAGCCCTCGCGCTGGAAGCGCTCGCCGGCCTCGCGGACACGGTCGAGGAGCGCCGGTACCTCCCGGAGCACGACGAGAGCGGCGGCACACGCGAGTGGGTTCCCCACGTGGGTGTGCGTGTAGACGTCCTCGGGCCCGAGCTGCCACAACTCTTCGAGGCCGTCGCGGTAGAAGAGCGCTGCCGAGAGCGGCAGGCCGCCGCCGAGCGCCTTCCCGACGCACAGCACGTCCGCGACCTCCTCACCCGGCCACATCTCGCCGACGCGTCCGAGCCCGCAGAAGATCGAGTCGACGACGAGCAAGGCGCCGGCTACGTCGCAACGCCGGCGCAAGACGCCGAGGAAGTCGTCGGGTGGCACGCGCGACCCCGCCCTCCCCTGCACCGGCTCGACGATGATGCAGCCGGCGTCCTCGGGCAGCGGCCCGGGATCCTCGCCATACGGACGCCGGTGCACCGGCCCCGGCAGCCAGGGCGCGAACGGCTCACGGAACCGCTCGAAACCCGTCGCCGCGAGCGCGAGCAGCCCCGTGCCGTGATAGGCGCCGTCGAAGGCGACGATGCCTGGGCGCCCGGTCGCGAGCAAGGCTGTACGGAGCGCGATCTCGACCGCGTCCTCCCCGCTGACGCCGAGCTTCGCCGGCCGCGGCAGCGCTTTGCGCAGACGCACCGTCACCTCCGCCTCGGCGAGATCTCCAAGCGCGTGCACTACCTCCTGCTCACGCCAGGCATCGAGGATCCGCGGGTTGCGGTGGCCGAGCGCCGCGACGCCGAACCCGGCCGTCAGGTCGAGCAGCTCGCGCCCGTCGGCGAGCGTGACACGGCAGCCCTCGGCCCGCGCCCAGATCACCGCGCGCCGAGTCGGAGGACGCGGCCGGCCGTCGTCTTCGCGATCGTCCCTGCCATCGCAGGATTCTCCTGCAGCCGGCGCAGCGAATAGCCGTACCAGTGCTCGCCGAAGGGCACGTATACGCGCAGCCTGTGCCCCTCGGCCACGAGCTCGTCACGCCGCTCTTCGCGTACGCCGAGCAGCATCTGGAGCTCGTACTCGAGCGGTTGCAACTCCCGCTGGGAGATCCGTGCGAGCGACTCCCGGATCAGCCATTCGTCGTGCGTCGCGACCCCGACGTAACAACCCGCGTCGAGCAGCGCGTCGAGACAGCGGAGGAAATGTGCGCGCACCGCTTCGTACTCGGTGAACGCGATCGAGCTCGGCTCGAGGTAGATGCCCTTGCAAAGACGGACGCCCGGCCGCAGGTCGGCCAACGCCCGAACGTCGTCGAGCGTGCGCCGCAGTCGCGCCTGGAGGACCACGCCGAGGTTGTCGTGGCCGTCCTCGCGGAGCTCACGGTAGAGCCGGAGCGTGTCGTCGGTCGTCGACGAGTCCTCCATGTCGATCCGGACGAAGTTGGCATAGCCCGCTGCCGTCCGCACGACGTCGACGAGGTTCTCGCGGCAGAGCTCGTAGGACAGATCGAGCCCGAGCGCGGTGAGCTTCACGCTGACGTTGGAGTCGAGCGAAGAGTGGTCGATCGCCGCGAAGACGTCGCGGTAAGCCTGGGCGATCGCCCGAGTCTCGTCCTCGCGCGTTATCTCCTCGCCGAGGACGTCGACCGTCGCCATCTTCCCGCCGGCGTTGAGCTCGCGGACGCACTCGACGGCCTCCTCCAGCGTCCCCCCGGCGATGTAGCGGGAGGAGAACAGCTGCACCACGGGCTTCGGCACCGCCGGCAGGAGACGGACGAGGGCGGAGTCGAGCAGCGACACAGGAGCGGCGATTGTATGAGGAGGGGTTGTTGGACGGCGATTCCAGGAGTACGGTCAGCGAGGCCACTGCGGCGCCAGAACCGATCGAGGAGGCGGAACGATGCAGTGGATCGAGGAGGCCGACGCGGTGTTCAGGGGCGGCGGCGTGAAGGGTTTGGGGCTCGCCGGCGCGCTGTGCGGGTTCGCCGAGCATCCCACCAAGCCCGTGCACACCTGGAAGAACGTCGCGGGCGCGAGCGCGGGCGCGATCATCGCCTGCTATCTGGCGACCGGCCACGACGCCAAGGAGATGCTCGAGCTGATGCAAAAGACGAGCTTCGGCCAGTTCGCCGACTTCCCGGGCCACAACGAGCAGCTCGGCATCGGGCGCCTGCTGCTCGGACACGGGATGGCGCCCGGCAAGGCGTTCGAGCGCTGGTTCGACGACGTCCTCGGCGGCGCGACCTTCGCCGCGGTCCAGAAGCCGCCGGAAGACGGGAAGACGGACCGGGACTGGTGGCTGAAGCTGATCGCGGTCGACGTGACCGGCGGGCGGCTACTCGTTCTGCCCGGAGACCTGCAGAACTACAGGGACCCGAGTACGGGCCGCCAGATCGATCCCGACGACTTCAACATCGCGCGCGCCGCGCGGATGAGCATGTCGATCCCGTACTTCTTCGATCCGGTGCGGCTTCAGGACGAGCAGGGACAGACGTGCTTCATCGTCGACGGCGGAACGCTGTCCAACTTCCCCGTCTGGCTGTGGGACGTCGACCCGAAGGTGGCTGGACGCCCTCCGTCTCGCCCGACCTTCGGGTTCACGCTCGAAGGCGGCAAGGGCTTCGGCGGCCCGGGCGCCTTCGCGAAGATCGCGCCCTGGGGGCTTCGTTTCGCGTTCGAGATCTTCCACACCGCCGAGTCGGCATGGGACAAGCGCTTCGTCTCGAACTCGACACGGGTGCGGACGCTCGCCGTCGATGCCGGCGACGTCGCCACAACGGAGTTCAACCTCACGCAGGAGAAGCAGGAGATGCTCGTCCGGAACGGCCGGGAGGCGGCGAAGACGTTCCTCGACGCCTTCTCGCTCGAGGAGTACGAGAACACGTACCACGCCGGCCTGGCGCAGAGCCCGGTGGGTGTTACGAACTAGGAGCTAGCCCTCGCGCATGAACCCCTGGCGTGCGGCGCTGACGAGCGCCACCGCCTCGGGGAAGAGGACGCGCATCGCGTCGCGGAGGGCGATCGCCTGCTCGTCGACGCCGCCCTGCGGCTGGATCTGCTGGAGCGCCGCCGAGGTCAGCTCGACGGCGGTGTTGAGCGTAAGCGTCGCGAACTGCTCGCGCTGCGCCTCCTGGACGCTCTCGGCCTGCTGTTCCGCGAACTCGCGGAGTCCGCGCATGAGATCGTCGGGGTCGCCACCAAAGGGGAATCCGAAGCTGCCGCTGCCTTCCATGCGCCAAGAGTAGCGACGGCCGCTCGGTCGAGGTGCGAGCGAGCAGATTCAGTTGAGCGGGAGCTTGTAGTTGCTCTCGACGTCGTTGGCCAACCCCTCGACGGCACCGAGCGCCGACTGCATCGCTGCCGCGAACGGCGACGCGTCGGTCTCGCCGAGCGCCTGCTCGAGCCGACGCGACGCGGAGCCGATCGCGTCGAGGTACGCGCTGCTCGCGATGCGCGGCTCGGGCTGCAGTGTCTCGGCGAGGAACGCGGCCGCGGCCTCGGCCTCCTCTATGCCCTCCGGGTGGTCGGTCCGGCGAAGCTCGGCGAGCCGGAAGCGGAGCTCCGAGAGGTTTCCGCCGCCGGCTGACTCCTCCGCCACCTCGCAGAGCGCCGCGATCGAGGCGGCCTCCCGGACGAGCCTCCGGTCGGTCAGCGGCTGCGCGTCGTCGCCGAGTGCGAGCCAGGCGTGGCCCTCCTCCGACTCGATTGCGCAGAGATAGACGCGCCGACCGAGCGTCTCGGCGGCGAGTACGCCGACGACCTCTTCCCCCGGGTCCGCGAAGCCGGCGGCGACGCTCGCGATGCGTCCGACGTCATCGGCGACCGTCATGCGGCCAGAATACGGGCGTGGAAGCCTCGGCCCGTACGCGCCGGGCGCGCGAGCTGTTCGCGCCGCTCGGCCCGACATACGACCGCTACGCCCGCCTGCTCTCGTTCGGACAGGACCCGCGCTGGCGGTCGTTCCTCGTCTCGCGGATCCCGCCCGACGCGCACCGCGTACTCGACGTCGCCAGCGGCACCGCTGCCGTGGCGATCGAGCTCGCGGGTTCGAAGCCGGCCCGTACGGTGATCGGCGTCGACCAGAGCACGGAGATGCTCGCGGCCGGGCGTGAGCGAATCGGGCGTGCAGGGTTGGGCGATCGGATCGAGCTGCGCGAGGGACGCGCCGAGAGCTTGCCGTTCGCGAACGGAGAGTTCGAAGCCCTCACGTTCACGTATCTCCTCCGCTATGTCGACGACGTGCCCGCGACGCTGCACGAGCTCGCCCGGGTTGTGCGGCCCGGCGGAACGATTGCGATGCTCGAATTCGGGCTTCCGCGCGGCGCCTGGCGCCCGCTCTGGGAGCTGTACGTGCGGCTGGGACTTCCGGCGGCCGGCGCGCTCGTCTCGCCCGGCTGGGGCGGCGTCGGCCGCTTCCTCGGGCCGAGCATTCGGGCGTTCTGGCGGCAGTGGCCGGAGTCGCGCCTCGTCGACGCGTGGCGCGAGGCCGGTGTCTCCGAGGTTCAGGCTCGGCGAATGAGCCTCGGTGGCGGAATCGTCGTCTGGGGGACGCGCACGTGACGGCGGCACGGCCGCGGCCTGCCTTCTACGCGCTGCGTACCGGCGGCTGGCGCGACTACGTCACGCTCCTCCACCCGCCCTACACGCTCTGGCACCTCTCGTACGTCGCCGTCGGCGCTGCCCTCGCGCCGCGGATGGACTGGGCGCTGTGGGGCTGGACGACGCTTGCGTTCGCGCTCGCGATGGGCGTCGGTGCGCACGCCCTCGACGAGCTGCGCGGACGCCCGCTCCAGACGCAGATCTCCCCGGCCATGCTCGTGACGCTCGCCGTGGTTTCGATCTCAGCCGCATCGGCGATCGGCATCGCCATCGCGATCTCGCGCACCCTGTGGCTGCTCGTCTTCGTGGCGGTCGGGGCGTTTTTCGTCGTCGCGTACAACCTGGAGCTGTTCGGCGGGCGTTTCCACGGCGGGCTTTGGTTCCCGGCGGCCTGGGGAGCGTTGCCCGTCCTCACGGCGTACTTCGCGTCGGCGCGAACGCTGCACGCCGCGGCGTTCGCCGGGGCAGGCTACGCGTTCGCCTCGAGCTGGGCCCAGCGACGGCTCTCGACGCCGGTCCGGCTCGTCCGCCGTCGTGTCGTCGCCGTCGAGGGGAGTATCCAGCTCGATGACGGGACGACGCTTCCCGTCGACGCCGACGCATTGGCGGCCGAGCCCGAGGCGGCGCTCAAGTCGCTCGTCGCGGCGACGATCCTCATCGCAGTCGCCCTGCTCCTTCTGCGCGCCGGATAGCACCTACACTCAAGACGGTGGCGCTGACGACGATCGCCGATCTTCTCTTCGCCGGCGGCGTCATAGTCGCTGCGCTGGCGCTTGCTGGAGCCGCGTTCCAGCGCGTGTCGGCGTCCCTGCTCATGTCCGCCTTCGTCGTCGAGGCTACGGCCGCCGTCGGCGTCTGGGTCGCCTTCGCCCTGCGGCACGACCGGGCGCTCGCCGTCGCTGCCGGCGGGCTGACCGCTTGCGCGCTCGCCGCCGGAGCCGCGCTCCTCCTCCGCCGCTCGTTGAAGCGCTCGGCCGCGCTGGACGCCCGTCTCGCGGAAGCACAGACCGACCTCCTCGCCACTGTCGAGCGTGAGAAGACCACGCTCGCGAAGGAGGTCGAGCTCACGCTCGCCCGCGCACGCGCCGATTCGCGCTCCTTGCTCGAGGAACAGGAACGGCGGATCGCCGAGGAGCGGCGAACGCTCGTCGCCGAGCGCGAACACGACGCGACGGCGGCTCTCGGCGACAAGCTGAACCAGGTTCAGGCCCAGATGGAACAGCGGCTCGCCGGTTGGTCGCAGGATCTCGACCGGATCGCCGACGCGACGAAGCTGCGGATCGCCGAGCTCGAGCAGAGGCAGCAGCAGCTGCTGCGCGAGATCGAGCTCCGGCTCACCGCCGATGCCGACCGGCTGTCGGCCGAGAGCGAGGAGCAGCGCGTCGGCGTGGCGCGGCTGCGCGCCGAGCTCAACCGCACACTCGACGACGCCCTCAGCCTCGTGCGCAGCGAGCTCGAGACACACGCGGCCGAGCGTCGCCGGGCGCTCCACGAGCTCGAGACCCGGATGGCCGGTCGGGAGAGGGCGCTGACGGAGCAGGCTCAGCGAGAAGAGGCCGAGGCTATGCAGCGCGTGCGCACCGGATTCGAGGACATGTCGCGCCGGCAGGTCGAGCAGCTCGAGCGAGCGGTCGACCGCGCCGTGGCGTCCCACGCCGACGAGGCAGCCCAACGCTTCGCACAGCTCGTGAAGACCTCGCGCGAGGACGCCGCCAAGCGCCTCGCCCGCGAGCTCGACCGCGCGGTGAGCACCTTCTCGCGGGAGGCCGAGACGGTGCTCGCGGAGCGGCTCGCACACGTCGGCGACGCGGGGGCACAACGGCTCGAGCACCGGGTCTCCAACGTCGCAAAGGAGCTCGAGCGCAGGCAGGACGAGCTGATCGCCGGGCACGACCTGCGGCTCGGCGAGCTCGAGTCGGAGATTCGCCGGAAGATGGACGAGCTTCGCGCCGACGTGGAGGCCGAACGGGGCGTGCTCGAGGCACGACTCCAGGAACTCTTGCGCCGGTTGGACTCGGCCGCCGCCGTCCGCGGCTCCTGAGCGTTCCTAACAAAAAATTGCCCTAACCAAAGCCAGAAGGGTTCGTCCAAAGCACCACGAACCAGGTTGGCCATGAGCGAGACGACGACCCCCATCCTCGAGCCCCTCTTCGACGAACGGTCGAAGGTGGAAAGCTGGCGCCTCCACATCCTGATCGAGGCCGGGTACCCGCTCTCGCTCGCGGAGCGGCTCGCCGTCAGCGAAGCCGACCTCCATCTCGCCTGCGAGATGCTCGGCCGGGGCTGCCAGCCCGAGACGGCCGCCGAGATTCTTCTCTAACAGTCACGCGAGTACGCTGCGACCGTGGCGAAGGTCGAGGCGCTCCCGTACGACGACCGTACCGTCTACTCGGTCGCCGCGTTCAACCGCGGAGTCGGGCAGTGGCTTTCACGGCTCCCCACCGTCTGGGTCGAGGGCGAGGTGACCGAGCTCCGGCGGCACGAGCGGTGGGCGACGGTCTTCTTCACGCTCAAGGATCCGACCGACGACTCGTCCGTCGGCGTGACGATGGCGCGCGGGAGGTTCGACGCGCTTCGGCTCGACCTCTCCGACGGAGAACGGGTGCACGTGTTCGGGCGACCCGAGCTCTATGAACAGCGAGCCGAGTTCAAGCTTCGAGCGCTCACGATCGAGCGGTTCGGCGCGGGCGCACACCTTGCTTCGCTCGAGCGGCTGAAGGCCAGTCTCGCCGCCGAAGGTCTCTTCTCCGACGACCGGAAGCGGCCGTTGCCGTTCCTCCCGCGTCGCATCGGCGTCGTGACCGGGAACGACGCGGCGGCGAAGCGCGACGTCGTGACCACGATCCGCTCTCGTTTCCCGCCGGCGTCGGTACTCATTGCGGAGACGTACGTGCAGGGGCCGCGAGCCGCCGCGGAGATCGTGGCGGCGATCGGTGGGCTCTGCGAGCACCCGGACGTCGACGTGGTCGTCCTGACCCGTGGTGGCGGGAGCTTCGAGGATCTCCTCCCCTTCAGCGACGAGCGCGTGGTCCGCGCTGTGGCCGAGTGCCCGGTCCCTGTCGTCTCGGCTGTCGGCCACGAGCAGGACACGCCGCTCTGCGACCTCGCAGCAGACGTACGCGCCTCCACTCCGACGGCCGCGGGAAAGCTCGTCGTGCCGGAGCTGACTGAGTTGTACGGAATGCTCGACCGCGCTCACGGGGCGCTCGCGCGCAGCGTTCGGCGTTCGCTCGAGCAGGATCGCCAGCGGCTGGCCCGATCCGCCGACCGGCTTCACGCCTGGCCGCGCGCCGCCGTCGACCGGGAGCAGCATCGCCTCGAGCGTATGCGCGACCGGCTGCGACTGGCCCCCGTGCTCGCAGTCGAGCGGAAGCGGGCGGCGCTCGAGAAGACCGCCGCGAAGCTCGTTGCGTTGTCACCTCTGCAAACACTAGGGCGAGGGTACGCAATTGTCCGGACGGAGTCCGGCGGGGTCGCAGTCTCGGGCGAAGACGTCTCGTCGGGCGAGCGCGTCGACGTCAAGCTCGCTCGGGGCGGATTCGGGGCGCGCGTCGAAGACGTGACGCCGTGACAGAGCCGGCAGAGCCGACAGAGCCGACTTTCGAGCAGGCCCAGGCCGAGCTCGAGCAGATCGTCGAGCGGCTCGAGCGCGGACAGGCGCCACTCGACGAGTCGCTGAAGCTGTGGGAGCGGGGCGAGGAGCTCTACGCCTTCTGCCGTGCGAAGCTCGACGCCGCCGAGGGTCGCGTCGAGGAACTCGCCCGCCGCGCCGAGCAGTCGCGCCCGCCCGACGCCAAGCCCTCCTAGCGCGCAGCCGCGCGCTCGGCGCGCGAGTCCTGTTCCTCGGCCCTTTGTTCGGCCGGAACCTCGGCCCGGTTCGCGGTCGGCATCACGCGCAACATCGCCAGCGAGAGCCCCTCGCGAGCGAGGAAGAGAAGCCCGACCCCGATGCCTACCGAGGCCTCGATCGCCTGGAGCCCGAACCCGTAGGCGACGCCGACGCTGTAGGGCACGCCGTAGCCGACGAGCGCGGAGGCGATCGCGACCTGGACGAGACCCACGTTGCCGGGCCAGAACGGAAGGATCGTCACGACGTTCATCACGAGCAGCACGACGCCGGCCGCGGGCAGCGGAGCATGGATGTCGAACGCCCGCATCGCCGTCCAGACCGCGAGGAGCTGGAACGTCCAGCCGAGGATCTGGAAGAAGATCGCCAGCGCTGCAGCGCCCGGCGAGCGCATGACGCCGAGCCCGTGCCTGCCCATGGTCACCAGCCGGCGCACCGGCCCGAGCCCCTCGATCGCAATCTCCTGGTGCTGCCTGCGCGCGGAGATGAACGCGAACGCGAACAGTCCCACGCCTATGCCGACCACGAACAGCAACGTTGCGCGCGCCGACGACGGGATACTCGCCGTGGAGATCACGTAGAGGATGAGCAGCAGGACCGGGACGATGTCGAAGACCCGGTGAGCGAAGACCGTGCCGACCAGGGTCGCCCAGGCGCCCTTGCGTCCGGGCATCTTGCGCGTGAGCACCGCAACCCGCGCGAGCTCGCCGATCCGACCGGGCAGCACGGCGTTCGCGAACAGGCCGACCGAGAAGGCCGAGAAAACGAGCGTCACCCGCGGATGCGGAGGCTCCATCGCCGAGCGGATGACGGTGTTCCAGCCGAGGGCGCGAGCGATGACCGAGAGGAGGTTCAGCACGATGGCCACGACGACCCACTCCCAGCGGACAGCGCTGAACGCGCTTCCGATCGTCGCCAGGCTGCCGCGCCTCCACCAGAACAGGCCCGCGAGCGCCGCGAGAACGATGAGACCGAGGATCACCCGCGCAAGACGGCTCGACGGGAGCCGAACGAACTGGCTCAGGTCTGGCATGCGCGAGTCCGGCGGCGGCATCCGGCCATTATCGTCGGCAGCCCGGTGCGTCTTCGTTCCTCGTACGACCGCGAGATCGTCCGTCTTGCGCTGCCGGCGCTCGGCGCGCTCGCGGCCGAGCCGCTGTACGTCCTGGTCGACACGGCGATCGTCGGGCACCTCGGCCGGCCGCAGATCGCCGCGCTCGGCCTCGCCGGAACCGTGCTCGCCGGCGCGTTCACGATCTTCAACTTCCTCACGTACGGCACCACCGCCGTCGTCGCGCGCGCCTCGGGAGCGGGGCGAAACGAGGAAGCCGCGCGGCTCGCCGCGCAGGCGCTGTGGGTCTCGCTCGGAATCGGCGTCGTGCTCCTCGTCGGCCTCGAGCTCGTCGCTGCGCCCCTTCTGGCCGGTCTCGGCGGCCACGGCCGCTCGGGCGACTTCGCCCTCACCTACTTCCGGATCGGCGCGATCGGGCTCCCGGCCGCGCTCGTCGCTCTCGCCGGCCAGGGCTATCTGCGCGGCGTCTCGAACCTCCGCCGTCCGCTGGAGATCGTCGTCGCCGCGAACGTCGCGAACCTCGTGCTCGAGATTCTGTTCGTCTACGTCTTCCACTGGGGCATTGCGGGCTCGGCTGCGGGGACGGCGATCGCGCAGACGGGCATGGGAGTGGCGTTCGTAATCGAGTTGTTGCGGCCGCATGCGCCGTCACGGCGGCCCAGCTGGCGCGAGATGCGGCCGATGGTGCGCGTCGGTCGGCAGATCTTCGTGCGCACGGCCGCTCTCTATGCGTCGTTCCTCGTCGCCGCGTCCGTCCTCGCGCGCATGGGAGACGCCCGGATCGGTGCCCACCAGATCGCGTACGAGCTCTTCATCCTGCTCGCGCTCGTGCTCGACGCGCTTGCCATCGCCGGCCAGGTGATCGTCGGCCGCATGCTCGGAGCCGGCGACGCCGAAGGCGCATACGCGGCGGCGGTGCGGATGATCGGCTGGTCGGTCGTGGTCGGTCTCGGCTTTGCCCTCGTCCTCGCGCCGCTCTCGCATGTGCTCCCGGAGGCGTTCACGGACGATCCCGCGGTTCTCCACCAGGCGGCGCTTCTCTGGCCGTTCCTGGCGGCGATGCAGCCGCTCGGCGCCGCCGTCTTCGCGCTCGACGGGATCCTCATCGGCGCGGGCGACACGCGGTTCCTCATGTGGTCGATGCTCGCCGCAAGCGCGGTCTTCGTCACGCTCGCGGCGCTCGCGCTCGCGCTCGACTGGGGTGTGGTCGGGGTCTGGGCGGCGCTCGACGTCCTCATCGTGACGCGGCTTGCGCTCCTCGGTCCCCGCTTTGTGCGCCGTCGCTGGGCGGTCGCCGGTTGGGCACTAGACTGAGTCGATGGAGGGCCTCGCCGAGTTGCACACCCACCTCGGCGGCTCCGTCTCCTCGGACATCCTCTGGTCGCTCGCCCACCGCCAGGGCATCGCGCTTCCCGTCAAGGACTTCTGGGATTTCGAGAGGCTCGTGACCGTGTCCGACCCGCGCGGGGTACCCGACCTCGACGCGCTCGACGCGATCTACCACTGGACGGAGCTGATCCAGTCGAGCCCCGCCGCGGTCGAGGTGTCGGTACACGGAGCGATCGGCGGCGCCTACCGGTCGCAGGGGATCACGACGCTCGAGCTCCGCTTCAACCCGATGAAGCGGAACCGCGGGGGCGAGCGCGACCTCGACCACATCATCCTCGCCGCGATTCGCGGGCTCGACGTCGCGAGCCTGGAGTACCCCCAGGTGCGCGCGGGGCTGATCCTGATGATGGACCGCACCTTCACGCCGCAGCAGAACGAGATCATCGTCGAGAAGGCGATCCGCTGGGCGCCGCGCGGCGTCGTGGGGATCGACATCGCGGGTCCGCGTCCGGGCGGCGAGCGCTTCGACTACTCCCAGGTACAGCCGATGGTCGAGGACGCCCGCACCGCCGGGCTCGGGGTGACGATCCACGTCGGCGAGGAAGGCGGCGAGGTGGGCCGCGCAGAGATCGGGGAGGTGCTCGAGCTGCTGCGTCCCGACCGGATCGGGCACGGGATCCTCGCCGCCGGCGACGCCGAGCTGATGAAGGAGCTGAGCGACCGCGAAGTAGTCCTCGAGATCTGCCCGACCTCCAACCTCCTGACGAAGTCGCTGCCCGACGAGGAAGCGGTGCGGGACATCTTCCGCACCTTCGCCGAGCACGGCGTGCTCTTCACGATCGCCACGGACGGGCCGGAGATGATGCGGACGCACCTCCGCGACGAGTTCGACCTGCTGCTGCGGACAGGCGCGCTGACGCAGGAGGAACTCGAGGAGGCGAACGCGCGCGGCCACGAAGCGAGCTTCGTAGGCGGGGCGCACGCAGCCCGCCCGAATACTCCCGTCGGCCGATAGTTGCGAAGCCGGCGCGGCCATAGCGTCCCGGGCCATGAGAGGCAGCGACAAGACAAAGCCCGACCTCACCGAGCGCCAGCTCCAGATCGTTGCGCTGATCGCGCGCGGGTGCTCGAACGACGAGGTCGGAGAGCGTCTCGGCATCTCGCCCAGAACGGCGAAGGCGCACTGTGACGTGTTGCGCCAGAAGCTAGGCGTGCCGAGGCGGCGGCAGATTCCTGCCGCGTTCAAGGCGCTCACGGGCCAGGACCCCCTCGCGCGTGAGCTTGCGCCGGCCCTTGCCGGCGCCGGGGGCTGACGGCGAACCCGCGCTCGGGCCCTACCCCGAGCGCGGGCCCCCCGCTTGCAGCAGAAGAGACGAACGAGGAGTAGGGTTCTCGCGACCCGGGCCGAGGCTGGCCTTGGCAGGGGAATGGTGGAGACGATCACAGCGACGGCTTCCCCGGCGCTCGACCACATCATCGAGCGCCCGCGGTTGATCACGCGGCTCGCAGAGGGCGGCGGCGCAAGGGTCTCGGTGCTCGCGGCTCCCGCGGGCTACGGGAAGACAACGCTCGCACGCCAGTGGTCGCAGCGGCAGGACGGGCCGGTCGCTTGGTACCGGACGACGCGCGCCTCGGGAGACGTCGCACTCCTCGCAGTGCAGCTCGACGATCTGCTTGCGTCGATTGCTCCGGACTTGCCGCGCGAGCCGGGAAAGGTCGCCTCGATCGCGTCGGTCAATCCGAGTGCAAAGCCACTCGGCCGGGCGATCCTCCGAACCTTCGAGTCGCTGGGTCGGGACGTCCTCCTCGTCGTGGACGAGTGGGAGGTGGCCGGAACGGACGAGGCTGAGGAGCTCCTGTCGATGCTCGTCGAGGGTCTGGACATCCGGTTCCTGATCACGACGAGAACGCGCCCCGACTGGTTGACGCCCCGCCTCGAGGTGTACGGCGAGGGCCTGGAGATCGGCGTGGACGAGCTTGCGATGACCGACCAAGAGGCGGCGAGAGTGCTCACCACGGTTGGCGCAGTCTCCGGCCGGGCGCGTCTGATGCGGAGCGCCGACGGCTGGCCCGCCGTTCTCGGCCTCGCGGCGATGACTGGCGACGTCGACCTCACGTCGAGCCGCCTTCTGTCCCACACGCTCTACGAGTTTCTCGCCAGCGAGTTGCTTGACGCCGCCCCGCTGGACACCCAAGCGGCGCTGATGCTGCTCGCAGTGGCGTCGGTCACGGACGTCGACGTGGCGCGGTCTCTGCTGGGCGCAAACGTCGACGAACTGATCGAGAACGCCGCGGCCTCCGGCCTCCTGGCGGTCACGGAGCGTAAGGCGCTTTCGCTCCATCCGCTGTTGCGGGAACTGCTGATCCGGCGATTCGGCGAGGCAGACGCCGCCACCAGGGAGGCTCTCCTATCGGACTGCCGCCGACTTCTTGTCGAACGACGATGGGACGAGGCGCTGTGCGTTGCCGAGGTGGCGCAGGACGCCGGCTTCGCCACCGAGGCAATCGGCGCCGCGCTGGACGACCTGCTGGCGGCGGGCCGTACGAGCAGCCTCGAGCGGTGGGTCGCCGCCGCGCGTGCGGCCGGTTCTGAGGGCGGCCTCATCGACTATGCGGAGAGCGAGGCGCTCCTACGAGCGGACGAGCTCGACCACGCAATGGCCCTCGCCAAACAAGCAACCGGTTCGCTGGATGGAGATCTCGCGGCACGCGCCCATCTTGTCGCTGGCACGTCGGCCCATCTGTTGGATCGACCAAGCCATACAGAGAAACATGCGGATCTTGCGGCAAAATCAGCCGAGACCAGACGGACTCGTGAGGGGGCGCTTTGGGTGCGGCTTCTCGGAGCGGTCGAGCGGCAAGCGCCTGATCTCACGGAGCGCGTAGACAACTTCCGGGCGGCTGCAGATAAGGGACTCAAACAATCGCTCATGATCGCGACCGCAGAACTGGCGGTGGCCGAATTCGAGGGTGATCTTGGAGACGCGCTCGAGGACGCGCGTGCTGTCCTCGGTCTGGCCGAGAGAGGCGCCGATCCCATCGCGCACACGGGGGCTTTGAGTGCCTATAGCTCGATACTCGTCATGAGCGGACGATACGAGGAGGGCTTGACGAGCAGCGAAACGCTTGGGGCGGTCGCCGAAAACTCTGGACTCGAATTCGCGGTCCCTTACGCGCAGCTCTACTCGGCCACTGCGTACATCGGGCTGCGCCGCTTCGCAGCTGCTACGCGAATCCTTTCGGCGATCGAGCGAGATACGCAGGAAGAGCCGAGGTCGTTCTTCTTGAACAATCTTCTCAGCCAGCGTGCTCGTCTTTATGCAAGCGTCAACGATCTCCAACGAGCGCTTGACGTCCTTTCGTTAGACCATCTCGAGCGCGCTCACAGACCCAGTCGTGGTGAGTTCATCGGCTGGAGATCGCTTCTCACTGCTATCGCAGGCGACGCCCGAAAGGCGAAGGCGATGGCGGAAGACGCTCGCCTGACGAGCCGCAACCGCGCAACGAGTGCGCTTTCACACGTTGCTGAAGCCATAATCGCTCTGAGCCAGGAGCGCCATGAAACGGTAATCACCCATCTGGGAGCTGTGGTCGACACACGCATGTGGGACCCGGTGGTTATCGCGGTACGCGCGGCGCCGCACCTTGGGGCCTTCATTGCGGAGCAGCCGGAATGGCGCTCTTGGCTTCAGCAGCTGCTTGCGGCCTCGCGAGATGTCTCCCTCGCCGCTTCACTAGGTCTGAGGATCCCAAGGGCGGCGAAAACCAGGGCCAACTTGAGTCCGCGTGAAACCGAAGTCCATGAGCTCCTTGCCCAGGGACTGACGAACGAGGAGATCGCGAAGCTCCTCTACATCAGCCTCTCGACCACGAAGGTGCACGTCAAGCACATCTACGACAAGCTCGGCGTTCGCTCGCGGCTCGAGGCTGCCCGAGCTCTACGGGGCGACGTCTAGTGCCGCGACGAAGCTTTCGTCGGCTCGCTCGAGCTGCTCTCGTTCGCGCATGAATGAGGAGCCCCGGCCAGACCGGTAATCCTCGCCGGAAGCGGCCAGGATCGCCTCGAACGCCGCCACCACACTCGTGTCGAACTGCGTCTCGACCGCCTGGGCCAGGCGCATGCGAGCGACCCGGCTCGGCAGCGCTTCGCGGTAGGGGCGGTCCGAGGTCATCGCGTCGTAGGCATCGGCGACGCCGATGATCCGAGCCAGCAGCGGGATGTCGTCTCCATGCAATCCGTCCGGATAGCCCATGCCGTCGATGCGCTCGTGATGCGACCGAACAATGTCGGCGATCTCCGAGTAGTCGTCGACGTTGCGGAGGATCCGCTCGCCGATCTCGGAGTGCTGTTCCATCTGCCTGCGCTCCTCCAGGGTCAAAGGCCCAGGCTTCTCGAGTAGGCCTGCAGGCAGACCGATCTTGCCGATGTCGTGGACGAGGCCGCACAGGTGAACGAGCTCCTGCTCCTCCGTCGGCAAGCCCATCCGCTGCGCAATGTCTCTCGCGTAGATCGCCACGGCTGCAGAGTGACCCGCCGTGTACTGGTCCCGGGCATCGAGCGTCGCGACGAGAGCAGTTGCGAAGGAGAGGCTCGCCCGCCTCAACCTCTCATTCGCCCCGGCGAGGTCTTTGGAGACCACTTTTTCCTGCTGGTAAAGATGTAGGAGCCGCTGTGCCGCGAGGGCGGGAAGGAAGAGGACCAGGACGAGCCACAATGAGTAGCGGTAGTAGCCGTAGACAAACAGCGCCACGATGGGAACGTAGAGCGGCACCGTGACCAAGGAGACGGCGCCGATCTCGCGCAGAACCTCCGACACATTCAGGCTCCGTACCCAGGCCGTCATGCCCACCAAAACGCCCTCTGCAGCTAGGTACGCGACAGACGCCACCAGACTCAGCAGGAGGTATCGAACGAAGGTCGTCGGGCTCGGCACCAGTGTCCAGGCAGCGAAACCTCCCGCGGCTGCAGTGAGTCCGCGGATCGGCGTGTAGACACTCCATCTGAGTGGGGACGCGCGCAGATCCAGAGACGTCGAAAGAGCACCGACGACAAAGCCACCAAGTGGGCCGAACGCGGCCGCGGAGAAAACGAGCGGCAAGAGCGCTACTGACATCTCCGTGCGATCATGGATCGCGACCGTCTGCCGTTCAGCGGCGGCGGCGATCGCACCCAGAGTTAGGAGCGCCCATAGATGCGGCAGCCGGTAGCCGTCGAGCCAAAGGGCGCTTATCGCCGCCGCCGAAGTCGCCCACAGGATTCCGGACCATGCGACAGATCGCCGCTCCGCACCCAGACTTTTGACCAGCCGGTCCAGCCTTGCGTGTCCCCCAAACGGGGTATACGCTGTCGGTGCCGTCAGTCCCCGATCGATCGGAGTACTCAATGCGTTCCTTTGCTCGCCTCGCTGCCCGAGCGACCATCGCCGGGGCAGCCAGGGTCTGGTAGAGCCGTCGCATAGTCCGTTATCCACAGTCTTCTCTCATCCCCCGCGCGGGGGATCCGAGTAAGAGCTAGGAGACGGACAGGCAGTTTCACGGGCGTCGGGTGATCTTCACCCGGCGCTTCGTTTTTCCTCTGTCCACAGCGTCTAGGAACGCCCGGTGAATGAGATTGTCAGCCGATGATGCCGCGGCGGAAGCCCACTGCGACCGCATGGGCACGGGAGCGCGCCTGGAGCTTTGCGAGCAGGTGCCGCACGTGTGACTTGACCGTTTCTTCCGACAGGAACAACTTTTGTCCGATCTCGCGGTTCACAAGCCCGTCGGAAATGAGCTGCAAGACCTCGACCTCGCGCCCCGTCGGCTCCTGCTCGAGCTCGCGAAGCGGGTTCTGAAGCGGGATCACGTCCCCCCCGCCGGTGCCGCGACGCCGCGCCGCAACTTCCTCGAAGCGGCGCGAATGCGTCAGGTAACGGCTGAGGATCTCCTTGCGCTCCGCAGCATCCACGCCCCGAGTATCGGCGCACCGTCCGAGCCGCTTTAGCGCGGGTGGTTACCTCGAACGGGTGTCAGTCCGGAGAAGGCGCAACAGAAGGGTTTGAGCGCCCTGACGAATCCTTCGGCAGCGCCGTCTCGTCAGCGGCGGCGGGGGTGTTCTGCTCCGTGACTCCCACCCTCTCCAGCGTCGCCTGGTCGACGTTGAGCGGGTGATGGCAGGCGGCGAGATGGCCGTTGCCGTAATCCACCAGTGGCGGCTCGATCTGCTTGCACACGTCTGTCGCATACCGGCAGCGCGGATGGAAACGGCAACCGCTCGGCGGGTTGATCGGGCTCGGTACGTCCCCCTCGAGCACGATCCGCTCCCGTTTCTCGGCAAGATCCGGATCGGGAATCGGGACGGCCGAGAGAAGCGCCTCGGTGTACGGCATGATCGGCCTCACGTACAGCTCGTCCGCCGGCGCGAGCTCGACGATCTTCCCGAGGTACATCACCGCGATCCGGTCGCTGACGTGCCTGACGACTCCGAGATCGTGGGCGATGAAGACGTACGTGAGGTTGAACTCGTTCTGCAAGTCGTCGAGCAGGTTCAGCATCTGCGACTGGATGGAGACGTCGAGAGCCGACACAGGCTCGTCCGCGACGATCAGTTTCGGCCGCAGAGCAAGCGCGCGCGCGATCCCGATCCGCTGGCGCTGGCCGCCCGAGAACTCGTGCGGGAAGCGGTTGTAGTGCTCGGGCGAGAGGCCGACCGTCTCGAGAATCTCGTTGACTCTCTTCTTCTGCTCCGACCGGCTCCCGAGACCGTGGATCCGCATCGGGTCGGAGACGATCGTCCCGACGCGCTTGCGGGGGTTGAGCGACGCGTACGGATCCTGGAAGACCATCTGCATCTCGCGTCGAAGCGGTCGCAGGCGCCGCGTGCCGAGATTCTGGATCGGCGCACCATCAAAGATGATCTCGCCGGCCGTCGGCTCGAGCAAGCGCACGAGCGTCCGACCCAGCGTCGACTTGCCGCAACCCGACTCGCCGACCAGTCCCAGCGTCTCGCCCTCGGCAACCGAGAAGCTCACGTCGTCGACTGCGTGCACGTGTGCGACCTCGCGCTGCAGGACGCCCTTGCGAATCGGGAAGTACTTCTTGACGTGCCGGACATCGAGCAGGGCAGTCTCGCCCGACCCGTTGGTCTGGTCGAGGGCGGTCACGCCGCCTCGGCCGAGCCCGGGGAGATCGTCTCGTCGCGATGGCCGCGCTTGAACTCGACGTCGAGCCAGCAGCGGTCGAGATGACCCGGAGTCTCGACGCGGTTCTCGAGCCCGGGCTCCTGCTTGCATTTCTCGAACGCGTGCGGGCAGCGCGGCCGGAACCTGCATCCCTCCGGCATGTTGATGAGCGACGGTGGCGCTCCCTCGATCGTGTGCAGCCGTTCCGCCCGCGGTCGGTCAAGGCGCGGAATCGAGCCGAGCAAGCCCCACGTGTAGGGCATCTGGGGGTCGTAGAAGAGGTCGCGCTTCGAGCCGCGCTCGACGACCCGGCCGGCGTACATGACGATGATCTCGTCGGCGATCTCGGCGATCACGCCGAGGTCGTGGGTGATGAAGATGACCGCCGAGTCGAAGTCGTCCTTCAGGCGGTTGACGAGGTCCACGATCTGCGCCTGGATCGTCACGTCGAGGGCCGTCGTCGGCTCGTCCGCGATCAGAACCGATGGGTTGCACGACAGCGCCATCGCGATCATCGCGCGCTGCCGCATCCCGCCCGAGAACTCGTGAGGGAAGTTGTCGACACGCTGCTCCGGGTTCGGGATCCCAACCTGGCGCAGGATCTCGATCGTGCGCGCCCGCGCCGTCCGCTTGTCGACCTTCTCGTGCGACTGGATCGCCTCGACGATCTGCTCCCCGATTCGGTAGACGGGATTCAGCGAGGTCATCGGATCCTGGAAGATCATCCCGAGCTCGTTGCCGCGATAGTCCTGCATGCCGCTGTCGGAGATCTTGAGGAGATCCGTCCCCCTGTAGAGGACTTCGCCCTCGAAGCGGGCGTTGACTCCACGCGTCAAGCCCATGAGGGTCATCGCGGTCACGCTCTTGCCCGAGCCGGACTCGCCGACGATTCCGAGCACCTTGCCGCGCTCGAGCTGGAACGAGACCCCGTCGACGGCATTCACGATTCCGTCCTCGGTGGCGAAGCTCACCTTGAGGTCGTTGACCTCGAGCAGCCGTTCGGCCATCAGGCGAGCCGGATCCGGGGGTCGAGATAGGCGTAGGCGATGTCGACGAGCAGCGTGAAGACCACGATGAACATCGCGCCGAAGAGCGTCACGCCCATCAGCGGCGGCAGGTCCTGCTGCGCGATCGACTGCGCCGCGTAGAAACCGACGCCGGGGAGGCTATAGACCACCTCCGTGATGATCGCGCCGCCGCCGAGCACAGCCGCGAAGTCGAGTCCGAACAGCGTCACGATCGGGATGAGGGAGGCCCGCAGCACATGCTTTCTGAGGATGCGCTGCGACGTGAGCCCTTTCGCCTTCGCAGTGCGCACGAAGTCCTCGTTGATCGTGTCGAGGATGTTCGAGCGCAGCACGCGCCCGTAGAAGCCTATGAAGAGAATTGCGAGCGTGAACCACGGCAGGAGCATGTGGTAGAACCACTCGGCGGGGTTCGTGGTCAAGGGGACGTAGCCGCCGTCCGGGAACAAAGCGGGCCATCCTTTTTCGCCGGCGAGGAAGTAGCGGAAGAGCAACCCCAGCCACGCCACGGGAAGCGAGATCCCGATCAGGGCGAACGCGGTGATCAGACGATCCGAGACCTGTCCGGCCTTCACGGCCGAGATCGTGCCCACGAGAATCCCGAAGCCCATCCAGATGATCCCGGCGCCGATCGCGAGCGAGAACGTCACGGGTATCCCGTCCTTGATCTGCTGCACGACGTTCGTGCTGTTGTAGTAGGAGACCAGCTGCCCCGTGAACAGCAGCTTCAGCATGTCCCACCACTGCACGACGAAGTTCTGGTCGAGGCCGAGGTTTTTCTTGATCGAGGCGATGTTCGCCTGCGTCGCGGTGCGACCGGCGATCCGAAGAGCCGGATCGCCGCCGGGGATGACGATGAAAATGAGGTAGACGATGAAGCTGACCGCGAGCAGCACGAGGATCATTCCGAAGATCCGCCGGATGATGAATGCGCCCACCTAGCTCATCCCCCGCCTAGTGCTCGAACCTCACCTTGGCCCGCGGATCGAGCGCGTCGCGCAGGCCGTCGCCGAAGATGTTGATGGCCAGCACGGTGACCGCGATCGCGATGCCTGCGTAGAGGCTGATCTGCGGAGCGGTCGCCAGCTGACTCTGCCCCTCCTCGATCATCGTCCCCCAGGACGGATTCGGAGGCTGCACGCCGGCACCGAGGAAGGAGAGCCCGACCTCGGTGAGGATGCAGGCCGCGATGATCAGCGTGAACAAGACGAGCACCGTGGAGGCGATGTTCGGCAGCACTTCCGTGAACATGATCCGGATCGGGCCGGCCCCCTGGGCGGTCGCGGCTTCGACGAACTCCCGCTGGCGCAGCGCGAGAATCTGGCCGCGCAAAGGTCTACCGATGTACGGGATGAAGACGAACGCGACGACCCCGATCGTGATCCAGAGGCTCGAGCCCGAGAGATTGATCCCGAAGTGGTGGAAGCCGTTGACGGACAACGCCGTGCCGAGCGCGATCCCGAGCAGGATGACCGGGAACGCCCAGATCAGGTCGAAGAAGCGCGAGATGACCCAGTCGGTTCCCCCGCCGAAGTACCCGGCCAGTAGAGCCAGGATCACAGCCACGATCGTGGTGATCGCCGCGGAGGTCACGCCGATGAAGAGCGAGTTGCGGCCGCCGTAGAGGAGCCGGGTCACGACGTCACGCCCGAGCTCGTCCGCTCCGAGGACGTACGCGCCGCCCGTGGCGCCGTACTGCGCGCCGATCGGGATGCCGCCGGTCTGGACTTGCGGAACGCCGTTCACGATCGTCGTGCGTCCGTTCGAGACGACGGGAATCTTCTGTCCGTTCTTCACGACGGAGTCGCCCAGCCTCACCTCGGTCGGCGGGATGTGCGAGACGTGCGACACGTAGACGGGCGCAAGCAGGCAGGCCACGACGACGAGGATGAAGACGGCCAAGGAGCCGAGCGCGACGTAGTTGCGGCGCAGCCTCCGCCAGGCAAGGGCCCAGGGGCTCCGGCCCTGGATCTCCTTGCCCCCACCCTCTTCGGCCGCCAGCTCGGCGGCGGTGTCGAGGGTGAACTCTTCTCCCGTGGTCGCCACTGGTCAGTCCAGATTAGTTCAGAAAAGCGATGCTGGCGCGGCGGTGACAGTGCACCGCCGCGCCGGCATCAACCGGTTACTTCTGGCAGAACTGTGCGATGTCGTCCTGGTTGTCGTCGAAGACGTCGCACTTGGGGTCGAGCTTCGTCGAGAAGAACGACGTGATGATGCCGTTCAGATACGGCACCGTCGCAGCGTTGTCGCTCATCGCCTTGTCGATCCCGGCCCAGCCCGAGTTCGAGCTCGAGGAGAGCGCCTGGCTAGGAGGCAGAGCGGCGAGGTCCGCCATCTTCTTGTTCTGTGCCGCGATGTCGACGTTTCCGTAGTTGTTGTTGTGGACCTGGGTGATGCGGTCGCCGTTCAGAAGAACGTTGAACCAGTCCGTCGGAAACGGGTAGTCCTCGAACCAGTCGGTGAAGCCGATCTGGGCCTTCGTCGCCTGGTTGCCCATGATCGTGAAGTAGTTCGCGCCGGCGAGCGGCTTGAGCGAGGCCTTCAGGCCGATCTTGTTCAGCTGGCCCTGCAGGTACTCGCCGGTCGACAGGTCTACTGCGACGTCGGAGATCGTGTAGACCTTCACCGGCGTACCCGCCAACCCCGACTGCTGAATGAGCTGCTTCGCCTTCTGGAGGTTGTACGGATACGGCGTCGGCGTGATCTTCTTGTACTGCGGGTAGCTCGGAGGCAGGAAGTTCCAGGTCGCCACGCCGAGGCCGCCGCGCAGGTTGACCAGCTGCTGCCGGTCGATCGCGTAGTTCACGGCTTGCCGCACCTTGAGGTTGTTGAACGGCTTGAGCCGCTGGTTCATGAAGAAGTAGTACGTCGACGGAGTCGTCCAGAACTTGATCTGGTTCGGGTACTTGGTCTTGTAGTGCCCGAGCTGGTCGGTCGGCAGGATGTCCTCGTCGTACTCGTCCTGCCCCGACGCGACGAGCTGCGCCGCCCGTGCCTGGTCATCGGTCATCGTGCCGTTGACGACGTCCGCGTTCCCGTTCGGGATACCCGGAATCTCGTTCTTCGTCCAGTGCGGGTTCCGCTTGAGGACGAACGACTTGCTCGGGTTGTAGCTCGCGATGTAGTACGGGCCGTTCGCCGCCGGCGGCGGATTCTCCGTGTCCTTGGTCGGCGTCGACGAAGGAACGACGGCCGTAAACGGAATCGAGAGGACGTACTCGAAGTCGGACTCCGGCGTCTTCAGGTTGATCTTGATCGTCCCGGCGGCGTCGTTCGTCTCGATCCCCGAGATGGTCTTGCACTTCGTCGGGTTCGCCTCGCAGGAGTCGATGCCCACGATGTTCGAGAAGAAGCCGATGCCCGGCGAGTTCATATTGAAGTCGCGCACGATCGTGTGCGTGAAGTCACTCGCCTTCACCGGCTCGCCGTTCGAGTACTTCAGCCCCTTGCGGAGCGTGAACGCATAGGTCTTGCCGCCGTTCGTGACCGTGCCGATGGTCGTTGCCAACCCCGGCTTGATCTCGGCGCAGTTGGCCGTCAGGCAGCTGACATGCGCCTTGTAGACCAGGCCCAGGTAGGTGTCCTGGAAGATCTGCCACGACTCGAGCCTGTAGGAAAGGCCCGGATCCATGTAGTCGGTCGTGCCCCAGACGACGTTCAGCGTCGGGTAGGTCGCCGTGGAAAGCCCAGTCCCGGAGCTCGACGTGGTCGTCCCGCTGCTGCCACTGCTTCCACCGCCACCGCAGGCGCTCACTACCAGCGCGAGCCCCGCCGCGACCACCGTCGCGATCGCGACGGATCTAACTCGCTTCATTCTCACTTTCTTACACCTCCCGGGTACCGAGCCTGAACTGCCTGGGCCTTCTGGCCCCCGCTCATGGGCCGAACGGCCCATGTCGATTCTTATTGAAACACACTCCTTATTGACGCAGATGGGCCTTATTTGTTGACGCAGATGCTCGCGTAGTCGAACTCGTAGAGGACGTTGTTGACGTAGCAGCCCAGGTCGACGCGGCTGCTGAAGAAGTCCGTCGACTCCTGGTTGAGGAACGGTGCCCACGGAGCGAGCCGCATCACCCTCCGGTCGAGTGCCGCCCACTCGCCGGCGACCTTGCGTGTCAGCTTCTTCGGGCGCTTGAGCTTCGCGATCTCGCTGTTCACACGGCCGACGTCGAAGTTCGCGTAGTTGGAGTTGTGGGTCTCGGTGATCGTCCGGCCGTCGAGGAGCTCGAACCAGTCGAGCGGGTGTGGAAAGTCCTGGACCCAGTCGGCGAAACCGATCTGCGCCCGTGTCTTCTCGTTGCCGATCGTCGCCCAGTAGCTGCCGGCGGTCACGACTTTCCCGGTTGCGTGGAAGCCGATCTGCTTCAGCACCCGAACGAGGTACTGGGTGTACGGCCGGTCGGCGGGGACGTCGTGGTTCCAGACGAAGACCCGCTTCCCCGTGTACCCCGACTCGCGCACGAGGCGTTTGGCCTTGCGCAGGTCGTGCCGGTAGAGGCGGTGCGGCCGATAGGACGGGTAGCCCGGCGGCAGGATGTTCTCGGTCGTCTGGGCGAGGCCACCCGCAAGGCGCTTGAGCCACCGGCGCGAAATCGCGTAGTTCACGGCCTGCCGGACCTTGAGGCTGGTGAACGGCGGCACCCGCGTGTTCATGAAGAAGTACATGAGGTTGGGCGGCGTGAAGGTACGCAGGCGGTTGTCATGTTTCTGCTCGATCGAGAGGAGCCTCTTGCCCGGCACCTGGTAGTAGCTCATCCAGTCGTCCTTGCCGGTCAGGACGCGGTGGAGCGCGATCGAGGCATTCGGGACGATGTCCCAGGTGACGCGATCGGGATTGCCGGGGGGCACGGCACCGTGGAAGCGCCAAGCTTGGAAGTGCGGGTTCCGCTGCTCGACGATCCGTGACGACGGCTCATAGCTCGTGATCTCATAGGGCCCGGTCGAGGGGAGCGGGTGGAGCGAGGTGTCGGTCGGCGGGGAGTCCGCCGGCACCGGGGCGGCGAACTCCGACGCGAGGACGTTCGCGAAATCGGCCTGCGGCTGGGCAAGGCGGATCTCGATCGATCCCGTCGAGTCGTTGACGAGGATGCCGCGAATCCCGCCCTTCAGCCGCTTCGGGTTCTTCGCGTACGCCTTTGCGCCGACGACGTTGCGGAAGAACGCGGCGCCGGCGGAGTCGAGCAGGAAGTCCCGCTGGACGGTCTTCTTGAAGTCGCTCGCCTTCACCTTCGACTTGTCCGAGTAGAGCAGCCCCTCACGCAGGGTGAGGCGGTAGGTCCGCCCGTCGTTCGAGATGCGAGGCAGCGAGGTGGCGAGGTACGGCACGAGCTTCGCGCCTGCCTTGCCCTTGACGTGCCGGTAGCCGAGCAGCGGCAGGTAGACGTTCCACATCACGCCCCAGCCTTCGGTGGTGTCGGAGAGGCCGGGATCGAGGTAATCCGTCGCCTCGTCCATCGCGACGCGGAACTCCGGGAACTCCTCGGCGGCCTCCCCCGCGGGGGTCTCACCGGCCGGAGCGGTCGTCGTTGGCGCAGCCGTCGTCGGCTTCGCGTGCGTCGTCGAGTGGCCGGCGCCGCCGGAGCCCCCGCAGCCCGTGAGCAGAACGAGGGCAACGAGCGGGAGCGCCGCCGCCGCCGCAGCCGCGGCCACCGTTCTCGGAAAAGCAGTCGGCTCCACGCGAGCGCCGAAATCTAGCGCCCGCCGGACGGTTCTCCGCAGTCGCCGAGTCGCACGAGCGCGCGACGGCGCTCACGCAACTCCCGCGGCTCCTCCTCCTCGACGACGCGGTCGACCCCATCACGCCTCGTCGCATGGAGGATGCGTCCGTCACCCACCCAGAACGCCACGTGGTCGGCGCCGTCAGGCGGGCCGTACAGGACCAGATCACCCGCTCGGAGGTCGGATTCCTCCAGGCTCTCGCCAGCCTCCTCCTGCTGGTCGGCATCTCGCGGCACGAGGCGCCCGCAAGCTCGGAAGGACATGTGGACGAGGCCCGAGCAGTCGATCCCGGCAGAGGTCATCCCTCCCCACTCGTAACGAGTGCCGAGGAGCGTGCGGGCATGCTCGACCGGCTCCGTGGCGACCGGCAGAAGCCAGTCGGGGTCGCATTCGCCGCCGAGGTCTTCCGGCCGCGCCCATCCCAGGTATGCGTAGGCGGTCTCGACGCGAACCCACTCGCCGTCCGCGTCGAGTACGCGCAGCGGCTCGCCGGGTAGCGCCTGCGTGACCTGCTCCGCGTCGTCGGACGGCTCGGATCGGAGTGGCGCGAGCTGGCGTGCGAACGTATGTTCGCCTAGGCTCTGGGCCATGCAGCTCAGGCTAGACGCGGCCGATCGCCTCGTGGAGCTCGTCGAGGAACAGCGAGGGCCGGTGCTCGCCGAGGACGCGGCGCGGCGGCTCTTCGCCCTCCGGCAGGCACCGGTCGCCCTCGCACGCACGCTCCTCGCCGACGTCGTCGAGACCGACGCCCGGCTTTCGTGGAGCGGCGACGCCGTCGCCCTGGCCGAGCCGCCGGGCGCGCGGCTCCTGCTCGAAGACGCGACGTACGTCGTCGTCGACCTCGAGACGACGGGCCTGCGTCCGGGCAGCTCCGGGATCTGCGAGATCGGAGCGGTGCGCCTGCGTGGGTTCGAGTTCGACGCCGAGTTCCAGACGCTCGTGAACCCGGGACTTCCGATCGACCCCGGAGCGAGCGCGTTGACCGGTCTCCGGAGCGAACAGCTGCGCGGTGCGCCCCGTCCGGCGGAGGCCGTGCGGAGCTTCCACTCCTTCGCAGGCGACGCGGTCCTCGTCGCGCACAACGCGCGCTTCGACCTCGCCTTCCTCGATCGCGAGACCGAGCGCCTGACCGGCAGCCGCATCGGCTCGGCGGTCGTCGACACGGTGCGGCTCGCGAGAACGCTCCTCGCCGGACGCGTCAGGAGCTTCGGTCTCGCCCAGCTCGCGTGGTTCCTCGACACGAGCGAGCAGCCGTGCCACCGGGCGCTTCCGGATGCGCGCGCAACCGCCGAGCTGCTGCTCGCGCTGATCGGGCTCGCGCAGGAACGCGGGGCGCGGACGGTCGCCGACCTCACTGCCCTGGCCGCGACGAGAACGAGGCGGCTGCTCGACAAGCGCCATCTTGCGTACGGCGCGCCGACCCGTCCCGGCGTCTACCTCTTCCTCGGCCGCAACGACCAGGTTCTCTACGTCGGCCGGGCGCGCGACTTGCGGTCGCGTCTGCGCTCGTACTTCCGCAGCGACCGGCAGCGGCCGGCGGTCGAGGCGGCAGTCGCGGCCTCCGAGCGGATCGAATGGCGCGTGACGGGCTCCGAGCTCGAGGCGGCGGTCGAGGAGCTGCGCCTGATCAGGGAGATCCGGCCGCCGGGTAACGCGCGCGTGTCACGACCGGAGAGGCAGGTGTGGCTGAGGCAACGAGGCGACTCGGTCGTCGCTTCGACTCGAGTGTCGCCGGTGGGGCCGCTGCGGTCGCGCCGGACCGCGCAGCTCGCGGCGCGGGTGCTGACTCCTGACGACCTCGCCCGACCGGAGGACGCGCTGCCACGCCTACGGCGCCGCCTGCGAGACCTCTCCGACGCACGAAGATTCGAGGATGCCGGCCGGCTGCGCGACCGGATCGGCGCGCTCGAGCGAGTCTGCCGCGAGCTGAAGCGCCTCGACCGGGTGCAGAACCTCCGGTGTTGCGTACTCGTCCCTGCCGGAGAGCCGGGCTACGTGCGGGCGTTCTTCGTCGCCGAGGGCCGGGTGGCCGCGGAACGAACGCTGCCGCCGGGCGGCGGCGCGGCCCTCGAGGTCGAGGCGGGGCTAGCCGCTGCGCGCCGTCCGGGAGAGCTCGACCTCGACGAGCTCCTCCTCGTCGACTCGTTCCTCCGTCGGCCGCCGCCGGAGCTGCGCGTCGCTCCCCTCGACCGCGAGGCGATCCTGCGCGCGAGGGACTCAGTTCCGGGTTAGGCCGCGGCGACCGAGATGAGGTCGCGCAGAGCGCCGAGGCGGGAGAGCGCCTGACCCTCGAGCTGGCGGACCCGCTCTCGTGTCAGGTCGAGCTCGTTCCCGATCGCCTCGAGCGTCCAGGGCTCGCCTTCGAAGCCGAAGCGCAGCTCGAGGATCCGCCGCTCACGCTCTGGCAGAGCCTCGAGCGCCCGCCGCACGCCCTGCCGGCGAAGCGACTCCTCGGCCTCGTCGAACGGATCGACAGCCTCCCGGTCGGCGAACAGGTCGCCGAGCTCGCCCTCGTCGTCGGCACCCACCGTCTGGTTGAGCGATACGGACGCGTTCGCGGCACCGAGCGCCTCGTCGACGTGCTGCATAGGCAATCCGGTCGCCTCGGCGAGCTCCTCCTTCGTCGCCTCGCGCCCCAGTTCCACCTCGAGCCGGCGCGCCGCGCGCGACAGCTTCTGCTGGCGCTCCACGACGTGGACGGGGACGCGGATCGTGCGCGCGTGGTTCGCGACCGCGCGCTGCACCGACTGGCGGATCCACCAGGTCGCGTACGTCGAGAACTTGTAGCCGCGGCGCCAGTCGAACTTCTCGACGGCGCGGTTCAGTCCGAGAGTCCCCTCCTGGATCAGGTCGAGGAACGGAACGCCGAGCCCGCGGTACCCCTTGGCGATCGAGACGACGAGCCGGAGGTTCGACTCGATCATGTGCCGCTTCGCCGAGACGTCGCCGCGCTCGATCCGCTTCGCGAGCATGACTTCCTCGGCTGCGGTGAGCAGCTTGTGGCGGCCGACGTCGGCGAGGAAGAGCTGCAGGCTGTCGGCGGAGCCGGAGATCGCGACCGGGGCCACTTCGGGCTCAGGCGCCGGCTCGACCTCTTTCGCCTTCTCCTCCTTCGGCGCCTCGACGCGCGGAGCTTCCGCCGCCGGCTCCGCAGCCGGCTGGCCGATCTCGAGGCCCGTGCGCTCTAGCTCGCGCGTGAGCTCCTCGACCTCGTCGTCGTTGAGCTCGAGCTCGGCCGCGAATGCCTCGATCTGGGAGGGCTCGATGAAGCCCCGCTCCTCCGCCCCCTCGACCATGGCGCGGATCTGGTCCGACTCGAGCAAATCGTTGAGCTGGTTCTGCGTCAGCGCTCCCTCAGTCCTTTCGTCCTGCTTCGCCTGTTCCCCGCAAGCCTTCGTACCTTAGGAGGGAAGTCCTCCGGTTACCACCCTTGCCCGGGATGCCGCCGCTCCCGGTCGCTCGAACGAGCCGCGCGGCAAGTGTATTCCGCGCCACGACCCGCTCCGTGAGCATAGGACGCGGACCGGTCGGCGAAGTTTGCAGAGAACCGTTCAGGAAGCCTTGCGCCTTCGTGCCGGACGCTTCGCCGGACCCTTCGCGCGGCGCTCGGTGAGCAGCTCGAGCGCGCGGTCGAGCGTGACCGTCTCCGGATCGTCTCCCTTGCGGAGGCTCGCGTTCGTCTCGCCGTCGGTGACGTACGGCCCGAACCGGCCCTCCTTGAGCACGATCTCCTTGCCGCCGACCGGATCGCTCCCGAGCTCTCGAAGTGGCTTGGTCGCCGCCCGCTGACCGCGCCGCTGCCGGGGCTGCGCGAGCAGCGCGAGCGCCTCCTCGAGCGAGATCGTGAACAACTGCTCCTCGGACTCGAGGGATCGCGACTCCTTCTCCTTCTGGACGTACGGGCCGTAGCGGCCGTTGCGCGCGACGACCTCCTCGCCGTCCGGCGCGACGCCGACCACGCGCGGCAGCTGGAGCAGCCGGAGCGCGTCCTCGAGCGTCACCGTGTCGAGCGACATCGTCTTGAAGAGCGAGGCGGTGCGCGGCTTTTCCTTCGATTCCTCGGGCACGACCTCGGTGACGTACGGGCCGTAGCGCCCGGTGCGCGCGGTGATCGCCAGCCCCGTCGCGGGGTCGGTACCGAGCTCGCGGTCACCGCTCGGCTGTGCGAGGAGTTCCTCGGCCCGCTCGAGCGTCAGCTCGTCGGGCGCGAGCTCGTCGGGCACACTCGCGCGCTGCCCGTCCCGCTCGAGATACGGGCCGTAGCGACCGACGCGGAGGACGATTCCGTCCCCGATCTCGAGCGAGTTGATCTCGCGCGCGTCGATCGCTCCGAGGTCCGAGACGAGCTCCTGCAGACCGAGGCTGGAAGCGTCGGCGGCGCCCGGTCCGTCTCCGAAGTAGAAGCGGCCGAGCCACTCGACGCGGTGCTCGTCGCCGGCCGCTATCCGGTCGAGGTCGTCCTCCATCCGGGCCGTGAAGTCGTAGTCGACGAGGCGGCCGAAGTGCTGCTCGAGCAGGCCAACGACCGAGAAGGCGAGGAAGGCAGGGACGAGCGCGGTGCCCCGTTTGAAGACGTAGCCGCGGTCGAGGATCGTGCCGAGGATCGACGCGTAGGTGGACGGGCGGCCGATGCCGAGCTCCTCGAGTGTCCGCACCAGGGTCGCTTCCGTGTACCGCGCCGGCGGGCTGGTCTCGTGGCCCTGCGGCTCGAGCTCGCGCAGCTCGACCGAATCGCCCTCCGCAAGGTTTGGGAGCCGCCGCTCCTCGTCGTCGTCCTTCGCCGGAGCATCGTCGTCCCGGCCCTCCTCGTACGCGGCGAGGAAGCCGCGGAACGTGATCACCGTGCCCGAGGCGCCGAACTCGACCGCCTCGCCGGCACTCGACTCTCCGCCGATCCGCAGCGAGACGGTCTGGCCCTGCGCGTCCTTCATCTGGGACGCGACCGTGCGCATCCAGATCAGCTCGTAGAGCGCGTGCTCGTCGCGCGAGATCTCCGATCGCACGTCCTGCGGCGTGCGGAAGCGGTCGCCCGAGGGGCGGATCGCCTCGTGGGCCTCCTGCGCATTCTTGACCTTTCGCTCGTAACGGCGCGGCTCCGGCGGGACGTAGTCGGCCCCGAAGAGAGATGTCGCCTGCTCGCGCGCGGCGGTCAGCGCCGACTCCGACAGCGTCGTCGAGTCGGTGCGCATGTACGTGATGTACCCGTTCTCGTAGAGCCGCTGGGCGAGTCGCATCGTCGTCTGCGCCGAGAAGCGGAGCTTGCGGCTGGCTTCCTGCTGCAGCGTGGACGTCATGAACGGCGGGCTCGGGCGCCGGACGTACGGCTTCCGCTCGACTCGGGCGACCTGAAAGGACGCGCCTTCGAGCCGCTCCGCGAGCCCACGAGCCGCTTCCCCGTCGATCTGGCGGGCGTCACCCTTCAGCTTCCCGTCAGGCCCGAAGTCGCGGCCGGTTGCGACACGCTGCCCTTCGACTGAGACCAGCCTCGCGTCGAACGACTCCGGATCGAACGTCCCCACCAGGTCCCACCACTCGGCCGCGCGGAATGCCATCCGCTCACGTTCGCGCTCGACGACGAGGCGCGTCGCGACCGACTGGACGCGCCCCGCCGAGAGCCCGCGCATGACCTTTTTCCAGAGCACCGGCGAGACCTCGTAGCCGTAGAGCCGGTCGAGGATCCGGCGGGACTCCTGCGCGTCCACCAGCCGCTCGTCGACGTCGCGCGTCTCGCCGAGCGCCTGCTCGATCGCGGGCCGGGTGATCTCGTGGAAGACCATCCGCCGGACGGGAACTTTCGGCTTGAGCACCTCGAGCAGATGCCACGCGATCGCCTCGCCTTCGCGATCTTCGTCCGTCGCGAGCAGGAGCTCGTCGGCGTCGGCGAGCGACTTGCGGAGCTGCGCGACCGTCTTCTTCTTGTCCGGATCGACGACGTAAAGCGGCTCGAATCCATGCTCCACGTCGACGCCGAGGCGCGCCCACGCCTCGCCTTTGTACTTCTCCGGGATCTCGGCGGCGCTGTCGGGCAGGTCCCGGATGTGGCCGACGGAAGACTCGACGACGAACTCCGGCCCGAGGTAGCCGGCGATCGTGCGCGCCTTCGCCGGCGACTCCACGATGACGAGATGCTTCGGCACGGGCGCCCACGATAGCCACCACTGCGGCCCGCGATACTCCCCGGCATGGGTCCACCGCTCCTCTATCGAATTGCCGCAGTTGTGAGCCGACCCGTCCTCTACGGCCCTTTCCGGCTGCGTGCCCGCGGCCAGGAGAACGTCCCGTCCAGCGGCGGATGCGTCATCGCCTGCAACCATCTTTCGAACTTCGACCCCTGGCCGCTGGGGATGCCCCTCTGGCCGACTCGCTGGCTCCGTTTCATGGCGAAGTCCGAGCTCTACTGGTGGCCGCTGCGCTTGCTGTTGAACGCGGCGGGCGCATTCAAGGTCAGGCGCGGGATCGGCGACCGGGAGGCTGTCGAGATGGCCGTGCAGCTCGCCCGCGACGGCCAGGTCGTCGTCATGTTCCCGGAGGGGACGCGACGGAAGAAGGGGATGGTCAAGAGGCACCAGCCGCGGGCCCGCTCGGGTGCGGCCCGCATCGCCCTCGAAGCCGGAGTGCCGCTCGTCCCGGCGGCGGTCGCCGGCACCGACCGGCTGCTCGCTCTCGGACCGCTCCGCGTCGTCTACGGCCCGCCGATCGAGACCGAGGACCTGACGCCGGACGATCTCCGGCGCTCCGCCCAGACCGCGACCGACCGGCTGATGACGCTGATAACGGAGCTCGAGGCTTCGCTGTGAGCGTATTGCTCACGGTCGACGGCGACTCGTTCGCGCATCGGGCGTACCACGCCCTCCCGAAGTCGATCCGGCTCAACGCGGTCGTCGGCTTCACGAACATGCTCGTCCGGTTGTGGCAGGCGGAGCAGCCGGATGCCGTCCTCGTCGCGTGGGACACGCTCTCGGTGCCGACGTACCGGCACGAGGCCTTCGAGCCGTACCAGTCGGGACGCGTGTTCGAGGAGTCGATCCTCGAGCAGCTGGAGATCCTGCCCGAGGTCGTGAGCTCGTTCGGCTTCCTCGTCGCGAAATCGCCGGGCTACGAGGCCGACGACTTCCTCGCGGCCGCGGCGCAGGAGTGGCCCGGCGACGTGCTGGTGGCGACCTCCGACCGCGACGCCTTCCAACTCGCAAGCGAGCGGGTGACGATCCTGCAGCCGGCGCGAGGAGTCAGCGAGCTCGCTCGAATCGGCCCGGCGGGGGTGCGCGAGCGCTACGGCGTCGAGCCCGAGCAGGTGCCGGACCTGATCGCCCTGCGCGGCGACCCGTCCGACAAGCTGCCTGGCGCTCGAGGCATCGGCCCGAAGAAGGCCGCCGATCTGCTCGCGCAGTACGGCTCGCTCGAGGCTGCGCTGGCCGACGGCAGGTTCGCGGCGGAGGCGGAGGACTTGAGGCTCTTCCGGCGAATCGCCACGATGGACGCCTCCGCCCCACTTCCTCCCCTCGCAGAAACATCCCCGACGTGGGCGGAGGCGTCTTCCTTCCTCGAACGGCTCGGGCTCGGCGGCGTGGCCGAGCGAGTCGGTGCGTTATCGACGTCCTGACGCATCGCGCGTTCGCGCATCTGCACCCGACCGGAGGGCATCCCGAGCGCCCCGAGAGGCTCGCGGTACTGCTCGCACACCAGCACATCTGGAGCGAGGGCCGGGCCGCGACGGTCGAGGAGCTCCGGCTGTGCCATACCGCCGAGCACGTCGAGCTCGTCCGCTCCGTCGAGGATCCGGTCTGGCTCGACGGCGACACCATCTGCACGGCCACGACGTTCGAGGCCGCGGCGCTCGCAGCCGGCACGGCGATCGAAGCGGCGCTGCGCGGAGGGTTCGCGCTCGTCCGCCCACCGGGACACCACGCCCTGGCCGGACGTGCGATGGGCTTCTGCGTGTTCAACAACATCGCGGTCGCGGCACGGGCTGCGCAGCGCCGCCTCGGCCTCGAGCGCGTCGCGATCGTCGACTTCGACGTCCACCACGGGAACGGCACCGACGCGATCTTCCGCGGGGACGAGAGCGTCCTCTACGTCTCGCTCCACCAGTGGCCTTTCTACCCCGGCTCGGGCGGCCCGGACGACCAGGCCGAGACGACGGTCAACGTGCCTCTGCGCGCGGGCGCCGGCGACGGGGAGTATTTCGAGGCCTTCGAGCGTATCGTCGAACCGGCGGTCGGGCGGTTCGAGCCAGAGCTCGTGCTCGTCTCGGCCGGCTTTGACGCGCACGAGGCGGATCCGCTCGCCGACATGGTCCTCTCCGAAAGCGGTTTTCGCGAGCTCGCGCGTCGCTCTGCCGCTCTTTCCGACCGTGTCGGCGCCGTGCTCGAGGGCGGCTACGAGCTCGACACGCTGCCGGGTCTCGTCGAGGCCGCGCTCGAGGGCTTCACGGCCTGACGACCTGTCCCGACGCGCCACGTACCGGTGCCAGGCACCGGGCCAAGTCCGAAACGGTCACGTGCCAACCGAACGTGCCAGGTGTCTGACACGGGACGTGTCCGAAGAAGCCGCGCGTCAGCCGCGGGCGAGCGCGAGCTGCTCGAGGGCCTCGCGACGCGACGAGACACCGAGCTTGCGGAGGAGGCTCTTCACGTGCGAGCGCACGGTGTGCTCGGAGATGAAGAGTCGCTGCGCGATCTCTTCCGTGCCGTGGTGCTCGTCGAGCAGCAGCAGCACCTCGAGCTCGCGGGCCGAGAGAACCGACGCGATGCGATCGGGGACGCCCGCGCCGCGGCCGCCTGCGCGCACCTGGTCGAGCAGCCTGCGCGCGACAGGCCCCGAGAGAGCGGCGTCACCGTGGACGACGCCCTCGAGGAACTCCGCGATCCGGTCCGGAGACTCGGTCTTCAGCAGGTAGCCGGCCGCGCCGCCGCGAATCGCGGCAAGGAGGTTCTCCTCGGTGCCGGAGGCCGTGAGGACGACGACCTCGCAGCCGGGCGCAGCCTCGCGGAGGCGAGGCAGTGCCGAGAGGCCGTCGAGGCCGGGCATCAAGAGGTCGAGGAGGACGAGGTCGGGCTGTGTCCGAGCTGCGGCAGCGATTGCCTCCTCCCCGTCGGACGCGAGTCCGGCGAGCTCGAAGCCGTGCGAACGCAGCAACGCCGCGAGCGCGTCGCGGGTGAGAGGATGGTCGTCGACGACGAGGATGCGCGCTGCCACGTGTTCCTTATCGGCAGCAGTGCTTCTGCCGACAAGACCCATGTGAGAACGCAGCGCACCAGGCTTCACGCGTGGCTTTGGGGAGAGATCCTCCTCGCCGGCCTGCTCGGGGCGAGCCTGGCCCTGTTCGTGTCACATCCCGTTCTCCGGACGCAATACGACGCACCTGCGCTCCTGCTCGTGCTCGAAACGACCATGGCGCTCGCCGGCCTCCTCATCGCGGTTCTCGCCGCGAACCGTTTCCACGTCGACGGTCTTCGGACCGACGTCTTGCTCGCAGCCGGGTTCCTCGTCGGCTCCCTCTCGACCGCCGCGTTCGCGATCATCCCGGTTCTCGGAGGCAACTCCCTCCAGCCCCCGGAGGCTTGGGCCGCAGCCCTCGGCGGCATTCTCGGAACCGCGCTCGTGGCCGCGGCCCCGTTCGTGGGCGGTCGCAGCCGCTCGCGCCAACGCGCCTTGTGGGATGCGCTCACGGCCGCAGCGGTCGTGCTCGTTGCGGCTTGGATCCTGCTGCGTGCCCACGGCACTCAACTCCCTGCGCTGACCCGGGTCGCGGGAGGCACCGAGCCGCCGGGACTGGCATCCCTCCTCTCGATCCAAGCCCTCCTCTGCCTCCTGGCCGTAGTCGGTTGGGGCAGGCGGCTCGCCCGCACCGGCGACGACCTTGCGCAGTGGCTCGCCCTCGGCTTCACCCTGGAGCTCTTCGCTTCGTTGCATCTCGTGTTCGCGCCACCGCGCGGCACGACCTACGTGGCCGAAGGCGAGTTCCTGCGCCTGCTCGCGTTCGCCCTGATGCTCGTCGGCGCGTGGCGCGCCATCCGGTCGGCCGAGCTCGGACGGGCGATTGCGGAGGAGCGGGCTCGAGTCGCGCGCGAGATCCACGACGGGCTCGCGCAGTACCTCTTCGCGGTCTCCACGCACGCCCAGATGCTCGACGCAGGAGCGCCGGTCGACGAAGTCGGGCCGCAGCTCAAGGAGGCGGCCGCGCTCGCGCAGCAGGAAGCTCGCTTCGCGGTCCTCGCGCTTTCGTCGGCGAGCGGCACCGCACCCTTCGACTCCGGTCTGCGCCGTTACGTCGAGTTCCTCACGGCGGACGGCGGCCTCGCGGTCGATCTCGAGATCGACCCCGCGATTCGCCTTGCTCCAGATGAGCAGATCGAGATCTTCCGCATCGTTCAGGAGGGGCTCGGCAACGTTCGCCGCCACGCGAACGCCACGCACGCCGACGTCGTGATCGGCCTTCGTCCGTCCGGCGAGCGGTTCGTCGCGATCGAGGACGACGGCGCGGGCTTCCCGCCCGAGGAGGAGACGTCAGGTCAGGGACTGCGGAACATGCGCGATCGCGCGTTCTCGATCGACGGGGGTTTCAGCGTCCGCAGCACGCCCGGTCTCGGCACCGCGCTCGAGGTCGTTCTGCGCGCCTGATCGTTCTTCCTGCAGGCCCTGGTCCGCTTAGAGTCCGGTGACGTGGGTCGCTTTCTTGCCCTGCTCTCTGCGGTCGTGCTCTGTTCCGTGGTCGCGGCGACGGCGGTGGCGGGGAAGAAGCAGGCGCTCCAGCACGTCACGATCTTCTCGGACTCGTCCGGTGCGTCCCTCAACTGGGACTCGTCCGCGAAGAGGATCGTCGAGCACGGCAACCGCGTTCTCCTCCAGCTCCATCCGTGCGGGCGGCTGGTCCAGCCCGGATGCCTCACCGCCAATCCCCCGCCGAGCGTCCTCGCGACGGTGCGCAAGCTCGGTCGCAGGATCGGGCCGAACGTCGTCGTCTTCGTCGGCTACAACGACGATCCCGCGACGTACCGTCACGGCCTTCCCGTCGTCTTGAAGGCGCTTTGGAAGCGCGGCGTCCACCACATCCTCTGGTTCACCCTGCACGCCGTCAGCAACCAGTACGTCGACATCAACCACGCGATCTACGCCCAGGAGCAGAAATGGCGGCCGACGATGACCGTGCTCGACTGGAACCACTACTCGGCGTCGCACCCATCGTGGTACGCGTCGGACGGAATCCACCTGACCGGCGTCGGTGCCACCGCGTTCGGCACCTATCTCCACCGGTCGCTCAAGCGGCTCGGCCTGACGGGGCCGACGTAGAGACGAGGAGGCCCGCCGGAGCGAGGCCGTCAGGTGCATCCGGGGAACACGACCTAATAGAAAAAGCCCCGTTTCCGAGGCTTTTTCTTTAGCAGGCCTGTAAGCCGGATTCTGTCGAGGATGACCATCCATCTGTGCGGCTACCCGGCTCCTCGGCGGGCTGCGTCGGCGGAGCCTGTTCGCCTTGCACCGGACGGGGTTTGACAAGCCGGCCCTGTCGCCAGGGCCGCTGGTGGGCTCTTACCCCACCGTTTCACCCTTACCGGCCGCGACTCCGGAGATCCGCGACCGGCGGTCTGTTTTCTGTGCCACTTTCCGTCGGCTTTCGCCGCCTCCCTCGTGTCGGTGAACGATCTCGGGAGCGTCCTGCCCTGCGGTGTCCGGACTTTCCTCGACGCTTCTGGAGAAGCGCCGCGGTCACCCGGCCTGCAGCTCGGATTGTAGCCCCGTCTCGGCGCCTTCGACCCGCCCGTGCAGGCGCATCGAGCATTCGGGGCAGCGCACGACAGCACCCTCGTGGAGGACGAACTCGCCGCAGACCGGGCACTCGAGGGAAGCCCCTCGCAGGACGGCGAGGAGTTCCTGCTCGAGCGTCCGGTGGAGTGTCGCGATCGCCCTCACAGCTCCCGGAACACCCCCACGACCTTCCCGAGGATCTCGACATGTGCGGCGAAGATCGGCTCGAGCGCGGAGTTCTCGGGCTGCAGCCGGATGCGGCCGTTCTCGCGGAAGAACCGCTTGACCGTCGCCTCGTCGGCCGACTCGTCGTCGCCGGCCAGAGCCACGACGATCTCGCCGTCTCGCGCATCCTGGGCGCGCCGCACGACGACGACGTCGCCGTCGAGGATGCCCGCCTCGATCATCGACTCGCCCTTGACGCGCAGCAGGAAGTCGCCGCGCAGGGTCTCGGGCACCGCGATCTCGTCCTCGATGTTCTGGTCCGCCAGCAGCGGTCCGCCGGCCGCGATCTGGCCGAGCAGCGGCAGCTTCGGCACCTCCGCGACGACGCTCTCGGCTGCCTTCTCGCGACCGACGAGCTCGAGCGCTCTCGGCTTCGTCGGGTCCCGACGCAGCAAACCTGCGCGCTCGAGGTTCGCAAGGTGCGCGTGGACGGTGGAGGGCGAAGCGAGGCCGACGGCCGCGCCGATCTCCCGCACCGTCGGCGGATAGCCGTGCCGGTCGACGTACTCGACGAGGAAGCTCCAGATCTCGCGCTGCCGGCCGGTCAACTCGGCTGTGGTCTGCATCTCACGCTCCGTGGGTCGGGAAGTAGTCGAACACGTGTTCGAGAGCAGGGTACGGACTCCTCCGGACGGCGTCAATAGAAAGGCCGCCCGCGGGCGGCCCCAAAAAGAGAATGCGCTGGAGAGGACTTGAACCTCCACGGCCTGTTAAGGCCACTAGGCCCTCAACCTAGCGCGTCTACCAATTCCGCCACCAGCGCGAGAGCCCGCGCAGTGTAGCGCCCGAGCGGCCTAGCCCAGGTAGCGGAAGAGGGCGATGCTGTTGGCGAAGAAGAGCACTGCGAGGACGACCGTGACCCTCGAGAGGTTCCGCTCGACGATGTGCGTACCGCCCTGCGACGCCGGGGTGAAGCCCATGCCTCCCATGCCCGCGTCGCGGCCGGAGTGCATGAGGATGGTCGAGATCAGGCCGACGACGATCAGCACCTGGGTGACTGCGAGGAACGTGACCACGCGCGCAGGGTAGCGGTCGATCGGCGACCGCTACCTACTTTTGCGTCACTTCGACGATCGTCGCGACGAGCTCGGAGGCGATGCGGTCCTTCGTCACATAGCCCGACGCGCCCGCCGCCCGCGAACGGTCCACGTCTGCGCGCGAGTTCGACCCGGTGAGCATGAGGACGCGGACGTCTTCGCTCTCCGAGCGGATCTCGCGGGTTGCCTCGAAGCCGTCGAGGACCGGCATGCTCACGTCCATGAGGACGAGGTCGGGGTCGAGCGTCCGCGCGAGCTCGACCGCCTCTTCGCCGTCGCGTCGCCTGGCCGACGACCTCGATCCGCTCGTCCGTGGTGAGGATCGCCTCGAGGGCCTCGGCGAAGAGCCGGTGGTCGTCGGCGATCAGGACGCGGAGCGGCTTCTGCTTCGGCTTTGCGGCGCGCTCAGGCATCCATGCATCCTCGCTGTTAGCGTCGACTTGTGGAAGAGGACGTCCACGGGCGCATCCAGAAGCTGCTCGTGACCGGAGACAACCGGCTCAAGCAGGGAGTCGATCCGGCGAAGGCACGGCAGAGCTGGGAGCAGGCGCTCGCGCTCGCGCGGGAGGCCGGGCTCGAGGAGCGGATCCGACCGCTCGTCGAGGTCAGGCTCGCCGATCTCGACCGCGAGTCGCCGCGGCCCGACTGAGGATCGCCTCGATGCGCTCCGCCTGGCGGCGGACGTCGTGCTCGACCGTCGCCTCACGGGCCGCGTCGTTCGGACACGGCAGCGCTGCCGCCTGCTCGAGGCCGCGCGCTAGGTCGTCGACGTCGAGTGGGTCGACGAGCACTCCGGCCTCGGGTGGGACGAACTCGGGCGGTCCTCCGATCCGCGTGGCCACGACCGACCGGCCGCATGCCATCGCCTCGAGCAGCGCCTGACCGAGCGGCTCCACGAGGCTCGGCTGCGCGAGCACGCGGCTCTCGGCCAGCAGCCTCGGGATCTCGTCGTGCGGGACACGCCCGAGCAGGCGGACGCGCTCGCGTCCCTCGAGCTCGGACCGGAGCGGCCCGTCTCCGGCGAACGTGAGCGTTCCGTCCCCGATCCGCACGAACGCGTCCGCCAGCCGCACCACGTTCTTCCGCTCGTCGAGCGCGCCGACGCAGAGAAAGCTCGGCGGCCCGGGCGGCGCCTCGGCGACGGTGAAGAGCTCACGGTCGACGCCGCTCGAGACGACCTCGATCTTCCCGCGGGACTCGGGCAGCTTCGTCTCGAGCTCCCGCCGCAGGTACTCGGAGACGCAGATCACCGCCGCGGCGCAGCGCACGACGAGCCGCGTCGCCGTTGCGACTCCGGGAATCGCGCCGATGTTGCGGACGTCCCTCCCGTGTGCGGTGACGACGAGCGGCGCGCCGCCCGCGAGAGAGGCGATCAGGCCGGACGGGACGAGGAAGTGCGCGTACACCACGTCCGGACGGGCCGCCGCGACGGTCTTCTTCGCGAGCGTCAGATAGCGGAGCTTCCCGCCGGCGCGCGTGTCGAGTACGGCCAGCTCGACCTCGTTTCCTCGCGCGATCAGCTCCCGCTCGACCTGCGCGACGAACGTCCCGAGGTCGGGGGCGTCCACCCCCGGGTACATCTGAGAGACGAGGAGGATGCGCACGGGGCCAGCGTACGCGGGCCCCGTGCGATGAAGCGCGTCTACGCCGCTGCGGCGTTGCGGACTGCGTCGAGGACGTAGTCGGAGCGGCCCTCGAAGAGGAGGTCGAGCAGCCGAGCGCCGCCAACGAGGCCGACGGGGCGCCGCAGCAGGGCCGCGAGGCGCGTCTCGTCCATCCCGAGCGCCCGCGCCGCCTTGACCGCGTTTCGGACGCCGGCCGGGATCGAGCCGCCGGGGCCGAACTGCCAGGCCGGGTAGAGCCATTCATCCTGGCCGCGGACGGCGAAGAGCTCGCCCCGCTCGCGAAGCTGGTCGATCTCGCGCGGGTCGACGCCCAGCCGGCTCGCCAACCAGGAGCCCGGAAGCGGAGTGGTGGGAGTGTCGGTCATGTCGGTGCTCCTTTCTTCGTTCCTGATGCGGGCACCATCGACGGAAGCGCTTAAGATCCGCTTGGGAGCCGCCTGACTGTGAGCGACTACACGATCGTCAATCTCGGCGACGTCGAGAACGTCGCCCCCGGGTTCCAGATGCCGGAGGGCATGGACGTCCGCTTCCCCAAACGCGATCTCGGCTGCACGATCGGCGGCGTCGGCGTCGAGAAGTTGCCGCCGGGCATCCGCACGCCGTTCGGGCACAAGCACTCGCGTCAGGAGGAGATCTACGTGATCGCCGAGGGCTCCGGCCGCATCAAGCTGGACGACGAGGTGCTCGACGTGCGGCAGTGGGACATCCTCAGGATCGGCCCGGGTGTGATGCGCAACCTCGAGGCCGGCTACGACGGGATCACATTGATCGCCTTCGGCGCGCCGCTCGGCGAGAAGAACGACGGCGAACTCGTGCCCGGCTGGTGGACTGACCCGGACGAGACCGCAGGTCTCGCCCGCTAGCGCGCCCGCACCGCGTCGTACATCCCCCACTCCTCGCGCAGCGTCTCGCAGACCTCGCCCACGGTGCAGCGCGCGCGTAGCGCCTCGCGCATCGGCGGCAGCAGGTTCGCCTCGCCTCTCGCGGCCTGTCGCACCGCCGCGATCGCCGTAGCCGCGTCCTCCGCGTTCCGCTCCGCACGAACGTGCGCCGTCCGTTCGAGCTGGCGCTGCTCGGCTGCGGGGTCGATCTGAAGCAGCTCGATCCGCTCTCCCGATTCCTCCTCGAACGCGTTCACGCCGACGATGATGCGCTCGCCGGCTTCGACCTGCCGCTGGAACTCGAATGCGGCTCGCTCGATCTCCCCCTGCACGAACCCGGACTCGACCGCCTCGACGGCGCCGCCGACCTCGTCGACGCGTGCGATCAGCTCCCATGCGCGCGCCTCGAGCTCGTCGGTCAGCGCCTCGACGTAGTAGGAGCCGCCGAGCGGGTCGGCGGTGTCGATCGTGCCCGCCTCCGCGGCGAGGATCTGCTGCGTGCGGAGCGCGATCCGCGCAGCGTGCTCGGTCGGCAGTGCGAGCGCCTCGTCGTAGCTGTTCGTGTGCAGGCTCTGCGCCCCGCCTGCGACGGCCGACAGGGCCTGGATGGCGACGCGCACGACGTTGTTCTCGGGTTGCTGCGCCGTGAGCGTCGAGCCGCCCGTCTGTGCGTGGAAGCGGAGCGCGAGCGCGTGGGGATTCGTCGCGCCGAAACGCTCGCGCATGATCCGCGCCCACAGTCTTCGGGCGGCGCGGAACTTCGCCACCTCCTGGAAGAAGTCGTTGTGCGCGTTGAAGAAGAAGGAAAGGCGCGCGCCGAAGTCGTCGGGCGACAGCCCCGCGGCGACCGCCGCGTCGCAGTAGGCGATGCCGTTGGCGAGCGTGAAGCCGAGTTCCTGCAGCGCGGTCGAGCCCGCCTCGCGGATGTGGTAGCCGCTGATCGAGATCGTGTTCCAGCGCGGAATCCGCTCCGCGCAGTATGCGAAGAGGTCCGTCGTCAGCCGCATCGACGGCCGCGGCGGGAAGATGTAGTTCCCGCGCGCGATGTACTCCTTGAGGATGTCGTTCTGGACGGTGCCGCGGAGCGCGTGGGGCGGCACGTCCTGCTTCTCGGCGACGAGCTCGTAGAGGAGAAGCAGGAGCGACGCGGGCGCGTTGATCGTCATCGAGGTCGAGACCTCGCCGAGCGGGATCCCGGCGAGCAGGATCTCCATGTCGGCGATCGAGTCGATGGCAACACCGGTGCGGCCGACCTCGCCGAGCGCACGCGTGTCGTCGGAGTCGTAGCCGAGCTGCGTCGGCAGGTCGAACGCGATCGAGAGACCCGTCTGGCCGCGGTCGAGGAGATACCGGTAGCGCGCGTTCGACTCCTCCGCCGAGGCGAAGCCGGCGTACTGGCGGATCGTCCACGGCCGGCCCCGGTACATGTCGGGGTACGGCCCGCGCGTGAAGGGGTATTCGCCCGGCGGCTCGAGCTCGCGCGGCGCGTCGGCGGCCGTGTAGACGGGCTTGACCTCGATGCCCGACTCGGTGCGCCGGTCGGCTTCCACGCATGGATCGTAGGCTCTACGCAGCGGGATAGCACCGCGAGCGCACCGACCGCACGCTATGTGCGGCCGGCACGCTCGCCGCCCGCGGAGGGGCGGGCAGAGGCGAAAGCTGGTCGGCGAGCCCGCGCAGAAGCGACGCGGCTCGTACGCGGAGACTGCCGGCGCCCCGAAGGCGCTCGGCCCTGGCGACAGCTTGCCGATGGCGGTGATCCATTGAGAAGAGCTCGAGCAACTCGGGCGCGTTCGGCAGCATTTCGCGACTCCTTTGGCGTTCGAAGAATCTCGGCGATTCGAAGATTATCGAACGAGCTCCGCGCTCCGCAAGCATTTTATGTAAAGTCGCGCTACGATCACGGTTACAGTTCGATGACAGTCGAAAAGGTCCAGCAGCCACGCGCCGTACAGCAGCCGCGAGTCGTCGACGTCTCGCGTCCGGGCCGGGCCCTCACGGTCGAGATCGACGCCTCCGAGGCCGTGGAGCTCCTACTCAGCCTCGCCACGTTGATCGTCGACGAGGAGCGTGACACCTATGACCTCGGGACAGCCCGGATCGAGGAACTCCGTGCGGCCGTGCCGCCCGAGCTGCTGCGCGAGGCGGCCGAGCTCCTACCCGCGAAGACGGCTGCGCACCTCCTCGGACTGGCCTATACGACACCGAAGCCCCGCACCGCAGCGGCCTTCCTCGAGCACCTCGCCGCGACCGATCCGATCGAGATCCGGCTGCACCTGCTCGGGTACTACCTCCGGGGCCACCATGTGACCGAGCCGGACACGATCCGACGTGCGGCGGAGGGAGATGCCGCCGCGATCGGCGAGCTGGTCACCGCGTACTCCGAGTACGACGATCCGGAGACGTGCGCAACCGCGGGGCGGATGCTCGTCGCCGACGCCGTCGAGGGCAAGCGTGCGCTGCTCGACCTCCTCTCGGGCTGGTACGAGCACGTCCTGCCGGAGGTGGCGCCGGACTTCCCGCCCCTAGCCGAGCGAGATGCCGAGGCGAAGCGCGAGCTGGTCCGCTCCGTTCCGCCGGAACAGGTCGTCGAGCGTCTGGCACCCGGAATCCAGTGGGTGCCGGGGCCTGACGTCGACCGCGTCGTGCTCTTCCCCGCCTACTCACCGCGCCCGTGGGTCTACATGAGCGAGTACAAGCGGGTGAAGATCTTCTGCTATCCGATCACTCTCGACCGCGAGCGGACAGCGCCGGACGATCCGGCTGAGCTCGTCCGCATCTACAAGGCGCTCGGGGACGAGAGCCGCCTGAAGCTGTTGAAGCGGCTCCAGGCCGGGCCGATCTCGCTCGCCGAGGCCACGCAGGAGGTCGGCCTCGCCAAGTCGACCACCCATCACCACCTTGCGATCCTGCGCCAGGCCGGCTTCGTGCTCATCCAGGAGGGCGACGACACCTACAAGCTCCGACCCGACCTCCGGCCGGAGCCGGGCGCGCTCCTCCAGCAATACCTCGGGAACTGACGCAGGCAAGATCCGGGCATGCGGGTGACCGTCCGCCTCTTCGCAGGCCTGCGCGAACGTGCCGGCCGTGCGCGGCTCGAGCTGGACGACGTCGCGCGCGTCGAGGACGTCTGGCCGAGGCTCGGGATCGGCGACGAGCCACCGGGGCTGCTCTACGCCGTCAACCGTGAGTACGTCGAGCGTGGGAGCAAGCTCGCCGACGGTGACGAGGTCGCGCTCATCCCGCCGGTCAGTGGCGGCTCGTTCCGCCTCATCGACGGACCACTCGACGTTGCAGCCGTATTACGCGAGGTCGAGGATCCGGAGGCGGGCGCGGTCGCGAGCTTCGTCGGCACCGTCCGCAGCCGTTCGCGCGGGCGAGAGGTCGTCCACCTCGAGTACGAGGCCTACGAGGAGATGGCCGAGGAGATGCTCGGCCAGCTCGCGGCCGCGCTCACCGAGCGGCACGGACTCTGCGCGGCAGCCATCCACCACCGGCTCGGACGCGTCGAGATCGGCGAGGCGAGCGTCGTGATCGCCGTCTCGGCCCCGCACCGCTCGGCCGCGCTCGACGCCTGCCGCGAGGCGATCGAGACGCTGAAGACGACGATCCCGCTCTGGAAGAAGGAGGTCTACGCCGGCGGCGAGGAATGGATAGGCCGGGGATCATGAGCGCGCAGGCATCGAAACCACGGCGGGGTCTCCTCGACCGGCTCATCGGGCTGGCCGTCCTGGCCGGCGGGTTCGCGAAGTTCGCCGCGTTCTTCGTCTCGTTCGCGGCGTACTCGGTCTGGTTCGGGAGTTGGCAGTTCGGGCTCGGCTTCGTGCTGCTGATCCTCGTGCACGAGCTCGGCCACGTCGCCGAGGCGAAGCGCCAGGGACTGCCGGTCACGCTGCCCACGTTCATCCCGTTCATCGGCGCCTACGTCACCGTGCGTCACGCGGGCGTGCTGCCGTGGCGAAGCGCGCTCGTCTCCCTCGCAGGGCCATTCGTCGGCGGCCTCGGCGCCGCGGCGGTGTGGGCCGTCGGCTCCGCCCGGGACATCACCTGGCTCGTCGTGCTCGCGAATATCGGCTTCCTGCTCAACCTCTTCAACCTGCTCCCGATCGGCTTCCTCGACGGCGGCGCCGTCTGGCGTGGCGTGAGCTACACGTGGCAGAGCCCTCGGATCCGGTACGAGAACGGCGTGCCCGTGGAGGCTCTGCCTCCGGACCGTGAGCACGCCGCCCTCGTCGCGACGCTCTACTTCCTGCTCGCCGCGGCGCTCCTGGGCGGCCTGCTCGCCACCCGGCATAGCGGGATGCTCTAGCCGGTGCAGGATCGCGACCTCCTCCGGCACCACTCCGAGCAGGAGCTGCGCGGGCACTCGAAGGAGATCGGCCGCGAGTTCCTCAGCGGATTCGAAGCGGTGGAGCGGATCGACCGGCCGGCCGTCTCGATCTTCGGCTCGGCGCGCGTATCGCAGGAATCGCGGCCCTGCCGGCTCGCGCGCGAGACGGGGCGTCTCTTCGCCGAGGCGGGCTGGGCGGTCGTCACGGGCGGCGGGCCCGGCGTGATGGAGGCGGCGAACCACGGCTGCCGCGAGGGCGGCGGCCTCTCGGTCGGCTTCGGGATCGAATTGCCCCACGAGCAGCGGATGAACGACTACATCGACCTCGGGCTGGTCTTCGACCACTTCTACGCCCGCAAGACGATGTTCGTGAAGGCGGCGGAGGGCTTCTGCGTCTTCCCGGGCGGCTTCGGGACCGCCGACGAGCTGTTCGAGTCGCTGACGCTGATCCAGACCGACAAGGTCCTCCACTTCCCCGTCGTGCTGCTCGGCGAGTCGTTCTGGACGCCGCTGCTCGAATGGGTACGCCGCAGTGCGCTCGCCGACGGCATGGTCTCGACAGACGATCTCGCCCTTCTCACGCTGACCGACGACCCGCAGGTCGCGGTCGAGACGGTGCTGGACGCCTTCCGCGCCGGGAACGGGAGGCCGAGCCCGCACGCGCCCGAGAAGGCCGACGCGGAGTAGCGTTCGCCCGGTGAAGCTGCGCGACCTGCCCTCGGTGGACGAGCTCGCGCGCGAGGCCGGCGACCCGCTCGCGGTGGACGCGGCCCGATCCGTGATCGACCGCGCCCGCCAGGAGATCCAGGCCGGGGCGGATCCCGGAGATCTGGCCGCTCAACTGCGCAAGGAACTCGTCGACGCACGGCGTCCACGTCTCCGTCGGGTGCTCAATGCGACGGGCATCGTCGTCCACACGAACCTCGGCCGCGCCCCCCTCGCCGAGGAAGCGGTGGACCGCGTCGCGGAGGCCGCTCGTGGCTACTCGAACCTCGAGTACGACCTTGCGGAAGGAGCCCGCGGCTCGCGCCAGGACCATGTCGCGGCCGTGCTGCGCCGGCTGACCGGCGCCGAGTCGGCGCTCGTCGTCAACAACAACGCCGCCGCCGTCCTCCTCGCGCTCGCGGCGCTCGCCGAGGGCCGCGAGGTCGTGGTCTCGCGCGGCGAGCTGATCGAGATCGGCGACGGCTTCCGCATCCCGGACGTGCTTGCGCGCTCGGGGGCCCGGCTAGTCGAGGTCGGGACGACGAACCGGACGCGTGGCGACGACTACGAGCGCGCGATCGGACCGGAAACGGCTGTCGTGCTGCGCGTCCACCAGTCGAACTTCCGTGTCATCGGCTTCGAGGAGCGGCCGCGGCTGGAGGACGTCGCCGCCGTGGCGAGCCTCCACGGCCTCCCGCTCGTCGACGACCTCGGGTCCGGTGCGATCGCGCCGGTCGAGGCCGAGCCGACGGCCCGCGAGTCGCTTGCAGCCGGCGCGGATCTCGTCTGCTTCTCGGGCGACAAGCTGCTCGGGGGCCCACAGGCCGGGATCGTGCTCGGACGCGCCGAGCTCGTCGAGCGGCTGCGCCGGCATCCTCTCCAGCGGGCGCTGCGGATCGACAAGCTCTCGCTCGCGGCGCTCGAGGGGACGCTGCTGCTCCACCTCGAGGCGCCGGAACGGATTCCCGTCCTGCGCACGCTGGCCCAGGGGACAGACGCCGTACGGGAGCGCGCCGAGCGACTCGCGGCCGCGACCGGCGGCGAGGTCGAGGAGACGGTGGGGCGCGTCGGCGGCGGGGCGCTGCCGCTAGCCGAGCTGCCGAGCTTCGCCTGCGCGCTGGAGGAATCCCTCGCGGCGCCGCTGCGCACCGGTGAACCGCCCGTCGTCGGCGTCGTCCGCGACGGCCGGCTCTTGCTCGACTGCCTGACGCTGACGGACGCCGAGGCCGAAGAGGCCGCCGCCGCGGTCGGCGCCGCGCGCGAATGACCGAACGCCCACCCGAAGCCGTCCTCTGGAACGTGATGCGCGGCGCGCTGACGACGAAGGCACTCGCCGCGGTCGTCGACGCGGGCGTCCCCGAGGCGCTCGTGGACGGCCCGCGGCCCGTCTCGGAGCTCGCCGGCGACCCAGACACGCTGCACCGTCTCCTGCGCGCGCTGGCGAGCGACGGCATCTTCCGCGAGACGGAGCCCGGCGTGTTCGAGCACACCGAGCCGTCGCGCCACCTGCTCGCGCCGGGTTGGAGCGAGTTCGCGCACCTCTTCGGCGGCGTCTTCTTCGACGCGACGTCCGATCTCGACGCAACGACGGTCGAGGCGCCCTTCCCCGGCCGGTTCGGAACCGGCTTCTGGGAGTGGCTTGGGGAGCGCCCCGCCGAGAGGGCGGCGTTCGACGCCGCAATGGCCGGCGAGCGCTTGCGTCCGGCCGAGCGGCTCGCGGCGCTCGAGTGGCGCGACGGTGAAGTCGTCGTCGACGTCGGCGGCGGCAACGGCGCACTCCTCGAGAAGCTGATCGAGCTCCGTCCCGAGCTACGCGGAATCGTCCTCGACCTACCCGAGACCGTGCGAGACGAGAGGGCGTTCGGCGACCGCCTCGAGTTCGTGGCCGGGAGCTTCTTCGAGTCGGTGCCCGAGGGAGACGCCTACGTCCTGTCGGGGATCCTCCACGACTGGCCCGACTCCGAAGCGGCCCGGATCCTAAGCACGATCCGGGCGGCCGCATCCGGGCACGCGCGCCTGCTGATCAACGAGTCGGTGATCAAGCCCGGCAACGACAACGACGGCGCGAAGTGGCTCGACCTCCTGATGCTCGCCCTCGCCGGCGGCCGTGAGCGCGACGAACAGCAATGGCTCGCACTGCTGGAGGGAGCCGGCTTCCTCGTCGAGTCGCTCGAAAGTCCGATCCTCGCCACATGCCGCTGACCGTCGGCACCGCGGGTCACATCGACCACGGCAAGACCGCGCTCGTCGAGGCGCTGACCGGCAAGAACACCGACCGGCTCCCGGAGGAGCACGAGCGCGGAATCTCGATCGACCTCGGCTACGCGCCGCTCGAGCTGCCCGACGGCACGAGCCTCTCGGTCGTCGACGTGCCGGGGCACGAGCGCTTCGTCCGGGCGATGGTCGCCGGCGCGAGCGGCATCGACCTCTTCCTGCTCGTGATCGACGCCGGCGAGGGAGCGCGGCCCCAGACGCACGAGCACCTCGCGATCCTGCGCCTGCTCGGGATCGAGCACGGAGTCGTCGCGCTGACCAAGGCCGACGCCGTCGACGGAGAAACGCTCGAGCTGGCCCGCGTCGAGGCCGAGGGGCTCGTCCCGGGCGCTCCGGTGGTCGCGACGAGCGCGCGCACCGGCTCCGGCCTCGACGAGCTGCGAGCGGCGCTGGCCGAGACGGCGGTGCACGTGGCACGACACGACGCCGAAGGCCCGGCGCGGCTCCACGTCGACCGCTCGTTCAAGCTCCGCGGGATCGGGACGGTCGCGACGGGCACGCTCTGGTCGGGGACGATCGGAGAGGGCGACGAGCTGCGCGTCGAGCCGCGCGGCCGGAGCGTGCGCGTGCGGAGCGTCCAGGTACACGACCGGCCAGTCGAGCGCGCCGAGGCGGGGCAGCGCGTCGCCGTCGCCCTGCCGGGGGTCGAGCGTCAGGAGCTGCGGCGCGGCGACGTCCTGATGACGCCGGGATCGGCGCGGCCGAGTTTCCGGCTGGACGTGACGCTCGTGGCTGCAAGCGTCGTCGGCCAAGCCGACGACGCGCGGCCGAAAGGCAGTGGGCCGCTCGGGGAAATCCCCGCGCGCGTCGTGCTCCACCACGGCACGGCGGAGACGACTGCACGGGTCGCACGCGCCGGCGACCGCTTCGCGCAGCTACGGCTCTCGCGGCCCGTCGTCGCCGCGCGCGGCGACCGCGTCGTGCTGCGCGCCGGGACGACGGTCGGCGGCGGAGTCGTCCTCGATCCGGCGCCGCCGCGGCACGCCGACGTGGCGCGGTTCGAGGCGCTCGAGCGCGGCGAGACCTTGATCCATGCTCCTGTGCTCGTCGACGGGGAGTGGCGGTGGTCCGAGGAGTGGCTCGACGAGCTGCGCGAAGAGCTGGAGAAGGCGATCGACGCCGCCGACACACTCGATCCCGGCGTTCCGGTTCCCGCCGCCGAGTGGGCCAAGACAGTCGTCCCGCAATTGGGGCTCGAGCTGCGCGGCGCGAAGCTCTACCGGCCGGGCGCAACGCCCGAGCTCGGCGACCGCGCCGAGGAGGCGGACACGCTCGCAGCGCAGCTCGGCCTCGAGCCGGTGCGCATCCAGGACCCTGCGCTCGGTCGGTACCTCGAGGAGCAGGGCCGCCTCGTGCGGGTCGGCGACGGCTTCGCCATTTCGCCGGAGGCGTACGAGCAAGCCCGTGCCGTCCTCGTCGACAGCATCACGCTCGCGGAGTTCCGCGACGCGCTCGGTGTCGGGCGGAAGACGGCGCAGCTCTATCTCGAGCGCTTCGACGCGGACGGCGTGACGCGCCGCGTCGGGGACGCGCGAGTCCTGCGCCGGCGCGCCTAGACGTCCCAGGCGACCGGCAGCGCGACGAGGCTGCGGAAGAGCGGCACCGGTCGCCAGCGCAGCTCCTCCTGCGTGAGGGCGAGCCGCAGGCCCGGCAGCCGCCGCAGCAGCGTCCCGAGTGCGATCTCGGCTTCGAGCCGTGCCAGCGGCGCGCCGAGGCAGAAGTGGTTCCCGCGGCCGAACGCCAGGAGCCGCGTCTCGCGATCAGCGGCCAGATCAAGCCTGTCCGGGTCGTCGAATCGCTCCGGGTCGCGGTCGGCCGCGCCGAGGATGACGATCACGAGCTCGCCGCGACGGATCGTCCGACCGCCGAGCTCCACGTCTACTGTGGCCCACCGGTTGAGCGTCCGCTCCACCGGTCCGTCGTAGCGGATCAGCTCCTCGACCGCACGCGGCAGGAGCGACGGGGCACGTTCGAGTGCCGCCCGCTGCTCGGGATGCGTGAGCAGCGCGAGCGTGGCGTTCCCGAGCAGGCTCACCGTGGTCTCGTGCCCGGCGACGATCAGGAGCGCGACCATGCTGCACAGCTCCTCCTCCGAGAGCGTGTCGCCGCCGTCCTCGACGGCGACGAGCGCGCTCACCAGGTCCTCGCCCGGCTCGCGCCGCCGTTCGGCGAAGAGGGCCAGCAGATAGTCGACGAAGGCCGTCATCAACGCGTCGGCCTGCTCCATCTCGGCGGCCGCGAGGGCGGGACTGACCATCGCCCCCGACCAGTCGCGGAAGCTGTCTCGGTCGGCGACGGGCACGCCGAGCAGCTCGGCGATCACCGTGATCGGCAGCGGGAACGCAAACTCCGAGACGAGCTCCATCTCACCAGCGGTCAAGACGCGATCGATCAGCTCGTCGGCAATCTCCTGGATCCGTGGCCGCAACCGCTCGATCATCCGCGGCGTGAACGCCTTCGAGACGAGGCGGCGGAGGCGCCGGTGGTCGTCGCCGTCACGGTTGAGCATGTTGCTCTCGATGAAGGCGAAGAACTCCGGGAACGCCGGGAGCCGCTCTTGCGGCAGCGCCAGCCTCGGGTCTCTGACGAAGCGTTCGTCGTCGAGCAGCACCGCCTCTGCGTCGTCGTACCGCGTCACGAACCAGATCGGCGTCTCGCCGTCGAGCCCGGGCTGGCAAAAGACCGGGTCGTCCCGGCGCATGCCGGCGAAGATCGCGTAGGTGTCGGCGCGGAACGCGTCGCTGTAGAGGTCGTACTTGCGGGCCGTTGTCGCCATCCGGCGATGCTACTGGGCGTAGTCTCCCGCGGGACGATGGACGCCGAGACGGTTCTCGAGCTGATCGAGCGCTACAACGCGGCCTGGAACGCGCAGGATCTCGACGCGATCGACGAGCTCCACCACCCTGACATCGTCTTCGACAATCACACGGCGGCCGAGCGCGCCGAAGGAGCAGCCGCAGTGCGCGATCACATCGCGCAGATCTTCCGCAACAACCCGACGCTCCGCTTCACGACCCGGTCGCTCCACGTCGGCGACGACTTCGCCGTCTGCGAATGGACCGCATCGACCGGGTCGAAGGAGTGGGACGGCGTCGACGTCTTTCCGCTCAGGGACGGGAAGATTGCGCGGAAGGACGTGTACTCGTCGTCGCACCGTCCACGCGAACTGTGAGCTGGAGCACGTCCGGCCGGCTGTAGTGGCCGACCGGGTCGAACCGCTGCCGTTCGGCTAGCAGCCGCCTCGGGTCGAGCTCCGCGTAGAGGATCGCCTCCTCGTCGTAGAGAGGCCCGGCAAGGTAGGAGCCGTCGGGAGCGAGGATCGCGCTGCCGCCACGGCCGATCGTTCCCGCTCCTTCGATCTCCGCTGCGAGCGGGAAGTCGTCCGGGTACGCCGACTCGAGCTGGAAGTGCGCGGGCGCAACGACGTACGCGCGGCTCTCGCGCGCGATGTGGACGAGCGTCTGCTGCCAGGCGTCGCCGTCGTCCGCGGTCGAGGCGACGTAGATCTCGATCCCGGATTCGTAGAGCGCGACGCGGGCGAGCGGCATGTAGTTCTCCCAGCAGATCAGGCCGCCCAGCCTGCCGAAGCCCGTCTCGACCGCCTCGAGGCCGCGTCCGTCGCCCTGGCCCCAGACGAGCCGCTCGTGGTTGGTGGGCACGAGCTTGCGGTGGTGGAGCGCGAGATCACCGGCGGGCGAGTGGTAGAAGAGCGAGTTGTAGATCGTCCCGGGCCGCTCGGCGTCGACCTCGTTGACGCCCGTCACGATCCAGATCCCGAGCTCCTTCGCCGCCGCCCCGATGCGGCGCTCGGCCAGGGAGCCAACGGCGACCGACTCCTCCGCGAGGCGCGCGAACGTCTCCTTCGCTCCCGTAGCCTCCCAGCCCGCGAACGCCTTCGCCCAGAGCGACGACGGGTAGACGGGCACGAACGTCTCGGGGAAGACGACGAGCTCGGCGCCCTCCCTGGCGGCCTCCGCGGCGACGGTCTCGAGCTTGTCGAGCGTCGCCTCGCGGTCGAGCACGACGGGCTGGACCTGGACGCACGCCACCTTGACCGGGCGCTCCATCGTCCAGAGCCTACTCGGGTGCCCCGTGGCCACCGCCGCCGGGGGTCTCGACCCGGACGACGTCCCCGGCGTAGAGCTGCAGCGTCACCTTCGGCGGCTGCTCCTCGCCGTTCACGACGGTGCGTCCGCGCGCCCCGTCGTCTCCTCCGCCGCGACCGGGTGGCGCGTTGCGTCGCCGCTCCGCGAGCACCGAGAGACGGCAGTCCTCGAGAATCCGCAGTTCGCGCACGACGCCGTCGCCACCCCGGTGGGCGCCTCCTCCGCCGGAGCCGATCCGCAGCTCCCAGCGCTCGACGCGAAGCGGATACTCGAGCTCGATCGCCTCGGTGGGCGTGGCGAGCGTGTTCGACATCGCCACGTGGACGCCGCTCGGGCCGTCGGCTTCAGGACATGCGCCCTGGCCGCCGCCCACCGTCTCGTAGTACCCGAACCGGTCATTGCCGAGGGCGAGGTTGTTCATCGTCCCCTGCCCGGCCGCGGGAACCGGCACGAGCTCGCTCAGGGCGGAGAAGACGACGTCGACGACGCGTGAGGAGGTCTCGGTGTTGCCGGCGACGACCGCCGCCGGCGACCGCGCGTTGACGAGGCAGCCCTCTGGGGCCGTCACGGTGACCGGAGCGAACGCGCCGCCCGACGCCGGCAGCTCCGGCTCGGTGAGGCAGCGGACGACGAAGTAGCACGCGGACTTGGTCACCGCGAGCGGACAGTTGAGGTTGCCGTCGTACTGTGGCGCCGTTCCAGTGAAGTCGATCCGGATCTCGTCGCCGGCGAGCTCGAGCGCGCACCGGATCGGCAGGTCGCCCTCGACCGTCTCGACGACGTCCTCGGCCTCGCCGCGGCCGTCCGGGAGGTCTGCGAGAGCTGCCCGCACGATCCGCTCGGAGTAGGCGTAGAGCTCGTCCATCGCAGCGGCGACCTGGTCGCGGCCGCGCCGGCCGCACAACTCCTCCAGCCTTCGGTCGGCGAGCCGGTGCGCCGAGAGCTGGGCGCGGAGGTCGCCCCGACGCTCCTCGGGTTGCCGGGTCGCCTCGACGAAGCGTTCGAGGACGTCGTCGGTGAGGAGCTGCGGCGGCAGGATCACGCCCTCCTCCTCGAGCGTGTGCGAGAAGGCGGGGAGGCTCGCAGGCTCGATCCCGCCGACGTCCGCGTGGTGGGCGCGCGAGACCGCGAATCCGAGTGGAGTGCGCGAGACGAGCGTCACGTCGGGCAGGTGAGTGCCGCCCGTGTACGGGTCGTTGAGGATGGCGACCTGCCCGGGCTCGAGCCCGAGCCGCCTGACCGCCGCGACCGCGTCGGGCATCGCGCCCAGATGAACCGGAATATGCTCGGCCTGCGCGATCATCCGGCCGCGCCCGTCGAACAGCGCGGTCGAGCAGTCGCGCCGTTCCTTGATGTTCGCGGAGAACGAGGACCGGATCAGCACGGCTCCCATCTCCTCCGCGATCGACCGTAGGGACGCACCGATCACTTGCAGCTGAATTGGTGCAGTCACGTCACCCACGTGTCAGCACCCAGCTGGAACCATCCCTAGCCCCCTCCCACCCGGGGGGAATCCAGGCGGTCGACCCGTCTTGTTCGAGCAGGGCGGGTCCGGACAGGTGCCATGGCTCGCCTCTGGGCAGCTCCAGCTCCGGGCCGGGCGTTACCTCGGCGGTGCGGACGGCGACGAGCTCGACCTCCCGACTACGGTCGGCGTACCCGTAGCGCTCCTCGTGCGCTCGGTGGAAACGCCCCTCGAGCTCGTCTCCGAGCGGCACCGTCAGCTCGAACGACTGGCCGCGGTAGCGCAGATCGGCCTCACCCTCCGACGGCAGTTCGTCCACTTCGCCGAGCGGCCGGAGATGGGAGACGACGCGGTCTCGCCGCTCCTCGCCGGCCGCGAGCCCGAGTGCGGACAGAACGCCCGCCGCCGCCGGAACGAGCACCGTCTCGATCCCGAGCTCCTCGGCGAGCGCGCACGCGTGGAGCGGCCCGGCGCCGCCGTATGCCACGAGCACGAACTCGCGCGGGTCGTGGCCCCGCTCGACGGAGACCACGCGCAGCGCTCGCAGCATCTCGGCATTCACGACCTCGACGACCGCGGCCGGATCAATTCCCTCGAGCGCTGCTGCCGCGGCGTCCCGGTCGAGGACGAGACCGCCCGGCAGCTCCGCCGGAAGGCGATCGAGGAGGAGGTTCGCGTCTGTCACGGTCGCGCCGCCGCCTCTGCCGTAGCACGCAGGCCCGGGTTCGGCGCCGGCCGACTCCGGACCGACCCGCAGTGCACCGCCTGCGTCCAGCCGCACGAGCGAGCCCCCGCCGGCTCCGACCGTGTGCACGTCCACCGAAGGGAGCCGGACGGGCAGGCCGCCGATCTCCCGCTCGGACACGTGCTCGGCCCAGCCACCCGGGAGCAGACAGACATCGGTGGAGGTGCCGCCCATGTCGAAGGCGATAGCGTCCGCAAAGCCGGCCGAGCGCGCGAGGAGACCTGCGCCGACGACGCCGCCGGCCGGCCCCGACACGAGCAGCCGGGCGGGGTGCGCCGCGGCCTCCTCCACCGGGAGGACGCCGCCCGACGAGAGCATCACGACGGGCTCGGGCAGCCCGGCTTCGGCGGCGGCCGCAGCGAGCTCGCCCAGGTAGCGGGCCGCGACGGGCGCGAGATACGCGTCGGCGGCGGTCGTCGAGGCACGCTCGTACTCCCGGAACTCGGGCGCGAGCTCATGCGACACGACGACGTGCGCGCCGGGATGGCGCCGCCGCAGCTCGACCGCGACCGCCTGCTCGTGCGACGGATCGCGGAATGCGAAGAGCAGGCAGACGGCGATCGCCTCCGCATCGCCGAGGTCCGGAAGAGACTCGAGGTCGAGCGGCTCGAGCTCTCCCGCCGGTCCGATCCGCCCGCGGACGCCGTGGCAGCGCTCGAGCGGCACTAGCGGCTCCGGGTGCGTGGCGCAAAGGCGGTAGAGGTGCGCACGCGTCTGGCGGCGCAGATGGAGGAGATGCTCGAACCCGGCGTTGCCAACGTACGCGGTGTGGGCGCCGCGCCGCTCGAGCAGCGCGTTCGTGGCGACGGTCGTCCCGTGAGCGAAGCGCTCGAGGTCCGCCGCGCCCGCCCCGACGGCACGCGCCGCCGCGAGGACCGACTCCTCCTGCCGCTTCGCGGTCGGGACCTTGGCGGTCCGGATGCGCCCCTCCTCGACGAGCACCGCGTCGGTGAAGGTGCCGCCGACGTCGACGCCCAGGATCGCCACACCCGTACTCTGAACGCGCATGCGGGTCCGCGCCTTCCTGTTCGACTTCGACGGTCTCATCCTCGACACGGAACTCGCCTCGCGCGCGGGTTGGGAGCTGCTCTACCGCGAGCAGGGTCACGAGCTGCCAACGGAGCTGTGGGCGACGGTCGTCGGAACGACTCACGCCCCGTTCGATCCGATGGGCCACCTCGAGGAGCTCGTCGGCGAGCCGCTCGAGCGCGAGGCGTTGAACGAGAAGCGCCACGAGCACGAGATGACCCTGATCGAGGCGGAGGAGCTGCGTCCCGGGATCGCCGAGTATCTCGCCGCCGCCCGGCAACACGGTCTGAAGCGGGCGATCGTGTCCAGCTCGCCTCGCAGCTGGGTCGACATGCACTTGGAGCGGCTCGAGGAGGCGGTCGGCTGGGACGCGATCTGCACCGCCGACCGCGATCCGGTCAGGGCGAAACCGGCGCCGACGCTCTACCTCGAGGCACTCGAAGCACTTGCCATGAACGCCGACGAAGCCGTCGCGTTCGAGGATTCGCCGAACGGCGTCCTCGCGGCAAAGGCGGCCGGCGTCTTCTGCATCGCCGTGCCCAACGAGGTCACTCGCGACCTCGGGCTCGAGGAGGCCGGCGCCGACCTCGTCCTCGACTCGCTCTCCGATCTGTCGCCGGAGACCTTGTTCTCACGCCTCGCCGGGGAATAGGGTCGCCTCATGGCTGCCTACGAGAAGGCTCACATCGACGAGATCGCGTCGAAGCAATGGCCTCACTGGATCCCCGTGCGCCACCACTTCGGGATCGAGACCTTCGGCATCAACCTGTGGCGCGGACGTGACGACGGGACGGTGATCCCCGAGCACGACCACGGCGCCGACGGCGAACCGGAGCTCTACTACACGGTCGACGGCAGCGCAACCTTCACCATCGACGGCGAGGAGGTCGACGCACCCGCCGGGACGTGCCTCTGGATCGAAGGCAATGCCACCCGCGCCGCGACCGCCCGCGATCCGGGGACGCTCGTCCTCTCGGTCGGCGCCGGGCCGCCGGGCACGGGATACAAGCCCGCTGGCTGGGACTCGCACTACCTCGACGGCGACAAGTAGCTCGGTACGCTCGCGGCGGAGCGGCCGGGCCTGGTGGCCCAGCGGGTCTTCAAAACCCGTACGGTCGTGCAACCCACGGCTAGGTCGGTTCGACTCCGGCGCCGCTCCGTTAGGAGGATTCCGATTCCTCTAGCCAGATCTGGGCCAGCTCTGGCCCCGGCATCCGCTGCCTACGCAAACGCACCGGGACCTCCCGGGACCCCCTGA
>CAVSAK010000012.1:0-280528 GCA_963725965.1 uncultured Actinomycetes bacterium | reverse complement strand
CTCGCCGTAGAGGAGGTGGGCGCGGGCGAGATGCACTTTGATGCGGCAGCGGCCAAGCCGCTCGGTCGCCTCGAGATAGTCGTCATCGGCACCCTCGCCCTCGTCGAGCAGCGCGCGTGAACGAGCCTCGATCCCGAGAGCCCAGTCCGTTCCGCTCAGACCGGTTCGTTCGGAGAGCAGCTCGAGGGCGTCCCCAGCAAGCTGCGGCGCGCGACTTCGCGCTGCAGCCTCTACGAGCTCAATCAACGCCAGACCGTAGAGACCGAGGTCGTCGCACTCGGAGGCGCACTGGGCGGCAGCGAGCGCCTCGTGGTAGCGGCCGAGACCGTTGTAGAGCACCGCCGTTGCGTACTCGGCCAGCGCGATCGCCCTTCCCTCGCCCCGTTCGGCCGCGTCTGCGCGGCTGGCCCCGATCAGCTCCAGCGTCTGGGCCTCCTGGCCGCGCCAGGCGGCAAGCACGAGCGAGGTGTAACCGAGCGGCGCGTTGCCAGTTGCCTCACTGATCGCATCCGCCTCCTCGACCAGCACTGCAGCCGCCGCGAACTCTCCGGCGTGCACGTGCACGCCTGCGCGATAGGTGGCCGCGAGGGGGAGCACGTTGAGCGCGCCTGCGCCGCGAGCGAGCTGCAGCTGGCGGGTCGCGAGCTCGTGCCACGCCTCGTCCTCCCAGAGGTCGGGTGCGATGCGGCACGCCAGCCAAAGCCAGCGGGTGTCGTCCTCGGTGTGGCCATCGTCTCCGGACACCGCGTCGAGCGCTTGCCTCAGTGGTGGCGCACCCGCCGCGTAGCCGTCGGTGAAGCGACTCGTCAGGCCGTCCAGGAGGAGGTCGATCGATCGTGTAGGCCGCGGAGCCGGAGGCGCGGCTCGGACCACCTTAGCCACCTCTGCCACTCCGCGGGCATTGCCGAGACGGCCGGCGAAGATCGCCGCCGCGAGCGCTTCGAGGTACGTCTCGCGCGCCAGCTCTGTGTTCAACGGTTCGAGGCGGTTCGCTGCAGCGAGCAAGAGCGGCGGAGCGTCGCTCCCACGTCTCAGGGCGAAGGCGAGTTGCGCGCGCAGCCGCTCGAGGCGGGCGCGCTGCAGCTCGTCGAGCGGCCCGGCTTCGGCGCCCGCCAGCAGCTTCAGAGCCGCTTCGGGAGCGCCGGCCTCGTGGTTGGCCTGCGCGGCGGTCGCTCACGCTGGACGCGGATCCACCAGATCCGGAGTGCGGCTTCAGCGGATCGCTCGAGAAACGCGGCTGCGGCGGCGAGACCGCCGCGATCTCGGGCGCGGGCGGCTGAGCGCTCGAGCTCAGAGGCGACCTCTTCGTCCGGTGCGAGCACGGCCTGGGCGTGGTGCCACGCGCGACGATCGGGATCGATCTCGGGGATCGGTCGCTGCCGCCAGAGCCTGATGTGCACTCCGCCGCTCTTCGGGTAACGCCGCGCGGTAGATCGCCGAGCGCAGGAGGGGGTGGCGAAAGGTCACCAGGGCGCCGAGGGTCAGTAGGTCCGCCGCTTCGGCAGGTGCCGCTGCGTCCGGAACGAGCTCGAGGCGCTCGGCTGCGCGCCACAACAGCGCGGGATCGCCGATCGGCTCGGCCGCCGCGAGGAGTAGCAGGCGCTGGCTTTCGGCGGGTAGGCGTTCGCACCCTTTCCCGAAGTCCTCGATGAGGCTCGGCAACGGAAGCGCAGCCGTCACGCTGAAGCCGCCTGCCAACTCGGCCGGGGACGACCCGTGCGGCAGCTCGAGTAGAGCGAGTGGATTCCCGTGTGTCTCGGCAACGATTCGCTCGGCGACGCGCTCGTCAGCGGCCCACTCACCACCGAGCCGAGCAGTTCACGCGCGTGGACGTCCGAAAGCCCTTCGAGCCCGAACTCCGGCAACCCGGCCAATGAGTCGAGCTCGCCTGGCTCACGCTCCGCGAAGACGAGGGCGATCGACTCCGCCTTGAGGCGCCTGGCCACGAAGGCGAGCACCTGTGCCGACGACTGGTCAAGCCACTGCGCGTCGTCGATCAAACAGAGAAGCGGCTCCTGGTCGGCCGCGTCGGAAAGAAGACTCAGGAACGCGAGCCCGACTAGAAAGCGATCGGGCCGAGTGCCTGACGTCAAGCCGAACGCTGTACCGAGCGCATCACGCTGGGGAGGCGGCAGCCGGTCGAGACGATCGAGCAGCGTCGCACACAACTGGTGGAGACCGGCGAACGGAAGCTCCATCTCCGACTCGACCCCGCAGCCTGCGTAACTTGGAACTCCGATGCTGCCTCGAGCGCGAATTCCGAGCAGCGCGGACTTGCCGACCCCCGCCTCGCCGCGCACGACGAGCACGCCGCTCTGCCCGCCTCGGGCTGTCTCGAGCAGCCGATCAAGGGCCGCGCACTGGTACGGCGGCCTTGCAGCACGGATCAATCCCGCGCGAGTTTCGAGCCGGCCACGACCCGACCAAGCATAGACCCCTTATTTGGCGGGACCGTTTGGACCAGGGAGCACGACTAGGGATCTCGCCCGTGACTCCTGGAGGCGAACGGCGCCGTGCGGCCGGCACGCCTGCGTGACCAAGTTCACGCATCCTCGTATGAAGGGAGCGAGCATGACTCGCAAGTCCATCACCACTCTCGCCGGCGCGACCGCACTGGTCGTCGGCGTCCTGGCCGTCGCCGGCTGTGGCGGCAGCGGCGGCAGCAACGCGAAGTCCCCGGTTCCACCGGAGAACGCGAACGGACAGTCGGCCACGGTCGGCGTCGCGAATGAGAACGCGCAAGATCCTTGTCGACTCGCAAGGCCGCACGCTCTATCTGTTCGAGCGGGACTCGGGCACGAAGAGCGCGTGCACCGGCGCCTGCGCCGTCGAGTGGCCGCCCCTGCGGGCGACCGGCAAGCCGACGGTCGGCGGTGGAGCGAACGCCTCGATCGTCGCGACCAGCGCCCGCTCGGACGGCAAGTCGCAGGTCACCTACAACGGGCACCCGCTCTACGTGAGTCCGGCCGACCAGAAGGCCGGCGACACGAACGGACAGGGCGTCAACGCCTTCGGCGGCCTTTGGTACGTGCTGTCGTCCTCGGGCGACGAAATCACTACGTCCACCGGCTCCGGCGGGTTTGGCTACTAGGCCGAAGCACGAGATGAGGCGGGAGCAGAGCACCCATCGTGGCCAGCGTTAGCTTCAACAGCGCGCCAAGGTCAACCCAGACGGCACCCGCGCCGTCCGGGTGCTCGACCTTTTCAGACGCCTCGGCCGGTTCTCAGACCCGGCATCATCGGGGAGATGCAGGTCCGATCAAGCCAGAGCAGGCGTAGGCGGTGAGCCAACTCGCCCTATTGGCGAGTAGCGCCCCGGTTCGGATCGATCAGGACTATCTGCTGCAGGCGCGGCAGATGCAGGCGATGTCGTTCGCAGTGCACATCCCGCTGGTCGCCTTTGCGATCTCGTTTCCCGCGCTGGTGCTCTTCGTCGAGTGGCTGTGGTTGTGGACCGGCGATTCGCTGTATCTGACGCTTGCGCGGCGCTGGTCGCGGGTGATGGCCGCCTTGTTCGTGGTGGGGGTGATCACCGGAACGGTGCTGAGCTTCGAGATGGGGTTGCTGTGGCCGAACTTCATGGCGACATTCGGAAGCGTGTTCGGGCTCGGTTTCGCGATCGAGGGGTTCTCCTTCTTCCTCGAAGCGATCTTCATCGGGATCTACGTGTACGGGTGGGGACGCTTGTCGCCCCGGCAGCATCTGCTGACCGGGATTCCGATCGTGATCACCGGGTTCACGGGATCGTGGATGGTGATCTCGGTCAACGCGTGGATGAACCACCCGGGCGGCTTCCGGCTAGTCGGCGGCAAGGTGGTGGACGTGAATCCGTGGAAGGCGCTCTTCGCGAACTCCTACCTGTGGCACGAGCTGATCCACATGTACATCGCCGGGTACATCGTCACCGGCTTCGTCCTCGCCGGCGTGTACGCCTTCAGTCGGTTGCGGGGACGTTGGGGCCGCTACGAACGCACGGCGCTCGCGATCCCGCTCACGGTCGCCGCGCTCGCGGCGCCGGTCCAGGTCCTGGTCGGCGACTGGGCCGCGCGCGACGTCGCGACCACCCAGCCCACGAAGCTGGCGGCCCTCGAGGGACTGCACGCCACGACGCGGGGCGCCCCCGAGCACCTGCTCGGCTGGTACACGGGCAACCGGGTCAGGTACGGGATCGAGATCCCGCACCTACTCTCCTTTCTCTCGTACCACCGCTGGGACGCTCGAGTGCAAGGGCTGGCCGCCGTGCCGGCGGACGAGCGGCCGCCAGTGAACGTCGTGCGCTTCGCGTTCCAGACCATGGTCGGGATCGGGACCCTGCTCGCGCTGCTCGGAGTCGTGTACGTCGTGACCTGGATCCGGCGCAAGCGGCTTCCCGAGTCGACCTGGTTCTACCGCGCCCTCGTCGTCGCGGCGCCGCTCTCGGTCGTCGCGCTGATTTCCGGCTGGGTCGTAACCGAGGTCGGGCGCCAGCCGTGGGTGGTCTACCGGGTGATGCCGACCGCGGCGGCGGTCACCAGCGCGAACGGCATCCCGGTCGGATACGCGACGCTGGCCGCGAGCTACGTCGTGGTTGGGATCGGGCTGGCGTGGTTGCTGCTGCGGCTCTCGCGGCGCCGCTCGACCTTCCAGTCGAACAGTCGCCGGGTCTGGAGCCGGTGTAGTCGATGCTCGAGGCGCTGCCGCTCGTCTTCATTCTCACGGGGCTCGCGCTGTACACGGTGCTCGGCGGGGCGGACTTCGGTGCCGGCTTCTGGCAATTGTTCGCGGGCCGGGGCCTGCACGCCGAGCGGATTCGCGAGGAGGCGCACGAATCGATGGGGCCGGTGTGGGAGGCGAACCACGTCTGGCTGATCTTCGTGATCACGGTCTTCTGGACCGCGTATCCGACCGCGTTCGGGTCGATCGCTTCGACCCTTGCCGTGCCGCTGTTCATCGCAGTCGTCGGGATCGTCTTCCGCGGCGCCGCCTACGGGCTGCGAGCGGGGGCGGCGAATGCCCGCGAGTCCGGGCGGATCGACACGGTCTTCGCGCTCTCGTCGATCCTGACACCGTTCGCGCTTGGCGCGGCGGTCGGAGCGATCGCCACCGATCGTGTTCCCGTCGGCAACGCGGCCGGTGACATGTGGTCGAGCTGGCTCAATCTGACGTCGATTTTCATCGGCGTGCTCGCCGTTGCCACCTCTGCCTACCTGGCCGCGGTCTACCTCGCAGCCGACGCCGCCCGTGACCGCCGGCGCGAGCTTGAGCGCGACTTCCGCGTGCGCGCGCTCGGCGCCGGCGTCGTCGCGGGCGCGTTCGCAATCGGAGGCATCTTCGTCGTCGGGGTCGACAACCATGAGCTGTTCCACTCGCTGCTTCAAGGGCGCGCCTTTCCGGCGGTGATCGTGTCTGCCCTGGCCGGCGCGGCGACCCTTGCGCTTGTCTACGGCCGGCGGTATGAGGCCGCTCGCTACACCGCCGCGCTTGCCGTCGGAGCGGTCGTCGCCGGGTGGGCCCTCGCCCGTTGGCCGACGATTCTCCCTGGGCTCACTGTCGACCAGGCAGCAGCAGGCCACGACACGCTTGTTGCCATCGTCGTGGCCGTCCTCACGGGCGGCGCGATCGTGTTCCCCGCGCTCGCGTTTCTGTTCCGGCTGGCACTCAGTGGACGGTTCGGCATCGCACAGGCCCCGACCTCGGCGACCAGGCCGGAGGAACAACGCCGACGCCGGTTCGCGCCCCGCCTTCTCGCCCGGACGGCGGTCGCCTGCCTGATCGCCGGCTTCGGAATGCTCAACGTCGCCGATGCCCGGTGGGCTCATGCAATCGGCCTCGTATGCCTCTTCGCATTTGTCGCGATCGCGTTCTGCGCGATCGTCCTCCCCGCCGTCGGCGAGGAAACCGGACAGCAGCTCAAGCGGCAGGCGATCGAGGAGTGATGGCCTCACCGGCTGACGCAGCGTCCCCGTCGGCGAAGAGCGACTTGTCTCCGGCAGCCGACGCGATGAGACCGGCTAGGAGTGCCGCCGCGGTCTGCGTTTGAGCGGGTCAGGGATCTACGAGTCCGGTGTGAGGACTGTCGCACCGGCGACGCGGCCGGTGACAGCGCCTTGAAGTGAAATCGCCGCGTCGGACAATCTGAATGTCGCACCCACGTTGAGGGAGAGCGACCCGACTTCGAGCTGTTCCGCCAGTGCGGCCAGCCTTGTGCCGTCGGCTTCGACATAAACATCCGCGACGGCTATTCCTCGTTCGGCCGGGGTTGGATCGCCGGTGATCGTCGCGAGCCGGCCGTTGTCCGCAACCGCCTTCATAGCGCTTGCCGCGCCGGCGGGAGCGGCGTTGATCGCGGCATCGACTCCACGTCTGTCGGGGGACGCGTCGCGCACCCGGGCCGGCCAGTCGGGATCGTGATAGTCGAAGACGACACGCGCGCCGTAATCGCGGACGCGCGACTCGCTCGAGGGGCCGGCCGTAGCGATAACCGTCGCTCCGCGAGTGACCGCGAGTTGGACAATTAGTCCGCCAGTCACACCGCTGGCACCGTTCACGAGCACCCACTCGTCTGCCGGAATAGGTGCAACCTGGCTGAGCGCCTGGTCGGCGGTAAGCGCGGGCACCGGGAACGCGGCCGCCGTCTCCCAAGGAACGGCGTGCGGTTTGGGCGCGACGAGTGCGGCCGGCGCGACGAGCAACTGCGCCCACGTCCCCTGGTGTCGCAGCGGCACTGGATGCGTGAGCACCTCGTCCCCAGCAGCGAAACTCGCCACCTCTTCGCCGACGGCGACGACGACACCTGCCGCTTCGACGCCGAGGGCGAGCGGTGGCCTTCGACCGACGTCCCATTCGCCAACGCGGACGATCTCATCCCAATTGGCGACCCCGGCCGCCCGCACCGAGATCACGAGCTCGTCCGGCGCGGGCGGGCCCGGCTCGGCAAGCTCGAGCAAGCGCACCTCGCCGCCGAACGCTTCGATCCCAGCGGCCTGCATCCGTCGCACTGCCACCGGTGGGGATCCTATGGCGGCTGTTTACCCGACGGACGAGTCAGCACCCCGCCCGGTGAATGCTGGGCACCCCAGAGGGCCGAGAAGCCGGGGCAACCTTGGGGCAAACAAGATCCACCGAGACGAGCCGAGATTGGAGATTCGAGATTCCGCTCGAATCCGCGCAGTCAAGCCAAGAACCTCAGGTAAGCCGAGACCGGCCGAGACGCCCGGAGGGACTTAAAATCGGGTGGCCCTCGGGCCGTGCGGGTTCAAGTCCCGCCCCCGGCATCGCACAACCATGCGGAAGTAATGAAGCGAAGAGGAGTCTCTGGTCGGCCGAGACGCCCGGAGTGACTGCCAGCTAGGTGATCAGAATGCGTTTGCGGCCGACTTCCACTCCTCGAGGCGCTGTGCGATGAGCTTGGCCCGCTTGGTTCCGCTCCCGGTGTCGAGTACCTGGAGGTCTGATGGGTCGGCTCGAAGGTAGACGCCGGCGGTCCGGGCGTTCAGCTCCGGGTCACGGTCCGACCGTGTCGTCCAGTAGCCGGTGGCGCGGTCCGTCGTCTCCACCGTGATCTCGCCGGTGCCCTCGACCTGCGGGGCATTCGGGCTCCGTGGGCGCTCGCCTCTCCAGAAGTAGAGGATTCCGGCGGGATCAGTGCGCTCCTTCGCAGCCTCGCTCCAGTAGCGGGCGGACAGAGTGCCGTCGTCCTGCCATGACCGCCCGTTCACGCTCAAGCCGCCGTCGCGGTCCCGCGAGATGCGCAAGAGGCTCACGGCGGACGGTTCCTCCTCGGTCCGCTCGGTGAGCGAGAGCTGCCACCACAGCCCCTCGACCGGGCCGCGGCGACCCTCGCTCTCGATCGCCTTGCGGAGCTTCAGGTTGATCGTGCGAACCTCTGCCGGGCCGCAGGCCGGGTCGTAGCGGACTGCGGTGAGCCCGAGCAGGTCACTCGGGAGCCTCGAGCCGTTCGCGTGGAGGATGAAGGTGCGCCGAATGCCGAGCGCGCCTCCGAACAGCCCGGCCTCGAACACCACGTTGTCGCGCGGCGACGCCTGGCCGGCCTCCGTCGCATCCGTGGTGGTCCAGTCGTCCTGAGCAAACACGAACGCGGCGAAGTCGACTTCCCGGGAGAGTTCGACGAGCCGGTCGAGGGTGGACCGCCCCGGGTTGAACGTAGTCGTCCAGGGCTCGACGTCGGCGACGTCCTCGAGGCCGCGCGTGATCGATTGGAGCAACTTCGTCTGCTTGCCCGACGATCCGAGGAAGACGCGCGGCTTGCTCATAAGAAGGCGCTAGCGGCGCTCTCGCTCCGAAGGCTCGGAGATCGCCTCGACGAGCTTGCCGGTCTTCTCGTTGTCGCTGAGGGCGACGTCAGCCTGGGCGACGATGCCGACGAGCCTGCCGTTCTCGACGACGGGTAGCCGTCGAACCTGGTGGACGGCCATGAGTTGAAGGGCCTCGTCGAGGTCTCTGTCGGGCTCGACGGTGATGAGATCTCGCGAGGAGACGTCTCCGACGGGGGCCTTCATATGGTCTACGGCGTCCGCGACCACTCTTGTCGTGATGTCCCGGTCGGTGATCATCCCGACAAGTTGTCCGTCGTGGGTGATGGGGAGCGAGCCGATGTGCCCCTCTCGCATCAGTTGCGCAGCCTCGACCACCGACGCCGATGCGTCGATCGAGTGAGGGTTCCCGGTCATGGTGTCGCGAACGCTCCTAGCCATGGTGCCTCCTCTTCTCGTGTTCGTACAAGGAATTGAACCCGCTCATGCGAACCGCTGGACGAAGTCGAGCGCTGTCTGGGCGACCTCACGCCAGCCGTGGTCGATCGTGAGCGAGTGGCCTCGGTTCGGGATCTTCACGATCTCCGTCACGCCGGGATTGCGCCGCTGCCGCTTGTAGGCGGCGTTCGCGATCGCCCACGGCACCGTGTGGTCCTTCTCGCCGTCGATGATCAGCAGCGGACCTCGATCGGGGTTCGTCGTGTCGACCTTCGATTCTGTCCACGGGTTGAGGTTGGCGTTGCCCATCTGCGCGAGCGAGATTCCGGAGCCCGCGACGTGGAACGTGTTGTAGAGCTGCTTCGCCTCCTTCTCGTCCAGCGCGTTCGCCCAGCCGTACTTGAACTGGTTGAAGGTGAGTGTGATCGCGCGGCCGCGCGTGCGCGGGTTGACCAGAAACGGGCCCACCCCCTTGAGCGCCGACGCCGGCAGAGGCAGTACGCCGCGGAACACCCCGGGGTCGATAGCCACCGTGGCCGCCGAGAGTCCCCGGCCCGCGAGAATCTGCGCGAGCAAGCCCCCGGTCGAGTGCCCGATCACCGCTGGTTTCCTGTGCAAGGCGTTGATGATCTCGGTGGTGTGGTCGGCGACCTGCTTCAAGGTCTTCTTGGCGAGGACGTCCGGGTTCGCCCGGGCCTCTTCGACCGTTTCCGGATCGTCCGGCCAGTCCGGCGTCAGCGGCGCATACCCGTCCTGCATGAAGACGGCGGCCCAATTGGCCCAGCTGCTCGGCAGTAGCCAGAGGCCGTGGATGAAGACGACCGGCGTGTTGCCAGACGCGTTGGCCGCCTCGATCTCACTGCTCTCCCGCTCGGAGATCGAGGCCCTGGTCAGTGGAAGTGTCGTGCTCATCTGATCCTCCTCAAGCTCATCGATCTCCTCCCTCGAAGGAGAGATGCCTGACCGGGTCGGCCGGAAGTCGTGGCGCGAAGCTCTTCTCGACAGGGCCGCGAGTACTTCTGCCCGGGCACGTTGCGAGGCCGCGGGTGCCAGGCTGACGTCCCAAGGACTTGCTGGATCCGGGCGCGCGGCCTCTCTGCGGAGACGCGACCGAGGCCACGGGTCCCCCGGTGACGAACAGCCGCCGAGTTCCGCGGCTTGAGGTCGATTCCGGCCGGCGTCTCACCACGCTCCCCTGTCGCCTTGCGCGAGTTCTTCCGGACCTGTCTCCGCGGATTCTGCCACGTGGCGCGCGAGCGCGTCGGATCGCGGGATTCGCTCGAGCCGCACCAACGAACCCAAGAACCTCAGGTACGCCGAGGCCGGCCGAGACCTCGGGAGGGACTTAAAATCGGGTGGCCCTCGGGCCGTGCGGGTTCAAGTCCCGCCCCCGGCATCCCTGAATGCGAGCTCTCTCACGTCGACGAGAGGGCTATCTGGCCCTCTCGTCGGAGTTCGCTATTTCGTTCAGCGAACGGTGAGCTTGAGGTAGTTGTCGTCGACTGCCTGTCCGACCATCATGATCACGTAGTTCCCGCGGCCAACGACGATCGATTTGCCGACCGGGATGTGCCGCATACCGTGGCGGGAGGCGACCTTCAGCGTTGCCTCGTCCAGATCGACGAGCCGGACGCGTCCGGTCGTGACCGTGGCCGTCTTGGTGAATTTGCCGTGCGTCTTGAACCAGTGGCAGCCCGGATCGTGCATCACGATCTGCAGCGTTCTCGCCGCGGCTTGGTGGCTTGTGTTCGCAAGAGCCTGTCCGGTGCCGAATGCTCCGGCACAGATGGTCGCGGCAACTGCGAGTGAGATCAGCGAGAACTTCATTTTGGCTCCTTCGGTAGTCCGTGGCATGCCCGCATCCTCGGCCCTGGCGTCCTCGGTCGAATCCGGGCTGACCGCGCACGCGCTCGGTAGTTCCCCGTAGCTTCGAGTCGCGATATTCCCGATACGGAGCCCCGGTCTCCGGAAACAAGCACCCTCTCGCGAAGTCGACGAGCCGCTTCGAGTAGCGTCACCGACCCTCGCAAGGGAGGAGAGAGCCAAGGTCGCCGAGAGTTTCCTCAGCGTCTGGGCCGCTCGAAGACGACGAGCACGGCGAGCTGCTCGTAGCCGACGAAGCGGTGGTTGGCGCCCGCTGGCACGAACGCCGCCTGACCCTCGCTCAGAGCGACGAGGTCCCCCTCGACCTCGAGCGTGCCGCTGCCCTCGAGCACGACGTATACCTCGTCGTCCTCGTGGGGCTGCTGGCGGTCGGGCTCGGGAGCGACGAGGACGTAGACGCCGAGCTCGAGGCCCGGTGACTCGTGCACGATCTCGTAGCCACCGCCCGCGTCCCGCAGACGCTCGACTGTGCCGCCGGTGTCAAAAGCGCGCATGGCCGGACGCTATCCCCTCACCAGCTCTTCGTACGGTGCGCCCGGGTCGGATCCGCAACGCGCACCCGGGCGTCGACGGCGAAGCAGCCGTCGGGCAGCGCGAGCACGGGATTCAGGTCGAGTTCCGCCACCTGGGGCAGGTCGTCGGCGAGAAGCGAGAGCCGCAGGAGGAGATCCGCGAGCGCGTCCACGTCGGCGGGAGGACTGCCCCGGAAGCCGGCGACGAGTCGTCCCGCCTTGCCGACTCGCACGAGCTCCTCGGCATCGAGGTCGGTGAGCGGCGCGAGCCGGAAGCGGGCCTCGCCGATCAACTCGGCGAGCACGCCTCCCGGGCCGAAGGCGACGAGCGGGCCGAAGACGGGATCCTGAACGGCGCCTGCCAGGAGCTCCGTGCCGCCGCGCACGAAGGGTTGCACCAACATCGGCCCGCCGAGGCGCTCCGCTGCCGACAGCACCGCCTCTTCGTCGACGAGGTCGAGGATCACGCCACCCTGCTCGGTCTTGTGTGCGCCGGGATCCGCGGTCTTGAGGACTACCGGATAGCCGAGTTCGCGGGCCGCCTCGACGGCCTTCTCGGGCGTAGACGCGAGCCGTTCCGGCACGAGCGGGACGCCGTACGACTCGAGCAGCCGGCGGGTTGTAGCAGCGTCGAGCCACTCCGCGCCTGCGGCGATCGCCTCCCGCGCGACGGCCTGCGCCTCGTCCCGGTCACACTCGAGCTCGGGCACGTCGCCCGCCGGCTGCCGCAGCCACTCGCCGCGCTCGGCCGCACGAGCGAGCGCGCGGGCTGCCGCCTCCGGATACCCGAATCCCGGTACCTTCGCGGTGCTCCGCAGGCTCGCCGGCGGCCCGTTCGCGCTGACGAAGACGCAGAGGAGGGGCTTGTCTGCGGCACCCTCGGCGGCGCGGCTGATCGCGGCGCCGACCTCGGACTCGTCGCTTCCGACCGTCGGGACGAAGAGGACGATCACGGCGTCGAAGGCGGGATCGGCGATCACCGGCGGCAGCGCGGCGGCGAAGCTCTCCGCCGTCGCGCCCCCGAGCAGGTCGACCGGATTCGCGCTGCTTCCCTCGGCGGGCATGACCTCCGCCAGCGCCGCCCGCGTCGTGTCGCTCGGCCGCGGCAGCTCGAGACCGGACGCCTCACAGGCGTCGGCAGCGAGGATGCCGAGCCCGCCGGCGTTGGTGACCACCGCCACGCGCCGCCCGCGGGGAACCGGCTGGGCGGACAGCAGCGTCGCCACGTCGATGAGCTCGTCGAGCGCCCGCGCCCGGATCACACCCGCCTGGCGGAAGAGCGCGTCGACGGCGACATCGGATCCGGCTAGCGCCGCGGTGTGCGAGCCTGCGGCGCGGCTGCCGGCCCCTGTGCTCCCGCCCTTCAGCGCAAGGATCGGCTTGTGCCGGGCGAGGCCCCGTGCGATGCGCGCGAACGCGCGCGGGTTGCCGAACGACTCGAGATAGAGGACGACCATCTCGGTTTCGTCATCGTCCTCCCACCACTCGAGCAGATCGTTCGAGGAGACGTCCGCCTTGTTGCCGACAGACACGAACGACGTGACGCCGAGCCCTGTCGCCTCGGCGCGTTCGAGCAGCGCCAGCCCGAGCGCACCGCTCTGTGAGGAGAAGCCGATCTTGCCGGACGGGAAGCTGCGGGGCGCGAAGGTCGCGTTGAGGTGGACCGGGGAGGAGGCGATGCCGAGGCAGTTCGGGCCGAGTAGGCGGGCGCCGTGGTTACGCACGAGCGTGAGGAGCTGCTCCTGCCGCTCGATACCGGCGCTGCCTGTCTCGGCGAAGCCTGCGGAGATGACCACGAGCGCGCGCACGCCGGCGGCGAGGGTCTCTTCGGCGGCGGCGAGCACCTGTTCTCCCGGCACGCAGATGACCGCCAGGTCGATGTCCTCCGCGATCTCGGCCACCGAGCGGTAGCCGTGGACTCCGGCGACGGCGTCGCCGCCTCGGTTCACGGGGTACGCCGAGCCGCTGAAATCAGCGGCGAGGACGTTGCGAAACAGCTCGCCGCCGATCGAGCCGCGGCGCTTCGAAGCCCCGACGACGGCGACCGAGCGCGGCCGGAAGAACGGCTCGAGCGAGGCGCGCACCGCGAGGTGGTCGCGCGCCGCGACCTGCTCGCGGTACCCGCCGGTCGGCGTGATCGCGAGGCGGATCTCCACCTCGCCTGCTTCCGCGGCGCGGCTGACCCTGAACCCGGCCTCGCGGAAGACACCGAGCATGGCGGCGTTCTCCTGCAGCACCTCGGCCACGAACTCGCCGATCCCGGCCTCCGCCGCGCGGGCGGCGAGTTGCTCGAGCAGGCGCGTTCCGATCCCGCGCCTCTGGAGCTCGTCGCCGACCGCGAAGGCGACTTCGGCGGCCCGCGGGTCGCGCAGCCGGACCCAGTTCGCGAGCGCGACGATGCGGCCGTCGAGCGAGCCGATGAGCGCGCCGCGCTCCCACCAGTCGGGCTCGAGAACCGGCTCGACGAGCTTCGGCCCGAGCGCGGGAAAGCCGTGGAAGCGGAGGTAGCGGCTGTGGTCGGAGAGACCGGTGAAGAACTCCAGCAGAGCGTCGGCATCCTCCGCGGCGGGCGCTCTCAGACGGAGCGTCGACCCGTCTCGGAGGATGACGTCGGTTGCCTCGGCCGCCGCGGGCACAACAGTGCTCATGCTGCCAGTTCGTGTTCCGTGGCCTGGGCGCGCGGCCGTACGACGAGCACGGGGCACGGAGCCGAATGGACGAGCCCGGTCGAGACGCTGCCCGAGAAGACGCGCCGGGCGGCGCCCCAGCCGTGCGAGCCCACGACGATCAGGCACGCGCTCCGCTCGGACGCGATGCGGCAGATCTCGTCGACGACGAAGCCGTCGGCGGCCACCGTCGCGCACGGGACCTCGGCCGCGCGGGCCGCGGCGGCGATGGTGGCGAGCAGCTGCTCGATGCGGTGCTGCTCGGCCCCGCTCAGCTCGGCGACGACGTCCGAGCAGCCGTAGCCGACGTAGCCGATCGCCGGCAGTACCGAGTGCGTGACTGAGACGACGAGCAGCGGCGCATCGAGTCGCAGCGCCAGCTCGAACGCCTCCTGCTGCGCCTCGGCCGCAGATCGCGAGCCGTCGGTTGCGAACAGGATGGGTCTCGTATCGCTCATCTGGATTCCTCCTTTCGTGGAGGGCGGCGCATGGAAGAGTGCACCGCCCTCCTGGTGCCGAGCTACGCGGTGACCGGCACTTCGTGTTGCTCGAGCAGCTCCTGGGTGACCTTCGGCGCCTCGAGCACGACCTTGAGCGCGTGGGTCTCAGCAGCAGCTCCGAAGACGTCGTACGCCTCCTCCGCCTCCGCGAGCGCGAAGCGGTGGGTGGCGAACGGCGTCGGATCGAGGCGCCCCGTCTCGATCAGCCTGAGGAGCCTCGGCGTCGTCGTCGTGTCGACGAGACCCGTCGTGATCAGGACGTCGCGGATCCATAGCTTCTCGAGGTGGAGCGTCGCGGGATGGCCGTGGACGCCGACGTTGGCTACGCGGCCGCCCGGCCGGATCAGCTCGGTGCAGAGCTCGAACGTCTCCGGCACTCCGACCGCCTCGATTGCGACGTCGGCGCCGAGGCCGCCGGTGAGCTCCATCACCCTCGCGACGGCATCCTCTCGGCTGTTGTCGATCGTGACGTCCGCGCCGAACTCGACCGCCTTCTCGAGCCGCGACGCATCGAGGTCGATCGCGACGATCCGTCCCGGCGTATGGAGCTGCGCGGTCATGATCGCCGCGAGCCCAATCGGGCCTGCGCCGACGATCGCGACCGTGTCGCCGGGCTCGACGCCCCCGTTGAGGACGCCGACCTCGTACGCCGTCGGGAGAATGTCGGCAAGGAACAGCACCTGCTCGTCCGACAGCTCCTCCGGCACCTTGTAGACGGAGGTGTCGGCGAACGGCACGCGGGCGTACTCGGCCTGGAGACCGTCGATGAGATGGCCGAAGATCCAGCCTCCGCCTCCGGTGCAGAGCCCGTAGCGACCCTCCTTGCAGAACCGGCAGCGGCCGCATGACGTGATACAGGAGACAAGCACACGGTCTCCCGGCTCGAGCGTCGTCACGGCGCTCCCGATCTCGACCACGGTGCCTACGGCCTCGTGACCGAGAATCGTGCCCGGCGCGACCTCCGGTACGTCCCCCTTGAGGATGTGGAGGTCAGTGCCGCAGATCGTCGACGAGTCGATCTTCACGACGACGTCGGTGGGCGCCTGGATTGTCGGGTCGGGCACGTCCTCCCAGGCTCGTTGCCCCGGCCCGTGATACACGAGCGCTTTCATATCGCGCCTCCTTGTTTCCGCCAGTGTCGTCACGCTTTGCGTCGCGGGCATCGGCGCCGCCGCGGACCGCGCCTGCGGCTTTTCCGTAAGGGTGGTCCCGGCGTAGGCTGCGCCCGTGGACGCGCTCTCCGTGACCGAGGGACGGCTGCGCGCACTGTTCGCCGCCGGCCTTGTCGTCAGTTCTGAGTTGTCGCTGGATGCGCTGTTGCACCGGCTCGTGGAGACGGCGGCCGAGCTGACGAGCGCACGCTACGCGGCGCTCGGGGTGATCGACACGAGCGGGTCGGAGCTCGAGCAGTTCGTCACGCACGGCATCGACGCCGACACACGCGCCGAGATCGGCTCCCTGCCGCGCGGCCGCGGCATCCTCGGCGTGCTGATCCGTGACGCGAAGCCGCTGCGGCTGCACGACCTCGCCGAGGATCCGCGCTCGGTCGGTTTTCCGCCGGCGCATCCACCGATGCGCAGCTTCCTCGGCGTCCCGATCCTGCTGCGAGGTGTGTCCTACGGCAACCTCTACCTGACGGAGAAGGAGGGCGGCGAGGACTTCACGCAGGAGGACGAGGACCTCGTCATCCTCCTCGCCGGCCATGCCGCGGTCGCGATCGAGAATGCGCGCCTCTACGAGGCGTCGACCCGCTGGTCGCGCCAGCTGCAGTCGCTCGAGGAGGTCGGCAACGCACTCGCGACCGAGACCGACCTCGACCGCCTGCTGGATCTCGTCGCGCGCCGTCTACGTGAGCTGGTCGGTGCGCGGGTCGTCGCGCTCACGCTGCCGAGCGGCGAGGACGATCTGAGGTTCGCGGCTGTCGCGGGAGAGGGTGCGGCGGATTTGCTCGGCGAGACGATCTCTCGCTCGGGCTCGAAGAGCGGCAAGGTCTTTGCGCGCCGTCGCAGCGAGCGCATCGACTCGGTGATCGACGACCCCGAGGTGCATCAGGAGGTGACGAGGCGGCTGGGCGCGCGTACCGGGATGTGGGTGCCGCTGATCGCCCGCGACCGAGCGATCGGCGTGCTGGAGATCCACGACAAGGAAGGTGCGGACGCACGCTTCTCCGACGACGACCTGCGGCTCGCCGAGACGTTCGCGGCCCGCGCCGCGGTCGCCGTCGAGCTTTCGCAGCGAGTCGCGAGGGATGCGCTGAGCCGCGTCGTGCAGGCACAGGAGCTGGAGCGCGGGATGCTCGCGCGCGAACTCCATGACGAGACCGGGCAGGCGCTGACCTCTATCCTCCTCGGGCTGAAGCCGCTCGAGGAGGCGCTATCCGACCATCCGGCGCGTGCCGCCCTGGCCGAACTCCGCGAGCATGTCGTCGCGGCTATGCAGGATGTGCGCCGCCTTGCCGTCCAGCTCCGGCCGGCCGTGCTCGACGACTTCGGCCTAGTCGCCGCACTCGAGCGGCTCACGGAGACGTTCGCCGAGCAGACGGGCATCCGCGTCGACTTCCACTCCGCGCTCGGTGAGAAGCGGCTGCCGGGCCAGGTCGAGACCGCTCTCTACCGCGTCGTGCAGGAGTCGCTGACGAACATCGTCAAGCACGCGAGCGCCCGCAGGGTCAGCATCTCCGTCGCCCGCCGGGACTCCTCCGTGGCGGCGGTGATCGAGGACGACGGCGACGGATTCGATCCGCGCGTCGTTCGCGAGGGCGGCGTCGGACTCCTCGGGATGCGCGAGCGGCTCGCACTCCTCGACGGCCGGATGGAGATCGAGTCGCGCCCCGGCGCAGGGACCACGCTCGTGGCGGAGGTGCCATTCCGGTGAGCATTCGCATCCTCATCGTCGACGACCACGCCGTGGTGCGCAGCGGTCTGCGGCTCCTGCTCGACGCAGAGGACGACATTGATCCCGTCGGCGAGGCGGGCAGCGCGCGCGATGCCGTGTTCCAGGCGCGCACGCTGAAGCCGGATGTGATCCTGCTCGACGTCGTCATGCCGGACCAGACCGGCCTCGACGTGCTTCCGCAGCTCAGGCACGAGAACCCGGACACGAAGGTGCTGGTCCTGTCGATGCAGGACGAGCCCCGCTACGTCCGGGAGGCCTTCGCGGCGGGAGCCAGCGGCTACGTCCTGAAGGAAGCGGCCGACACCGAGGTTGTGGCGGGGGTGCGCGAGGTCGCAGGCGGAGGCCGCTACGTGAACCCGGAGCTCGGTGCCCGTCTCGTAGCGGCTGACGCCGACGCGGCGAAGCTCGTCGAGCAGGATCCGCTCTCCGACCGCGAGCGCGAGGTGCTGCGCCTGCTCGCGCTCGGCCACACGAACCAGGAGATCGCGAAGCAGCTCTACATCTCGGTGCGCACGGCGGAGACGCACCGCGCGCACATCATGCAGAAGCTCCGCCTGCAGACCCGGGCCGACCTCGTCGCCTACGCGCTCGAGCGTGGACTTCTCGAGACCGAGTAAGCGGAGAGCGCTCTTACTCGTCCGACTCGTTGAGCAGGTGAAGGAAGGCGCTGCGCATGGTGCGCTCTTCCTCCACCGAGCTCGCGGCTTCGAGTCGCCCGCGGATTTCGAGCAGCCAGACGGCAAGCGCGGCGTCCGAGGTGATGTCGAGCTGCTCGAACGCGCAGCGTCCGCCGAGCGCCGCCCCGCCGGGCTCCCAGAGCGGACATGCATCTTCGGGGCAGGCTTCGCTCTTGCCGACGGCCGCTTCGAGCGAGCAGAGCCGATGTGTGTGCTGGGTGATCATGCGGTCATGGTGGCCGGCGGTCGCGCCGGGCGCCTCGGGCTCGGCGCGGATCCTCGGTGCGGCTTTCCCGAAACGTGTGAGGGCCGCCTTGCAGCGGCCCTCACTGTCCTGCGGCGGAGTCGGGCGCTTATGCCACGGGCACCGCGGGAACCTTGGAGCTCGACCGGTGCAGGAACCCCAAGGCGGTCTGCGGATTGCGGAGCGCCCCGCCGATCGCGAGGATCGCGAACCCGAACCCGCTGAGGAGAAGGGCGATCCCGACCACGATCCCGAAGAGCCCGAGCTGCGAAGCCATGTAGCTCGAGTTCAGCGCGGTCGTGAGCGCGGTCTCGGTGACCCAGACCTGCCGGGCTCCGTTCTGCAACGGCTCCTTCGTGTTGGGATCGACCGCCGCGAAGTCGGCGTTGTCGGTGCCGCCGCCCACCATGAGCTGGGACTTCGGCGTTCCGGGCTTCGCCGTGTAGATGCCCATCTGTGCGTACGTGTAGCCCTGCGTGGCCTCGAGCGCGTGGATGTGCATGTACTCGGCCATCAGGCGCGCCTTTGCGCCCGTGTCGATCTTCTGGTTGGCGACGCTCTGGGTCGGCCACTGGTTGACCGCCGCGACGACGCCGGACTTCTGCGCCTCGGCCCTGATCGCCGAAGGCGTCATGTCGGACGAACCGACGATGTACTCGTTCTGGAGGCTCTTGTTGACCGTCTGCCGGCCGTTGACGCCCATCGCGATGGCGACCGCGCCGAACACGACGAGGACGGCCGCTGCGACGAGCCCTCCGATCTCGAAAAACTTGCGCATATCCCGACTCCTTTCCGAACCATGGTGCGTTTTGGAGCAGTGTCGGCCTTGTCGCCGCGGGTGCAATCCGGGCAGCCGCGGAACTCGGACGCGGGCTTCCCTCGGGCCTCGTGCGGGAAATCCCGGATGCGGCCATCGCGGCTGGGCTCGACTATCGGGCCATGGTCTTAGCGCGAAGTCCTCGGCAGGAGCTACCAGTCCCGTTCGAGACGGCAACCGTCGGCGACGCGATGAGCAGGGGTGTCATCAGCTGCCCGGCCGAGACGCCGCTCCGGGTCGTCGCGCGGATGATGGCCACGTTCGGTGTGCACGCGATCTTCGTCTTCGATCACGCGGACGAGGACGACGAAGCACCGCGGTTCTGGGCCGTCGTCTCTGACCTCGATCTCGTCGCGGCCACGCCGCTCGACCTCGACACGGTGACCGCCGGAACGACCGCTGTCACACCGCTCGTCAGCGTCGCGGCCGATAGTCCGATCGCCGAGGCCGGAGGCTTGATGGCGACGTACGGGGTAGCGCACCTCGCCGTTACCGAGGGCTTATCAAGCCGGCCGATCGGCGTGATCTCGACGCTGGACATCGCCCGGGCGGTGGCGGCTGGACACGGCCCCGGCGAAACCTTCGCCGCGGCTTGACTGCAGGTGCGAAACCCGCGAGCTGCTCGGATCTCCTCGCGCCACGTCACGACCTCGTCGCGGAAATCGCCGAGGAAGCGGGCTCGCTCGACGATTTGCTCGCGGACGTCTTCGGCGTGCTCGCCGATCCCGCCCGTGAACGCAAGGACGCCGATGCCGCCGCTGCATCTCCGGTTCTCTCAGCTCGCGTCCCCGGCCGCCGACAAGACGTCGACGATGCGGTCGACACGGAGTCGGCTCGCGTCGAGGCAGATCGTGTAGAGCGTCGGGTCGTCGACGCGAACGTCGAAGAGCGCGTGCACCCATGCCCGCTCGACGTGGTCGGCATGGGCCACCTCGTGCGCTGCCTTCTCCCGATCCACCATCTCGGTTCGGGAGTAGGCGGCGCCCCGCCACTCCTTCGGCGCCCAGAGGCGCACGTGCACGGCGCCGGCGTGGTCCGCCAGGGTGCTCGCGGCAGCGGCGGCGAGGATCACAGCCGGCTGGCGCGCAACCTCACTCATGACCCTCCTGGCCAGGTCGGGCAGCGTCCGCCGCAGCTCGAGCTCCCGGAAGCCTCCGGAGCGCCGTAGGTCATCGCCGCGGCGAGCGCCATGGCGTTGAGACGGCCCCCGAAGCGAGTCTCGACGTCGCTGAGGTCGCCCAGCTCGCCCCGGTCGAAGCTGAGCTCGTGGACGATCGGTTCTAGTGCCTTCCGGTCGAAGAGCGGCACCCCGGCGCGCGCGGACAGGGCCGCTGCGACCTCGAGGCCCGGTGTTCCCGGCTGCGCAGAAATCGTCCAGACGGTCATGCCGAAGCCACATGATCGCGGCTCGAGTGCGGTGGGACGAGCCTATGGGCGTGCGTGGCGCGACCGGCACAATCACGCACTAACCTGCTATAACCCGCAGAGATGCTGGCTGCGGAGCGTCGAGACGAAATACTCGCTCGACTCGAGCGCGACGGCCGAGTCGTGGTCGCCGAGCTCGTGGCGGGTCTGAGCGTTTCCGAGGACACGGTGCGTCGCGATCTCCAGGAACTCGCCGGGCTGGGGCTTCTAAACCGGGTTCATGGCGGCGCGCTTCCGGCGGCTCCCGAGGTACTGCCGTTCGAGCGCCGGCTGGAGGTCGCGCCGCAGGCGAAGGTCGCGTTGGCCGAGGCGGCCCTGCCGCTTCTGCAGTCGGCCCGCACGCTCGTGATCGACGGCGGAACGACCGCTGTCGAGGTGGCGCGTCGCCTCCCGTCGGCCTGGAGCGGCGTGGTTGTCACCAACGCACCACCGGTCGCGGCCGCGCTCGCAGCCCACCCGAGGGCCGAGGTCGTGCTCGTCGGCGGCCGGCTGCTCAAAGACGAGCAGGTAGCGGTTGGGCCGGTCGCCGTCGACGCCTTCCGCGCTCTCCGTGCTGACGTCTGCGTCCTCGGCATCTGTGCCTTCCATCCGGAGGTGGGCGCGACGGCGGTGAGCAGCGAGGAGGCACAGGTGAAGCGTGAGATGGTCGCCTGTTCGACAGCCGTCGTCGCGCTTGCGACACAAGACAAGCTGCACACGTCGTATCCGTGGGTGGTCGCCCCGATCCAGGCGATCGACCATCTGATCACTAACGGCAGCGAGGACATGACGAACGCGTTCGCAGCGGCCGGGGTAGACGTGGTCGCGGTTTGAGCCCGCGCCTCGCGACGTTTCTCGTCTTCGCTGTCAACGGAGCGATGGTCGGGACGTGGGTGGCCCACATTCCGTGGCTACAGGATCATCTCGGGATCTCGAAGGCGACCCTCGGGCTTTGCGTGCTTTCCATGGCGGCCGGTGCGCTCGTTTCGATGCCGCTCACGGGACACATCCTGGATCGGGTCCCCAGCGCGTCGGTCGTTCGGGGGACGGCGCTCACGTTCTGTCTGATGTTGCCGCTCCCGCTGCTGGCGACGAGCCCGTACATGCTTGCGGCCATCCTGTTCGTGTTCGGGGCGAGCAACGGCGCGATGGACGTCGCGATGAACGCTCACGGCGTGGCGATTCAGGAATCGCTCGACCGGCCAGTCATGTCGTCGCTTCACGGCGGCTGGAGCGTAGGCGGCTTCGCCGCCGCAGGACTGGTCGCTCTCACGGCCGCCGCCGGACTCGACCCCCGCGTCGAGAGCTTGATCATCGGTGTCGGCTTGTTCCTCCTCAGCCTCTGGATCACCCGGCGGCTGGGAGCCTCGTCCACGCACACCTCGGAAGGACACGTGCTGTCGCTCCCGACGCGCCCGGTGATCCTCATCGGTGGCCTTTGCTTCCTCGTGATGCTGACCGAGGGAGCCATCGGCGACTGGAGCGGCATCTACCTCCGACACAACACCGGAGCAAGCCCTGCAGGTGCTGCACTGGCGTTCACCGGGTTTTCGCTCGGGATGGCGATCGCGCGACTCGGCGGCGACCTCGTCAACGAGCGGATCGGCCCGAGCCGGTTGCTTCGAGGCGGCACGGCGCTCGTCGCGATCGCGCTCGGTGCCGTACTCGTCGTCGGTCAGACCCTTCCTGCCGTCGTCGGCTTCGTGCTCTGCGGGGTTGGGATCGCCAACGCGGTTCCTCTGCTGTTCAGCGCTGCAGGACGAGTCGATCCGCCGGGCCCGTCGCTCGCTGCAGCGTTCACCCTCGGCTATACGGGCTTCATCGTAGGCCCGCCCGTTATCGGTGTCCTTTCCGACCAGGCGGGGTTACCTCGAACACTTGCCCTGCTCGTTGTCGCTCTCGTCGCCGTGACGGTGCTCGGAGGTAGAGCCCTCGGCCGGCCCGCTCAGGACAGCCGGACCAGAAGCGCCGAGGTCGTCGTCGCCGAGACACGGTCCTAAAGCGGGCCGAGCCTTATCGTGGGTCATTCGGTGACGGTCGAGGAGGTAGCAGTTCAGCGGCTCGGGTTTTCGGGTTTGCGGCCGGGTCAGCGTCGCGCGGTCGAGGCGGCGGTGGCCGGCCGCGATGTACTCGCGGTTCTCCCCACCGGCGGCGGTAAGTCGGCGATCTATGAACTCGCCGGGATGATTCGCCACGGTCCGACCGTCGTCGTCTCGCCTCTGATCGCGTTGCAGGACGACCAGCTGGGACACCTCCGCGGCGCGGGCCTGACGGCGATCGTTCTCAACTCGCAGCAGTCGTCGCGCGAGCACGCAGAGGCGCTCACAGCGACCTGCGGACCCGAAGCGTTCGTGTTCCTCGCTCCGGAACAGCTCGCGAACGGGGAGACGCGAGAGGTGCTGCGGCGTGCCGGTCCGGGGCTCTTCGTAGTCGACGAGGCTCACCTCATCAGCCAGTGGGGGCACGATTTCCGCACCGACTACATGCGCCTCGGAGCCCAGGCGGATGCGCTCGGCGTCCCCGCGCGGATGGCGCTGACCGCGACCGCGGCTCCGCCCATCCGAGCAGAGATCTGTCGCCGTCTCGGCCTGAGAGACCCGGAGGTCGTCGTGGGCGACTTCGACCGGCCGCACATCCGGCTGGAGGCGCGGCGCGTGCGCACGGTGCGCGACAAGCAGCGCGAACTGGAGCAGGCAGCGGCAGAGCTCGACGGGCCGGGGATCGTCTACGCCGCGACGCACGCCGCCGCACAAGACGCACACGACGTGCTCGCGGCCGCCGGGCAGAGTGTCGCGCTCTACCACGCCGGACTCACCGCCCGCGTCCGTCGCGAAGCGATGGCTTCGTACCTCGACGATTCCGTCCGCATCATCGCGGCAACGGTCGCGTTCGGGATGGGCATCGACAAGCCGGACGTCCGCTGGGTCCTCCATGTAGACCCGCCTCCCTCGCTCGACGCGTACTACCAGGAATTCGGGCGGGCAGGCCGAGACGGGAAGGCCGCCGTCGCTCGTCTCGTCTACCGGGTCGAGGACTTCGGCGCGGCTGCTCACTTCAGCCCCGGCGGCGTGTCACAAGCGGCTGTCGCGCGCGTCGCGGAACGCGTTGCGTCGGGAGCGGACGTCGCTCCGACCCGTGAGACGACCGCCGCGCTCGTGCGCCTCGCCGATCTCGGTGCGGCGGCCTGGGATGCGGACGGGAGCGTGCGCTGGACGGGCGGCCTGACCGTCAGTCGCGCGCTTTCCGCGTCCACCGCCGAGACCAAGCGGGAGAACGAAGTCTCTCGCTCCCAGCTCCAGATGATGCGGCGGTACGCGGAGCACGACGGCTGCCGCCGCTCGTTCATGCTCACCTACTTCGGCCAGGACTACGCAGGTCCGTGCGGCAACTGCGACAACGACCTCGCCGGCGCAGCTCCGCCGATGCCGACGACCGAGCCGTACCCGGTCGGCGCGCGCGTACGAAGCGAGCGCTGGGGCGACGGGACCGTGCAGCGATACGACGGCGACCAGATAACCGTCCTCTTCGACCACCATGGCTACCGCGACCTCTCCGTCCCGATCACCCTCGAACGGCGACTGTTGCGCGAGTTGTAGCTCAGGCGCGCCTCGGTCGTTGGCGAGTCGTTAGGCGCTCTCCGTACCATTCGTCCCGATGAGACCAGGAAAGGAAATGAAGAAGGTCGCTGTTGTCGCTGTAGCACTTCTTGCGGCACTGGCTATCTCAGTGGCCGCCGGTGCTGCCAAGACCAGTGACGCATCCCACTGCCAATACGGCAAGCTCTTTCGTGGTTGGCAAGGAGTCCATGGAACGATCTATTTGAGGCTCACAATCACGCCTCGTGATCCCATCGCCTGTAGAAAATGGGACGCAAAGTATTTCAAGGGCGGACTGCTCTTTCGCAAGAAGCTCGGGACCGGCGTGAGGCTCTGCCAACTCCTTGAGAAGACAAGCGCTCAGACCGTCACTGTTGCGGTCTTTGCAGATAAAACAAATTCAGGTCGGGTGTTCTGCCGGAAATTTCATCCGAGCTGGCCTAGACGTTAAGCGCCGACGCTCGAGCCTCGGCGGTCTCAGCCAAACGTGAAGACGTACGCCTCGACTCCCCCTGTGCCGAACTCGATCTCGAAGGTCTGGTCGGCGATCGCGCCTGGCGTGCGGATCAGTTGGTAGAGCCGGGGTCGGGTGACGGTTCCGCGGCCGGTGTCGTCGACGTCGAGACCGCCGTCGCGGCCGGGCGCCTGTCCGTCGACGCGAACCTGGAACGGCACGGAGGCGCCTTCCTCCCGGACACGCAGAACGAGGTTGACGTCGCGGGCGCGGAAGCGGAACGCTATCGCGGCGCCCGGCCCATTCGAGATGCACGCCCCCGGCTCGATCGTCCAGTCTCCCGCGAGAGTCCACTGGTTGAGCCGCAGTGACTCGGGCGGCACGTCTGAAGCGAAGCCATGCGCCTGGTCGGAGCCGAGATACGTCTCCGGTGATTGGAGGTTCGTCCAGTCCGCCTGGACCTCGAAACCCTCAGGATCGACAGAGACGAACTGGTCGGAGACGTCTTCGGCGCCGGCCTCCCGCAGCAGCATCTGGATCGCCCGCTCGCACTCGTCGTAGTCGCCCTCGCCGAAGTGGTGGTAGCGGATCCTGCCCTCCGCATCCGCGAGGTAGACGGCCGGCCAGTAGCGATTGCCGAAGTCGTTCCAGACGGCGTAGTCGGGGTCGAGCGCGACCGGATACCCGACGCTCATCTCCTCCGCGGCCCAGCCGACGTTGTCGGGGTCGTGCTCGAACCAGAACTCCGGCGTGTGCACGCCGACGACGACGAGGCCACGGTCGCGGTACTTCTCGTGCCAGGCGCGCACCCAGGCGAGCGTGCGCAGCCAGTTGATGCAGGTGTACGTCCAGAAGTCCGCGAGGACGACCTTCCCGCGGAGGTCGTCCGCGGTCAGCGGCTCGGAGTTCAGCCAGCCGGCCGCGCTGCCGAAGCCGGGGAGGCGGCCCTCGACCGGCAACGGAGTGACGCCCGGGTGCCGGCGCGCGCCGAAGAAGCTCATGCCGGATCCGACGCGACGGCGGCTTCGAGTTCGGCTGCGCGCATTGGAACACCCGCAGCGGCGTAAGCGGCGGGAGCGTCGAGAGTCTCGGCCTCGAGCAGCGCGTGGGCCAGGCTGTCGAGCTGGTCGCGGTGCTCCGTGAGCAGGTGGGTGACCTCCGCGTGCGCCTCCTCGACGATCCGGTGCACCTCCTCGTCGATCAGCGACTGCGTCTCGGGAGACAGCTCGCTCGAGCCGGGAAACGGCGCCGGCTGTCCGTCTCCCGGGAGGATCACGATCGGGCCGACCTTCTCGCTCATGCCCCAGCGCCCCACCATCTGGCGGGCGATCTCGGTCAGCTGCTGGAGGTCCGACTCGGCGCCCGTGGTGACCTTGCCGAAGACGACCTCCTCGGCCACCCGCCCGCCGAGCGAGACCCTGATCCTCGCCTCGAGCTCCTCGGTCGAGTAGGAGACGCGGTCGGAGTCGGGGGTCGAGAGGGTGACGCCGAGCGCCTGCCCGCGGGGGATGATCGAGACCTTGCGAACGGGGTCGGCCTCGGGCGTGAGCATTCCGACGAGCGCGTGCCCCGACTCGTGAAAAGCGGTCCGCTCCCGGTCCTCGGGGCCGAGGACGATCCCGCGCGGCGCGCCGAGCAGGATCTTCTCGAGCGAGTCGGTGAAGTCGGCCATGTGCACCTGGTCGTGATTCCGGCGCGCCGCGAGCAGCGCGGCCTCGTTGCACAGGTTGGCGAGGTCGGCTCCGACCATTCCGGGCGTCGTCGCGGCGAGGGCCTCGAGGTCGACGTCGTCGGCCAGCGGCAGCGAGCGGGTGTGGACTTCGAGGATCTTCCGGCGGCCGTTCTTGTCGGGTGCCTGGACCGCGACGCGGCGGTCGAAGCGTCCCGGCCGCAGCAGGGCGGGGTCGAGGATCTCCGGACGGTTGGTGGCGCCGATGACGACGACGGCCTGCGCGGACTCGAACCCGTCCATCTCGGTCAGGATCTGGTCGAGCGTCTGCTCGCGCTCGTCGTTGGCTCCGGTGATCCCGGCCGATCCCTGGCGTGAGCGGCCGACCGCGTCGAGCTCGTCGATGAAGATGATGGACGGCGCCGCCTCCTTCGCCTTGGCGAACAGGTCGCGCACGCGCGAGGCGCCGACGCCGACGATCGCCTCGATGAACTCCGACGCAGCGATCGAGAAGAACGCCGCGTGCGCCTCGCCCGCCACCGCGCGGGCGACCAGCGTCTTGCCGGTGCCGGGAGCCCCGTAGAGAAGCACGCCGTGGGGGATCCGAGCGCCCAGCCGCACGTACCGGTCTGGCGTCTTCAGGAAGTCCACGATCTCGGCGAGCTCGGCCTTCGCCTCGTCGATTCCGGCCACGTCGTCGAAGGTGACCTGGATCGTCGTCGGATCGACCCGGCGCGCCTGCGACCGTCCGAAGTTCCCGAGCCCGCCGAGCCCGCCGCCGGCCGAGCGCGCGCGTACCAGGAAGAAATAGAACAAGCCGACGAGGAGCAACGTAGGCCCGAATCCGAGCAGGATCTCGGCCAGGAGGGACGTCCCGGGGTTCGGGTTCTGTGCGTTGACCTGGACGCCCTTCGACTGCAGCAGCTTCGTCAGCGAGGCGTTGTCCCAGAACGTCGGCACCTCGGTCGAGAAGAGCGTCGTCGGCGTGGCCTTCTTGTCGTCGGCGGGGAACTTGAGCTTCTCGGTGAAGGTTCCCTGGATCGTGTCGCTCTTGGACGAGATCGACTCCACCTTCCCCGCCTCCACCTGCTTCAGGAAGTACGGGCTGAACGGAACCTTGACCCGCGGCTCCCCCGACGACCGGGTCACCACGACCGAGAGCACGTTGATCAGAAGCAGCACTGCGACGAAGATCCAGAATCCGCGCAGCCGATGGGGCGGCGGCGGCTTGTGCTCATCCGGCATGCCTCGACCGTCTGGTGCAGGCGCCACCCGCCAGCGGCCCTTGTCCTGCGGGAGCGGCGCCCGGGACTCCGCCTTCTTGTCGTCGTTCGCGCTCAAGCGACCATCACGACCAGCAATTCTCCCTGCTCGACGCCTGCGCTGCCAGTTGGCGTCAGCGAGGCGAGCGGAAGGCCGAGCGTGTGACGAGCCGGAGTTCTCTGGCCAGCAAGACGAGCTGATCGTTGCCATAGGTGACCGCCAGGGCAACGAGAGCCATCGCGACGACGAGACACGTTCCAATTAGAGCGGCGATACTCATCAAGCCGCCCGCCGGAGTGCAATCTGCGTCTCGCACTCGGGGCAGATCGCGGGCCGCAGGCGCGTCGGGACGACACTCTCGTAGGTGCGTAGCTCGCGGATCGCGTCCCCGGGCTCGAGCCAGGTTCCGTGGGTGCCCACGCGCAGGCAAATCGAGCACACGGGGAGTCCCCAGCGGCGGAGAAGCGACGCGAAGGCGTGCGACCTCATTCGAGAGTCGCCGGCGAATGTCGTGGGCAGGCGCGACGGCCTGTTCATCTGTCGGCCTCCTTCCGCAGCGTGTTCAGGGCTTGGTCCGGGCGTGATCTCCTTTGCGCGGCATCGCGGGCAAGGAGCCGACTTGCGACGAGGTACCGCCGCACGTTCACAGGTGTCGGCTCCTCGCTGAGATCGAGCACCGCCCGGCGGAACATGGTTGAGCGATCGGCCGCTCCCATGGCGCTGACGATGCCGGAACTGCTCGCCACGCGCATCACGGGCAACGTCCAAGTTTCGTACCGGTTAGCGGCCATGAGAGCTTCCGGCGACCCGGGCGGCGGGTCACGCGTCAGCGAACGGTGACGAAGCCCTTCATCCCCGCCGCGGCGTGCCCCGGCACGGTGCAGAGGTACGGGTACTTGCCCTTCTTCTTGAAGGTGACGACGAGCTTCGCCGTCTTACCAGGTGCAGTCAACGGGGTCTTCTTGTTGTTGATCTTGAAGTCGTGCTTCACGTGTCCCACGTTCTTCAATACGAATGTGACCTTGCCGGTGCGGGCGATTGTCTTGGTCGAGAGTCGGAAGAAGAACTCGCCGGCCTTGACCTGAATCGTCTTCGTCGCCGAGGAGCGAAGAGCGCGGGCAGGTGCGAGTTGGACGACGGTCAGCGAGACGATCGCGGTCGCGAGGAGCGCGAGCAGAATGGGGATGGGCTTTCTCATGTGGGAGACCTCCTGAGCGGCTCGTGGTTTCAGATCACGATGTCGAGCGCGAGGTGCAGCGGACAGCCACGATCGAGCAAGTCCGCGAGCGTGTGCCAGTCGACGCGATCGGCGAACGACTCGGCGAGCGCGAGCGGAAGTCCGAGGTCCCGTAGCCGTTCGACTCGCCACGTACGCACCCGGTCGATTTCCCGGCTCGCGTGATCGAGTTCGTCGAGGGCGATCGTCGGCGGTTCCATGATTCCTCCCCGGTCTCGGGTGTCGGACATTCAGCGGTCAGGATCGCCGCCGCCGGGTCGGTCCGTCATCGAGGGCACCCGTGATCCCTCTGTCCCGGTAGCGGCCCCTTCTCGATTGCGGCTATCAGCAACGCCCAACGCTGGGAGGCCGCGGTACCGGCCAGCCGGAACCGGGGGACGGTGGGAAGCCGCAACCGACAACGCGGGGTTCCGGCGATGCGTAGCGGCCACCGCCAGGGCGATCGTGTTCGAAAGGACTCGAGCTTGAAGGGAGCAGACAGATGTCACTGATCAACACCCGCCGAACGGGTGGCCGCCGGGCGGTGATCCTCGCCCTCGTCGGCGTCGTCGCGGCGGCTCTTGCCGTCAGCGGCTGCGGCGGATCGTCCAAGGCCAAGAGCAGCGGTTCTCACGCTGGCGCGACAGCCGCGGTGAGTACCTGGTCGCTGCCGAACGCGGACCTGCAGAACACGCGCGCCGTCAGCAGCCCGATCACTTCGAAGAACGTGTCGAAGCTCCGGGTGGCGTGGAGGATCCCGCTCACGCATGCCGGCGGCTTCGGCTACTACGCCAACACGCCCGTGGTCGGCCCGGACGGGACGATCTACTTCCAGGACCTCGGCTACAGCGTCTTCGCCGCGAACGGCAAGACCGGCAAGGTGCTGTGGACGTACGGGTCCGGCCACAACAGCGGAATGCCACTCGGGGAGGGGCCGAACGGCGTGGCCCTGGTGGATGGAACCGTGTATGGCGAGATGCCTGCGTACGCGTTCGCACTCTCGGCTGCGACAGGAAAGCTGCTGTGGCGCACGCCGAACCTGGCGGCGAAGCAGGGCCAGGGCTTCAACATCGCGCCCCAGGTGCACGACGGCCGCGTCTACCTCTCGACCTCCGGACAACTGGACGGCGGTCTCGCGTACGCGCTCGATGCCAAGACCGGCAAGGTGCTCTGGAAGTTCCAGGAGACGAAGGACCCGGCCGACCGGTCAGCCGGCGGCGCGCTCGGCACCGGCGGGGCCTGGAATACCCCGGCGATCGGGCCGGATGGAACCGTGTACCTCGGGATCGCCAACCCGTACCGATCGATCGACCAGGCGACCGAGCATCCGACGAAGCTCCTCTACAACGACAGCACGGTCGCTCTCTCGCCGAGCGGGCAGCTGAAGTGGTTCTACCAGGCGATTCCGAACGACTTCCACGACTGGGACATGCAGGTATCGCCGATCTACACCGAGACCGGCGCTCAGCCGGTGATCGTCGACTCCGGCAAGATGGGCTACGTCTACGTGATGAACGCCAAGACGGGCAAGCTCGTGTGGAAGACGCCTGTCGGCAAGCACAACGGGCATGACAACGACGCCGTGCTGGCGTTGCAGCACAAGTTCCACCCGACGGTGCCGTACGTGTACTACCCCGGCACGCTCGGCGGCGTCGAGACGAACATGGCGCTGTCCCAAGGGGCCATCTACGTCCCGGTCAACGACTTGTCCTCGGAGTTCAAGACCAAGGCCGAGAAGATCGGCACGAATGCTCCTATCGGCCAGGGCAAAGGAGAGCTGGTTGCCTTGAGCCTGGCCACCGGGAAGGTGCTCTGGGACCAGCACCTGCCGCACTCGGTCTACGGTGACGCCACCGTCACGAACGATCTCGTGTTCACCACGACCCTGGACGGCAAGGTGATCGCGTTCAAGCGAAGTAACGGCGCGATGGTCTGGCAGAAGCAGCTGCCCGCCGGAACGAATTCACCGGTGTCCATCAACGGGAACACGCTGATCACCGTCGCGAGCTTCCCGCAGGGCAACGGACAGAAGCCCGAGATCGTCGCCTACTCCCTGAACGCACCTGCGGGTGGGGCGAAGACGCAGACTATCCCCTCCTCGGGCTCCGGCTCGACCGGCAGCGGGACGACCACGACCTCGACGAGCACCAAAGCCGGCTCGATCAAGGTCCAGGCCGGCGAGTTCTTCTTCCATCTCTCGGCCGCGTCGGTCGCGAAGCCCGGCACGGTGACGTTCGCCGTCAAGAACGTCGGCCACGTGGAGCACGACTTCCGGATCGACGGCAAGCAGACGCCGCTGATCGAGCCGGGCAAGACGGCGAATCTGGTCGTCTCGTTCACGAAGAGCGGCAAGTACCCCTACCTCTGCACCGTTCCCGGCCACGCCGCAGCGGGGATGAAGGGCGACTTCACCGTCGGCTGACGACCGAACGTGTCCGGCCGCCACGAGCCGTGGCGGCCGGACCGTGGTGAGACTCAGCCGCGGGCGGCGTGATCTGGCAGCGGCAGGGCGACGGACAGCGTCGTCCCCGTGCCGGGCGGGCTCATCAACCGCATCGTCCCGCCGATCGCCTCCACGCGATCCCGTAGCCCGAGCAGTCCCGAGCCCTGGGCCGGATCCGCGCCTCCGACGCCCGCGTCGCGAACCTCGACGTGCACTGCTGCGGCCTCACCCCTGACGGTGACGTCCACGATCGGGGTATCGGCGTACTTCGCAGCGTTCGTCAACGCCTCCGACACGAGGTAGTAGGCGGTTACCTCGACCGGCTCCGGGAAGCGGCCGTCCGTCCGGACGTCGAGGTTGACGCGAAGCGGCGAACGGGCGACCAGGCGCTTCAACGCCGGGGTCAGGCCGTCCTCGGAGAGGCCGGCCGGATGGATTCCGAGGGCCGTCTCGCGGAGGTCGTCGAGTACGGCGGTCAAGCCCTCGAGAACGCGCGACAGCTCGTCGCGGTGCTGATCGAGCTCCTCCGGCACCATCGACTGCGCCGCGCGCAACGCGAGCGCGAGCGCGACGAGCTGCTGCTGAGCGCCATCGTGCAGGTCGCGTTCGATGCGCCGACGAGTTGCGTCGGCGGTAGCGACGATTCTCGCTCGAGACGCGTCCAGCTCGGCGCGACTCTCTGCGTTGGCGATGGCGGTCGCGAGGAGCTCGGTGAACTTCGTCAGCCGCACTTCGAGGTCGGCGGGGAGCGGGTCGGGTTCACGTGTCCCGACGGCCATCACACCCCAGAGGAGACCGTCGACCACGACGGGCACGCCGACGGCGGACCGCGCGCCTGCGGTTCGAGCGGCGCTCGCAATCGACCCTTGCTTTGGACGGGTGTAGTCGACACGCGCTGAACGACCCGTTTGGCGAACACGGGCGATCGCACTGTCGCCCTCCACCGGCCAGCGCTTGCCGACAGGGCCCAGGTAAGCGCCGGCAGTGGCAAGGACGGTCGCTGTCCCGTCCGGGTTGAAGCGCAGCAACACGTTGAGCGGGGTGTCGAACATCCCCTCCACCTCGTCTCTCACGGCGTCGAAGACGTTCTGCGGAGTCGCGCCTTCGGCGACGAGCGTGGCGACACGCCGCAGAGCCGCCTGCTCGTCGGCGAGCAAGGCGAGCTGCTCGTGCGCCTCGCTGTTCGCGATCGCGGTGGCGAAGAGCTCAGCGAACTCGGTCAAGCGGTGCTCGGTGTCGGGGAACAGGGGGTTCTCGCCCTTCGAAATGACGGCCAACACTCCCCAGATCCGGCCCTCGACGGCGATCGGGACTCCCACCGACGAACGCCAGCCCATCGCCCGTGCGGCCGCGGGCGCCTCTCCGGGAGCGTCGCCGTAGTTCTCGATCCGACCGGGACGGCCGGTCTCGAAGATCATCCCCGACACGGTTCCCTCGAGCGGGTACCGGCTTCCGACGTAGTTGTAGCCTCCGTGGGCCGTCCAGCCACTGACGGCTGTGACGGTTCCGTCCGGCTCGAAGCGCGTCAGAGCCGAGCCGTCGGCGCCGATCAACGCAGCTACCTCCGCGCTCACCGCCTCGAACACCTCCGCCGGCGGCGCGCCCGCCGCAACCAGGGTCGCGACCCGTCGCAGTGCCGCCTGCTGGTCGGCGAGTCGTTCGAGCTGCCCGTGGGCCTCGCTGTTGGCGATCGCGGTTGCCACGAGCTCCGTGAACTCCGCAAGCCGGTCCTCGAGATGGTCGGGGAGCGGCGCATCGGGTGACGACGTGGAGATCACGCCCCAGACGCGACCCTCGACCACGATCGGTGCTCCGGCGACCCTGCTGTATCCATGTTTGCGCGCCGCGGTCGCAAGCGAGCTGGAGACGTCGGTGTACTCCTCGAGCCGTACAGGTCGGCCGGTGCGTAGCACCTCCGCCGACATCGACGGGCCGTCGAGCGGCCAGCGCGAGCCTGGTCCGAAGATGTCCGGCCGCTCGCCGTAGACCGCGAGAACGGTCATCGTGGAGCCGTCCTCGTCGTAACGGCAAACCGCCGCATTCGGCAGCCGTAGAACCTGTGCGACTTCGTGGGCGACCGCCGAGAAGACCTCCGGCGACGGGGCGCCCGAGGCCACGAGGGTCGCCACCCGACGCAAGGCAGCCTGCTCCTCGGCGAGCCGTCGCAGCTCGTGGCTCTCGTCGTTGTGCTGATCCGCCGGTGGGGCGGACGTGCCCATCACGTCACGGTACCCCATAATCGTTGCCGTGAGCACAAACTCGACCCGAGTCGTGGTGGCGGACGACGAGGTTCTCCTGCGCGAGGGTCTTGCCAGCTTGCTCGAGCGTTCCGGCTTCGACGTGGTGGGTCAGTCCGGGGACGCCGCGGAGCTGCTCACGCTGGTCCGCGAGCTCCGGCCCGACCTCGTGATCGTCGACATCCGCATGCCGCCCACGCACACGACCGAGGGCCTCGAAGCCGCCGAGGCGATCCGCGAGGAGTTTCCCGGCACCGCCGTCGTCGCGCTGTCCGCCTACGTCCAGGTGGAGCGGGCGACCGCGCTGCTCTCCAGCGGCGAGCGGAGCGGCTACCTGCTCAAGAGTCGCGTGACCGACGTGGACGAGTTCGTCGAGACGCTCGAGCGGATCGTCAAAGGCGCATCGGTCGTGGACCCCGCGCTCGTGCAGGAGCTCGTGGCTGCCCGCGGTGCTCACGACCCACTCGACGTACTCTCGCCTCGGGAGAGGGAGGTGCTCGCGCTGATGGCGGAAGGACGCTCGAATGCCGGCATCGCGCACGCGTTGTGGATCACCGAGTCGACGGTCGAGAAGCACGTCCGATCAATCCTGAGAAAGCTGCGCCTGCCGGCCGGTGAGGACGATCAGCGTCGGGTACTTGCGGTCGTCGCGTACCTGAACGCCCGCTAGCGGCGTCAATCGCCACGGCTCCGGCGAGGAGGAGGATCGCGGACGCCGACAGACGAGCCTTGGGGATGAACCCCGCCGCCGGGCTCGCCGCGATCTCCGCGGCGTATTCGTCGCGGCCATGGGTGGAGATCAGGATTACCCTGCTGCTCAGCCGTTTCGCGAGGTCGAAGCCGTTCTCGTCGCCGAGGCGGATGTCGATGAGCACGACGTCGGGGCGGAGCTCCTCCTCCAGTCGCAGCGCCTCGGTCCCGGTGGTGGCGACCCCGACGACCTCGATGCCTTCTCGCTCGAGCAACACGCTTGCGTTGACGAGGAAGTCCCGGTGGTCGTCGACGATGAGGCAGCGGAGGGCCAACGCCGGTCAGCCCGTCGTCGTGTCGATGCCGCTCGCCGTTCTCGGCAGCGCACTCGACGCGCCGCCGCCGCAGCCCGTCAGGGCGAGGGCTGCGAGCGGCAACGCGCTGACGACGAGTGACATGCAGAGGAACATGCGCCGATCACGATGCCTCGCCGCCCGCGAGCGAGCATCACGGCGGCCTGGAAACCCGGGTAGCGGCTAGCCGCAGTCCTGAATTTGCGGCTTGTCACGAAGCCGGCGGTCGCACTCGGCGGGCAGCCTTTGCGGTGACCCATGCGTCCGAAGGGAGAGGCAACCAAGAAGTCGACGCCGCGTCGCAGGGGCTTGGGATTCCTCGTCGGTGCGTCGGCGCTGGCGCTTCTCTGGCCCTCCTCGGCCGCCGCGCACGCCTTTCTCGTGCGGTCGGATCCTGCGGCCGGAGCGATGATGGCCCGCGCTCCCACGTCGGTGAGACTCTTCTTCGACGAGGGGGTACGGCCGGCGCCGGGTATCGAGGTCGTACGCAACAGCGGCGGCTCGGTGCTGGCCGGACGTCCGTTCGTGCCGGCCGGAAAGCCGACCGAGATCGTCCTCCCTCTCCGGCCGCACCTCGGGCACGGGGACTACACCGTCCGCTGGCGGGAGATCGACGTCGACGACGGCCACCTGATCGCCGGCGTCTTCGCCTTCAAGGTGGGCACTGCCGGCGCGGCGCCGCGTGCCGTTCTCTCGGCCGGAAGCGGCAATCCGCCCTTCGCAGCGATCGCCGGCCGTTGGCTCCTGCTCGCAGGGCTCCTCGTCGGCGCCGGCACGACCCTGTTCGGTCTGCTCGTCTGGCGGCCGGCGGTACGCGCCGGCCAAGGGGAGTTGCTCGCCGAGCGACTGAGCCGAACAGAAGCGCTGATCCTCACCCCGGCGCTGGCGCTCGCCGCACTCGGCGCCTACCTCTCCGTAGCGCTCGTACCGGGAACCTCGGACACGACGTTCGGGCACCGGATGGAGATCGGCGCGGCCGTGGGCGCGTTCGCCGCGCTGGCCTCCCTGGCTTCGTTTCGGGTGAGGGCGCTCAGGCCGGTCGTCTGGCTGGCCGCGCTCCTGCTCCTCGCCCTCCCGACGGTGACGGGCCATGCACTCCAGCAGGGCGTGCCGAGGGCAGTGAGCGTGCCGGCGGATCTCGTCCACCTGGCCTCGGCGGCCTTTTGGATCGGCGGGTCCCTCGCGCTCGGGCTCGTCCTGTCGTTCGTGGTGCGACTCGCGGACGAGCCGTTTCGTCAAGGCGGACTGGCGCTCGTCTCGCGCTACTCGCGGGTCGCGGTCGTGGCGGTCGCGCTCGTCGGACTGAGCGGCGTCACGCGCGCGTTCGAGGAGCTGAGCTCGTTCTCCCAACTGTGGACGACGGGCTACGGACGTCTCCTGCTCGCCAAGACGGCCGTCTTCTCCGGCCTGGTCGTGATCGGCTGGCTGAACCGTTACCGGTTGACACCTGCGCTCGCCCGGAGTGTCGACGACGGTGAGCGCGGGCTCTCGGTGGTCAGACGCCTCCGCAGGAACGTTCTCGCCGAGCTTACGGCGCTTGTCGTCGTGGTTACTCTCGTCGCCGTCCTGACGAACGTCCGGCCCGGACGCGACTACGTTTCGTCCCACAAGGCAGCGCCGGCAGCGGCACCGAGCTCTGTCGTTCTCGCCGCCCAGGACCGCGACCTCGCTGTCGGGATCGGGGTCGCGCGAATCGGTTCGCGGACTTCGCTACGCGCCACCGTGCTCGGCCCGAACGGCCCGGTCTCGCGGGCCGGACTGCGCTTCATAGTGGAGGGCGACGGTGCCGCGCGCTTCGCTGCCGCATCTTCCTGCGGTCCCGGCTGCTATCAGGCGAGTGCGCCGGCCGTCGCGCGGCTCGGCAGCATTCTCCTGAGGATCAAGACTCCGGGGGCCTCGCCGGACACGCTCACGTTCGTTCCGCCGGCACGCCTCCCGGCTCCCGACGCTTCGGCGATCGTCCGCCGCGCCACAGCCAAGATCCGACACTTGCGGACGCTCGTTATCCACTCGCGACTCGCCTCCGATCCCGCCGATCGACTGACGACGACATACAAGGAGGTCGCGCCGAACCGTCTCGAGTACGTGAACTCCGACGGCTCGGCCTCGATCATCGTCGGCGCGCGCCGTTGGGACCGCGCCTCCCCGGACGGGCCCTGGCGCGAGTCCCCGCAAGACCCGCCGGTCCGCGAGCCGGTTCCGTTCTGGCCGTCCTGGCTTCGCGGACGCGCACGTGCTGCGCCTCACGCGCCTGGACGGTGATCCGGTCTGGGTCGTGTCGTTCCTCGACCCGGCCACGCCGGCGTGGTTCACGCTCTGGGTCGACCGCCGGACGTATCAGACGCTCCGCCTCGAGATGATCGCGACGGCCCACTTCATGCGCAATCGAATGGGCAGCTTCGATGCGCCGATCACCGTCGAGTCGCCGTGAGGAACCGATGAAGGAGACCGCCGGGCCAGGCGCGTGAGCGGACCGGGTTCGGCTCGTCTCGACCGGCCGTCGGAATCGCGCAGAACTAAGAGCCGGCCGTCGCAAGAAGTCGCGGCGGTGATCGTGGAGCTGTCACTGGCGCTCGGGAAGGCTGGGCGGAAGCACGCGCTCGATCCTGCGATCCGGGATGAGCCAGACCGCGGCGACCGCGAAGTAGATCGCCAGGGACAGCCAGGGCACGACGAACGAGAGCGCAATCGCGGCGATATAGCCGACGACCGACAGGTTGCCCTTCCGGTCGCGGCCGACCGCACGCTCGAGCGGCGAGCCCGGCGGCTGCGCCGCGAGCAATGTCCGGACCAGGATCCCGTAGGCGATCGCCGAGCCGAGAAGGACGACGCCGTAGACGACGGTGGGAGCCGTGTCGCCGAGGTGCGGTCCCAACCAGGCTGCCGCAGCCGGTGTGAGAGAGAGCCAGAACAGGAGGTGTGCGTTCGCCCACAGCACCGAGCCACTGATTCGCTCGACCACCTGGAACAGATGGTGGTGGTTGTTCCAGTAGATCGCGATGAAGACGAAGCTCAGGAGGTAGACCGCGAGCTTCGGGAAGAGCGACCGAAGATCGGTGAACGCGTGCCCGGCCGGTGGGTGCAGATTGAGGACCATGATCGTGATGACGACAGCAAGGACGCCGTCGCTGAACGCCTCGAGGCGATCACGAGACATGCGTCAAGTCCGGTCGAGGGCGCGAAGTCCGCGCAGGTCGACGCAGGTCTGCGTCTGCCGCTCGACGATCTTCGAGAGGACGCTCCCGCAGTAGGGGCAGCGGAGGACGACGCCGGCCCCGCGGAAGACATGGACGGCGCCGAGCTCCGCGGTGGAGCCGCACGCGGCGCATGTGCCGATCGCCGTCGTCATCTCTGCGCCGAACACCTCGTGCAGCAGGCCGGCGACTGCGTTGCCGTCGAGCATGAGTACGTCCATCCTCAACCTCCCGTCGGTCCGAAGCGCTCCGTCTTGATCTCGTGCGGCTGGTGCCCGAGACCGACGAGCGCATTCGCCACGGCCTCGACGAACGGCGTCGGTCCACAGACGTACACGTGCGGCCGGTCCTCGACAGCGGGACCGACCTCCGCCAGCATCTCGGCGTCCACGCGGCGCGCGTACCCGGTCCAGCCGTCCGGCTGCGAACGCGTGAGCGTGTGCGCGACGCGGAGGCCGTGGCCTGAAAGGCGCTCGAGCTCGTCGCGGTAGATGATCTCCTCCCAGCTGCGTGACGAAAGCAGGAGCCGCATGTCGACGCCGCTTCCGGCCGTGGCCCGTTCTCGGATCATCGCCATCAGCGGTACGACGCCCGAGCCGCCGCCGACGAGCAGCACCGGGCCTTCAAGAGAAGGCTCCCAGACGAAGTAGCCGCCGACCGGGCCGCGCAGCTCGAGCCGGTCACCGGAGTGAAGCTCGTCGGTCAGGTACGGCGAGACCTCGCCGTCGTCCAGCCGCTCGACGGTGAGCTCCACGCGGCTGCCGCTCGGCGCCGACGCGATCGAGTAGCTGCGCTCGACCTGATAGCCGTCCTCAGCGGTCAGCCGGACGTCGACGTGCTGGCCGGTGCGGTGGCCGGGCCAGTCGGGGACGTCGAGAGCGAGTGTCTTGACGCGCGCAGTCTCCGGGACGATCTCGATTACGTCTGCAAGCTGCCAGGTCAGTCGCCCCAGTAGCGCTGCTCCTTCCACGGATCGCCGTAGTTGTGGTAGCCGTTGGTCTCCCAGAAGCCCGGCTCGTCCTCGGTCTGGAGCCGCAGACCCCGGATCCACTTGGCACTCTTCCAGAAGTAGAGGTGCGGGACGAGCATGCGCGCCGGGCCGCCGTGCTCCGCCTCGAGGGGCTCGCCGCCGTACTCGTAGACGATCCAGGCCTTGCCGCCGGTGACGTCCTCGAGCGGGACGTTCGTGGTGTAGCCGCCGTCGCTGTACTGGATGACGTGCTTCGCCGGCGTGTCGACGTTGTCGAGGAGCATGTCGATCGAGACGCCGCGCCACATCGTGTCGAGCTTCGACCACTTGGTCACGCAGTGGATGTCGACGGTGAACTCCTCGCTGGGGAGGGCGCGGAACTCCTCCCAGGTCCAGCCGCGCTTCTCGTCCAACTCGCCGGTGATCGAGAAGTTCCACTCGTCGAGGGCTCTGTGCGGGGTCGGGCCTGCCGACAGCACTGGAAAGTCCGGCGTCACGTACTGGCCGGGCGGGACCCGGGACGGATCCGCGTCCTCGCGCCGACGACCCCGGAAACCGCGCGATACGAATGACATCACACACCACCTCCTAGCGTCAGGACGGCGTCGGCGAACGCGTCCGGGGCTTCCTGCGGAAGATTGTGGCCGATTCCGCCCTCGATCGTCCGGTGCGTGTACGGGCCCGAGAACTTGACCGCGTAGGAGCTCGGGTCGGGGTGCGGAGCGCCGTTGGCGTCGCCTTCGAGCGTGATCGTCGCCACCGAGATCGTCGGTGCCTCGGCGAGCTGCTGCTCGAGCTCGGCGTACTCGGCCCCGGTCTCGGCAAGTCCGATGCGCCAGCGGTAGTTGTCGATCGCGATCGCCACATGGTCGGGGTTCGCGAAGGCCGCGGCGCTCCGCTCGAACGTGGCCTCGTCGAAGTCCCACTTCGGCGAGGCGGTCCGCCAGATGAGCTTCGCGAACTCCCGCGTGTACCGCTCGTAGCCGACGCGGCCGCGCTCGGTGGCGAAGTAGTACTGGTACCACCATTGGTGCTCGGCCTCGGGCGGCAGGGGAACAGCTCCGGCGGCCTGGCTTCCGATCAGATACCCGCTGACGGAGACGTGGCCCGCGCACCGCTCCGGCCAAAGCGCGGCGACGACGTTGGCGGTCCGCGCTCCCCAGTCGAAGCCGCCGACGATCGCGAGCTCGATCTCGAGCGCGTCGAGCAACGCGATCGCATCGACGGCGAGTGCAGCCTGCTCGCCGTTCCGTGGCGTCTCGTCCGACAGAAAGCGCGTCGTCCCGTAGCCGCGCAGGTACGGGATCACCACCCGATAGCCCGCGGCGGCCAGCTTCGGCGACACCTCCGCGTAGCTGTGGATGTCGTACGGCCAGCCGTGCAGCAGGAGAACCGCCGGACCGTCGGCAGGGCCTTCGTCGGCGTACCCCACGTCGAGCACGCCGGCGTCGACCTGCTTGAGGGGTAGGCGCGCCAGCGGGCCAGTCGTGGGAGGAGACCGGGTCGTGGTGGCAGACACGCGTCCTCCTACGCGGTCGTCCCGGCCATCGACTGCGAGCCGACCGATGCCAGAGCCTCGACGATCACGTCGGTCACCGTCTGAGGCTGCGAGATCATGATCACGTGCGAGCCCTCCACCTCGGTGATCTGCGCACCCGCTCGCTCGGCTTCGGCGCGGATGACGTCCGCTCCTGCGGCCCTGTCTCCTGTGGCGACCACGGCCCACGAGGGCAGGTGCTTCCAGGCGGCGGCTTGCGTCGGCTCGGCGAATCCGAGGTCGGCCACGGGCCGTTGTGTCGCCGCCATCAGCGCCGTCTGCTCGACGGGTAGATCGGCGGCGAACGCTTCGTGGATCTTCGCCGGGTCGATCGCGAACTCGGTCCCGGCCTTGCCGCCGTTCACGGCCGGATAGTTGATCGTGACGAGCGCGGGGTTCAGGATGCTGTCCTTCGACGCCGCTCCGATGTCGCCGAGGGTCTCGCCCTCGTCCGGCGCGTAGGCGGCCACGTAGACGAGGCCGACGACGTTTTCGGCCTGCGCGGCGGCGTTGGTGATCACCGCACCGCCGTAGGAGTGGCCGACGGCGAGGACCGGGCCGGGCGTCTGCTCGAAGATGCCGGCCACGTACGCGGAGTCGATCGCGATCCCGCGCAGCGGGTTCACGGCGGTCGTGACCTTGATCCCCTTCGCCTGGAGGCGCTCGATCACGCCGTTCCAGCTCGAGGAGTCGGCGAATGCGCCGTGCACGAGCACGACGGTCACCTCTTGGGTCGAGTCATCTGTTCCGGACATGTGACGCTCCTTTCAGCGGAGTGAACTGAATGCCGCGCGCAGCTCCTGACTGAAGAGCTCCGGCTCTTCCCAGGCGGCGAAGTGGCCACCCTTGTCGACCTCGTTGAAGTAGACGACGTTCGGGTACGCCGCCTCGACCCAGCTGCGAGGCGTCTTCCAGATCTCGCCGGGAAAGGTGGTGAAGCCGAACGGGAGCTCCATCGGAGGCGGAGCCTGCCCGGCGCTCTTCGCCGTCGCCTGCGCGCTCTCCCAGTACGACCGCGCCGCCGAGGCTCCCGTGCCTGTCAGCCAGTAGAGCGTGATGTTGTCGAGGATGTGATCGCGGGTGAGGTTGCCCGACGGCTTGTCGTCGACGAACGCGCTCGCGATCTTGTAGTACGCGTCCGTGTCGTGGTCGAGCAGCCAGGCCGCGAGCTCGATCGGCGAGTCGAGGAGGCCGTAACCGATCGTCTGCGGCCGCGTCGACTGCTCCAGGAAGTAGCCGAAGCCGGTCGCCCGGAAGACCGCCATCGCCTCGTTCGCGGCCTTCTCCTCCTCGGTCTCGTCCGAGAACTTGGCGCCTCCGAGGGCGGGGACGAACAGGTTCGTGTGGATGCCGACCAGCCCCTCCGGGGCCATTCGGCCCATCGCGTCGGTGACGGCCGCGCCCACGTCGCCGCCCTGGGCGACGTAATGGTCGTAGCCGAGGCGCCTCATCAGCTCGGGCCAGTCCTTCGCAACGCGGCCGGCCCACCACCCGGGCTCCGTCGGCTCGGCTGACAGGCCGTAGCCGGGGATCGAGGGGATGACGACGTCGAACGCGTCGTCGGCGCTTCCGCCGTGCGCGGTCGGGTCGGTGAGCGGTCCGATGACCTCGAGCATCTCGACGATCGAGCCGGGCCAGCCATGCGTGATGATCACCGGGAGAGCGTTCGCGTGCTCCGAGCGGACGTGGATGAAATGGACGTCCACGCCGTCGATCTCGGTCGTGAACTGCGGCAGCGCGTTGAGCTTCGCCTCGCACTTCCGCCAGTCGTACTCGTCCAGCCAGTAGCCGGCGAGCGCCTGAGCGGTCGCCAGCTGTACGCCCTGCGAGCGGTCGCCGACGAGCTCCTTGCTCGGCCAGCGCGTCGCGGCGATTCGCCGGCGCAGGTCTGCGATCGCCTCCTCCGGAAACTCGACGTGGAAGGGCCGGATCTCGGTCGCGGCCTCGACGCTGGTGCTCATTCCGACCTCCCGTCCCGCAGCGACTTGAATGCCGCGCGCATCTCGCCGGCGAAGATCTCGGGCTCCTCCCACGCTGCGAAGTGCCCGCCCTTCGGGGCCTCGTTGTAGTAGTCGAGATGGTGGTACGCGTGCTTCACCCAGTGGCGTGGCGCCTGGAAGAGCTCGTCCGGGAAGACCGTGTAGGCGGCCGGCAGCCTCATGTGCGGGGGCGGGTTCTTGAACGAGGCCGTTGCGGCCTTGCCGGTCTCCCAGTAGATCCGTGACGTCGATGCCCCGGTGCCCGTCACCCAGTACAGCGTGATGTTGTCGAGGATGTTGTCCCGGCTGAGGTTCCCGGTCTGCTCGCCCTCGAGGAACGCCTTCGAGATCTTCTCGTAGCTGTCGGCGTCGTGATCGAGCATCCAAGCGGCGAGGCCGGTGGGCGAATCGAGGAGCGAGTAGCCGATCGTCTGCGGGTGCTCGCCCATCTCGGAGATGTAGCCCCGCATGAAGACTCCCACGACCTTGCCGAGCTGTTCGCGTTCCTCGTGGGAGAACACGACCCGCGGAGTGAAGCCGGCCGTCAAGAGCTCCTTCGGAATCGCGTCGAGGAAGTTGAAGTGGACGCCGACCAGCCCGTCAGGAGCCTGGCGGCCCATCGCGTCGGTGACGCCGGCGCCCTGGTCGCCGCCCTGTGCGACGTACCGGTCGTAGCCGAGCCGGTTCATCAACTCGGCCCACGCCGCTCCGATGCGGGCGGAATCCCAACCGGCCTCGGTCGGCTGCGACGAGAAACCGAAGCCGGGGATGGAGGGGATGACGACGTCGAACGCTTCGTCGATGCTCCCGCCGTGCGCGGTCGGGTCGGTGAGCGGCCCGATGACGTCGAGCATCTCGATGATCGAGCCGGGCCAGCCGTGCGTGATGATCAGCGGCAAGGCGCCTTCGTGCTCGGAGCGGACGTGGATGAAGTGGATGTCGAGCCCGTCGATGTTCGTCGTGTACTGGGGCAGGGCGTTGAGCCTCGCCTCGATGCGTCCGAAGTCGTAGTCCTCGGTCCAGTAGCGCGCGAGCTCCTGGAGGAACCGGAGCTGCACGCCCTGCGCGGCGTCCTGGACAACCTCGCTGGGAGGCCACCGCGTCTCCCCGATGCGGTGGCAGAGATCGTCGATCTGCTCCTGCGTGATCTCGACGGTGAACGGCCGGGTCTCGATCCCGGTGTCGACGGTCGTGCTCATGAGGACCTCCCCTGGCGCAGCGTTCTGAACGCCGCGCGGATCTCGGTCGCGAAGAGCTCGGGCTCTTCCCAGGCGGCGAAGTGGCCGCCCTTGTCGACCTGGTTGAAATAGACGACGTTCGGGTAGCTCGCCTCGACCCAGCTGCGCGGCGTCTTCCAGATCTCGCCCGGGAACGTCGTGAAGCCGAACGGGATCGTCGAGGCCGGCAGAGGCTTCTGGCTGGCGGCCGGAGCATCCGGCCCGTACGCCTCCCAGTACGAACGGGATGTCGAGGCGCCGGTGCCCGTCAGCCAGTAGAGCGTGACGTTGTCGAGGATGTGGTCGCGCGTGAGATTGCCCGAGGGCTTGTCGTCCAGGAACGCGCTCGCGATCTTGTAATAGGCGTCCGTGTCGTGGTCGACCATCCAGGCCGCCAGAGAGACCGGCGAGTCCAGGAGCGGATAGCCGATCGTCTGCGGGCGCGTGGCCATCTCGACGAAGTAGCCGTTGCCCGACTTCTGGAACGTGGCGATCTGCGCGGCCGCGGCGCGCTCGTCGTCGGTGTTCGCCGGCATGGGACCGTTCAGCGCAGGGACGAGCAGGTTCGTGTGGATGCCGGCCAACCCCTCGGGCGTCTGGCGGCTCATCGCGTCCGTGACGCCGGCGCCCACGTCGCCGCCCTGCGCGACATAGCGCGTGTAGCCGAGACGGCCCATGAGCTCGGCCCACGCCCGGGCCGTCCGACCCAGGTCCCAGCCGATCTCGGCCGGCGCGGCGGAGAAGCCGTACCCGGGCAGGGAGGGCAGGACGAGGTGGAAGGCGTCCTCGGCGCTGCCACCGTGCGCGATCGGGTCGGTGAGCGGCCCGACGGAATCGATCATCTCGATCACCGAGCCGGGCCAGCCGTGGGTCATGATCAGCGGCAGGGCGTCCTCGTTCTGCGAGCGCACGTGGACGAAATGGACGTCGACACCGTCGATCCCGGTGACGAACTGCGGGAGGGCGTTGAGCCTCTCCTCGATCCGCCCGAAGTCGTACTCGTCCTGCCAGTAGCGGGCGATCGCCTGCGCGGTCGCCAGCTGCACGCCCTGCGATCGGTCGGCGACGAGCTCCCTGCTCGGCCAGCGCGTCGCCGCGACACGACTGCGCAGGTCGTCGATCGCGTCGTCCGGAAACTCGACGCGGAACGGCCGGATCGCCGTTCCGGCTTCGACGGTGGTGCTCATGGCGACCTCCCCGGTACTCGAGCGACCCCGTCCCCCGACCCTACGCCTCCATCTCAGGTGGGGCAAGTGTGGCCTACACCCCGGTGCTTGGGCGGTTTCGTGACGGCCCGGAGACGATCGGGTGACGAACGGCCGGGAGGGGGAGGAGTCGTCCGGGAGCGGCGCTACATGGATGTGTAGTGAGCCGCTGCGACCTGCACGTCGACTCGGTCCACCCGACGGACAGCGGAGCTACGCACTTCGCCGGGCTCGCCTCGGGCTCGAGCTTCGCGGCTGCCGTCTCCTAGGTCGAGGAGCGCGTTCCCGGCCGCCGGAACCGGCGCGGCGCGGGCGTCGGCGGGGGGTCGTGGCCGAAGACGAGCACGTCGATGAGCGTCTCTGCGGCGGAGGCGGCCGGGATGGCGAGGACCACGGCGAGCGCGCCGAAGAGCAGCCCGACGACAGAGACCGTCACGAGGGTGACGAGGGGGGAGAGGCCGACGGACCGGCCCATCACGTGCGGATTGATCACGTAGCTCTGGAATTCGCGGACGACGACGAGCACGACCACCGCCAACACCGTCACGTGGATCGATTGCGGGATTCCCACGGCGATGACGAGTAGCACGCCGACCGCCGGCCCGACGACGGGGATGATCTCGAACAGGCTGACCGCGCCCCCGATCAACAGCGGGTACGGAAGACCGACGAGGTAGAAGCCGACGGCCAGGGCGGCGCCGATGACGAAGACCATCAGGAACTTGAGCCGTGTGTACGACCCGAGCCGCCGGTCGATCTCGAGATAGGTGCGCCGGGCGTTCTCCCGCTTCGCCTCCGGCGTGAGCTTGACGAGCAGGTTGATCATCGCGTCGCGCTCCGACACCCAGTACCACGTAGCTGCGATGGTGAAGAGGACGGCGACGACGGCGTCTGTCGCCTTGTGGCCGTAGGCGGCGATCGGGTGGAAGATCTCGCTCCCCGACGGGAGCTTCCTGAGGTGGGTGTCGACCCAGACGAGCACGTCGTGCCGGATCCCGGTCGAGTGGGCGGCGGCAGCGCCGGCGACAGGCTGCGCAAGCGCCCGCTTGAGCTCGTGCAGGGCCGGCGGCACGGCCAGCCAGAAGAAGAGGGCAAAGAGTCCGAACACGAGGATGAAGAAGGAAAGAATCGCGAACGCCCCAGGCACCTTCCGGCTCCGGAGCCACTCCACCCCCGGACGCATGGCGGCGGCGAACGTCAGCGCGAGGAGCAGGAGCACGATGATGTCGCGGACCCGCCAGAGCCCGAACGCGAGCGCGGCGACCGCGATCGCGCCGGCGGCCGCCCGAGCCGCCGTGAGCGCGATGTCCGGCCGGGCGGCTCCCTGCTCGGCATTTGGATCGTGCGCTTCCATGCGTGAAGATGATGGACGACGACCCCGACGGAGCCAGGAGACCGACCATGACGCGAGCGCGTACCGACTCCTCCGGAAGCACGCACCACACCGTGAGACAGCGGCTCCGCAAGGTCCTCCGTCCGCTGCCGGAGCCCATCAATCCGGCTCTGCTCGAGCACGAGCGCGAGCGAGCCGCGGAGAGGCAGAACCGGGTCGCGGATGGGATCACCGCGTTCAGCGGCTCGATGCTGTTCGTCTACGTCCACATCATCTGGTTCTCCTGCTGGATCGGCTTCGGCGTCGAGAAGTACCCGTACGGCCTGCTGACGATGATCGTCTCGCTCGAGGCGATCTTCCTCTCGACCTTTGTCCTGATCAGCCAGAACCGCGCCGACGCAAAGCGCCAGGTGATTGCCGACGCACAGTGGAGGACGGTCGAGAAGGAGGACCGGCAGAACGTCGAGCTCCTGAAGCTCTCGAATCAGATCCTGGCCCTGACGCAGGAAGTGCGTGCCATGGCGAACACGTTCCGGGATCAGGACCAGATCGCCGCGCTCACCAAGGAAGTGCGCGCCCTCAGGTCTTCACGCGCCGAACCGTCGAAGTAGGTGCCGTGCCGTCGGGACTTGTGCCCGCCGACGGGTTCGTGAGACTCTGCGCAAGGCCGTTTGTGACCGAGACCACGGGAGGGTTGGTAATGGCGACCGCTGAGGCAAGGCTCGAGAGCAACGTCGAGCGGCAGTTGGGGAACACGCTGCCGCCGTGGTGGCTGCTCCTCGTCACCGGGATCGGTTGGTTGCTCGTCGGTTTGATCCTGCTCCGCTTCAACTACACGTCCGTCCACGCGATCTCGCTGTTGTTCGGCTTCGTCGCGATCGCGGCCGGCGTGATGGAGGTCGCCATGATCTTCATCGCCGCGGGCTGGTGGAAGCTGCTCAACGCTGTACTGGCGCTCGTCTTCCTCGCGGTCGGCGTCGCCTCGTTCGTCCACCCGGGGAACACGTTCGCCGCGCTCGCCGCCGTCTTCAGCTTCTTGCTCGTCTTCGCCGGGACGTTCGACATCATCCTGTCGATCGCCTCGCGGAAAGAGGTCGACGTCTGGTGGCTCCAGCTCGTCGGCGGGATCATCGAGGTGCTCCTCGGCTTCTGGGCTGCCGGCTACTACGGCAGAAGCGCGGTTCTGCTCATCGCGTGGGTGGCGGCCTTCGCCTTCATCCGCGGCGTGAGGGACATCGTGCTCGCCTTCCGCGTCCGGGAGCTGCAGCACGCGTAGATACCGATCCTACGAGCGCTAGCCGGCCAGCCCGGCAATGCCGTTGCGGAAGAGGGACACCGCGAGCAGGACGATGATCACCGACGCGATCAGGCGCAGGTGTCCCTCGAGCCAGCGGCGCGTGGCGCCCAGGATTCGCTCGGCCCAGTCCTGCGAGACGAGCAGGAGCACGAGAGCGAGGCTGAGGGGGAGCAGCGAGACCACCGTGAACCCCAGCCACTGCACGGCGTAGCCGGCCGTCGTCGGGTTGGTCTCGGAGATCGCCTTCAGCGCCAGTGGGATGAAGCCGCCCGGGTTTGCGAGCGTTGCGCCGGCGGCGATGACGGCAATCCACGGCGAGGAGGCGACCGCCGTCATCTTGTCGACCATGCCTTGCGTCGTCTTCTCGGAGAAGGGTCGGCGGTACGTGCGGGCGACGTAGACCAGCAAAGCCGCACCCGCGACGAGATCGAACACGGAGACCCACGTCTTTCGCTCGCCGTTCGACGAGGGCGCCGCGGCGTCACCCAGGACGAACGCCGCCGCGATCCCGATCACGATGGTCACCGCAAAGGCACCCAGATAGAACCACGAACCAGTCCGGAACGGCCGCTTCGCGAGCACGAGCGCGAGCACGGAGAAGGTCAACGTGGTCGGCGACAGCATCGCCGCGAGCGAGATCAGTACGAGCTCTAGATCGACCCAGCCCACCGCATGGACTCTCGGGTTCCGGAACCTGCTCCACATCGTCCGAAACGGGCGACGCAGCGAGAGGCCGGTCGCAGGATGCTGCCCGCGTGAGCAAGACCACTGGTGCCGCGGGATCGCCGGCCGGTTCGGTCGCGCCGGAGCGCGCGGGCCTCGTCCTCGTCTCGCTGATCGCCGTCGCCGGGGTCGCCAACCTCAACCTGTCGGTGGCGAACGTCGCGCTGCCGTCCATCGGCCAGCACTTCGACTCCTCCCAGACCACCCTGGACCTGATCGCGGTCGGCTACTCGCTCGGCCTCGCCGCGTCGGTTCTCTACCTGGGCGCGCTCGGCGACCGCTACGGACGCAAGCTGATGCTCGTCCTCGGGATGGTCCTCTCGGTACCCGCATGCCTGCTGGCCGCGTACGCGCCTACCGACACCGTGCTCTTCGCCGCCCGCGTGCTCGGCGGGGTCTCTGCGGGTATGGCCTATCCGACCACGCTCGCCCTGATCACCGCTCTGTGGTCGGGGCCGGGCCGGACGAAGGCCATTGCGCTGTGGTCTGCGATCGGCGGCGGTCTCGCGGCGCTCGGACCGCTGGTGGCAGGCGCGCTGCTGGAGCATTTCTGGTGGGGCTCGGTGTTCCTGGTCACCCTGCCGTTTGCGGTGATCGCGCTCGTGATGGCCGTCATCTTCGTGCCGAGCCATGTCAACGAGACGACGGATCCGGTCGACAACCTTGGCGGGATCCTCTCGCTCGTCCTCGTCGGAGCGCTGATCCTCTCCATCAACTTCGCGCCGGTACCGAACAAGGGGACGCTCACGCTCGTGCTGGCGGCGATCGCCGCCGTGGCCCTCGTGGGCTTCTACGTGCGCCAGCGGCACGCGCCCACGCCGCTCTACGACCTCGAGGTCGCCTCACGGCGGACCTTCTGGGTCGCGGCCTGCGCCGGCATCATCGTCTTCGGCTCGCTGATGGGCGCTGCCTTCGTGAGCCAGCAGTACCTGCAGAACGTGCTCGGCTACTCGAGTATCCAGGCGGGGTCGGCGATCTTGCCCGCGGTCGTCTTCATGGTCCTCGTCGCGCCGCGGTCGGCCAAGCTCGTCGAGTCGCGCGGTGCCCGGTTCACCCTGCTCTGCGGCTACGTCGCTCTGTTCTTCGCCTTCCTGACGATGCTCCTGCTCTGGCGGGAGAACAGCCCGTACTGGCACATCGCCTTGGCCTACGTCTTCATCGGGATCGGGGTGGGACTCGCCGGCACGCCCGCGTCGCACTCGCTGACCGGCTCGGTGCCGGTGCGGCGCGCAGGGATGGCGTCCGGCACGGCCGACCTGCAGCGCGATCTCGGCGGGGCGATCATGCAGTCGATCTTCGGTGCGCTTCTCACTGCCGGTTACGCCACCGCTGCGACCGCCGCAGTTGCGTCGTCGAACGCTCATGTCACTACCAGTGTCGAGAACCAGCTCACGAAGTCGTTCGACGGCGCGGAGGCGATCGCGCAGCAGTACCCGAACCACGCGAATCAGATCATCGCCGGCGCCAAGGGAGCGTTCCTCCACGGCGACCAGTGGGCGTACCTCGCCGGGCTGATCGCGGTCGTGCTCGGCGGGGTTCTTGTCTTCTTCTGCTTCCCGAAGCTGGATCGCGAACGCGAGCTGCTGGCGCAATTCGCCGCCGAGGACTCCGTACAACCGGCCAAGACCGTGACCGAGTCCGGCGGGCCGGGTACGCCGGCGCAGGTTCCGACCTAGATGGGGACTGTGGTGGCAGCACGAGAGCGACCGGCTTGCCGCCCGGTTGCAGCGCCACCGCTCCCGGCTCGAAGCTGGAGGTTCAGGGGGCCGAAAGGAGGACGCGATGGCCGCGCTGGACGAGAGGACTGACCGCAAGGGAGACGCTGCGGCTGCGGTGCCGCACTTCACCGTCGAGGAGCGCGTTGCTCGGGGCCGCGCAGCGCGCGAAGAGTGCCCGAGGACGAGCCAGGCCGGTTTCGAGCTCGCTCCCGACCGCGATCCGGTCGCGATACTCGAGGCGCAGGCCGGCTCGCGCGTGCCCGAGCTCGTTCCGATCCGGTACGGGCGGATGCTCGTCTCGCCGTTCACGTTCTACCGCGGCGCCGCGGCGGTGATGGCCCACGATCTCTCCGCCACGCCACGCGCCGGCCTGCAGGCGCAGATCTGCGGCGACGCCCACCTCGCCAACGTCGGCGGCTACGCGTCGCCCGAGCGCAAGCTGGTGTTCGACCTCAACGACTTCGACGAGACCCTGCCCGGGCCGTTCGAATGGGACGTGAAGCGGCTTGCGACGAGCTTCGAGATCGCCGGGCGCGACCGCGACTTCACCGGGCGCCAGCGGACGGCAGCCGTCCTGAGCGCGGTCGGCTCCTACCGTCGCTGGATGCGCACAGCAGCGGAAACCGGGAATCTCGACGTCTGGTACGCACATCTCGACTTCGAGACGGTGGAGGGAGAGCTCCGGAAACAGCAGGCCAAGAAGCAGGCGAACAGTCTTGCGCGGGGTGCTGCCAAGGCGCAGACGAAGGACAGTCTGAAGGCATTTGCGAAGCTGACGCGCGTAATTGACGGCGAGCCGCGCTTGATCTCCGACCCGCCGTTGATCGTGCCGATCGCGCAGCTCGCCGAGGAGGCGGGGATCCCTGCAGACAAGCTCTTCGAGTCCCTGCACGAGCTCTATCGCAAGTACCGCCGGACACTGCAGGGGGATCGACGCCACCTGGCCGAGCAGTTCCGCTGGCTCGACATCGCGCGCAAGGTCGTCGGCGTCGGCAGCGTCGGTACGCGCTGCTGGATCGTCCTGCTCGAGGGCAAGGACTCCGACGACCCGCTCTTCCTGCAGGTCAAGGAGGCCCAGGCATCGGTGCTCGAGCCGTATCTGGGCAAGAGCAAGTACGCGACCTCGGGCCAGCGCGTGGTCGAGGGGCAGCGTCTGATGCAGTCCGTCAGTGACATCTTCCTCGGCTGGGTGCGTGCCGAGGAGACGCTCGACGGCGTGCCGCGCGACTTCTACTTCCGCCAGCTCTGGGACTGGAAGAGCTCGGTGGACCTCGACACGATCCTGCCGAAGGGGCTCGAGCTCTACGGAAACGTCTGCGGGTTCCTGCTCGCCCGCGCTCATGCGCGGTCGGGCGACCGGATCGCCATCGCCTCGTACCTCGGCAAGGGCGACACCTTCGACCGTGCCCTGCTCGAGTTCGCCCGAGCGTACGCGGACCAGAACGAGAAGGACCACGCTGCTCTCCGCCACGCCGCCGACGTGGAGAGGATCGTGGTCGAGGAGGGCGTCTGACCGGCCACGCACCGCCGACGCATCGCCTCGAAGGCTCCGGAGGGGCCGAGCGCCGTGGCGCTCGCGTCTTGGCCGTGGACGACCAGTCGGAGTTTCTCGCCGTTATGCGGGAGCTCGTGGACGCCGCCGACGGCCTCGAGACGGTCGGCGAGGCAGATTCTGCCGAGCGTGCGATCGAGTTGGCCCGAGAGATCGAGCCGGACCTGGTCCTGATGGACGTCTGGATGTCGGGAACCGACGGAATAGCGGCGGCTCGGGCGATCAAGGCAGGGCGACCGGAGACCGTCGTGGTGCTCACCTCGACGACACACCCGGACGACCTTCCGCTCGCTGCGGAGGACGACGTCGTCGACGCGGTGATATGGAAGAGCCACCTGGAACCGCGGCTGCTGGTGGACATCTGGTCTCGATCCCGAGACCGAGACTCGCCGCCGTCCTCCTGAATCTGCGTGTTAGCCGAACGTCCGTAGGGTTGCTCGCCCCCCGTTCTGTCAGGCGCGCCACCTGTTCGGTCCCGTCGGCCGGTGACAGATTCGGCTCCTGCCCACGCTTTCGCGAGAGGAGAAGTCCATGACGTCGACCGCAACAGCCGCCGCGCCCGAACGCGCCACGCCAGGTCAGGGAACCGGGGACGTACTCGTCGTCTTCGGGATCACCGGCGACCTTGCGAAGGTGATGACCTTCCGGTCGCTGTACCGGCTCGAGGCGCGCGGACTGCTCGACTGTCCGATCGTCGGCGTCGCCGTCGACGACTGGTCGATAGGCGACCTCCGCGAGCGGGCCCGCACCTCGATCGTGGACACGGGCGAGCAGCTCGACCCGGCCGTCTTCGACCGCTTCGCCGACCGCCTCTCGTACGTCTCCGGCGACTTCACCGATCCCGCGACCTACGAACGCGTGGGCGCTGCGATCGGCGGCGCAACGACGCCGGTCTTCTACCTCGAGATTCCCCCGTTCCTGTTCGGTCAGGTCGTCAAGGAGCTCGCCGGCGCCGGCCTGACCCAGAACGCGCGGATCGTGGTCGAGAAGCCGTTCGGGCACGACCTTGAGTCTGCGCGCGCTCTCGCGGCCGAGCTGCATCAGTACATCCAGGAGTCGCAGCTGTACCGGATCGACCACTACCTCGGAAAGATGGGGGTCGAAGAGATCCTGCACCTCCGGTTCCAGAACGCGATCCTCGAGCCGATCTGGAGCCGGAACTACGTCGAGGCGGTCGAGATCACGATGGCGGAGGCGTTCGGCGTCGAGGACCGCGGCCACTTCTACGACCCGGTCGGGGCGCTTCGCGACGTGGTCGTGAACCATCTGATGCAGGTGGTCGCGGCGTCCGCGATGGAGGTGCCCTCGCGCAACGACGCTGACACGATCAAGAACTCCATCGACGCGCTCTTCCACTCGGTCGAGGCGGCCGATCCCACCCACTACGTGCGCGGACAGTACGAGGGCTACCGCTCGATCGATGGGGTCGCCCCGGATTCGAGCACCGAGACGTACGCCGCCTTGCGACTCGACATCGAGAACTGGCGCTGGTCCGGTGTGCCGTTCTTCATTCGCACCGGCAAGCAGCTCCCGGTCACGCAGACCGAGCTCAGGCTCATCTTCAAGCGTCCGCCTAGGCTCGGCTTCGCCCGCGGCCGGGAGGCGGAAGCGAACCAGGTCGTCGTCCGGCTCGATCCCACCACCGGCATCCGGGTCGTCGTCGAGGCCCACCGCGCCGACACCGGCGGACCGGCCCCGATCACGCTTGACATGGAGTTCTCGGAGGAAGGCGGCGAAGGGCCGACTCCCTACGAGGTGCTGCTGCACGCCGCGCTCACCGGCGACAGCACGCGCTTCACGAGACAGGACGCGGTCGAGGAGGCCTGGCGTGTGATGCAGCCGCTGCTCGACGCGCCGCCGCCCGTCCACTCCTACGCGCCCGGCTCGTGGGGACCGGAGGAAGGGGAGCAACTGGTAGCCGGGTACGGCCGCTGGCACGAGCCCTGGATCAACACCTAAACCGTCCACGCTGAAAGGAGCGGAATGACTGCCGTGAAGGAGAAGCAGCCGGGGGAGAAGGCGCCGCAGAGTGCGGCCGCGCCGTCGCCGTTCCCGCCGATCGCCGACTACGCCTTTCTGTCCGACTGCCACACCGGGGCGCTCGTCGCTCCCGACGGAGCGATCGACTGGCTCTGCATTCCCAGCTTCGACGCCCCCAGCGTCTTCGGCAGCCTCCTCGACCGTCAGGCGGGCTTCTTCCGCTTCGCCCCGTTCGGTATTTCCCACCCGACGGCACGTGCATACCTGCCTGGCACGAACGTCTTCGAGACGACCTGGAAGACGCCGTCGGGCTGGGCCGTCGTCCGAGACGCGCTCACGCTCGGCCCCCGGGATCACGAGGACACGATCACGCCGCACACGCGGCCTCCGGCCGACGACGACGCCGACCACATGTTGGTGCGGACGGTGGAGTGCCTGGACGGACGCGTGGAGGTCGACCTCATCTGCGAGCCCGCCTTCGACTACGGCCGCACACCGGCGACCTGGACGCCGGTCGACGGGGCGCCGAATTCGCTCGACGCATCCGGAGCCGGTATGACGTTCAGGCTCGTGTCGGATCTCTCGATCGACGTCGAGGGCGAGTCGGTCCGTGGACGCCACGTACTCGAGGCCGGAGACCGTGCGTACTGCGCACTGTCGTGGGCCGAGGAGCTCGCCGCGCCGCAGACAGCGGACGAGGCAGCCGCGCGTATCGACGCGACGACGCGCTTCTGGCGCAGGTGGCTGAGCACTGCGCGGATCCCGGATCACCGGCTGCGCGACGAGGTGCAGCGGTCGGCGCTGACGATCAAGGGCCTGACCTACATGCCGACCGGCGCGACCGTGGCCGCGCTCACGACCTCCCTCCCCGAGACGCCGGGCGGGGAGCGGAACTGGGACTACCGGTACACGTGGATCCGCGACACGACATTCACCCTCCAGGCGCTCCACTACCTCAACCTCGACTGGGAAGCGACCGAGTTCATGGAGTTCGTCGCCGACCTGGAGCCGACGGAGGACGGCTCGCTACAGATCATGTACGGCATCGACGGCCGGCGCGACCTCACCGAGTCGACCCGCGACGAGCTGACCGGGTACTCCGGGGCAAGGCCCGTCCGGATCGGCAACGGTGCCTTCGACCAGCGTCAGAACGACGTCTTCGGCGCTGTTCTCGACTCGATCCTCCTCCACACCCGCCACAGCGAGCGGTTGCCACGCCGGCTGTGGCCGATCGTGCAGACGCAGGCCGAGTGCGCGACCCAGGTCTGGCGCAACCCGGACCAGGGAATCTGGGAGGCCCGCGGCAAGCCCCAGCATTACGTCTCCTCGAAGCTCATGTGCTGGGTCGCGCTCGACCGCGCCGCCCAGCTCGCGGAGATCCGAGGCGATCCCAACGCGCAAGAGACGTGGCGTGCGACCGCTGAGGAGATCCGGGCGGACATCGTCGAGCACGGTGTCCGCGACGGCGTCCTCCGGCAGCACTACGAGACCGATGCGCTCGACGCGTCGACGCTGCTCGCGGCGATCTTCGGCTTCCTCCCGGGCAACGACGAGACGCTCCGCAAGTCCGTGCTGGCGATCGCCGACGACCTTACCGAGGACGGCTTCGTGCTGCGCTACAAGACCAACGAGACCGACGACGGTCTCTCCGGCAAGGAAGGCACGTTCCTGATCTGCTCGTTCTGGCTCGTCTCGGCGCTCGCGATCATCGGCGAGCTGCAGGCCGCACGCGACTTGATGGAGCGCCTGTTGCGGGTCTCGTCGCCGCTCGGCCTCTACGCCGAGGAGTTCGACGCGCCGACCGGCCGTCATCTCGGCAACTTCCCGCAGGCGTTCTCGCACCTCGCCCTGATAGAGGCGGCGGCCCGGATCATCGTCCCCGAAATATTGAAGGAGTACTGATCCCCGGCGCTCAAGGGCCCAGGCAGCCGAGAAACCGCTCACCTCGCGGACACGTCGAGCCCGTCGCCGGCAGAGCCCACCACGAGCCCCGCCTGAGGAGGATGCAATGGACCACTACGACGTGATCATCATCGGGACGGGAGCGGGCGGCGGTACGCTCGCCCGCAGCCTTGCCCCGTCCGGCAAGCGGATCCTGCTGCTCGAGCGCGGCGACTGGCTGCCGCGTGAGCCCGCGAACTGGCTCGCGCAGGACGTGTTCGTCGATAACAAATACGTTTCGCCAGACACGTGGTACGACGAGAAGGGGAAGCCGTTCCAGCCGCAGGTGCACTACTTCGTCGGCGGCGCGACGAAGCTGTACGGCGCCGCGCTGTACCGGCTGCGTCCGCAGGACTTCGACGAGCTTCGCCATCACGACGGGATCTCGCCCGCCTGGCCGATCAGCTACGACGAGCTCGAGCCCTACTACACGCGGGCCGAGCAGGCTTACGAGGTGCACGGTGTCCGCGGCGAGGATCCGACCGAGGGGCCGGCGAGCGCGCCGTACCCGTTCCCGGCCGTCTCGCACGAGCCACGAATCCAGCAGCTCCATGACGATCTCGAGGCCGAGGGCTACCGCCCGTTCCACGCGCCGTGCGGAATCCGGCTCAACGAGTCGAACATGCCGTACAGCGCCTGCGTCCGTTGCCAGAACTGCGACGGCTTCCCCTGCGCGGTGCACGGGAAGTCGGACGCCGAGGTGCTCGGGGTTCGACCGGCGCTCGAGCATCCAAACGTCACGCTGCTGACGAACACGAGGGCGGTCCGCCTCGAGACGAACGGGGCCGGAACCGCAGTCACCGGCGTGACCGTCGAGCGGGAGGGACAGACCGACCAGTTCGCGGGCGACATCGTCGTGCTCGCCTGCGGCGCCGCGAACACCGCCGCGTTGCTCCTTTCGTCTGCGAACGAGAAGCATCCGAACGGGCTCGCGAACGGGTCCGACCAGGTCGGACGGAACTACATGTTCCACGCGAGCCGAGCCGTGCTGGCGCTCTCGCGCGAGGAGAACCCGACCGTGTTCCAGAAGACGCTGGGGCTCAACGACTTCTACTTCGGTAGCGACGACCACGACTATCCGCTCGGGAACATCCAGATGGTCGGGAAGTCGCAGGCGCCGATGTTCCGTGGCGAGAAGCCGGGCGAGACGAAGCTCGCGCCCGAGTGGACGTTGGAGAAGGTCGCCAAGCACGCGATCGACTTCTGGCTTTCGACCGAGGACCTGCCGCTTCCCGACAACCGGGCGACGGTCGACCGCGACGGCCGCCTGACGCTCGTGTACAAGGCGACGAACGACGTCCCCAAGGACGACCTGTACCGGAAGCTCCACTCGATGCTCGGCCGGCTCGGGATGCACGAGCACCACCTGCTGGACCGCTTCGCCTACATGAAGAACGACATCCCGGTCGCAGGCGTCGCTCACCAGGCAGGCACGTGCCGCTTCGGGAAGGATCCGGCTACGTCGGTCCTCGATGTCGACTGCAAGACCCACGAGCTCGACAACGTCTACGTCGTCGACACCAGCATCTTCCCGAGCATCGGCGCGGTCAACCCGGCTCTGACGGCGATGGCGAACTCCCTTCGGGTCGGCGATCATCTGCTCGAGCGCCTCGGAGTTGCCCCTGGTGTGGCGACGGGGGTCGGAGCGTGAGCGAGGTCGCGGTGGCAGGCACAGAGCAGGGCGGCCAGGTCGAGATCGCCCGCGGCGAGCAGCGGGTGGCCGTCGTGACGCTCGGCGGAGGGCTCCGGTCGTACGAGTTCGCCGGGCGAGCGCTCCTGGACGCCTTTCCTCAAGGCGAACGACCGACCTCCGGGCGCGGCCAGGTGCTCGCTCCGTGGCCGAACCGGATCGAGAACGGGAGCTACGAGTTCGAGGGCAAGCACCTTCAGCTGCCGCTCACCGAGCCGGAACACGGAAACGCGATCCACGGACTCGTCCGCGGGGTGACGTGGACGGTCATCGCCGTGGAGCCCGACCGTGTTGCGATGGAGTACGTGCTCGAGCCGCAGCCGGGCTACCCGTTCACGCTCGCTCTCGGGATCGAGTACGCCCTCTCGGCCGCCGGGCTGACCGTCACGACGAGAGCCCGGAACCTCGGCATCGAGCCATGTCCCTACGGGGCCGGCCAACACCCCTATCTCACGCTCGGCACACCGACGGTCGACCCGCTTCTCCTCCGCGTCGCGGCTCGCGTCGTCGGGCTCTCTGACAAGCGCGGCCTCCCGGCCGTGTCGGAGTCAGTCGACGGCACCGAGTACGACTTCCGCTCGGCCCGTCCGATCGGCGCGACGGTTCTCGACAACGCCTACACCGAGCTCGAACGCGACGGCGACGGGCGTGCCCGTGTCCTCCTCGACGATCCGGATGGTAAAGCGGGGATCACCCTCTGGGTGGACGAGAGCTACCCGTACCTCATGGTCTTCACCGGCGACCCGCTTCCCGACGTTGCAAGACGCAGCATCGCCGTCGAGCCGATGACCTGTCCGCCCAATGCGTTCCGCACGGGCGAGTCGTTGATCCATCTCCAGCCCGGCGAGTTGATCACCAGCACGTGGGGGATCGAGCCGCGGCTTGCAGCAGCAGTAGGAGGTTCTGATGTCAGGTAACGGACGTCCGCGTGTGCTGATCCTCGGCGGCGGGTTCGCCGGGGTCGGCGCCGCACAGAAGCTGGAGAAAGCCGACGCCGACGTCGTCCTCGTCGACCGGCACGACTACCACACGTTCCAGCCGCTCCTCTACCAGCTCGCGACCGGGCTCCTCGAGACGACCGCGGTCGGACACTCGCTGCGCGACCTCCTCTCGCGCCACGACAACACCACCATCCACAAGGCTCAGGTGAGCGCCGTCGACCTCGACCAGCGAACCGTCGAGTTCGAGGAGATCGAGCCGATCTCGTACGACTACCTCGTGTTCGGTCTCGGCGCCGAGGTCAACTTCTTCGGCACGGCTGGTGCCCCGGCCCACGCGTTCCCGATGTACACGCTTCCGCACGCCGCTCACCTCAAGGACCACCTGCTCGAGCGCTGGGAGGCGGCCGACCGCGACCCGAGCCTGATCGAGGACGGCGCGCTCAATGTCGTCGTCGTCGGCGGCGGCCCGACCGGCGTCGAGACGGCAGGGGCGCTGGCCGAGCTCTACCGAGGAGACCTGCTGAAGGACTATCCCGGCGTGACGCCGGAGGCAGCGCGCGTGATCCTGGTCGAGGCAGGGCCCGAGCTCTTCCCGATGTTCAAGCCGAAGCTCCGCGAGTACGCCACGAAGGCGCTGACCGACCGGGGCGTGGAGGTGAAGACCGGGACGGCGGTGGCCTCGGTCGAGCCCACCCGCGTCACGCTCAAGTCGGGTGAGACCCTCGAGGCGCATACCCTCGTCTGGGGCGCGGGCCTGCAGGGGAATCCGCTGGTTCAGTCGGTCGGCGTCGACCTGGAGCGGGGGAACCGGATCGGCGTCGAGCCGGACCTCACTCTCCCGGAGCGTCCCGAGGTCTATGTCGTCGGCGACGTCGCGGCGATCACCGACTCGAAGACCGAGCAGGTACTGCCCCAGCTCGGATCCGTGGCGCTCCAGTCGGGCGAGCACGCGGGCGAGTCGATCGCCAGGCGCATCGCCGGCAAGGAGACGACGGAGTTCAAGTACAAAGACAAGGGGACGATGGCCACGATCGGCCGTGGGGCGGCCGTCGTGCAGATGCTCGGCGGACGGACGATGACCGGCGCGAAGGCGCAGGTGGCCTGGGGAGCCGTCCACCTCGCGCTCCTGCCGACGAACGAGGACCGTGCGAAGGCCGTGGTCAACTGGGCCGGCGCGATGACGACGCACCAGCGGGCGGGGCGCATCACCGTCGAGGCCGAATAGGCACCGTGCCTCTGCTCGCGTCCACGACCGTCGACCTGGCGCGGCTGCAGTTCGCGACGACCTCGATCTACCACTTCCTGTTCGTCCCGCTGACGCTCGGGCTCGGGCCACTCGTCGCGATCATGCAGACGCTCTGGCTCCGCTCGAAGGACGAGCGCTGGCTGCGCCTCACGCGCTTCTTCGGGACGCTCTTCCTCATCAACTTCGCAATCGGCGTGGCGACCGGGCTCGTGCAGGAGTTCGAGTTCGGCATGAACTGGTCGGTCTATTCGCGGTTCGTCGGGAACGTGTTCGGCGCGCCGCTGGCGATCGAGGGGCTCGCGGCCTTCTTCCTCGAGTCGACCTTCCTCGGTCTCTGGATCTTCGGCTGGGACCGGCTCTCGCCGAAGCTCCATCTGGCTACGCTCTGGATCGCGGTGCTCGGGACATGGCTGTCGGGGTACTTCATCCTCGTCGCCAACTCCTGGATGCAGCACCCGGTCGGCTACAAGATCGTGCACGGCGAGGCGCAGCTGACGAGCGTCTGGGCGCTGCTTTCGAACGGCTTCGCGCTGCGCGCCTACGTGCACGTGATCCTGGCCGGGCTGATCTTCGGCACGACCGTCGTGCTCGGTGTGTGCTGCTGGCACTTCCTGCGCGGCGCGGACACCGCGCTCTTCCTCAAGGCGGCGAAGCTGGCGCTGATCGTCGCCGTCCCGATCACGCTGCTCCAGCTCCTCGTCGGCAATCGCTTCGGGGAGGCGGTGACGAGCGCGCAGGACATGAAGATCGCCACCTCCGAAGCCCAGTGGCAGACCTGCCAGCCGTGCGGCTTCTCGGTCTTCCAGATCGGCGGGTTCTCGGCCGAGAACCCGACCCCGAGCTTCTCGATCACCGTCCCCAGGGTTCTCTCGTACATGGCCACCGGCTCGTTCAGCGGCAAGGTCGAGGGCATCGACGAGATCCAGCGGCAACGAGCAGCGCCAGTTCGGCGCGGCAACTACATCCCGAACGTCCTCGTCGACTACCTGGCGATGCGGGTGATGGCCTACCTCGGCGTGCTGCTCTTCCTGATCGCCTGCGCCGGCGCCTGGCTCTACCGGAAACGAAAGCTCGAGCGAGCGCGCTGGTTCCAGTGGACGGCGATCGTCGCGATCGCATTCCCGTACCTCGCCGCCACGGCCGGGTGGGTGCTCACCGAGATGGGCCGCCAGCCCTGGATCGTGCAGGGGCTGCTGAAGACCGACCAGGCGAACTCGCCGAACGTGAGCGCGACGTGGCTCGGGATCAGCCTCGGCGTCTTCGTCGCGCTCTACGTCGTCCTCGGGATCGTGGACTTCGTCCTGATGCGCCGCTACGCACGCCCGGGCAGGCCGGAGCCACGCGAGGAGCTGTCCGTCCCGGCGGTCACGTACTGATGACGCTCGAGAACTTCTGGTTCTGTCTGATCGCTTTTTTCTGGGCCGGCTACTTCGTGCTCGAGGGATTCGACCTCGGGGTGGGGATGCTGCTCCCGTTCGTTCCCCGTGACGAGAACGAGCGAGGTGCCATGTTCGAGACGATCGGCCCGGTCTGGGACGGAAACGAGGTCTGGCTCGTCGTCGCCGGCGCGGCGACCTTCGCGGCCTTCCCGGCCTGGTACGGGACGATGTTCTCCGGCTTCTATCTCGCCCTGCTCCTCATCCTCTTCTTCCTGATCATCCGGGTGGTCTCGTTCGAGTGGCGCAACAAGAGCGACAAGCCGCGCTGGCGGCGAGTCTGGATGTGGGCCAACACGTGCGGCAGTTTCGGCATCGCGCTCATCTGGGGAATCGGCTTCTCGAACCTTCTCCACGGTGTTCCGATCGATTCGCAGGGCAACTACGCGGGCGGCTTCTCGAATCTCTTCACGGGCTACACCGTGGTCGGCGGACTCGCCTTCGTGCTCATCTTCGCCTTCCACGGAGCGATCTTCCTGACGCTGCGGACGACCGGCGACCTGCTCGAGCGCACGCGGCGCGCCGCGCGGAGGCTCGCGGCGCCGGCCGTTGCCGTCGGCGGCGGCTATCTCGTCTGGACGGTCGTCGTGGCGGTCGACCGGAACGACAAGAACGTCTTCCCGCCGGTGCTGCCCGCGGTGATCGCGATCGCCGCGTTCGCGCTGGCGGCGGTCTTCGTCTATGTCGGCAGGAGCGGAATCGCGTTCGTGCTCAGCGCCGTCGGAACCCTCGGCACCGTTGCGACCCTCTTCACTTCGCTCTACCCGCGGGTGATGGTCTCGAGCCCCGACTTCGCGAACAGCCTCACCGTCCAGAGCACCGCATCCGCCCACTACTCACTGGCGGTCATGACCGTCGTGGCGGCGATCTTCGTCCCGCTCGTCCTGCTCTACCAGGGCTGGACCTACCACGTCTTTCGCGCCAGGGTCGGCGGCGTGGCCGGCGGCGCCGTCGGCGAGGGTCCGACCGCCTGAGGGAATGGCCGCGTTCGACCGACGCCTGCTCGAACGCGCGCAAGAAGCACGGACGGCTCTTGCTGCCGACACGATCCTCGGTGTCGTCGCAGCGCTCCTCGTCCTGGCCCAGGCGGTCCTGCTCGCCCGGGTGGCTGCGCGCTCGTTCGAAGGCGCCTCGTTGCACGAGGTCCTGGTTCCGCTCGGGCTGCTCGCCGGGGTCGTCTGTGCGCGGGCGGTGGCGGCGTGGGGCTTCGAGGTGGTGGGACGCCGCGCCGCGGGTCGCATCCTCTCGCGGCTGCGGCTGAGCCTCGTCGAGCGCAGGCTTCGCGACCAGCCCTCGGCTCTGGACGGCGCGGAGAGCTCCGAGCTCGCCACTCTGGCGGTGACGGGGATCGATGCGCTCGAGACGACCTTCGCCCGCTACCTCCCTCAGGTCGTGCTTGCGGTCGTGACGCCTCTCGCCGTGCTCGCGCTGGTGGCGTCGATCGACCTCACCTCGGCGGGAATCATGCTGCTCACCCTGCCGCTCGTCCCGGTGTTCATGTGGCTCATCGGCCGCTACACGGAGCATCGAGCCCGCGAACGCTGGCACGCGCTCACGATCCTCGCGCATCACTTCGCCGACGTCGTGCGCGGTCTCCCGACGCTTCGAGCCTTCAACCGAGCACACGCGCAGGCCGAGCAGATCGACGTGGTCGGCGACCGGTACAGGGTGGCCACCATGGGCACGCTTCGCGTCGCCTTCCTCTCGGGCACGGTGCTCGAGCTCGCGGCGACGATCGGCGTCGCTCTGGTCGCCGTGGTCGTCGGGGTGAGGCTCGCCGACGGGGGACTGGGCTTCCAGGCCGGTCTGACGGTTCTCGTCCTCGCGCCCGAGCTCTATCTCCCGATCCGGAACGTCGCGGCGCAGTTCCACGCGAGTGCCGACGGCGCTGCGGTCGCGGGACGTTTGCTCGATCTCAGCGAGGCACCACCGGCGCCGGACGTCGCTCGCAGCCGCTCGCCGGTGCCGGGCTTGCGGACCGCGACGATCCGGCTGGAACACGTCTCGTTCCGTTATCCGAGCCGCCTGCATGCGGCGCTCGAGGACGTCGATCTGGAGCTGGCGGCCGGGGAGACGGTGGCGCTCGTCGGGCCGAGCGGGGCCGGGAAGAGCACGATCGCCTCGCTGCTCCTGCGGCTCGCGGAGCCGACGGCCGGCCGCGTGCTGGCGGAGGGAATCGACGTGGCGACCTTCGAGCCGCAAGCGTGGCGCCGGCAGCTCGCCTGGTTGCCGCAGCGGCCTTCGGTGCTCCGCGGGACGGTGGCCGAGAACATCCGCCTCGCAGATCCCACCGCGGGCCTCGAGCGCGTGCGGGAGGCCGCCGAGCTTGCGGGTGCGGACGGCTTCGTCGACGCGCTGCCGCAGGGCTACGAGACCGTGGTGGGCGACGGCGGACGGCCGCTCTCGGCTGGGCAGGCTCGCAGGCTCGCGCTTGCCCGCGTCTTCCTGCGCAACGCTCCGCTCGCGATCCTCGACGAGCCGACCGCGCATCTCGACGGCGAGAGCGCAGATCACGTCGCAGCTGCGATCGACGGGTACCGAGGTCGCTGCACGATGGTGGTGATCTCCCATCGTTCCGAGCTCGCAGCCCACTGCGACCGCGTCGTCCGGATCGAGGACGGGAGGGCGGCCGCATCGCTCATGGAGGCCGTCGCGTGAGGATCCTCGTCGTCCGGCTGTTCGCCATGTCCGGAATTCGCGCCTCGCGGGTCGCCGTCGCCGTCGCCCTCGGAGCCCTGACGGTCCTGTGCGGGGTGGGGCTGATGGCGACTGCCGGCTACCTCATTTCACGAGCCGCCGAGCGACCGGCCGTCCTGTCGCTGACCGCGGCGATCGTCGCGGTTCGCTTCTTCGGGCTCGCTCGCCCGCTCGCCCGCCACGCAGACCGGCTCTGGTCGCACGATCTCGCACTCCGCGCCCTCGGACACGTCCGGGCGCGTTTCTACGAGCGCATCGAGCCGCTCGCGCCCGCCGGGCTACAGGCGTTTCGCAGCGGCGACCTGATGACCCGGATGATCGGCGACGTCGACGCTCTGCAGGGGCTCTACCTCGGCGGTCTCGGCCCGCCGCTCGTGGCGCTTGCGGCCGGAGCCGTGTGCGTGGGGACGGCTGCAGCCTTCGTGCCCGCCGCCGGCGCGGTGCTCGCGGTCGGGCTCGTGCTCGGAGGGGTCGGAGTGCCGATCGTCGTCGGCCGGGTCGGCCGTGTGGCAGGGAGGCGTCAGGCGGCGAAGAGGGGTGAGTTCGCGTCGGAGATCGTCGAGTTCCTGCGGGCGGCACCGGAGCTGGTCGTCTACGGCGCCGAGGAACGTACGCTCGAGCGGATCAGGGCGGCCGACCGCGACCTCGATCGCCTCGCGAGGCGCGACGCGCTGGCGGGAGGCCTCGGCGACGGCCTTGCGATTCTCGTTGCCGGTCTGACGCTCGTCGGTGTCCTGGCCGTCGCCGTCCAGGCCCACGAGGCGGCCTCGCTCGATCGCGTGCTCGTGGCGATGCTGGCGCTGCTCGCCCTTGCCTCGTTCGAGGCGGTCTCGACCTTGCCGACCGCGGCGCGGGAGTTTGCCGGCACCTTCGCATCCGGCCGGCGCGTGCTCGAGCTCGTCGATCGCGAACCGGCGGTCCGGGATCCCGAGACGCCGCTCGATCCGCCGGACGGGTCCTCGGTCGCGCTCGAAGGGGTCACCGCCGGTTACGAGGCTGGAACGCCGGTCCTCTCCGACTTCGACCTGCAACTCGAGGCCGGCAGGCGGGTTGCACTGGTGGGGCCGAGCGGCGCCGGGAAGACGACTGTGACGAACCTCTTGCTCCGCTTTCTCGATCCAACCGAGGGTCGGGTGACGGTGGACGGTCGCGGCCTCGGTGAGTACCGGCAGGAGGACGTCCGCGCGACGTTCGCGCTCGCAGGTCAGGAGGCGCACGTGTTCGACTCGAGCATCCGCGCCAACCTCTTGCTCTCCCGGCCGGACGCGACCGAGTCGGAGCTCCGCCTTGCGCTGCGGCGTGCCCGGCTCGAGGAGTGGGTCGCCTCGTTGCCGGACGGGCTCGACACCCTCGTCGGCGAGGACGGACGCCGGCTCTCAGGCGGCCAGAGGCAGCGGCTGACTCTCGCCCGGGCGCTGCTCTCCGACGCCAGGGTGCTCGTGCTCGACGAGCCGACCGCCCACCTCGATCCCGAGACGGCTCGCGCGGTCGTCGACGAGGCCTTCGACGCGGCCGGGGACCGGAGCGTTCTCCTGATCACGCACCGAGACGAAGGCCTCGACCTGGTTGACGAGGTCGTCACGCTCGGAGCCGCGTAGGACCCGAGCGCGCGGGTCACTTGAACGCGTTCACGGCTCGCGCGACCACGAGCCCGAAGAGCGCGAGCGCGACGGTCGACTGCACGACCATGACGTACTTCGCCCTCAGCGTGAGCGGCATCACGTCGGTCGGGCTGAACGCCGTCGCATTCGTGAAGCCGAGGTGGAGGTAGTCGAGGAAGACCGGCCGCCAGCCGGGAGGCGCGATCTCCGGGCTGAGCTGCTGGGTGAAGGCGAAGTCGACAGGCGCCGGGTCTTGCGAGCGCGCTATCGGCCCACCGCCGTCGATCAGCCAGTAGAGCATCCCGAACGCAAGGTTGTTGCCGAGCCAGACGAGGGCTCCGGAAGCGAGAAGCTTCGTCGCCGACTGACTGACGCCGGACCCCTTGATCAGGTCGTAGACGAGGAGGGCTGTCGCCCACAACGCCGACGCGACCAGCAAGACGACGATGGCGACGGCAATCCGGTGCACCCACGGGCTTCGCCTCGCAAGCCGCGCGGGGTTGCCCACGACGACCGCCACGAGGAGAGCCGCCTCGAGCGCGGGCACTAGCCATGGCACCCGGGCAGCCGACTGCGCCGGCAACCACAGCCGGGCGGCGATGGTGAACGCCATGAAGACGACGAGCGCCGCCGCGGGCGGCCACCGCGACTCGCCGAGCGGCTCCTGCGACGCGATCTCTGCGGGGAGCTCGGAGGTGGTGCCGGTGTCCGAGCTCACCCGTCAATCGTCGCTGTGGGCAGTGGGGGCGAAACTCATCCGCAGGGGATGAAGCTGCGCGGACGGCGGCGCCGTAGCCTCGACGGCCGAGCCGGTGTTCTTCTTCTCTCTCCCGAGCTGGGCCCTCGTCCTCGTCCTCGTCGGGCTCATCGGCGCGACGACGGCCGTGGGCTTCGCCCTTGGGCGCTATCTGCGGAAGCACCAGGAGGCCTTGCGGGAGCCGTTTGGCGTCCTGCAGGGTGCGCTGCTCGGCGTGGTGGGCCTGATCCTCGCCTTCGGTCTCTCGCTCGCCGTCGGCCGCTACGAAGACCGGCGCTCGGCCACCGTCGCCGAGGCCAACGCGATCGGGACGGCATACCTACGCGCACAACTGATCCCCGAGCCCGCGCGGACCAGATCACTCGCGGTGCTGCGCAGCTACGCGGACCTGGCGATCCAGGTCTCGAAAGAGGTCCCGGGTAGCGAGGGCATGCAGCGCACGACCGCCGCCGAGGAGGTTCAGCAGCGAGAACTCTGGCGGCTTGCCGGTCAGGCACTCGACTCGGCGCCGCTCGCGAGCGGGACGCGCCTCTACGTGGACAGTCTCAACGAGATGTTCGACGACCAGGCGAGTCGGCTCTCCTCGCTCACCAACCGGGTTCCCGCGGCGGTCCTCGCCCTCGAGGTCTTCGGTGCCGCCATTGCCATCGGCGTTCTGTCCTTGCACATCTCCGTTCTCGGCCGGGGCCTCGTCGCCATGCTCGCGGCGGCTGCGCTCGTGACGCTGTTGCTGCTCGTGACCTTCGACCTGGACCGGCCGACGCGTGGCCTGATCACCGTCCCGGACGCACCGCTCGTAGCAGTTCGGGCGTCGATGGTGCCGCCACCCGCGGCAACGGCGTCGAGCCGATAGCCCCCGGGCCGCGCGGCTTCAGCGGCCGGCGGCGTATCCCTGCCGGCCGCGCGGATTCGCGCCTGCCTTGAGGATCCCGTCCGATTCGCGGCCGACGGCGGTGACGCGCCCGAGTGTCCACGGTCCGGACTCCTCGACCTCGTGTCCGCGGGCGCGCAGCCCTTCGATCGTGTCCCGGCCGGCGCGTTCCTCGACCGCGACGTGCCTCGGGAGCGTCTCGCGGGGGTAGAAGCTCGACGGAAACGCCTCGGTGTGGTGGTTCGGCGCGTCGATCGCCGCCTGGAGGTCGAGATCGTGGTGGACGTGGCCGAGAAAGGCGTGAAGCGTCCACTGATCCTGCTGGTCGCCGCCCGGCGTGCCGATCGCGAGGTACGGCTCTCCGCCGCGGGCCGCCAGCGTCGGCGAGAGCGTCGTCCGCGGACGCTTGCCGGGCTCGAGCGAGTTCGGCAGGCCTTCCTCGAGCCAGAACATCTGCGCCCGTGTCCCCAGGCAGAAACCGAGGGACGGGATGACGGGGGCGCCCCAGAGCCAGCCGCCGCTCGGGGTCGCGGAGACCATGTTCCCGTCGCGGTCGACGACGTCGAGATGGACCGTGTCGCCCCGCGTTGGTTCACCGACGCCCGGCGCGACCGGAGCCTCTGCGACCGGCCGCGCGAGGCGCGGCTCGCGGCCGCCGGGGGAGCCGGGACGGAGCTCCGGCGAGGCCTCGTCCCCGACGAGCTCCCGCCGCTCCTCCGCGTACTCGCGCGAGAGCAGGTCGGCGAGCGGCACATCGACGAAGTCGGGGTCGCCGTACCAGGCCTCGCGGTCGGCGAACGCAAGCTTCGCGCACTCGGTGACGACGTGCACCCACTCCTCGCCGGCCTGGCGCATGGCGCCGAGGTCGAAGCCCTCGAGCAGGCGGAGCTGCTGGAGGAAGACCGGCGCCTGGCTCCACGGGCCGGCTTTGAAGACGTCGTAGCTGTGGTAATGGACGGAGAGCGGCTCCTCCCACGTCGGCCGCCAGTCGCGGAGGTCCTCCTCGCTGAGCAGGCCGGAGTGGCGCTCACCGGAGCTGTCGAGCCATTCGCGCTCCTGAAAGCGGACAAACGCCTCGGCGACGAAGCCCCGGTACCAGCAGTCGTGTGCCGCTTCGAGTTGCGCGTCTCGGTCGGTCGAGGCTGCCTCGGCCTCCTCGAGAATGCGGCGGTACGTGGCGGCGAGCTTGCGGTTCCGGTGCAGCGTGCCCGGGTCCGGAGTGGGGAGGTAGACGTCCACGCTGGTCGTCCAGTCGTCGCGGAAGAGCTGCTCCACGCGGCCGATCGCGTCGCCGATCGCCGCGACAGCGGGATAGCCGTCCTCGGCGTAGGCGATCGCGAAGCGGAGCACGTCGCGGAGCGCAAGCGTCCCGTGCTCGCGCAGCATCGCGATCCAGCCGCCGAACGCGCCGGGCACGACTGCGGCGAGCGGCCCCGTGCCCGGGACGAGCTCGAGCCCGAGCTCGTCGCGATAGCGCTCGATCGTGGCCGCACGGGGTGCCGGCCCCTGGGCGCAGAGGACGAGCGGGCGATCGCGCCCCGCCGGCCACAAGAGCGCCGGGAGGTCGCCGCCAGGCCCGTTCAGGTGCGGCTCGACGACCTGCAACGTGAACCCGGTCGCGACGGCGGCGTCGAACGAGTTTCCGCCCTGCTCGAGCACTGCCATGCCCGCTGCCGAGGCGAGCCAGTGCGTCGACGCCACCATGCCGAAGGTTCCTCGCAGCTCGGGTCGCGTCGAGAAGCTCATCCGTCCAACGTTAGTCTGCCGCGCCATGCGTGAACGTCCGTATTCGCTCGCGCTCGACCCGAAGCTGCTCGCGATCGGGCTCGGCGGAGGCCTCCTGTCGGGGCTGCTCGGCGTGGGTGGAGGCATCGTGATGGTGCCGCTGCTCGTGCTGTGGGCGAGCTACGCGCAGCGCGAGGCGCATGCGATGTCGCTCGGGGCGATCATCCCGATCAGCATCGCCGGCATCGCGACCTACGGCATCGCGGGCGAGGTGCGGTATGGGACGGCGCTCGCGCTCGCCGCAGGGTCGGTGGTCGGTGCGCCGATCGGAGCGCGACTCCTGGTGCGGATCGACGAGCGCCTGCTCAAGATCGTCTTCGGCCTGTTCCTCGTCGGCGTCGCCGTGCTCATGGGAGTGCGCGGATGAGCGGCCCGACGTTCTTCGTCGCGCTCGTGGCGTTCGGCGTCGTCGCCGGCGTGACTTCGGGATTGCTCGGAGTAGGCGGCGGGACGATCATCGTCCCGTTTCTCACGATTGCGGCGGGCTTCTCGCAGCACTCAGCCGAAGCGACGTCCCTGCTGGTGATTCTGCCGACGGCGATCGTCGGCAGCATCGCGCTGCGCCGCCGCGGCGTCGGCAACCTCCCGCTCGCGCTCCGCTTCGGCGTCTTCGGCGCGATCGGCAGCGTCCTCGGCGCCCTGCTCGCGCTCGCGCTGCCCGCGTCGACGCTCCGCCTCGTCTTCGCCGTCTTCGTCGGTCTCGTCGGTCTCCGGCTTGCCCGCGACGGGCTGCGGGCCGAGCGGTCACCGTCGAGCTAGGAAGGCGTAGCGTGAGAGACGCCGCTCCTGCGCCAGGAGGTGGCAGGCGCCGAGGAAGCGCTGGATGCCCTCGAAGGTCGGCTCTCCCTCGTCGGCCACGAGCTCGTCCCGGAACCGATTGCGGGCATCGAGCCAGCGCCCGGCCATCGCGGCCATGTTCTCCGTCAGATCTTCGCGGCGCTCGACCGTGAAGCCCGCCCTGGCGAGCAGCGCCTCGTTGACGGCCTCGACCGAGAAGACGTAGACGCCGACCGCGCTCCGGTCGGCAAGCTCGCCGTCGGTGACGAGACCGGTGACGATCGTCGGGTCGGTGAAGAGAATCCGCGCTCCCGGGGCGGTGACGCGATGCCACTCGCGCAGGATCTCGAGGCGGTTCGGCAGGTGGCACATCACGTCGATCGAGATGACCGCCTCGAAGCTCCCGTCGGCGAAAGGCAGTGGGCCGCCGGCATCGGCGCGGACGAAGCGCGCGCGGTCGGAGAGTTCCCGCTCCCCGGCGAGCCGCGTCGCGGTGGCGATGCCCTCCTCGAGCAGGTCGATGCCCACGACCTCGGCGCCGGTCAGCTCCGCCAGGCGCAGGGCCGGGCCGCCGGAGCCGCAACCCACGTCGAGCAGACGGGATTCGGCTCCGAGCTCGAGCCACTCCGCGAAGAGCTCGAGCTCGGCGGCGGTGACCCAGCCCGACTGCCCGAGATCGGCTCCATACGTCAGCTGCCGGATCTGCTCCCGAATCGCGAAGCCGGCATAAGCCGACGCGTAGAGGGGGACATGCTCGCCCACGTGCCTCAACCCTATTGCTCGGCTCGTTCCGCTCCAAGGCGGTCGCACGCGACGCCGCGTTCACGGCATCCTGCGGTGATGCCGTACGACCCCACGCTCTTCGACGGCGCGGCCGCCCACTACCGGTACGGACGGCCGCCCTACTCGCCGCAGCTGGAGGAGGTCCTCACCGACGAGCTCGACCTGGACGGAACTGGGAGGCTGCTCGACGGCGGCTGCGGCCCGGGCATCCTCACCGTCCGGCTCGCCCACCTGTTCGACGAGGCGGTCGGACTCGACCCGGACCCGGCGATGCTCGCCGAAGGCAAACGCGTCGCCGACGAACGTGGCATCACGAACATCCGCTGGGTGCAGGCCCTGGCCGAAGACCTCCCGGGGGCCGCACCGGGGCCATACCGGCTCGTGACCTTCGGCTCGTCGTTCCATTGGACGGACGAGGCCAGGGTTGCCGAGGCGGTGTACGACCTGCTCGAGCCTGGTGGCGCGCTCGCCCTGGTCGTCCACACCGTGAAGGGCCGGCCGACGCCGCCGAGCCCCGGGCCGCCGCCGATTCCGCACCACGAGGTGGAGGCGCTGGTCGAGAAGTACCTCGGCCCCACGAGGCGCGCCGGCCAGGGCGTCTCGCCGGTGCGAAACCACCGGTTCGAGGACGTCCTCGTCCGCACCCGGTTCGGCGAGCCACGGTCGATCTTCGTGCCCGGCATCCCCGACCTGTTGCGGGACAGCGAGAGCGTGCTGTCGGGGTATCTCTCACTCTCCTCCTCCGCGCCCCACCTGTTCGGCGAGCGTCTCGAGGACTTCGAGGACGAGGTGAGGGAGCTGCTGACCGCTCGATCCCCGGAGGGTGTCTTCTGGGACTGGCCCGGCGATACCGAGGTCGTCCTCGGGGTCAGAAGCTGAAGCCGGCCGGATAGGCGTAGTTCGAGAAGTACCAGACGTCGAGGCCGATCACGCCGGCGATCGCCCCGAGCCACAGGAACCGGTACCACGGCAGCGGGTCTTTCCGGACGTGGGCGAAGAACGCCCACCCGATGACGGCGAGCTGGAAGGCGACAAATAGAATCGGCTTCATCGGCGGCGGTCTACAGCTGGCCCCAGTTCGTGATCAGGACCGGAGCGACGAGCGGCTTGCCGACCTCGAGCTGGATCTGGGTGTGCGAGCCGAGCGGAATGTCCCGCGGGTCGCCGAGCCAGACCTTGTCGTTCCAGAGTGCCGTGACGGGCCCCTTCGCGGGCCCCACCTGCGTCTTCGAGAGCGGCTGCCCCCAGAGGTCGAAGAGGTTGCCGAGCGTGAACACCCGCCGCACCGGCGACTCGATGTGGATGATCCCATCGGCCGCGTGGGTGTGGAGCCAGGAGAAGCACGATCCGCCTGCGACGAAGGGCACGCCCAGCCCTGGTTGGAGCTGCGGATCGGCAATCCCGATTCCGTAGGGGACCGTCCTCGACTTTCCGTTCACGAAGATCGTCAGGCGCGTGTGGACGTGGAAGAGGAGCTGCTCGTTGCTCTGGCAGGAGATGCCATCGACGGATTGCCCGGGCGAAGGCGAGCCGGCCGGGGCGAGGTCAGGGCCGCTCTCGAGCGGAGGCCCCTCGGGGCCGGCCGCGCCGAGCGGCGGAGCCGGGTCGACGTGTCCGAGCGTCTTGATGGATGCGGTGTGGATCGGTTCGACCCGAGTCGACGTACCCGGCCGGCCTCCGCCACTGCCGAGAGCCAGCGGCAACCCGACGCCGAGCCCGATCAGGACGACGAGCACGACGCCCGCAATGATCAGCGTGCGCCGCGAGAACCGAGAGCCCCCTCCGCCGCCGCCTTTGGAGCGCACCGGCGGAACAGCCGCCTGACGCTGCTGCCTCGACTTCTTGCCACTGGGCATGCGCCGGAAAGGTACCCGCCTGGTCGGCGCTATTCGTAGCCGAGGTCGCGGAGGCGCTCGACCATCTGCCGCTCCTCCTCCTCGGAGTAGACGGGCTCGTCGCTCGCCTCACGCGGCGTCTCTGCCTCGACCGCCTCCGCCGTCGCGCCTGTTTCCTCCTCCAGGATCGCGGCCAGCGGTTCGCCGTCCAGACCGTCCGCCGAGAGCCCGAGCAGCCGCAGGATCGTCGCGGGCAGCTGCACGATCTCGGAGCCCTCGGGCAGGTCGGCCGGCTGGATCCCCGGCCCGTTTGCCGCGAGGATGCCCGTCACGCCGTGGTGACCCGAGTAGCCGTACGAGACCTCGGGATCGAGCCGCTCGTGCCGCTCGAATGCCTCGGTCCAGCGGCGGCGGGACGGGTCGACGTTGATCCGCTCGTCGTACGGGATGAGGATCAGCTCGGGCGCCTTGTCGACGAACGGCCCCGAGTAGAGCTCCTCCTTCCGCAGCACCTGGAAGGCCGGGTCGCCCGTCTCCGGGTGCGGTACCTCCGCCAGTTCCGCCGCGAGCCCGTCGATGTAGGTGGGATCGTTCCGGGCGCCGGTCAGCTCTCCGACGTAGAGCTGCCCCTGGGAAGCGAACCCGTACGCGCGGGTCGAGCCGAAGTCGATGTCGGCGAAGAGGCGGTCTTCTCCTGGGCTGGGCAGAAATGCGAGCTTGTCGAGGGCGCGGCCGTACCACGGGACGGTGCGCACGAGCTTCTGGTCGACGCGAGCGAGGTAGTCGAGCCGCCCGCGCCGCCACGGCTGCAGCGAGCGCTTGCGGAAGCGGAGATGACCCCGCTCCTCGAGCCAGCGGTCGAGGTGGAACATCCAGTAGATCGGCTTCATCCCGTGGTCCGAGAAAAGGAGGACGGTGGGCTCCTCGCCGTATTGCGCCGCGGCCGCGTCGATCAGCTCGCCGCACAGCTCGTCGACGCGCTCGTACACCCGAAGGAGCTCGTCGCCGGCTCCCGTCGCCTGATGCGCCGGATGCCCGGGGTCGAAGCGGGCGAAGCCGAGGTGCCCGACGTGGTCGGTGCTCATGAAGTCGACGCACAGCAGGCCGAGCTCTGGCTCGAGCTCGTAGACGAGCTTGCAGACGCCCGCCATCTGCTCGGCGTGCTCGAGTAGGCGCTGCGTGTAGGCGGGGAAGTCCTCCCACCAGCGCTCGGCCATCGGGTGATGGGCGGTGACGAGGTCGGGGTACGCGGCGAAAATCCGTTTCTCGGCGCTCGCGGGCACGATCTGCGGCCGCTCGGGTCCGCCGTAGCCGGTCACGACGATGCCGTCGAGCGGCTCCGCGGGGTACGTGAACGGAATCCCGACGTAAGCCGAGCGGATCCCGGCCGAGCCGAGCAGTCGCCAGATCGGGGTGCCGGCCCGGCTGGCGGCGCTCTCGAGCTTCTGCGTGCCTCGGTTCGGGTTGGTGGTGAAGTTGAAGATGCCGTGACCGCCGGGGTTGAGGCCGGTCAAGAAGGTCGACCACGCCGTCGGCGTGAAGGCGGGGATCGTCGAGCGGAGCGGCCCGAACGTCCCCTCGCGCGCGAGCCGCGAGATGGTGGGCAGCTTCCCCTCGCCCATGAGACGTTGGACGAGGTCGTAGTCGGCGCCGTCGAAGGCAAGGGCGAGGACACGCCTCATCGGCCCAACACCTCGAGGTAGAGCTGCTCGAGCTGCGCGCTTGGATCCCCGAAGCGGGTGCCCACCTCGCGGAGGTTGCGCTCGCCGTAGCGTCGGCGCAGCTCGGGGCCGCGGGCGAGCCGGACCATGGCGGCCGCGACTGCGTCGACGTCGTGCCGGTCGACGAGCTCTCCGCCTTCGCCCTGCTGGATCCACTCGTCCATCGAAGGCGCGAGGCCGACGACCAGCGGGACGCCGCTCGCCATCGTCTCGAGCAGCGAGGCCGGGGAGGAGTCGACGTCGGCGAGCGTGACCGCGAAGTCGGCGGACGCCGTCACCGACGGAAGCTCGGCGGCGGGCACGTCCCGGACGGCCATGTACGGCTCGAGTCCGAGCTCCGCCGCGAGCCGGTCGAACTCGTCGCGTGTCCAGCCGCCGCCGGCGCTCGAGAAGAGCCTGAGCTCGGGCGCCTCTTCTCTCGCCTTGGCAAAAGCTCTCAAGACGACGTCGAGGTTCGAATAGGGGCGGAAGTTGCGGAGCGAGAGGCAGACGACGGCGTCGTCGGGCCAGCCGAGATCGCGCCAGCGGCCGCGGTCGGCGTGCTCCGGCGAGTAGCCGTCGATGCGCGCGTGCCAGAAGATGCGATGGAACTTCTCGCGGTCCGCGCCCAGCCTGACCGCTGCGTCCTCGAGTGCCTGCGAGTTGACGACGTACGCGAGTGCGCGCTCGGGTGCGATCGCCACGCGCGCCCGCTCCTCGGCCTCGGGCGCCTGCCACGCGTCGACGATCGCGTCCTTCCCCCACGGGCTGACGACGAGCGGTCCGAGCGCAGCGCGGGCCGTCCAGTAGCCGTACGGGAGCAGGTAGTGCGAGTGGACGACGTCAGGCTGCACGCGTCGCGCGAGCCCGGCGAGAGCGGGCGCCATCCGGAAGCGCCGCACGAGCGGCACGCGTAACAGAGGGTCGAGATCCTGGAACTGGTGGACGTGGAGGCCGTCGAGCTCGCCCTCGCGCGGGTTGACTCGACCGGATGCGACGTGCACCTCGTGCCCGCGCTCCGCGAGCCGGGTCGCCCAGCGGGCGAAGTGGCGCGACTTTGCGTCACCGACGCCGAGGATCCGAAGCTTCTCAGCCACGCTGTCCCGCACCGGTCATGGTGCGCACCCGCCGCACCGCGTGGCGGCCGAGCTGCACGAGCGCGGGCTTCGGGTCGTCGCGTGCGAAGACGGCATCGACGTACGGCGGCCGCTCGAGCGCGTGGCCCGAGCCCGCCATGAGCGTGATCGCCCACCGCTTGCCGTCTCCGTGCATCCGAGCGGGCGGCAGCGGGTCGCCGATCAAATCGCGGTAGGCGATCCACGGGAGGTCGACGCCGCACGCCGCGGCGAGGCTGTGCCACTGCCAGAGCCTCGGATTGACCTCGAGCAGCTTGTACCGGCCGTCGCGCGGGTCGCGCATCAGCTCGACCTGCGAGATGCCGTGGAAACCGAGCGCGCGCAGAAGCGCGAGACCCTGCTCGACGACCTCCTCCACCCAGAGCGCCTCGCCCGCGCGGGCGCTGCCCATGTAGCCGCGGGTCTGGCTCAGCTTGTGTCCGGAGAAGAGCCCGAGCGCCTCGCCGTCGCGGTCGAGGTAGCTGCCGAGCGTGTACATCTCCTCGGGGCCGCTCGGGATCAGCTCCTGCACCATCGGCTCGTGGGGAGCCGCGAGCTCGTACGCGCGGTCGAGCTCGGCCGGCGTCTCGCAGCGGAAGAGCTGACGCTTATGGCTCCGCCGGAAGCCGACGTTCGCTGACGGCTTGACGATCAGCGGGAAGCCGACTTCGTTACCCGCCGCGCGCGCCTCCTCGGCCGAGGCCGGGTAGAAGGTGCGCGGCACCGGGACGCCCGCGGCCTCCGCAGTCTCGAGCTGGTGGCGCTTGCTCTGGATCTGCTTCAGCACCTCCCAGGCGGGAAACGGGAAGCGGTAGGGCTCGCCTAGCTCGGCTGCGTGGCGCGCGATCGCGTTCAGGTGCTCGTCGTGGGTGGGGAAGATGGGCAGGACGTCGTCGGTTTCCTCCGCGATCGCCCGGAGAGCGCCGATGAACCCGGCCTCGTCATCGAGGGGATCGGGAGCGAGGCGCGCCTCCGCGTACCGCGACCGAAAACCGAGCGCGAACGCCCGGTTGTCGACCGCCAGCACGCGCAGGCCCTTCCGCCCGAGGGAACGGATCGCCGCGAGGCCGTTCACCCATGCGACCTCGACGACCACCGCAGTGCCCCTCCCAGACATCCGCGCGAGTCTAGTTATGGGCTGGCAGAAGCCGTCTCAGCCGCTTGCGTTCGGCCGGCAGGTAGAAGCCGAGCGGCGCGAGCACGAGCGGATAGGCGGCCGTCAGGACGAATGCGAGCGCGAGCGAATGCGGCATCCCCTTGCCGATTCCGGTCAAGACGCCGGCCACCAGGAGGAGGACGACCACCCGCCGCCACTGGTACCGGACGGGGTAGACGCGCTGGGCGTTCCACGTCCGCAAGACCATGAGGAGGATGTAGGCGGCGAGGGTGGCGTACGCCGCGCCGAGCATCCCGTAGGCCGGGATCAGCCAGAGATTGAGCGTGAAGTTGAGGATCGCGGCCGCCGTTGCCGCGATCCAGTTGAACTTCGTCTGGCGCGCGCGGCCGGTGGCGATCGTGACGACGATGAAGCCGGCGAAGAAGACGCTCGCGTAGGCGAGAGCCGGGACGGCTTCCGCGGCCGGCCAGTAACCGGGCTTGCGCGCCAGCAGGCGGACGATCCACGGCGCGAAGAGGCTCAGGCCTACCGCCGCCCAGGCCGCGATGAACATCAGGTACGTGAGGACGTAGGAATAGGCGCGCTTCGCCTCGTTCTCGTCCTCGATCGAGTAGGCGAACGCGGGCCAGGCGACCTGGAAGGCGGTGAAGAGGAGCACCATCGCCGAGCTGATCTTGTACGCGACGGAGTACTGCCCGAGCTGGTGGAGCGCGTACGAGCCGTGCAGGAGCTTGGTCAGCATGAAGCGGTCGCCGAAGTTCGTCACCCACATCGCGAGCGCGGCCGCCATCAGCGGGATCCCGAAGCGGTTGAGCGTATGCAGAAGTCTGCGGTCGAACTGAAGGCCGAGCTGCTCGCGGCGGTAGCCCAACAGCGCAATGAAGACGACCAGCGTGCCGCTGAGGTTGCCGACGATGATCCCGAGGGGGCCTTCCCTGTAGACGACGACGAGGATCACCGTGAGGGGGACGGTGATGCCGATGTTGAGGAGCGTCGCGATGGAGAAGGCGACCGACCGCTGCTCGGCGCGGAACAGGTTCGTCATCTGGGCGTAGTTGACGTTCACCCAGAGCAGGACGGCGGTGGCGATCACGAGGCTCGTGCCGCTGCCCTGCAGATGAGCCCCGGGACGCCAGTTCAGGTTCAGCCAGGTCGAGATCTCGGAGGCGAAGATGACGCACAGGGCCAGCGCGAGCGTCGAATACGTCATCTGCGCCCAGAAGACCGTGCGGATCAGCCGGCGCCGGTATTCGGGCTCCTTGTCCAGGAAGTAGAAGCGGATGAAGCCGAAGTTGGCGCCGCCCCGAATCACGACCACCGCCACGGCCATCACGGACATGAGGAGCTCGATCCGGCCGTAATCCCCGACCGAGACGTAGCTCGTGTAGAGCGGCAGCATGAGCACCGCAAGGAAGCGCGAGACGAGCCCCCCGATGCCGTAGATCGCGGTGTGGCGGCTGAGCTCGAACAGCCTGGAGCCCATGGACCGCGGACCGGCCGGCTGCTGCTGCGCCTCGTCTGTCACGAACCTCGATGGTACGTAGAGTGGCGGCGATGCCGGGCGCGAAGCCCATTCCCGAGCGGGACGAGCGTCGTGCCGGCTGGGTGCTCGACATGCTTGGCGCGCCTGGTCTCCGGGTCGGTGAGGACGTCTCATACCGGCCCGAGGCGTGGGAGGCGGTCGAGCGCGGCGAGTTGCCCGAAGAAGACCTGCTCGCGGCCGGTTTCTTCCACCTCGCGCGGGTCGAGGAGCGGGGAGCCGAGCGCGACCGGCACGGACGCTTCCTCGCCGCGTCCTCTTGTCTCGACCCGCTCGACCCGCCGCTCGAACGGCTCCGCCGGGAGCTCGGCGTCGAGCCGCCCCGCTACCGCGGCGCTCGATTCGCCGTCGCGCTGACGCACGACGTCGACGTGCCGTGGCGCTGGACGAGGATCGGAGTCCTCGGCGCCGCCGCCCGGCTGAAGAGCCACGCCCTCGCGGGTCGCCCGGGACCGGCCGCGCACGAGGCACGCGGGCTGGCACTGGTGCCGCTCCACAAGCTGCGCGGCACGGATCCCAACTGGCGTTTCGCCGAGGTCGCCGCGGAGGAGCGGGCGCTCGATGCCCGGTCGACCTTCTTCCTCATGGCGGGGCACGGGCACCGGGCCGACGGCGCCGCGCCCGAGGCGTACGACCGGCTCCGTCCGCGTCTCGTCGAGACGCTGCTCGAGGTCGGCGCGGAGGTCGGCCTCCACGGCAGCTACCTTGCGGCCGAGGACCTCGACCGCCTCGCACGCGAGCGGGTGGCTCTGGCGCAGCTCGACGGCCCGCTCATCGGGCAGCGTTACCACTACCTGCGCGTCGATCCGCACCGCAACCTCGCGCCGCTCGGGAGCATCGGGTTCCGGTACGACACCTCACTCGGCTTCCCCGATGCGCTCGGCTTCCGCGCCGGGATCGCGCATCCGTTCCGTCCGTGGGACTTCGAGCACGACCGTCCGGCCGACCTCGTCGAGCTGCCGCTCGCCGTGATGGACGCGACGCTCGCCGAGGAGCGGTACGAGGATCTCACGGCGGCCGAGGCGAAGCCGCGCGTGCTCGCACTGCTCGACTGGGCGGCCGAGCGCGGCGGCGCCTTCTCGATCCTCTGGCACCCCGAGCGGTTCGACGGGCCGAGCGCGCGGGGCTGGGACCGGCTCTACTTCGAGCTCATCGAGGCCGTGCGGGAGCGCGGCGGCGTCTGCCTCTCGGCCGGAGAGCTGGCGGGTCTCGCAGCGGAACGGCTCGGACTACCGCGCGACTAGCCTTGCCTGATGGCCAAGAAGGTCCTCGTGATCGGACTCGACTGCGCCGCGCCCCAGTTCGTCTTCGACCGCTGGCTGCCGGAGCTACCGACCATCCGTTCGCTCACCGAGCGGGGCTCGTTCGGCGTGCTCCGCTCCTGCGACCCGCCGATCACCGTGCCGGCGTGGTCGGTGATGACGTCGTCGCGGAGCCCGGGCTCCCTCGGCTTCTACGGCTTCCGCAACCGGAAGGACCACTCGTACGACCAGCTGGTATTCGCCGACTCCCGCGCGGTGAAGGTGCCGCGGGTGTGGGACATCCTGTCGGCGAGGCAGCGCGACGTGATCGCGCTCGGCGTGCCGCAGACCTACCCGCCGAGCCGGGTCAACGGCGCGATGGTGTCCTGCTTCCTGACTCCCGACACGCGGACGAGCCGCTACACGTATCCGCCCGAGCTGAAGGACGAGATCGAACAGGTCGTCGGTCACTATCTCGTCGACGTCGAGAACTTCCGCTCAGAGGAGAAGGACCGCCTGCTCGACCAGATCGAGGAGATGACCGAGAAGCGGTTCCGCCTCGCCGAGCACCTGCTGGAGACGCGGCCTTGGGACATGTTCTTCATGGTCGAGATGGGAACCGACCGCATCCACCACGGTTTCTGGCGCTTCACCGACCCCGAGCACCGGCTGTTCGAGGCCGGCAATCCCTATGAACATGCGATGCTCGACTATTACAAGCGGCTCGACTCGAAGATCGCGAGTCTGCTGCGGTTCGCGGACCCCGAGACGGCCGTACTGATCGTCTCCGACCACGGCGCGAAGCGGATGGACGGCGGGATCTGCGTCAACGAGTGGCTCCGGCGAGAGGGGTACCTCGTGCTGCGCGAGGAGCCGACCGGGCCGACGCGGCTCACGCCCGACCTCATCGACTGGTCGCGCACGGTCGCGTGGGGCGAGGGCGGCTACTACTGTCGCCTCTTCGTCAATGTCGAGGGGCGAGAGCCGGAGGGGATCGTCGCTGCCGCCGACTACGAACGTGTCCGCGACGAGTTGAAGGAGAAGCTCGAGGCGCTGGGCGACGACCAGGGCCGGCCGATCGGCACGGTGGCGCACCGGCCGGAGGAGCTGTACGCGGAGGCGCGCGGGATCGCGCCGGACCTGCTCGTCTACTTCGGCGACCTCTACTGGAGGAGCGTCGGCCTGGTCGGCACCGGGACGGTGCACGTATTCGAGAACGACACCGGCCCGGACGACGCGAACCATGCGCACGAAGGGCTGTACCTGCTCGTGGCGGACGGCGTACCGGCGGGGCAGGGGCCGGAGCGCGCGCTGCACGACGTCGCGCCGACGCTTCTCGAGCTCCTCGGCGAGCCGGTTCCCGCCGAGATGGAGGGGCAAAGCATCCTCCGCTCTGCGGCTTCCGACGAGGTCGAGCCGTCAGCATCTCCTGACGATCCCGTCACGGACACGCAAGCGATTCCCCGTTAGACTCGAGTGCGGGTGGAGGCGCGGGGTGGCCCCAGGCAGAACGATCGAGTGAGCGCCGACCGTACACTCCGGCCCGTGTCCGAGCTGGATGCGTCCAAGGCGGAGCCGGTCCTCGAGTGGGAGACGCCGCTGTTCCGCATGGCGCGTACCCAGTACGAGCAGGCGCTCCCCTACGCGAACGTCTCGGACAATGTCGCCGAGCGCCTCAGCTTCCCGGAGCGCGCGGTCATCGTCAGCGTTCCGCTACACCGTGACGACGGCTCGATCGAGATCTTCCCCGGCTACCGCGTGCAGCATTCGACGGTGCTCGGCCCCACCAAGGGCGGCATGCGCTATGACCCGGAGGTCTCGCTGGGCGAGTGCGCGGCCCTCGCGACCTGGATGACATGGAAGTGCGCGCTCCTACGGCTTCCGTACGGCGGTGCGAAGGGCGGCATCCGTTGCGATCCACACGCGCTTTCGCTCCGCGAGCTCGAGAAGCTCACGCGGCGCTTCACCTCCGAGCTCATCCGCGAGATCGGCCCGCAGACCGACATCCCCGCGCCCGACATGGCCACCAACGAGCAGACGATGGCCTGGATGATGGACACGTACTCGATGCAGAGCGGTTACGCCGTGCCCGAGGTCGTGACCGGCAAGCCGATCTCGATCGGCGGCTCCGTCTTCCGCCGCGAGGCGACCGGCGCCGGCGTGGTGATGGTCGCGGAGCAGGCTGCCCGGCGGCTCGGCTTCGAGCTCGCAGGGCACTCCTGCGTCGTTCAGGGCTTCGGGAACGTCGGCGGAGTGGCTGCGTCGGAGCTGCACGAGCGCGGCGCGCGAGTCACCGCCGTCTCGGACCTCTCGGGTGGCGTCCACGCCGAGGCCGGGCTCGACGTCCCCGCCCTGCACGCCTACGTCGCGGAGCACGGCTCGCTTGCCGGCTACGACCGCTGCGAGCGGATCACGAACGAACAACTCCTCGAGCTGCCATGCGACATCCTCGTCCTCGCAGCCCGAGAGGACCAGCTCACGAGCGCGAACGCCGACCGCGTCCACGCGTCGCTCGTCGTGGAAGGCGCGAATGGCCCCACCACGATCGAGGCCGACGAGATCCTCGGCGAGCGCGGGATCCCTGTCGTGCCCGACATCCTCACGAACGCCGGCGGCGTCACCGTCTCGTACTTCGAGTGGGTGCAGGACCTCGGCCGGCTGTTCTGGGACAGGGACGAGATCCGGCTCAAGCTCGCCGACAAGATGAGCGACGCCTTCGATCGTGTGTACTCGATCTCCGGCGAGAAGGGGATCACACTGCGCCAGGCGGCGATGGTCGCGGCGATTCGCGAGGTCGCCGCTGCCCTCGAGGCGCGCGGGATCTTTCCGTAGAGCGAGAATGTCGACAATGTCCGGAGAGACTGTTCGCGACGCGATGGTGCCCGAGCCGACGACGCTCGCCGCCACGGCGAACGCGCAGGACGCGGGCCGCTGCCTTGCCGGCAGCGGCGACGTGCGGGCGATCTTCGTCACGGAGGACGGTGGGCGACTGCTCGGGGTCGTGACCCGGAAGACGCTCGTCCGCGAGGTCGTCGCGGCGGGCCGCGAACCCGGTGCGGTCGCGCTCCGGGAGATCGCCGAGCCGCCGAACTTCATACTCGACGCCGGCCTCGACCTCGACGGGGCCTTCCGCTTCCTCGAGGAGCAGGATCTGGAACGCGTGCCCGTCGTGGAGCAGGACGGGCGCCTCGTCGGCGTCCTGTCGCGCGCGGTCGTCCAGCGCCGGCTCGCCGAGGACGAGCAGCCCGAGGACGAGACCGAGTCAGGCGCGCTCGTACTCTGAGCAGACCTCGGTCAGAGACCAGGTCGGACACGACCCGGCCGTGCAGGGATCGAGCGGCGCTGTCGTCGTCGTCGACACGACCGTTGCCCACGACCTGACCGTTCAGGACAACCACCCGGCGGCGCCACTGTCGAACGCAATCAGGCGGGACATTCGCTCGGCTGCCCGGCCTGAGGCTTCAGCAGCAGGTGTAGGCGCCGGGAGGCGCTGCGCCCTCTTCCGGCTCCGGCAGCTCGGCCGCCGCGAGCGCCGCTCCGTCCAGGATGTCGCGCTCGCTCGCGCGGATCCCCGGTAGGTCGTAGGCGTCGAGGATCGCGACGAGGATCGCCGCGCCGGCGACGATAACCGGCGCGCGCTCGGGGTCGAGCGCCGGCACCCTGCGCCGCTCCTCGAGCGGCAGCGCCGCGAGCCGCTCGAGCTGCACGCGCGCGCCATCGCGCGCGAGGAGATACCCGTCCACCCGCTCGCGGTCGTATTGCTCGAGGCCGAGGTCGAGTGCGGCCAGGGTGGTGATCGTCGCCGCCACGCCGACTGCATCCCGCGGCTCGAGCTCGGGCAGGAGCGCCCGCGCAGCCTCCTCGAGCGCCGGAACGTCCTCGCCGTGGCGCTCGGTGAAGCGGCCGGAACCCATGGGCAGGCTGGTGTGGAAGTCGCCCAGCACGAGCTCGGTCGAGCCGCCGCCGATGTCGACGAGCAGCGTCTCGGCCGCGAGGTCGCCGACGCCGCGCCGGGTGAGCGCCGCCTCTTCGTCGCCCGAGAGCAGCCGGGTGGCGAAGCCGTAGCTCCATTCGATCTCGCCGAGGAACGCCTCGCCGTTCTCCGCGTCACGGACCGCGCTCGTCGCGACGAGCAGCGTCCGCTCGGCGCCGAGCGACTCGGCGGTACGGCGGTAGTCGGAGAGGACGTTGCGGACGCGGGCGATGGGGAGGGGGAGGAGGCGACGGCGCGCGTCGACCCCCTCACCGAGGCGCGTGATCCGCGTCTCGCGATGCAGCTCCTCGACGCGGCCGTCGTCGACGTCCGCCACGAGCAGCCGCGTCGTGTTCGTTCCGAGATCGAGCGCCCCGACGATCATCTGCGAGGAAGGAAGGCGACGGCCGGCCGGAAGGTGACGCGGGCCTCGTCGAGGGCTGCGCCGAGGACGGCGAGCCGGGCGAGCGAGACGTGTAGGCGGCCGAGGGTCTCCTCCAGCTCGACGGTGTCGTCCGCAGCCGCGGCTTTCTCGGCAACGGCCTCGGCGCTTGCGGCGAGATCCTCGAGCCCGCGGATCATCGTTCGGCGCGCCTCCTCGAAGCTGCGCCAGACATCCCGTACGCGCACCGCGAGCAGCGCCAGAGCCGCGAATCCCGCGAGCGCGACGACGATCAGCGCGGCCCAGATCGCCCAATCCCACATGGGGTCAGCGTAACCGGGGTGCTACAATCGGGGCCGCGACGCGGGGTGGAGCAGTCAGGTAGCTCGCCGGGCTCATAACCCGGAGGTCGCAGGTTCAAATCCTGCCCCCGCTACTGAAAAGCCCCGCTTCAGGCGGGGTTTTTCGTCTCGACGGCGCGTTCGGCGCCGGGACTTTGCCCAACTCTTGCCTTCACGCGCGGGCGCGAGGGAGATTCGGAGGCTCATGGCGGAGAAAGAACAGAAAATCGAGGTCGAAGGTGCGGTGGTCGAGTCGTTTCGCAGCGGCATGCACCGAGTCGTGCTGGACAACGGTCACGAGACACTCGGCTACACATCGGGTCGGATGCGCAGGTACCGGATCCGGATCAATCCAGGCGATCGGATCAAGATCGAGCTCTCCCCGTACGACCTGAGCCGCGGGCGCATCGTCTATCGCGAGCGATAGCCGAGCGCGGCAGGCTCGGCTCTTTACCCGTTCGGAAGCCGGTGCTTAACTCGCGAAAGTGACAACGTTCCGGCTGCTGGGACCGGTCGAGGCCGAGATCGACGGTCGTGCGGTGCCGCTCGGGGCTCCGAAGCAGCGCTGCCTGTGCGCGTTTCTGCTCCTGCACGCCAACGAAGTCGTCTCGCCTGAGCGCGCCATCGACTTCCTCTGGGGAGAAGACCCGCCGCCGAGCGCGCACGGCTCGCTGCAGGTCTACGTGCACGGCCTGCGGAAGCAGCTCGGCAGCGACCGAATCGAGACGCGCGGCTCCGGCTACCTGCTGACGGTCGGCTCGGGGGAGCTCGACCTCCATCGCTTCGACCGACTCGTGTCCGATGGTCGTGCGGCCCTCGAGAAGGGAACCGCGGACCTCGCAGCGGAGCGGCTGACCGAGGCACTCTCGCTGTGGCGGGGCGAGCCTCTCGGCGATCTCTCGTTCGAGTCGGTCGAGGCCGAGCGGGCAGTCCTCCGCGAGCGCCGGCACGCGGCGCACGAGCTCCGAATCGACGCGTGGCTTGCGCTCGGCCGCTCCGACGGTCTCGTCGTGGAGCTCGAGAAGCTGATCGCCGAGCATCCCTACCGGGAGCGAGTGCGGGCTCAGCTCATGCTGGCGCTCTACCGCGCGGGCAGACAAGCGGACGCCCTCGCGGCGTTCCAGGCGACGCGACGGACGCTCGGCGACGAATTGGGTATCGAGCCGAGCCCGGAGCTGCGCGAGCTCGAGCGCGCCATCCTCCGCCAGGATCCGTCGCTGCTGCCTGCGGCGGCCGAGGGCGGTCTCCGGCTCCCGACCCCGGCCACGCGACTCGTCGGGCGCGGCCTCGAGGTCGCCGCGGTGTGCTCGTTGCTGCGTGAGCCCCACGTCTCGCTGCTCACGCTCACGGGGCCGGGAGGCGTGGGCAAGACCCGGGTCGCCATCGCAGCGGCAGCCGAGTACGGGACGGAGCTCGCGGACGGGGCGTTCTTCGTCGATCTGCAGGCGACGATCGACCCCGGCCTCGCTCGGCTCGGCGATCGCCTCGGCTCTCGACATCGGCGAGCAGCCCGGTGAGGACACGCTCGAGACGCTCGCCCGCGAGCTGCGGACGCGGGAGGCGCTCGTCGTCCTCGACAACTTCGAGCGGCTCGTCGGCGCGGCGCCCGTCCTCGACACGCTGCTGCAGGCGGCGCCTCGGCTTCGGCTCCTCGTCACGAGCCGGGTGCCTCTCCGGCTCTCGGGCGAGCACGAGTACCCGGTACCTCCGCTGCCGGTCCCGTCGCCCGGCGACGACCTCGGCGTGATCCGCCGGAACGATTCGATCGCCGTGTTCACGGCGCGGGCACGCGCCGTCGATCCGCAGTTCCAGCTCTCGGGCGCGAACGCGCAGGCCCTCGTCGGGATCTGCAACGCGCTCGACGGGATGCCGCTCTCCCTCGAGCTGGCGGCTGCGCGCGTGAAGCTGCTCAGCGCCGAGGAGATCCTCGCGCGACTCGAGCGGCCGCTCGACGTCCTCGCGGGCGGCCAGGCCGACCTGCCTCCGAGACAGCAGACCCTGCGGGCGACGATCGACTGGAGTCATCAGCTCCTGACGCAGGAACAGCAGACGCTGTTCGCCCGCCTCTCGGTCTTCGCCGGAGGGTTCACGCTCGAGGCCGTCGAGGCAGTGTGCGGCGTGGCACTCGATCCCTTCGCCGCGCTCCTCGACTGCGGCCTGCTGCTACGCGAGCAGCCGGCCTGGGGGCCGCCGAGGTTTCGCATGCTCGTGCCGGTTCGCGAGTACGCGGGCGAGCGGCTCGATCCCGACGACGGGGAGACGACGCGGACGCGGCACGCCGCGTTCTTCGTCCAGCTCGCCGAGAGCCTCACGCCGAGGCTGACGGGGCCTGAGGCTCCGCGCGCGGTCGACCGGCTCTCGGATGACCACGAGAACCTGAGCGCGGTCCTCGCCTACGCGTCGGCGTACGACGTCGAGGTCGGATTCCGTCTCACGTCGGCGCTCCGTCGCTACTGGGAGATGGCGGCGCGCGGGCGCGAGATCAGGGAGTGGCTCGAGCAGACGCTGCCGGAGGCGGAAGGCGAGGACACGCCCGCGCGTGTCGGTGCGCTGATCGTCGAAGGGCGCCAGCTCATCGACGCGGGCGAGTACGAGGAGGCGCCGGTGGTCTTCGCACGTGCGGTCGAAGCCGCACGCAGGCTGGACCTCGACGCGGACGCGGCGTTCGCGCTCACCCAACTCGGGTGGCTGAGCACCGCCGCCGGGGACGTCGAGCAGTCCGAGAAGTTCAAGCTCGAGGCGCTGGAGCTCGCGCGGTCTGCGCACGACCTCTGGGTCGAGCGGCTGGCACTCGCGCTGCTCGCCGGCTCGCGGGTCGAGGCGGGCGACTTCCCGGCGGCGCGGACGCTGCTCGAACGTGCCCTGGCGCTCGCGCGGCGCATCGGCGACGCCCGTGCGCTCGTCAACACGCTGATCAACACCGGGTGGGCGGCGATGCGTGCGGGCGACCTGCCGGCGGCGCGTGCGGTCCTCGAGGAAGCGCTCCAGCTCTGCAACGAGCTCGGCTATCCCGTCGCGACCGTCGCAGCGCTCGGCATGCTCGGCCTGGAGGCGAACCTCGGGGGCGAGCACGAGCGCGCGATCGAGCTCCTGCTCCGTGGACTCGACATGGGGCGCGAGGTCGGACGCCCGATCAACCTCGTCGAAGCGCTGACCGAACTTGCCTTCGCCTACGTCGGCTCGGAGCCCGCCTACGCCGCGGAGCTTCTCGCCTCAGCCGATGCCGCCTACGAGTCGCGTGGGATCGTCAGACCGACGCCCGAGGAGAAGCGTGCCCGGAGCTGCTGGGAGACGCTCGCCGGCGTTCTCGACCCCGCGACACTCGCACGCGCGAAGGCGGCCGGCGCGCGAGTCGATCTCGATCAGGCCATCGAGCAGGTACTCACCTCGCGGGTACGCTGACTCGATGGACGAAGCGCCGCACGACTTCGGGTTCAACACCCGTGCCGTGCATGCCGGGCAGCGGCCCGATCCGTACACCGGCGCGAGCGCCACGCCGATCTACCAGACCGCGGGATTCGTGTTCGAGGACACGGAGTCGGCGTCGGCGTACTTCAACCTCCAGGAGTACGGCAACGTCTACAGCCGGATCATGAATCCGACCGTTGCCGCGTTCGAGGAGCGGCTCGCAAACCTCGAGGGCGGCGCGGGCGCCGTCGCCTTTGCCAGCGGTCTCGCCGCGCAGGCCGCGCTCTTCTTCGCGCTGCTCGAGCCGGGCGACCGGATCGCAGTCGCCAAGGCGCTCTACGGGGGCTCGACCGCGCAGCTCAACCACCTCGCCCGCAAGCTCCAGATCACCGTGGACTGGGTCGACATGGACGACCCCGACGGCTGGCGCCGCACCGTGACGGCCGAGACGAAGGCGCTCTTCGCCGAGACGATCGCGAACCCGGGCGGCAACGTCCTCGACATCTCGCTCGCCGCGGCGGTCGCGCACGAGGTCGGCGCGCCGCTCGTCGTCGACAACACGTTCGCGACCCCGTACCTGTGCCGGCCGTTCGAGTGGGGCGCCGACCTGATCGTCCACTCCGCCACGAAGTTCATCGCGGGGAACGGGACGACGATCGCGGGCGCCGTCGTCGACTCCGGCACGTTCGACTGGTCGAACGGACGCTTTCCCTCGATCGCCGAGCCGTCGACCGCGTACCACGGGCTCAAGTTCCACGAGACGTTCGGTGTCTACGGGCTCCTGATGAAGCTGCGGGCCGAGACGCTGCGCGACTTCGGCGCCGTGCTGGCCCCGTTCAATGCATTCCTGCTGCTGCTGGGGATGGAGTCGCTGCCGGTGCGCATGGACCGCCACGTCGCGAACGCGCTCGGCGTGGCCGAGTGGCTGCGCGGCCGCGACGGCGTCGGTGCGGTACGGCACCCGGCCCTTCCCGACAGCCCGTACCGCCCGCTCGTCGACCGCTACCTGCCGGACGGTGCGGGCTCCGTCTTCTCGTTCGACCTCGACAGCGGGCGCGAAGGCGGGCGCCGCTTCATCGAGGCGCTCTCGCTCTGGAGCCATCTCGCCAATGTCGGCGACACGAAGAGCCTCGTCATCCATCCGGCGTCGACGACGCATCGCCAACTGTCGGACGATGAGCTGGCCGCGTCCGGAGTCGCGCCCGGGACCGTACGACTCTCGGTCGGGCTCGAGGACGTCGACGACCTCGTATGGGATCTCGAGCGCGGGCTACAGGCTGCGCGCGGCTCGGTCGTCACGGCGTGAACGAGTTCCAGGACCGGCGCACGATCCGGGAGATCGTGCACAACGCGCGCACCGTGGCGATCGTCGGGCTCTCGGCGAGCGAGCTGCGCGCGAGCAACTTCGTGGGCTACTACCTGCAGCGGCACGGTTACCACGTCATCCCCGTGAATCCGAACGAGGAACGCATTCTCGGGGAGCAGGTCTACCCGAGCCTGCACGAAGTGCCCGAGCACATCGACGTCGTCGACGTGTTCCGTGACCCCGTGGCGGTTCCCGACATCGCGAGCGAAGCGGCCGAGGTCGGGGCGGGAGCTCTGTGGCTGCAGTTCGGCGTGATCAGCCCCGAGGGCGCGCGACTCGCGCAAGAGGGCGGGCTCGACGTGGTCATGGACCGCTGCCTCAAGATCGAGCACGCGCGGCTGCTCGGCCGCATGCACTGGATGGGCTTCGACACCGGCGTGATCGCCGGGTCGCGGCATTTGTAGTCGCGTCCCGACCTGTAGTAGAACCCTTCGGTGCGGGCCGGGCGCAGACACGTTGTGCTCGCCGGCATCGTGGTCTCGATGCTGTTCACGGCTCCCGCCCACGCCGCCTCGGGGTGGCAGCAGCTTACGAACCCCCCGCCGTTCAACCCGGGCGTCCCGTTCCTCCTGAGCGACGGGCGGGTCCTGGTGCAGGACAACGGCGCCATGGCGAGCGGCACCGGGAATTGGTGGCTGCTGACGCCGGACGCGCACGGCAGCTACTCCGACGGAACGTGGACCCAGGCTGCCTCGTTGCCCTCCGGGTACGCCCCTCTGTACGCAGCCGACGCCATGCTCCCCGACGGCCGCTTCATCCTCGTGGGGGGGAGTACAACAACGGCGACGAGGCGTGGACGAACCAGGGTGCGATCTACGACCCGGTGGTGAACACGTGGACGAAGGTCGCACCGCCGGACGGGGGGACGGGCAACTGGTCGCGCATCGGCGATGCGCCTGCCGTCGTGCTGGCCGACGGCAGCTTCCTGCTCGGTGCGTCCGGATTCTCCGGCACGAAAGACCAAGCGATCCTCGACGCCTCGAACCTCACGTGGACGACGACCGGCGCGGGAAAGGCCGACGGCAACGGCGAGGAGGGGTTCACGCTGCTGCCGAACGGCAAGGTGCTGACGGTCGACGCCAAGCCGGACTCGTGCACGACGCGGAACGCCGAGATCTACGACCCGGCGAGCGGCATGTGGACGAGCGCCGGCCTGACACCGGCGGCGCTGATTCCCTGCGCCGGCGTCAACGCGGGAGAGATCGGTCCGCAGCTCGGGATGTACGACGGGCGGGTGTTCGTGGAGGGCGCGACCGGGGCGACCGCGCTCTACAACCCCCTCTTCGGTACGTGGTCGGGCGGGCCGGCCATGCCGGTGATCGGGGGCAAGCAGTTTGTGGCCGCCGACGCCTCGTCCGCTCTCCTGCCCGACGGAAAGGTGCTGTTCAACGCGAGTCCGGGCGTGGGCGTGCCGCCGACTCACTTCTTCCTCTTCAACGGGACGAGCGTCACGCAGATCGCGGATGACGCCGGCGCCGCGGGTGAGGCGTCCAATTACGGCTACATGCTGCTGCTGCCGACGGGCCAGGTGCTCTTCAGCTACCGCGAGGGCCCGACGAGCCTCGAGCTCTACAGCGACGGCGGCCCGCCGAACGCAGCCTGGGCGCCCAAGATCATGTCCGTGCCGAGCGCGCTCGCGGCCGGCCAGACCTACACGGTCTCGGGCACGCAGCTCAACGGCCTGTCCGAGGGCGCCGCGTTCGGGGACGACTACCAGGAGAGCACGGACTACCCGCTCGTCCAGATCACCCACATGGCGACCGAGACCGTCACGTACGCCCGCACATTCGGGATGACGAACAGGTCGATCGCGCCCGGAGCCGCCTCCTCGTCGAAGTTCGCGCTTCCCGCCTGCATCCCCCAGGGAGCGTCGGATCTCCGCGTGATCGCGAACGGGATCGCGTCGGCGCCCGTCGCCGTCAGCGTCGGAGCCGCCACCCTCTGCCCAAAGACGTTGACGGTTGCCACGTCCGGGAGCGGACGGGGCGTAGTGACCTCGAGCCCGGCGGGAATCGACTGCGGCTCGGCCTGTTCGCATCCATTTCCCGACGGTGCGGCGCTCACGCTGACCGAAAGCCCGGCCGCCGGATCGACCTTTACCGGATGGTCGGGAGCGTGCTCCGGCGCCGGGGCGTGCACGATCAACCTGACGGCCGACAGCTCGGCGACGGCGACCTTCGCGTCCGAGCCGCGCTGCGTGGTTCCCAAGGTGACCGGCAAGCGGCTCACCGCCGCCAAGAGCGCGATCCGGAACGCGCGCTGCAGGGTCGGGAAGATCAGGAGAGCCTTCTCGGCGAAGGTCAAGTCCGGAAAGGTGATCTCCCAGAAGCCGCGCCCGAAGACGAGGCTCGCCGCCGGCTCGAAGGTCCGGCTCACGGTCAGCAAGGGGAAGAAGCGCTAGCCCAGCCCGCGCTAGCCCAGCCCGGCGGCCTGCGTGAGCAGGAAGACATTGAGCCCGGTGATCAGGGCGGCGAGCGTCCACGCGGTCGACGTGGTGAGCCGCCTGTTGACGTGGACGCCCATCACGTCACGCCGGCTCGTGAGCATCACGAGCGGGATGAGCGCGAACGGGATCCCGAATGACAGCACGACCTGGCTGAGGACCAGCGCGCTGGTGGGGCTGACGCCGACGGCGAGGACCACGAGGGCGGGGACCATCGTCACGATCCGCCGGATGTAGAGGGAGATGTTGACGTTGATGAAGCCGGCCATGACGACCTGTCCGGCGTACGTGCCGACGCTCGATGAGGAAGCTCCGGACGCAAAGAGGGCGATCGCAAAGGCGAGCGCGGCGCCTCCACCGACGAGGTTCCCGAATTCGGTGTGCGCGCCCGGGATCGTGTCGACCCCCGTCAGACCGGCGCTGTGGAAGAGCTTGGCGGCGACCGCCAGCATGGTCAGGTTGATCAGCCCGGCGAGGCCGAGGGCGATGATCACGTCGGTGCGCTCGAACCGAAGCACGCGGGAGCGCTCGGCGTCGTTGTGGACGGGCATGCGGCCCTTGGTGAGCGCGGAGTGGAGATAGATGGCGTGCGGCATGACCGTCGCGCCGATGATTCCGACCGCGAGGTACAGGGCCTCGGTCGAGCCGAGCCGAGGCGGCAGGAAGCTCTGGATGCTGTCGTGCGCCGAGGGGCCGACCTTCAAGTTCTCGTAGAGGAAACCGAGGAAGATGATCCCGAGCAGCGCCGTGATCGCGAGCTCGAACGGGCGGAAGCCGCGACGGCGCAGCTCGAGGAGGCCGAAGGCGATGAAGCCGGTCATCACGCCGGCGATGAAGAGCGGGACGTGGAAGAGCAGGTTCAGCCCGAGCGCTGCGCCGAGAAACTCGGCGATGTCGGTCGACATCGAGATGATCTCCGCCTGCACCCACATTCCCCAGGACATCCAGCGCGGGTAGTGCGCGCGGAAGCTCTCGGGCAGGTTGCGGTCGGTGACGATGCCGAGCTTGGCCGACAGGTACTGGATCAGCATCGCCATCAGGTTCGCCGCGAGCACGACCCAGAGCAGGAGGTAGCCGAAGCGGGCGCCGCCCGCGATGTTGGTGGCGAAGTTGCCCGGATCCACGTAGGCGATCGCCGCGACGAAGGCAGGCCCGAGCATCGTCAGCGTCGCGCGCAACCGGCCGCGGCGGAGCAGCGCCTCGAGCGGTGTGATCCCCGCTTCGCGTGCCTCGATTGCGAGTGCCTCGGCGGGGGTCACGCGGCTTCCACGTGCATGGCCCGCGCGAGCACGGCTCCGAGAGGGTGCACCTTGCGGCCGACGCGGACGAAGAGCGGGCCGTCGAACGGCTGCCGCTCGATCAGCTCGAGCCTCGTGCCCGGCACGATGCCGCGCTCGCCGAGGAAGCGGAGCATCTCGGGCTCGGCCCCCGAGATCCGGACGAAGGTCGCCGCGTCGCCCGGCTCGAGCTCCGTCAGTGCCAGCGCCGAGGTCTCGGCGAGCTTCAGCTCGCGGCTCGGGATCGGCTCGCCGTGCGGGTCGACCGTCGGGTCGCCGAGCTTCGTCGCGATCAGCTCCTCGAGCTCCTCCGAGAGCGCGTGCTCGAGCACCTCGGCCTCGTCGTGAACCTCGTCCCAGGTCATGCCGAGGCTCTCGACGAGGAACAGCTCGACGAGCCGGTGGTGGCGGATCACCTCGAGGGCGACCCGGCGGCCGCGCGCGGTGAGTCGCACGCCGCGATAACGCTCGTGCTCGACGAGTCCGAGCGCGGCGAGCTTGCGCAGCATCCCCGAGACCGAAGCGGGGCGGACCTCGAGCAGCTCCGCGAGGTCGGTCGTCGAGGCGGCGTCGTCGCGGGACTCGAGCGTGTAGATCGCCTTCGCATAGTCCTGCACCGCAGCCGTCAGTTCGCGGGCCTCGGGGGCCGTCGGAAGTTGAGCCATGCCTAAATTCTAGATTAGGCACGGTATTCGAGCAAGTCCAGGCGTAGAGCCTGCTGTCAAAATGGGTCGGTGCACGACCACTCGCATCGCGGGAGCGAGGACGCGCGCCGGCTCGGGATCGCACTCGGGCTGATCGTCGCCTTCATGGTCGCCGAGGTAGTCGTCGGCATCCTCGCGCACTCGCTCGCGCTCCTCTCCGACTCGGCGCACATGCTCACCGACGCCGGCGCGTTGACGCTTTCGCTCGTCGTGCTGCGTCTCGCGGCTCAACCCGCGCGCGGGAATCGCACGTTTGGGCTCTGGCGCTCCGAGATCCTCTCCGCGCAGGCGAACGGCGCCGCGCTGCTCGTGCTGGCCGGCCTGATCGTCTACGGCGCTATCCGTCGTCTCGTCTCGCCGCCCGACACGCAGGGCGGCGCGGTTCTCGTCGTCGCGCTGGTCGGGATCGGCGTGAACCTGCTCGCGACCTGGCAGCTCTCGGGCGCGAACCGGCGCTCGCTCAACATCGAGGGCAGCTTCCAGCACGTGCTCAACGACCTCTACGCGTTCATCGCCACCGCGGTCGCCGGCGCCGTCATCCTCACCACCGGCTGGGTGCGCGCCGACCCGGTGGCGGCACTGTTCGTCGCGGCGCTGATGCTGCACGCGGCCTGGCGACTCCTGCGCGACTCGGGCCGCGTCCTGCTCGACATCGCGCCTGTGGGCCTGCCCGTGGACGAGATCGGCCGGGCGATGGCGGCGTATCCGGGAGTGGTGGAGGTGCACGACCTCCATGTCTGGGAGGTGACGACCGAATTCCCGACCCTGTCGGCGCACGTTCTCGTCGAGCCGGGGGCGGACTGTCACGGCATCCGGCGCGAGCTCGAGGTGCTGCTGCGCGACCGCTTCGGCCTCGAGCACACGACGCTTCAGGTCGAGCACGCGCCCGCCAAGCTCGTCCAGATCCGCTAATCTTTACGTAAACGTCAGATTCGCGGAAAGAGGTCGCACGTGCAGGTGCACTTGCGGAAGCTGGATTACAAGTGGGTGGCGCTCTCGAACACCACGCTCGGGATGCTGATGGCCACGATCAACGCGTCGATCCTGCTCATCGCGCTGCCCGACATCTTCCGCGGCATCGGGATCAACCCGCTGGCGCCGGGCAACACGAGCTATCTGCTCTGGCTGATCCTGGGCTTCATGGTCGTGATGGCCGTGCTGCTCGTCAGCCTCGGTCGGCTCGGCGACATCTACGGGCGGGTACGGATGTTCAACCTCGGCTTCGCCGTCTTCACCGTCTTCTCGATCCTGCTGTCGGTTACGTGGATGCATGGCAGCGCCGCCGCGCTGTGGCTGATCCTGATGCGGATCGGGCAGGGCGTCGGAGGCGCGCTCATCTTCGCCAACTCGAGCGCGATCCTCACCGATGCGTTCCCTGCGAACGAGCGCGGGCTTGCGCTCGGCGTCAACTCGATCGCCGCCATCGCCGGTTCCTTCATCGGGCTCGTGCTCGGCGGCGTTCTCGCGCCGATCTCGTGGCGGCTGATCTTCCTCGTCTCGGTGCCGGTCGGGATCGTCGCGACGGTCTGGAGCTATCACTCGCTCCGCGAGCTCGGCCAGCGACGGCCCGCACGCATCGACTGGTGGGGCAACGCGACCTTCGCGCTCGGGCTCATCGGCGTGATGATCGGCATCACCTACGGCATCCAGCCGTACGGCGGGCACACGATGGGCTGGACCTCGCCGTTCGTGCTCACGATGCTGCTCGGTGGCCTCGCGCTGCTCGTCGCGTTCTGCGTGATCGAGCGGCACGTCGAGGATCCGATGTTCCAGCTCGACCTGTTCCGCGTGCGCGCGTTCGCAGCAGGCAACCTCGCGATGCTGCTCGCTGCGCTGAGCCGAGGCGGGCTGCAGTTCATCCTGATCATCTGGCTGCAGGGGATCTGGCTCCCGCAGCACGGCTACGACTTCTCACAGACGCCGCTCTGGGCGGGCATCTACATGACCCCGATCATCGCCGGCTTTCTCATCGCCGGCCCCGCCTCCGGCTGGCTCTCCGACCGGTTCGGCGCGCGACCCTTCGCCACGGGTGGGATGCTCCTGGCCGGCCTCAGCTTCCTCCTCCTGATCGTGCTGCCGGTGGACTTCTCCTACGTCTGGTTCGCGCTCATCCTGCTGCTGAACGGGATCGGGATGGGCCTGTTCGCGGCGCCGAACAACGCAGCCGTGATGAACTCGTTGCCGCCGACGCAGCGCGGTGCGGGCGCGGGCATGCTCGCGACCTTCCAGAACTCGGCGAGCGTGCTCTCGATCGGCATCTTCTTCTCGCTGATGATCGTCGGGCTCGCTTCGGGGCTGCCGCACGCGATGCAGACCGGCCTCGCGGCGCACGGCGTGCCGGCGGCCGACGCCGCACGCGTCTCGCATCTGCCGCCGGTTGCCACGCTCTTCGCGTCATTCCTCGGTTACAACCCGATGCAGACGCTGCTCAGCCCGCACGTCCTGCACACGCTGCCGGCCGGACAGGCACACGCGATCACCGGCCGCAGCTTCTTCCCGCAGCTGATCACCGGTCCGTTCCACACGGCGCTCATCTATGCGTTCGCGTTCGCGATCGTCGCGTGTCTGGTCGCGGCCGTGGCGTCGCTCCTCCGCGGCGGCAAGTACCACCACCAGGAGATCGAGGTCAGCGACATCATCGCGGTCGAGGAGGTGGCCGCATGAGCGTGACGGCCCTCCGAATCGGCGAAGTCGCCGAGCGGGTCGGCGTGACGCCGCGCACGATCCGCTACTACGAGGAGCGCGGGCTGCTCGGCTCGGCCGCGGCAAGGGAGAAGGGCGCGCACCGGACGTACGCCGAGGCGGACGTCGCGCGGCTGCAGGAGCTGATCCGGCTCCGTGACCTCTTGGGTCTGACGCTCGAGGAGCTCGTCGAGCTCGCCGAGGCAGAGGAGGCGCGAGCCGCGCTGAGGGGACGGTGGGAGGAGGATCCGACCGACGAGGAGCGGCTCCGGATCGTCGAGGCGGCGATCCCGCACGTCGAGCGCCAGCTCGCGCTCGTCCGCGGTCGCCAGGCGACGCTCGAGGAGTTCGCGCGCGATCTCGAGACGAAGCTCGGCCGGCTGCGCCGGCGGCGGCGCGAACTGTCGCGCTAGCGGAACCCGGCGGACTACGTTCTTGCCATGGCGACGGCTCCCCGCCGACTGACGTTCGGCGCGCATGCGGACGAGTACGAGCGCGCCCGGCCGGCATGGCCGGACGACGCGGCGCGCTGGCTCGTGCCCGAGGATGCGAAGCTCGTGGTCGAGCTCGGCGCCGGCACCGGCAAGCTGACGCGCGCGGTGGCGGCGCTCGTCCCCCGCGTCGTCGCAGTCGAGCCGGACCCGCGGATGCTCGCGGTGCTACAGGGTCTCGGCCTGGAAGGGTTGGAGGGCTCGGCGGAGTCGATTCCGCTCGGCGACGGCGTGGCCGACGGCATCGTCGCAGGCTCCAGCCTCCACTGGTTCGAGCTCGACCGCGCCCTGCCGGAGATCCACCGCGTCGTGAAGCCAGGCGGCCGCTTCGCGTTCGGCTGGAACCATCGCGACGACCGGCACCCCGCGATCGCCCGGATGGGCGAGGCGGTCTATGCGGCGCAGGCGCGCACGCGCGGGCCGCGGTGGCGCAGTCGCGACTGGCCGGGCGAGCTGACCTCGAGTGGCCTCTTCAGGGACGTCGAGCACGCGATCTTCGAACACGTGCACGAGCTGCCGCGCGCGGCGGTCGACGACCACCTGCTGTCGTACTCCGGCGTCGCGCGACTACCCGACGACGAGCGCAGGCGTGTCGGCAGGGAGGTAGCCCAGATCCTCGACTCCGATCCGTCCGTGAGTGACGGCGACACAGTCCGGCTCCCGTTCGTCGTCGCGGCGTACCGCGCCAGGCGAGCCGTCTAGCTCGGATCCGGCCACGCCCTGACTCTGCCTAGGCGGGCGAAGAAGATCGGTCGGCTTTTCGGTGTATATGCTGCGCGGCAACAGCTAGGTATTGCATCGGCAAAGGAGCGTACGGATCGTGGGAAGTGGGGTCAGCAGGGCTGAGTTGCTGCGTCGTGGGGCCGTCGGCGGCGGGGCGTTGCTCGTCTCGACGTCGGGGTTCTCGGCCTTCGCCGCCACCACCGCGGAGGCTGCGGCGCCTCCGGACGCCGATCTCGCGTATCTCCGTCTGCTGATCGCCGCCGAGTTGCTGGCGATCGACTTCCAGACGCACGCGCTGGCGAGCCGCAAGCTGCGCCACGACGGTGCGGCGGCCCTGATCAAGAAGATGCGCGCCGACGAGACCGCGCACTACACCAAGCTTGCGGCAGAGATGACCGCGGCCGGCCAGACACCGGCCATCTCGGCCGACATCGACTTCACCTACCCGAAGGGGAGCTTCCGCAGCCAGGCCTCGATCCTCAAGCTCGCGGCACGGCTGGAGCGCCTGATGGTGGGCGCGTACCTCGGGGCGGTCGAGAACCTCGAGACGCCGGATCTGCGGCTTCCGATCGGCCAGATCGCGGCGAACGAGGCGCAGCACGAGGGCGCGCTCGCGGCGCTTGGGGGCCGGTCGGTGGTCGGCAAGGCATTTGCGCCGGCGCTACAGATGGGGGCGGTGTCCGACGCATTGGACGAGTACGAGAGCTAGCGATGCCGAAGCAGGAGTACACCGCCAGCGAGGCGGCAGCAGCCCTCGGGATCAGCGTCGACACGCTCCGCCGGTGGGACCGGAGCGGCCGAATCAGGGTGAGGCGCGACGGGAGCAACCGTCGCGTGGTCTCTGCGAAGGAGCTCGACCGCTTGCGCGGTGACGGGCAGGGGACGCACATCTCCGCCCGCAACCGCTTCCGAGCCACGGTGACCGACGTCCAGGTCGACGGCCTGATGGCCCAGGTCGAGCTCGTCGTCGCCGACCCGGTGCGGCTCGTGGCGATCGTGACGCGCGACGCCGTCGAGGAGCTCGGCCTGAAGGAAGGGATGGCCGCGACCGCCATCGTCAAGTCCACCAACGTGATCATCCAGAGCTGAGGGGGTTCCACCCGTGTCGATCCGTCGTAGTCACCTCGCCGTCCTGACAGTCGTCGGCCTCTGCTTGCTCGCGCTGCCGGCCGGCACGGCGCGCTCGGCGACCCGTGCGCAGGTGACGGTGTACGCGGCGGCCTCGCTGACGAACGTCTTTCCGGCGATCGACAAGAACGAGAAGTACTCCTTCGGCGGCTCGAACGCGCTTGCGGCGCAGATCAAGCAGGGTGCGCCGGCCGACGTGTTCGCCTCGGCCAACATGACGCTCCCCACCCAGCTCTTCCAGCAGGGATTCTGCTCGAAGCCGAAGGTTTTCACCCGCAACACGCTCGTGATCGTGGTGCCGAAGTCGAACCCGGCCCACATCCGCAACATCTACAACCTCACCAGGTCCGGCGTGAAGATCGACATCGCCGCCTCGGGCGTCCCCGTCGGCACCTACACGCTGCAGATCCTGAAGAACATGAACCTGTCGAACGCGGTTCTGAAGAACGTCGTCAGCCAGGAGACGGACGTGCGCGAAGTGCTCGCCAAGGTTGCGCTCGGCGAGGCCGATGCGGGCTTCGTCTACTCGACCGACGCGAAGACGGTGCCAGGCAAGGTCAAGGTGATCAAGATTCCCGCCTGGGCGCAGCCGAAGGTGCAGTACGGCATCTGCGTCGTCTCCAGCAGCAGCCAGAAGACGGCCGCCAGCGCGTTCATCAAGCGCGTGATGGGCAAGTCCGGCCAGAAGAAGCTGCACAAGTTCGGCTTCCTCCCGCGCGTCAAGCCGAAGAGCTAGGCCCGGGTGCCGATGAGGCGGGCGCTCGGCTTCGGCCTGTTCGTCGCGGTAGCGGTGGTGACGCTCGCCTTCCTCGCCCTGCCGATCGTCGGGATCTTCGTCCACACCACGCCGGGGAAGGTGCTCGACCAGCTCTCGAACCCCGTCGTCAAGGACGCCCTCATCGTCAGCCTGAAGACGAGCGTGTTCGCACAGGCGGCGATCCTGCTCTTCGGGACGCCGACCGCGTACCTGCTCGCCACCCGCCGCTTCCCCGGTCACTCGGCCGCGATCACCCTCGTCGAGCTGCCGCTCGTGTTGCCGCCGGCCGTCGCGGGCGTCGGCCTCCTCGCCGCGCTCGGCCGCTTCGGCCTGCTCGGCTCGAGCCTGAGCGCCCTCGGGATCACGCTCCCGTTCACCCAGACCGCGGTCACGATCGCCGTCGCCTACGTCGCAAGCCCGCTCTACATCCGGCAGGCGATCGCCACGTTCGAGGCCACCGACCCGCACCTGACCGCGGCTTCACGCACCCTCGGCGCGGGCCCGGTCCGCACCTTCTTCCGCGTGGTGCTGCCGCTCGCCCGTGGCGGGCTGATCGCCGGGCTCGCACTCTCCTTCGCCCGCGGGCTCGGCGAGTTCGGGGCGACGATCATGTTCGCCGGCAGCCTGCAGAAGGTGACCCAGACACTGCCGCTGGCGATCTACCAGGAGTTCGACGTGAACTTCAACGCCACCCTGGCGATGAGCGCCGTGCTCGTGCTGATCAGCGCCGTCCTGCTCCTGACGCTCAGAATCGCACTGTCATGGCGAAGCTCACCCTCGACCAGGTCACCGTCCCTCTTCGGACTTTCCGGCTCGAGCTGAGCCTCGAGGTCGGCTCGACTGTCGCGCTCGTCGGCCCGTCGGGAGCCGGCAAGAGCACCGTCCTCAACACGATCGCCGGGCTCGTCAAGCCGGCCTCCGGCCGAATCAGCTGCGACGAGGAGATCTGGTTCGACGCCGACCGCGGCGTCTTCGTACGACCGGAGGACCGCCGAGTGGGCCTCGTTTTCCAGGACTACGCGCTCTTCCCACACCTGACCGTCCGCCAGAACATCGAATACGCGCGGCGCCACCCCGCCGACGAATACCTCGAGCGCTTCCAGATCGGACATCTTCAGGAAGCACGGCCGGGCGCCCTCTCGGGCGGCGAGCGGCAACGCGTGGCGCTCGCGCGCGCGCTCGCGCGCGACCCCGAGATCCTCCTGCTCGACGAGCCCCTCTCGGCGCTCGACGCGCACACGAAGGTCGACGTGCGGGCCGAGCTGCAGGAGCTCCTTGCCGGCCTCGAGATCCCGACCCTCCTCGTCACGCACGATTTCGAGGATGCCGCCGCCCTCGCGGATCAGGTCGGCGTGATCGTCGAAGGACGGCTCCGCCAGACCGGAACGCCGGCCGATCTCGTTGCCCAGCCCGCCGACCCGTTCGTCGCGTCCTTCACCGGTGCGAACCTCCTCCACGGACAGCCCGACGGCGCCGCGGCGAACACGACGCGCGTCCGCCTCGAGGACGGGACCGTGATCTCGACGACCGACCACGGCGAGGGGGCGGTCACGCTGGCCGTCTATCCCTGGGACGTCACGATCTCGAGAACCCGGCCCGACGATTCCGCCACGAACGTGATCGCAGGCTCGATCACGGCTGTCACCGAGCTCGGGAACAGGGCACGTGTCACCATCGGTCCGTTGAGCGCCGAGATCACAGTCGACTCGCTCCGTAGGCTGGGGCTCGAGCCCGGTCAGCACGCGTTCGCCAGTTTCAAGGCGACCGGAACCCGCATCGTCGCCAGCAAAGGAGGAACACCATGAAGCTCAGTACCCGCAACCAGCTCCCGGGCAAGGTCACCGCCGTCAAGCTCGGCGGGGTCATGTCCGAGATCACCGTCGACATCGGCGGCCAGACGATCGTCGCGGCCATCACCCGCGAGAGCGCCGAGCACCTCGAGCTCGCCGAAGGCGACGAGGTCACAGTGCTGGTCAAGGCCACCGAGGTGATGCTCGGCAAGTAGCGCGCTACGCGGGCGGTCGCGGGTTGCGGAGCCCGATCGCGCCGATCAGGCCGCCGCAGACGAGTAGTCCGGCGACGACGCCCATCGTCACGTGGAAGCCGTGCACGGTGAGGTGGTCCCCGCCGCCGGCGGCCACGATCCCGAGGATCGCGATCGCAAGCAGACCCGCGATGCGAGAGACCGCGTTGTTCACGCCCGACGCGACCCCCGCGTCGCCGGCGCGCGCGTCGGCCAGCACCGTCGTCGTCAGTGGGGCGACGGTCAGCGACAGCCCGAGCGAGAAGACGAGCAAGCCCGGGAGGATGTCCACCCAGTAGGTGACGTTCTGCGGCAGACGCGTGTAGGCGAGCACGCCGATCCCCGCGATGATCGGCCCGAGCGCCATGAAGAGTCTCGGCCCGTACTGCATAGACAGTCGTCCCATCCGCGGTGAGAGGAAGAACATGACGATCGTGACTGGTAGCAGCGAGAGGCCTGCGCGCAGCGCAGAGAATCCGGCGAACTCGATCAGGTAGAGCGTCAGAAACGTGGTCAGCGCCGAGAGCCCGCCGTAGACCGAAAGCGTCTCGATGTTCGCGACCGTGAAATTGCGCAGCCGGAACAGCCGCAGCGGGAGCATCGGCATCGGCGTGTGGAGCTCGAAGACGACGAACGCCGCGAGCAGGGCGGCGCCGCCGACGAAGGCGCCGAGGATGAGCGGATCGCCCCAGCCGCGCTGCGGCTGCTCGATGAAGCCGGCGACGAGGAGACCCAGGCCGGCCGTGCCCAGGATCGCGCCGGGCACGTCCACGCGCAAGTCCTTGCGCCGCGCCTGGTGGAGCTCGCCGAGCCGCGCCAGGATCACCAGGGTGACGATGGCGATCGGGATGTTGATGAGGAAGATGACCCGCCAGGTCGAGACATCCACCAGCCAGCCGCCGAGGGTCGGCCCGATGATGAAGGAGATCCCGGTCCAGGACGTCCACTGCCCGATCGCGTTGCCCCGGGCGGTGCCGGCGAAGGTGGCTGTGATCATGGCGAGGGAGGCCGGGGTGAGGAGCGCGCCCGCCATTCCCTGGAGGGCGCGGAAGACGATCAGCGTCGCTGCGTCCGGGGCGATCGCGCAGAGAACCGAGACGGCGGCGAAGCTCGCCACCCCGATCGCAAAGACCCTCGACTCCCCGTAGATGTCGCCGAGCGAGCCTCCGACGAGGATCAGCGACCCGAGCGTGAGCAGGTAGGCGTCGACGACCCACTGCTGGGTCGCGAGTCCACCACCGAGGTCGTGCTGGATCGAGGGCAGCGCGACGTTGACGACCGACCCGTCGATGAAGGCCATCGACGAACCGAGGATGCTCGCGACGAGCGTCCAGCGGGCGACCTGCGCGGGGGCCATGTGAGGATCCTAAGAGTCGATGGCGGAGCCACCGCTCCTGCTGCGACCATGTGAGTGTGGACGACCACGCCGCTCCCGGTCAGGACGGGTCCCGCCGTTTCGGCCGGGGAGTCTTCCTCGCCACGCTCGCGGGCGGGCTTTCGTCGCTCTTCTGGGGCAAGGCGGCGTGGGGCCACGTCTCCGGCACGCTGGGAGGCGTCGGCGCGGCCCTCGGCCCGGGGTCGGGCTGGCGGATCTACACCGTCGCCTCGACGATGCCGACCTTCGACCCGGCGACCTGGCGGCTGCGCATCGGTGGGCTCGTCGAGCAGCCGCACGAGCTGACGTACGACCAGCTGCGGGCGTTGCCGCAGGTGTCGGAGGTCGCGGACTTCCACTGCGTGACGGGCTGGACGGTCGACAACGTCCACTGGCGCGGCGTCCGGTTCGAGGATCTGCTCGCGAAGGCGGGTCCGCTGCGGCACGCGCACGCGCTCCAGTTCGTCTCGGCCGAGCAGCCGTACGTCGACTACCTCACGCTCGACCAGGCGCACCTCCCCCACGTGATGCTCGCCTGGGAAATGGACGGCAAGCCGCTCCTCCGCGAGCACGGCGCGCCGGTGCGCGTCGTGATCCCGGAGATGTACGGCTACAAGAACGTCAAGTGGGTCGCCGAGGTCAATCTCGTGTCCCAGGCGGGTAGCGGTTACTGGGAGAACCTCGGCTACGACCAGAACGCGTGGGTCGGCCGCTCGAACGGCTACTAGCCGGGTGTGGCGGGCGGCACCGTGCGGGCCGCCCGCCGTTGTCAAGAACCTACGAGGTGGCCGAGGCGGGCTGGACGCCGAGCGTGAGCGAGAGTTGCTTCGTCGCTCCGTTGCGTTGGAAGGCGACGGTCACCTTCTCGCCGGACTGTGCAGCCGAGACCGCGGCGGTGAGGTCGCCCGCGGACGTGACGGTCTTCCCGTTGAACGAGGTGATCACGTCGCCGACCTTCAGGCCGGCCTTCTGCGCCGGAGATCCGGAGACGATCTTCGTGATGCGGGCGCCGCCGGTAACGCCCTCGATGAGGACGCCGACGTACGCGTGCTTCACGGTGCCGCCGGAGATGAGGGTCCGAGCGACGCTCTTCGATGCGTCGATCGGGACGGCGAAGCCGACTCCGGCGTTGTCGTTCGTGTCGCCTGCATTGAGGATCTGATCGTTGATCCCGATCACCGTGTTGGTGGCGGTGTCGATCAGCGGACCGCCGGAGTTGCCGTGGTTGATCGCGGCATCGGTCTGGATCGCGCCGCTGATCGTGAAGTTGTTCGGCGCGGTGATCTGCCGGCCGGTCGCGCTGACGATGCCCGCGGTCATCGTCTCGGTCAGGCTGAACGGGCTGCCGATCGCAACGACGCTCTGACCCGGCTCGACCGACGCCGAGTTGCCGAGCGTGAGCGGGTGCAGCTTGGAGTCCGGCACGTCGACATGGATCACGGCCGTGTCAGTCGACTTGTCGCTGCCGACGAGGGTCGCGTCGGCAGTCGAGCCGTCCTGGAACTGGACCTTGATCGACTTGGCTCCGCTCACGACGTGCTCGGCCGTGAGGATGTTGCCGCTGGCGTCGATCTCGAAGCCGGTTCCCTCGGCTTCCTGCTTCTGCGAGCCGCTGGGGCCGAACGGGAATCCGGACGAGCCACCGCCTGACGACGATTCGACGACGGTGATGTCGACGACGCCCGGTGCATCCTGCTTGTACAGCTGTGTGAGCGAGTCGACGGTCGAGGTGGACGAGGCCGGCTGCGCCGGCACGACGAGGTGGGATGCGCTCGGCGTCGACGAACCGCGGTTACCCAGCGCGTACGCGCCGGCGCCCGCAGCGGCGCCAATCGCGACCGCGACGACGAGCGCGAGTATGAGCCGCAGGCGCATGCTGGAAGGGCGAGGGTTCATGTGTTCGAGTCTCCTTGCATTCGGGTTCGGCTGCCAGAGTGCCCGCTTTCCCTAGGACGAGAGTGAGAGAGCCGTGAGGGTTACGTAAGAAGCGGCACTTGCTCCGATCCCCACCCCGAGGACGCGCCAAGCCCGGCGCCGGCAGTTCGAGGGGGGAGTGGGCCGGCGCCGGGCCCGAGGCGCGTCGGAGGGTTGGATCGTGCTGGGGTGGATGTTCTCCGCCTCGGGTGAGAACGAGCTGAGCTGGGCCTAAAAGGTCTCTAAGTGTCGAGGGCTTCACGTAGGGACGCGACGTAGTCGCGCAGCGCGTCTGTTCCCTGCTCGGCTGCTTCGAGCGCTCGCGAGCCGACGACGACGCCGTCCGCGAGCTCGGCGACCGCGCGGGCGTGCTCCGGTGTGGAGATGCCGAAGCCGGCGTACAGCGGCACGTCGGTCGCCCGTCGCGCCCGCTCGACGAGGCCTCCGAGCGCAGGTGAGACGTCGGCGCGGGCGCCGGTCGTCCCCGCGACGGTGACGAGGTAGAGCCAGCCGTCGGTCTGCTCGCCCGCCAGGCGGATCCTCTCGTCGGTGGACGTGGGCGCCACCAGTTGCACCCGCCGGAGACCGTGGCGATCTCCCGCCGGCAGGTCGGCCACGATGAGGCTCGTCGCGCCGGCGGCAGCTGCAGAGGCGGCGAACCGGTCCCAGCCGTGGGCTTCGAGGAGCGACGAGTACGTCATCGGAATCAGCGGCGTGTCCGGCAGCAGCTCGCGGGTGCGCGCGAGCACGTCGAGACAGGCCTGAGTCCGCATCCCGCGCGCGAGCGCGCGTTCCGCGGCGCGACGGATCACGGGCCCGTCGGCGAGCGGGTCCGAGAACGGGAAACCGAGCTCTACGACGTCGGCGCCGCCCTCGACGGCGGCGCGCGCGAGCTCGGGCGTCTCCGGCTCCGTCATCAGGTAGATGACGAGCGTCTTGCTCAAACCACGCGCAGGACGCCGATGAGGTGCTCGCCGCAGCTGCGCGAGCCTGGGTCGTACGCGAGCTTCTCCTCGAACTCCTCGAGCAGGGCGCGAATCTCGGGCTCGTCGACCTCGAGGTGGGGGAGGACTCCGGCCGCGGCGCCCTCGACGACCTTTCCGTGCGGGGCGAGCAGGTCTTCGAGCTCCTCCCACAGGTACATGCGCATCGCGAGGTGGCCGTAGCCGTCTCCTTCCGGCAGGACGCCGGTGCGTGCGACTTCCAGCGACTTCGCCGGCCCGTCGCGCCGGGCGAGCTCGACGAGGAGCGGCGCGAAGTGGATCACCGCTCCGGCGAGCCCCATCACGCTGACGAGGACGTGGCCGCCGCTCCGTGTGACGCGCGCGAGCTCGGCGACGGCCCGCTCCTCCCGGCCGACGACGTAGCTCAGCGGCCCGCCGAAGCAGACCGTGACGTCGAACGTGTCGTTCGGGAATCGGGAGAGGTCGGTGACGTCGCCGACCACGGCCTCGACGTCGGGCACGCGCGCGCGCAGCAACTCGAGCTGGCCCGGCGAGATGTCGAGCGCCGTGACGTGGGCGCCGAGCCGTAGCAGCTCGAGGGTGAAGCGGCCCGGGCCTGCGCCGGCGTCGAACACCCGGTCGCCCGGGCGGACATAGCCCTCGAGCATCCGGACGTGGGTCGTGAGGCTCGGCCCCGGCGTGGTCCCGTTCTCGAAGCGCGTCCACTCGCGCTCGCCGTACTCGTCGAAGTACTCGGCGGTGCGACCGGGATCCCAGGTGCTCATAGGTGTTCGAGGACCTCGGCGAGGTCCTTGTCGCCGCGACCGCTGAGCCCGACGAGGATGAGCTCGGCGTCGAGGTCGCGGGCGCGGGCCAGTGCGTGAGCCGGCTCGAGCGCGGGGAGGATGCCCTCGGTTCGGGCCAGGTCCTGGAAGGCCGCGAGCGCCTCTTCGTCGGTGGCGACGCGGTACTCCGCGCGCCCGGTGTCGCGGAGAAAGGCGTGCTCGGGGCCGACTCCTGGGTAGTCGAGACCGGCAGAGATCGAGTGCGCATCGGCGATCTGGCCATCCTCGTCGGCGAGCACCGAGGAGCGCGCGCCGTGCAGAACGGCCGGCCGGCCGCTCCCGAGCGACGCCGCCCCCGCGGCTTCGACCCCGACGAGACGCACGTCCTCGTCGTCCACGAACCCGTGAAAGATCCCGATCGCGTTCGAGCCGCCGCCGACGCAGGCGACGACGGCCTCGGGAAGCCGCTGCTCGACGGTGAGCATCTGCTCGCGCGCTTCCCGACCGATCACCGACTGGAGCTCGGCCACGAGCTCGGGATACGGGGCCGGCCCGACGCAGGAGCCGATCAGATAGTGGGTCGTCTCGACGTTCGTGATCCAGTCGCGGATCGCCTCGCTCGTCGCCTCCTTCAATGTCTTCGTGCCGAAGTCGACGCTGCGCACCTCCGCGCCGAGGAGCCGCATCCGCTCGACGTTGGGCCTCTGGCGGCGCATGTCCTCCTCGCCCATGTACACGACGCACTCGAAGCCGAAGCGCGCGCCGACGGTCGCGGCGGCGACGCCGTGCATTCCCGCTCCCGTCTCGGCGACGATCCGCCGCTTGCCGAGCCGCCGCGCGAGCACGGCCTGGCCGAGCGCGTTGTTGAGCTTGTGCGCGCCGGTGTGGAGGAGGTCCTCGCGCTTCAGATAGACGCGCTTGGCGGGCGCAAAGCGGTCGGCGAGCGTGAGCGGCGTGGGCCGGCCGGCGTACGTCGTGAGCAGGTCGTGGAGCTCCGCGCGGAACGAGTCGTCGGCGAGCGCGTCGCGCCAACCCTGCTCGAGCTCGTCCAGCGCCGGGATCAGGGTCTCCGGGACGTAGCGCCCGCCGTAGTCGCCGAAGTCGCTCACGTGCGCGCCTCCTCGACGAAGGCCCGCACTTTGTCGTGATCCTTGATGCCGGGAGCGGATTCGAGTTGCGAGGCAGCGTCGACCGCCCATGGCTGCACTGCACGGATCGCCGCGCGCACGTTGTGCGGTCCCAGCCGGCCTGCGAGGACCAGGCGCTCGTCCTTGCCGCGGGCCTTGTGCCAGTGGTCGGGATCCTCGCCCTCCCACGGCAGGTCTGCGACACGCGCGACCGGGTCTCCGTCGCGGAGGAGAACGGCGTCCCGGCCTCGCACCGTGCCCTCCTCCCGCTGGTAGAGCTGGACGAGATCAGCGCCGCGCTCGTCCGGCTCGCCCACGAGGACGGCAACGCTGAGCACGGTGTCCGGCACGTCCAGGACGGACGGCGCCCGGCGCGGGGAGCCCTCGGCGAAGATGAAGCCGCACAGGTCGGCTCCCGCCTCGACGGCGGCGTCGACGTCCTCCTGGCGCGTCAGGCCGCAAACCTTGACGAGCGGCCGGGAGAGGAGGTCGCGGAGCTTCGCTCCCGGCTCGGGTGCCCGCATCAGCGACGTGCCGACGAGGACTGCGTTCGCCCCGGCGAGCTCGGCCGCGGCCCCCTGGGCGCGTGTGTGGATCGCGCTCTCGGCCACGACGACCCGGTCGCGTGGCGCCTTCGCGACCAGCGCGAGCTGGGCGTGGCGGTCGATCCGGAACGTGCCCAGGTCGCGCGCGTTGACGCCGATCACGCCGGCGCCGAGCCGGGTCGCGCGCTCGAGCTCGTCCTCGTCGTGCGCCTCGACGAACGTATCGAGGCTGAGCCCGTCTGCGGTGCGCATGAGCTCCGCCGCCACGACGTCGTCGAGGTCGCGGAGGATGAGAAGCGCCGCGTCGGCGCCCGCCTCCCGCACCTCGCGCAGGTGCTCCTCGGTCGAGAAGAACCCCTTCGCGAGCAGCGGCAGGCTGGTGGCCGCCCGTGCCGCTCGTAGATCGTCGAGCGAGCCCGCGAACGCGTCGTCTACGAGAACGGAGACGGCTCGCGCTCCTCCGATCTCGTACGCCGGTACGACGTCCTCGACCCGCGCGCCCGGGCTGATGTCACCGGCCGACGGCGAGCGTCGCTTGAACTCGGCGATCGCGCCGAATCCGGGCCGGCCGAGAGCTTCCGCGAGCCTCACGGCACCTCCATTTCGACCATGCCGGAGGTCAGACACCGGTCGTCGGCCATCTGGGCTCGGCTCATGCGGATTCCCTCGAGAATTCCACGAGATCGTCGAGCCTGGCCGCCGCCGCGCCGGAGTCGATCGCCTCTCGCGCCCGAGCGATCCCATCCCGGAGGTCCTCGGCGTGGCCCGCGGCCGCGATTCCACCGGCCGCGTTGAGGATCACTGCGGAGCGGTGACCGCCGCCTGCGCCGGCGAGCACCTCCCGCAGGGCGCCTGCGTTCGTCTGTGGGTCGCCGCCGCGCAGCTCGTTCGGCTCACAGCGGTCGATGCCGAGCTCGCGCGGCTCGAGCTCGTATTCGCGCACCCGTCCGGCCGTGACCTCGCAGACGAGATTCGGACCGCACGGCGAGAGCTCGTCGATGCCGCCGGCGCCGTGCACGACATATGCGCGCGTCGCGTCGAGCTGGACGAGAGCGCTCGCGAGCGTGCGCGCGAGGTCGGGCGAGTAGACACCGAGCACGAGTGCACGGGCGCCGGCCGGGTTCGTGAGCGGTCCGAGCACGTTAAAGACGGTACGCGTCGCGAGCTCCCGCCGGACGGGGGCGGCGTGCCGCATCGCCGGGTGGTGTGCCTGCGCGAAGAGGAACCCGAAGCCCAACTCGTCGATCGAGCGCTCGATCCGCCCCGGCGGCAGCTCGAGCTCGAAGCCGAGCGCCTCGAGGACGTCCGCCGCGCCTGTCTGCGACGAAGCGGCGCGGTTCCCGTGCTTCGCAACCGCCGCTCCGGCCGCGGCCGTGACCAGGGCCGCGGCGGTCGAGATGTTGTACGTGTTGGCGCCGTCGCCGCCGGTGCCGACGACGTCGACGAGATCGGTCCGCTTCGGGTTGACCCGAAGCACGTGCTCGCGCATCGCCTCGGCGCAGCCGGCGATCTCGTCCGCCGTCTCGCCCTTCGCCCGCAGGGCGACGAGGAAGCCGGCGATCTGCGCGTCCGTCGCCTCACCGGCCATGATCACGGCCATCGTTCCCCGCGCCTCGTCGCGCGAGAGGTCGTGACCGTCGACCAGCCGCGCGAGCGTCTGCTGGATCGCCGTCACAACCTGCCCTCGAGGAAGTTGCGTGCCAGCGCAGGCCCGTCGGGCGTCAGCACCGACTCGGGGTGGAACTGGACGCCGGCGGCCGGCAGCTCGCGGTGGCGCACCGCCATCACCTCGCCGTCGTCGGCGAACGCAGTCGGCTCGAGGACGTCGGGAAGCCGCGTCGCGGCGAGCGAGTGGTAGCGCCCGGCCTCGAACGGATCCGGCAGACCGGAGAAGAGCCCGCTTCCGTCGTGGCGCACCGGGCTCGCCTTCCCGTGGACGAGCTCGCGCGCGTACCCGACCTCGCCGCCGCACACCTCGACGAGCGCCTGGTGGCCGAGGCAGACGCCGAGGATGGGCGTCGTCGGCAGGAGCCGTTCGACGATCGCGGCCGTCGCCCCGGCGGCCGCCGGACGGCCGGGCCCCGGCGAGACGACGAGGTGGGAGGGAGCGAGCCGCTCGGCCTCGTCGGCGTCGAGCTCGTCGTTCCGTCGCACGACCACCTCGGCGCCGAGCGCGCCGAACAGGTGCGCGAGGTTGTACGAGAACGAGTCGTAGTTGTCGATCAGAAGGATCACGGCTCGGCGTCCTGCTCCGACTCTGCCAGCTCGATCGCGGCCTCGAGCGCCCCCAGCTTGGCGAGACACTCCTCGTGCTCCGCGGCGGGATCGGAGTCGGCGACGATGCCGCCGCCCGCCTGCAGGTGCGCGACACCGTCACGCAGCCACAGCGTCCGGATCGCGATGCACGTGTCCAGGGAGTCCTCCTCAGGTAGGAAGTAGCCGACCGCCCCTGCATAGATCCCGCGCCGGTAGCGCTCGAGCTCCGAGATGATCTGCATCGCGCGCACCTTCGGCGCTCCCGAGACGGTGCCGGCCGGGAAGCATGCGCGCAGCAGCTCGAACGGCGTGACGCCGTCACGCAGCTCGCCGACGACTTCCGAGACGAGATGGGTCACGTGCGAGTACCGCTCCGGCTCCATGAAGCGGTCGACGCGCACGGAGCCGGGAACGCACACCCGCGAAAGGTCGTTCCGGCCGAGGTCGACGAGCATCGTGTGCTCTGCCCGGTCCTTCTGCGACGAGAGGAGGGCCGCAGCGTCGCCCTCGCCGGGAGCGATCGTTCCCGCGATCGGATTGAGCTCGGCTCGGCGCCCGCTGCACTTGACGACCGTCTCGGGCGAGCTCCCCACGAGCGCGAGATCGCCGAGCTCGAGCAGAAAGAGGTACGGCGACGGGTTGACGCGCCGGAGCGCCCGATACAGCTCGACGGCCGACGCCGAGGTGGGACGGGTCGCGCGCTGCGCGATCACCACCTGGAAGATGTCGCCCTCGCGGATGTGCTCCTGCGCTCGCTCGACCCGACGCACGTGCTCCTCGCGCGACGGCTGGCGCTCGAGCGGCCGACGCGCTGTCGAGCCGCGAGGCAGGGCCGGAGCGGGCCCTGTCAATCCGGAGGCGTCCCCCCGCAATAGCTCGGCGACGCCGCGCGCGTGGTCGAAGCGGAGTAGGACATCGGGGACGAGGAAGAGGCTCTCCGGCACGCCCGGCCCTTCCTCCGGCAGGGGCACGGTCGGCTCGAACGTCGCCACCGCGTCGTAGCCGAGGTAGCCGACCACGGGCTCTCCGGCCGTCTCCGCCTCCTCGAACGTGACGAGCCGCGAGCCCGCGCCGACGAAGCTGTAGCGCCCCAGCCGTCCGCGCTCGACCGACTCGAGCAGGAACGAGCCGGCGGCGCTTTCGCGCAGGCTGAGGTAGGCGCCGAGTGGCGTGAGGAGGTCGGTTGCGATCTCGGTTGCGGGCATGAAAAAGGCTCCTCGCGGAGCCGGGTCGAGCGGACGGGCTGTGCTGGCGCGGTTCAGCGTGCGCGCAGGCTCCCGCCACGCTCGATGCGCCAGGCCCACCGGTTGCGGACGGAAGTCATGGCGGCAGGGTAGGCGCGTCCTCCGCGAGCGTCAAGCCGCGAACACGTGGCCTGCTTCCTCGAGGACGTCGGCGGCGCGAGCAAGGTCGGCAGAGCGGACGAGGACGTAGTCCGACTCGAACGTCGAGATCACGAAGATCGGCACCTCCGCCTGGGCCAGCGGCGCGACCAGAGAGGCGATCACGCCGGTCAGCGAGAAGTCGAGCGGTCCCATCACCTCGAGCACGGTCCAGCCGCGGTCGACGCTCTCTCCCTCCGGCACGTCATGGTCACGGCAGACGACCGAGACCTCGTGGTCGGTGCGGGTCACCGAGCGAAACGGCCCCTTGTCGACCCACTCCGGCAGCTCCGAGCCCGGCTGCAGGCGAGCGACGGCGTAGCTGTCGGGCAGCGTCCGGAGTTGCACGCCAGGACGCTACCGCGGAGTCCCGAGAAACGCGCAGGTAGTGTCGGCGCCCATGCCGCTTCCCGAGCTGCTCGAGCACTTGCTGACGACACCCGGCCCCTCCGGGCAGGAGGGTGCCGTCGCCGCCGTGTGGCGCGAGGCCGCAGAGCCGGTCGGCGAGGTCTCGTCCGACGTCCTCGGCAGTTCGTGGGCGCGGGTGCCGGGCACGGCGGGAGGACCGTCGCTTGCGGTAATCGGCCACATCGACGAGATCGGCGTGGTCGTCACGCATCTCGGCGACGACGGCATCGCCGCCGTGCGCCCGGTCGGCGGCTTCAACCCGGCCGTGATGGTCGGCCAACGAATCGAGGTGCTCACCCGGAACGGCCCGCTTCCCGGCGTCGTCGTGGCCCGGGCGCAGAAGCGACGGCGCGGCCGCGGCGAGGAACGCAAGGCGGTCGAGTACGAGGATCTCTTCCTCGACGTCGGCGCCAAGGACGGAGACGAGCTCAAGACGCTGGTGCGCCCCGGTGACGCCGCCCTCTGGCACGGTGCGCCGGTCGAGCTTCAGGGCAGTCGCGTCGTCTCGCGCGCGTTCGACAACCGGATCGGCTGCTTCGTCGCGCTCGAGGCCGCCCGGCGCCTGGCGGAGCAGGGCGGAGCTCCCGGCGACTTCATCGCCGTCGCCGCAGTGCAGGAGGAGGTCGGCGACTTCGCCGGCTCGCGCACGAGCGCCTTCGCCACCGAGCCGCAGGTCGCGCTCGCGGTCGACGTGACTTACGCGAACGACGTCCGCGGCGGGGACGCGGAGGACGAGGGCAAGGTCGTGCTCGGCGGGGGGCCGACGCTGTCGCGCGGGCCGTCCATTCATCCGGCGGTCTTCGAGCTCCTCTACGAGACGGCGGAGGCCGAGGGCATCCCGTTCGCCGTCGAGGTCTCGCGCGGCACCACGAGCACCGACGCCGACGCGGTCTACCTCAGCCGCCGCGGGGTGGCGACCGGCCTCGTCTCGGTGCCGCTCCGTTACATGCATTCGCCGGTCGAGATGGCCGATCTGGAGGACATCGAGCGGGCGGTGCAGCTCGTCGTCGCGTTTGCGCTCAGGCTCGAGCCTGGACTGAGCTTCGCGGGCTAACTTGGACTCGTGAGCAGAAGCGTCATCGTCTCGGCGGTGCGGACGCCGTTCGGGAAGCTCAACGGCGGCCTCGCCGCGCACCCGGCGACGGAGCTCGGTGCGATTGCGATCCGGGCGGGCCTCGAGCGCGTCGGCCTCGAAGGGCGAGAGGTCGACTACGTGATCATGGGTCAGGTGCTGCAGGCCGCGGTCGGGCAGGCTCCGGCGCGGCAGGCGGCGGTCGGCGCGGGGATCCCGATCGATGTGCCGGCGGACACGGTGAACAAGGTCTGCGCCTCCTCGATCCGCGCGGTCGAGATCGCCGACTCGATGATCCGCGCGGGCGACGTCGAGCTCGTCGTGACGGGCGGCATGGAGTCGATGACGAACGCGCCGTACGCGCTGCCGAAGGCGCGCGCCGGTTACCGGATGGGCGACGGAACGCTGCTCGACCTGATGATCTGGGACGGGCTCCGCTCGACGTTCGACGAGCTCCACATGGTGCAGCAGGCGGCGGGAGTCGCGCGCGAGCTCGGCATCACGCGCGAGGACCAGGATGCGTGGGCGTTCCGTTCTCAAGAGAGGGCCGCTGCCGCGCAGGATGCAGGCCGCTTCGACGACGAGCTCGTTCCCGTCGGCCACGTGACGGCCGACGAAGCGGTGCGGCGCGACACGACGCTCGAGAAGCTCGCCGGCCTGAGGCCCGTCATGGACACGGAGGGGACGATCACGGCCGGGAACGCGCCGGGCGTCAACGACGGCGCCTCGTGCGTCGTGGTGTGCTCGGAGGAATTCGCGCAGCGGCGTGGGCTCGAGCCGCTCGCGACGATCCTGGCGCAGGGCTACGTCGCGGACGAGTTCGCGTGGCTCGCGCGCACTCCGGCGAACGCCGGCATCCAGGCGCTCGCGAAGGCGGGCAGGTCGATCGGCGACGTCGAGCTCGTCGAGGTGAACGAGGCGTTCAGCTCGGTCGCGCTCCACTCGGTCGCGATGCTCGGCGCGGATCCCGAGACGGTGAACGTCAACGGCGGCGCCGTCGCGCTCGGGCACCCGATCGGGGCGAGCGGCGGCCGGATCCTCGGCACGATGGTGCACGAGTTGCGCCGCAACGGCGGCGGGCTCGGCCTCGCGGCGATCTGCTCCGGCGGCGGCCAGGGCGACGCGCTCCTGATCGAAGTCTGACCCGATCCCTCTTCGGGCCGTTGACCTGCCGCGCCGATGGAGCCAAGATGCGGGCAAGGAGGGTTCCGTTGGCAGATTCGGACGAGCTGCTGCGGCTCGAGTACGAATCCGCGTCGCGGCTGCTCGGCACGCTGACCGAGATCCGCTTCAAGCTGCTCGCGCTCGTGCCCACGCTCTCCGGTGCGGTCGTGGCGCTCATGTCGTCCGGTCGGACCGGCGTGGAGCTCCTTGCGATCGGCGCGCTCGGCCTCACCGCGACGTCGGGCGTGCTGGCGTACGAGCTGCGAAACGGTGAGCTGCGGCGCCGGGCCGGAGAACGGGTCAATCACCTCGAGCGGAAGCTCTTCGCCGATGGTCCCCTGGTCGGGGAACCAGGTAGGACGCCCAGGCTCTTCGGCCTGATCCCGGCGACGCACCGCCTCGGGGTGGGGCTGGTCTACGGGGCCGCCCTCGGGGGGTGGGTCTACCTGGTCGTCTGGGGCGCACTCGTGGCAGTCGGTGCGCCGGCCCATGCGCAGGGTGTCGGGCTAGCGGCCGGGGCGGCTGTCGCGCTCGCCGTCCTCGGACAGATCGTCGTGGATCAGGACCCCAACGCGAAGCCCGCGACGACTTCCGACTGAGCTGCCGGACCTCCGGCGGTGAACGCCGCGTATCAGCGGTGTCGTCTCGAGGAGGAAGTCATGCGCAAGCTGTTGCTCTCGCTTGGAGCCGTCGCCGTAATCGCGCTTGTCAGCGCACGGGTCGCCGCCGCCGACGGCCCGATGTTCGTGACCCAGGACGGCGCCGGCGTCGCGCGCGGCTCTCTGCGCTACGTCGCGGTCAACACCGTCCGGGGGCAGGACACCGACCTCGTCGAGGTCTCGAGCAGGGACGACTCGGTCGGCCCGGCGCTGCGCCTCCGAGGCGCTTGGGGCCTGCCGTACACGCCGGCGGGCGCCGAGGGCCTCTCACACGACGGGCGGACGCTCATGCTCGGGCGCGCGGGCGTCGGCATCTCGTCGCCGAGCCGGTTCCTCGTCGTGGACCCGCGTCAGATGCAGGTCGTCCGCACGATCTCGCTCGACGGGTACTTCTCCTACGACGCGCTCTCGCCGGACGCCTCGAGGCTGTACCTGATCCAGTACACGCACGGGAGCTCGCAGGACACGAGTCACTACATCGTCCGGGCCTACGACATGCGCACCGACCGGCTGCTGCCCGGGAAGATCGCCGATCGCACCGACGACGAGAAGACGATGGCCGGGTACGCGATGACCCGGACGACGAGCGCCGACGGGCGGTGGGTGTACACGCTCTACCAGAAGCCGTCCGGCGCGCCGTTCGTGCACGCGCTCGACACGGTCGGCGGCGTTGCGCACTGCATCGACCTGCCGGCAAACCGCAGCCTCTACAACATCGTGCTCTCGCTCCGCGACGGCGGCAGGACGCTCGCCGTGCACTGGCGCAGCGGGCGCCCATGGCTGAACGTGGCCGTGGGCAGCTGGCGGATCTCGCGTCCGGGCGGCGGTTTCCCATGGGTCTGGACAGCGGCGGCGATCGGCGGCGGTTTCGCGGTTCTCGCCGCCGGCGGCTTACTGCTTCGGCGCCGCCGCCGTGAGGAAATCGAGCAGCACGCGGGACAGGAGCTCGGGCTCGCGTAGCGTCACGTAGTGGTCGGAGTCGAGCTCGACGTGGCGTGCGTCCTGCGCCTCGCGCGCCACGAGCGGGCCGATCTCGCGGAAGCCGGCCGGATCGTGCGCGGCCGTCACGACGAGTGTCGGCACCGCGAGCTCTCCGAGCCGCTCCTTCGCGGGCGCACCGGGCGGATCGACCGGCTCGACGCCGTCCGGCAGCGGGTTCGCGTCTGGCGTCGCGCGCCAGAGCCGCCGGATCCGCTCGTCGGCGCCGAGCGGTGCCCAGACCTCGAGGTCGATCTCGAGCATCGCCTCGATCTTGTCCTCCGCCGCGTCGTACCGCGCCCCGTGCTCCTCGGTGTACGCCTCGCCGTCGTGACCGCCCAACGCGGGCGCGACGCCGACCACCGCCCACAGCCGTTCGGGGTGCGCGAGCGCGACGTCGAGCGCGACCCGCCCGCCGAGCGAGAGACCGACCAGGGCCGCCCGCTCGACGCCGAGCTCGTCGAGCACTCCTACGACGTCGTTCTCCCACGACCACGGCATGGCCGGCCCGGTCGAGGTGCCGAAGAAGCGCAGGTCGCTGCGGATCGTCCGGAACCGCTCGGCGAGGAACGGGACGACCGGCTCCCAGAGCCCCGAGTCGCCGAGGCCGCCGTGCAGGAGCAGGACTGTCTCGCCGCTCCCGGCCTCGTCGTACCAGAGGCGCGCTCCGTTGACGTCGACAGTCGGCACTCCGCGACGATATAGCCTCCTCGCGGCATGGACTTCGAGCACGTCCTCGTCGTGGGGGCCGGCCAGATGGGCGGAGGGATCGCGCAGGTTGTCGCCGCGTCAGGCCGCCACGTCTCGCTCTACGACGCCTTTCCCGGCGCGACCGAGCGGGGGCTCGCCACCATGCGGAAGAGCCTCGAGAAGCTCGCGGAAAAGGGCGGGGCCGACCCCGACGAGGTACTCCGGCGTGTCACGGCGGTCGAGGAGATCGTTCCGGCCGCGCTCATGATCGAGGCCGTCGTCGAGGACCTCGACACGAAGGCGGAGGTGTTCAGGCGGGCCGACGAGACGCTGCCCGCGCACGCTGTCCTCGCCTCGAACACCTCGTCGATCCCGATCTCGTCGCTTGCGTCCGTCACAGAGCGTGCGGACCGCGTGATCGGTATGCACTTCTTCAACCCCGTGCCGGTGCTCAAGCTCGTCGAGATCGTGCGCGGCCGCGAGACGTCCGACGAGACCGCGGCCGCGATCGTCGCGCTGGCCGAGGAGCTCGGCAAGACGCCGGCGGTGGCGAACGACTTCCCCGGTTTCGTCTCGAACCGGATCCTGATGCCGTTCATCAACGAGGCGGTCTGGGCCCTGCACGACGGCGTCGCCGAGGCCGACGCGATCGACACGATTGCGAAGCTCGGCTTCGCACACCCGATGGGGCCGCTCGCGCTCGCCGACCTGATCGGCCTGGACACGTGCGTCGCGATCATGGAAGTCCTGCAGGTCGGGCTCGGCGACCCGAAGTACGCGCCGTGTCCGCTGCTGCGCGAACACGTCAACGCCGGCCGGCTCGGGCGCAAGTCGGGCCGTGGTTTCTACGCTTACGGCTGATGGACTTCGAGCTCTCCGCCGAGCAGAAGGAGATCCAGGCGCTCACTCGCGACTTCGTCGGCGCCGAGATCGAGCCGCGCGCGGCCGAGTGGGACCGCGAGCATCACTTCCCGCGCGACGTCTTCGGCAAGCTCGCGGAGCTAGGCCTGATGGGCGTGTGCGTGCCGGAGGAGTACGGCGGCGCGGGCTCCGACTTCCTCTCCTACATGCTGGTGCTCGAGGAGTTGTCGCGCGGCGACGCCGGCGTCGGCGTCACCGTCGCGGTCCACACGAGCGCGGTCACGCTGCCGCTGCTGCGCTTCGGGACCGAAGATCAGCGCGCGCGGTTCGTGCCGCCGCTGGCGCGCGGCGAGCTCATCGGCGCCTTCGCGCTGACCGAGGCGGAGGCCGGATCGGACGCGGGCTCCCTGCGCACCTCGGCGACGCGCGAGGACGGCGGCTGGCGAATCGCCGGCTCGAAGCAGTTCATCTCGACGGCGGAGTACGCCGGCACGTTCCTCTTCTTCGCTCGCACCGATCCCGACACACCCGGCGCCCGCGGTATCTCGGCCTTCGTTCTCGACGCCGACCAGATCCGCGTTACCGGTCGCGAGGAGAAGCTCGGGCTCAACTCCTCGACCACCAACTCGATCGCCGTGGACGCGCACGTCGACGCCGACCGGCTGCTCCACGAGGAGGGGAGGGGCTTTCACGTCGCGATGGCGACACTCGACGGCGGCCGGATCGGGATCGCGGCGCAGGCGGTCGGAATCGCGCAGGCGGCGTACGACGTCGCGCGGGAGTACGCGAAGGAACGGCACGCGTTTGGGCAGCCGATCAGCCGGTTCCAGGCCATCCAGAACAAGCTGGCGGACATGTCGATGGAGATCGACGCGGCGCGGCTCCTCGTCCACCGCGCGGCCTGGCTGAAGCAGACGGAGCAGCCGCACACCGAGGCGGGCGCGAAGGCGAAGCTCTTCGCCTCCGAGATGGCGCGGCGCCAGACGGGCGAGGCGATCCAGATTCTCGGCGGCTACGGCTACACGAAGGAGTTCCCGGTCGAGCGCTACTACCGCGACGCGAAGATCACCGAGATCTACGAGGGCACGAGCGAGATCCAGCGGCTCGTGATCGCGCGCTCGATCCTCGGGCTACAGGAACGCGCCCTCGCGCAGGGCTGACTCGATCGCGCGGCAGCCGCCGCGCAGCACGGGCTCGCCGTGGGAGACGAGCACGAGCTCGACCGGGAGCTCGGCGATCGCCTGCAGCGAGCGGCCGAGTGCAGCGCGGTCGTCGAGCGCGGGGGAGGGGACGAGCGCGAGACCGCCACGTCCGTCTCCGACGAAGATCTCCGCCACCACGAGGGCCCGGTGCGGCCGGATGAAGTAGGCGAGCTGCTCCTCGGGCGCACCCGCGACGGGATGGGGCTCGACCGTCTCCGGAACGCGGTCGTCGGCTCGGTAGCGCCCGCGCAGGATCGCAGCACTGCGTTCGTGCCAGGCCGCGGTGAGCAGGATCGAGACTGGAAGGCCAAGCCGCTCGACGTCGCGGTCGAGGTGGGCGAGGAAGTCCTCCTCCTCGCCGGCGGGCAGGAGCGGATCGAACAGCACGACGGCGTCCGGCGCCTCGTAGTAGACGCAGCCGACCTCGGGCGGCACGGGCGGTCCCCAGTCGGGCCAGTCGGCCGCGTTCGGATGAGGCGCGGTCCAGCGCCACAGCCCGTTCGCTAGCTGCTGGACGTCCATCGATAGCGCACGTCGGGAGTCTTCTCCTCGTTCCCGGAGCCGTCGGTGAACTCGACCGCGACCGCGCCGTGTGCCTCGTAGAAGCGCCGCGCGCGCTCGTTCTGCTGGAAGACCCAGAACTGGAAGCCGTCCGGGCGCAGCGCCTCGGCGTGCTCGAACAGCGCGTGGCCGACGCCCGTCCCGATCTCGTCCGGGTGGACGTAGAGGTGGTGGAGCCAGTCGCCGTCGAGGATCGCGAAGCCGCGGCCGAGGAGATAGACCTCGCTGTCGCGGACGCGCTCGCCGAAGAAGGCGAGGTGCTCCTCGTGGGTGTGGAGCTTCGGCAGGAAGTCGAGCAGCGCGAACGACGGCTCGTAGATCGCGACGATCTCCTCGACGTCGCTCGCGGTCGCGCGCCGGATCATCGCCGTAGGCTACGGACATGCGGAAGCGCGAAGAACCCGTCCGGCTGACGCGCATCTACACGGGCGGTGGGGACAAGGGCGAAACGAGCCTCGGCGACGGGTCGCGCATCTCGAAGCTCGACCCGCGGGTGGCGGCGATGGGCGACGTCGACGAGCTCAACTCGCTCCTCGGCTGGGCGGGCGGACTCGACCGCGTCCAGAACGAGCTCTTCGACGTGGGCGCCGACCTCTCTGTCCCCTACGTCGGGAACGAGGATCGTCTCCGCATCACGGAGAACGCGGTCGAGCGGCTCGAGCAGGAGATCGACGAGGCCAATGCCTCGCTCCCCGAGCTGAAGAGCTTCGTCCTGCCGGGCGGGAGCGAGCGGGCCGCGCGGCTCTTCCTCGCGCGGGCGGTCTGTCGCCGGGCCGAGCGGGCCGTTCTGGCTGTTACGGACACGAATCCGCTCGCGGCCGTCTACCTCAACCGGCTCTCCGACCTCCTCTTCGTCCTGGCCCGTGCGGCGAACGCCGAAGCAGGCGTCGAAGAGCCGCTCTGGCGGCCGGGGTCAGATCGCTAGAAGCCCGTCAACACGCCACCCGCCTAGACTTCGATAGGCATGGCGACGACGGACAGAGACGAGCGGACGGCAGGCGCCGGCGAGTGGCGCGAGCGGTACGACGCGACGCCGGAGCGTGAGGGAGAGCTCTTCTCGACGATCTCCGGCGTCGAGAACGAGCCGCTGTATGGGCCCGAGAACGTCGAGATCGACTACAAGCGCGACCTCGGCTGGCCCGGCGCGTATCCGTTCACGCGCGGCGTCTATCCGTCGATGTATCGCGGCCGCCTCTGGACGATGCGACAGTTCGCCGGCTTCGGGACGGCAGAAGAGACGAACACCCGCTTCCGCTACCTCCTCGAGCACGGGCAGACCGGCCTCTCGACGGCGTTCGACATGCCGACGCTGATGGGCTACGACTCCGACCATCCGCGCTCCCTCGGCGAGGTCGGACGCGAGGGCGTGGCGATCGACTCGCTCGCCGACATGGAGACGCTCTTCGGCGGGATCCCGCTTGGCGAGGTCTCGACCTCGATGACGATCAACGGCCCCGCCGCGATGCTGCTCGCCTTCTACGCGTGCGTCGGCGAGGAGCAGGGCGTCGCGCTCGAGCAGCTGCGCGGCACCGTCCAGACGGACATCCTCAAGGAGTACATCGCGCAGAAGGAGTGGATCTTCCCGCCCGAGCCCTCCATGCGGCTCGTGGTGGACATGGTCGAGTGGTGCGTCCAGCACATGCCGCTCATGCACCCGGTCTCGATCTCCGGGTACCACATCCGCGAGGCCGGCTCGAATGCGGCGCAAGAGCTCGCCTTTACGCTCTCCAACGGATTCGCGCTCGTAGAGGCCTGCCTCGAGCGCGGGCTCGACGTCGACTCCTTCGCGCCGCGCCTCTCCTTCTTCTTCAACGCGCATCTCGACTTCTTCGAGGAGATCGCGAAGTACCGGGCGGCGCGCCGGATCTGGGCGAGGCAGATGAGGGAGAAGTACGGGGCGCAGGATCCGCGCTCGTGGCTGATGCGCTTCCACACGCAGACCGCCGGTGTCTCGCTGACCGCGCAGCAGCCCGAGGTGAACCTGATCCGCACCGCGATCGAGGCGCTCGCGGCGGTGCTCGGCGGGACGCAGTCGCTGCACACGAACTCGTTCGACGAGGCGCTCGCGCTGCCGACGGAGCACGCGGTCCGGCTGGCGCTACGGACGCAGCAGGTGATCGCGCACGAGACGGGCGTCGTGAACTCGATCGACCCGCTCGGCGGCTCCTACTACCTCGAACGGCTCACGAACGAGCTCGAGCGGCAGGCGTACGACTACTTCGAGAGGATCGAGGAGCTCGGCGGCGTGATCCCGGCGATCGAGCAGAACTTCCAGCAGCGCGAGATCGCCGAGGCGAGCTTCCGCTACCAGTCCGAGGTCGAACGCGGTGAGCGCGTCGTGGTGGGCGTGAACCGCTACGAGATGGAGGACGAGCAACCGCTGGAGATCCTCCGCATCGACCCGGCGCTCGAGCAGAAGCAGGTCGAGCGAGTGCAGGCGGTGCGGGCGCGGCGCGACTCCGCGGCGGCCGAGGCTGCGATCGCGCGGCTCAAGGAGGACGCCGCGCACGAGGACCGCAACCTGATGGAGGCGATCATGGACGCCTCGCGGGCGTACGTGACGATGGGCGAGATGTGCGACGCGCTGCGCGAGGTCTGGGGCACCTGGCGCGAGACGCCCGTGTTCTAAGGAGACACGTCCGGAACCAGGTTCCGGCCGTGTCTGTCACGGACACGGCGGAATGAGCGTCTTGCGGATGGCGGCAAGTCCGTCGAGGCTTCTGTCATGCCGCGGCGGCCGCGCGATATCGCTCCTGGCTACCACCATGTGTGGGTCAACGCGACCGGTGGCTCGGAGTACTTCCTCGACGGCATCGATCGGATTGCATGGATTCGTTCACTTTTGCGCGTCCTGAACCGGATGGGCTGGAGCTGTCCCGGGTTCTGCCAGATGACGACTCACGTCCACGTGCTCGTCTCGACGCCGGACCGGTCTCTGCCGCTCGGGATGCGCGATCTGAACCGGCAGTACTCGTACGAGTTCAACATCCGCCACGATCGCGTCGGGACGTTCCTGAGGAAGCGGTACGGCAGCAGGCGAATCCAAGACGGAAGGGATCTACTGGCTACCTACGAGTACGTCGTGCTCAATCCGGTCGTCGAAGGGCTCTGTAGGCGCCCGGAGGACTGGCACTGGAGCAGCTACCGGACCACGACGGGGTTGTCGAACGATTTCCCCTTCGTGGATGCCGCGGCTGTGATCGCTGAAGCCGGTTCGCTCGAGGGACTACGACGCACTCTCGACGCTGTCGTTCGGACCCGGCTGAAACCGACACGGCCGGAACCTGGTTCCGGACGTGTCCTTTCGAGTTAGGCTCCGCGCCGTGGCCGGGAAGATCAGAGTCGTGGTCGCGAAGCCGGGCCTCGACGGGCACGACCGCGGAGCCAAGATCATTGCCCGGGCGCTCCGCGACGCCGGGATGGAGGTCATCTACACGGGCCTCCACCAGACGCCCGAGCAGATCGTCGAGACCGCCATCCAGGAGGATGCCGACGCCGTCGGCATCTCGATCCTCTCCGGCGCGCACATGACGCTCGTGCCGCGCATCCTCGAGCTGTTGCGCGAGAACGACGTCGAGGACGTCGTGGTCGTGGTCGGCGGCACCATCCCGGAAGACGATGCGCAGGAGCTGCGGAAGCTCGGCGTCGCCGGCGTCTTCGGGCCGGGCGCGCCGACCACGGACATCGTCGACTTCATTCGCGGAGCCGTGCCGGCGTGACCGTCGTCGTCGACCGCCGCGACGCGGTCGCCGTCGTCACCATCGACCGGCAGGAGGCGCTCAACGCGCTGAATCTCGAGACGCTCACCGAGCTCCGCGACCGGCTCCGCGGCCTCGCCGACGACGACTCGGCCCACGTGGTCGTCCTCACGGGGGCGGGCGAGCGCGCGTTCGTCGCCGGCGCGGACATCAAGTACATGGGCGGCCTCGGCCCGAACGAGGCGAAGGAGTGGGGCGCGCTCGGTCACGAGGCGGCGCGTCTGCTCGAGGAAATGCCGAAGCCGACGATCGCGGCGATCAACGGCTTCGCGCTCGGCGGCGGCTGCGAGCTCGCGCTCGGCTGCGACCTGCGCTACGCCTCGAGCAACGCCCGCCTCGGCCAGCCCGAGATCGACCTCGGCATCGTCCCCGGCTGGGGAGGCACGCAGCGGCTCGCACGTGTCTGCGGCCTGGGCGTCGCGAAGGAGCTCGTCTTCACCGGCCGGCCGGTCGACGCGGAGGAGGCACTCCGCATCGGCCTCGTCAATGTGATCGCCGATCCCGTCCTCGAGTACGCGCTCGAGGTCGCGGGGAAGCTCGCCGCGAAGAGCCCGGTTGCGCTGCGCGTCGCGAAGCGGTTACTCAATCTCTCGCCCGGGGCGCTCGAGCGCGAGGCGGAGGAGTTCGGAGACCTGTTCGCGAGCGAGGACGCGAAAGAGGGCCTCGCCGCCTTCGCCGAGAAGCGCACACCCCGCTTCGTCGGGAGGTAAAGGCAGGGAGGATTCGCGGCGAAAGGCGCGTAGTTCGGGACCCCATGCGCCTGCGCATCCTTTTGCTCGGAGTCGTTACGACCGCCGCCATGGCCGTCGGCCCGGCCGCGATAGCCTCCAGCCGGAACCCGCAGACCGCCGGTCTGCAGGTGGCGCTTCGCGCGCAGGGTCTGTACCGCGGCCCGATCGACGCGATCTCGGGTCCGGGAACCGTCGCGGCGGTCCGCGCGTTCCAGCGGATACACAAGCTGCCCGTCACGGGACTCGCGAACGCGCGCACGCGCAAGGCTCTCGGGCCACTGGGGCGCCCGCTCTTCGGCGGGCGGGCGCTGCATCGCGGTGCTTTCGGCTGGGACGTCGCGGTGCTCCAGTTCCTGCTCGTTCGCCAGGGGATCAGCGTCCCGGTGAACGCGTACTTCGACGGGCCGACGCTGCACGGAGTGCGCATCATGCAGCGCCGCCTCCACCTGCGACGCGACGGCGTCGTCGGCCCGAACACGTTCACGGCGCTGGTCAAGCGCGAGCCCACGCCGCTCGCGCGTCCCATCGCCACCAAGATTCAGAAGACCCCCCACCATAGGAAGCACCGGACGCTGACGGCCGTCCACGTCGTGCACACCGGCGACACGCTCTCGGGGCTCGCGCGCCACTACCACACGACGGTCGCCAAGCTCGCGCGCATGAACCACCTCGACCCGACCAAGTTCCTCCTGCTCGGCACGCGGCTGCGGGTCCCGCACGTCGTGCACGTGAAGCACATCAGCGCGACGCGAGTCGCCGTCCGCACCCAGAGCGTCGACTCGGTGCGCGCGCTCCTCGACCGCTGGGCAGCGCACTACGGGGTCAGCGTCCATCTCGTCCGCGCGCTGGCGTGGATGGAGTCCGGCTACAACAACGGGCTCGTCTCGGCGGTCGGCGCACGCGGGATCATGCAGCTCCTGCCGACAACCTTCCGCTTCTCGGAGAGCGTCCTGATCGGACATCGCCTGCGCCACGACGCGAACGGCAACGTCCGCGCCGGCGTCGCCTATCTCTCGCACCTGCTGCACGACTTCCACGGCGACAAGCGGCTTGCGCTCGCCGGCTGGTACCAGGGCGAGCGCGCCGTCCGCAAGCACGGTGTCTACAAGGTCAGCAAGACCTTCGTGTCGGCCGTCCTCGCGCTCGAGAAGCGCATGTGAGCCAGCGCCCGGCGCGACCGGACTAGCATCCCGCCGGGATGAGGATCGCCGTCTGCGTCAAGCACGTGCCCGAGGGGCCGAGCCGTCTCGATCCGTCGACCAAGCGACTGGACCGGTCGGGCGAAGGCGCGCTCAACCACTTCGACGCGAACGCAGTCGAGGAGGCGCTGCGGCTCAAGGGTGACTCCGACACCGAGGTGGTCGTCGTCTCGCTCGGGCCGCAGAAGGCGCTCGACTCGCTGCGCAAGGCGCTCGCCATGGGGGCCGACCGAGCCGTGCTCGTGTCCGACGACGCGGCGGGCGGCTCCGATCTCGTCGCGACGAGCCGTCTCCTCGCCGCTGCGCTCGAGAAGGAGGGCGCCGATCTCGTCCTCTTCGGCCAGCAGGCCTCCGACGCCGACGGCGCCGTCCTCTGGTCGGCGGTCGCGGAGCGGCTCGGGCGGCCCGTCGTCTCGCAGGCGATGGAGCTCGCGGTCGACGGCGGCTCCGTCCGCGTGAAGCGGCAGACGGAGTTCGGCTACGACACGCTCGAGGCGCCGCTGCCGGCAGTCGTGGCGGTCAGCGACGCGATCAACGAGCCGCGCTACCCCTCGCTCAAGGGGATCATGGGCGCGAAGAAGAAGCCGCAGGAGGTCCTCTCGCTCGCCGACCTCGGCGTCGAGGCCGACGAGGCGGGCGAAGCGGGCTCCAGGACGACCGTGCTCGCGCTCGGCGACCCGCCCGCGCGCGGCGATGCGCGGAAGATCGAGGGCGACGGCAACGCGGCGCAGGCGATCGTCGACTTCCTCGCGGAGAAGAGACTCGTATGAAATTCCTCGTCTTCGCCGAGCATCACGAGGACGAGTTCGTCAAGAACTCGCTCGGCGTCCTCTCGAAGGCCGCGTCCCTCGGCGATGCGGACGCCGTCGTCGTCGGCGCGGACGCGGAGCTCGCGGGGCAGCTCGGCAAGCACGGCGCGAAGGTCGTGCACATTGCGTCGGGCGACGCGGTGCTCGCCCCGCCGCTGCCGCAACCGCGCGTCGACGTCATCGCCAAGCTCGCCCCCGACTACGACGCCGTTCTGCTGGGACAGAGCGTCCTCGCTGCGGACATCGCCGGCGGTCTCGCGGCGCGCCTCGGGGCCGGCCTCAACTGGGATCTCGTCGACATCGAGGTGCGGGACGGCGAGCTCATCGGCAAGCGCCCGGCCCTCCAGGACACGGTGTACGCAGATGTCGGTTGGACCGAAGGCCCTCGGCTCGCGCTCTTCCGCTCGGGGTCGTTCGATCCTGAGGAGTCGGGGGGCGAGGCCGAGACGCGAGAGGTGCAGGCCGATCTCGAGGACTACTCGACGCGGGTCAAGATGGTCGAGCAGGCGCACGCCGAGGAGTCGAGCGGCCCCTCGATCGAAGACGCCGATGTGATCGTCGCCGGTGGGCGCGGCCTCGGCTCGCCCGACAACTTCACGCTCGCCGAGGAGCTCGCAAAGGCGCTCGGCGGAGCGGTCGGAGCGACGCGCGCGGTCGTCGACGCCGGCTGGTACCCGTACTCGGCCCAGATCGGCCAGACGGGCAAGACCGTGTCGCCGAAGCTCTACGTCGCGCTCGGCATCTCCGGCGCGATCCAGCACAAGGTCGGCATGCAGAGCTCCGGGACGATCGTCGCGATCAACAAGGACGCCAACGCGCCGATCTTCGAGTTCAGCGACCTCGGCGTGGTGGGCGACGTGCACGAGATCGTGCCCAAGCTGACCGAGCTCGTCCGCCAGCGCCGCGGATGAGTCGCCCCTCCAACTTCCCGCCGCCGTTCTCGGCGCGTGACTACGTCGCCGAGCCGACCGATCCGCTGGACGAGCGGATCGAGGTCGGCGTGCTCATCGTCGGCGCGGGCCCGGCCGGTCTCGCCTGCGCGATCCGCCTCGGCCAGCTGCTCGAGGAGCATCCGGAGACGGCGGAGCGGTTCGGCGAGGTGCCCGTGGCGGTGCTCGAGAAGGGTAAGCAGCCCGGCTCGCATCTCCTCTCCGGTGCTGTCGTGAACCCCCGGGCGCTCCGCCGCCTCTTCGGAGATCGTCTCCGCATGGACGAGCTCCCGTCGTACGGGGAGGTCCCCGGCGAGTCCGTGTATGTCCTCACGCGCCGAGGCTCGCTGCCGATTCCGCCGCCGCCGCCGATGCGGAATCACGGCAACTGGATCTTCTCGCTCTCGCAGCTCGGCCGTTTCCTCGGCGAGCGGGCCGAGGAAGGGGGCGCGATGATCCTGCCCGAGACGGCCGCGCAGAAGCTGCTCGTCTCGCACGGCCGCGTCGTCGGCGTCCGCACCGGCGACAAGGGCCGCAATCGCGAGGGCGGAGAGCTCGGGAACTTCGAGGCCGGCTCCGATCTCGTCGCCAAGGTCACGGTCCTCGCCGAGGGAACGCAGGGGCACCTCACCGGGATCGCGCTCGACCGGTTCGACCTCCGCGGCGAGGACCCTCAGGTCTGGGAGCTCGCCGTCAAGGAGGTCTGGAAGGTCGCCAGGCCGCTCGACCGCGTCATCCACACCCTGGGCTGGCCGCTGCGCACGGGCAAGCGCTACCGCGAGTTCGGCGGCTCGTTCATCTACCCGATGGGCGACGACATGGTCACGATCGGCCTCGTCGTCGGGCTCGACTACCGGGACGCGTCGCTCTCGGTGCACGACCTGCTGCAGGAGCTGAAGACGCACCCGAAGATCCGGCGGATCCTGGCCGGCGGCGAGAGGGTGGAGTGGGGCGCGAAGACGATCCCGAGCGGCGGCTTCCACTCTCTGCCGGAGCGGCTCCACGCGCCCGGCCTGCTCCTCTGCGGCGACGGCGTCGGCATGGTCAACGTGCCGCGCCTGAAGGGCGTCCACTACGCGATCGAGTCGGGAAAGCTCGCGGCCGAAGCGGCGTTCCGCGCGCTGCAGCGCGGCGAGACGCCCGCGAGCGCGCTCTCGTCCTACGACGACGCGGTGCGCGACAGCTTCATCTGGAGCGACCTGTACGAGGTGCGGAACATGCGCCAGGTCTTCGGCCACGGCTTCTTCGTCGGCGGCGCGCTGGCGAGCGCGATGACGATGTCGAAGGGGCGCGTCGAGGTGGGGAAGATGGCGGCGGAGCCTGACGCCGACCAGCCGCTCCTCGTCACCAACCGCGACAAGAGCTATCCGGCACCCGACGGCAAGCTCACCTTCGACAAGCTGTCGTCGGTCTTCGCCTCGGGCAACAAGACGCGCGACGACCAGCCGAACCACATCCGGATCGAGCGGCGGGTGCCCCTCGAGGTCGCGCAGCTCTGGGCGCACATGTGCCCGGCGCAGGTGTACGAGGTCGGGCCGGAGGACGGCGACGGGACGGTGCTCGTCCAGCTCGCCCCCTCCAACTGCGTCCAGTGCGGAGCGATCACGGCGAAGGGCGGCCGGCTGACGCCGCCCGAGGGCGGCTCCGGTCCGGAGTACACCCTGACGTAGCTCGGCTGACTTACCGCCCTTTTACGCGCGCCGTACTCGGGTCTGACGGCGCCCTGTGAAGCTCCGATCGGCTCGTCAACCACGTTCGGGAGGTCGATCGAGATGCGTACCAGGTACATCCTTGCCGCCGCTCTCGTAGGAGTGACGGCACTCGCCCTGGCCGGAGGCGCTTCCGCCAACAGGCACCAGAGGCACTTCCCCCGGGGCATTCGTTACACGTTCGTCGGCCAGCTCACGTCCGTGCCGTCGAATGGGGGAGTCTCCATCAACGTCGTGGGCGGCAACCGCGTGGCGCTGCGCGCGATGCTCGGCGCGCCCATCACACAGACGTTCGCGTACGACACGTCGACGGAGTTCCTCAAGTGGTCGAAAGGCGTGCCGACCGTCGTCCAGCCCGACCAGCTCTCGGCAGGCGACTACGTCCGCGTGAACATCCGCGCTCCGCGCTGGGCGTCGCTCGCCCGCCTCGAGGCCAAGGCTGCCTCGCTCGTCGGCGACCATGGCGCGCAGCTCTTCAAGCCGAGCCTCAAGCTGTACCTCTTCCGGGGCACGATCGCCTCGGTCGGCGCCTCGAGCGTCACGGTGAACGTCACCGCCGGCAACCGGGCTGCCGAGCGGCTCATGCTCGGTCAGCCGTCGACGCAGACCTTCACCACCGGACCGGAGACGATCTTCCTGCTCTGGCAGGGGAAGGTTCCGACCGTGATCGCTTCCTCGCGATCTGAAGGTCGGCGACACGGTCGTGATCCGCGACCGCGCAACGAGGCACTCGACGCTCGCTCAGGTCGAGGCGAGCGCGGCGAGGCACGTCGGAGAGCACGAGCCGGCAAACGCGTAGAACGCCTTCGCCCAAGACGCTGCGGAGCCGGCCGAGGACCGGCTCCGCTGCGTTTTACAGAGGTCTTACGACCCTGACCCAGGAACAGAGGTGAAGATAGAACCGTGACTCGCCGTTTCGTTCTCCTCGCAGGCGTCCTCGTGGCGCTCAACGTCGTGCTCTTCTTCGCGGCGCCGGGCCTCGCCATCCGCAAGGCGATCGTCTCCGAGCTCTTCGGCCCGAAGATGGTTCGCCTCACGGTTCTCGAGAAGAACGGGCAGGAGTGGAACGTCGACCGCGGCGTGATCCGCTCCGTCGACGACACGCAGGTCACGCTGCGGGAGGCGGACGGCCGCATCCAGCAGATCCCGCTCTCCACCACGACCGCTGTCATTCGGTTCGGGAGTCACCTTTCGGTGGGGGCGCTCGCGCCGAGGTGGCGCGTGCTCGTGACCTGGCCGGCAAACGGGGGTCCGGCGCAGTCGGTCGACGTCGAGAAGACCCCGCCGCGGCACTAGAGGCGGGGCTTCGTTGCTCGCGCGCGCCGAAGCTGCACCTATCCTGAAGCCGTGAACGCGAGGGCAACGGGCGGTGTCCTCCTGCTCGTGGAGGACGACGACTCGATCGGACGCCTCGTCAAGCAGTACCTCGAGCAGCAGGACGGCTGGCGCGTCTCCTGGCACCGCACGGGGGAGGAGGCGCTCCTCGAGCTGCGAGCCCAGCCGGTGCGCTTCGTCGTGCTCGACATCGGACTTCCGGGCGTGGACGGCTTCGAGGTCTGCCGCCGGATCCGGGCCGGCTCGAAGGTGCCGATCGTGATGCTCACCGCCCGCGACGAGGAGCCCGACCGCGTCGCCGGGCTCGAGCTCGGCGCCGACGACTACGTCTCGAAGCCGTTCTCGCCACGTGAGCTCTCAGCCCGGATCAAGGCGATCCTCAGGCGCGTCGAGCGCCGGAACGAGGACGAGGTGCTCGCCGCGCGCGAGGTCGTCCTGCGCCGCGACTCGCACGAGGTGACGGTCTCCGGCGAACAGGTCGAGCTCACGAGCAAGGAGTTCGACCTCCTCGCGTGCTTCCTCGAGCATCCCGGCATCGTCCTCTCGCGCGAGCGCCTACTCGACCTCGTCTGGGGTATGACCTACCCCGGCGGCACCCGCACCGTCGACGTGCACGTCGCGCAGTTGCGGCGCAAGCTCGGAGACCCCGAAGGGATCCGGACGGTGCGCGGCTCCGGCTACAAGCTCGTTCCGGCCTGAGATGCGCGGCAACGGCCTCCGCTCGCGGCTGTTCCAGGCGATCGGGGTCGTCGTCCTCATCTGCGTCGCGCTCACGATTGGGGTCGGACTCGTCCTCACGCAGCGGGCCGTCAGAAGGCGACACTGCGAGACCTCGCGCATCAGGCCCACCTGATATCAGCGTTCGGTGGGGGCACAGTCGGCGGAGTAATTCACGTGCCGAAACCGCTCACTTCGTCCCTCAAGTCACAGCAAGAGCACATCTCGGTCCACCGGCAAATCCTTCCGCCTTCGGCGCGGAAGTCTGTCGCCAGCGGCGAGGCTGTTCAGGGGACGCTCACCAACAATGGCACGGCGTACTACTTCGCCGCACGTAACGGCCAACCCGGGAACGCTGATCTTGCTGCGGCGGCAGAGCGCCGTGGGCTCGTTGTTGTCGCCGTACGTCTGGGGGCTGCTCATCGCTGCGGTCGTCGGAGGCGTCCTCGCGGCGCTGCAGCATTCCTCCTCGCGCGCCGCATCGCACGGCCCGTGGACCGCGTCTCGGCCGCGGCGCGCAGCCTCGCGCGCGGCACCCATCCCGAGCCGGTGCCGGTCGAGGGAGCCGCCGAGATCGCGACCCTGGCCGTCGCGTTCAACGACCTCGCCGCGCAGCTCCGGCAGGCGCAGGAGGCGGAGCGGAACTTCCTCCTCTCGGTCAGCCACGAGCTGAAGACGCCGCTCACCGCGATCCGCGGCTATGCGGAGGCGGTCGAGGACGGCGCTGTCGACCCGCGGGAGGCGGCGGCGACCGTCTCCTCCGAGGCGCGGCGGCTCGAGCGACTCGTCCGCGACCTGCTCGACCTCGCGCGGATGAACCGCACCGACTTCAGCGTGCACAACAGCGAGATCGACCTCGCCGAGGTCGTCGACGACGCGGTCCGCCGCTACGAGCAGCAGGCCGAGAGCTTCGGAGTCGAGCTGCACGCGGTCGCCGACGGCTCGGCGCCGGCGATCGCGGACGCCGACCGTGTCCTCCAGGTCGTGTCGAACCTCGTCGAGAACGCGCTGCGGCTGACGCCGCCGGGCGGCGAGGTGCGCGTGGTCGCGGCACCGGGCGTCCTGCGCGTCGAGGACACAGGACCGGGCCTCGAGGCGGCCGACACCGAGCGCGCGTTCGAGCGTTTCTACCTTCACGAGCGCTACGGGCTGGAGCGGCAGGTCGGCACGGGCCTCGGCCTGGCGATCGTGAAGGAGCTGACGCTGGCGATGGGCGGCGACGTCGAGGTCGAGAGCCGTCCCGGCAAGCTCACCGTCTTCACCGTGCGGCTCCGCGTCCCGAAGGTCGCCGCACGCGCCACACTGCCTGCGTGAGCGTCGGTCGCGAGGACGTCGAGCAGGCGCGCACCGTCCTCGCCGGGCGGATCCACCGCACGCCCAGCCTCGGCTCGAGCGCCCTCGGCGTCTCGCTCAAGGCCGAGCTGTTCCAGGAGACCGGCTCGTTCAAGGCGCGCGGCGCGCTCAACCGGGTCGCGGCGCTCACGCCGGAGGAACGGGAGCGCGGCGTCGTCACGTGGTCGGCCGGGAACCACGCGCAGGCGGTGGCGTGGGCGGCCGCCCAGTCGGGCGTCGACTGCCTCGTGCAGATGTGGGGTGGCGTGAGCCCGCTCAAGGTGGAGGCGACGCGCAGCTACGGCGCGACCGTCGATCTCTCGCCGCCCGATCCCGCCGCCGCCTACGACCGCGTGCTCGAGATCGTCGAGGAGCAAGGCCGCGTCTTCGTCCACCCACACTCCGATCCGTTCGTCATCGCCGGCCACGGCACGATCGCGCTCGAGCTCCTCGAGGACGTGCCGGGTCTGGCGACGGTCGTGGTCGGCACCGGCGGAGGGGGCCTGATCTCGGGCATCGTCACGGCGCTCGAGGGGCGCGTCCGCGTGGTCGGCGTCGCTCCGGAGCGCGCGCAGGCATTCCCCGCGGGCCTGGCGGCCGGCCACAGCGTCCGCGTCGAGACGAACACGATCGCCGACGGGCTCGCGCCTCCCTTCGCGGGCGAGCTCCCGCTCGAGATCTGCCGCGGCCGGGTCGATACCGTGCTCGTGACCGAGGACGAGATCGCCGAGGGGATGCGCTTCCTCTACGCGAACGCCAAGCTCGCCTGCGAGCCGGCCGGCGCCGCGGCTGCTGGAGCCGTCCTCGCAGGCAAGGTGGAGCCGGGGCCGGGAGTGGCCGTAGTCGTCTCGGGCGGCAACGTGGAACCCGAGCAGGCCGCTGCTATCTTGAGAGGGCTATGAAAGCCGGCATCCATCCCGAGTACGTCGTCGCGACGGTGACGTGCTCATGCGGAAACACGTTCCAGACCCGCTCGACGAAGCCCGAGCTCCACGTCGAGATCTGCTCGCAGTGCCATCCGTTCTACACGGGCAAGCAGAAGCTCATGGACACGGGCGGTCGCGTCGAGCGCTTCCAGCGTCGCCTGGAGCGCGCCGGCCAGCCACGCCGCGGCTAGCGCTCCCGGATCATGGCGAACGTCGGCGGACAGGCGGTCCTCGAGGGCGTGATGATGCGTGGCCCGGGCAACTGGGCTGTCGCGGTCCGCACGCCGTCCGGTGAGATCGCGCAGGTCGCCCGCCCGATCGACTCGGCGATGGCACGCCACTTCGTCTTCCGGCTCCCGATCGTGCGCGGCGTGATGGCGCTCGGGGAGTCTCTCGCCATCGGCTTCCGCGCGCTCGCGATCTCGGCGAACTACGCACAGCAGCAGGAAGGGGAGGAAGGCGAGGTCGAGACGGAGATCTCCCGTGGGGCCCTCATCTTCGCCTTCGCGATCGCGATCGGCTTCGCGCTGGCGGTTTTCAAGGTCGGCCCGGCTCTGATCACCGACTCGCTCCCGATCTCGAGTGGCGGCTGGTTCGTGGTCGTCGAGGGGCTGATCCGCGTTTCGATGTTCGTCGCCTATCTCGCACTCATCTCGCTCCTGCCCGACCTGCGCCGTGTCTTCCAGTACCACGCCGCCGAGCACAAGGCGATCAACGCGTACGAGGCCGGCGAGCCGCTCGAGCCGGAGGTCGTGCAGCGCTACTCGCTCATTCACCCGCGCTGCGGGACGGCGTTCCTGCTCTGGGTGATGGTGATCGCGATCTTCGTGTTCGCGTTCTTCGGCCGACCTGTCTGGTACTGGCTGATCGCCACGCGGATCCTGCTCCTGCCCTTGATCGCGGGCCTCGCGTACGAGCTGATCCGCTTCGCCGGCAAGCACCAGGACAATCGCGTGGTGATGACGCTGCTCGCGCCGGGGCTCTGGCTGCAGCGGCTCACGACCCGCGAGCCGTCGCTCGACCAGCTCGAGGTCTCGATCCGCGCGCTTCGAGAGGTGCTCCACCTCGAAGGCCGCGGCGCGCCGGACGCGCAGCGCGTCGAAGTAATGGCCTAGCCACGTCCGGAACGGCCACGTCAGGTGTCAGACACCGGACATGGCCCGTTGCTCGTTCCCGGCTGCGTGAACCCAGACGTGATGGATTCCGGGAGCGATGTCGCGTGGGCGGGGAGGCATTACCTCGAGCGTCGCGGAGATCCACCGACCTCCGCAAGACTCCCTTATGGACCCGGCCACTTCGGTCACGCTCGAAGGGCCTCGTCAGAAACCGAGCGGAGGAGGTAGACGATGGCGACGGACAGACGCGCAGAGGTGACGTGGCGCGGGAGCCTGCTCGAGGGCTCAGGGACGATCGAGTCGACGACGAGCGGGGCGTTCGGCGGGCTCGGCGTCACGTGGAAGGCGCGCTCCGAGGACGAGACCGGGGGACTGACGAGCCCCGAGGAGCTGATTGCCGCTGCGCATGCGGCGTGCTTCTCGATGGCGCTCTCCGCCGGGCTAGCGAGAACCGACACCCCCGCGGACGAGCTCCACACCTCTGCGACCGTCACGTTCCAGCCCGGGGAGGGCATCACGCGCATCGCCCTCACGGTCGACGGCCGCGTGCCCGGCATCGACGGCGTGGCGTTCGAGGAGGCCGCTCAGGCCGCGAAGGAGAACTGTCCGGTATCGAAGGCGCTCGCGGGCGTCCCGGAGATCACGCTGGACGCCCAGTTATCGGCCTAGACCGGCTCGATCCGCCCGCTCTCGACGTCGTAGACGAAGCCGGTCGCGCCGAACGAGTCGCCGAGCAGTCGATGGCTGCGGATCGTCTCGACGCTCTGGCGAACGCGTTCGGTCACGTCCGGAAACGGCTGGAAGTCGATTCTCTCCGACTCAGGCCCGAGCTTCTCGTGGACGTCGTCGTTCGTGAACGTGAGCATGCCGCAGCCGGTGTGACCGATCACGACGGCCTCCTGCGTCCCGAGCAGCTGATGGGAGATGACGAGGGAGCGGATCGTTTCGTCGTTGACGATCCCGCCCGCGTTGCGGATCACGTGCGCGTCGCCTTCCTCGAGGCCGAGGAACCGCGCCGGGTCGAGGCGTGCATCCATGCAGGTGACGACTGCGAACTTCCGCCCCGGCGGCATGGGCAGGGTGCCTTTCTCGAACCCGGACGCGTAGCGCTCGTTCGCGTGGGTGACCTCGTCGACGACGGACATCCTGTGACCTCCCCGGTTGAAATCTTTGCCGACTGAAGCGTGAAGCTATCCAAACTGAAGTGAGCTGGGCAAGGTTACGCTGAGTCGGCCATGCCATCCGACTTCGACAGCCTCGTGTCCGAGCTCGAGCGTTCCTATGCGGAGCTCCAGACGCGAATGGCCGATCCGGCCGTCTACAACGACCACCGCGAGGCGGCGGACGTCGGGCGTCGCCTGAAAGAGCTCGAGCAGCCGTACAAGCTCGCACGGGAGTGGGAAGCCGCGCAGGACGACCTCACCGCAGCGCGCGACGACGCCGACCTGCGCGAGCTCGTCCCCGAGCTCGAGGAGCGCACTGGCAACCTCGAGGAGGAGCTGCGGCTCGCGCTCGTCCCGACCGACCCGGCCGACCGCAAGGACGTGATCGTCGAGGTGCGCCAGGGCGTCGGCGGCGACGAGGCCGCGCTCTGGGCGGGCGACGTCTACCGGATGCTCGCGCGCTACGCGGAGCGGCGCGGCTTCAAGGTCGAGGAGCTCGGGGCGAGCAGGAACGACGGCGGCGGCTTCAAGGACGTCACCTTTGCGGTCAAGGGCGACGGTGCCTACTCCGTCTTCAAGTGGGAGGGCGGCACGCACCGTGTCCAGCGTGTTCCCGAGACCGAGAGCCAGGGCCGCATTCACACCTCCACCGCGACGGTCGCGGTGATGCCCGAGGCCGAGGAAGTCGAGGTGCAGATCGACCCGAACGACCTCAAGATCGACGTCTACCGCTCGACCGGCCCTGGGGGCCAGTCCGTCAACACGACCGACTCGGCCGTGCGTATCACGCACCTGCCGACCGGCGTCGTCGTCTCGATGCAGGACGAGAAGTCGCAGCTGCAGAACCGCGAGAAGGCGATGCGCGTCCTGCGCGCGCGCCTCTACGAGCGCGAGCTCGAGCGGCGGCGGGCCGAGCTCGACGCGACGCGCAACGCCCAGATCGGCTCCGGCCAGCGCGCCGAGAAGATCCGCACCTACAACTTCCCCGAGAACCGGCTCACCGACCACCGGGTCAAGCTCACGGTGCACCAGCTCGACCGGATCCTCCAGGGCGAGCTCGACGACTTCACCGAGGCGCTGGCGACCGACGAACGGCACCGCGCGCTCGGCGAGTGACCGCTCGCGAGGCGCTCGCGAAGGCCGAGCGCCGGCTTGCCGCGGCCGGCGTCGAGACGCCGCGGGTCGATGCTGAGTGGCTCGTTGCGCATCTCCTCGGGACGACCCGCTCGGGGCTGGCCGCACGGCTCGACGACGACGTGGCCGGCCTCGAGCCCTTGGTCGCGCGCCGCGAAGCACGCGAGCCGCTCGCCTACGTCCTGGGCGAGTGGGGGTTCCGGGGGCTGACGCTGAAGACCGACGCGCGCGCGCTCGTGCCCCGGCCCGAGACCGAGACGCTGGTCGAGCGCGCGCTCGCCCTCGCCGAGGGGATCGAGCGCCCGCGGATCCTCGACGTCGGCGTCGGCTCGGGCGCGATCGCGCTCGCACTCAAGGACGAGCGACCCGACGCGCTCGTGACCGGAGTCGATCTCGCGGCCGACGCGTTGGCCCTCGCACACGAGAACGCCGAACGGCTCGGGCTCGACATCGAGTTGCGCGAGGGAGACGGGGCGGAGGCGGCGGCGGAGGGCTGGGATCTCGTCGTCGCCAACCCGCCGTATGTCGCGAGTCTCGACGACGTGCAGCCCGAGCTCCGCTGGGAGCCCGAGATCGCGTTGATCGGGAGCGGCGGATACGACCGACTCGCCCGCGCGGCGAATTCGCGCTTCCTCGTGGTCGAGGTGGGCGCCGGCTGGGCACAGAGCGCGGCGGCGGCCCTCCGCACCGTGGGTTGGCGCGACATCCGCATCACAACCGATCTGACGGGAGTCGAACGCGTCGTCGAAGGGGCGGACAGGAGCGAGGCCGTCTTCGCCCTCCGCGCCGGCCGCGCCGTGATCCTCCCCACCGACACCGTCTACGGCCTCTGCGCGCTCACGGCGTTCGAGGACGTCCTCTACGACCTCAAGGGACGGGACCGCGCGAAGCCGATTGCGTGGCTTGCGGCCGACCTCGACGAGTTCGCCCGCCTCATACCCTTTCTCGACCGCAGCGTCCTCGAGCAGTACCTCCCGGGTCCGTACACGCTCGTCGTGTCGGATCCGGATCTCGGCACCGTAGGAATTCGGGTTCCGAACCTCGTGCCGGAGGCAGCCGAGGTCGTGCGGGCCGTCGGCATGGTCGCGGCGACGAGCGCCAACCTCTCGGGCGGACCCGACCCGCGGCGCGTCGAGGACATCCCGGAGGAGATCCGTGCCGCCTGCGGCGCCGTCGTCGACGTGGGAGCGCTGCCGGGCGTCCCGTCCACGGTGATCGACCTCACGGGAGCGGAGCCGCGTGTGCTCAGGAAGGGCGCCGGCCCCCTCCCCGAGTAGCATCCTCGCCATGCCGACGACGCAGGCGACGTTCCAGGAGCTGAAGCAAGCGGGCCTCGACGAGATCGACCCCGAGATCGCGGGCTTCCTCGGCGACGAGCTCGAGCGGCAGCGGAGCCAGATCGAGCTGATCGCCTCCGAGAACTTCACCTGGCCCGCCCTCCTCGAAGCGGTCGGCTCGGTCGCGACCAACAAGTACGCGGAGGGCTATCCCGGCCGCCGCTACTACGGCGGCTGCGAGGTGATCGACGAGATCGAGCAGCTCGCGATCGACCGCGCGAAGGAGCTGTTCGGCGCCGAGCACGCGAACGTCCAGCCGCACGCGGGTGCGCAGACGAATATGGCCGTCTACGCGGCCGTGATGGAGCCCGGCGACACGCTGATGGCGCTCGCCCTCAACCAGGGCGGCCACCTCACGCATGGGCACAAGGTCAACTTCTCGGGCCGTCTGTACGACGTCGCGCACTACGAAGTCTCTCACGAGACCATGACCGTGGACTACGACGACGTGCTCGCGAAGGCGAAGGAGGCGCGGCCGAAGGTCATCGTCTGCGGCGGCTCGGCGTATCCGCGCACGGTCGAAGCCGACCGGTTCCGCGTCATCGCGGACGAGGTCGGCGCGTTCCTGCTGTGCGACATGGCGCACTTCGCCGGGCTCGTCGCCGCCGGGCTCCATCCGAACCCGGTGGAGCACTGCGACTTCGTCACCTCCACGACGCACAAGACGCTCGCGGGTCCGCGCGCAGGCTTCATCCTGTGCCGCGAGGAGCATGCGAAGGCGATCGACTCGGCCGTGATGCCGGGAATGCAGGGCGGCCCGCTCGAGCACACGATCGCGGCGAAGGCAACGTGCTTCCGGATCGCGATGACCGACGCCTTCCGCTCCTACCAGGCGCAGATCCGCCGCAACGCCGATGCTCTCGCCGACACGCTGCTCGACGGCGGGCTCTCGCTCGTCACCGGCGGCACGGACACGCACCTCCTGCTCGTCGACCTGAGCGGTTCGGAGTGGACGGGCAAGGCCGCCGAGGAGCGGCTGCACGAGATCGACGTCACGGTCAACCGGAACACGATCCCGTTCGACGAGCGGTCGCCGTTCGTCACGTCGGGAATCCGGCTCGGCTCGCCGGCCATGACGATGCGCAGCTTCGACGAGGACGACTTCGGCGAGGTGGGGCGGATCATCTGCGAGGCGCTGACCGACGCGCCGGACCTCGACGGGCTGCGCGGCCGGGTCGCGGCGCTGTGCGCGAAGCGGCCGCTCTACGAGGGGTTCCGCGGCTTCACCACCTACGTAGCGTGACCGGCGGCCGCCTCACGGTGGTCGAGCACCCGCTCGTCCAGCACAAGCTGAGCTACCTGCGCGACAAGGACACGCCGACCGTCCATTTCCGCAAGCTCGCGAACGAGATCACGCTGCTGCTCACGTACGAGGCGACGAAGGACATGGCGACCGAGCCCGCGGAGATCGAGACGCCGCTCGAGCCGATGACCGCGCAGCGGATCTCCGGCAAGAAGGTGGCCGTCTGCCCGGTGCTGCGAGCCGGTGTCGGGATGCTCGACGGAGTCCTCTCGCTCGTCTCGAGTGCGAGGGTCGGCTTCATCGGGATGTACCGCGACGAGGAGACGCTCGAGCCCGTCCAGTACTACGTCAAGCTGCCCGACGACCTGTCCGAGCGGGACGCGATCGTCCTCGATCCGATGCTCGCGACCGGCCATTCGAGCTGCGCGGCGGTCGCGGCGGTGAAGGAGGCGGGGTCTCCGTCGGTGACGCTCGTTTGCATCGTCGCGGCGCCTCCGGGAGTCGACGAGGTGCACCGGCAGCACCCGGACGTCCACATCGTGTGTGCCGCCGTCGATCGCGGCCTGAACGAGAGCGGCTTCATCGTGCCGGGGCTCGGAGACGCCGGCGACCGTCTCTACGGGACGAAGTAGCCGGCTACGCCCGCTCCGGCGGGCTAGCGACTGTCGAAGAGGCCGTTCAAGTCGGGAAGTCCCGGCAGTCCGGCGAGCCGCGAGAAGGTGCCTTCCTGGCGGATCTCCTGCGCCGCCGCGAGGGCGCCGTGCCAGGCCGCGCGGGCGAGGGCGCCGCCGACGCTGATCCGGCGCACGCCGAGCAATGCAGCGTCAGCGACCGTGATGAACGGCGCGTGGACGAGCAGGTTCACGGGTTTGGGGGCCACCGCGGCGACGATCGCCGAGATCTGGTCGGCGGTCGAGATGAACGGCGCATAGAGACAGTCGGCGCCCGCTTCGGCGTACGCCTGCAGACGCCGAATCGTCTCCTCGAGGTCGGGCCGGCCGACGACGAACCCCTCGGACCGGCCGGTGAGGAGGACGCCGGTCCCGCTCTCGTCGATCGCGTCCCGGGCGGCTCGAATCCGCTCCACCGCGAGGCCGAGTTCATAGAGCGGATGGTCGGCGTCGCCGGTCGAATCCTCGATCGACAGGCCGGCGATCCCGGTCCCCGCCGCGAGCTTCACGTTCGCGGCAACGCCTTCGGGATCGTCCGCGAAGCCACCCTGGAAGTCGGCGTTCAACGGGACATCGACCGCGCCGGCGATCTGCCGGAGATGCTCCAGCGTCTCGTCTCGCGGCACGTCGCCGTCGGCACGACCGACCGCCCATGCTTGCCCGGCGCTCGTCGTCGCGAGCGCCTCGAAGCCCATCCCCTCGAGAGCGACCGCGCTCCCGAGATCCCACGGGTTCGGCATCACGAAACAACCCTCGGCGTGGAGCCGGCGAAACGCCTCGATGCGTTCGTCCTGAAGGCTCAATCCGACTCGAACTATGCCGTCCGCGTGCAGCCCGGATCAGCCGACGAGCCGTAAAGCCCGTCCCGCGTCGTCAGGACAGCTGCTCGAGGCCGTCGGCGACCCAGGCGCGCAGCTCGTCGGACTGGGTGAACGCTGCTTCGTCCGCCTCGGCGCGGGCGAGCACGTCGTCCGAGGACGCGCCGGCCCGCAGACCGGCGTAGAGGTAGATCAGGGCGGACGAGCGCGGTCCGGTGCGGCAGGTCACGAGGGTCGGCCGCGGCAGGCCGTCGAGCGCTTCCACCTGCTTGCGGGCGAGATCGAGGTCGAGCGGAGTCGGCGGGTCGGAGACGACGTTCGCCGACACGGGAACCGCGCGCTCGACGTCCGTGTACGACATGCCGCCCTCCATCGAGGCGAACTCCTCGCCACAGAGGAAGAGCCACGACGCGGCGCCTCTCTCGCGCGCGAATGCCCCCGGATCCGAGATCAGCCCGCGGTTGTTCAGCAGATCGGTGGGCGTCTCGAAGCCGGACACGGGCCGATCCTACTCCGCACGGATGGCGTGAAAGAGCCGTTTCTCGGTCGCCGGCTGCGGGGCGTAGTCGAGCCGGTCGGCGCCGGCGAAGCTCAGGTATGCGCGGAGCGCGTCGCGCATCGCGTCCACGAATCCGGCGGCGCGGCTCGGCACGAAACCGTCCTCCCACCAGACGTTGAGCACCTCGACTCGGGCTTCGTCCCGGTCGATCCGCGGCTCGATCCTGCCGACGAAGCGGTCGCCGAAGAGAATCGGGAGGACGTAGTAGCCCCAGCGGCGCTTCTCGGGCTTGAAGAAGCCCTCCCAGACGTACTCGAAGCCGAACACGCTTGCGAGGAGAGCGGTATCCCACAGGAGCGAGTCGAACGGGGCGATGAAGGCGACGGACGGTACGGGCTCGGGCGGCGCCTCCAGCAGCGCAAGCTCCTCGGCGACGACGAAGCGCTTGCCACGCATGCCCTCGACCTCGACGGGCACGAGCGCGCCGTTGTCGACGAGCTCCTTGTGGAGCGCCTTGCGGACATCCGGGTTCGCGATGCGCGCGAACGTGCCGCCGGCGCCTCCGGCGCCGAGCAGGCCGTGGGCGCGGTACCGGGACAGGAGCTTGTGCAGGAGCTGTTCTCGCTCCGACACCTCATGCCCGAGCACGTCGGCGGGAAGCAGGCGCTCGAGGAGGTCGTAGTAGCGGACATTGCCGTCGCGCCGCGCGAGTCCGATAGCGCCGGTCACGGTGTACGCCTCCAGCACGGACCGGACGGCGTTCTCCGGCAGCCCGAACCAGTCCTTCGTCGCGCCCTCCTCTCCGTCGAAATCGCGCGACGACAGCGGGCCTTCGGCACGGATGCCTTCGAGCACCCGCTCGGCGACCACGGCGTTGTCGGCGAGCGCTGCGTTGTGGAAGCGAGGCCCCTTGCGGCCCGCGTTGACGCGGTACCAGGGGAACTCGCTCGTCGGGATGAACGACAACGCCTTGTTGGTCGTCTCGAAGATGTCCCGGCGTTCGTAGAGCTCGTCGCACCAGGCGGGTTCGTAGCCGGCGACGCGCGCGTGGAGCATCAGGTCGTGATTCCGGCCGGCGACCGCGATCGGGTCGAACTGAATCGATCCGAGCCGGCCCATCACCTCGAGCACGCCGTCGCGACGCCCCCCGACGGACCGTGCGGGCGAGAGGAAGTGCCGCGCGACGAGAAAGCGACGCGCCGTTTCGGCGGCAACCTTCACTTCGACGACACTAGCTCCGATGCCGCCGTCCTCTCTCGAGCTCACGCGCGCGCAGATCCTCGCCTTCCGGCGTCGCGCCGGTGCGCTCGACGAACGTCTCCCACGAGGCGCCCGTTCGCTGCGGCAGGCGGCCTGGGCCGGCCTGACGGACAGCGTCCCGCGGGCGGCCCTCCTCTCGCTGCATGCGCGGATCGAGAGAACGCAGCCGTCGAGCTGGGAGGATCCGTCGCTCGTCCAGGTCTGGGGGCCGCGCAACAGCATCTATGTGGTGCCGGCCCGCGACCGGGCGCTGTTCACACTGGGCCGGTTCGCCGAGGACGAGCGCCGCCGCCGGAGAGCGGAGGATATGGCCGCCCGCGTACATACCTTTCTCGCCGGGAGGCGGCTGAAGGACAACGACGTCCAACACGCACTCGGCATCGGCAACGCGATCAAGTACGCGGCGCCGACCGGCACCCTGCTCCTCCGCTGGGACGGCGCGCGCACACCGACGATCTGGACCGTGCCCGCGCCGGAGATCGACCCGCTCGAAGCGCGGCGCGAGCTCGCCCGCCGCTACCTGCACATCCTGGGTCCGGGGACGCCGGAGGCCTTCGCGACCTGGGCGGGTGTCGGAGATGCAACGGCACGGGCGACGTTCGAGGGGCTGGGCACGGCGCTCGCGCCGGTGCGAACGCCGCTGGGGGACGCCTGGATCCTCACGCGTGACGAGCCCGCCTTTCGCGAGCCGCCGGGGGCGACGGCTGCAGCGCGACTTCTGCCGAGCGGCGACGCCTATTACCTCTACTGGGGAGCCGGCCGGGAGCTCCTCGTCCCCGATGCCGCACAGCGCGCCGAGCTCTGGACCACGCGGGTCTGGCCGGGCGCCGTCCTCGTCGCGGGAGAGATCGTCGGGACGTGGCGGCGAGCCAAGACCGAGCTAAGCGTCCAACCGTGGCGCCGGCTCTCCCGGTCCGAACGCGATGCGGTCGAGGCGGAAGCGCACTCGTTGCCGCTACCGGGCCTCGAGAGCGAGATGGTCGTCCACTTGAACGGCTGAGCACGGCAATCGGGCGAGGGGACGCTGGCCCAGCCCGCGCGGGCGACTGCGTCCCCACCGCGAAGTACGCTGACGGCGTGCTCGCGGCGAACAGCCCGCACCTGAGCGTCCTCGACGAGCTCTCGGATCACCTCGACGTCCTGTGGGGAGCGCTCGTCGCCTTCGCCGTCGTCGTCTTGCTGACACCGGCGGTGGGAGGGATGGCGCGCCGGCTCGGCGTCGTCGACGTCCCCGGCGGCCGGCGCGTGAACCAGTTGCCGGTGCCGCGTCTCGGAGGGATCGCCCTCTTCCTCGGCATCCTCGTGCCGTCGCTCGCCTTCCTCAACCTCGGTCACCAGACCCGCGGGTTGCTGCTCGGCGCCGCGGTCGCGGTCAGCGTCGGGATCATCGACGACTTCCGCGGCCTCCCGTGGTACGGAAAGCTTGGAGGCCAGGTCGCGGCCGCGGCCGTCCTGACCGGCTTCGGCGTCTGGGTCGACCGCTTCACGTTCCCGTTCGTCGGAGTCCACACGCTGCCGTCCGGGGTGGGGATCCCGCTCACGATCGTCTGGATCGTCGCGATCATGAACATGTTCAACTTTCTCGACGGACTCGACGGGCTCGCCGCCGGGGTGGCAGCGATCGCAGGTCTGACCTTCAGTGTGATCGCGCTCTCGCTCGGGAAGGTCGACGCCGCCGTGCTGTCCGCGATCGTGTTCGGCGCCTGCGTCGGCTTTCTGCGCCACAACTTCTATCCGGCGCGAATCTTCATGGGAGACTCCGGTGCCCTGCTGATCGGATACGTGCTCGCGGCGATCTCCGTGCAGGGCCTTCTGAAGACGGCGGCGACCGTGGCCCTGTTCTTCCCGCTGCTCGTGCTCGCCGTCCCGATCGTCGACACGACGTTCGTCGTCGTGCGGCGGCTCAAGCACGGCGAGCACATCTTCGAAGCCGACCAGGCCCACCTGCACCACCGCTTCCTCCGCCGCGGCTTTTCGCAACGGCGCGCCGCCCTGACGATCTGGGCTTGGTGCATCGCGCTCGCGGCCGCGGCCTTCGCGACCCGCTTCGTCCCGTTCCGTGCCCACGGCGTCTGGCACCCGTGGTGGACGCTCCTCGCCGCGGCAATCGGCCTCGTCGCCGTGCTCTTCTCGGTGTACGTCGTCTACGTGCTCGAGATCGTGAAGCTCGGCAACCGGATCCAGCGTCGGCGGAAGCGCGACGACCCCCTGCGCAAGATCGCCTGACGTCCAACGCATTGGCGGACTCGAACGCCCGTCCGCGAACGACACGCCCGGGTGCCGGGCACCAGGACGTATTCGTCGAAGCCACGCCTGCTCGCGATCTCCCTGCAACCGGGGCAAAGCTGCGGACCGGCCGGCCCTCCTCCTTGGATGTCGCCGCGTGCCTGGCACCGAGACGTGGCTGTTTCAGAGATGTTCGGCCCGCTCGACGAAGCTCGCCAGCAGCTCGTTGAACGGCTCGCCGAGCCGTTGCACCGAGTGGCCGGCGCCGGGGAGGACCGCGCGCTCCGCGTCGAGCCGCTCGCCTAGTACGTCGCAGACCGCCTCGAACGCCGGGCTGTGCCCGCCCGAGACGACGAGCTTCGGGAACGGCGCGCCTGCGAGCTCGTCGAACGAGATCACGGCCTCCGCCGGTGAGCGCTCGACCATCAGCGTCCGCGCGCCCTGCAGGAGCTCCGGCGGGAAGCTCCCAGGTGGGGTGGACGAGCCGACGGTCGAGAGGAAGCCGCGCAGGAACTCGCCCGGGTCGCGTGGGCCGTTCGTCCAGAGCTCCTCGATCCGCGCCGTGAACTCGTCGGCGGCCGGAATCCCGCGCGCGACGCCGAACGCCGGCGGCTCGATCACCGTCAGCGACCGTAGGAGCTTAGGGCGCCGCGCCGCGGCGAGCAGCGCGATCACGCCGCCGTACGAGTGGCCTACGAGGTGGGTTCCAGCCTCGACAAACGGTTCCAGCCAGACCGCCTCGTCCTCGAAATCCACGTACTCGACCTCCGGTCCGGGCGGAAAGCCGCGCCGGTTCGGCGACACGATCTCGAATCGGCCGGCGAGCGGTTTCTGTGCGGTCCAGGTCGCGTCCGCGTTGACGACGGAACCGTGAACAAACAGAAGGCGAGGTTGGCTATTCATGCGGGATTCCGGTGTCACAAAGTACCCCCTCGCGGACCCTTCCACACTGCTATTCTCGCCCCGGATGCAGGGGACGACCTCGCAGCAATTCAGCGCCGCTGGTGCCGGTGGCGTTCTCCTAGCCGTGCTCGTGGCCGGCATCGGCATCGGCGCCCTCGTCGGCTGGGCTGCCGGGTCGGGCGCGATCGGCGCGCTGCTCGGCGCGGTATTCGGGATCTTCGGCGGGATCTTCGCCGTTTATCGCCGCTACGGGACGATGGACTGATGCTCGGCACGCTCTTCTCGACTCCACGCTCCGAGCCGTCTCACCTCCTGCCCGCGGCCGGCGGAACAGTCGTGCTCGCGCTCTTGCTGCCGGTGATCGCACTCGTCGGGTGGAGCATCGCCGGCTGGGGACTCGCCGTACTGCTGTGGCTCGGCCTCCACGCGCTGGACCTCTTCGTCTTGCGGACGCGCTCGAAGCCGGCCGGCGCTGCCAGCTCCGGCATCCAGGCGTTCGCGCTCTTCTTCAAGCTGGTCGCGCTGCTCGTGGTGCTCTTCGCGGCGCTCGCAGCCGACGGCAACGTCGCCCTTACCGCGGCGCTGACGTACGGGCTCGCGTACACGTTCGAGTTCGGTCTCTCGCTCGCCACCTACTTCGGGACGCCGTCGGCGTGACGAGGCTGCGGATCCTCCTGTTCTTCGGTGCGCTCGCGCTCCTCGCGCCGCAGGCGGCGTTCGCGCGCGGGAACTTCGACCCGACGACCGAGTTCGAGCAGCACGAGTGGATCCCGATCCACATCGGCCCGCTCAACCTCTCGATCACAAAGGCGGTCGTGTACCTGATGCTCGGGACTCTGTGCACCATCGCGCTCGGGATCTTCACGATGCGCAGCCGGCTCGCGCTACTGCCCGATCGGAGGCAGACCGTCGGCGAGGCGCTCTACGAGGTCGCTCAGACGCAGGTCGCACAGCAGGGACTCCCGACCAAGGCGATCGGGCGCTGGTTCCCTTACGTGGCCACGCTGCTGCTCTTCATCTTCGTCGTCAACCTGCTCGGTTTCATCCCGCTGCCGCTGACCGGCGAGACGTATCACGGGGTTCCGACGTGGGGGATCTACGCGGCCACGAGCTCCCTCTCGGTGACCCTGGCGCTCGCGCTCCTGACCTTCCTGTTCACGCACTACGAGGGGATCAGGTGGAACGGGGCCAAGCGCTACTTCAAGAGCTGGATCCCCGAGGCGCCCAAGGGGCTCCTGATCCTGATCGTGCCGCTCGAGGTGCTGGGTCAGTTCATGCGGCTGATCTCGCTGAGCGTGAGGCTCTTCGCCAACATGCTCGCGGGCCACATCCTGATCCTCACGTTCCTTGGCCTGATCTTCATCTTCGAGTCTCTGGCCCTGGTATTCGTGATCATCCCTGCGACGGTCTTCTACATCTTCGAGGTGGTCATCGTCGTCGGGATCCAGGCGTTCATCTTCGCCGCTCTGTCCGCCATCTACATCGGCTCGGCGATCGAGCCGGAGCACTAAGGAGGAAACGAAATGATCGGCTACATCCTCGCCACGACCGGCGACGTAACGAAGGCGGGCAAGGCGATCGGCCTCGCCCTCGGTGTCGGGCTCGGCGCGGCCGGCGCCGGCGTCGGCATCGGGATCATCTTCGGCTCGATGATCCAGTCCGTCGCCCGCCAACCTGAGCTCCGCAACGAACTGCAGGGCATCCAGTGGCTCGGCTTCGCCCTGACCGAGGCCGTCGTGTTCTACGGCCTGCTCGGATCGATCCTGGCGTACGTGCTCGTCAAGTGATCCTCGCTTCGAACCCACTCATCTCGGTCACGCCGGGGCTGATGATCTGGACGATCGTCTGCTTCCTGATCGCGCTCTACGTGTTGAAGCGCTACGCGTTCGGGCCGATCCAGCGGATCATCGACCAGCGCCGCGAGGCGATCCAGCAGTCGGTCGAAGCGGCCGACGAGGCGCGTGACGAGGCGCAGCGGCTGCTCGAAGAGCACCGCAAGCTGATCGCGGATGCGCGGAGCCAGGGCGAGACGATCCTCGCCGAGGCACGAAAGACACGCGAGTCGATGGAGCAGCGGATGCGCGAGGAGACCGAGGCCGAACGGCAGCGGCGGCTCGAGGAGACGCGGAAGGAGATCGCGGCCGAGACCGCACGCGCGCTGCAACAGATTCGCGCCGAGGTCGGGGAACTCACGCTCGAGGCGGCCTCGCGGGTCGTCGGTCGCACGCTCGACGCCGAGCGCGACCGCGAGCTCATCTCCGAGGCGATCGCCGGCCTCGACTTCTCGCGCCTGGAGGAGTCGGCCTAGGTGGCGGTAGCCCAGCGGATCTACGCCGAGGCTCTCTTCGACGCCGCGAAGGACGCGGACAAGCTCCCGGAAGTGCACGAGGCGCTGGCCGACTTCGCGGCGGCAGAGGCCTCCTCGCCGGAGCTGCGCGCAGTCCTGCGCAATCCGCAGCTCGAGCCGAGCGCGAAGGCCGCGATCCTTGCCGAGCTCGCAGGCGACGAGGAGCCGCTGTTCACGCACTTCCTCCAGGTCGTCGCGGAGAAGGGCCGCGCCGGCGAGCTCGAGGACATCGCGAAGGAGTTCGAGCGGCTGATCGCGCGTGAGGAGCGGCGCCTGACGGTCGAGCTGACGACCGCGCGTGAGCTGACCGACGCCGAGACGAAGGCGATCCTGAAGCAGATCGAGGACGCGGCGGGCCGCAAGGTCGAGGCCACGCAGAAGGTCGACCCCGATCTCGTCGGCGGCATCGTCCTGCAGGCCGGCTCGCTTCGAGTCGACGCGAGTGTGCGCGGGCGACTGGAACGACTGAGAAACGAACTCGTGAAGACATGAGGAGCTGAGACGACTTGAAGCTGCGCCCCGAAGAGATCACATCGATCCTGAGACAGCGGATCGAGCAGTACGACGTCGAGACCGACCTCGCCGAGGTCGGCACCGTCCTCCAGATCGGCGACGGCATCGCCCGCATCTACGGGCTCGAGAACGCCGGCTCGCTCGAGATGCTCGAGCTCGAGCACGGCGTGACCGGCCTCGCCTTCAACCTCGAGGAGGACGACGTCGGCACCGCGCTCTTCGGCGAGTGGGAGAAAGTGAGCGAAGGCGAGCCGGCGCGGCGCACCGGCAAGGTCGCGAGCGTCCCCGTCGGCGAGGCGCTGCTCGGTCGCGTGGTCGATCCGCTCGGCAATCCGCTCGACGGGCGCGGGGGGATCGAGGCAACCGAGACGCGGCCGCTCGAGTTCAAGGCGCCCGGGGTCATCGCGCGCCAGCCTGTGAAGGAGCCGCTCCAGACGGGTATCAAGGCGATCGACACGATGACGAACGTCGGCCGCGGCCAGCGCGAGCTGATCATCGGCGACCGCTCGACGGGCAAGACGGCGATCCTGATCGACACGATCCTCAACCAGCACGACCAGGACGTGAAGTGCATCTACGTCGCGATCGGCCAAAAGGAATCGACGGTCGCCGCCATCTACGAGCGGCTGCGCGAAGAAGGCGCGATGGACTACACGACCATCGTCACCGCCTCCGCCAGCGAGGCGGCGCCGATCAAATGGATGGCGCCGTTCGCCGGCTGCGCGATGGGCGAGTACTTCCTCTACAAGGGCGAACACGCGCTCGTGATGTACGACGACCTGTCGAAGCACGCCGACGCCTACCGGCAGCTCTCCCTGCTGCTGCGCCGGCCGCCCGGCCGCGAGGCGTTCCCGGGCGACGTCTTCTATCTCCACTCGCGGCTGCTCGAGCGTGCGTGCAAGCTCAACGAGGAGGAGGGCGCCGGGTCGCTCACGGCTCTGCCGATCATCGAGACTCAGGCGGGAGACGTCTCGGCCTACATCCCGACGAACGTGATCTCGATCACGGATGGTCAGATCTACCTCCAGTCGGAGCTCTTCTACTCGGGCGTGCGCCCGGCCGTGAACGTCGGGATCTCGGTCTCGCGCGTCGGCGCGTCGGCGCAGACGAAGGCGATGAAGAAGGTCGCAGGCCGGCTGCGGCTCGACCTGGCGCAGTACCGCGAGCTCGAGGCGTTCGCGCAGTTCGGCTCCGAGCTCGACCGCACGACGCAGCAGGCGCTGACCCGAGGCGAGAAGATGGTCGCGACCCTGAACCAGCCGCAGTACCAGCCGTGGCCGATGGAGGAGCAGGTGGCCGCGATCTACGCCGGCAACGAGGGCTACCTCGACGACATCCCCACGCCGCAGGTCTCGCGGTTCCAGGATGAGCTGCGCGAGCACCTCCGTGCCGAGGGCGAGATCTACAAGCAGATCCGGGACACGGGCGAGCTGCCGGACGAGCTCGGCGAGAAGCTGAACGGGGAGATCGAGAAGTTCAAGAACGCGTTCAACGTCCAGGGCGACGACACCGTCACGTAGATGGCGTCGCTGCAAGACCTCCGGCGGCGGATCTCGTCCGTTCGCAACACGCGCAAGATCACGAAGGCACTCGAGCTCGTCGCGGGCGCGAGGCTGCGGCGCGCACAGACTCGCATCGAGGAGATGCGGCCGTACGCCGACCGCATGCAGGAGCTGATGGTCGGCACGGCGCGCGCGGCTTCGTCCCTCCGGAACCTCGCGCTGCTGCAGCAGCGGGAAGAGGTGCGGCGGGTCGCCTTCGTCGTGGTGACGGGGGACCGCGGTCTCGCCGGGCCTTTCAACGGGCAGGTGCTGCGGCGGGCCTTTGAACTGGAGCGGCAAGCGCGGGGGGAAGGCCAGGAGGTGACGTGGCTCGCGGTAGGGCGCAAGGGCGCCTCGACGCTGCGCTTCCGCCGCTACGAGGTCACCGCTCAGTGGGCGGGGTTCGCCGACAAGCCGAGCTACCAGGACGCGCAGGCGGTCGGCCACAAGCTCGCGGAGCTGTACGAGGCCGAGGAGGTCGACCGCGTCGTCCTGATCTACAACACCTTCGAGTCGGCGCTCGTGCAGCGCGTGACGGCGACCGACCTGCTGCCGATCCGCGAAGAGGTGCTCGCGGGCGAGACGTCCGAAGAGGAGCACAAGGGCCCAAGGGCCGACTTCATCTACGAGCCGGAGCCGGAGGAGATCCTGCAGCGGCTCCTCCCCGTCTATCTCGAGACGGAGATCTACCGCGCGCTACTGGAGTCGGCGGCTGCGTTCCTCGCTTCGCAGAGGACGGCGATGCGGAACGCGTCGAAGAACGCCGGCGATCTGATCGACGACCTCACGCTCTCGCTGAACCGCGCCCGCCAGGCCCAGATCACCCAGGAGATCCTCGAGATCGTCGCCGGCGCGGACGCGCTTACCGGCTGACGCCACCTCTGTTGCCGTACCCTTGCGCTCGCCGTGGAGAACGATGACCGTCTGACCAGGACAAAGCTGCCGGGACGGTTCGAGTCCGAGCGGCTACTGGGTCGGGGCGGGATGGGAGCCGTGTTCCTCGCCTGGGATCCTGTGCTCTGCCGGCAGGTGGCGGTCAAGGTCCTCGCGCAGGAACTCGCCGGTGACGCGGTCATGCGCGAGCGATTCGGTCGCGAGGCCGCCCTGGCCGGCCGGCTCGGGCCGCATCCGCACATCGTCACGGCCCACGAGGCCGGCACGTGGGAGCAGCGGCCCTACGTCGTCTTCGAGTACATGCCGGGCGGGAGCCTCGCCGACCGGCTCCGGGAGCACGGCATGCCGGCACGGCCGCAGGCACTGCGCTGGCTCGCTCAGGCTGCCGATGCGCTCGACCATGCCCATGCCGCGAAGGTCGTGCATCGCGACATCAAGCCCGCGAACCTCCTCCTCGACGCCGACGAGAACATCCGCGTGGCGGACTTCGGCGTGTCGCGCCGGGACGGCGAAACGACTCTCACGGCCCAGGGCGAGGTGGTGGGCACGGCGGGCTATCTCTCTCCCGAGCAGGCGGAGGGCCGAGCCGCGACCGCAGCCAGCGACCGATTCGCGCTGGGTGTCGTCGCCTATCAGCTCCTGACGGGCAAACTGCCCGCGACGAGTCGCCGCGAACTGCCGGCGCCGGTCGAGGCAGTGTTCGACCGCGCGCTCGCCGACGAGCCGGATCGTCGATATCCCACTGCTACCGCATTCGTGGAGGCGCTTGGGGAAGCCGAAGCGGCCAATCCCGAGCCGACTCTGGTTGCGCCGACCAGGATGAGACACCTTCCGCCGCGAACGACCCCCGGTGCTCGTCCCGTTCCGGCGGCGGTCGCGGCTCCGGCCCGGCACCGGCAGCGGTCGCGGCTGTGGCGGGTCGCGGTGTTCCTGCTCGTTGCACTCGTCGTTGCAGCTCCGGCGACCGCCGGGGGAGTCTTCCTGGGACGAAGGCTGGCCCGGCCGGCGGCCTTGTCACAGCCTCGCCAAGTCGTGTCCCGCTGCGCGGTCCAGCCCTTCGGCGCCGATGCGAACCTCGTGGTCTCCGGCGTCGGCGCCATCGGCTTCTGCCGCTCGCAGGCAGAGACGCTCTCGGCGCAAGGCGATGCCTGGGCGTATCGCCACAACACGCGACTGCTGGCCCCGGACAGCGGCGACCCGAGTGGCCTGAGCCGTATCTGTGCGCTCACGCGCGGCCGACTGGACGCGCTCGTCTATGACGATCTCGGGCGAAAAATCGGCACCGACCTCTGTCACGCGTACGCCGCCGCAGGCTGGGCGGTTCGCGCCTAGCCCGAGGTGGGCGCGACCGGCAACTCGGTCAGGCGGTAGGCCGAACGAGTTCCCGTGCCCGTGCGGCCTTCACCGCCGCCGAGAGCGTCGCGATGTCGTAGGCGCCGTAGTGGCGCAGGCCGTTGATGAAGAAGGTGGGCGTCCCCGAGACGCCTGAGAGATCGGCCGAGTCGACGTCCTGCGCGATGCGGGCCGCTCCCTCGCGCGTTCGCAGATGCTCCTCGAAGCGCTCGGCGTCGAGGCCGAGCTCCCGCGCATAGCCGATCAGGTCCCGATCGTCGAGTGCGTCCTGGCGTTCGAGCAGCAGGTCGTGCATCTCCCAGAACGCGCCCTGCTCTGCCGCCGCCTCCGCGGCTTCGGCCGCCCGCTGTGCGTTCGGGTGGACGTCGTTGAGCGGCAGGTTCCGCCAGACGTACGCGACGTCGCCGTGCTCGCGCAACAGCTCGCGCACCACGGGCTCCGCCTGGCCGCAGTACGGGCACTCGAAGTCGCCGTACTCGAGGACGGTCACAGGCGCGTCCACCGGGCCGCGGATGTGATCCCGCTCGGCGTCGACCGGCTCGGCGAGGTCGACGATGAGGTCGGGCGTGCCGAGCAGCGCGCGGATCCGCTTTCGCCGCGGTAGCCGCTTCGTCACGAGGACGACGAGCCACGTCAGCGTGGTCGCGAGCAGCGCGGCGCTGAGCGTCCCGACTTTCGCCTCGTCGAGCTGGGCTCCGTGGAACGCGAGATCGGCGATCAGGATGGAGACGGTGAAGCCGATCCCCGCGATCGTCCCCGCGGCCGCCACCGACGCCCAGCCGACCGGCGGGCGTAGTCGGCCGCGGCTGGCCTTCGTCGCGAGCCAACTGGCGCCGACGATGCCGATCGGCTTGCCGAGCACGTAGCCCACCATGATCCCGAGCGTCACGGGCGACGTGTACGCAGTCGAGAGGAACCCGGCGCTCAGGTGGACGCCGGCGTTCGCAAGCGCGAAGAGCGGCACGATCACGTAGCTCGTCCACGGATGCCAGAGCGTCTGCAGCCGCTCATTCGGCGAGACCGCCGACCGCAGAGCCGACCGCGCCGTCCGCGAGAGCTCGCCCGTCGGCTGCTCGCGGAAGAGGCGGAAGATGTCGCTCGCGCGCTCGAGGTCGGTGCGTTGAGCGGGATACGCGAGCGCGATCACGCCACCCAGCAGGCCCGCGACGACCGGATCGACGCCTGCCTCGTAGAACGCGACCCAGACCGCCGAGCCAAGGACGAAGTAGACGGGGCCGAAGTGGATGTTCGCGGCCCGGACTCCGAGGATGCAGCCGAACAGGCCGAACGCAACGAGGAGCGGGCCGACCGAGATCGAGCCGCTGTATGCGATCGCGATCACGAGCAGCGCGAGGATGTCGTCGACGACCGCGACCGTCAGGAGATACGCACGCAGCCGGACGGGGAGCCCCGATCCGACGAGCGCGAGCAGCCCGAGGGCGAACGCGGTGTCGGTCGACATCGCCGTTCCCCAGCCGTGGGTCGAGCTATGGCCCGCGTTGATCGCGAGATAGATCAGGACCGGCACGACCATTCCGGCGAGCCCGGCCAGGAGCGGCAGCGCAACGCGCCGGCGCTCGCGGAGCTCGCCGAGGTCGAACTCCCGCCGTGCTTCGAGCCCGATCACGAAGAAGAAGAAGGTCATCAGGCCGCTGTTGATCCAGCCGCGCAGGTCCATCGAGATCGAGTGACCGCCGAACCGGATCGAGAGCGTCGTCGTCCAGACGCGCTCGTACGAGGCGTGGTCGACGTTCGCCCAGACGAGCGCCGCCAAGATGGCTGCGAGCAAGATCGCGGAGCTGCCGGTCTCGGTGTTGAGGTAGGAGCGGAGCGGCGTCTGGAGGTTGCGCGTCCACGCCGTCCGGCCGCTGAATGGAGTCGCGGCGACGTCTGTCTCGGCCATGCCGAGAAGCTTCGCAAACGGCGTCGGTTCGACCGAGGGTGCGAACGCCGCTCGGCTAAAGTTGCCCCGGAAGTGCGCTTTGCTGCGGCCGCCCGCGAGCCGCGCCGACCTCGAGCAGCAGGGGAGACTCAGTGGCCGAACAGAGCAACGGCAAGAACACGGGAAAGATCGTCGAGATCCAGGGCGTCGTGCTCGATGCCGTCTTCGGGGACAAGCTGCCGGAGATCAACCACGCGCTCCGCATCCAGGTTCCCCAGGAGGGCGGCAACCGCGAGCTGATCGCGGAGGTGCAGCAGCACCTCGGCGACGATCGCGTTCGCGCCGTCGCGATGGACTCGACCGACGGGCTCGCGCGCGGGGTCGAGGTCGTCGACACCGGCGGGCCGATCTCGGTTCCCGTCGGCGACCAGACGCTCGGGCGCATCTGGAACGTGATCGGCGACCCCGTCGACGGCAAGGAGGCCGCGAAGGGCGAGCGCTGGCCGATCCACCGCGACCCGCCTGCCTTCGACGAGCTTTCGCCGACCGTCTCGATCTTCGAGACGGGCCTCAAGGTCGTGGATCTGATCGCGCCGTACGTGCGCGGCGGCAAGGTCGGCCTCTTCGGCGGCGCCGGGGTCGGCAAGACGGTTCTGATCCAGGAGCTGATCCACAACGTCGCGCGCGAGCACGGCGGAGTCTCGGTCTTCTGCGGCGTCGGCGAGCGGACGCGCGAGGGCAACGACCTCCTCATCGAGATGACCGAGTCCGGGGTCATCGACAAGGTCGCGATGGTCTACGGCCAGATGAACGAGCCGCCGGGCGCGCGCCTCCGCGTCGGCCTGTCCGGGCTGACGATGGCGGAGTTCTTCCGCGACGAAGGCCAGGACACGCTCCTCTTCATCGACAACATCTTCCGCTTCGTCCAGGCGGGCTCGGAGGTGTCGGCGCTGCTCGGCCGCATGCCGAGCGCGGTCGGGTACCAGCCGACCCTCGCCACCGAGATGGGACAGCTGCAGGAGCGGATCACCTCGACCCGCACCGGATCGGTCACGTCGGTGCAGGCGATCTACGTGCCGGCCGACGACCTCACCGATCCGGCTCCGGCGAACACGTTCGCGCACCTCGACTCCACGACCGTGCTCGACCGCGCGATCGTCGAGAAGGGGATCTATCCCGCGGTCAACCCGCTGCAGTCGAACTCGCGCGCGCTGCAGCCGGGCATCGTCTCGGACGACCACTACCGGACGGCAACGCGCGTGCAGGAGGTGCTGCAGCGCTACGCCGACCTGCAGGACATCATCGCCATCCTCGGCATCGATGAGCTCTCGGACGAGGACAAGCTCGTCGTCACCCGCGCGCGCAAGATCGAGCGGTTCTTCTCCCAGCCGAACTTCGTCGCGGAGCAGTTCACCGGCAGGCCGGGTGAGTACGTGAAGCTCGAGGACACGATCCGCGGCTTCACGGAGATCCTCGACGGCAAGCACGACGAGCTGCCTGAGCAGGCCTTCTACATGGTCGGGACGATCGAGCAGGCGGCGGAGCGAGGCAAGCAGCTCGGCGCCGAGGAGCCGGACGACGCCGCGGAGCGCGAAGCCGACGAGCGGGCCGAGGCCACTGAGGCCGAGACGGCCGGCGCCCCCGCCTAGCCGTGGCCGACCATCCGCTCTTCCCGGTCTCGGTCGTGACGCCCGAGGGGCCGGCGTTCGAAGGCGAGGCCGAGATGCTGATCGTGCCGGGCGCGGCAGGCGAGATCGGCATCCTCGCGCGGCACGCTCCGCTCGTTGCGATGCTCAACGCAGGCTCGACGCGGGTTCACGTCGGCGACGGTGAGGTGAAGGAGTTCGCCACCGGCCCGGGCTTCTTCCAGGTGCTCGAGAACCGCGCGATCGCGCTCGTCGACGACGCGGTCGCGGCCGGGGACATCGACGAGGGGCGGGCGCGTGGGCAGCTCGAGGAGGCGCAGGAAGAGCTCGCGAAGGTCGACGCGGGAGACTCCACCGCGGACCGCTGGCAGCTCGAGCAACGAATCAAGCACGCCGAGAACCAGCTCGAAGTCTCCGGCGCGGGCTAGCCCCCGGCCGGAGAAGAGAGCGGACTCCGCCGCCGGCCCGTCCGTCCGACGAAAGTGGGGCTCGAACCTCCGCTGTCCAATGTGTCCTCTGCACGGAGCAAACGGGAGACCGCGCTCAGTTCGGTATCCCAGCTAATAGCGGTCGATGTCGACCAGGCGCTGGTCGCTGATGCCGAAGTGGTGCGCGATCTCGTGGAAGACGGTGCGCCGCACGAGGAACCGCAATTGCTCGGGATCGCCGCTCGCGATCCGCTCCAGCGGTAGGCGGTAGATCGTGATCTTGTCCGGCAGCGCACCCGAGTAGTACGGGCCACGCTTCCCCCATGGGATGCCTTCGTACAGGCCGAGCAGATTCGGTCCACGCGGAGACTCGTCCTCGACTGTGACTGCAACGTTCGTCATCAGGCCGCGGATGTCTTCCGGCAGCTCGTCCAGCGCGTCCGACACGAGCTGGTCGAAATCCGCTTCGCCTTCTTCGCTCATCGCCCCGATCCTAGGGCGAGGCGGGCGCTGCGAGTAGGCCACCGTCGCGGAGCGCTTGCTCCAGCGGCGCGGTCATGGCGGCATCATGGACGGCGGCGTACCCATCGCCGAGCTCCTCGTGAGCACTCGCCTTCGCCTCCTCGAACCGCTCTTGCTCCCGGGGCTGGAGCGGGATGCCGGCGTCGGCCAGCAGCCCGTCGGCGACACCTGCGAGATGCGCCGCGCGGGTGGCATCGCCGTCGAGGATGCAGAGGCGCGAGCGCGCCGCGAGCGCGTAAGCCATCACCTCCTTGTAGCCGAGCTCGAGTGTGAGAACGACAGCGCGTTCGAGCAACTCGCGCGCGCGGTCGAGGTTGCCGGCCTCGAGGTTGTGGCTCCCGAGGTTGTAGGTGGAGAGCGCGGCGTTCGGTTTGTGCCTCGACTCGAGCGAGAGCGCCTCCTCGGTCACCTCGATCGCGCGCCCGTAGTCTCCGCGCTCGCCCGCGATGTGACCGAGGTTGCCGAGAACGGTCGCGAGTCGGGCGGGCACGTCGAGCTCGCGGAAGAGGGCCGCGCTCTCCTCTAGCAGCGCGGTCGCGTCGTCCCATTCCTCCCGCGCCGCCGCGGCGGTACCGAGGTCGCTGAGCAGGCGGGCGATCCAGAGATCGTCGCCCAGCCTGCGTGCGAGTTCGAGGGCCGCGTCCCAACGCTTCTGCGCGAGCTCGATGTTCCCGACGCGAAACGCGATTGCTCCGCTCGCGGACAATGCCTTCCGCCGCACCTCCGGCGTCGCGTTGACACCGCGCGGAAGTGCTTGCTCGAGCCAGCGGGCGCCTTCTGTGGTGTGGCCGCGGACCTCCCAGAAGAGCCGCAGCGAGCTCGCCAGTCGCAACGCGAGCTCGGGTGCCTCCTCGAGCGACCAGGTGAGCGCGGCGCGGATGTTGTCGTGCTCGGGCTGGATCCGATCGAGCCACGCCGTGGCGTTCTCGCCGGTCGTGGTCCGCTCGGCCATGGTCTCGGCGAGCTCGGTCAGCCATTCTGCGTGCCGCCGCCGCACCTCGGCCGATCCGATCTCCTCGAGGCGCTGGACCGCGAAATGGCGGACGGTCTCGAGCATCGCGAAGCGCGAGTCGCGGCGCCGCAGCAAGTTGTAGTCGACGAGCGTGCCCAGGCTCTCGAGCGTGACGTCGCAGACGGCCTCCGCGGACTCCAGCGTAAAGCCGCCGACGAACACCCCGAGGCGGGCAAAGGCAACGCGCTCGGCGGGGCCGAGCAGGTCGTAGCTCCAGCGGATCGTCGCCGCGAGGGTCCGTTGGCGCGCCGGCGCGTCGCGCGGGCCGGCCGGGAGCAGGTTCGGCTCGCGTTCGAGCCGTTCGAGGAGCTCCGCCGGCGCGAGCAGCTTTGCGCGGGCTGCGGCGAGCTCGATTGCGAGGGGCAGCCCGTCGAGCCGCATACAGACGCGCGCGACTTCCGGCGCGCTCGCCGTATCGAGCTCGAATCCCGGGTCGACGGCGCGCGCCCGTGCGGAGAAGAGCCGCAGCGCATCGGTCTGGACGAGCGCCTCGAACGGAAGGGCGGCGTCCGCCGTCTCGAACGGAAGGACCGGATACTCGCGCTCCGCTGCGAGCCGCAACGGCGCGCGGCTGGTGGCCAGGATCCAGAGGCGTGGAGCCGCCGCAAGCAGGTCGCCGACGAACGGCGCCGCAGACAGGAGCTGCTCGAAGTTGTCCAGAACGAGCAGCATTCGCCGCTCGCGTACGTGGTCGATCACCGCCTCGGCGAGCAGTCGCGCGCCTTCCTGCAGGTCGAGAGCCTCCGCGATCGTGGCCACGAGGAGCTCCGGGTCCGACACGGGGGCGAGGCCGACGAACAGTGCGCCGTCCCGGAGCTCGGGCTCGAGCGCATGTGCCGCCGCGAGCGCGAGGCGCGTCTTCCCGGTGCCTCCCGGACCGGTGAGCGTGACCAGCCGTGCGCCCTCGTCGCGGTAGAGCGCGCTGACCGCTGCGAGCTCGAGCCGCCGGCCGACGAGCGGCGTGGGGGGCACCGGCAGCGGCCGCGTCGAGCGCGTGGGCGGCTCGGGTGCCGCGAGGCTCGGCTCCTGCCGCAGGATCGCGCGCTCCAGCTCCTGCAGCGCGGGGCTCGGGTCGAGGCCGAGATCCTCGGCCAGGACCTCGCGGGCGCTCCGGTAGACCTCGAGCGCGTCCGCCTGGCGACCGCTGCGGTACAGAGCCAGCAGCCGCTGCTGGAGGAACTTCTCGCGGTACGGATCCTCGGCTGTGAGCTTCTCGAGGTCGGCGACGATCGCGTCGTGCCGTCCGCAGGCGAGCTCCGCGTCGTAGCGGAGCTCGAGCGCCGTCAGGCGGAGCTCCTCGAGGGACTCGGCATCGGCGGCGCGCCGCGAGTCCTCCGGCAGGTCGGCGAGCGCCGGGCCCCGCCAGATCGCAAGCCCCTCCCGGAGGTCGTCCCCGGCGTCGTCGGCGCGGCCGGCTTCGAGCGCGGCCCGGCCGCGTTCCAGCGCCCGCTCGAAGCGGGCGAGGTCGAGCTCGTCCTCGCCGACGGCGACGCGATAGCCGCGGCCGGCGGTCTCGATCCGCTCCCCGCCGAGCGCCCGGCGCAGCCCGTGGACGTAGACCTGGAGCGACTGGAGTGCCGACGCCGGCGGCGCCTCCCCCCACAGCCCGTCGATCAGCTGCTCGGCGGTCACCACGCGTCGCCGGTTGATGAGCAGCAACGCGAGCAGCGCCCGCTGTTTCGGCGCGCCCAGCGCGGCCGAACGGCCGTCCACGAGGGCCTCGATCGGCCCCAGGATGCGGAATTGCACCTTCATTCCCCTGCCCCTTAATCCCAGCCCAAGCGGATCTTAAGCGGCACCTCCGACGCTTCCTCTCGACAGCCGCGGCAGCGGCCCATCGAGAAGGAGGCAAGCATGATCCGCGCAGGAGACTCCATCGAGAACCCGGTCACCGGCGAGCGCCTCGTCTTCCGGCAGACGAGCCGCGAGACGAACGGCGCGGCCGTCGTGATCGAGACGTACGTCCAGCCGAACGGCTTCGTCGCCGCGGCGCACGTGCATCCGAGCCAGGAGGAACGGTTCGAGGTTCTCCGCGGCACCGTCGGCTTCCGCGTCGGCCGCGAGAAGCTCGTCGCCGGGCCCGGCAAGCGCCTCACGGTGCCGGCGGGTACGCCGCACAAGTTCTGGAACGCCGGCGATGACGTCGCACACTTCGTCTGCGAGATCCGGCCCGCGCTGCAGTTCGAGTCGCTGATCGAGACGATGTTCGCGCTCGCCGCCGACGGCAAGACGAACCGCAAGGGCATGCCGAACCCGCTGCACCTCGCGGTGATCGCGCAGGCCCACTTCGACACCGTGCAGCTGCCGTTCCCGCCGGCGATCGTCCAGCGGATCGGCCTCGCGCTCGGCAGCCCGCTTGGCCGAGTGCTCGGCTACCAGCCCGTCTACGTCCCCTCGCCGGCCCCGGTCGGCTCGCCCGCCGCGACGGCAGCAGCCTGATGCGGCGCCTCGTCCTCATCGCGGGGCTCGTCACTGCCCTCCTGCTGCTGGCAGGGCTCGGCTCGTCGATCTCCGTGGCCCGCTCCGTCCGCTCGAAGGTGCGTGCGCGTCGACTGCGTGCACGCACCGCACCAACATCCACACTCGCCTTCGAAAGGGGAATCGCACTATGAACACGTCCGAGAACCGCCGCTGGGCCCTCGTCGGCCCGCTGACCGTCGGTCTGTGGATCGCCGGCCTGTTCCTCGTCACCTACAAGGGTCCCGGCGATCACGCGTCGGGCAGCGACATCCTTGCGTGGTACAAGGCACACACCACGACGATCCTGCTCGGTGGCTGGATCTTCATGCTCGGCTGCCTCGGCTTCGTGGCCTTCGTCGCCGGTCTTCGCGCTCGTCTCGCGGAAGCCATCGGACCTGCCGCTGTGCTTCCGGGGCTCGCACTCGTCGGCGCCGCGATGGCGGGTGCCTTCGGGATGCTCACCGCGGCGGTCGACGTCGCCGGCGCTATCGACAAGAACGAAATCGCCCCGTCGACGGCCTCGGCGTTCCACCACGCCGTGGACATCTTCTTCGTCTCGGCCGAGCTCGCCGCGATCCTTCCGCTCGCTGCAGTCGCGGTGGTCGCGTGGCGGACGCGGGTCCTGCCGCGCTGGTGGGCCGGGTTCAGCGGTTTCGCCGCGATCGTGCTCGTCATCGGCCCGATCGGCTGGGCCGCCCTGATCTTCGGCCTGCCGATCTGGACGCTCGGGACGAGCCTCTTCGTCCTGCTGAGCTCGCCGGAACGGGCGCGGCGAACGGCCGCGGTCACCGCCTGATCCGGGGAGGGGCATGGGAGGCGCGCCTCGGGGTCGGCGCGCCTCCGCGCTCTCGCTACGCGACGCGGCTTGCGACGCGCGATGCGCCTTCGTGCGCAGGCAGATAGAGCCGCTCGACGTACTCGGTCACCATCCGAGCAGTGCCGTAGCGCGGCCCCAGCTCGGCGATCGACTCGCGGATCAGCGCGATCCAGCGTGCGGGCAGGCCGTCCTCGTCGCGTTCGTAGTAGGCGGGCAGCACCTGCTGCTCGAGCACCGCGTACAGCGCCTCTGCGTCGGCCTCGTCCTGTTCCTCCTCGGTCGCATCCTCGCCGGCGAGGCCCTCGATCGCAAACCCGCAAGCGGGCGAATAGGCCTCGGCCCACCAGCCGTCGAGGATCGAGCAGTTGAGCACGCCGTTCAGCGCCGCTTTCATGCCTGACGTGCCGGACGCCTCGAGCGGCCGGCGTGGGGTGTTGAGCCAGACGTCGACACCCTGAACGAGTCGGCGGGCGAGCGTCATCTCGTAGTCCTCGAGGAAGACGACGCGTCCCGAGGCCGTGGGCTCGCGCGCGAAGTCCACCACGAGCTGGATCACGTCCTTTCCGCCCTCGTCCGCGGGATGCGCCTTCCCGGCCACGAGCACCTGGATCGGCCGCTCGCTGTCGGCGAGGAGCTGCGCGAGACGCGCCGGGTCGCTGAAGAGGAGGCTCGCTCGCTTGTACGTCGCGAACCTGCGGGCGAAGCCGATCGTGAGCAGTTCGGGGTCGAGCTCGCGCGCGCCGCGCGTCTCCGCGACGAACTCGAGCAGCCGTCTCTTCGACCTGCGGTGCGCGACCCACAGGTCCTCCGCCGGCAGTACGCGCGCCAACTCGAACTGCGGGTCCGTGTCGCCGAGCAGCACCTCGAGCTCGGGCGAGATCCAGGTGCGCTGGTGGACGCCGTTCGTGATCGACGTGATCGGCACCTCGTCGACACGCCGCTCGGGCCACAGTCCGTGCCACATCTCGCGCGAGACAGCGCCGTGGAGCTCGGAGACGGCGTTCGCGTGATGCGACGTGCGAAGCGCGAACGCCGTCAGCCCGAAGCCGGTCTCGCTCTGGTCGACCTTCCCGAGCGCGGCGAACTCGTCCCAGCTGAGGCCGCAGCGCTCGACGAGGCCTTTGAGATTCCGCCGCACGAGCTCCGGATCGAACACCTCGTTCCCGGCCGGCACCGGCGTATGCGTGGTGAAGACGGTCGATGCGCGCAGCCGCTCGAGCGCCCCGTCCGCCGACAGCCCCTGCTCCTCGACGAGCTCGCGCATGCGCTCGAGCTGGAGGAATGCGGAGTGGCCCTCGTTCATGTGGAACACCGTGGGCTCGAGGCCGAGCCGGTGGAGCACGCGGACGCCGCCGACACCGAGCACGAGCTCCTGCCGCAGCCGGTTCTCGCGGTCGCCGCCGTAGAGGATGTCGGTGACGTTGCGCGCCCACGTCGGGTTCCCCTCGATCTTGGTGTCGATCAGATAGAGCGAGATGCGCCCGATCCGCGCGCGCCAGACGCCCAGCCGCACGGGGACGAGCTCGCCTCCGTCGTCGGCGAGTTCCACGACCGGCGCCATCGGCACGAGCTCGAGCGGCAGCCGGCTCGTGTCGTTGCGCGGGTACCGCTCGACCTGCCGGTCCCTCTCGTCGAGCCGCTGGCGGAAGTAGCCGCGGCGGTAGAAGAGGCCGATCCCGACGAGCGGCACGCCGAGCTCGGACGCCGCCTTGAGGTTGTCGCCCGCGAGCACGCCGAGCCCGCCGGAGTAGACGGGGAGGCTCTCGTCGAGGCCGAACTCCGCGGAGAAGTACGCGACGAGGAGGTCGGAAGGCCCGCGCCTGCTGCGCCACCACGTCTCCTCGCCGCGGTCGCGGACGCGCCGCCCGTCGACTCGCGCAAGCTGGTCGAGATAGGCAGGCGTGAGGAAGCCGGACAGGTCCTCGTCCGTCAGCTCCGAGAGAAGAGCCGTCGGGTTGTGGTGCAGCTCGGCGAAGCGCCGGGGGTCGAGCTCGGTGAAGAGGCGGCGCGCCTCCGCGATCCACGAGAACGAGAAGTCGCCCGCGATCTCGAGGAGCGCTGCGCGCAGCGTCGCGCCGTCGTAGACCTCCGTCACGAAGCGGCACCCTAACGTCCGGCTCGGCTCTCGCGCCGAGGGTCGCGCGCGGCGCGGCTGCTAGCGTTTCCGGTACCCGGAGAGCTTTGACAGGCAGCTTGGCGACCGGGTCAACAAACGCCTAAAGCGCCCGAGAGCGCCGCTCCCGGGCCTCTTGGTAAGGAGCGCAGGTGCAGGACACGCGGGAACGGCTCGAATCCATCCTCAGGCAGCGCATCGCCGTCCTCGACGGCTCATGGGGCGTGCTCATCCAGAAGCGTGTGCGCGGCGAGGAGGAGTACCGCGGCGAGCGGTTCCGCGATCACCCGCTCGACGTCGCGGGCGACCCGGATCTCCTCAACCTGACGCAGCCGGAGATCGTGCGCGAGATCCACCGCTCGTACTTCGAGGCCGGGGCCGACATCGCGACGACCAACACGTTCACGGCGACGCGGATCGGCCAGGCGGACTATGGGCTCCAGGATGTCGCCGCCGAGATGTCGCTCGAGGGAGCGAGGCTCGCGCGAGAGGTGGCCGACGAGTTCGAAGGGCTCGTCGCCGGGTCGGTCGGGCCGCTCAACGTCTCGCTCTCGCTGTCCCCGCGGGTGGACGAACCCGCGTACCGCTCGGCGACCTTCGACGAGGTCACGGACGTGTACATCGAGCAGATCCGCGCGCTCCGCGAGGGCGGCGTCGACCTGCTCCTGATCGAGACCGTCTTCGACACCCTCAACGCGAAGGCCGCGATCGTCGCCGCGCAGGAAGCTGCGCCCGAGCTGCCGCTCTGGCTCTCATTCACCGCGGTCGACAAGAGCGGGCGCAATCTGTCGGGCCAGACCGTCGAGGCCTTCTGGATCTCGGTCGAGCACGCCGAGCCGCTCGTGGTGGGCGTCAACTGCTCCCTCGGAGCCGCCGCAGCTGCGGCCCTTCGTCGAAGACCTCGCCGAGATCGCGCCGACCTGGGTCGCGTGTTATCCGAATGCGGGCTTGCCGAACGCCCTCGGCGAGCACGACGAGCAGCCCGAGGATACGAGCCACTTCCTCGGCGAGTTCGCGCGCGACGGTCTCGTGAATATCGTCGGCGGCTGCTGCGGCACGACGCCGGAGCACGTTCGTCAGATTGCGGCAGCGGTCGACGGCGTCGCGCCTCGCGTCGTCCCCGAGCGGCGGCCGGTCGCGCACTTCAGCGGCCTCGAGCCTCTGGAGCTGCGAAGTGACTCCAGCTCGAACTTCACCCTGATCGGCGAGCGGACGAACATCACGGGCTCGGCCCGGTTCCGCCGCCTCGTCGAGTCGGGCGACTTCCAGGCAGCGCTCGACGTCGCGCTCGAGCAGGTGCGGGGCGGGGCGAACCTCCTCGACGTGAACATGGACGCCGACCTGCTCGACGGCGAGCGTGCCATGACGACCTTCCTCAACCTCGTCGCCACCGAGCCCGAGGTGGCGCGGATCCCGATCGTCGTCGACAGCTCGCGCTGGTCGGTGATCGAGGCCGGGCTCAAGTGCATCCAGGGGAAGGGCGTCGTCAACTCGCTGTCGCTCAAGGAGGGCGAGGACCCGTTCCTCGAGCAGGCGCGCGCGGTTCGCCGCTACGGCGCCGGCGTCGTCGTGATGGCGTTCGACGAGGCCGGACAGGCCGAGACGGTCGAGCGCAAGGTCGCGATCTGCGAGCGCGCCTTCCGGCTCCTCGTCGAGCAGGTCGGCTTTCCGGCGGAGGATCTGATCTTCGATCCGAACGTGCTCGCGGTGGCGACGGGCATCGAGGAGCATCGCGGCTTCGCCAAGGCATTCCTCGAGGCGCTGCCGCTCATCAAGGCAAGCTGCCCGGGCGCGCGGACGAGCGGCGGGATCTCGAATCTCAGCTTCGCCTTCCGCGGCAACGACGCGGTGCGCGAGGCGATGCACTCGGCCTTCCTCTACCACGCGATCCGAGCCGGGCTCGACATGGGCATCGTCAACGCCGGCCAGCTCGTCGTGTACGAGGACATCGAGCCGGAGCTGTTCGAGCTCGTCGAGGACGTGATCTTCGACCGGCGTCCCGACGCGACCGAGCGGCTCGTCGAGTACGCCGGTCGGGTGCGCGGCGAGGCTACGCGGCGCGAGGTCGACCTCTCGTGGCGCGAGGCGCCGGTCGAGAAGCGCCTCGCGCACGCGCTCGTGCACGGCATCGTCGATTTCATCGAGGAGGACACCGAGGAAGCGCGGCAACGCGCGGACCGGCCACTCGACGTGATCGAGGGGCCGCTGATGTCGGGTATGCAGGTGGTGGGTGACCTCTTCGGCGACGGGAAGATGTTCCTCCCGCAGGTCGTGAAGAGCGCGCGCGCGATGAAGCGAGCGGTTTCCTATCTCGAGCCCTATATGGAAGCCGAGCAGGCCGCCGGCGGCGCGCCGCCGCGCGCTCGGGGCAAGGCCGTTCTCGCAACGGTGAAGGGCGACGTGCACGACATCGGCAAGAACATCGTCGGGGTCGTGCTGGGCTGCAACGACTACGACGTGGTCGATCTCGGCGTCATGGTGCCCGCCGAGCGGATTCTCGACGTCGCGGTCGAGGAGGAGGCGGACGTCGTCGGGCTGTCAGGCCTGATCACACCGTCGCTCGACCAGATGGTCGACGTCGCGCGCGAGATGGAGCGCCGCGGGATGGGGCTGCCGCTGCTGATCGGCGGCGCGACGACGTCGCGTCAGCACACCGCGGTACGGATCGCGCCGGCGTACTCGCAGCCGGTTGTTCACGTCCTCGACGCCTCGCGGGTGGTGCGCGTCGTCTCGGATCTCCTCGATCCCGAGCGGCGCGTGCGGCTGGACGGCGAGAACCGCGCCGACCAGGACCGGCTGCGCGACCTCCATGCCGAGAAGGAACGCAAGCCGCTCCTGCCGCTCGCCCGCGTGCGCGAGAACCGGCTGCGGGTTGGGTTCGACGACCTGTCCGAGCCGGAATTCACGGGCCGACGCTTCGTCGAGCCCGACCTCGCCACACTCCGCGAGTACATCGACTGGCAGTTCTTCTTCCACGCCTGGGAGCTGAAAGGCAAGTTCCCGGCGATCCTCGAACAGCCGGTTGCGCGTGAGCTCTTCGACGACGCCCAGCGCTTGCTGGAGCGGATCGTCGACGAGCGTCTGCTCGCCGCCCGCGGCGTCTTCGGCTTCTGGCCTGCGCACGCCGAAGGCGACGACGTGGTTCTGGACGAGGGAACGCGCTTCTGCTTCCTCCGCCAGCAGGCCGACTACGGCGACTCCCGCCCCAATCGCTCCCTCGCGGACTACTTCGCCCCGGACGGAGACCACCTCGGTGCGTTCGCGGTCACCGCCGGCCTCGGCGCCGAGGAGCTCGCCGCCGGCTTCGCCGCGGAGCATGACGACTACCACGCGATCATGGTCAAGGCTCTCGCCGACCGTCTCGCGGAGGCCTTCGCCGAGTACCTCCACGAGGTCGCGCGCCGTGCCTGGTACGAGACCGGCCCGAAGCTCCCGACCGAACAACTGGTCGCCGAGCGCTTCCGCGGCATCCGGCCCGCGTTCGGGTATCCCGCTTGCCCGGACCACAGCGAGAAGTCGAAGCTGTTCGCGCTGCTCGACGCGGAGGAGGCGGGTCTCGCGCTCACGGAGACGTACGCGATGACGCCGGCCGCGAGCGTGAGCGGCATTTACCTCGCGCACCCCGAGGCGCGCTACTTCTCGGTGGGGCGGATCGGCCGCGACCAGGTCTCCGACTACGCGGCCCGGAAGAGGGTCTCGGCGGCCGAAGTCGAACGCTGGCTACGACCGAATCTCGGCTACGAGCCGGCGGGAGATGAAGACGAAGTAAGGGTTGTGTCCGCCTCCTCCGGAACCTGAGCTATCCTCGGTCACCGGCGCCGCGGTGGCGCCGATCTCGCATGCGGACGACTCTAAAACGCGGAATCGGACAAGCCGCCGGACTGAATGGCAACGGCCATTCGGCCGCGCCTCCTCTCTTCGGCCCGATCGCGCGGTACCGGCAGCCGGACCCGCCGCGCCGCTCGGTGATCGGCTTGATCCTGCGCGGCTTCGGCTGGCTGGTGCTCGCCCTCGCGGTGGTCGGCGCGGGCGCCGCAGGGGGCGCGTATCTCTACGCCCACGAGAGCCTCGCCCAAGTCTCGGCGCACTCGGGGTCGCTCAAGCATGCCGAGGCGAACGGCGATCTGAAGAAGGTTCCGCCGCCGTCCAAGCCGGCGATCGCACTTGTCGCGGGCTACGACGTCCGCGGCGCGCCCGGCGGGAGCAATCCCTATGCCGGCTCGAACTCCGACACGTTGATTCTCATGCGGGCCGACCCGACGAACAACACGCTCTCGCTGCTCTCGTTCCCGCGCGATCTCTGGGTGAGCATTTACTGCAACGGAAACACGGCCACGACGCAGGGCCGCATCAACTCGGCCTGGTCGAACTGCCGAAGCAACGGGCCCGACGCGACGCTCGACACGATGAGGCATCTGACCGGGCTGAACATCAACTACCTCATCACCCTCGATTTCCACGCCTTCACGCAGATCGTGGACCACCTGCACGGCGTGTACATGAACGTCGACCGCCGCTACTTCATCGCTCCGCACACCGGCACTTCGGCGATCAACCTCCTTCCCGGCTACCAAAAGCTCGACGGCGCGCAGGCGCTCTCCTACGTGCGCTACCGCCACACCGACAGTGACATCTACCGCAACGGCAGGCAGCAGCTCTTCCTCGACGCGCTCAAGAGCCGCCTCAAGACGAGCCTTTCCATCTTCGACGCCCTGAAGCTGGTCGGAGACCTGAAGCACAACATCGAGATCGGTCAGGGCGGAGGCGGGACGGTGAGTCCGTCTGCGGTCAAGTCGTATCTCGGTCTCCTCTACGGCCTGCAGGCCGGCCACCTGTTCCGGAACTCGATCCCGATCAACGACTTCCAGAACGAGGTCATCGGTGGAGCAGATGTGCTGGGGACATCGCAGAGCAACATCGCTGCCGCCGTGCACAGCTTCCTCCACCCGGACGTCCGCGACGCGGCAGCGGTGAACGCCCAGTTCGGCGGGGTCAAGAAGACCCCCAAGAAGAAGCCGAAACAGCACAAGCTGGCGAAGTCGAAGATCACCGTGCTCGTGCTCAACGGCGGAAACGTTCCGGGTGAGGCCGCGAACACGTCCTTCCGGCTTACGACGCACGGCTATACGACGAAGTCGCTGCCGTCGGGCGACCAGGCCAACGCACCGAAGGTGCGGCGCGACACGATCGTGTACTACGACCCGGTCCAGCCGAACGCGCAACAGGCGGCGCAGCAGCTTCGGCCGCTGTTCGGCTCGGACACCCAGGTGAAGCAGATGACCACGGTGATCTCCGGCTTCGCGAGCCGGGCCGGCAATCCGCTCACGGTCGTCGCCGTCGGAACGAGCTTCCCCGGCACGCTCGTCATCCCGAAGCCGCCGAAGGTGCTCCCGAAGCAGCCGCCGCAGGTGAGCGCCGGCGCCGCTATGACGGCGGCGCCGCTACGCCAGGTCTACGACGAGGTGCACTTCCCGCTGATGGTGCCGCACTTGATCGCCCAGAGTTCGACGCTCTCCCAAGACCACGGCGTGCGCGCCTTCAAGCCGCTGAAGAACCAGCACGAGGTCGCTCTCACCTTCAACGTCGCGGGAGGGGATGAGTACTGGCAGATCGAGGAGAGCACCTGGAACTCGGCTCCGATCCTCCAGAACCCGACCGGCACCATCCCGTATCGCGGCGGAAAGCTCCTGCTCTACTCGACCGGCGGCGCCCTCCAGATGGTCGCCCTTCGCACGGGGAACGCGACGTACTGGGTCGTGAACACGATCCTCAACCAGCTTTCGAACTCGACGATGATCGCCATCGCGAAGAGCCTCCGTCCGCTGCGCCGCTGAGCGGCGGACTACCCTAGCGCCGTGTCACGGATCGCCATCTTCGGGGCGGGTTACGTCGGCCTCGTCACCGGCGCGTGCTTTGCCGATCTCGGTCACGAGGTCGTCGTCCGGGACGTCCTGCCCGACCGGATCGAGCAGCTGCGGGCCGGCGAGGTGCCGATCTACGAACCCGGCCTCGACGAGGTGCTCGAGCGCTGCCCCGACCGGCTTTCATTCACTCTCGACGTGCGCGATGCGGTCGACGGAGCAGACTTCCTCTACGTCGCCGTCGGAACGCCGCCGACCTACGCCGGCGACGCCGATCTGTCAGCCGTCTGGACGGTGGTGGACGAGCTTCCCGACGATGCGCGCGTGACGATCGTCATGAAGTCGACCGTGCCGGTGGGGACGGGGGAGAAGGTGCGCGCCGCGCTCGACGCGCGCGGCCTCGAGGCGGTCGGCTACGTCTCGAACCCCGAGTTCACCGCGGAGGGGACGGCGGTGCGCGACTTCATGAAGCCCGACCGCATCGTGATCGGCGCGTTCGACGAGGAGGACGGCGACGCCGTCGAGGCCCTGCACTCCGGCATCGACGCACCGGTCGTGCGGGCGGACGTCAACTCCGCCGAGATGATCAAGCTCGCGGCGAATGCGTTCCTCGTCACCCGGATCAGCTTCATCAACGAGATCGCCAACGTCTGCGAGCTCGTCGGTGCCGACGTCAAGCACGTCGCGGAGGGCATCGGACTCGATCACCGGCTCGGCCCGCACTTCCTCCGCGCGGGCATCGGCTGGGGCGGCTCGTGCTTCCCGAAGGACTCGCTGGCGCTCAAGCAGCTCGCCGCGAACTCGGGCTACCACTTCCACCTGATGAATGCCGTGATCGAGGTGAACGAGCTGCAGAAGCGCCGCGTCCTGCAGAAGCTGCAGCGTCATCTCGGACGGCTGCGCGGACGCTCCGTCGCGTTGCTCGGTCTCGCCTTCAAGCCGAACACGGACGACATGCGAGAGGCGCCGTCCCTCGTGCTCGCATCGCGGCTGCTGGCCGAGGGCGCGGAGGTGCGCGGCTGGGACCCGATCGCGCGGCCCGACCTGCAGGGAGTCACATTCTGCGCCACTCCGCTCGAGGCCGTCACGGGGGCCGACGCGGCGGTGATCGTCACCGAGTGGCCGCAGCTGCTGGAGTTCCCCAGCGAGGAGACTCGCCGGGCGATGCGGCATCCGCTGATCGTCGACGGGCGCAACCTCCTCGACCCGGACGCCGTGCGCGCGCTCGGGTTCGCCTACGAGGGGACGGGCCGTCGGATCTCGGCGACGGACGTCCTGCCCGAAGCCGCCGTGCCCGAGCTGGAGACGAGCGAGTAGTGGAGGCGCTTCTGCTCGCCGGCGGCAAGGCGGAGCGCCTCGGCGACGCCGCACAGGGATTGCCCAAGCCGCTCGTCCCGGTCGGAGGTCTTCCACTCGCGGCCTACGGGGTCGCCCGGCTCGTCGAGTGCGGGGTGACCCGCATCATCGTCGCGTGCCGCGTAGGCGACGAGGAGGCGTTCCTCACTGCGCTATCCGGGCTCGGCGCCGACGTCGAGGCCGTGGGGGAGGACGAGCCGCTCGGCCGCGGGGGCGGCCTCCGGCTGGCGGCTACGCGCCGGCAGGAGGAGGGACCCGTTCTCGCCCTCAACGGCGACGAGCTCCTCGACGTCGACTTCGGCGCGCTCCTCGCAGAGCACGAGGCGAGCGGCGCCGCCGGGACGATCGTCGTCGCGCAGGTGCGCTCCCCGTTTGGCGTCGTCGAGGTCGAGCAGGACGGGACGATCACCGGCTTCCGCGAGGCGCCCGTACTCGAGCACTGGGTCAACTCCGGCGTCTACGTGTTGGGCGGGGAAGCGCTCGCTCTCCTGCCGGAGAAAGGCGACCACGAGCAGTCCACCTTCCCGCAGCTTGCCGGCGAGCGGAGCCTGCACGCGCACCGTCACGACGGCGTCTGGCTCACTGTGAACACGCCGAAGGACCTCCGCCGCGCCGCCGAGTTCATCGAGGCGCACCCCGAGTGGCGGCCGCAGAGGCAGCTGGCGTGAGCGTGGGCTCGACGGAGCTCAGCAAGGAGCGAAGGCGCCGGCTTCGCCGTCGCCGGGAGCGGATATGAGCCTGGACTCGCCGAACTACGGCTCCCTCGACCGTTTCGCGTTCGAGCCGCGCAAGGTCGAGAAGCCGTGGGGCTGGGAGCTGATCTGGGCGGAGGCAGACGCCTACGTCGGGAAGATCCTGTTCGTCAAGGCCGGAGAGTCGCTCTCGCTCCAGTTCCACCGGCAGAAGGACGAGAGCTGGTTCGTCGAGAGCGGCCGTGCGCGGCTCGAGCTCGGCGAGGCCGGCCAGGAGGCGCTCGACGAGGAGATCGTGACCGCGAGCGCTTGCTTCCACTTCCCGCCTGGGACCGTGCACCGGATCACTGCGCTCGAGGACACGACCATTCTCGAGGTGTCGACTCCGCAGCTCGACGACGTCGTCCGGCTCGAGGATCGCTATGGACGCGAGGGCACCAGCCGCGCCTGAGCGGATTCTCCGCTGGGACGGTTGCGTCAACGTCCGCGACCTCGGCGGGCTGCCGCTTGTGGGCGGCGGCGAGACGGCGTATCGCGCAGTCGTCCGGGCGGACTGGCTTCCGGGCTTGAGCGAGGCCGGTCGTCGAGCGCTCGTCGACTACGGCGTCTCCCTGATCGTCGATCTACGGCCCGACCGGGAGGACCGGGGGGACGAGTACGACCCGCTGCCGGTTCCCGTATTGCGTCAGGCAATGGACCCGCGCGAGGTGCCGGCCGCGTGGGACTGGCCGTCGATGCGCGAGGCATACCTTGGGTTGGCAGACCGCTACCGCGGCGCGCTCGCCCGAGGTCTGACCGCACTCGGCGACGCAGAGCCTCCGGCGGCGATCCACTGCGCGGGCGGTCGTGACCGCACCGGCATCGCGTGCGGGATGGCGCTCTGGCTCGCGGGCGTCGGGCACGACGCGATCGCCGTGGACCACGCGCTCAGCGACGAGAGCTGGGCGCCGCACAACGAGTCGTGGCTCGAGCGAGCGTCCGACGACGAGGAGCGCGAGCGGCGGCGCCGGATCTCGCAGCCGGCGGGGCGAACGCTCGTCGAGGTCCTCGAGGAGATCGAGCGGCGCGAGGGCATCCGCGAGAGGCTTCTGGGGGCAGGGGCCGACCAGGCCGCGCTCGACCGGCTCGTCGCGCGACTGCGCGGCGAGGCTTGACACTGCTTTGTTAAGGTCGAGCCGTGGATCGGCTTCATGTCTCCCGCGCGGCAGCTCGCACCGGCTGGTCGGCTCGCATGCTCCGCTATCTCGAGCAGGCCGGGCTCATCGTCCCGTCGCGGACGCCTGCCGGCTACCGGCTCTACGGCCTACGTGAACTGAACCAGCTCCGCGCGCTCGCCGAGCTGCGCGGCCGCTTCGGCCTTGGGATCGGCGACATCGCCTTCGCCGCGCGTCTGCGCCGCGAGCCCGAGCTCCGGACCGCGATCGACGGCTGGCTCGCCGACGTCGAGGACGCGTCCTGGGTGGAATGGGAGCAGCGCAAGCACGAACGACTTCTCGCGGCATAACGAAAGGAACCGATGGCAGCGACGCAACGCTATGACGTGAAAGATCTCGCCCTCGCGGACGAGGGCAAGCGGCGGATCGAGTGGGCCGACCGGCAGATGCCGGTGCTCGCCGCGATCCGGGAGCGATTCGAGCGCGAGCAGCCGCTCGCCGGCCATCGCATCTCCGCCTGCCTTCACGTGACGACCGAGACGGCGAACCTCATGCGGACGCTTCAGGCGGGTGGTGCAGACGTCGTCCTCTGCGCCTCGAATCCACTCTCGACGCAGGACGATGTCGCGGCGGCGCTCGTGGCCGAGTACGACGTGTCCGTCTTCGCCATCAAGGGCGAGGACAACGACACGTACTACGCCCACATCGAGGCGGCCGTCGACCACAAGCCGCACTTCACGATGGACGACGGCGCCGACGTGATCGGCGTCCTCCATTCGGCGCGTCGCGAGCTGCTCGGCGAGATCATCGCCGGCACCGAGGAGACGACCACCGGCGTGATCCGGCTCAAGGCCCTCGAGGCGGAGGGGAAGCTCGGCTTCCCGATCATCGCCGTCAACGAGGCGCTGACGAAGCACATGTTCGACAACCGCTACGGCACCGGCCAGTCGACGCTCGACGGGATCATCCGCGCGACGAACGTGCTCATCGCCGGCCAGCGGTTCGTGGTCTGCGGCTACGGCTGGGTCGGGCGCGGCGTCGCGTCCCGGGCGCGGGGGATGGGCGCGCACGTGATCATCACCGAGGTCGATCCGCTGAAGGCGCTCGAGGCGTCGATGGACGGCTTCGAGGTGCTGCCGCTCGAGCGGGCGGCCGAGGTCGGCGACATCTTCTGCACGGCGACCGGCGACAAGCACGTGATCGCGCGCGACCACATGGAACTGATGAAGGACGGCGCGATCCTCGCGAACACCGGCCACTTCAACGTCGAGATCGAGATCCCGGCGTTGCGCGACCTGGCGGTCGAGACGCGGCGCGCGCGGGAGTTCGTGGAGGAGTTCACGCTCGCGGACGGGCGGCGCTTGTACCTCATCGCAGACGGCCGGCTCGTCAACCTCTCCGCGGCCGAAGGGCATCCGGCGCTCGTGATGGACATGTCCTTTGCGAACCAGGCGCTTTCGCTCGAGTACGCCGCGAAGCACGCGAGCGAGCTCGACCGCAAGGTCTACCCGGTGCCGGCCGAGATCGATCACGAGATCGCCCGGCTGAAGCTCGAGACGATGGGCGTCGAGATCGACCGGCTCACGGAGGAGCAGGCGCAGTACCTCGCCTCGTGGGACGAGGGCACCTGAGCCGAGACGCCTCTTCTCGGGACACACGTCCTGGTAACTGATACCGAGCCGCGTCCGTTCGGGCCACGGCCGGCGCTGGCGCTGCGTCTTCAACGGCGGTCGATGGCCCTGCCGAGCCATGTCTCGGTATCTGATACCGAGACATGGCTGAGCTAGCGCCCGAGCAGATCGTTCGGTTGGAGGAGGACGGCCCGGCGGTCGTCCTCCTCGACCAGCGGCGGTTGCCGGACGACATCGTCGAGGTGCGCTGCTCGACCCCGGCCGAGGTTGCCGAGGCGATCCGGACGATGGTCGTCCGCGGCGCGCCGGCGATCGGGATCACGGCCGCCTACGGTCTCGCCCTCGCTGCGCTCCGCGGGGACGACCTCGCCGAGGCCGAGGACGCCCTCGCAACCTCGAGGCCGACAGCGGTCAACCTCCCGTGGGCGCTCGCCCGGATGCGCGACGAACCCACGGCCGAACGGGCGCGTGCACTGCACGAGGAGGAGGTCGAGCGCTGTCGTCGCATGGCCGCGCACGCGACCGAGCTCTTCCCGCCGGGAACTCGCGCGCTGACCCACTGCAACGCAGGCGGCCTAGCGACCGGAGGCTACGGCTCTGCGGTCGGCGCGCTGCGCGCGGCGGCCGAGCGCCGCCTGCTCGAGCGCGTCCTCGTCGACGAGACCAGGCCGCTCCTCCAGGGCGCGCGCCTCACCGCCTGGGAGCTCGAGCGCGCCGGCATCCCGCACGCCGTCATCGCCGACTCTGCGGCCGGCTCGTTCATGGCCCGCGGCCAGGTCGACCTCGTGGTCACCGGCGCGGATCGGATCGCCGCCAACGGAGACACGGCCAACAAGATCGGGACATACTCCCTCGCCGTGCTCGCCGCGCACCACGAAATCCCGTTCTACGTCGTCGCGCCGAGCTCGACGGTCGACCGAGAGACGGCCGACGGATCGGGGATCCCGATCGAGGAGCGCGACCCGGCCGAGCTGACGAGCCGCTTCCCCGCGAGCAATCCCGCCTTCGACGTGACTCCGGCCGCACTGATCGCCGCGATCGTCACCGAGAGCGGCGTCCATCGCCCCCCGTACGAGGCGTCGCTCCGTTGAAAGCGATCCTCCTCGCCGCCGGCTACGGCACGCGCCTACGGCCGCTGACCGACGACCGGCCGAAGCACCTCCTTCCGGTCGGCGGCCGGCCGATGCTCGACTGGATCCTCGACTGGGTTCGCGAGCTGCCCGACGTGGACGCTGTCCACCTCGTCACGAACAGCCGCTTCGCCCCCGACTTCGAGCGCTGGGCGGCGCCGAAGGGCGTCGTCGTGCACGACGACGGGACGCGCTCGAACGAGGATCGGCTCGGAGCCGTGGGCGACCTCCGGCTCGTGATCGACTCGGCCGGGCTGGCGGACGACGAGCTGCTCGTGCTGGGCGACGACCTCCTCGAGCTGCCGCTGCCCGACTTCGTCGCCTGGTGGCGCGCGAAGCCACAGCCGGCGAGCGCCGTGCCGCTGCACGACGTCGGGGACCTCGAGCTCGCGACGCATTACGGGATCGCCGCCGCCGACGCCGAGGATCGCATCGTCCACTTCGTCGAGAAGCCCGGCGACCCGTCGTCGACCCTCGCCGCGACCGTCGCCTACCTGCTGCCGCCGCAGCACGTCAGGCTCGTCGCGGTGTACCTCGACGAAGGCCATAGCCCGGACAACGCGGGCGGCTTCCTCGGCTGGCTCGTGAGACGCGAGCGCGTCTACGGCTTCCGTTTCGAGGGCAGCTGGTACGACATCGGGAATCACGCGCAGCTGCTCGCGGCAGACAACCGGCTCCGGCGGATAGCCGGGCTCCCCGAGCGCGAGTCTTACAGCGTCGACTAAGTCGGCACGATCCCGACACACCACGCGTTCTAGCGTGGACGTGTGCTCGACCTGCTCCTGCCGCAGCGCTGCGTCATCTGCGGTCGCGGGGGGAGGCAGCTCTGCGCGGGCTGCCGCGGGGAGCTGCCGGCGATCGAGCCGCCGCTCTGCGCGCGGTGCGGCGCACCGACGGCGTGGCCGGTCGAGCGGTGCCGGGAGTGCGCAGGCCGACGGCTCGCCTTCGCGAGCGCCCGCGCAGCGGTCGGCTACGACGCCGCTGCACGACGGCTCGTCCACGCCTGGAAGGAGCGCGGGCTGCGGCATCTCGCCACCGAGACTGCGCAGCTCGTCGCCGACCGGATACCGGCGCCCGACGTCGAGGCGCTCACGTTCGTACCGGCCGATCGCGGCCGGCGCCTCGCGCGGGGACACAACCCGGCGGAGCGGCTCGCCCTCGAGCTCGCCGCAGTCTGGGAGCTGCCGTGCCTGCCGCTGCTCGAGCGGACGCGTGGTGGTCGCCAGCGCGGCAGCTCGGCGGCCGAGCGGCGGTCGGTCCGCGGCGCCTTCGGCGCGTCGGACGCTGCGCCTCGCAAGGTCGCGCTGATCGACGACGTCTACACGACCGGCGCCACTGCGGCGACCGCAGCAACCGCCCTCCGTGCAGCAGGCGCCCGCCGCGTCGAGGCGATCGCGTTTGCCCGCGCGCTCCGGCGCGGATAGTCGGCTGCGACGGCAGTAGGGTTAGATAGATCCCAGCGCACAAAGCAAAGCCAGGGGAGGCGTCGATGCAGCTTCAGGTCAAGGGCAAGAACCTCGACGTGACCGACTCCATGCGGAGCTATGTCGAGCGGAAGCTCCACAAGCTCGACCGCCGCGTCCACGACTTGACCCAGGTCGAGATCGAGCTGGCTGTCGAGCGGAACCCGTCGATCGCCGACTCGCAGGTTGCCGAGGCGACCGTCCATCTCAAGGGGCACACGCTGCGCGCGCGGGAGGCCGCGACCGACATGAAGGCCGCGGTCGACGAGCTCGTCGACAAGCTCGTCCGTCAGATCAAGGACCTGCACGACAAGCGCGTCGACGGCCGCAGGCACGTCATAGAGCCGCCCGAGGCCGAGAGTCCCGTCGAGGCGGAGATCACCGAGAGCTAGTGGGGTTCTTTCGCCGCCGGAAAGAGACGCTGAACGAGCAGCTCCTGCGGCAGGCGGGGCTCGATCCGGCGGCGTCGCTCGGCGATCAGGCACCGGCCCGGCAAGAGCCAGAGCCGGCGCCGTCGGCACCGCCGCCCTTTCCGACGGGTGACATCAGCCTCGGCCGGTACGGGAGGGTCCCGGGTGGCACGGACGACTGGGACGTGGTCGGCACGGCACGGCTCGCGGGTCTGGCCGGGGACGAGGTCGAGTTCACCACCCTGCCCAACGGCGACGTCATCGTCGAAAAAGAGAAGGGGGACGGCGACCTGTCTCCACTCGCCGACGCGGTCGAGAGGAAGATCGACCCGCCGTACAGGGCGGTTGCGGCGCGGCAGGACGGCGATCTCTGGGGTGTCGGCGCCAAGCGGATCGAGGTCGCGAAGTTCCAGTTCGCCGAGGGCGACGCGGTCGAGCTGAGCGCGAACGACGGCGTCCAGGAGGTGCGCGTCGGGGGCGAGCCCAGCGACGCCGAGATCCCGGAGCTCGCCCGGCTCGGTGAGCAGGCCGGTACCGACTACTGCGTCGAGGCGAAGCGCATCGACGGGGACTTCTGGGAGGTCGAGGTGTCAGCCCTCTAGCCCGCTACCCTTGACTCGTGGAGATCGGCAATCTCGAAAAGGTCCTCCGCGTAGGCGAGGGCCGCCGCCTCAAGCGGCTGCAGGAGCAGGCCGCGTACGTCACCACGCTCGAGCCCGACTTCGAGCAGCTTTCAGCCGCCGACCTCCAGGGCAAGACCGCGGAGTTCCGGCAGCGGCTCGAGAACGGCGAGACGCTCGACGACCTAGTCTTCGAGGCCTTCGCGGCCGTCCGCGAGGCCCGCAAGCGCGCGTCGAACCAGCGCATGTTCGACGTGCAGCTGATGGGCGGGATCGTCCTCCACGAGGGCGATATAGCCGAGATGAAGACCGGCGAGGGAAAGACGTTCGTCGCGAGCCTCGCGCTCTACCTCAACGGCCTGAACGGCCGTGGAGCGCACCTAGTCACGGTCAACGACTACCTCGCCCAGCGCGACGCCGAGTGGAACCGGCCCGTGTTCGAGTCGCTCGGGATGAGCGTCTCCTACATCGAGACGATGATGCCGTTCGACCAGCGCAAGGCCGCGTACGACGCCGACGTCACGTACGGGACGAACTCCGAGTTCGGCTTCGACTACCTGCGCGACAACATGGCGGTCGCGCACGAAGGGCTCGTCCAGCGCGGCCACCCCTACGCGATCGTCGACGAGGTCGACTCGATCCTCATCGACGAGGCCCGGACGCCGCTCATCATCTCGGGCGAGCCGGAAACCGCCGCCCAGCTCTACTACGACTTCGCGCGCGTCGCAAAGCAGCTGATCCCGTTCCGCGCGTCGCCCGGCGACCCGAAGGGAGCGGCCGAGGACGCGGGCGCCGACTTCGAGTTCGACGAGAAGCACAAGACGGTCGGCGTGACGCCGCAGGGCGTGGCGAAAGTCGAGCGCGCACTCCGGATGGACAACCTCTACGCGCCGGAGAACACGCAGCTCGTCAACCACCTCTACCAGGCGCTCAAGGCCGAGTCGCTCTACCACCTCGACATCGAGTACGTGATCCAGGACGGCGAGGTGAAGATCGTCGACGAGTTCACCGGCCGGATCATGGAGGGGCGCCGCTGGAGCGAGGGCCTCCACCAGGCCGTCGAGGCGAAGGAGGGCGTGAAGATCCAGGAGGAGCACCAGACGCTCGCCACGATCACGCTCCAGAACTACTTCCGCCTCTACGAGAAGCTCGCCGGCATGACCGGTACCGCGAAGACCGAGGAGAAGGAGTTCGTCGAGATCTACAACCTCGAGGTCGTCGAGATCCCCACCAACGTCGACGTCGCCCGCGCCGACGAGAACGACATGGTCTTCAAGACGAAGGAGGGGAAGTTCGCCGCCGTGGCGCGCGACATCGAGGAGCGGACGAAGGCGGGCCAGCCCGTCCTCGTCGGCACGATCGCCGTCGAGACGTCCGAGTACCTCTCCCAACTCCTGACGCGCAAGGGGATCAAGCACAACGTCCTCAACGCGAAGGAGCACGCGCGCGAGGCCGAGATCATCAAGGACGCGGGCCAGCGGGGCGCGGTCACGATCGCGACGAACATGGCGGGCCGCGGCGTGGACATCAAGCTCGGAGAGGGCGTGGTCGACGCCGGCGGGCTCTACGTGCTCGGCACCGAGCGGCACGAGTCCCGGCGCATCGACAACCAGCTCCGCGGCCGCTCGGGCCGCCAGGGCGACCCGGGCGAGACGCGTTTCTACCTCTCGGGCGAGGACGACGTCATCCGTCTCTTCGCCGGCGACCGGATCAAGGGGATCATGGAGCGCTTCAAGATCCCGGACGACCAGCCGATGGAGGCGAAGATGCTCTCCCGGCAGATCGAGGGCGCGCAGAAGAAGGTCGAGGAGCAGAACTTCGTCATGCGCAAGAACGTCCTCAAGTACGACGACGTCCTCAACCGCCACCGCGGACGAATCTACGAGCAGCGCCGGCAGGTGCTCGACGGTGAAGACCTGTCCGACCAGGTCAAGCTCTGGATCGAGGAGGTCGTCGAGGACACGGTGCGCGTCTTCACCGAGGGGGACTACCCCGAGCAGTGGGACCTCGAGGCGCTCACCCAGGCGATGGCGCAGCTCTACCAGACCGAGATCACGGCCGACGAGCTGCGACAGGACCTCGGCGAGATCTCTCGCGAATCGCTGATCGAGGAGTTCCAGACCGACGCGCGCGACGAGTACGAGGCGAAAGAGGAGGAGTTGGAGCAGTTCGGCGGCGACCTGATGCGCGAGCTCGAGCGGTTCATCGTCCTCCAGGTCGTCGACACGCGCTGGCGCGAGCACCTCGAGAACATGGAGGCGCTGCGCGAGGGCGTGCATCTGCGCTCGATGGCGCAAAAGGACCCGCTCGTCGAGTACACGGCCGACGGCGAGATGCTGTTCACCGACCTCGGACGTGCGATTCGCAGCGAGGTCGTGCTCCTCCTCTTCCACGCCGAGATCGCTCCCGAAGACGCGCAGCAGCAGCTCGCGCAGAGCCAGACCGCCAACGGGAACCTCCAGTACGAGCACGAGTCCTCGACCGGCGCGGCGGCGATCGCGGCCGCGGGCGGGGGAGAGGCGGTCGCGGCGGGCGTCCCGTCAGCCGAGGGCGTGGCCACCCAGACCGTACGCGCGAGCGAGCACGAGAAGCTCGGCCGCAACGACCCGTGCTGGTGCGGGTCGGGCAAGAAGTTCAAGAAGTGCCACGGGGCGTAGCGCCGCAGCCGCCCGCGTTGCTGCACGAGTTCCTCGACTGGGTCGCCGACCGTCCGCGCACCTATGACGACGCGATCGAAGCCTGGAGAAGCAATTGCCCGCGTCACCCCGTCCTCGACGATGCCTTCAGCGATCGTCTGATCGCCGTCGTGGGCAAGTCCGTCGTCCTGACCGAAGCGGGCCGTCGGTACCGCGCCGCCCGCCCGAGCCTTAGCGGCGGACGACGACCGTGAAAGGCTCGCTCTGGGCGGGCTGCCAGTACTGCCCGCTCGCGGGCTGGCTGGCCGCTTCGGCGATGTAGGTAGTGGTTCGGCGAGGGTGGATCTCTCGCCGCCACGGGTAGCCGCTCGCCTTGAGCGCGCCGGAAAGACCGGAGGGCCTGCGTAGCCGTACTTCAGCAAGCCGCGCAGCTTCATGCCGCGCACCTCTACGGCGAACCCGACTCGGGCGCACTGCCCGATGGCGCCCGGCGCATGACTCGTCGACCGTACTGCGGACCGTCCGCGGCGGCCCTGATCCTTCGGTCATGCAGAGCAAGACCATCGTGAACGTGCCTTACGATGACCTCCATGGCGGCTGACGAGATCCAGATTCCGCTCGACGAGCAGCTCGAGGAGATCGGGGCCCAGCTCGACTGGGTCCGTGGTTACCTTTGACCCCGCTGCCCTGAGGGTCCGCCTCGACGAGCTCGAGCAGGAGCTCGCGCAACCCGACTTCTGGAACGACCAGCAGCGCGCCGCCCGCCTCTCCGCCGAGCACCAGCGCACGCAGGAGAAGCTCCGGCGCTACGACGAGCTCGTCTCGAACGTCGAGTTCCTGCGCGAGGGCGCAGGCACGTTCCCGGACGAGGAGCTCGAGCCGGTGCTGCGAGACGTCCACGGCGAGCTTGCGCGGTTGCAGGAGGACGCGCTCTTCTCCGGCGAGTACGACGCCGGCGATGCGGTCGTCACGATCCAGTCGGACGCGGGCGGCACGGACGCTCAGGACTGGGCCGAGATCCTCCTGCGCATGTACCTCCGCTGGGCGGAGCAGCGCGGCCTGAAGACGGAGGTGATCGAGTCGAGCCCGGGCGAGGAGTACGGGCTCAAGTCGGCGACGTTCACGGTGCGCGGCGAGAACGCGTACGGGATCCTCAAGGCCGAGCGCGGCAAGCACCGGCTGGTGCGGCTGAGCCCGTTCGACCAGGCACACCGCCGCCACACGAGCTTCGCGCAGGTGATCGTCGCGCCGCTGCTCGAGGAGTCATCGGACATCGAGATCGCCGACGACGACATCCGGATCGACACCTACCGCTCCTCTGGTGCGGGAGGCCAGCATGTGAACAAGACCGATTCGGCGGTCCGGATCACGCACATGCCGAGCGGCATCGTCGTCGCGGTCCAGAACGAGCGCAGCCAGTCGGCGAACAAGGACACGGCCATGAAGATCCTCCGCTCCCGGCTCGCCGAGAAGGCCGAGGAGGAGCGCGAGGCCGAGCTGGCCCGCGAGCGCGGGGGCGTCTCGATGGGATTCGGCGGGAACGCGATCCGCAGCTACGTCCTCCACCCGTACCAGCAGGTCAAGGACGCGCGCACGGGCTACGAGGTCGGCAACACCCAAGCTGTCCTCGACGGCGATCTCGATGGCTTCATCCGTGCGTTTCTGCTGCAAACTGCCGGACAGACTTCGTAGTACGCCGGAACCTGCGCTAGAGTGGGGGCCGCTTCGCACGACTCGACCGGCGCCGGGCAAAATTGCCCGTGCCCAACTCGAACCGGTAGACGTGACTGACGTACAGATAGAGCAGCCCACCGCCCTCGCACAGCCTTCAGTGGCAGAGCCGTCGACGAACGGCCACGTGCAGCCCGAGCAGGCGAAGCCCGCGACGGGCTCGATGATCCTCTTCGAGAACGTGACGAAGGTCTATGAGCCGGACGTCACCGCTCTGAACACCGTCAACTTCGCGATCGACAAGGGCGAGTTCGTCTTCGTCGTCGGCGCGTCGGGCTCCGGCAAGACCACCCTCGTGCGGCTGCTGCTGAAGGAGCTCGAGCCGAGTGACGGCCGGATCATCCTCGGCGGCCGCGACCTCGGCCGGCTGGGGCACTCGAAGGTCCCGCGCCTGCGCCGCAACATCGGCTGCGTCTTCCAGGACTTCAAGCTCCTGCCCCGCCGGACGGCGGCCGAGAACGTCGCGTACGCGCTCAAGGTGCAGGGCGAGAGCCGCGCCTCGATCCGGCGCAAGGTGCCCGAGGTGATGACGCTGGTCGGGCTCGCGAACAAGATGAACTCGCTCCCCGACGAGCTCTCCGGCGGCGAGCAGCAGCGCGTCTCGATCGCGCGCGCCGTCGTCAACCACCCGCCGCTCCTCGTCTGCGACGAGCCGACCGGCAACCTCGACCCCGACACGAGCGTCGGGATCATGCAGCTCCTTTACCGGATCAACCGCGCCGGCACGACGATCCTCATGGTCACGCACGACCGCGAGATGGTCGACAAGATGCGCAAGCGCGTGATCGCGCTCGAGGACGGGCGCCTCTCCCGTGACGAGCGCCGCGGGGGGTACACCTCCGAGTGAGTCGCGTTCGTTTGCTGTTCTCCGAGGCGTGGTCCTCGATCCGGATGAACCTCTCGACGACCTTCGCGGCGACGATGACGGTCCTGATCGGGATGTGCCTGCTCGGCCTCTTCATCGCGCTCGGCACCTGGGTGCTCTCCTGGAGCAACCACGTCCAGAAGGAGCTCCAGGTGCACGTCTACTTCCAGAGCAACGCGACGCCGCAGCAGGAGCATGCCGTCCACCAGAAGCTCCAGAACGATCCGCGCGTGAAGAACGTGGTCTTCGTCTCGAAGGCGCAGGCCCAGGCGCAGATGAAGAAGAAGTTCCCGGGGCTCTACCAGATCAAGCTGCTCGAAAACCCGCTGCCGGACTCGTACACGGTGGTGCCGGTGAAGGCCTCGGACACTCCGCAGATCGGCAAGGAGGTGCGGACGTCGCACTGGTCGGGCGTCGACGCGGTGAAGTGGGGGAGCGCGACCGCCAAACGGGTTCTGACGATCGCGAAGGTCATCTCACTCGTCTTCCTGATCGCCGTCGTCCTGCTCGTCGTTGCCTCGACGCTGCTGATCGCGAACACGATCCGGCTCTCGATCTTCGCGCGACGACGCGAGATCGAGGTGATGAAGCTCGTGGGCGCGACGAACTGGTTCATCCGCGGGCCGTTCATGCTCGAAGGGCTGCTGTGCGGGCTGCTGGGCTCGATCCTCGCCGTGATCCTGCTCGTGCTCGGGAAGACGATCGCCCTGCCGTCGATCCTGCCGCACATCGGAGGCGGGGAGGGCTCCGACGTGCACTCGCTGTCTTTCACGGTGAACGCGATCTTGCTGCTCGGCACGGGATTGCTGCTCGGCGCGATGGGCTCGGGCCTGACGCTCCGCCGCTTCCTCCAGATCTGAGCTCGTAGCTACCGTCCTGCGCATGGCGCGGGGAAGAAATCAACGGCACAGGCGACCGAGCCGGAGCGAGCGGCATCGGCGGCGGCAACCACCGGCGAGGCGTCCGGTCTCCGAGCTGACCGTCCGGCTGCCCGACCGGCGCGTCGAGCCCGAGACCGTGATCGCGCATCTCGGTCCCACCAACTCCGGCAAGACGCACGACGCGCTGCGCTTCCTCGTCGAACACGGCAACGGCGTCTATGCGGCGCCGTTGCGGATGCTTGCGCAGGAGGCCCACCGGCGACTGGCGGCGGAGATCGGCGAGGAGCGTGTGGGGCTGGTCACCGGCGAGGAGCGGGTGAATCCCGGTGCACCGATTGTGTGTTGCACCGCCGAGATGGCCCCGGCGAGCGGCGAGACGCTCGTGCTCGACGAGGTGCAGTGGGCCGAGGACGAGGAGCGCGGCTCGGCGTGGACGCGGCTGCTGCTAGGCGGCGAGTACCGCCACATTCTCCTGCTCGGCGCTGTCGAGGCGCTGCCGCTCGTCCGGCACGCGTTTCCGCAGGCCGAGGTCCGCTTCTTCGAGCGCAAGGCACCGCTCGACTGGCTCGGCCGCCGCGGCATCACGGGTCTCGGGCCCGGCACGGTCGTCGTCGCATTCAGCCGCCGCGCCGTGATCGGTCTCGCGGGCGAGCTGAACCAGCTTCACCCGGGGCGCGTCGCCTGCCTCTACGGTGCGATGCCGCTCGCGTCGCGGCGGGAGGAGATCGACCGCTTCATCGCCGGCCAGGCGGAGGTGTGCGCGGCGACCGACGTCCTCGGCCACGGCGTCAACCTGCCGTGCGAGACGCTGCTCTTCGCCGAGACGACGAAGTTCGACGGCAAGGAGCGTCGCGACCTCGAGCCGTGGGAGATTGCCCAGATCGCCGGCCGCGCCGGCCGCTTCGGGTTCCACGAGCGCGGACACGTCGGCGTCCTCACCGGCGTGCCGTGGGCGGATCCCGACCCGGATCTCGTTCGTGCAGCTCTCGTCCCGCACGTCCCGATCGAGGACGGCCACCTCGGCTACCGGATCGTCGATTCGGGGCGCCTGCGTCCGCAGCTCTCCGACCTCAACGTGACGCGCGTCGACCAGCTCGAGCCTGCGCTCCACGCCTGGCGCCAGGCGGCGCTCCGCTACTGGAGCGTCGACGGCTGGCTCGAGGTCGAATCGATCCAGCCCCTGCTCACTCGGCTCGACGCGGTGCGCGACGCGCTCCACCACGCGCGACGCACGCTCGAGCTCGCCGACGTCTGGAAGCTCGTGCAGGCGCCGGTGGACGAGGACGGCGCCGCGCTGCTGGGCACGCTCGCCGCCGCGGTCGCGGGTGACCAGCCGCAGCAGACTGTGATCGGCTGGATCCTCGATCCGCACCGCCTCGACGCCGCCGGGCTGGAGGAGGCGGAGCAGGCTGCGCGGGAGGCATCGATCCTCCGCTGGTTCGCGCTGCAGTACCCGGGTGTCGCGGGCGTGACGATCGAGCGGGCCGCCGGGCTCGAGGAGGCCGCGGCGGCGCGGGTCGTACGCGAGCTGCGGGCCGAGATCGAGGATCCGACGATCGGCCGCTGCCGCGTCTGCGGTGCGCGGACTGCGCCGTGGGCGACGCTCTGCGACCGCTGCTTCATGGCGCGGGGCTACCGCGCGCGCCGCTAGCGGAGGACGAGCTGCGTACAGCGAAAGAGCGCCATGTTCCGGCCCTCGGCGTCGATCACCGTTGCATCCCAGATCTGCGTCGTCCGGCCTCCGTGCACGAGCCTCGCTTCGCAATCGATGGTGCCGCGCTGCGCGCTGCGGAGGAAGTTCGTCTTCAGCTCGATGGTCGTGAAGCCGGTCGCTCCTTCGGGGAGGTTGAGGATGCAGCCGTAACCGCACGCGGAGTCGGCCAGGCTCACGACCGTTCCGGCGTGGAGGTAGCCATTCGGCGCGTGGTGCTGCTCCCGGAGCTCGAGCCGTGCGCGCGCTGCGCCCTCGAAGACCTCGTAGACCTCGATTCCGAGCAGGCCCGGGAGGCGCTCCGAGCCGGCCTCCTGCAACTGCGCGAACGTGAGCTTCACGGGCGCGACCCTACACTTCGGCGCCATGGCCGAAAAGCTGATCGTCGACAATCGCCGCGCGCGGCACGAGTACCACCTCTCGGACCGCGTCGAGGCGGGCGTCGTCCTCACCGGCACGGAGGTGAAGTCGCTGCGCGGAGGCGAGGCGACGCTGCAGCAGGCGTACGCCGAGGTGCGAGACGGCGAGGCGTGGCTCGTCGGCCTTCATGTGCCGGAGTACACCGAGGGGAACCGCGCGAACCACGATCCCGACCGGCCGCGCAAGCTGCTGCTTCACCGTAAGGAGATCGACCGGCTCGCGTCGTCCGTCGCGGAGAAGGGCTTCACCCTCGTCCCGACGCGCCTCTACTTCCGGGACGGCCGCGTCAAGGTCGAGCTCGCGCTCGCGCGCGGCAAGGAGCTGCGCGACAAGCGGCGCGACATCGCGGCCCGCGACGCGCGGCGGCAGATCGAACGCGAGCTGAAGAGCCTGCGGCGCTAGCCCGGCTTGCGGGAGTCGAGCCGGATGTCCCACGGATCGATCGACTCGAGGATCAGGTGCGACTCGTGCCACGGGTCGCGCGCCCAGATCGCGCGGAGCTCTTCCTCCGAGTCTGCCTTCATCGCGTGCGCGACTCGTCCATTCGGGAGCGGGCCGCCTAGCACGATGTAGCCGCCCTCGACGAGTGAGTCCATGTAGGCCGCGTGTGCCTCCCAGCCGGCTTGCTCCTCGAGGGGCAGCGCGGCGTCGAACTCGGGACCCGCCTGGCGCAGGACGACGTGGAACATCGGCATGCCGTCGTTTGTACCAGCGGGCGGACCGCAGGAGTCACGCTCGATAGAGTCGCGGGATGGCCGAGGCGCCGCTCGAGGATCGCGGCTCGGGGCTCTCTCCGGCTGACGGGGGCTGGTTCGTCGTCAACGTCGCCGACGCCGAATGGCTGACGACTGAAGGCGGCGAGAAACGCCCGAGCGGCTCGGAGTGCTCGTTCGAGAGCGCCGCTGCCGAGTTCGCCGAGGTCGGGATCCGCATCCACGTCCTGCCGCCCGGCGAGCCGAACGGCTGCTACCACAGCGAGGCGCAGCAGGAGGACTTCCTCGTCCTCTCGGGCGAGTGCCTCGTGATCGTCGAGGGCGAGGAGCGGCGCCTGAAGCAGTGGGACTTCTTCCACAGTCCGGCCGGGACCGAGCACGTCTTCGTGGGCGGCGGCGAGAGCCCGTGCGCGATCTTCATGGTCGGCTCGCGAACCGGGGAGTGGAACGTGCGCTACCCGGTGTCGGAAGCTGCGGCGCGCCATGGGGCGAGCGTCGAGCGCGAGGTGACGAGCCCGGACGAGGCATACGTCGACCTCGAGCCGTCGCGCCGCGGCCGGCCATCGTACTGGGCCGGTCTGCCCTGGGCCTAGGCGCCGGTACTATTGCCGGACACACATACGGGGGCGACCTGGCTTCGACGTGGTCGATCCATCCGGATGAGCTGCAAGCCGAGGTCGCCGGTTGGCCTCGTAAATCCACCGGCACAACGCAAGTGCGAAGAACGATCTCGCACTCGCTGCCTAGGGAGACCTAGCGTGGCGACGCCGCCCCGGGTTCGGCCCGTGGCCCGGAGGCGGCGCCAACGAACGGGCTCGGCGCGGAGGGAGAGCTGATCGCCCAAAGCGCGACACCAAAGGATCGGCTAGCGCGTCGGTAGGGCGGCTGCACCCCGGCCGGCGGGCGAATCGAAAGGGCAGCCTACGCTTGTAGACGCTCAGCCGGTGCGGCTGCGGACGCGGGTTCGATTCCCGCCGCCTCCATCAAACGGTTTCGAGGGAACTCGAGGGTTCCTCACCGCCGCTCGCCACCGGCGCCGACGGCTCAGCCTTATCTACGAGAAACCCTCTAGGTCGAGGCCGGCTCGATCGCGCGCTCCCGCCTGGCACGAAGGAAGTCCAGGATCACGACCTGGATCGCGCCGGCGACGGGGATCGCGGCGAGCGCGCCGAGGACTCCGGCGAGCTCCGCGCCGATGAGGATCGAGATGAGGATCGTCAGCGGCGACAGCGCGACCGTCCGGTTGTACACCAGCGGCTGCAGAACGTGGTTCTCGACCTGCTGGTAGAGGATGAAGAACACGATCATCACGATCCCGGCCGGAATCGAGTGCAGGGAAGCGACCGCCACGACGATCACCGCGGCAAAGGTTGCGCCGACGAGCGGGATCAGGTCGAGCAAGCCGACGAGGAGGCCGAGCGCGACCGCAAAGGGAACGCCGAGGATGAGCAGCGCGAAGGTCGCGAGCCCTCCTGCAATCACGCTGATCGCGAGATTCCCCGTGACGTAGCCGCCAACCTGACGGTAGATCCCGTGGCCGACCGCCCGCCAGCGCTTCTCCGACTCCGGGTGCAAGAGCCCGTAGAAGCGTTCCATCCACGCCGGCCCCTCGAGGAGCATGAAGAAGGTGAGAAAGGCGACCGTCACGGTGCCGACGATGAAGTTGAGGACGCCTTTCGTGACCGAGATCGCGGCGCCCGACAGCCCGAAGAGCTTCTTCGCTCCGCCCTGCTTGACGTAGTGCTGGAACCTCTCGACGACGTGGTACTTCGTCTCGAGGAAGCCGAGGCGTCCCCTGCCGTGCGTCAGGTCGTGGACATAGCCGGGGGCTGCGTCGACGAAGTTGTTGACGTTGTCGACGAGCGTCGGAATGAAAGCGAAGCCGATGCCGACGATCGCAAGCAGCACGAGGAGACACGCCGCCCCGGACGCGAGACCGCGCGACTGTATGCCCCGGCGCATCAGCCACGCCACGAGCGGGTTGATCGCGAGCGCGAGGAAGATCGCGATCAGGACGTAGACGATGACCGACCGCGCGATCATGATCACGTGGAGCAGAGCCCAGACGGCGATGATCAGCCCGAGGACGGTGAGGATCGTCTTCACGGGGAAGCGGACGAGGCGCTCCATCCCGGTCAGGATCTATGACGCCTCGGACGTTCGAAGCTGCCTGTCGGCCGATCGGCGCCGTGCCCGTTCCTCGCGCCAGTGGATGAGTTCGTACGTATGGAGGGCGAACCAGATGCCGGCAACGAGCGCAAGGGCCGCAAGCGCGGGCACCACGACCGCTGCGAACGTCGCCAGCGCGAACGCCAGAGCCGCGATCGGCCGGCCGTAGCCGAGTGTGCGCGACACGCGCCACCGAAGCGTGACGAAGGCGCTCAGGTAGAGAGCCGAGCCCAAGCAGAGCGCGACCGCCGGCACGACGCTCAGCGTCGCGTGAACGTGCTGCAGCGCCGTCCGCATCGCGAAGGCGAAGAGGACGATGCCGGCGACCATCGGCAGGTGGAGGTACGTGTAGGCGTCGCGCGCGAAGGCAGTTCGCCGGGTGCCGCGGCTATCCGCGAGCCTTCGCTGTACGCCGCTCGACGCGAAGTCGAAGTACGCGAGCCAGAAGGAGCCGGCGACCACCAGACCGAGCACCACGGCCACGATCACCGCCGCGCCCAGGTGGGTGTTGCGCGCGCCGAACCCGATCGCGCTGAGCGACTCGCCGATCGCGATGATCACGATCAGACCATGACGCTCGGCGAAGTGCGAGGGCTCGACGCGCCAGCCACTCAGTCCGGCGAGTTGCGGCCCCACGAAGCCGATGATCAGCGCCAGTGCCCAGAGCGCAGGCCCGTAGCGAGTGGGGACGAATGCCGCCACGAGGATGAGCCCTGCGGCCGGCACGAGCGTCCGCGCCATCCGCAGGACTGCGGCCAGCAGCTCCGGCTCCTTGCGGCTGACGAGCGCATAGAGACCGACGAAGGCCGAGAGGACGACGAACAACGAGACGGCGAAGAGGACGCGATGGGTGTCGAACGCCTCGGGCACGGCGAGTGCGGCGATGAACGACGCGCCCGTCGCGAACAGAAGCGTGGCAGTGACGATCCCCGCATCGGCATCCGCCGCGTTCGTCAGCCATGCATAGCTAGTCCACACCCACCAGAGGACTCCGAGGACGAGCAGACCTCGACCGAGCCCGGCCCAGGAGCTCTGCTCGAGCCACAGGGTCGTGACCTGCGCGAACGCGAAGGCGAACACGAGGTCGAAGAACAGCTCGATCGGCGATACGCGATGCTCCCGCTCAACCGCCAGTTCGCTCACACGGCGACGCTATCTCCGCAGCCGGCCGCGCGCCAGGTCTAGACGAGCGCCGGCGGCTCCAGCTCCGCGTCGCGGCTGACGAGCGCTGCGTAGCGGCCGCCCGCGGCGAGCAGATCCTCGTGCCGGCCCCGCTCGACGACCTGGCCCCGGTCGAGCACGACGATCTGGTCGGCATCCCTGACGGTCGAGAGCCTGTGCGCAATGGCGATCGTCGTCCGTCCCTCCGAGAGCCGGTCGAGCGCCTCCTGCACGAGCCGCTCGGTCTCGGTGTCGAGCGAGGAGGTGGCCTCATCGAGGACGAGGATCGGCGGGTTGCGGAGGATGGTGCGCGCGATCGCGATCCGCTGCTTCTCGCCTCCCGAGAAGCGGTAGCCGCGCTCGCCGACGACCGTATCGTAGCCCTCCGGGAGAGCCGCGATCACGTGGTGGATCCGCGCCGCCTCCGCGGCGGCGTAGAGCTCTTCGTCCGTCGCTTCGGGCTTCGCAAAGCGGAGGTTCTCCTTGATCGACGCGTGGAAGAGGTACGTCTCCTGCGAGACGACGCCGACGAGGCTCGACAACGCGCCGAAGCTCAGGTCGCGGACGTCGACGCCGCCGATCGAGACAGAGCCTCGGTCCACGTCGTAGAGCCGGGCTGCGAGGTAGCCGAGGGTCGTCTTCCCGGCACCCGTCTCGCCGACGAGGGCCGTCGTCGTCCCGGCGGGAACGGCGAAGCTCACGTCCTCCAGCGTCCAGTCGTCCTCCGAGTACCCGAACCAGACGTGGTCGAAGACGACGTCGCCCGCCTGGGCGGCCTCGATCGTGCCCTCCTCGATGTCGACCGGCTGGTCGAGGTACTCGAAGATGCGGTCGAAGAGCGCGAGCGAGGTCTGGATGTCGAGTCCCACGCCGAGCAGCGAGCCGACCGGGAAGAAGAGCCGCGCCTGCAGTGTGGTGAAGGCGATGATCGTCGGAATCGTGATCGAGTGGCTGAGTACGGTGCCGCCGAGCCAGTAGACGGCTGCCGGCATCACGGCGAAGCTCGTCTGGATCGAGGCCATCACCCAACGGCCCGCCATGCGCTGCTGCACCTCGAGGTCGGCCAGCCGCAGCGACTCGCCCTCGAAGCGGTCAGCGAGCTCGTCGACGCGCCCCATCGTCTTCCCGAGCAGGATGCCGCTGACCGAGAGCGACTCCTGGACGATGCTCGAGATGTCGGCGAGCGACTCCTGCGTCGTCTTCGCGATCCGCCGACGCTCGTTGCCGACCCGGCGGGTGAGTACGACGAAGATCGGGATCAGCGCGAACGCGAAGAGCGCGAGCTGCCAGCTCAGGAACAGCATGGCGATCATCGTCGCGACGACGGTCGTCAGGCTCGACGCGATGTTCGTCGCGGTATTCGTGACGACGTTCTGCACACCGCCGATGTCGTTGTTGATCCGCGACTGCACCTCGCCGGTGCGCGTCCGCGTGAAGAAAGCCAGCGAGAGCCGCTGCAAGTGACGGAAGACCCTGGCGCGCAGATCGTGCATGACGCGCTGGCCGACCTGGTTCGAGAGGAGCGTCTGAACCACGCTGAGGATTCCCGCGACGATTGCGATCACGATCATCCCCGCGGCGTTCAAGGAGACCGCGTGCGTGTCGTGTGCCTCCAGCGCTATGAGCAGGCGGCGGAGCAGGAACGCGGGTACGACGCCGAGGCCTGCGCTCAGGACGATCAGTCCGAGCAGGAATGAGAGCCGCCGCCAGTACCGCTTGAAGAGCGACCCTATGCGTCGCAGGTTGGCGCGCCGCACCTCCGGATCGGCGGGACGTTCCGGCGCCGCCTCGCCCCGGTCGTGGAAGAACATCCCCATCAGGTAGCTACGGGCTCCGGCGTCTGCTTCGGGTGCCAGCCGATGGCGGGTGCGATGTCGCGGGCGATCGTCTCGAGCATGGTGACGTTGTAGTCGACGCCGAGCTGGCTGGGGACGGTGAGGAGAAGCGTGTCGGCGGCCTGAACGGCTGAGTCGCTTGCCAGGTCGACGGCGATCTCGTCGGGCTGGCCGGTGTAGCTGCGACCGAAGCTGCTGATCGCGCCGTCGAGCCAGCCGACCTGATCCTCGTTGGCGTCGCCGCCGAAGAGTCTCCGGTCGAAGTCCGTGGTGATGGGAATGACGCTTCGGCTGACAGACACGCGCGGCTCGCCGGCGTGGCCGGCGTTCGTCCACGCCTCGCGGAACAGGGCGATCTGCTCGGCCTGGAGCTCGTCGAACGGCACCTTCGTGTCCTCGAGGAGGAGTGTCGAGCTCATCAGGTTCATGCCCTGTTCGCCCGCCCAGACGGCGGTCTCGCGTGAGCCGGAGCCCCACCAGATACGGTCGGCGAGCCCGGGCGACTGCGGCTGAACCGGCAGCATCGCGCTACCCGGGCGGCCGCCGACATCGGCCGGGGCGACACCGGTACCCGTGATCGCGGTGCGGAAGAGCGCGGTCTTCTCACGTGCCTCGTCGGGGTCGACCGAGTAGCCGAACGCCTCGGCGCCGTGCCAGGCGGGCTCGGGCGAGCCGCGGCTGACGCCCAGCTGGAGCCGGCCGCCGGCGAGCAGGTCGGCCGCCGCGGCGGTCTCGGCCATGTACAGAGGGTTCTCGTAGCGCATGTCGATGACGCCGGTACCGATCTCGATCCGGCTCGTCCTGACGCCGATCGCCGCGAGGAGCGGGAAGGGCGAGGAGAGCTGGCGCGCGAAGTGATGGACGCGGACGAACGCCCCGTCGATGCCGATTTCCTCGGCGGCGACGGCGAGCTCGACCGTCTGGCGAAGCGCATCGCCGCCCGTACGGGTCATCCCGCCGCCCGGATGCCAGGCGCCGAACGACAGAAAGCCGATCTTCTTGGGAGTAACCGCCATCCCATAAGTCAACGTTATTGACTGCGCAAGTATTCCTATTGGCTACACGGCGGCCGCGACGCGCTGGGCCGATTCTTCGCACGCACTGGCGCGTTGCGGCGTCGCGTGATCCGCAAAGCGAGTCGCCACCCGCACGACCTCGGCTCCGAGCGTTCGCAGTTGGAGCTCGACGCCTTCGTCGGTGATTGCTCCCTCGGAGTCGAAGACGCGGAACGCGGAGGCGACGGGGATCACGTACGGGACCGCCCAGCCGCGCAGCGCCCGGACCGCGAACTCCATCGTGTTGATCGCCTGCAGCCCCTGGGTCCCGCCGGCCGCGCTGATCAGGCCGATCACCTCGTCGTGCAGGAACGGCGGCTCGCGTGAGCCGAGCGCGTGCAGCCAGTCGAGGGCGTTCTTGAATGCGCCCGAGATCGTCCCCTGATACATCGGGCTGCTCCAGAGCATCCCGTCGGCGGCGTAACAGGTCTCGATCAGTGTCGAGGCGGCCGGAGGGGGCTCTTGCTCGTCGTCCGGGTTGTACAACGGCAGATCAAGTTCGCGCAGGTCGAGAAGAGCCGTCGCCCCGCCCGCCTCGGTGGCGCCCTCGAGCGCGACTCGCAACGCCGCCAGGCTGTGCGACCGGCGTGCGAGCGAACCGCCGAGACCGACGATCGTCAGCGGCTCGCTCAACTCATCCGCCTGTAGCGCAAAACCGACAAAGGCACGAAGACCGCCAGGATTCCCCCGATCCAGAGGAGCGACCACCAGAATGAGCTCGACACACCGCCGACGAGCGCGAATCTGCGCGCAGCGTCCGCCGTCAGCGTCACCGGCGAGACCCTGGCGATCGTCTGCAACCAACTCGGCAGGGTCGCGACCGGGACGAAGACCGAGCTGGCGAAGACGAGCGGGAACAGGATGACGAAGCCGGCGGTCTGCGCGCTCTCCGCGCCGCGGACGACCAGGGAGACGAAGGCGAAGATCCAGCTGAGGGCGATGCCCCAGAGGGCGATGATGGCCACACAGCCGAGAGCGGCGAGGAAGCCCGCCTGGAAGCTGAAGCCGACGAGGTAGCCCACGACGATCATCAGGCCGATGATCAGGATGTTGCGTACGAGGTCCGCGGTCGTGCGTCCGACCAGAACCGCCGAACGAGCCATGGGCATCGAGCGGAAACGGTCGATCACGCCCAGTCGCAGGTCCTCGGAGAGCCCGACGGCCGTCTGGCTCGCCCGGAACGTCACCGACTGGACGAAGATCCCGGGCAGTAGGTAGTTGACGTAGCTGACCCCTGGCGGCAGCGATTTGCCGATGGCACCGCTGAAGACATAGACGAACAAGAGGACGAACATCACCGGTTGGATCGTCGAGAAGATGAGCAGGTCGGGCTGGCGCCAGAAGTGGCGAAGGTTTCGTCCGGTCACGACGGCTGTGTCTGTGACGCTCGTCTCGGCGCCGTGCAGCGTCGGCGCGTGGGGGCGGGGGAGATGGCGCCGACGCTGCTGCGCCTTGTCGGGCACGGCAACTGCGGCCTGCGGCTTGCCGTTCTCGCTCGGAGGCTGGCCGGTCAGCTGAAGGAAGACGTCGTCGAGCGTCGGGCCACGGAGGCCCATCTCGCTGACGCCGATCTCTGCCCGACGCAGCTCCGCGGCGGCCTCCTCGACCAGGACGAGGCTCTCCCGCGGCGCCGGCAACGTCAGCCGGTCCGGTCGCCCGTCTTCTTCCGGCTGGCCGCAGCCGATGCGAAGCAGTGCGGCGCTAGCGGCGTCACGCTGCCGCACGTCAGCCAGCTCGACCTCGAGGATGTGCCCCCCGACGCGGTCCTTGAGCTCGTTCCCGGTCCCTTCGGCGATCACGCGACCGTGGTCGATGACCGCGATCTCGTCGGCGAGCTGATCCGCTTCCTCGAGGTACTGAGTCGTCAAGAGAATCGTTGTTCCTTCGCGGCGCAGGTCGCGGACGATCTCCCAGATCTCGTTGCGGCTCCGAGGATCGAGGCCTGTCGTCGGCTCGTCGAGGAAGAGCACGCGCGGTTGCGTGAGCAGGCTCGACGCGAGGTCGAGACGCCGCCGCATGCCGCCCGAGTACGTCTTTGCGGTTCTGTCGGCGGCGTCGGCGAGCTCGAAGCGGTCGAGCAGCTCCGACGCACGGCGACTCGCCTCCGTGCGAGAGAGCCGGAACAGACGCCCGAACATCTCGAGGTTCTCGCGGCCCGTCAGCAGCTCGTCGACTGCTGCGAACTGACCGGTCAGGGCGAAGAGTTCGCGCACGCTCGCCGAGTCGTCGACGACGTCGTGACCGAGCAGCTCGGCGCGTCCCGCGTCCGGTTCGAGCAATGTCGCCAGGATCCGGATGAGAGTCGTCTTGCCGGCGCCGTTCGGGCCGAGCAGGCCGAAGACCATGCCTTCCGGAACCACGAGGTCGACGCCGGCGAGGGCCGTGGTCGACCCGAATCGCTTGAAGACCCCCTCGACCCGGACGGCGGGTTGCAGCTCCGTCATCGCCGAACGGCCGAAGACGGGGCACCGTTGGCCGGCCGGCCGAACTCGGAGGCCGCGGTCGCCTGAAGCTCGTGCAGCTGACTCGGGGTCGGGCACCAGTGCGATGCGAAGCCGCTCGTGTCCCAACCGGCGAGCCGCGCGCCCGCCTCGTACGCGCCTTGCATGAACGCGAGCAACGTTTCGCGCGGGTCGCGCGCGGTGCGAACGATGTCGTAAGGGAGGATCGCGAGCGATCCGCTGCCGGAATCGACCCAGTTGCCGACGGGCAGCGGTTCGTCGCGCAAGCCTTCCGGTTCCGGAGCGGTGTAGGCGTAGTACGACGAGTCCGGGACGTTGTCGTCGCCCGCCCAGAAGCCGAAGGAGATCACCTCCTGCGAGTACGCCTCACGTGTCACGGCGTCGGCGGTGATCGCCGGGGCCGACCGCCCGGAGAAGCGGGTGACGGCGAGGTCGAAGCTGTGCCAGAAGAGATGGACCGGGCTCGTCTTGCCGCCGAACCAGCCGCTGAACTCCTCGAAGACTCCGTCGGTCCAGTCGAGGATCTGGCTGAAGCGTTCGATCGCAGAGCGGTCCCAGGACGCGTGCTCGCGATCCTCGGGAAACGGCGTCGTGATGGGCAAGCCGAATGGCTGCTCCTTGATCGCGACGTCGACGCCGAGCTCGCGCAGTGTCTCGTGGAGGCGAGTGTCGAAGTCGGCGACGGGGACGCCGTCGGCCAGCTCGAACGACCGCGTGCGGCCGTCATGAGTGCGCACGACGAGCGCGTGGTCGACGAAGTCGAAGTCGATCTGGAAGGTCGTGTCTCCCTCGTGCAGCCGTCTGGTGGTGAGGCCGCGCACGTCGACATAGAGGGGAACGTTCCACCACTGGTTGCGCGGCGGCGTGGTCGCGAGGCGGACCTTGCCCACGATCTGGCAGTAGAGGTGCAGCGTGTCCTTGGTCGGCCGCCAGTCGACGAGGTGGAGCTCGGGGAGCGTCATCGCGGCAGCGCCTCGATGAACGCGGCCGGGTCGTAGCCACCCTGGTAGAGGACGCCCTCGACGAAGAGGGTCGGCGTGCCGCGAACGACGCCGGTGGCTTCGCCGCTGGCGACGTCGCGTTCGATCCGGGCCAGCACCTCGGCGTCGGCGCGATCCCGGTCGAAGCGGTCCAGGTCGACGCCGATCTCGCTCGCGTACGTGCGCAGATCGTCGTCCTCGAGAGCCTTCTGCCGGTGGAACAGCAGCTCGTGCATCTCCCAGAACCGCCCTTGTCGTGCTGCGGCCTCGGCAGCGGCTGACGCGGCGAGTGCATGTGGGTGAATCTCCGTGAGGGGGAAGTGGCGGAACGCGAAGCGGACCCGGCCCGAGAGGTCCCGCTCCACGCGCTGGATCGCCCGGAACGCTTGCCGCGAGTACGGGCACTCGTAGTCGCCGTACTCGAGGATCAGTGCAGCGCCCGGTTCTCCGCGCACGTGATCGACCGTCTCGTCGAGCGTCTCGACCATCTGCGCCCTGTCGGTGGCGTCCATCTACGTCGCGTCCTGGTACTCGGAGGCGAACAGGTAGCTGACTGCGAGGCTGCGATACGGCCGCCAGCGATCCGAGATCTCGGCCACCTCGTCTTCGGTCGGCAGGTGGTCCAAGCCGTACGCCTTCTGGATCGCCCGTCTGAGCGCCAGGTCTCCCGACAGAAAGACGTCGGGCCGATCGAGCGCCACGAGCAAGAAGCCGCGGGCCGTCCAGAGACCGATGCCGCTCACCTCGGTCAGGATCGCCTCGACCTCCTCGTCACTCATCTTCGCGAGCGCCTTGTCGCTCAGGCGCCCGTCGACGAAGCGCTCGGCGAGCGCCCGCAGCGTCTGGCCCTTTCGTGCCGAAAAGCCGCTGTCGCGCAGCACCTGGGGATCCGCGGCGAGCAGCTCCTCCGCCGAGGGCATGTGGCCGCCGAATCGCTCCTCGAGATGCCGGATGATCGCCCGCGTGGAGGCGACGGAAAGCTGCTGGCCGGCGACCTGGAAGACGAGCGTGCCGAAGGCGTCGAGAGGAGGAAGCTCGTCCATCCACGCTCGGGGACGGAAGTCGGGCCGGGCATCGATCAGTTCCTTGAGGACACGGTCCGCCTTGCGGAGGAACTCGCGAGCCTCCCGATCGGCGAGCGCGGCTCGCTTGCGAGGTCGGCTTTCGACGCTCATTTCCGGACTCTCCCTCTCTCAGCTCTGCGCGGTCAAGAGCGTATGCAATACCGCGATCCTTCCATCGCGCACCACCGCTACGTCGATTCCGCCGAGCAGCTTCTGCGCTCGTTCGTTCAGCGCCTCACGCCCTTGGGTCGTCCCGTCCGGGTCCGTCCAGAGGTTCTCCAGCATCAGCTCGCTGATCCGCGCAGGGTCGGTCATCCCGCCGCAGCCGTCGTGGTCTCGTGGCAGAGCGGGGTGTACTGCGAGGCGACTGCGACCTGGGGCTCGTCGACTTGCGGCTCGACCTCGGCCTGAGCCGGCTGCGGCTCGATCAGCAATGCGGCGATTCCGGCACCCACCGCGGCGGCTGCTGCGAGGGCGTAGAACGCGATCTGGAAACCGTGGGTGAGCGTAGCGCCGCTGAACGCAGTCGTCCCGACGTGGGAGCTCACGTAGTGGTTCGTGAACGTCGTCGCGATGGTGGTGGCGGCCGCGACGCCGATCGCCCCACCGATCTGCTGGCTCGTGCTGATCAACCCCGAGGCGATTCCCGCGTCCGCGGGGCGGACTCCGGTGAGCGCGCCGATCGACATCGGGATGAACACCAGGGCGAGCCCGAGCCCGCTCACGATGAAGCCGGGGAACAGATCCCAGAAGTAGTGCCCGTCGACCGGCAGTTGTCCGAAGAGCACGAGTGCCACGGTCGAGAGCACGAGGCCGGCGGGCAGCACGGTCCTGACTCCGAGCCTGGTCACGAGTCCTTGTGAGACCGCGGAGAAGGCGATGGTCGTCGCGGTCAGCGCGATGTAGGCGACACCGGTCTTGAGCGCCGAGTAGTGCAGGACCTGCTGCATGTACAGCGTGAGCAGGAAGAACTGTGAGAACACGGTCGTCGCGGCTCTCCCAGATCTGACCGTCGGCGAGCCCGGCGAACAGTCTGCCGTCGGTCGCCAGCAGGGCGTACGGCATCGCCGGAAGCGGATCGGGGAGGCCGCCGGCGAGCGGCTGCCAAGGTTCGCCGCCGCGCCGCCGGTAGATGCGCGCCTCCGGGTCGCCGCGGCCGTGGGCAGCGCGCGGGCCGGTGCTCGCCGACACGTACCAGCAGTCGGGGTCGTTCGGGTCGGCCGCGACCGACCAGGTGTAGTGGCGGTCGCGACCGTCGTCGGCGGCCCGCCAGCTCTCGCCTGCGTCCGTGCTGAAGGCCGCGCCGCCGCCGCCGGCTTCGTAGGCACGACCCGGCGTCCGGAGATGCCAGGCGAGGGAGTGCACGTCCGGTTGAGCCCCGGGGCGGTGATCCTCCCAGCTCAGGCCGCCGTCGGTCGAGCGCATCAGGCCGCCCAGCTCGATCCCGACGAGCAGCAGGCCGGCGTCGTGCGGACTCGGCGCGATCCAACGCACGTGCGAGGTCCAGGGTCTGGGCGGGAAGCTCCACCGAGGCCGCGATGGCAGCTCGAGCAGTGCGTCGAGGGCGCTCCAACTCTCACCGCGGTCGTCGCTGCGGAAGAGCCGGCTCGGCTCGGTGCCCGCGTAGACCACTCCATCGGCTGGGCTCACCGCGAGCGAGAACACCGCCGGCTCCGGCAGGCTGCAGTCGATCCAGGTGCGCCCGCCGTCGAGGCTGCGGCGCGCACCACCTTCGCGAAGGCCGGCGTAGAGAGTCTCCGGATCGGTGGGGTCGACGGCGAGGCACTGCGCTCCGCTCCCCGGCAGCGACAGCGCCACCGTCCACGCTCCGCCATCCTCGTCGAGCCGGGCGATGCCGTCGCCGGTCGAGGCATAGAGGCGAGCCATCGACACAGCGTACGAGGACGGACCACGGCCGGGGGACGGCCCAACCGACGGGCCGTTCCGTGCGTCCATAAGAGAGATGCGGGTTTCTCCTATCGTGCTGCTGCTCCTGGTGGCGTTCGCGGTCGCCGGCTCCGCTTCCGCTCGAAGCTCCGGCCTGCACGACGTCCACGCCTGCACCGCGGCCGGGTACACGTGCGCGACGCTCGACGTTCCGCTCGATCACGCGGATCCGGCACGGGGCACGCTGCACCTGCGCGTCGGCATGGGCGACAACGTGCACGCGCCGCGCGGCGTGCTCCTCGTGCTCTCGGGCGGTCCGGGGCAGCCGGGGCTGCCGATCCTCGACGGTTACGTCTCGAAGGCGCTCTCGGCCGAGCGATCCCAGTACCGGATCGTGGTGTTCGACCAGCGTGGGACGGGTGGCGGCGCGCTCGACTGCAAGGCGATGCAGCACGAGATGGGGAGCTCGGATCTCACGCCGCCGAAAGCCTCCGCCGTTCGTGCCTGCGCCCGCAAGCTCGGAGCACGCCGTCAGTTCTTCGGCACGGACGACGTCGTCGCCGACATGGATGCATTGCGGCAGGCGCTCGGTGTCGACAAGTGGTCGCTCGACGGCATCTCGTACGGCACGTACGTCGGCGAGCGTTACGCACTGGCGCATCCGTCCCACGTGTCGAAGCTCGTCCTCGACTCGGTCGTGCCGCAGGTGGGGGAGATCGACCTCGGCGTGGCGGAGTTCGCGGCAGTGCGACGCGTGTTGCGCTCCGTCTGCGGCGCCGGCTGCGTGTCCGACCTCGCCGCAGTCGTACGGCGCGACCGCCTCGGCCCACAGTTGTTCGACGCGCTGACGTTCGACAGCATCGCCGACCCGACGTACCGCAAGTTCTGGAACGTGCCGGCTGCGCTGCACGCTGCGCGCCACGGCAATCGGACGCAGCTCCACCGCTTCCTCGCAGCCGCCGCTCTCTTCCAGCGGGACACGCCTGCCGCCGCTCTCGACCAGGGCCTGCACGCGAGCGCGCTCTGCGGCGACTGGCGGTATCCCTGGGGCACCTCGGCTGCGCCGCTCGCCGGCCGCGCTGCGAAGCTCCACGTCGCGGTCGCGCGACTCTCGTCCAGGAAGCTCTATCCGTTCGACGCCCGCACGGCTTCGGGCAACGGGTTCGTCCGGCAGTGCCTGCCCTGGGCGCCGATCAAGCCGACTCCTCTGCCGCACGGCAGGCTGCACGTGCCGACGCTGCTCGTCAACGGCGACCACGACCTGTCGACGCCGCTCGCGTGGGCCCGCCGGCAGCTCGCGCTGACCCCGCATGGGAAGCTCGTGGTCGTCCCGGGAGCGGGTCACTCGGTGCAGTCGCGCGCCGTGAGCGACGTCGGGCGTAGCGCCGTCGCGCACTTCCTGGTCGGCTCGTAGCGAGAAGCGACGCAGTCCGGTCGCGACTGTTCAATGCGTTCATGCCTGGGCTCGACACCGGCCTCCCGGCCGCGCTCGTCCTCGCGGTGCTGTCGGCGCTCGCGGCGCGAATCAGCCTCGTCGTCGGGCCGCGGACGAGGATCTCGACTGCCGGCGCGTTCGTCGTCGCTGCCGCGCTCGTCGGCGGGCCGTTGCTCGGCGCGTGCGCGGGCGCCTCGGCCGGGGCGTTCGCAGTCGGCGACGCCGGCCGAAGACGCGCCGCGGGTGCGGCGGCGGGGGCGCTGCAGGGACTCGCCGTCGGCATGGTCGGAGCGCAGATCGCGCACGATGGAGTCTCGGACGCCCTCCTGGCAGCGGCCGTCGGTCTCCTGACCGGGTTCGTGCTGTACGCGGGATCGGTCGTGCTGCTTGCTCTCGGCCGCCGCGCGCGACTCCGACGCGAGGTTCGCGCGTCGTGGCGTGCGGTCGTCCTTGCCTGGCTCCTCCCGGCGCCGCTGCTCGTGGCGTTCCTCTACGTGTTCCAGACGGCTCCGGGGCTTGCTCTCGCCTACGCCGCCGGGCTGCTGCTCGTCGTCGCGGCCGGGAACCGCTTCCGCCTCCGCCTGGAGCGAAGGCTGGCCGCCGAACGCTCGCGTGCGCGTGTGGATGCGCTGACGAACGCGCCGAACCGCTATGCCCTGACCGAAGCGCTCAACGCCGAGCAGGCGCGGATCAGGCGAGGCGGCCGTACGGCGGCGCTCGGCTTCCTCGATCTCGACCGCTTCAAGACGGTCAACGACACGTACGGCTACGTCGCCGGCGACCGGCTGCTCGTGGACGTCCACCAACGGCTGCGCGACCACCTGCGCGCCACCGACCTCGTCTTCCGCTGGGGTGGGGAGGAGTTCGTCGTGCTCGCCCCGCACGTCGACAAGACGGAGCTCGCCGACTTCGCCGAGCGCCTGCGCCTGCTGCTCGCGACGCGGCCGTTTTCGATCGACGGACGGCCCCGCACGATCACCGGCTCGGTCGGGGCGGTGCTCCTCGACGACAGGCGTCCTGGCCAGGAGGCGCTCGAGGCGGCGAGCCGGCTCGTGAAGAAAGCCAAGCTGACGCGCAACACCGCCGTCGTCGAGACGGCCGTCACGGCCGCCGCCTAGTCCTGCCTCCGCGCTGCGGCCGGGGCCGATCGCTGGCACCATGGCCGGCGCATGAAGGGCATCGCCACCGTCGTGCTCACCGCCCTCCTCTCGGTCACCGCGGCGACGAGTCACGCCGCGACCGGCCACGCGTCAGTCCAGAGCGGGATCGCGCGGCTCACGCACGCGCAGGCGACGGCCATCAAGGCCGCAGGCGAGTGGCACCGAGGCTGTCCCGTCTGGCTGTCGGAGCTGCGCGTCGTCGGCTATCGCTACCACGGCTTCGACCACCAGACCCACCTCGGCCAGATCGTCGTCAACGCGAAGGTGGCGCAACCGATCTCGACGGTCTTCGCAAAGCTCTACCGGATGCGGTTCCCGATCAGGGACGGCGCCTTCGCGTCGACATACGGGCCGCATCCTGACCAGAGCGGCGACGTCACCGCGTCTTTCGAGTGCCGAAACGCGGCGGCATCGCCGTGTAGCGGCAACGCTACGACTCACCACTGGTCGATGCACGCGTTCGGCGAGGCGGTCGACCTCGATCCGCGCGAGAACCCGTACGTCGGCTGCGGAATGACGCGCGACAAGACCGCGCTCTCGTACCTCAAGCGGTCGCATCACCGGCCGGGGATGGTCACGGCGGCGGTGCGCCAAGCATTCGCGTCGATCGGGTGGGGCTGGGGAGGTTCGTGGTTCGGCTCCACGAAGGACTACATGCACTTCTCGGTCAACGGCCACTAATTCGCGCGAGCCGCCGCGAACAGGATCGATGCGGCCAGGCTGGGTACGAGCTAGGCGCCGACGACCTGGACGAGCCAGCGCCGGTCGCGCTCGCGGTCGAGCTCGATGAAGAGGACGCGCTGCCACGCCCCGAGCTGCAGCTCGCCGTCGCGGACTGGCACCGACTCCCCCGCGGTGCCCAGCAGCATCGCCATGCAGTGCGAGTGGCCGTTGCCCTGATCCATGTCCTCGGGGCAGATGTTCTCGGTGCGCCGGTCCCAGTCGTCGTGCGCGTAGTAGCTCTCGCTCGGCACGAGACGGCGGAGCAGATCGCAGAAGTCCTCGAGGAAGCCCGTCTCCATCTCGTTCACGCGCACGCAGCAGGTCGTGTGCGGCGAGTAGATGCAGGCGATCCCGTCGACGACGCCGCTCTCGCGTACGGCGCCCTGCACGTCCTCGGTGATGTCGTTGACGGTGAGTCCGCCGGCGGTACGCAGACGCGTCTCGTGCTGGAAGACCTTCATCGCCGACGCCATTCTGCGGGAATCGTTACCCGACGCGCGCGTAGAGGCGCCACACCCTCAGCGGATCCTGCGGGAGCGAAGTTGATCGCAGTGGACCGGGGAAGTCGGTCATACTCCCCGCCGACGGCTGCCTGTCGCGTAGTAGGGGCCGAAGTGAGCTCGGCTCAGAGGGGAGTGGAGCTCACGAGTCGCGACAGGCGTCTGCGAAGAGAAAACTGAGCAGGGGAGGGAACCGATGCATCGGTATTTGAGGCCCGCTGTGCTGCTGGCTGCGGCGGCGGGCGTCCTATCCATCGCGGCGGCTGGACAGGCGAGCGGACGATCGTCCTCATCGCTGTACATCGTCCAGTTCGCCGGTAAGCCGCTGGCGACCTACGCGGGCGGCGTGAAGGGCTTCCACGCCACGAGGCCAGTCAAGGGTGCGCGGATCAACACGCACACACTCAACGCCAACCGCTACAGCCACTACCTGGCCAACCACCAGCACACCGTGCTCAGCCGGGCCGGAGTCGCGGCCAGGCCGGTCTACCGGTTCACGACGGTGCTCAACGCCGTGGCTCTGAAGATGACCGCGCAGCAGGCGTCCAAGCTCCGCGGGACTCCCGGCGTGGCGATGGTCGAGAAGAACAGAATCGTCACGATCCAGACATCGAACGCGAACAAGTCGGACGCGCCTGCCGGACCTCCTGGTCCTCCTGGGCCGCCCCCGCCGCCGGACTCCGGTCCGCAGCCGCCGACGCCCGCGTTCCTCGGCCTCACCGGTCATGACGGCGTCTGGCAGAAGCAGTTCCACGGCGACGAGAAGGCCGGCGCCGGCGTCATCATCGGTGACATCGACACCGGCTTCTGGCCCGAGAACCCGAGCTTCGCCGCGTTCAAGGGGAAGGGTCCCGCCGACGCTGAGATCAAGAAGAAGTTCCACGGCACGTGCGACACGAGCGGCGAGGATCCGGTCACCTGCAACAACAAGGTGATCGGCGCCCGCTTCTACAACGCCTCAGGCGCCGATACCGCGAACCCCGACGAGTTCAGTTCGCCGCGCGACTACGACGGGCACGGCTCGCACACCGCATCGACCGCGGCGGGCGATCCGGTCGAGGCCACCATCAACGGCGCAGACGCCGGCCCGCTGGAGGGCATGGCTCCGGGCGCACGCCTGTCCATCTACAAGGTGCTGTACGAGAACGCCACGAACACGTCGGCGAGTGGCGGCAGCGTCGACATCGATGCCGCGGTCGAGGACGCCGTGAACGACGGCGTGGACGTCATCAACTTCTCGGTCGGCGACAACGTCGACACGTTCGGTTCCGATGAGTTCGCATTCCTCAACGCCGCAGCGGCGGGCGTATTCGTCTCGGCTGCTGCCGGCAACGCAGGCCCGGGAGCCTCGACGGTCGACAACGCGATGCCGTGGGAGACGACGGACGCCGCGGGGACGTTCGACGAGAACTTCCCGCTGACCGTCACGCTGGGCAACGGAAGCAGCTACACAGGCATCGGGCGTGGTTCCGGCGTGGCGTCCGCGCCGCTCATCGACTCGGTGAACGCGGGGCTTGCCACCGCTCCTGCAGGCGAGCCGGAGCTGTGCTTCTCCGGCACGCTCGACCCGGCGAAGGTCGCCGGCAAGATCGTGCTCTGCAAGCGGGGCGTAAACGCGCGCGTGGACAAGAGCCTCGCCGTCCAGGAGGCCGGCGGCGTCGGCATGATCCTCTACAACGCGAGCGACGCGCAGGAGTTCGACGCCGACTTCCACTTCGTCCCGACCATCCACATCAACAACACGAACGGCCTCGCGATCAAGTCGTACATCGCCGGCACCGCGAGCCCGACCGCCTCGATCGCCCCGTCCGCGACAGCACCGACGCCCGAGGCACCGGTTGTTGCCGGCTTCTCGTCGCGGGGCCCGTCGCTCTTCAGCGGTGGTGACCTGGGCAAGCCGGACATCATGGCTCCGGGCGTCGACATGGTGGCCGCGGTCTCGCCGGAGAACCATGCCGGCAACCTGTGGGACAGCGAGTCCGGGACGTCGATGGCGACCCCGCACATCGCGGGCGTTGCCGCGCTGCTGATGTCCAAGCATTCGGACTGGTCGCCGATGGAGGTCAAGTCGGCGATGATGACCACCGCTAGTCCGCTCGACAACATGGGCAACCCGATCCAGGGCACATCTGGCAACGCAACCCCGTTCGACATGGGTTCCGGCCAGGTCGATCCGGCTCCGGCATTCGATCCGGGCCTGGTCTACAACAGCGGAATCACCGACTGGGTGCAGTACAGCTGCGGTGTGGGCGTGCACCTGTTCAACGGCACAACCGACCTCTGCACGGTGTTGCCGGCGATCGATGCTAACCAGCTGAACTACCCGTCGATCGCGGCCGGTGCACTGCCGGGAACCCAGACGATCACCCGTACGGTCACGAACGTCGGCGGTGACTCCGACTACACCGCCCACGTCACGAGTCCGACTGGCTACAACGTCCAGGTGAGCCCGTCGAGCCTCAAGATCAAGCACGACAAGTCGGCGACGTACACCGTCACGATCACCCGGACGACGGCGCCTCTCAATGCATACGAGTTCGGGCAGCTCGTGTGGACGGATCAGCACCACCATTCGGTCCGCAGCCCGATCTCGATCCAGGGCGTCGCGCTTCGCGCCCCGTCCGAGGTGTCGGGAACGGGGGCAACGGGCTCGCAGGGTGTGTCGCTGACCGCGGGCTACACCGGCACGCTCAACGCGACCGTGCAGGGGCTTGCCCAGTCCACCGTGACCAGCGCCCCGCTGGTGCAGGACGGTAGCCATCCGTTCGACCCGAACAACCCGGCCACCTCCGATGCCACCACACGGGTCGACGTGACGATCCCGGCCGGGACGGCGCTGGCTCGCTGGGCGACCTTCGCCGAGGACTACCCGGCGGGGAGGGACGTGGACATCTTCCTCTACCGGGTCCTGACCGGCGGCGCCCTGTCGCTCGTCGGCCAGAGCGCCGGCGGCACTGCCAGCGAGTCGCTGACGCTCGGCAGTCCGGTGGCTGGTAGGACGTACGCGCTGTTCGTGAACGTGTTCGACGCGGGCGGCGACGGCAACGCTCTGACCGTCATGCCGAACGTGTTCCTCGTGCCCAACAGCGACGCGGGCAACCTCACCGTCACGCCGGCCTCGCAGTCGGTGACGCTGGGCAATTCCACGAGTGCCACGCTGAACTGGTCGGGCCTCGCGTCCGGCCGGTGGCTCGGCATCGTGAACTACGACGATGGAACGAACGCGATCGGATCGACGCTCGTCGCGATCGACAACCACTAAAGCACCACATCGCGGTTCGGCCCGGCTCCGCTTCGGTGGAGCCGGGCCGGCCGGCTCTCTCGTGACATGGGCCCGCCTGGACTCGGACACCCCTGCTAATCGCGATTTCTGGTCGCGCGGGTACGCATGGGGGTACGCACCATCCGTCCCTGGCTCGCTATTTCCGGCCGAACAGCGCCGCGTAGTCGGCCTCGCGGCCGTCACTGAGAACGTGCGTGTATGTGTCCGCGGTGATCGAGAGCTTCCGCTGCCCGACGAGGCGTCCAATCTCAGCCCACCTCGCCGTGCTTCCGGCTCCTACAGGCACGAACGGTTCTGGCAGGGCTTCTTCCGGGATCCTCACGCGCAGCAGCTCGCCGACAACTCGAAGTCGATCCCGGTACGAGTAAGGGTTACCGCGCCTGACGGTTCGACCTCTACAGAGACGCGTACCGTCAATGTCTCCGAAGGCTACGGGTAGCTCGCGCGCCCACTTCGTCGGGGGTCATTCCCGAAACACTGGCCCAGCCCAGCGGCGTCGGCCCGAGCGCTGGAAACGCGGGTTACTTCCCGCCTAGGCCATGGCAGAAGGCCACAGCCGCGCGTCCTTTGTGGCCGTAGACCCGAATCGTGACCGGCGCGATCTGGATGGTGCAGTCCTGATGGCCGACCGCCCTCGATGAAATGGGCGGCCACCTTGTCCTTACCCGTTCGAACAGCGTGTACCGCGCGCGCGACGGTTCCTGAGGGCCCGCTGATTCGCCAGTAGAAGCCCGAGAGGTCGCCAGTCGTATCCCGGAAGACCTCCGTCGTGGTGCCACTGCTCGTACTGGCTCCTCCGCAGGCCGCGAGGAGGCCGCCGAGCACGCCAACGAGCGCCATCAGCGCCGCGACCGCTAACCCCCTTGACAAGAGCCCCCTCAGCATCCTCCCGATCCCAGGAGTGAGGACGCCCAGACTAGCGCGGTAATCAGCGGCGGCATCGGCGAATCCTTGTTGCCGTCTCGAACGACATCTCGTCCGAATAGGGGCCGAGCAGACGGGAGGTAGTCCTGCAGCGAAGGTCGTTCATATCGAGGACAAGGCCCTGGGATGTGAGCTTCCAGCCAACCTCCTGCAAGTGCGCCCAGCGGCGCCGATGAGCTTCCTCTTCGGCAGTCTTCGCAGCGCCGCTCTCGAGAGCGTTAGGCATCTCCGCTTCTCCTTCGTGGGTTACAGGCTGCGAGGAAGGGGGGTTCGCGAACGTGCCCGTATCCGCTCAGGCATGTCCAGCGTTGGTTTCGCGAGTTCTACGGCTCAGTCGAGCCGAGTCAGCCAAGAAGACCAAGGGAGGCCAACCGTGATCTGGATTCTCGTGCTCCTACTCGTGCTCCTGGCGATTGGCGGCGGTATCGCATTCTCCAAGTTCCTGTTCATCCTGCTGGTCCTCGCAGTGATCGTGGCGCTGTTGGGGGCACGTTCAGCTGCCTAGTCGGCACCCCACGAAGTGAGAGGCGAAGTGGGCAAGCGGCCGAGTCGAACTGACCGTCGGAACCTCTCGATCTTCGATCGTTTTGCTGATGCTGCATCAGAGTTCGCCAGCCACGCGGTCTTCTTCATCGGCTGTGCGCTCGTCGTGCTCTTGTGGCTGCCGAGCTACTTCATCATCGGCAACCTGAACACCTGGCAACTGATCATCAACACCCTGACCACGATCATCACCTTTCTGCTCGTTGCGCTCCTCCAGAACTCTCAGCGACGCAGCGAACAGGCGATCCAGCTCAAGCTCGACGCGCTCGCCGACGGAGTCGCTGACCTCGTGTCCAGAGCAGGGGGCAAGCGCGACGAGGGCAACAGCCTCGCCTCCGACGTCCAGGACTTGCAAGCAGCCGTCGGGGCTGAAAACCGCGACTGACACGGCTCGCTCAGGGTCATTCCGGAACACTGGCCATTGCGAGCGTCCAGGTCGCCCCACCCACCAACGTCGAGGAGTGCCTGGTCGTACCAAGCGTCCTCATGGTCAGAACTGGCCGTTTCTCTTCATCACCAGATAGAAGCTCGGAGAAAGCGGGCTCCTTTCGCTTTGAGCCTCTCTTAATGACGCGGCGGTGACGCGGCTCGTAGATGATCTCACCGGTGCAGCTCATGACGCCGTTCGCACACGCTCAGGGCGAGAGCTCACCGCGGACGGCTGTGCAGCTACAACCTGCGGTGCGCTCGTCGCAGGCGCCGAGCACGCAGCCGTGGGCTGCCGTGAACTCTCGTCCGTTGTTTCGCGGCGCCGGTCGTCCGCTCGACCCGGCGGCGCGGGCGCGCTTCGAGGGTCTCATGGGGCAGGAGCTCTCTCGTGTGCGCGTCCACGACGACTCCGCGGCATCGGAGTCGACCCGTGTGCTCCGAGCCCGCGCGTACGCGCTCGGTGACGACATCGTCTTCGGCGCCGGCGAGTACCGCCCGCACACACGCTCCGGGGAGCGGTTGCTCATGCACGAACTGGCACACGTTGTCCATGCCCGGGCCGCACCAGGCGGGCCGAGACCCGGCATCGGCCCGGCAGATACGCCTGCCGAACGCGGTGCAGAGGCATTCGCAAACGCGACGGCGGAGCTCCGGCCGGTGCCGCTCGCACAGGAGGCCAGGTCGTGGGGGCCAGCCTGGCAGCTGCAGCTGGATCGCGTGAGCAAGCGCGGCCGCATCGAGGATGCGGCCGTAATCAACTACGGCCCCGGCGACGGCGACGTAATTGACGTGCGAAGTGGCGTCGAAACGGAACCGGACGACGGGAGCCATCTTGACCCGAACCAGTTCAGCCTCGAGGTGGAGGGTCCTGACGCGCCGCAAATGCACTGGCTCCAGTTCATCTGGGTAGAGCTCTTCGCGACGATGCCGACGGGAAGACTGCAACTGGCGGGCCCACTCCCGAGTAACACCGACAAGAACCAAGTGCTCACAGAGAAGCCCACCTCGCCGATCTGGTCACTCGACTCCGCCTCGGCGAGCAGCCCCTACTACGAGGCTGGCGGCGCCTCCACCAGGACGCCGACCGACCTGACGATGTTCGACTGGCCGGGTATGAACGGGGCTGACGCGGTGGGCGACTGGGTGAAGATCCGTCCTGCCGGCACCCCTCACACTCTCGTCATGCACCTCGACACGTATCTGATCCAGGGTACGCGTGCCGTCTACAACGTGCAGTGGACGTCCACGACGACATACACGATGGATAAGAACAAGGTCGTCAGCGCGGTCGGCCCCAGGGCCTACCACGTCGTCGGGTCCGGGCGTGTCGATGCCCTGCCCGCGAACCTGCGCAAGCTCCTCGCCGCGAAGTACTCGGCATACGCACGGGTCGGGGAGCCGCCGCCGAAGCGCAGTGCGGCCCGGCGGCGCCCCCCAAGAGTTCCGAGACAGCCGTTCTTTCGGTAGAGCACTCGTGCAGGCGAGCGGCTCTACCCCGGTCAGCCCGCAGCCGCGCATGCACAGGGAGTTGAGCTGAACCAGTCCGCATAGGGCGAGAAGCGTCGCTCAGAGCCACAGAGATGTCGTTGAGCGCGCGAGTTACGAGCAGAGCTAGAGAGCCGAAGCCTGTGGTAGCTCGTGCCGGGAAGCGCGCAGAGCGTCCTGAGCGGGCGGCAGCGTGGGAGACGCCATCTCAGCGCGACAGACGAAGCCGGAACCGCTCGCTCAGCGCCCGCCGTCGCCCGCTGAACCTGATCCAGTCCTAGGTCATGTCAGCGCCGCAGCGTGTCTATCCATCACGCATCGCGCACTACTCGCGTTGCCATGTCAGCGGTCGTGTCAGCGGAAAGCAGCTCCAGCGCCGGCCGTCGTGCGCGCGCTCAGCGAGCGTTTGAGACTTGCTCTAGCTCTTCGTGGGGCCACCGGACCCGAGGGTCGGAGTCCCAACGCGCAGGGGGGTGGCATCCGGCCTGGCGGCATGGCGATTTCGCTCAACCATGCGGCGTTGGCGGCCCTCCTCCGACGGAGGGTCGTGCGGCCAGCAGCTGGGCAGTCCGCCGCGGTTCGACTTGTCCACGTCAGGAGGGTAGACCCTGGCCTGGGCCAGTGTTCCGGAATGACCCTGAGCGCCGGCCCTTGACAGCAGCCTCTGGTGCTAGCCATAATAGCGTTATGACGGTCTGGGGTTCGCGTCTGCCGTTCGCGTTGCATCCGCTGATCGCGGAGGCGAAGCGCCGCATGAGGCGGAGGCGGCTGCTCAGCGCGGCGATTGTTCTCGTGCTGGCAGGCAGCTCCCTTGGAGCGGCCCTCACGCTCGGCCGCGCCGCTCCGCATGAAGGCTCGGCTCTCAGCTCTTCTCCCGTGAAGGCACAGCTGCCGCCGCTCAGCAACCTCGCCACGCGGATGGCGTTCTGCGGCAACAGGTACAGCACCTGTCACTCGCCCGATCGCAGGTGGTCCATCGTCTACGTGAACCGGTCCCCCGGCCCCGTCTCCTACACCTACGCGAACGGGCAGGTCTCCGGCTACGACCCACCCAGGGTCGGCTGCACCCTGAACGTCACCCATCTCACCACGGGGCAACGGGAGCAGATTCACCTCAGGGTCCCCGGTTGCGACCACGGCCTCTGGCTAGGGCACACGTATGTCGTGCAGGATCCCTTGTTCGGTCGACTGCTGAGCGTCGATCTTCCGAGCGGTCAGGTGAAAGTGCTGGCGCGCTTCGGCGGCGATGTCGTCTCACCGAACGGGCGCTGGATCGCCGGCGAAGCCGAGTTACACCACGGCGCGCAGTGGCTGATCGCGGTGCTGTCACTCCCCAGCCAAACGTGTCGGGTCGTGGCAGAGGGGAGAAGCGGCCCGCATGTCTTCGGACAGGACGTCGCCGTGGACCGAAGCCCGTGGGAATTTGTCCCCTACCCGCCCAGAGGGTTCAAAGATCCAGTCGTCTGGCGCACCGTCGTGCAAGGAGGCAAGAAGATCAGCGTCGTAAGCGGCCCGGGAACCGGCTTCACGCGAAACAGCCGAAACATCATCGTGGCGAAGTGGCAGCCCACGCACAGCCTGGCCTCCGCCGACGCCATTCACAAGCGCCTAGTGGAGTTCAACCTCTCATCGCTCCGAACGCCCTGCCCGGCAACTGTCACTTCGCGCCGTTAAGCGAGTCCTCCCAAGTCGCACTCTCGCCTGGGCCAGTGTTCCGGAATGACGCACCAGGGTACGCACGGCGCGAGCATCCGGGGATCCTGGCGGAAGGGACGACCGCGTAAGCGTGCGGGTTTCGCATAGTCACGCGGTGGATGATGGGCCCGCCTGGATTCGAACCAGGGACCAACGGATTATGAGTCCGCTGCTCTGACCAGCTGAGCTACAGGCCCGAGTGCCTATCTAAGACAAAATCTCGCGGGAGCGTGCGCTCAGAGACACTGGGCGGCGCTGGGAGGATCCTCGACGGTTTCGACCCTGAATCGACTTGGGAGGTGTCTGATGGTGGTCCACGCTGACCTGAGTGCAACCGAGGCAGCCGACCGGCTCGCCTTACGTGAGCTCTTCGACGCCTACGCCCACTGCGCCGACCGCCGTGACGCGGAAGGCCAGAAGGCGCTCTTCACCGACGACACGGTCTTCGCCGTCTACATGGACGGCGACGGCAGTGAGCCGACCTACGTCCTCAACGGTCGCGAGGCCCTGACGCCCGTGTTCGACGACCTGAACCGGTACGAGGTGACCACGCATTTCAACGGTCAGAGCACCGTCGACCTCGACGGCGACCGCGCGACCGGCGAGAGCTACACGATCGCGCACCACCTCTACACCGAAGAGGGAGCCCGCAAGATCATGGTCGCTTCGCTCCGTTATCTCGACACCTTCGCCAAGGTCGACGGCGCGTGGTACTTCGCCGAGCGCAAGCTCATTCTCGACTGGAGCGAGACGCGGACGATCGACGAACCGCCGCCGGCGCTTTAGCGCCGGATTGCCTGGACCGTGAATCCCAGCTTTCCGAGGACCGTCACTGCGCCGGACTTTCCGCCCTCGAAGTCACCCGACTCGAGGCGTCCTCCGGTGGCAAACTCGTACGCGGTGCCGAGGATCGCCTTGGGCGGATAGACGCCCCGTTCCCAGACGAGCTCGTACGTCGTCGTCGGTGCGAAGCCGTGCGTGGAGAAGAACTGCTTCGCTCCCAGGCGGTCGTATTCGTGGATTGCCCGGACAACATCGGCATGCGTCACGCGATCCCAGTCAGGCGATTGGGTCATGGGTTCCCCCGAGGTCGTGGTCGAGGATTCAGGCCGAGCGTATCGCCCGGCGCAGCGAGAGCCAGAGGATCGCGGGTACGGCAACCGGGAGCAGCCACCAGGCCGTCACTCCCGCCGCCTCGAGCGAGGCAGTTGCGCCGATGGCGACGGCGACGAACGCTGCGACTCGCCAGTCGTCGCCGATGACGAAGTCCCACCAGAATCTGCCGAACGCGGCGAGGTGCTTCACGCGGGTACCGCCTCGAGTCGCTCGCGCCGCAGCAGCCTCACGAAGACGAGCGACATCAGGACGACGAAGCCGAGCACGCCGAGGATCGCGGCGTCGTCGCCGGGCCAGTCTGCGCCCGCGCCCTCGACCGACCAGAAGATCCCGAACGTCGTCAGCATCACACCGACGGCGAACTTCAGCGCGTTCTCGGGCACACGCGCGAGCGGCGCGCGCACCGCGATGCCGATACCGGCGACGAGAACGAGCGCCGCTGCGGCACCGGCTGCTGCGAGCGGGATCGAGCCCTGCGCGCTGCCGAAGGTCAGGACGATGAACACGACCTCGAGTCCCTCGAGGAGGACGCCCTTGAAGGCGAGCGTGAACCCGTACCAGTCGACGCCGGCCCTCTCCACATGCGCAGCGCCCTGCGCATCGGCGAGCTCGCGCGAGAAGATCTCATCCTCGTCGTGCAGCGCCTTGTAGCCGCTCGCCCGCAGGATCGCTTTGCGCAGCCACTGCAGGCCGAACACGAGCAGCAGCGCGCCGACCACGAGACGCAGCGCCTGCAACGGGATATGGGTGAGCGCCGGACCGAGCGCCGCGACCAGGACTGCGAGCACCAGCGTCGCCGCGCCGAGACCCGCAAGAGCGGAGCGCCAGCCCCGGGCCAGACCTGCGGCGAGGACGATCGTCAGCGCCTCCACGAACTCGACTCCGCTCGCGAGGAAGGCGGAGAGAACGAGGAACGTGTCGCCGGTACTCATCGCAGACCCCGCGGCAGAGCGTAGCCGTCGGGCGCGTCCGCGCTCGCCGCGGCGGTGGCGACGTCCGCCGGGTACGTCCGCAGGCCCTTGAACAGGAGCCACGAGCTCGCGCCGAGCGGCAGGATCATGACGATGAACGTCCATTGGAGGCCCGAGCGGCCGCCGCCGAAGACGTAGTCCGAGACCGCGCCGAAGAGGAGCGGAGCGAGCGCCACCGCCAGCGAGCGCAGCAGCGTCCGCACCGCCTCGGCGCGCCCCCAGAGGAGCGGCGGCATGATGTCGAGTCGCGCGGCGTCGAGGGGCGGGTTCTGCATGCCGAGGAAGAACGCCGCGGCAACGAGATACGGCACAGCTGTCACCGCTCCCCGGGTCAGGATCGCCGGGATGAAGAGTCCGGTCGTGAGCGCGGCTGCGACGGCCGGAGTCAGCACGCGGGCATTGAGCAGTCCCCGCTTGAGCAGCCGGTCGCCGAGCTGACCCCCGGCGAGCACGCCGGCCAGCGATCCCACACCGACCACAAGCAGGAGGGAGCTCGCGAGCGCCTGGTCGATCCCGTACTGCTCCCTCGAGAACTCGAGCCCGAACGTCTGCAGGCCGGCGAGGAAGTAATAGCCGCACGCGCTCGCGGCGATCAGGATGACGTTCGTCCGCACGCGCAGCACGTAGCGGGTGGCGCTCACGAGCCCCATGCGCCGGGCGGCGGCCGGTTCGACGACGAGCTCGGGCTCCGGCGCGACACCGTGCTGGCGCGCGAGCCGTTGCGCGTCGGTCTCGGGCGCCGTCCCGTCGGGCTCCATGGCGGGCGGCGTTTCCGAGTCGTGCGCCAGCACCCCCTTGCCTCCACGCTCCGGCTCGCGCAGCCGCCAGACGACGACGGCGAGGACGAAGGCCGGCAGCGCGAGGATGACGAACGCGGCTCGCCAGGAGAGAGCGGCGACGTTGCCGGTGACCGCAAAGCCGACGCCGGCGCCGAGATACTCGCCCGCGAGGATGACGCCGTAGATCCGGCCGCGCTCCCAGCTCCCGAACCAGTCGCCGACGAGCGAAGCGACCAGAGGACCGGACGAGGCGGTGACGGCGCCGAGGAACAGGCGCGCCAACAGGAGGCCGCCGAAGCTTCCGGCGGTCGCGCTCCAGAGCATCGCAACGCCCCAGAGGACGATCGTCAGCCCGAGCACCCGAGTACGTGTGACGCGGTCGGCGAGCACGCCGAACGGCAGCGTCGCGATCGCACCGACGAGGGAGCTGACCGCGACGAGCAGGCCGATGTCCGTGTTCGTGATGTGCAGGCTCGAACGAAGCTCGCTCGCCGAGGCGCCGACCGTCGCGGCGTCCGCGCCGCTCAGTCCGAGGATCGCGGCCAGGATGATGATCACGCGAGTGCGTTCCTCGCCCCCGAGCGCGATCGTCAGCCGCTGCGCAAAGGCGCTCGCAGCGGCGGATCCGAGGGCGAGGGCGTCGCTGAGGACGCGCCCGGTGCGCGGTTCGTCGGCGCTCACGCCCTCATGGTGGCAGGAGGCCCCGTCTGAGCGGTGTCAGACGTCCCGGCGGACGAGGAGCACGGCCGCAATCAGGAGCGCCGTGGCGCAGTACGCGACGAAGACGAGCCCGCCCGTGAGCGGTCTGAGCGTGTGTGCGGCGTGGTGGAGCGCGAAGATCTGCCGTCCCGCTTCGCTCGGTAGGTACTGGCTGATCGCGTTGTTCCAGCTCGTCGGGAGCGTGAACATCAGCGGTGGGAGGACGAAGAAGATCGCCGCAAAGGTCGCGATCCCGCCCGCCGTGTTCCGCACGATCGCTCCGATCGCGAGCGCGAAGATCCCGACGAGCATCACGTAGACCGCGCCGCCGAGCACCGACCGGGCGACGCCGGCCTGCGAGAAGGAGATCTGGAGCTGGGGAATGTTGTGCAGGATCGCCTGGGTCGCGAAGAAGCTCGCGAGTACGGCGGGCACCACGAGAACGAAGGAGACGGCCGCGTAGTCGAGGACCTTCGCCCAGAGCACGGGCAGCCGGGTGGGCACCGCCGTGAACGTCGAGCGGATCGAGCCCGTCGAGTACTCCGCGCTGATCAGCAGGACGCCGAGGACGGCGATCGCGAGCTGCGCGACGTTGACGCCGGCGAGCGCGATGTCGAGTGGATGTCGACCCGCGCGATCCGAAGGCGACATCGAGCTCCAGTGCGACCGGGTGACGAAGGCGAAGAGGACGGGGAACGCGATCGTGAGGAGGAAGGCGGCGAAGAGCGACCACTTCGTCGAACGAACCGAACGGAGCTTCGTCCACTCCGAGAGGAGGACCCGGTGGAACGCGACGCGGCCGGTGGTCTCCAGGCGCGGCAGGCGGACGGTCGGCGTCAGGGCGCTCATGCCACAGCCTGCTCCAGCTCGGCGCCGAACTCGACTTCGTCACGGGTGAGGTTCATGAACGCCTCCTCGAGCGAGGCCTGCTGCGGCGTCAGCTCGTGGAGCGCGATTCCCGCGGCCGCGGCTGCGTCCCCGACCTGTTCCGCGGTCAGGCCGTGTACTTCGAGCGCTCCGCGTTCGGCGGAGTCGAACGAGACGCCCGGGCCGGCGAGCCTCGTCCGCAGCCGCTCGAGCTCGGGCGAGCGGACGACCACGACCTTCTGCGAGGCTCGTGCGACGAAGTCGTCGACGCTCGTGTCGGCGATCAGCTTGCCACGGCCGATCACGATCAGGTGTTCCGCGGTGAGCGCCATCTCGCTCATGAGGTGCGAGGAGACGAAGACGGTACGGCCGTCGGCGGCGAGATCCTTGAGGAGGTTGCGGATCCAGTGGATGCCCTCCGGGTCGAGGCCGTTGCCCGGCTCGTCGAGCATCACCGTCTTCGGGTCGCCGAGCAGCGCCTGTGCAATGCCGAGCCGCTGGCCCATGCCGAGCGAAAACGTGCCGCTGCGCTTGCCCGCGACCTCGTGCAGTCCGACGAGGTCGATCAGATCCGAGACGCGTCGCTTCGGGATCCCGTGCGTTTGCGCCAGCGCCAGCAGGTGGTTGTACGCGGATCGGCCGGTGTGGACGGAGCGCGCCTCGAGCAGCGCGCCGACCTCGTGCAACGGCGAGGCGTGGTCGCGGTAATGGCGGCCGTTGACGGTCACGTCGCCGCGGGTCGGCGCGTCGAGGCCGAGAATGAGGCGCATCGTCGTCGACTTGCCGGAGCCGTTCGGGCCGAGGAAGCCGGTCACGATCCCCGGCTGCACGGTGAAGGTGAGCCCGTCGACGGCGCGCTTCCCGCCGTAGACCTTGGCGAGATCGCGCGCCTCGATCATGCGAGTGAACGTACCCACGTTTGGTGAGCGTGAGGTGAGGATGTAGTCATGACGGTCGGCTTCTTCGTCTCCACGCACACGATCGACGCGTGGCTCGAGTCCTACGGCTACCTCGTCGTGTTCCTGCTCGTGATGCTCGAGAGCATCGGGCTGCCGGTGCCCGGCGAGACCGCGCTCGTCGCGGCGGCGCTCTACGCCGGCTCGACGCACAAGCTCGAGATCTGGGCGATCATCGCGGTCGCTGCCGCAGCGGCGATCATCGGCGACAACATCGGGTTCTCGATCGGACGCTACGGCGGCACGAGGCTGCTGCTGCGGTACGGCCACAAGGTCCACCTGGACGAAGGGCGGATCAAGATCGGGATCTGGCTCTTCCGCCGCCACGGCGGGAAGGTGGTGTTCTGGGGGCGCTTCGTCTCGATCCTCCGCACCTGGGCGGCCTTCCTCGCCGGCGCGAACCAGATGGAGTGGGGGCGCTTCCTGGTGTTCAACGCCGCCGGCGGGATCGCCTGGGCGACGGTCTACGGCGTCGTGTACTACGTGTTCGGCGCAGCCCTGAGCAGGCTGAGCACGACGATCGACGTCACGATCGGCGTCGCCGGGGTTGCGCTCCTGATCGCCTTCATCGTCTGGACGAGGCGCAAGGAGGGCGAGCTGCAGAAGCTGGCCGAGCGGGAGATCGAGGGCTCGGTCGCCGAGGAGCTCGGTAGGGCGGAGGACGCCACGTAAGCTGGGAGCATGTTCCTTTTCACGAAGAAGGCCGAGCAGGTCACGCCCGAGGAGGCGCTACCCGGACGCGAGACTCCGATCCGGGTTCCCGAGCGGCACGCCGTCCTCGGCACGCCGTTGCAGCCGCCGTTTCCGGACGGCATGGAGCAGCTCGTGGTCGGTATGGGCTGCTTCTGGGGCGCCGAGCGCGTGTTCTGGCAGGCCGAAGGCGTCTACACGACCGCGGTCGGCTACGCTGGCGGCTACACGCCGAACCCGACCTACGAGGAGGTGTGCAGCGGCCGCACCGGCCATACCGAGGCGGTGCTCGTCGTGTTCGACCCCGCTGTCCTCCCGCTCGAGGGCGTGCTGCGCCTGTTCTGGGAGAACCACGACCCGACCCAGGGAATGCGCCAGGGCAACGACATGGGCACGCAGTACCGGTCGGCGATCTACTGGGCGAACGACGCGCAGCGGGCAGCCGCGGAGGCTTCACGCGACATGTTCCAGGCGGAGCTCGAGCGCGCCGGCTACGGCGAGATCACGACGGAGATCGCCGAGGCGGGACCGTTCTACTATGCCGAGTCGTACCACCAGCAGTACCTCGCCAAGAACCCGAATGGGTACTGCGGGCTCGGCGGCACCGGCGTCTCCTGCCCCATCGGGCTTCCGGCCTAGTAGCGCCGGCAGCGCGCTAGCTCTGGTCGCCGCTCGCGAAGAATGAGGCGAAGGAGCCGGCGACGGCCGTCACGACGAAGATCGCCCAGAACTCGAGGACGACGTCGACGATCCGCCCCGAGCTCGTGACGGGATTCTTGAGCTGTGAGGACACCGTCAGGATCTGCACGGTCGTGAAGAAGACCGCGTCGCCGAAGCCGTGGATCTCGCTGCCCTTGATCCCGCTCTCGAACGACCAGATGAGCGCCGCAGAAGCGAGATCGACGACGACCGAGAGAGCGACTGCGATCATCACGCGCGCCAGCAGGCGGCGATGACGCTCGCTCCAGGTGACCAGCCTGCGTAGCTCTTCCCCCACCATCGACCACGAGGCTAGGACAAGGCTCGGTCGGCGTGGCCAGGATTTGACAGGGCCGCCGTGTAGATGTTGAGTCAGGACTGTCCCCGCGTGTGGCGGGGGGCCACAAGGAGGGATGATGAAGCGTTTTCTGTTGCTCGCCGGGGTCGCGGTCGTCGCGGCGGCCATGTACGTCGCCGCGTCGCCGGCCTCTCAGCAGGCCAGGGGACCGACGGCGAAGCAGTTCAACGCGCTCAAGAAGCAGGTGGCAAGCTTGAGCAAGAGCGAGAAGGCGCTGAAGAAGGAGGCGGATGCGGAAGCAGGGGTCCTGACGTGCCTGGTTGCGGGCAATTCGGGGCTCCTACCGGTTAACCAGTTCGGGACTGCAACCACGGGTTTCCTGTTCGGAGCCACAAGCGGCGCGACGTCGGTCCGGAGCGCTCTCGACGTCGACAAATCGACAACCCCGGGGGCGCTTCTTGTCGCTGTCGATCCGGCTTGCGTGACCTCGAGCGGCTTGGCGCACGCGGGCAGCAATCTGCGGCTTTGGAGATTGCGCGTGCGCTGAACCTCGACCGGGGGAGGGCGGTCGCGGCGGCCGCCCTCCCAGACCTCCTCCCTAGGCGGCGGCGAGCTCCGCCTCGTGCAGGCGGTACAGCTCCGGCTCGCACGCCTCGAAACCGTCGACGATGTCGGGGTCGAACTGGGCGCCGCGGCAGCGGCGGATCTCCTCCGCGGCCGCGTCCCAGCTGACCGGTGTCCGGTACGGGCGCTGGTCGGTCATTGCGTCGAGCGAGTCGACGAGGGCGAAGATCCGCGCGCCGAGCGGGATGCTCTCCTCGAAGAGCCTGTCTGGGTACCCGTTCCCGTCCCACCGCTCGTGGTGGGAGCGGATGACGCGCGCGCCTTCCTGGTTGAGCAGCGGCACGTGGGCGAGCAGGCGCTCGCCGAGCTCTGCGTGCTCCTGCATGCGCCGGCGCTCGGATGCGGTCAGCCGGCCCGGCTTGAGCAGGATTCCGTCGGGGATGCCGATCTTCCCGACGTCGTGGAGGAGGAAGCCCCATTCGAGGCTCGGATCGTCGAGCAGGGACGGCGCGACCTCGAGCGTGAGCCGGGTCGCATACGACGTGACCCGGCGTGAGTGCCGGCTCGTGCCGAAGTCCCGTGACTCGAGCGCCGACGCGAGCACGGCGACCGTCTGCGCGTAGGCCTCCGTCAGGAGCTGGTGCTGGCGGCGGCCGATCTCGATCAGCCGGTTCAGGTCCGCCACGTCGACCGTGTCAGGGCGAGCGTCCGCCACGTCCTGGCCCTCCGGGATCAGAGGCGTGACGAGCGCGATCAACTCGAGCGGGCTGAACGGCTTGCGGAGGAACGCTTCGGCGCCCGCTGCCTTGGCCGAGCGCCCGGCCTCCTCCGAGCCGCTGATCGCGACGATCGGGATCTTGCGCGTCTGCGGCGTCTCACGCAGCCGCTCGAGGTAGAAGATCCCGTCGATCCCGGGCAGTCCGATATCGAGCAGGATCGCGTCCGGACGCGACTCGACGAGCACGCGCTCGGCCCCGATCACGTCGTACGCGACGCCCACCTCGAACCCCTCCAGCTCGAACGTTGTCTTGACCAGCTCGCAGAGCAGCCGGTCGTCGTCGATGACGAGAACGCGACGTGTGCGACCCATTTTTGAACCCCCTGATTCGCTGACGGCAACTTCTACTGTGTGTGTCGGCAGGCGGTGCGGCTGCGATAAGAGAGGTCTTCCGGAGCCGTGGAGGGAGTGTGAGGACTTTCTACCGAAACCTCACGTTGGCCCCGATCGAGTTCCCCCTTTGGGGTGATTCTCCGGAGCGGTCCGTCACCCGCGGCGCCGGCGTTGCGGAGCCGGCGCCGCAGGCGGTGACGACGAGGACGAGCGCGCTCGCCGGGAGGAGTGCACGCTGCATCCCAGCCCCTATACGTCGCAGAAGCCGCGACTGTCACACGCGGCCGTGCGCTACTGCAGGCGCTCGGCGAGGTAGCGGATCGCGAGCGGGTAGCGGTACTCGATCCCGCCGTGGCCCGCGTCGAAGAGCTCGAAGAAGACGTCCGTGATCCCGAGCGCCTGGAGCTCGCGCCGGAACGCCTGGGCGCCCAGGTCGAGGAACCATTCGTCGCGCGTGCCGGCGTCGATGTAGATCGCGCGCTGGCTGCGGAGCGCGTCGGCGTGCCGTCGCGCCATCCGCACCGGGTCCCAGGCGAGCCACCGTTGCCAGACGTCGTCGCGCAGCATCCCGGTGGCCGTGTCGAACGGGAGGTCGACCGAGCCGTCCTCGTTCGCCGAGTAGCACGCGGCCATCGCGTACGTGTTGACGAGGACGATGTCGGACTTCTTCGTCAGCGCCGGCCGTGAGTGGAAGTCCTCCCAGAAGGCGTCGTAGGAGCCGTCGTACTCGTCGCGGAGCGCACGCACCGTGTCGGGGAATTCGGGCAGGTAGCACAGCTCGAAGAGCGCGTCGCCGGCGTGTGTTGCGAGCCCGCCGAAGACGTCCGGCCGCAGCATCGGCACGACCATCGCGCCGTAGCCCCCGCTCGACTTCCCCGTCAGGCCGCGGTGCCCGGCCTCGGCGAGCGTCCGGTAGCGGGAGTCGACGAACGAGACGACCTCCTCGCAGAGGTACTCGCCGTAGCGCCCCGTGCCGGGCGAGTCGATGAACTGCGAGCCGCCGTACGAGGTCCAGGCATCGACGGCGACGACGACCGCAGGCGGGCAGTCCTCCTCCGCGAAGAGCCGGTCGATCCGCTCGGGCGTGGTCGGGCGGAAGGGCGACCGGTTCCGCCACATGTCGAGCTGGCCGGTCATGCCCTGGATCAGGTAGATCGACGGGAACCGGCGGTCGGGCTCGGCGTCGTACGCGGGCGGCAGGTAGACCCAGAGCGGGCGGACGTGCGGGTCGCCGAGCGGGTTGCCGCGGAGGAGCTCGCTCTCGATCTCGAGCTCTTCGAAGCGCCCCACCGGCTCTCGTGACCACGGCTCCACGAGACGTTCTTCTATCAGGCCGCGAGCGCAAAGCGCCCGGCTACACTCACGCGGATGGCCGAGTACGGGACGATGCGGGTCAAGAGTGGTCTCGCCGAAATGCTCAAGGGCGGCGTGATCATGGACGTCGTCGACGCCGAGCAGGCGAAGATCGCCGAGGAGGCGGGGGCGTGCGCGGTGATGGCGCTCGAGCGCGTCCCGGCCGACATCCGCCGTGACGGCGGCGTGGCGCGCATGTCCGATCCGCAGAAGATCGGGGAGATCCAGGAGGCCGTGACGATCCCGGTCATGGCGAAGTGCCGCATCGGCCACTTTGCCGAGGCGCAGATCCTGCAGGCGCTGGAGATCGACTACATCGACGAGTCGGAGGTGCTGACGCCGGCCGACCTCGAGCACCACGTCGACAAGTGGCAGTTCACCGTCCCCTTCGTCTGCGGTTGCACGAACCTCGGCGAGGCGCTCCGCCGGATCGCGGAGGGCGCGGCCATGATTCGCACGAAAGGCGAGGCGGGCACCGGCGACATCGTCAACGCAGTCACGCACATGCGCTCCGTCTTCGGCCACATCCGAAGGCTCGGCGCGCTGCGTGAGGAGGAGCTGTACTCGGAGGCGAAAGAGCTGCGCGCACCGTACGAGCTCGTCAAGTGGGTCGCCGAGAACGGAAAGCTTCCGGTCGTGACCTTCACCGCGGGCGGTATTGCGACGCCCGCCGATGCGTCGCTCTGCATGCAGCTCGGCGCCGACGGTGTCTTCGTCGGCTCGGGCATCTTCAAGTCGGGCGACCCGGAACGGCGCGCGAAGGCGATCGTCGAGGCGACGACACACTTCCAGGATGCGGAGATCCTCGCCCGCGTCTCGGCCGGCCTCGGCGAGCCGATGGTCGGCATCTCGTCGGCTTCGCTCGATCCGAGCGAGCTGCTCGAGACGCGCGGCTGGTAGTCCGTCCGGCGCCCGGCGGATGATCCGCCCGGAGTGCATCCGCGCAAGCCGGTCTGGAAGACGTCGTCCTTCCTCGTCTATACGGGAGGGCTGACCGTCCTCGGCGCCGCGATTGCGGCGCTCTTGTACCTCAACGGCCACTACGGCAAGGGCTGGCTCACCGGCTGGGGACTGCTCGTGTTCGTCGTGCTGCGGTTGATCGCGGAGGGGTTGCGTTTCCGGGGGCGCTGGGTCGCGGCCGGGATCTTCTCCTTCGTCTCGGTGATCGCGTGGGGAATCTTCGTCGGCCTGGCGTGGTGGTGGTTCGGCTGGCTCCAGCACTGGAACTCGGCCTTCGGCGGCTGGTCCCTTGCCCACCTCTCGCTCGAGTTCCTCATCCTCGTGGCGGCGAGCGTCGAACTGCTGCGATCGGGCTTCCCGTTCATCGCGCTCATCACCACGGTCGTCGGCTGGTTCTTCGTCACCGACTTCATCTCGGGCGGGGGCACCTGGACGTACATCGTGACGCTCGCGATCGGGCTCCTCTACCTGCTTGCGGGCAGCGTCAGCAGCTCGCCGTCCGCCTTCTGGCTGCACTTCGTCGGGGGCCTGCTGATCGGCGTACCTCTCCTGCGCTGGTGGCACACGACCGATTTCCACTGGGCGCTGATCTCGGCCGTCGCGCTCGTGTACGTCCTGATCGCGTACGCGACGAGGCGCTCGAGTTGGGCGGTGTACGCGACGATCGGCTTCTTCGGAGCGACGATCCACTACCTCGTCGGCCAGCCCACCAGCATCGCCGGGGACCTCGCGTCGGGAACTGTTCCGCCGCACGTGAGCCCCTGGGCGCCGGCGCTCGGCTTCGGGCTGCTCGGCTTCTGGCTCGTTCTACTCGGCGTCCTCGGTCGACACCGGGCTACCGCTTCGCCGGCCGTCTCGGCGCCGGCGTAGCTCCGATTACCATCGGAAGCCATGGACAAGGCGCTCAGGATCGGCGTCCTCGCCGTGCAGGGAAACTTCCGGGAGCACGCCGCCGTGCTGCGGCGCCTCGGCGCCGAGCCGGTAGAGGTTCGGCTCCCGGGGCACCTCGACGGCCTCGACGGCCTCGTCATCCCCGGCGGGGAGTCGACCGCGATCGGCCGGCTCATGCGGCTCTACGGCCTCGACGAGGCGGTACGCGCGTTCGGCGGCCCGATCTTCGGGACGTGCGCGGGGATGATCGTCCTCGACCGCGACCACCTCGGGGTCGGCGATTACAGCACGCGTCGCAACGCCTTCGGCCGGCAGGTGCGCAGCTTCGAGGCGGACCTTGTTGTCGCCGACGGAGAAAGGCCGCTCCGCGCCGTCTTCATCCGCGCGCCGTGGCTCGAGGAAGCGGGGCCGGACGTCGAGGTGCTGGCGGAGGTCGAAGGCCATCCGGTGCTGGCACGCGAGGGAAGGCTCCTCGTCGCCGCCTTTCACCCGGAGCTGACCGACGACACGCGCGTCCACGAGCGGTTCCTGAACATCGTGCGAGAGGAGGGACATGTCCGGGCATAGCAAGTGGTCGTCGATCAAGCACAAGAAGGGCGCCGCAGACGCGAAGCGCGGCAAGCTCTTCTCGAAGTTGACGCGCGCGATCATCGTCGCGGCGAGGGACGGCGGGCCGGATCCAGCCGGCAACCTGGCGCTCCAGAACGCGATCGAGAAGGCGCGGGCGGCCTCGATGCCGAAGGACAACATCGACCGCGCGATCGCGAAGGGGGCGGGCACGGATTCGGACTCCGCCGCCTACGAGACGGTGGTCTACGAGGGCTACGGCCCGGCGGGCATCGCGGTGATCGTCGAGTCGCTCACCGACAACCGCAACCGCACCGCGGGCGAGGTACGGCACACCTTCGACAAGAACGACGGCAACCTCGGCACCCCCGGCGCGGTCGCGTGGCTGTTCGAGCGGCGCGGCCTCGTGCTCGTGCCGGCCGAGGGAACCGACGAGGACGAGCTGATGCTCGCCGCGGCCGAGGGCGGCGCCGACGACGTCTCGCTCGACGGCTCGAGCTTCCAGGTGCTCTCCGCAGCCGAGCAGCTCGCCACGGTGCGCGAAGCGGTGGCAGACGCGGGCTTCGAGATCGAGTCGGCCGAGCTGACGATGCTGCCGAAGACGACGGTCCCCGTCGAGGACGAGGGCGAGGCGAAGAAGATCCTGCGCCTGATCGACCAGCTCGAGGAGAACGACGACGTGCAGGAGGTCTACGCGAACTTCGACATCCCCGAGCGCGTCCTTGAGTCGGTCGCAGGCTGACGCCCGCGACCGAGAACGAACTCCGCGCGACCGAGACGCGGTCTCGGTCGCGCTTCGTGCTGTCTTGTCGCCCGCCCGCTTGCGTTGGCCTACGGCTGGTAGCGACTCAAGTCACAGCCCGTTCGCCTGGGCCATTGTTCGGAATGACCCCGAGCCGTGTGGTCGTCTAGCGTTTGCGGGATGTTGAGCAATCGCTCTGCGCCACCTGCCACGGTTACACCGGTGCTGGTGTATCCGGATGTGCGGGCCGCTGTCGCGTGGCTCGAGGCGGCGTTCGGTTTCGAAGAGCGAGTGCGGATCGGTGATGCACACCGAGCCCAGATGCGAGTCGGGGTGGACGCAGCCATTGTGGTCGCAGATGTCGGTGGGGATCGCGGTGCGCCAGACGGCAACGGCTACACACACCTGATCAAAGTGCGTGTAGCCGACGCGGACTCAGCATTCGCCCGCGCCTGTGAGCGGGGCGCACGTGTCGTCGAGGACCTGACGACCTGGGACTACGGCGAGCGCTCGGGCATCGTCGAGGACATCGGAGGACACCGCTGGGAGTTGACTCAGACGGTCCGCGACGTCGAGCCGGAAGAGTGGGGTGGGACGACCGTCTCGCCCTGGTGAGGAGACGGTTCCCCGGGCCAGTGTTCGGGAAGGAGTTCGCGGTCTCCGACCTTTACGTCTCCGGCGGCTGTCATTCTCGGTCGGTGGAGCAGGTGTCGGTCTTCCGGTTGCGGCTTGGCCTGGTCCTGATCGGGATTTGGTGGATCCCCATCTGGCTCCTGGCGCCGCTCGTTTCCTATTTCGCCGACCGGCCCGCCGGATCGATCACGATCGCCATCGCGATCGTGCAAACGATCATCGGGCTGATCGGGGCGCTTTTCGCCGGGCGGCAGGCAGCGAAGATCGTCCGTCACACCGGGTTCCGCGCCGTTCCTGGGAAGATCTGGCGCGTTCTCTGGACGGGAAGGCTGGTCGAGTCGGAACCGACCAAGGCGACCGGCGCGTCCGAACCGTCGACTCCCTCCTGTCCATGAACGTGAGGGAGGGTCGACGCTGCTCTGGCCCTCGCCTGGGCCAGTGTTCGGGAATGAACCCTGCTTCCACTGCCGGTCGGACTAGCTACATCCGCCGCGATGGTCCCTTGGCGAGTTCGTCTCCGTACCTTTCCTGAGCGGCAGGGGCGGCACTGTTCCCCAGCCGCTGTTCCTCGCTAAGAGCGCGATCCTCGCCTTCGCTCTCCTCGGGATGCTCGTCCCGCCACTGGGCCGGTTTCCACCAGCGTCGGATTCGATCGGCGAGGCGCATCTATCAAGGAGGGTAGATCGACGTTCTGGCGACAGCAAGCTCGACTGGGCCAGTGTTCGGGAATGATCCCTGAGCGCAATCGAGCTAGGTTCGCCACATGAAAACCTTCAACCTCAACAGTGACGAGTGGGATGGGACGAGGGATCGCGACGGTTGGCGCATCAGTGCCACGCTCGTCGGTCAACGCGTCGGCGGCGAGCTGATCGGCGCAACCATGTCCGAGGTCGAGCCTGGCAACAGGCTCTGGCCGTATCACACGCACTACCTGAACGAGGAATGGGTGATCGTGCTCCGCGGCGAACCGACGCTCCGCACAGTCGAGGGCGAACATGTGCTGAAGGAAGGTGATGTCGTCTGCTTTCCGCGAGGCAAGGACGGCGCGCATCAGATCATCAACCGAACAGACTCGCCGATTCGCGTTCTCATGCTCTCCTCGATGACTCCGGGCGAAGTCATCGAGTACCTCGACACGGGAAAAGTTCTGGCGAAAGACGCCAAGGACGACGACATCATGTTCGCGAGACCTGGCCCCGCGGTGGAGTACTGGGGAGACGAGGAGTAGTTCCGGGCGCGACCCCATCAGGAAGGAAGCCATGCGGAAACGCGCACCGACGAAAGGGCGCTCGCCTGGCCGAGCGTCCTCTCACCCGACAGCTCGCTGTCGGAGACGTTCGGTGTCCGATCAGGAATCGAACACGATTCGTCCGACCGGGTCCGTAGCTTTCTGTCGTGAAGGTCGTAGGCATCGATCCGGGGACTGCTGCTTGCGGGTACGGAATCGTCCTAGAAAGCGGAGGCCGCCTCAGGGGGGTGGCGCACGGCTGCTGGTCGACGCCCGCCGGACAGGACACCGTCCTCCGTTTGAAGACGATCCACGACGCCGTGGCGGAGCTCATTGCCGAGCACGCGCCGGATGCGGTGGCGCTCGAGGAGTCCTACGTCGGCGCCGACGCCCGCATCGCGCTCTCCGTCGGGCAGGCACGCGGCGCCGTGCTCGTCGCGGCCGCCAACGCGGGAGTCGACTGCCGCGAGTACGCGCCCGCGAGCGTCAAGCAGGCGATCTGCGGCTACGGCCGCGCCGAGAAGGCGCAGATGCAGCGGATGGTGAAGATGCTCCTCGGGCTCGCCGAGCTTCCGACCCCGCACCACGCCGCCGACGCGCTGGCGGTCGCGATCTGCCACGCGCTCGCGCCGCCGCTCCTGCGCGCGGCGGGGTAGAGGGAACGTCCGTTCTCGTGCGTAGATTGCATCCGTGATCGCGCGCCTCCGCGGCAAGCCCGCCGCCAATACGCCGGAGGGGCTCGTGCTCGAGGTCGGCGGCGTCGGCTACCTCGTCCATGCGACGCCCACCGCCGTACGGAAAGGCGATTCGGCCGACGAGATCACGGTCGAGACGTACCTCCACGTGCGCGAGGACGCGCTCCAGCTCTACGGGTTCGCCGACCGGAGTGAGCGCGAGCTGTTCATCCAGCTCCTCGCCGTCGGCGGAGTCGGTCCGAAGGTGGCGCTCGCGATCGTCTCCGGCTCGCCGGTGTCGGACCTTCGCCGGGCCATCGTGCGCGGCGACTCGGCGCGCTTCCAGGCGATCCCCGGCATCGGCAAGAAGACGGCGGAGCGGATCGTGCTCGAGCTGAAGGAGAAGCTCGGCGATCCGTCGCTCGCACCGGCGCCCGACGGCGACGGCGATCACCACGCCGTCGCGCGCGACGCGCTCGTCGAGCTCGGCTGGTCGCTGCTCGACGCCGAGCGCGCCCTCTCCGACGTCGATCCGGACCTACCGCCGGAGGAACGCGTCCGGCTCGCGTTGAAACGAGCTGCATGAACACGACGACGCAGTTCCTGACCCCGTCCCTCCGCGACGACGAGGAGGAGGTCGAACGGAGCCTCCGGCCGCGCCGGCTCGACGAGTTCGTCGGCCAGGCCCGCGTGAAGGAGCAGCTCTCCATCGCGCTCGACGCGGCGAAAGGGCGCGGCGAGGCGCTCGACCACGTGCTGCTCGTCGGGCCACCTGGGCTCGGCAAGACGAGCCTCGCGCACATCATCCGCGAGGAGCTCGGCGTCGGCATCCGTTCGGTCGCCGGACCAGCGCTCGAGCGCAAGGACGTCGCGGCGATCCTGACGGCCGTGGAGGCGCGCGACGTCGTCTTCGTCGACGAGATCCACCGCCTCAGCCGTGCCTCGGAGGAGATCCTCTACCCGGCGCTCGAGGACTTCCGGCTCGACATCGTGATGGGGCAGGGGACGGCCGCGCGGACCCTCACGCTCGATCTGCCGCCGTTCACTCTCGTCGGCGCGACCACGCGCACGGGACTCCTCACCTCGCCGCTCCGCGACCGCTTCGGGATCACCTTCCGGCTCGACTACTACGAGGACGGCGAGCTCGCGACGATCGTGCGCCGCTCGGCCGGGATCCTCGGCGTCGAGATCGCCGACGAGGCCGCCGACGAGATCGCGGGCAGGGCTCGCGGCACGCCCCGGGTCGGGAATCGGATCCTGCGTCGCGTCAGGGACGTCGCCGAGGTGCGCCACGAGGGCGCGATCACGACGGCGATCGCGCGCGAGGCGCTCGAGTTGCTCGAGGTCGACGAGGCGGGGCTTGAGCGGCTCGACCGAGAGCTTCTGCGGTCGATCGCCGAGAAGTACAGCGGCGGCCCGGTCGGCCTCAACACGCTCGCGGCGGCACTCGGCGAGGAACCCGACACGATCGAGTACGTCTACGAGCCGTACCTCCTCCAGCTCGGCTTCCTCCAGCGGACACCGCGCGGCCGCACGATCACCGCGCTCGGCCGCGCGCATCTCGGCCACGCTGCAGAGCCGGAAACTGACGCGCGGCTCTTCTAGTTAGGGTCGGTACGTGCCCGATCTCTGGACGCCCGTCGATGAGCCGCCACACGAAGCGTTCGTCGAGCGGATCCACAAAGCAATCGCCTCTTTCGCCGAGGTCAACGGCGTCGAGAAGCCGCTCGTGGAGGTCGAGCTTGCGGACAGGTCGAGGTTCGTCCTCGAGCGAATCGAGCCCGAGCCCGGCTTCGGAATGGTGACGCTCTACGTGACGGATGCGCGCGACGACGCGCCAGACGCGCTCATCGTTCCCATCGGCTCCCTGCGGCGGATCGAGCTGAGCAAGACGCCCGACGAACGCGTCCAGCGCTTCGGGTTCAGCGTTCCGCCGGCGGCAGAGACGAGCCACGGCGCGACGAGCAGCGCCATCACGTCGAACCAGACGTAGCCGCTGGCGACTCCGCTCGGGGGGTTGCCGTCGGGGATTCCGAACCCGGGGAGCGTCGAAGCCCACCGCCACGTCCCGATCGACGTCCCGTAGAGCTCGAGCGCCGCGACGACGAGGAAGACGCCGGCGTAGGTCGCCCGCGAGCGCGACTTCCAGAGGAAGACGAGCAGCAGCGGCACGCCGAGGGCGCCGGCGACGTCGAGCCGCGGCAGCACGGTCACGCCGGCGAGTCCCCACGTCGCGGCTCCGACCGCCGCCGCCCACACGACCGCGCGGGCGCGGAGGCTCCGGCTCAGCGCCACTCCGCTCAGGTAGACGAGCCCGTGGGCGGGCGGGATGAAGAGCGGCAGGTTGTGGAGGCGGTAGTGGTAGACGCCCCAGACGAGCGAGCCCGTCACCTCTCCGACCGTGGCGAAGAGCACGACTCCGACGGTTTGGGCGCGCACGAGGGTCGACAGCGGCCGCAGTGCCATCGCCAGTACGGCCAACGTGAGCGCGCCGAGCGCGAGCTGACCGTGGAGCGAGACCTGCGTGTCGAGCGCGAGAAGGCCGGCCAGGTACGCCGGCAGCGCAATCACATACCAGCGAGGGACGCTCATCTGCGGTACTGGAGCTCGTGCCAGCTCGGCGTGGGGAGGAGCTCGAGGAGCGCACGGCCGCCGTTCGTGTCGGCGAACGTGAAGTCCTGACGCTCGTCGTCCCAGTCCACCTCGAGCAGCCCCTCCTTGACGCGGTGGTCGAGCCAGGCGCCGCGGAAGACGAGCTTCTTGAGCCAGTAGACGAGCGACTCGCCGCGGACGAGCGCGAGCGCGTCCCAGTGGCGCACGAGGTACTCCCCGAGCGCGCTGCGGGGCGTCTCGATCGCGTCGCGCTCGACGAGCTCCACGAGGTCGGCGGTCTCGTCCTCGTCCAGCTCGGGGCCGGACACGAGCCCGAGCCTGACCGCCGCCGCGGTGACCCGCTCCTCGAAGTCCTGGCTGCTGAACGAGAAGCGGTAGCCGAGGAACTCGACGACGTAGTCGTCGCCCGAGTGGTAGTTGCCGGCCGCTTCCACGGCGGCAGCGTACCCTGACCACATGCGGCTACTCCGCTATCCGGCCGCGCTCGCGATCGTGCTGGGGCTCGTCGCTCTGACGGCCTGGGCGCTCGCGTGGCCGTTCGAAAAAGCGGCGTATCTGGCGCCGATCATCGTGGTGGGCGGAGCTGCCGCGGTCGGTCTCGTCCTCCTCTGGGGCAAGATCGCACTCGACTCGCTGCGGGAGTCGCGCCATCCACGTCGCGTGCTCGCGTACTGGCTGGTCGGACTCGGCCTACTCGTCCTTCTGACCGTGCTCGGCGTCAAGCTCCCGAACGAGGGCGGCTAGCAGGCGGTCGATCTAGTCGCGCGTCGTGTACGCGGCGACCGAGAGGCGGAGGAGGTCGTTGTCCGCGCCGCCGGCCGGGATCTCGATCCGGTCGTGCTCGAAGAGCGCTCACCGCTCACGCTGCCAGACCTGGTAGCGCCCGAAAACCGGCCGCGAGCACGCGCCGAACGATCCGTGGTTGAGGAAGGCGACCTCGGGATCGCGGAGGAACTCGCGTCGTAACTCGGCTGCCGAGGGGGCGGCCATGGCTTCTTCTACTCCATCCCGAACCCCCACCCACCCGGGGACCGGTGAAGCGTGCCGCGCCACTGGACACGAGTGTGTCGCGGCTCCGTCACAAGAGCCCGGCAATCGCGATCCGCCTGTCGCTTCCGGCCGGGTGCCGCGACCGATTCCGTCCGCCCGTCCCCGTAGCTTGGCTGCACATGCACGAAGGCACCTGGACACTCGCCGACTGCCCGCCCGCCGCCCAGCGCGAGCTCGTCCGTGCGCTCGGGATCTCGGAGCTGACCGCCGCCGTCCTCGTTCGCCGCGGCTACTCCGACCCAGCTGTCGCGCGGCGCTTCCTCGACGGCGAGCAGCCTCCGCATGACCCCTTTCTCCTCGGCGACATGGCCGTTGCGTGCGAGCAGATCCGCGCCGCGGTGGAGTCCGGCCGCCGGATCTGTGTCCACGGCGACTACGACGTCGACGGGATAGCCGCCACCGCGCTTGCCGTTCTCCTGCTGCGCGAGCTCGGTGCTGATGTCGCGTGGCATCTCCCCAGCCGATTCGACGAGGGCTACGGCGTCCGCAGCGAGACGCTCGCCCGGCTCGCGGACGACGGCTGTGGGCTCGTCCTCACGGTCGACTGCGGAATCACCGCCGCGTCCGAAGTGGCAGAGGCAAGGGAGCGTGGCCTCGACGTCGTCGTCACGGATCATCACCGTCCGGGCGAGACGCTGCCGGACTGTCCGATTGTCGCCACTCGCCCTTCCGCGTACCCGTTTCCGGAGCTCTGCGGCACTGGAGTGGTCTACAAGCTCGGACAGGCTCTCTTCGGCATCGACTCGGAGGTTCCCCGGCGTCACCTCGACCTCGTCGCTCTGGCGACGATCGCCGACGTCGTCCCGCTCGTCGACGAGAATCGATCGCTCACGATTGCGGGTCTGCGCGCCCTCGCTCGTACGGCAAAGCCCGGGCTGCGTGCGCTCATGGAGCGCGCAGGCGTCGATCCCGCCACGGTCGATCCAGGAGCCGTCGGGTTCCGCCTCGCGCCGCGTTTGAACGCGGCCGGACGACTCGGGCACCCGCGCGAAGCCCTCGACCTCCTCCTCACCGAGGACGAGCCCGAAGCGGGACGGCTCGCCGACTCGCTCGAGGAGCTCAACCGTGAACGCCAAGCGATCGAGGGTCGGATTCTCCGGGAGGCCGTGGCGCAGGTCGAGGCCTGGCCGCCCGAGCGGCGGGCGCGACGCGCCTATGCCGTGGCCGGAGCCGATTGGCACGAGGGTGTGATCGGCATCGTCGCCTCGCGGCTCGTCGAGCGCTACCACCGTCCGGTCGTCCTCATCGCGGGCACCGACGGCGACTGGAAGGGATCCGGACGCTCGATCCCGTCGTTCGACCTGCATGCCGCACTCGGAGCCTGCTCAGGTCTGCTCGGGCGCTGGGGAGGCCACCGCGCCGCGGCCGGGCTGTCGATCGCCGGGGAGAACGTCCAAGCCTTTGGCGAGGCATTCGCGCAGCAAGCCGCCGCCGTGCTCGACGAGGATGACCTCGAGCCGGTCACGTCGATCGACGCCGTCGTCGCACGCGGAGCCGATCTCTCCCTCACGCTCTGCGCCGAGCTTGCGCGGCTTGCGCCGTTCGGACTCGGCAATCCTGCGCCGACGCTGCTCGCTCCCCACTGTGGGCTGGCCGAGCTCGCGACCGTCGGCGACGGCAAGCACCTCCGCTTCCGCGTCCGGCGAGACGGGCGGGACGCCGGCAGCGCGATCGCCTTCGGGCAAGGCTCTCGACTCGAGCTGCTCACGCCGAACACCCCGTACGACGTCGCTTTCCGGTTGGAGGAGAACCGCTGGAACGGCACGGTGGCACCGCAGCTCGTCGTCCGGCGCGTGTTCCCGAGCTCGCCGCGCTGCCTCGAGTTGCGGGAGTGGCTGACGGAGGAATGGCGGAAGCCGGTTGCGGCCCGCGACCCCGAAGCGACGGCCATCTTCGCCGAGCTTGGCGTGGTCGACGGCGGCCCTCGCCGCGACCTGCTCGAGTCGCAACGGTTCCGCAACCTGTTTGCGGCCGAGCCGCCACTCGCCGCAGCGGCGTGATCCGAGTCGCGACCGAAGCCGACTGGGCGACGATTCCCAAGATTCACCGAGCCGCCTTCGGTGACGAAGGCGAGCGTGTGGCACGGCTCACCGGTGAGCTCCGCGCGAGCGAGTGGTACGAGCCCGAGCTCTCGCTCGTGGCAGAGGAGGGCGGCGCCCTGGTCGGCCACGTGATGAACACGTGGAACTGGCTCGAGGGCGGGTCACCCCGTTTGCTGCAGCTCTCGCCGCTCGGCGTCCTGCCGGAACACCAGCGACGCGGCCACGGCTCGGCCCTCGTCCGCGCCTCGCTCGACGCCGTCCGTGCGCGTGGCGAGCCGCTTCTGGTCGTCGAGGGAAATCCGACCTATTACGGGCGCTTCGGCTTCGTCCGCGCCGATGAGCTCGGACTGCTACCTCCACCGGAGGCGCTCTACGACTGGGCGTTCCAGGTCGCAGTCCTCGAGCCGGAGGCGGAAGTGCCGCAGGGTCGCTTCGTCTACTCGGAGCCGTTCAGGCACTGAGCGAGCGCGAGCGCGAGCCGCAGGGCGGCGCGATAACGGCGATATGCGGTCATGGAACGCGTCATTTCGTCTCTCTAACGGCCGTTCCTCCCCCGAGGGTTAGGCTCGGAAACCGCGAGTACACTGAGACAGTGACAGCGATTGCGGCAGGCGAGAGGCACGAGGAGCTCCTGGAAGCGTTGCTCGCCGAGCTCGCGGCGCAGCGCCAGGACGTCGACGTCGAGCTCGTCACGCGCGCCTTCCGGTTCGCCGCCACTGCGCACGAGGGCCAGCAGCGCCGCTCGGGCGAGCCGTTCATCACGCACCCGGTCGGCGTCGCGACGATCTGCGCCGGACTGCGCCTCGACGAGCAGACGATCGCCGCCGCGCTCCTCCACGACGTCGTCGAGGACACGGGGGTCGAGCTCGGCACGTTGCGCGACGAGTTCGGCGACGAGATCGCTTCTCTCGTCGACGGCGTCACCAAGCTGACGCGCGTCCAGTTCCAGACCCGCGAGCAGGCGGAGGCCGAGAACTACCGGAAGATGGTGGTGGCGATGGCCGAGGACGTCCGTGTCATCCTCGTCAAGCTCGCCGACCGCCTCCACAACCTCCGCACGATCGAGTACCTCGGCAAGCAGAAGCAGATCCAGAAATCGCGCGAAGCGCTCGAGGTGTACGCCCCGCTCGCGCACCGGCTCGGCATCCACGCGCTCAAGTGGGAGCTCGAGGACCTCGCCTTCCAGACGCTCCACCCGCGCAAGTACGCGGAGATCAAGACGATGGTCGCCGAGCGGCGCGCCGACCGGGAAGGTCACGTCGCCGAGGCCGCCGACGTGCTGTTGCGTGAGCTCGAAAAGGTCGACATCCCCGTCGACATCTCCGGCCGCGCGAAGCACTTCTATTCGATCTACGACAAGATGGCTCGCAAGGGCCGCGAGTTCAACGAGATCTACGACCTCACCGCGATGCGTGTGATCGTCGAGCGCAACGGCGAGGAGGGGACGCGCGACTGCTACGGCGCGCTCGGCCTCATCCATTCCCTCTGGAAGCCGATGCCCGGCCGCTTCAAGGACTACATCGCGATGCCGAAGTTCAACGGCTACCGCTCGCTCCACACCACCGTCATCGGACCTGAAGGCCGCCCGCTCGAGATCCAGGTGCGCACGCACGAGATGCAACAGACCGCCGAGCTCGGCGTCGCGGCGCACTGGGTCTACAAACGCGACGGGGGTCGCCCGAAGAACGCCGACCAGGAGTGGCACACCTGGGTGCGGCAGTTGATGGACATCAACGCCGACGAGGCCGACGCCGCCGAGTTCGTGAAGAGCTTCCGCACCGACCTGTTCGACGAAGAGGTGTTCGTCTTCACGCCGAAAGGCGAGGTGAAGACGCTGCCGGCCGGGGCGACCCCGATCGACTTCGCGTACGCCGTTCACACCGACGTCGGCCACCGCACCGTCGGCTCGAAGGTGAACGGGCGCATCGTGCCGCTCCACTATCGCCTGCGCAACGGCGACCGGGTCGAGATCCTCACCGGCAAGTCCGCCGCGCGCGGGCCCTCCCGCGACTGGCTCTCGCTCGTCGCGTCGTCGCGCGCCCGTAACAAGATCCGGCAGTTCTTCTCCCGCGAGCAGAAGGAGGACCTCGAAGCGAAGGGCCGTGAGCTGCTCGAGAACGCCCTCAAGGGCCAGAACCTGCCGTACAAGAAGCTCGCCGGCTCCTCCGTGCTCGCGGGCGTGATCCGAGAGTCCGGCTACAAGAAGGCCGAGGACTTCTACATCGCGCTCGGCTCCGGGAAGCTGACCGCTTCGAAGATCGTCGACAAGGTTCTGCAGCAGCTCAAGGTCGCAGAGGTCCCCGAGGAGCAGCTTCCGGTCAAGAAGCCGCGCGCGCGAGAGGCGACGGGCAGCGAGAGCTACGGCATCAACGTGATCGGCGTCGAGGACGTCCTCGTACGGCTCGCGAAGTGCTGCACACCCGTTCCCGGTGACGACATCGTCGGCTACATCTCGCTCGGCAAGGGCATCACGATCCACCGCGGCGATTGCCCGAACGTGCGCGCCCTGCGCCGCAACCCCGAGCGCTTCACGCCGGTCGAGTGGGAGGGAGGCGGGAGTCAGAGCTTCCGCGTCCAGATCGCGGTGGACTCCTGGGACCGCCCGCGTCTGCTCGAGGACGTTGCTCGGACGTTCGCCGAGCACGGCTCGAACATCGTCTCCTACGGCGGGACGGTCGAGAACCAAATGGCCCGGAACTGGTACGTCGCCGAGGTCGGCGACGTCAAGGCTCTTCGCGGCCTGCTCTCGTCTCTCCGCAACATCGACGACGTGTTCGACGCTCGCCGCGTCACGCCCTCGTAGCGGTACGTCAGCTTTGCCACACCTCGCCGCCGGTGTCCCAGCCGACGAGGCAGAGATCGGCGATCCCGGCGGCCAGAGCTGCGAGCTCCGCCCCGTCGATCTCCCCATCGGCGGCGAGCTCGGCGACCCGCGTCTCGCGCCAGAGCACCGGAACGGTCGTGCGACGCGCCGGATCCGGCGTGCCGGCCTCCGGTCCGAGGACGAGCCTCTGTTCTTCGACGAAGAAGATGCCGGCCCACGCGCAGTCCTCCCGTGCAGCCAGCCCCGAAACGGTCTCCCGCAGCTGTTCGTCGGCGTCAGGTGTCGACATCGTCTCCCTCGAACGCGAGGACGGGCTCGCGAAACGCGTCGGGCACGGGGCACGCCTTCCGCTCGGCGAGGTCTACGTAGACGAGCGTCTGGTGCGCCGTCACCATGAGGAGGTCGTCGGCGAGACGGTGGGCGGCGAACGTGAACGTGACGCTTGTGCGCCCGAGCCGCGAGACGCGCACGAACACCTCGATCTCGTCGTCGAAGATCGCCGGAGCGAAGTACTCGACGTCATTCGCTCGCATCACGAAGTCGCCGACCTCGCCGCGCCGTTGCAGGAGCCCGAGTGAGCGGAGGTACTCGACGCGTGCGAGGTCGAAGTACGGGTTGTACCGACCGTAGTAGACGATCCCCTGGGCGTCCGTGTCCGAGAAGCCGACGCGGGTCATCGCGCTGAACTTGAAAGGCGGTTTCACGAGCGGATCACCTCGAGCACCTCGTCGCGCTTACGCTCCATGAGCTCCTCTGATGTCGCCTCCAGGTTGAGGCGCAAGAGCGGCTCCGTGTTCGAGGGGCGGACGTTGAAATGCCAGTCGTCGTAGTCGACCGAGATCCCGTCGAGGTGCGAGATGTGCCCGTCGGCGTACTGCTCCTTCAACTCCTGCAGCTTGAGCGCGACGTCCGGGACGGGCGTATTGAGCTCGCCCGTGATGAAGTAGCGCGAGCGCAGCGGCGCGAGGATCTCCGACAGCCGCCGGCCCTTCTCCGAGATCAGCTCGAGCATCAGCAGGAACGGGATGACGCCCGAGTCGGCCTGGCTGAAGTCGCGGAAGTAGTAGTGGCCCGAGACCTCGCCGGCGAACGCGGCGTCCTCCTTCCGCATCCGCGCCTTGATGAAGGCATGGCCGACGCGGCTCATGATCGGTATGCCGCCGTCGCGCTCGATCGTCTCGGGAACTGCGCGACTCGCGCGCACGTCGTAGATGATCTTCGCGCCGGGCTCCTTCGCGAGGAGACTCTCGGCGAAGAGGGCGGTGACGAAGTCTCCCGGGACGAACTCTCCCGTGTCGTCGACGAAGAAGCAGCGGTCGGCGTCGCCGTCGAATGCGACGCCGAGATCGGCGCCCTCGTCGAGCGTCTTGCGCACCACGAACTCCCGGTTCTCGGGCAGCAGCGGGTTCGGCGCGTGGTTCGGGAACGAGCCGTCGGGCTCGAAGTAGCAGCGAACGGCCTCGATCGGGAGCCGTTCGAGCACCGGAGGGAGCATGGCGCCGGCCATCCCGTTCGCCGCGTCGATCACGACCTTGAGTGGCTCGATCTTTGACACATCCACGAACGAGAAGACTCGATCGACGTAGGCAGGCCAGATGTCATACGGCTCCACCGTGCCCTGCGTGACCTTTCCCTCACGGTGTCTGACACCGGCCGTGTCTGCGTCGGACACGGCTCGGTCGCGGACGTCGAGAAGCCCCGACTCGCCTCCGACCGGCAGGGCGCCGCGGCGGACGAGCTTCACCCCCGTGTACTCCTTCGGGTTGTGCGAGGCCGTGACCATCGCGCCGCCGTCCAGCCCCAGCGAGCCGACGGCGAAATAGACCATCTCGGTGCCGACGAGGCCGAGATCGAGGACGTCGGCTCCTGCCACCGCCGCGCCGCGCATCAGCGCCTCCTGCATCGCCGGCGACGAGAGCCGCATGTCGCGGCCGACGGCGATCCGGCGCGGCTCGAACTGCTCGACATAGGCGCGGCCGATCGCCTCGGCGCCGGCCTCGTCGAGCTCGTCGGGATAGATCCCCCGCACGTCGTACGCCTTGAAGACCTTGGGATCGAGCACGGCTTCCCGCTCCGGTGCCGGCTAGGCCGGCTCCTCCGCCACTTCTCGTGCTCCGTCGAGCCAACGCACGCGCGCGATCCTAGCCAGGGAACCCGGTCACTACGATTGCATCATGGTGGAACGGAAGCGGGCCACGGTGCTCTTCGTCGACCTGGTCGGCTCGACCGACCTGCTCGCGGACGCCGACCCCGAGGTGGTGCGGCGGCGCGTGGGGCGCTTCTTCGACCAGGTGTCGCACACCGTCACGACGCATGGGGGAACGGTGGAGAAGTTCGCCGGGGACGCAGTAATGGCGGCTTTCGGGGTGCCTCTCCAACACGAGGACGACGCAGAACGGGCGGTTCGCGCGGCCCTCGTGACCCTCGATCGGGTGGGCGAGCTCGGCCTCGACGTCCGCATCGGGATCGAGTCCGGCGAGGTCGTCGCCGACGAGAGCGACTCGACTTTCGCCACCGGCGAAGCGGTCAACCTCGCTGCCCGTCTCGAGCAACAGGCGGGCCCGAACGAGATCGTCATCGGCCCAACCGCTGCACGACTCGTCCGCGACCTCGTCGAGCTCGAGCCGCTCGAGCCGCTCGACCTGCGCGGCTGGCGCGAGCCGGTCGCGGTGAGCCGAGTCGTCGGAGCCCTCGAAACGGGCCGTCCGATGCGCTCGCTCTCGGCGCCGCTGGTCGGCCGCGGGTCTGAGCTCGAGCTGCTCGAGAACACGTTCGCGCGCACCGTCCGCGACCGCCACGCGACGCTGGTCACGCTCTACGGCGAGGTCGGGGTCGGCAAGAGCCGGCTCGCCCGGGAGTTCGTCGACGGGCTCGAGCGTGCGACCGTGCTTCGGGGCCGCTGTCTCCCGTACGGGGAAGGCGTGACGTACTGGTCCGTCGCGGAGATGGTCAAGGCCTCCGCGGGCATCAGCGACGACGACCCGCTCGAGCGGGCCTACGAGAAGCTCCGGGAGACGTGCGAGGACGAGGCGGTCGCAGACCTGCTCGGGCTCGCCGTCGGCGTGCTCGAGGCGGTCGAAGGCGAGCGGAGCCAGCAGGAGATCGCCTGGGCGGTACGCTCGTGGACCGAGCAGCTCGCCGGCGCGCAGCCGCTCGTGCTCGTCTTCGAAGACGTCCACTGGGGCGAAGAGCCGCTGCTCGAGCTGATCGAGCACCTCGCCGCATGGGTCCGCACAGCGCCAGTGCTGCTCCTTTGCCTGGCGCGGCCGGAGCTGCTCGACGTGCGCCCCGCGTGGGGCGGCGGCCGCCTGCGAGCCGTGACGTTCGAGCTCGAGGCCCTACCGGACGAAGAGGGAGCGACACTCGTCCGGGAGCTCGCCGCCGAGGTGGACGTACCTGTGGACGTGGACGCCGTCCTGGCAAAAGCCGAGGGCAACCCGCTGTTCGTCGAGGAGACCATCCGGGCACTCGCGGAACGCCCCGAGCGCGGACAGGAGTTCATCCCCGACACGCTGCAGGCCCTGATCGCGGCGCGCATCGACCGGCTGCCGACGTCGTCGCGACGGCTTGTCCAGCGCGCCTCCGTGATGGGCCGCATCTTCCTCCGGGGTGCGCTCGCGCGGCTCTCGCCGGACGTTCCCGACGTCGACGCGGTGCTCGACGACCTCCTCTTCCGTGATCTCGTCGTCCACGAGGAGCGTTCGGCGATCAGCGGCGAGCAGGCGTTCAAGTTCAAGCACGTGCTCATTCGCGAGGTCGCCTACGCGGGCCTGTCGAAGGGATCGCGGGCCGACCTCCACCTGCACTTTGCGGACTGGCTGCGGGAACGGGCGGGAGAGGAGCTCGTCGAGATCCGCGCCTTCCACCTCGACCAGGCGACTCGACTTCTGGCGGAGCTCGACGGCTCCACGCCGCCCGACCTCGCCGAGGAGGCAGCCGGCGAGCTCACGCGTGCGGGCCGCCGGGCGCTCTCCCGCGAGTCGTTCGCCAGCGCGCGGAACCTGCTCGTGCGGGCAGTCGAGCTCGCGCCGACGCTGGATCGGCGTTACTTCGCCGCCCGGGCCGCGTGGCGTCTCGGCGACATGCCGGCCGTGATCGTCGAGATGGAGGAGGTAGCGGCCGCAGCCGAGGCGGCGGGCGAGCGGCAACTGCAGGGGCGCGCCCTCACCGCGCTCGCGGAAGCCGTTCTCAACCAGCGGGCCGACGCGACCGCCGCGGGCTTGCTCGTCGAACGGGCCGTCGACGTGCTCGCAGACGAAGAGCCTGACATCCGCTTCGAGGCCTTCCGTGCTGCAACGGCGGTGTCCAACTGGATCGGCGACGGCGAGTCGTTCGAGCGCTGGGCGAAGCTCGCGCTCGAAGCAGCGCGCACGGCGAAAAGGAAGGACCAGGAGCTCGACATCACCATGTCGCTGGCCGAGCGGTACATCCAGCAGCTCGACTTCGCAGAGGCCGAGCCGCTCATCGAGCGCATCGGCGAGCTCGCCGACGACAGCGGTAGCGTCGTCGGGCGGGCGCTCGCCTGGGCCGCCCGAGGGACACTCGAGAACTGGCGCGGCAACGATGCAGAGTCCGAGGCTGCCTACGTGGCTGCACGCGACCTGTTCGCGGAGACGGGCAACAGGCTCGCGGAGGCCAACATGACGATGCAGATCGGCCGCCGCGCAGCCGCGCAGGGCGACCTCCCCCGCGCCGAGAAGCTGCTGCTCGACGCCGTGCGGACGATGAAGGGCCTCAACGACCGGTCCCGGCTGTGCGAGGCCCAGCGCTCGCTGGCCGAGGTCTACGTCTCCCTGGGGCGGCTCGACGAGGCCGAGCGGTACGCCCTCCACGCTCGTGAGTCGGTCGGCCCCGAGGATCGGGTCTCGATCTCCACGACGAAGCTCTCCCTCGGCATCGTTCGCGCCGCGCAAGGGCACGAGAAGGAGGCGGAGGAGCTGATGTGCGAGGCGATCGCGGAGATGCGCGGTCTTCACCTCCGCGCGTTGGAGCGTTGGGGGCTCCAGCACGTCGTCGAGTTCTATCGGGCTCGCGGTTGGGAGGACGGGGCGGCGTCCTACGAGGAGCGGCTCGCCGAGCTCGCTCCCAGCAGCACCGCGCCGATCGCCTGAGTCGAGGCAGCGTCAGGCGACTCGCTGATCACGGTCGCCGGCCGGTCGAAGCGCTCGAGCGCATCGCGCAGCGGCTCCACGCGCAGCGTCCCCTCGCCGTAGGGAAGGTGCTTCGTCTCGTTCCGGTTCGCGTACTGGATGTCGCTGAAGTGGATGTGGAACGGGGCGTCCGGCTCGAGCACCGCATCGGCGCCGGCCAGGGCTTCGGCGAAGGCGTCCGGCTCTAGGAACGCGCCGTCGCTCGTCGCGTGCATGTGGGCGAAGTCGAGAACCGGCTGCACGAAGTCGACCTGCGCGGCGATCGAGAGCACGTCGTCGATGGTCCCGAGATCGCGCACGCGGCCCATCACCTCCACTCCGAAGGGAACGAGCCGTCCCTTCGCCTCGAGCCGCTCCCGCAGGTCGCCCAGCTGGTCGACGACGTCCGCGATCGCCTGCTCGCGCTCGCGGCCGAGCAGGAATCCGGGATGGAACACGATCAGCTTCGCGCCGCACGCCTCGGCGAGGCCGGCCGTGTGGTCGAGCATGCCGAGTGCCATCTTGAACTTCTTGCCGCGGTCGACGTGGCCCATGAAGGCGGCCAGCGGCGCGTGCACCGAGAGGACGACGTCGGCGGCTACGGCGGCCTCGCCGAATGCCGGCGCCGTTTCGTAGTCGAGCCAGAAGCCGCTGACGAAGCCGACCTCGCAGGCGCGGTAGCCCTCGGCCGTGAGTGCGGCGAACGCCTGCTCGAAGCTCGGCGCGTCAGGCAGCCCGCTGGGCCCGTACCGGATCTCCCCCATCAGGGGAGCCTATGCCGTCCGATTGCGCCGTTCGACGACTGTGCCGTCCGACCCTGTTTCTACGTTTTTGGCATGCCCAAGCGCCCCTCCAGGATCGACCTTCTCGAGCTCGACATCGACCTCCGCCTCGCCGACCTCTGGCGCGAGACCCTCGACGTGACGGACTGGAATCTCGACGTCGTCGCCGCGTTCCTGCGGGCGGCGTACGGGAAGGGCTACTGCGACGCGCTCACCGAGGATGCACCCGGCGCGCTCTGCCACGAGCACGGCTACCGCATCCCGGGACGCAAGCCCGCCAAGACGCCGAAGAGCTAGCCGACCACTGCCGCTCCCGCGGCGCGTGAGGGCTACGATGCGCGCGTGGGCTCCAGTCCTGCGCGGCTCGTAATCGCACTCTCGGTGGCGGCCGCCCTCGCCGTCTTCGTGGTCTACACGGCGCTCGCCGGAAACGGCGTCGCGCAGGTCACGCCGAGCACGGTCGCAGGCCACGCCGGTGACGTCACGCTCGTCGGCAAGGTCGTCGGCAGGCCGCAGGGAAACGAATACGACCGTGCGGGCCTCCGCTTCCGCCTCACGGACATCGGCAGCGCCAAGACCGCACACGTCCCGGTCGTCTACCACGGCAGCCTTCCCGACCTGTTCAAGACGGGACGCGACGTCGTCGTCGCCGGACAGCTCCGGCACGGCGTCTTCGTCGCGAAGCCCGGTTCGCTGATCACGAAATGCCCTTCGAAGTACACGTCTAAGGCGTAATGGCCCCGCTCGGGCGCGCGGCACTCCTCCTCACCTTCGGCCTTGTCGCATACGCGCTGATCGCGGGCTCCTACGCCGCGTGGAAACGGAAGCGGCGGCTCGCTCTATCGGCCCAGAACGCGCTCCTCGCGGCGTTCCCGGTGACACTCATCGCGGCCGTCATCCTGTTCGTCGCACTCGGGCGCCGCGACATGACGTTCGTCTACGTCTGGCAGCACACGAGCCACAAGCTGCCTCTCGGCTACGCGCTGTCCGCGTTCTGGGGCGGCCAGGAGGGTTCGCTCCTGCTCTGGCTGCTCGTGCTCACGGGCTACGCGGCGGTCGCCGTCTGGCTCAACCGCCGCTCTCGTGAGCTGATCGCGTGGACGGTGCCCGTGTTCGGGCTCATCGCCGTCTTCTTCGCGTTCATGCTCTGCTTCGTCTCGAGCCCGTTCAACGTCCAGCCGGCTCCCGCGGACGGCCGGGGGATGGTGCCGAGCCTGCAGAACCCGTACATGCTCGCCCATCCGCCGCTGCTTTATCTCGGCTACGTCGGCCTCGCAGTGCCGTTCGCCTTCGCGATGGGCGCGCTTCTCTCGGGCCGCACGGACGAGCGCTGGATCGTCGCCACGCGGCGGTGGACGCTCGCTGCCTGGACGTTCCTCGGCGTCGGACAGCTGATCGGCGCCCACTGGGCGTACGTCGAGATCGGCTGGGGCGGCTACTACGCCTGGGATCCGGTCGAGAACGCCGCGCTCATGCCGTGGCTCGCAGCGACCGCGTTCCTCCACTCGGTGATGATCCAGGAGAAGCGCGGGATGTTGAAGGTGTGGAACATGATCCTCGTCGCGCTCGCCTTCAACCTTTCGCTGTTCGGCACGTTCCTCACCCGCTCGGGCGTGGTCGATTCCATCCACTCGTTCTCGAAGAGCTCGATCGGCGGCTGGTTCCTCGGCTTCCTCGTGCTGATGGTCGTCCTCTCGGTCGCGCTGATCCGCTGGCGCCTGCCGCTCTTGCGGACGAAGACGAAGCTCGAATCGCTGGTCTCCCGCGAGGCGACGTTCCTGTACAACAACCTGCTGCTCGTCGCCCTCTGCCTGACGATCCTCTGGGGCGTCCTCTACCCGATCCTCTCCGAAGCCGTTCGCGGTGAGACCCGCTCGGTCTCGAAGCCGTACTACGACTTCTTCCTCCACTCGTTCGGGCTGCCGCTCCTGCTGCTCATGGGGATCGGGCCGCTCGTGGCGTGGCGGAGGGCGTCGCTCCGCTCGCTCGGGAAGACGTTCGTGATCCCGTTCGGCGTGGCGGTCGTCACCGGCGTCGCGCTGCTCGCGCTGGGATTCGGGAGCTCGTGGCCGGGTCTGCTCACGTACACGTTCTCGGCCTTCGTGGCGGCGTCGATCGTGCTCGAGTTCGTGCGCGGACGGGCCGCGGCCGGGGGAATCTTCCGCCTGATCGGACGCAACCGGCGACGGTACGGCGGCTACATCGTGCACGCCGCGATCGTCTTGCTCGCGATCGGCATCGCGGGCTCGAGCGCGTACCAGACGCAGCGGGAGCAGCTGCTGCGCCCCGGGCAGTCGATCCAGGCGGCCGGGTACACGCTCACCTACGCCGGGACCACCGGCGTGCGCGGCCCCAACTACACAGGCTTCCGGGCGCTGGTCGGCGTGTCCGGTCACGGGGAGCGCTTCCGTCTCGCGCCGGGGGTCAACGACTACAACATCGAGGGGCCGGCGAACGTCGCCTCGATCTACCACGATCCGCGCTCGCTCGGCGACGTCTTCACGACGGCTCAGCCGGGCCCGAAGGGCACGAACGAGATCGACCTCAAGGTGTTCGTAAAGCCGCTGATCAACCTCATCTGGGCCGCCGGCTTCGTGTTCGTCGCCGGCGCGCTGATCGCGATGTGGCCCGACGCGGTCGAGCAGCGGCGACTCGCCGCACGCTACGCGGCGGGCGCGGCTCCAGCGGGAATCTGACGTGGGCCTGGCGCTCGCGGTCGCGGCGATGCTCGCGGTTGTCATCGTCGTCTTCGTCGCCCGTCCGTTCCTCCGAGACCCCTCTCCGGCGAGCGACCGACTGGACGAGCTCTCGCCGGAGGCCCGCCGGCGGCTCGCGCTCGCGGAGGAGCGGGATCGCGCTCTCGCAGCGCTGAAGGAGCTCGAATTCGACCACCGCACGGGCAAGATCTCCGACGACGACTACCGCGCGCAGGTGGGGCCGCTCCGCAGGCGGGCTGCCGAGGCGTTACGAGCCCTGGAACAACGGGAACACGCCGCTCATGAACGCATCGCCGATCGAGGACAGCGCGTGCCGTAAGTGCGGCGAGGCGCTTGCGCCCGGCGGGCGCTACTGCCCGCACTGCGGCGCTCCGGCGGCCGAGCTGCCGCTGCTCGAGACCATTCCCGGTCCCGGCGTGCACGAGAACGTCGAGCGGCGCTGGCTCGGTCTGCCCACGCGCTTCGTGCTCCTCTGCCTCGGCTTCGCCGCCTTCGGCGCTGCGATCGGCCTCTTCGCGACGGGGAGCTGGGCGTGGGGCGTCGTCCTCCTGCTCGTCGCGGGCGTGGTCCTCGCCGGTCTCGCCGAGGCGACTCGGCGCACCGGCGGCTTGTGGGTGCAGCACTCCTCCCGTCTGGCGGCCGACGGCCGCGCGCACGCGGCGACAACAGCCGAGGTCTGGCGGACGCGATTCGACGCGTCGTTCAGCCGCTGGCGTACGCGGTCGCGGCTCGACTCGATCGCGGTCGAGCGGAGCCCGGCCTTCCAGGCACTCGGCGAGGCCGTGTGGCGCGGCGACAAGACCGCCGAGCGCGAGGCTAGGGCACGGCTCGTGGAGCTCGAGCAGGAGGCGAAGCGCGTCGAGGACGAGCTCGCCGAGCGGCTCGCCGACGTGGACGAGAGGATTCGCAAAGCACGGCTTCCGGTACAGGACACACTCATGGTGACTCCAAATGAGCCGAGCGCTCCGTATCCGCCGCCGGATGAGGGCAACCCGCCGCAGCCGGCCGAGGTGCCCGAGGCGTACCCGCCGCCCGACGAGGGAACGCCCCCCGTCCCGGCGCCGGACCCGGACCGGTAGCGGGCTGATCGGAACGGGCACGAGGTGTTGAGCCGGGGGCAAGGTTACGATTTGTGCCACTCGAGCTCGGGGGTCCGACCTGACGTTCAAGCCGCTCTACTGGACGGCTCTGCTGACAGCACTGGCGCTACTGATCGGATTCAGCCTTGCGGGCGGCGCGAGCGCCCGCCCGGCGGCCCATGGGCCGAACATCGTCTTCGTTCTGACAGACGACCTCGACTGGAACTTGGTCCAGTACATGCCCCACGTCGAAAAGCTGCGGACGCAGGGCACGACGTTCACGAATTACCTGGTCACCGACTCGCTCTGCTGCCCCTCGCGCGCGTCGATCCTCACAGGCTGCTATCCGCACAATACGGGCATCTTCAGGAACGGTGGCGCGGACGGCGGTTTCGCGCTCTTCCACACGCGCGCCGAGGAGAGCGACACGTTCGCCACGCGACTGCAGAGTCATGGCTACCTCACGGCCCTGATGGGCAAGTACCTCAACGGCTACACGCCCCAGCGGCGCGTCGACGGCAAGCCGCTCTACATCCCGCCCGGCTGGACCGAGTGGGACGTGGCCGGCAACGCCTATGCGGAGTTCAACTACAACCTCAACGAGAACGGCAAGCTCGTCCACCACGGCTCTGGTCCGCGCTCGTACCTGACGGACGTACTCGCGCGCAGGGGCAGCGCGTTCGTCGACCGTGCATCCGCGGCGGGCAAGCCGTTCTTCCTCGAGATCGCCACGTTCGCGCCGCACCTGCCATACACGTCGGCGCCGCGAGATGCCGCGGACTTCCCCGGCCTGCAGGCGCCGCGCACGCCGGCGTTCAACGAGCCGGACGTGTCGGACAAGCCGTCCTGGCTGAGCGACCACCCGCTGCTGACCCCTCCTCAGATCGGCCAAATCGACGCTGCGTACCGCGAACGCGCGCAGTCGGTGGAAGCAGTAGACGACCTCATTGCGACGCTCGAGAAGAGGCTTCGGCGCGACGGGGTGTCCGATGACACCTACATTTTCTTCAGCTCCGACAACGGATACCACCTGGGCGACCACCGGTTGACGCCGGGCAAGTTGACGGCGTTCGAGACGGACACCCGCGTGCCGCTCGTCGTCACCGGCCCGGACGTCCCCGCAGATCGAAACGTCACGCAGGTGACCGAGAACGTCGACCTGTATCCGACGTTCGTCCGCCTCGGCCAGGCCGGCGCGTCGCCGCTCGTCGACGGAAAGAGCCTCGTGCCGCTCCTGCGCGGACATCCTGCGTCCCTATGGCGCGACGCCGCGCTCGTCGAGCACCACGGGCCGGACTTCGGAGCTGCGGCCGGGCCGGATGCGCCACTGGTCGGGAGCGGGAATCCCTCGACGTACGAGGCCCTCCGGCTGCCGGATGCCATGTACGTGGAGTACGCGGACGGCGAGCGTGAGTACTACGACCTCGAGTCGGACCCATACGAGCTGAGGAACATCTATCCGCAGCTGTCGCCGGCCCAGGTGGACGCAGTGCACGCGCGGCTTGACAGGCTGGAGCGCTGCCGCGGTGCAACGACCTGCCAGGCCGTTGCCGGAGACAGGTCGTAGCGCGAGCGCACCGGCGACGTACGGCAGGCACCGGCTGCGGCGGACGGCGCCGATAGGCTCCGCCGCGCCATGGTCGGCGTCCACCATGCCGTCGCGTTCGCAGTCATCGCCGCGACGTTCGGGGCGGCTGCGGTCGGGGCATGGACGTACTACCGCCGGAGCGAGCCGCGCGGGCTCCTGACGCACCTGCTCGCGCTCGCCCAGACGCTGCTGGTGGCTCAGGTCGGCCTCGGGCTCCTGCTCCTCTCGAGCCATCACCGGGCCGCCGACAAGCTCCACTACCTGTACGGGACGCTCTCGCTGCTCGCGGTCCTCGCGCCGTGGATGTACGCACCGGCCGAGCGCCGCGGACGTCTCGCCTGGTTCACCGGCGCTACCTTGGTTGCAGGAGCGCTCGCGGTGCGGGCGTACTTGACAGCCACATGAGCCGGTTCTTCTCGCGCATCAACCCGTTCGTGCGGGGTCTGCTGATCCTTGCAGCGATCGCCGGCGTGGTCGTCGTGCTCCAACTCGAGCAGACGCTCGTAGCTCTAGCCGTCCTCGTCCGCATTGCCTTCGTCCTGGCGATCGCGTATTTCATCTTCCTCGTGTGGCGCGAGCAGCGAGAGGGGATCTCGATGTGGTCACAGCGCGCGCAATTGGTCTTCTACGGAGCGGCCGTCGTGGCGGTCGCGGACGTGGGCGTCTACTGGTACGGCGGCGCCGTCGGCTATGAGATCCTCGCCTTCGTGGCCGTGCTCGCGCTCTGCGGGGTCGCCATGTGGCGCACCTGGCGCGACCAGCACACGTACGCCTAGAGCTCCACCTCGATGCGGGCAGCGACGCCGTCGAGCGCCGCGAGCGCCTCGCGCACCGGAACGTGCTGGCCGACGAAGATCGGCGTGTCGCGCTCGGTGTAGCGCGACGCCTCGCTGTCGCGTAGGCGCAGCATCAGGTGCATGAAGTCGGCCGGCTCCTCGCACTCGAACGCGGTCATGAACTCCTGGTCGTCGATGCCGAACGAGTACGTCGTGTGGTTCTTGATCCCGGGGAACTCCTCACGCCCGATCCGGATGTGCTCGTCCATCGCGCGCTGCCGCTCCTGTTCGGTGAGTGCGTACCACGGGCGCACCTTCGCGAACGGATACACCACGAGGTAGGGGAGGCCGTGCGGCGTGATCTTCCGAGCTTTGCGGGCGCTCGTGTACTGCGACGCCTTCGTCGTGGCGAGGTACGAGTACGGCGTCTCGAGCCAGCCCGCCAGCGGCGACGCATTGAGCGCTCGGCCCAGCTCGCCGAGGAGCTCGTAGTCCTCCGTGATCTTCCAGAGGAAGAAGTCGACATCGGGCCGTATTCCGGTCGTCGTGTACGTGCGGAGGTGGTCGAAGCGCTCGGCGAAGTCGTCGATGAGCTCCGCGAATGCTTCCTTGTGCGCCGACCGTTCGCCGACCGGCAGCCGCCGCCACGCGGGATCGACGCGGTAGAACGTGTACGCGACGTACTGGCCCTCCATGGGCTCGAATGCTAGCTCCGACGCTAGGCTCTTCCCTCCAGCACGAGCGAGCGAAGGGAGCCGAGGTGAGGACGGTATTCGCCGGCGGACGCGTGTTCGACGGAACAGGCGCGGCGGTGGCAGAGGCCGACGTCGCTGTGGTCGACGGACTGATCGCCGACGTCGGCGTGGGCCTCGACGGCGACGAGCGGGTCGACGTCGGCGGCTCGACGCTCCTGCCCGGTCTCTTCGACACACACGTCCACGTGATGTTCGGTCACGTCGACGTCTGGAGGCTGATGCAGGAGCCGTTCTCGTACCGCTTCTACGACGCGATCCGGAACCTCGAGGCGACGCTGCGGATCGGGATCACGACGGTGCGCGACGCGGGCGGCGCCGACCTCGGCGTCAAGCAGGCGATCGCAGACGGGATCGTTCCGGGGCCGCGGGTGCAGATCTCGATCACGATGCTGAGCCAGACGGGCGGCCACGGCGACGGCTGGCTCCCGTCCGGGGCCCAGGCCGAGATCTTCCCCGAGTATCCCGGCGCTCCCGGCTCGATCGTCGACGGGCCCGACGAGTGCCGACGGAAGGTGCGCGAGCTCGTGCGCGCCGGCGCCGAGGTGATCAAGATCGCGACCTCTGGGGGCGTCCTGTCGCCTCGCGACAAGCCGCAGCAGCCCGGGTTCGACGACGCGGAGATCGAGGCGATCGTCGCGGAGGCGCGCGCTGCGGAGCTCTGGGTGATGTCACATGCGCAGTCGACCGAGGGGATCAAGAGCGCCGTCCGCGCCGGCGTGCGCTCGATCGAGCACGGCATCTACCTCGACGAGGAGGCGATCGAGCTCATGCTCGACCGCGGCGCGTATCTCGTTCCCACGCTCGTCGCGCCGTTCGGCGTGATCAAGGCGGCCGAGGCAGGCGCGGGCATTCCCGAGGCAGCGGTGATGAAGGCGCGCGAGGTGATCGAGGCGCACCAGGATTCCTTCCGGCGCGCGGTCGAGGCGGGCGTCAAGGTGGCGATGGGCACCGACGCCGGCGTAGTCCCGCACGGCTCGAACCTCGAGGAGCTGCAGCTGATGGCCGACGGAGGCATGAGCCCGGAGGACGTGCTCGTCGCGACGACGCGAACCGCAGCCGAGCTGATGGGTCTGAGCCGTGAGCTCGGCACGATCGAGCCGGGGAAGCGCGCCGATCTGGTCCTCGTCGCGGGCGATCCGTTCGACTTCGCCGACCTCGCCGGGCGGATCGAGCGCGTCTACCAGGACGGCCGGCTGGTCGCCGGGGCCGCTCCCGAGCAGGTGGCCGTAACGGTCTAGCCCTTGGCTACGGTGGCCGTCGTGGCCGCCCGTGTCGAAAACCAGCTCAAGACGCTCCCGGCGAAGCCCGGCGTCTACCTGTTCCGGGACGCGGACGGCGACGTCCTCTACGTCGGCAAGGCGAAGTCGCTCCGCCCGCGCGTCCGCTCGTACTTCCAGAAGACGACCGACGGGCGCGCGCAGATCCGCAGTCTGCCGGCGCGCGTCACCGACGTCGAGGTGATCGTGACGGGCAGCGAGGTCGAGGCGCTCCACCTCGAGCAGAACCTCGTCAAGCGGCACCGGCCGCCGTTCAACGTCCGGCTGCGCGACGACAAGTCGTTCCCCTACATCGCGGTTACGGTCGAGGACGAGTACCCGCGCGTGATGTTCACGCGCGAGCGGCACCGGCCGGGCGTCTGGTACTTCGGCCCGTACGCGAACGCCAAGAAGGTGCGCGAGACGCTCGACGTCCTCAACCGCGTCTTTCGCTACCGGCCGTGCGAGGGGCCGAAGCCGGGCCGCCACAGTGGAATCCCGTGCCTCGACTACCACATCGACCGCTGCCTGGCGCCGTGCGTCGGCTACGTCTCGCAAGAGGACTACCGCGGCATCGTCGACGGCGTCATCGAATTCCTCTCCGGGGACGTGAAGCCGATCCAGCGCGAGCTCGAGCGGCAGATGCAGGAAGCGGCGGCCGAGGAGCGCTTCGAGGACGCGGCCCGCTACCGCAACCGCCTCTTCGCCGTGCAGCACCTCGTCGAGCGGCAGGCCGTCGAGCGGCAGTCCGTGGGGACGGTGGACGTCATCGGCTTCGCCGCCGAGGGCGACCGCGCGGTCGTCCAGATCTTCCCGCTGCGCGGCGGCAAGATGGTCGACCGCCACTCGTTCCACCTCGAGAACGTCGGCGGCCAGGACGTGACGACGATCCTCGAGTCGTTCGGCCTCGAGTACTACGGAAGCGCGCCGAGCGTGCCGCCGCAGATCGTCGTGCCGAGCGACGCGGGAGACCTCTCAGCGCTTGCGGAGTTTCTGTCGGAGCGGCGCGGTGCGCGAGTCGAGATCCGCACGGCCGAACGCGGCGAGAAACGACGTCTACAGCGGCTCGCCGACGAGAACGCCCTTCACGTGCTGACGAGCGACCTCGCGCAGGGCGAGCAACGCCGGCTGCGGCGGGTCGAGGCGCTCGAGCAGCTGCGCGAGACGCTCAACCTCGAATCGCTGCCGCTGCGCATCGAGTGCTTCGACGTCTCGACCGCGATGGGTCAGCACAACGTCGGCTCGATGGTCGTCTTCCAGGACGGCCTGCCGAAGAAGGCGCACTACCGCAAGTTCGCGATCCGCGGTCAGGAGGGGATGGACGACTTCGCTGCGATGGGGGAGATGGTGTCGAGGCGGTTCGCGAGGCTCGCGAACGGCGCTACCGCGGACGACTACGACGAATCGTTCGCGGCGACGCCGAACCTCGTCGTCGTCGACGGCGGCAAGGGCCAGCTCGCGGCGGCGCTCGCCGCGATGAAATCGTTCGATCTCCCCCGAGTGGCCGTGATCGCACTTGCAAAGCGGGAGGAGGAGGTCTTCGTACCCGGGCGGGCCAGGCCGGTGGTCCTGTCGCGGCACGATCCGGGGCTGCAGCTCCTGCAGCGGATCCGCGACGAGGCGCACCGTTTCGCCGTCGGCTTCCATCGGCAGCGGCGCGAGTCAGGAGGCTTCGCGTCGCTGTTCGACGAGCTCGAAGGCGTCGGTCCAGCGCGGCGGCGCGCGCTCCTCAACCACTTCGGCTCGGTCGACGCGATGCTCGCTGCGGCGCCGGAGGAGCTCGAGGGCGTCCCGGGCGTGCCGGCGAAGGTCGCCCGCAGCGTCTACGCCCAGCTGCACAAGGCCGGGCGCGGCTAGCTACTCGGAGTCAGGCCCGAGGAACGGGTACCGGTAGTTGCGAGGCGGCACGAACGTCTCCTTGATCGTCCGCGGGCTGACCCAGCGGATCAGGTTCCACATCGAGCCTGCTTTGTCGTTCGTCCCGGACGCGCGTGCGCCGCCGAACGGCTGCTGGCCGACGACCGCTCCTGTCGGCTTGTCGTTGACGTAGAAGTTGCCGGCCGCGTAGCGGAGCCGCTCCTGCGTCTTCTCGATCGCGCCGAGGTCACGCGCGAAGACGGCCCCGGTGAGACCGTAGCTCGTGCCACTGTCGACGAGATCGAGCGTGTCGTCGTAGCGCGAGTCGTCATAGACGAAGGCGGTGACAACGGGCCCGAACAGCTCCTCCTTCATGGTGCGGAAGTCGGGATCGGAGGTCTCGATCACGGTCGGCTGGACGAACCAGCCGTCGCTGTCGTCGTAGCCGCCGCCGGCGACGACCGACGCCGTCCCGTCGGCCGCCTTCGCCTCCTCGATCGCCTCTCTCTGGGTCTCGAACGAGCTCGCGTCGATCACGGCGCCGACGAAGTTCGAGAAGTCCGCGACGTCGCCCATCTTCATCTCGCCGATCTCCCCGGCGACCCGCTCGCGCACCTGCGGCCAGAGGCTTGCGGGGGCGTAGATGCGAGAGGCGGCGGAGCACTTCTGGCCCTGGTACTCGAACGAGCCGCGGAGGATCGCGGTGGCGAGCGCCTCCGCATCGGCGCTCGGGTGCGCGACGATGAAGTCCTTGCCGCCGGTTTCGCCGACGACGCGGGGATAGTTGCGGTAGCCGGCGATGTTGTCGCCGACGGTCTTCCACATCCCCTGGAAGACGGGCGTGGAACCGGTGAAGTGGATCCCGGCGAGATGCTCGCTCGCGAGCGCGGGGTCGCCAACGGTGGCGCCCGAGCCGTAGACGAGGTTGATCACGCCGGGCGGCAGGCCTGCTTCCTCCCAGAGCCGCATCAGGAAGTGCGCGCTGACGGCCGCGGTCGAGGCCGGCTTCCAGACGACGGTGTTGCCCATCAGCGCCGCCGAGCTCGGGAGGTTGCCGGCGATCGAGGTGAAGTTGAACGGCGTGACGGCGAAGACGAAGCCCTCGAGCGGCCGGTACTCGAGCCGGTTCCAGACGCCCGGCGAGGAGATCGGCTGCTCGTCGTAGATGCGCGTCATGTACTGGACGTTGAAGCGCCAGAAGTCGATGAGCTCGCAGGCGGCGTCGATCTCGGCCTGGTGCGCGGTCTTCGACTGGCCGAGCATCGTGGCCGCGTTCAGCGTCTGCCGCCATGGGCCGGCGAGCAGCTCCGCTGCGCGGAGAAAGACGGCAGCGCGATCCTCCCACGGCGTGCGCGACCAGTCCTCCCACGCCTCGGCGGCAGCGGTGATCGCGCGCTGGACCTCGGCGGCGCCGCCCTTGTTGACGTCGGCGAGCACGTGGCTGCGCCTGTGCGGCATGACCGCCTCGAACGTGTCGCCGGTCTCGACGTCCTCGCCGCCGATCACAAGCGGGATGTCGAGGCGCTCGTTCGAGAGCTCGTCGAGGCGGCGCCGAAGCTCCTCGCGCTCGGGGCTGCCCGGCTCGTAGCCGAGCACCGGCTCGTTGTGGGGTTCGGGGACGCGGAAGATGCCGTGCGCGCTCATGCCGAGGATTCTAGGGAGAGGCGACGGGGCCGCAGACGCGGCTCCGTCGCCCGTTCCTAAGATTCGCGGTCGTGGCGGTGACGCAGGTCGCCTACGAGGCGGAAGGTTGGGGAACAGGGGAGCTCGTCGTCTCGGACGAGCGCGTGGTCTGGCACGAGCTGCCCTGGCCACGTGCAAGGGGCGACTCTCAGGACCCATCCCAAACCCCCACCCGCCCGGGGCTAGGGCGTGTCGTATCACCGAAAGCGTCACGCGAGGGTCGAGCGTTCGTGACGGAAGTCGTGCGGCTCCTGCAGGCGTATTTCGCGGGCGAGCGCGTGGCGCTCCAGGACGTGCCGGTCGACCTCGACTACGAGACACCGTTCCTGTCGCGCTGCGCGGCGGCGCTCCGCACGATTCCGCGCGGTCAGGTCGTCACCTACGGCGAGCTCGCCGCCCTCGCGGCTGCGCCCGGCGCGGCGCGCGCCGCCGGGGGCTTCTGCGCGCGCAGCCACCTCTCGCTCTTCGTCCCGTGCCACCGGGTCGTGTCCGCTGCCGGTCTCGGCCCGTACGGCTCCTACGGCACCGCTTACAAACGCCGCCTTCTGGCGCTCGAGGGTTACGAGTTCCATGCCGACGCTCTCTGACGACTTGCGGGCGGAGCTGGCCGGAATCGCGCCGGCGAAAGAGTCCGACCGGCTCGCCGAGCTCTCGGGGCTCTTCCACGTCGCGGGTCGCGCGCACCTCCGGGGCCGTGGCAGCGTCGACGTTCATCTCGACGTCTCGACGCCGACCGTCGCGCGCCGCGCCTTCGCGCTCTTGCGCGAGTCGGGCGTGCGGTCCGAGATCCGCACGTATCCACGCCGCGCCTTCGACAAGGCCACGCGCTACCAGCTCCACGTGGAGGGCTCGGACGATGCGTACGCGACGCTCCACCGGGCCGGAGTCCTCGACCGCTCCCACCGGCCGCTCGACCGCCCACCGGATCGGGTGGTCGCCCGGCGTTCGAGCGCCGCGGCCTATCTGCGCGGCGCGCTGCTCGGCTCGGGGACGCTGAGCGGCCCACGAGGTCCGCACCTCGAGATCCGCACAGCGGAGGCCGACGGAGCTCGCTTCCTCGCCACGCTCGCGGCCCGCCTCGGCGCGGAACTCCACCTCCAGGAGCGGAGCTCGCACGCGACCGCCTACGCCAAGGGGACCGAGGCGATCGCCGACGTCCTCGTCGCAGCCGGTGCCGTCGACCTCGTCCTCGCGCTGGAAGAGCAGGCGGTCCTCGCGGCAACCCGCGCCGATGCGAATCGCCTCGCGAACGCCGACCATGCGAACCTCGTCCGCACCGGCCGGGCCGCTCACGCCCAACTCGAGGCGCTCCACGGCCTCGACATCGATGCGCTCCCCGACGATCTGCGCGAGATCGCGGTCCTTCGTCTGCGTCATCCGACGGCGTCGACCGTGGAGCTCGCGCGCCGCTGCAAGCCCGCGATCTCGAAGGCGGCGGCGTACCGCCGACTGCGCCGTTTGCAGGAACTTTCGCGCTTCTAAACTACGTCGGTATCCGTTGCAGGTCGCCTAGCGCGGCAACAACGTGCGAGGCATACTCGTCTCGGCGGGTTCCTGCTCGTCCGGCGGCGGATTCAGACCCCGTCTGCCGTCAGGTCTCGAGCGGTGATGGGCCGGGAGGGTCGTCCTCGGAGCTTCCCGGTCCGCCCGCCAGCGCGCGGTTACTACACTCGGTCCGCGAGCGATTAGGGGAGGCGTCACGATGGCGAAGACCAGGGTCGGGATCAACGGCTTCGGCCGGATCGGCAGGAACTTCCTGCGCGCCCAGCTCCAGCACGGCGGCGACTTCGAGATCGTGGCCGCGAACGACATCGGCGACGCCAAGACGATGGCGTACCTCCTCAAGCACGACTCCGTGCTCGGCACGCTCGACCTGCCCGTCGGGGCCGGCGACGGCGCGATCAGTGTCGGCGGCCACGAGATCAAGCTCCTGTCCGAGCGCGACCCCGCCGACCTGCCTTGGGGCGATCTCGGCGTGGAGATCGCGATCGAGTCGACGGGGCTGTTCACGAATCGCCCGGATGCGGAGAAGCACCTCCAGGCGGGAGCGAGGAAGGTCGTCATCTCCGCCCCGGCCACGGATCCGGACCTGACCGTCGTCCTCGGCGTCAACGACCGCGAGTACGACCCCGAGGAGCACCACATCGTCTCGAATGCCTCCTGCACGACGAACTGCGTCGCGCCGGTCGCGAAGATCCTGCACGAGGCCTACGGGATCGAGCGCGGCTTCATGACCACGATCCATGCCTACACGAACGACCAGCAGGTGCTCGACCTACCGCACAAGGACCTGCGCCGCGCCCGCGCCGCCGCGATCAATCTCATCCCGACCTCGACGGGAGCCGCCCGGGCGATCGGGCTCGTGCTCCCCGACCTCAAAGGGAAGGTCGACGGGATGTCGATGCGCGCGCCGGTCCCGATCGGCTCGATCGTCGACCTCGTCGCCCAGGTCGGTGCCGAGCCGTCCAGCGACGAAGTCAACGAGCTCTTCCGGTCGCAGGCCGATACGGGCGATCTCGAGGGGATCCTCCAGTACACGGACGAGCCGATCGTCTCGACCGACATCGTCCACTCGTCGTACTCGTCGATCTTCGACAGCGGCCTCACGATGGCGAACGGTCCGCTCGTCAAGGTCTTCTCCTGGTACGACAACGAGTGGGGCTACAGCTGCCGCCTCGTCGACCTCGTCGCGAAGATCGGCCAGACCCTGCCGGCCGCAGTCGCCGCTGGATAGGGACGAGCAGTGAGGCTGCCACGTTCCGTCCGCGACGCCGACGTCGCGGGGAAGGTAGTGCTCGTGCGCTCGGACCTCAACGTGCCGCTCGAGGGTGGACGCGTCGCCGACGACACGCGCATTCGTGCCTCCTTGCCGACGCTGGAGCTTCTGCTCGAGCGCGGTGCCGCGGAGGTGCGCGTCTGCTCGCACCTCGGGCGGCCGAAAACGGAGGAGGACCGTGTGAAGTACGCGATGGCTCCGGTCGCGGAGCGGTTGCGGGAGCTGCTGCCCGACGAGCGGATCCACGTGCTCGAGAACACGCGCTTCGACTCGGGCGAGGAGAAGAACGATCCGCGTTTCGCGCGCGAGCTCGCCAAGGGCTGCGACCTCTACGTCGACGACGCCTTCGGCTCGGCGCATCGCGCGCACGCCTCCACGGAGGCGGTCGCGCATCTCCTACCGGCTTACGCGGGACTGCTCCTGCTCGCCGAGCTCGAGCATCTCGGTCGCCTCCTCGGCGACGTCGAGCGTCCGTTCGTGCTCATCTCCGGGGGCGCAAAGGTGGACGACAAGCTCGGCGTGTTGAGCAACCTCGGCGACCGTGCCGACACGGTGCTCGTCGGCGGCAAGATGGCCGAGGAGCTGAGGCTCGAGAACCCACTCGACTTCGAGGTCGAGCTGCCGGTGGACGTCGTAGCCGCCGCGAGGTTCGCGTGGGACTCGGAGCTACGGCTCTGTGCGGTCGACGAGATCCCGGACGGCTGGCTCGGGCTCGACATCGGCCCCGAGACGCGCACGCGGTTCGTCGAAGCCATCGAGGCGGCACGGACGATCTTCTGGAACGGGCCGATGGGCGTCTTCGAATGGCCGCGCTTTGCCGACGGGACGAAGGCGGTTGCGCGGGCCGTCGCGGCCAATCAGGACGCGTTCTCCGTCGTCGGCGGCGCCGACTCGGTGCGGGCGCTCAACGAGCTCGGCCTCGCGGAGCTGGTCTCGTGGGTCTCGACCGGCGGCGGCTCGAGCCTCGAGCTGCTCGAGGGCAAGGAGCTGCCAGGGGTGGCGGCGATTCCCTCTGCCCGGGACGACGCCTGAGCGTCGTCGGTCTGCGGCCGGGCGTCGGCGGCTTCGCCGCCGACGCTTCCAGCCTTAGGATCCCGCCGTGCTGATCGCCGGCAACTGGAAGATGTTCCGCGGGCCGGACCCGGCCGCGCTCGCCGGGCTCGACGCGGTCGTCTGCCCGCCGTTCACCCGTCTGCGCGACTGCGTCGACGCGGGCCTGACGACGTACGCGCAGAACGTCCACTGGGACAAGGAGGGTGCGTACACGGGTGAGATCTCGGCCCCGATGCTGCTCGAGCTCGGCGTGGTGGGCGCGCTCGTGGGGCATTCCGAGCGGCGCCAGTACTTCGGCGAGAGCGACGAGACGGTCGGGCTGCGGACGCGCGGTGCGCTCGCGGCCGGGCTCCTCGTGATCGCCTGCGTCGGCGAGACGATCGAGGAGCGTCGTGGCGGCAAGACCGAGGCCGTTCTCCGCCGGCAGCTCTCCGTCCTCGAGCCTCACCCGGATCTCGTGCTCGCGTACGAGCCCGTCTGGGCGATCGGCACCGGCCACACCGCGACGCCCGAGGTCGCTCAGGAGACGCATGCGTTCATCAAGTCGATCCTCGACGCGCCGGTGCTCTACGGCGGCTCGGTCAAGCCGGACAACGCGGGCGGATTGCTCGCGCAGCCGGACATCGACGGCGCGCTCGTCGGCGGGGCGTCGCTCGACGTCGACTCCTTCAGGGCGATATGCGAGACGGCCGCGCGTATCCCCTCGTAGCGCTCGTCATCCTCGACGGCTGGGGCATCGCGCCGCCCGGGCCGGGCAACGCGATCGAGCTCGCCGAGACGCCCGTCTTCGACCGGCTGTGGCGCGAGTTTCCGCACGCGCGGCTCGAGGCGTCGGGCGAGGCCGTCGGCCTGCCGGCGGGTCAGATGGGCAACTCCGAGGTCGGGCACCTCACGATCGGCTCGGGGCGCATCCTCCACCAGGATCTCGTGCGGGTGAACGAGGCCATCGAAACGGGCGAGTTCTTCGAGAACGAGGCCCTGCGGGGCGCCTTCGAGCGCGGCGAGCGCGTCCATCTGCTCGGGCTCGTCTCGCACGGTGGTGTCCATTCGCACATCGACCATCTCCAGGCGCTGTTGCGGTTCGCGCCGGAGAAAACCTGGGTCCACGCGTTCACCGACGGGCGAGACGTCTCGCCGCACTCGGCGCTGCACGACCTCGCCGAGCTGCCCGTCGACCGGATCGCCACCGTGGTGGGCCGGTACTACGCGATGGACCGCGACAACCGCTGGGACCGCACCGAGCGCGCGCTCCGCGCGATCGTGGACGGCGAGGGAGAGCACGCGGAGGATCCGCTCGCGGCCGTCCAGGCGAGCTACGACCGTGGGATCACCGACGAGTTCATCGAGCCGGTCGTCATCGACGAGAGGCCGCGCCTCGATCCGGAGCGTGACAGCGCGATCTTCTTCAACTTCCGCCCCGACCGGGCGCGTCAGCTCTCCGAGAAGCTCGGCGAGCTCGGCGTCGACCTCACGACCATGACTCGCTACCGCGACGACTTCGAGTTCCCCGTCGCCTTTCCGGAGCACGTGGTCGAGCACACGCTCGCGGAGGTGCTCGCAGAGCACGGCGTCCGCCAGCTCCACGCGGCGGAGACGGAGAAGTACGCGCACGTCACCTACTTCCTCGACGGCGGCCGCGAGCAGCCGTTCGCGGGCGAGGATCGGATTCTGGTCGACTCGCCGCGCGACGTCCCGAGCTACGACCACAAGCCGGAGATGTCGGCGCAAGAGGTGGCCGACCGTGTCGTCCGTGCGATCGACGAGGACGGTTACGGCTTCGTCGTCGTCAACTTCGCGAACCCGGACATGGTCGGCCACACCGGCGTGATTCCGGCCGTCGTCCAGGCTGTCGAGACGACCGACGAGTGCCTCGGGCGCGTCGTCGACGCGGTGGAGCGTGCAGGCGGCGTTTCGCTCGTGATCGCCGACCACGGGAACGCCGAGACCCTCCTCGAGGCGGACGGAGTGAGCCCACACACGGCCCACACAACGAATCCGGTTCCGGTGCTCCTGACGGCTCCGAGAGCTCGCCTGCGAGATGGTGAGCTGGCCGACGTGGCTCCTACGATTCTGGCGCTACTTGGCCTAGATGGGTCATCTGAGATGACTGGCAGAAATCTCGTACAAATCCCGTGAATATTCGGTCTATACTGCGGCACCTTGTCGCTGCCCCAGCCTGATTTCGGCGTCCTGCGGAAGGCGCAGCGGGGCGATGAACGAGCTTTCTCGATCATCGTCCGCGCTTATCAAATTCCGGTCTACAACTACGTCCTCCGCATGGTCGGCGATCGCTCGCTCGCCGAGGACCTGACGCAGGAGGTCTTCCTCCGCGTCTTCCAGGGCCTGCCGCGGTTCTCGCTCCGCTCGAAGTTCACGACCTGGCTGTTCCAGGTGACGAAGAACCGGGTGCTCGACGAGCTCCGGGCAACCGAGCGCCGGCCGCGCGCGGTGGTCGATCTCGACGACATCCCGCCGCTCGAGGTGCTCGACGCGCCGTTCGAGCGGCTCGAGGCGATCGACGCGGTCTGGCGTGCGGTCGAGGCGCTCAGCGTCGACCTGAAGATGGCGCTCCTCCTGCGCGACGTCGTGGGGCTGTCGTACACGGAGATCGCCGAGTCGCTCGAGGTGACCCTCGCCACCGTCAAGTGGCGGATCTGGAAGGCGCGCGAGGACGTCCAGCTCTCCCTCGCCCGCGAGGGGATCGAGGTCTTCGGGGACCGCGAGGTCCCGCCGGCGGCCGCTGCCCCGGCCGCGGCTGCTCCCCGGTGTTGAGCCCCGTGCCGGTCCTGGCGCCGCCCGCTCTTCCCGCGGCCTAGCCACAGCGCAGGCGCTCACCCGCCAGAAAGGGCGGGCGAAGGGCTAGAGCCCGAGCTCCAGCCGCGCGGCGAGCAGCTCGGGCAGCCCTGCCTCCCGCATCTCGCGCTGCGTGCGCTCGACGTCGTACTCGACGCGGCTGAAAGTCGCGTGCCGGGCGTCGAGGTCGAGGAGGAGGTAGGCCGCGCGCGGGTCGCCGTCCCGGGGCTGCCCCACCGACCCGGGATTGAGCAGCGCTCGTGCGCCGCCGAACTCGAGCTCCGTGCCTGCCGGTGCGACACCGCCTTCGAGCTCGTCCTCCGACTGGACGACTCGCAGCGCGACGTGGCTGTGCCCGACGAGGACGAGCTGCGAGTCGGTGAGCTCGAGCGTCGCCAGTGCGGTCTCGTCGCTGAGGACGTACTCCCAGATCGGGTCGCGCGCGGAGGCATGGTAGAGAGCGACGCCGTGAGCGGCTCCGGCGGGCTCGAGCCTGTCGAGGAGCTCCTGCGCCTGCGGCTCGAGTACGTCGCGCGTCCACCTGGCGGCGACTTCCGCCTCGCCCCCGAACTCCTCGAGATCGATCGTGCCGCGTACGGCGAGGTCGTGATTTCCGGCGAGGCAGACGTCGGCGCGCTCCGCGATCGCCCCGCAGCACTCGTTCGGCCGCGGTCCGTAGCCGACGAGGTCGCCGAGGCACCAGAGCTCGTCAGGCGCCTCCGCCTCGATCGCCGCGAGGACCGCCTCCAGCGCGTGCAGGTTCGAGTGGATGTCGGAGACGACCGCGACGCGCATCGACAGCGGCGAACGCTAGTCCCGCCAGAACGGGCACCGTCGCTGCAACCTCCGACGTGACGAGGAGGAGCAGCCCCCAGAGGCCCGCGGCGACGCCCGTGATCACGGCGGCGCCGAGCTTCGTCCGCCCGGCCACGACGACGCCGAGCAGCGCGGGTGCCAGGAGATCGAGCCAACCCATGAGAGCCGACCCGAAGATCGCCTGCTGCAAGCTCGGCAGGGATCTACCGGCGGCGTGGGGGAGGGGGACGGTCTCGAGCGTCGTCGTCGCCTTCTCCACGCTCGGCGTCCCCCAGACGAGGATGACGTCGAGGGCCGCGAGACAGACGAGCCCCACGCGAATCGACCAGGCCGGCGCGACCATCGCGATTGCGGAGGCGGCCGCGAGACACGCGAGTGCGATCAGCACGGTGCCCGCTGCGTCCCGCGCGAGCCCGCTCGCCAACCACGCCACGAGCCACAGGACCACGGCGGCCGGCGGCCAGAGCCACCAACGGGGGCTGCCCTTGAAGATCCCGCCCGCGGCGACGAGCACGGGCGTTCCGAAGGTCGCGATCAGCGCGAGGACGTGTGGTCCCTGCGGGACGAGATTGATGATTGCGACACCCGCACCGAGCAGCGCCGCCGGCACCGCGACCCACACCCAGCTCCGCCCGCGCGGACGCGCCTGTCGCGCCGGTGCCGCAACGGTCGCCGCCTGGGCGGCGCAGAGAACGGCGTAGGACGGGACGAGGGAAAGCGTCAGGCTTCCGGGTCGTCCACGTTCGGATGGCCGGGAGCCTCGGGCAGGTTTCGGATGCCTTCGCGTGTCACGTACTTCGACCACGAGTCCTGGAGCGCCTCGATCAACTCGGGGATGAACCGCGCGGAGGCGTTCACCCGCGCGACGACGGCCCCGGGCACATCACCCTCCTCGACCTCGTGTTCGATCCGGGCGAAGGTCAGCGTGAACTCGTAGGGCGAAAAGCTGACGTTCGCGAAGTTCGCGTACGTGCCGGAGATCAGCTCGGCGGGCATCTGGATGTTGAGTCGCCGCTCGTCCGAGTCCGGCTCGGGTTGGTCGAGCCCTTCTTCGTCCATGGACACATACTAGGAGCATGTCCCCGGACATCCGTCCGCGTCAGCTCGTAAAGCTGCTCATCGCGGTCGCGGCCACGCTCGCGGTCGGGACGATCGCCTTCCGGGAGACGCTCCACGAACCATGGTTCCAGTCGTTCTACCGCGCGGTCGTCACGTTCACCCTCACCGGCCTGGACTCGGTGCCGCAGGGCGACGGCGCGCGGATCACCTCGCTCCTCCTCGTCGTGGCGGGCGTGGCGATCATCGGCTACGCGGGTGCGGTTATCGTCGAGACGATCGCCGGCGGCGTCTTCTCGGGCGCGCTGGCCGAACGCCGGAGGGAGCGGACGATCGAGCACCTGCACGACCACTTCATCATCTGCGGTTACGGCCGCGTCGGGCAGCGCGTCGCCGAGGAGTTCCGGGCGGAGCAGGTGCCGTACCTCGTACTCGACTTCCACGAGGACGCGATCGCGGCTGCGAAGGAGGACGGGACGCTCATCGTCGAGGGTGACGCGACGAAGGACGAGAATCTGCGCAAGGCGGGCCTCGAGCGCGCGAAAGGGCTCGTCGCCGCTTCCGACTCCGACGCCGACAACCTCTACGTCGTGCTGTCCGCTCGCTCGGCGCGACCGGACCTGACGATCGTGGCGCGCGCCTCCGGGACGGACGCCGAGCGCAAGCTGGTCCTCGCCGGCGCCGACCGCATCGTGCTCCCGTACACGGCCGCCGGGCGGGTGATGGCGAACCTCGTACTCAAGCCGCAGGTGACGGCGTTCCTCGATGCGGTGACGACCGCGACCGGCCCCGATCTCCAGTTGGCGGAGATCGAGGTGCGCCAGACGTGCCCCGCGGCGGGGAAGACGATCCGCGAGCTCCGCATCCGCCACGAGACGGGAGCGATCGTGATCGCGCTGCGCAAGCCGGACGGGAGCTTCGACACGACGCCCGAGCCCGACACGCCCCTCGACGTCGGCGACGTCCTGATCGGCGTCGGCTCTCCGGACGAGCTCTCGGCGCTGGAAGACCTCTTCGCCCCCAGCGAGACCGTTGCCGGCTGATCCGGTCAGGACGCTCGCGGCCGCGCTCGCCGACGTGGCAGGGGCGGAGCTCGAGCTCGAGCGCCCGGCGGAGCCGGAGCACGGCGACTACGCGACGAACGTCGCGCTGCAGCTCGCAGGAGCGCGGCGCCGCCCGCCGCGGGAGATCGCGGCCGAGATCGCCGAGGCGGCAACCGGGCTCGAGGCCGTCGAGCGCGCCGAGGTCGCCGGGCCGGGCTTCGTCAACCTCTTCCTCCGGGACGAGTGGTTCGGCTCGGCGCTCGGCGAGATCCTCGAGGACGGAGCCGGGTACGGCTCGAGGGACCCGGAGCAGCCGGAGCGCGTGCAGGTGGAGATGGTCTCCGCGAACCCGACGGGGCCGGTCACGGTCGCGTCCGCCCGCAACGGCGCGTACGGGGATGCCGTCGCCCGTTTGTTCGACCTCGCCGGGGACGCGGTCGAGCGCGAGTACTACTACAACGACGCGGGCGCGCAGATGGAGCGGTTCCGGGCCTCGGTCGAGGCAGTGCGGCGCGGGGAGGAGCCTCCCGAAGACGGCTACACCGGCGCGTACATCGACGATCTCGCCGCCCTGAAGGGCGATCCGGTGCCGCTGATGCTGACGGAGATCGAGACGTCGCTCGAGCGCTTCCGCATCCACTTCGACTCCTGGCGTCGCCAGAGTGAGCTCGAGCAGCGGCTCCCCGAGCTCTTGCCGCGTCTCGACACATACGAGAAGGAGGGAGCGCTCTGGGCTCGCTCGTCGGCCTACGGCGACGACGAGGACCGCGTTCTCCTGCGCTCGGGCGACCGGTCGCCGACCTATCGCGCGGCGGACGTCGCCTACCTCGTGGACAAGCTCGAGCGGGGCTTCGACCGCGCCATCTACGTCCTCGGCGCGGACCATCACGGCACCCGCAACTGGTACGCGGCCGTCGCGCGGATGCTCGGCTACGACCCCGAGCGCGTCGAGGTCCTCATCTACCAGCTCGTCCATCTGACGAGGGGCGGCGAGCAGACGAAGATGTCGAAGCGTCGCGGCGACGTCGTCTTCCTCGACGACTTCATCGACGAGATCGGCGTCGACGCCGCGCGCTGGTACCTCGTCAACCGCGGACCCGACCAGACGATCGACATCGACGTCGACCTGGCGGCCGAGCGGTCGCAGAAGAACCCCGTCTACTACGTCCAGTACGCGCACGCGCGCATCGCGGGAATCCTCAGGAATGCGCCTGACAACGCTGGTAACAGTCTGTTACTTGCCGGTTCTCTGGCCCCGGAAGAGCGGGAGCTCGTGAAGCGGCTCGCCGAGCTGCCCGCCGTCGTGGCCGACGCGCTCGAGAAACGCGGGCCGCAGGGCGTACCGAACTACGCGATCCGCGTCGCCGACGACTTCCACCGCTTCTACCACGAGCACCGCGTGCTCGAGAGCGAGCAGGAGTCCTTCCGGCTCGGCCTCTGCCGCGCGACGCGGTCGGTCATTGCGCGCTGCCTCGATCTCGTGGGAGTCGAGGCGCCGGATCGGATGTAACACTTCGCGTCGTGGACGGCCTGCTGCTCACGCGTCGGGAGCGCCTCCGCGGCTTCGGCGAGAGGACGGGGCTCATCGTCGGTCCTTCGCTCGTCCTCGCCCTCATCGAACTGGTGTCTGGGCTCTGGGCGGTCGCCTTGTTGGTGATTGCGATCGCCGGGCTGACGGCCCTTGCCCTCGGCTCGGCACTGCGAACCCGGCGGAGCGCAGCGGTCTTCGGCCTGCTGCTCGCCGGCGGGCATCCTGCTCTTCCTCTTTGCAACGGGCTGGTTCATCTCGCACCCGATCCAGCGCGGCGACTGAGCGCCATTTAGGATCACCAGCCGTGGAGCCTGAGCCGACGGAAGCACCACACCCCGGGAGTCTCCGTCGGAGGAGGCGACTTCGAGCTGGTCGCGCTCGTCCTGGCGGCAGGCTATTTCGTCGCACTCTTCCTGCCGTGGTTCGCAAGCTTCTCGGGCTGGGCGCTGCGGACCGGGGACGAGGCCGGCCTGGTCGCACTCGGCGTCGTGCTCGTCGAGCTTCTCCGCGTCACTCGGAGCTGGGTCTCACGCGGCGCCCAGCTCGTGGCGTTCTGCCTCACCGCGGCGGCCGGGATCATGGGCGTCTCGTCGTTTGCCACGTTTCGCTGGGGCAGCGGCGAGCCGATCAAGTTCTCGGCCTTCAGGTACGGAGCCTGGATCGGGCTCGCGTTCGGGATCCTCCTGGTCGTCGTGGCCGTCGCGCAGTTGAGTGCGGTACGCCGATCGGCGTCGTGAGCGCCCGCACAGCTCCGGACCGCAACATCGCGATGGAGCTGGTGCGCGTCACGGAAGCGGGCGCGATGGCGGCGGCACGCTGGATCGGGCGCGGCGAGAAGGAGAGCGCCGACCAGGCGGCCGTCGACGCGATGCGCTTCGTCCTCGACAGCGTCTCGATGCGCGGGGTCGTCGTGATCGGCGAGGGCGAGAAGGACGAGGCGCCGATGCTCTACAACGGCGAGGAGGTCGGAAACGGTGAAGGACCCGAGGTCGATGTCGCGGTCGATCCGCTCGAGGGGACACGGCTGACCGCGCTCGGGCAGCCCAACGCGATCGCTGTCATCGCCGTCGCAGAGCGCGGCACGATGCTGTTCCCGGGCGCCGCCTTCTACATGGAGAAGATCGCCGTCGGCCCGGAAGCGATCGACGCGATCGACATCGAACGAGCTCCGGCCGCGAATGTCGCCGCGGTCGCGAAGGCTCTCGGTAAGACGTCGCGCGAGGTGGACGTCGTAGTGCTCGAGCGGGAGCGGCACGAGGACCTGATCGCCGAGCTTCGCGAGGCGGGCGCGCGCGTGCGGCTCGTTCGCGACGGAGACGTCGCACCGGCGATCGCGGCGGCCCAGCCGGGAACCGGCGTCGACATGCTCTACGGGATCGGCGGCACGCCCGAGGGCGTGATCTCGGCCGCGGCGCTGAAGTGCGTCGGCGGAGGGATCCAGGCACGTCTCTGGCCCCGGGACGGCGAGGAGCGGCAGCAGCTCCTCGACGAGGGTCTCGACCCGGCGCGCGTCCTTCGCACCGACGATCTCGTCTCAGGGGAGGACGTCTTCGTCGCAGCGACGGGCGTCACGACGGGCTCGCTGCTCCAGGGCGTCAGGTACACGCAGGGCGGCGCGGTCACCGACTCGATCGTCATGCGCTCCCGGTCGGGAACGGTTCGTCGCGTCGTCGCGCAGCAGTCGCTCGCGAAACTCTCCGCGTTGACGGGATTCGAGTACACATAACCGTGGCAGCCGACGAAGCAGAGATGCAGGACACGCCGTACGGCCGCAACCCGGCCGCGGAAGGCTGGTTCGTGCTCAACCTCGGGGACGCGCTCGCCGTGCGAAACGACGTGAAGGGCGGCGCGGTCTATCCGCTCGAGCCGGAGGGAGAGCCGTTCACCGGCTTCGGCGTCAACGTCCATGTCGTCTGGCCCGGCGAGCCGAGCGCGATGTACCACTCGGAGGGCGTGCGCGAGGCATTCCTCGTTCTCTCCGGCGAGTGCACGCTGATCGTCGAGGAGCAGGAGCGTCCGCTGCGCCAGTGGGACTTCTTCCACTGCCCGGCGGGCACCCGCCACATCTTCGTCGGGGCGGGCAACGGTCCCTGCGCAATCCTCATGATCGGCGCCCGACCCGACATCGACCTGCACTATCCGGTGAGCGAGCTCGCGGCCAAGTACGACGCCTCGGTCACCGAGGAAACGCCGAACCCCAGCCAGGCGTACGCAGACTGGCCGGGCGAGTACGCCCCGGCGCGCCTTCCCTGGCCGGTCGAGTAGCTCAGTGCGCCGCCTCGGCGGCTAGCCACGCATCGCAGATCGCGGTCACGTGACGGATGTCCGTTCCGCAGCACCCGCCCACGAGATTGAGCGACGGCAGCTCGCGGCGGAGGTCGACGTACCGCTGGGCGAGGTCGCCCGGATCGCCCGAGTCGAGCTCCTCGGCCTCGTCGAGCTCGGCGTGGCTCAGGCTGGAAGCGTTCGCCCGGAGCCCTCCGATCCTCCGGCGTGACTCCCCCTCCGGGAGGGCGTGAGCGAAGTGGGTCGGATGGGCGCAGTTGATCAGGAAGGACTCGGCTGCCCCGTCGGTAGCATCGTCCACGGCGACGATCGCGTCCTCGATCGAGTCCCCGGACGGAAGCCGGCCGTCGGTCTCGACTGTGAATCCGACGTGGATCGGGAGGCTCAGCGAAGTCGCCGCTCGGACGATCCCCACGGCCTCGTCGGCGTACGTCAGGGTGAGGGCCGTTGCCTGGCTGCATCCCGCCTCCGCGAGTGTTCCGAGCTGGCCCGAGTGATAGAGCTCGGCGTCCTCTGCATCCATCACGAGGGTTGGGCGATACGCGTCGCTGCGCGGCCCGATGCACGCCTCGATCACGATGCCTTCTCGCTCTTCCGGCCCTAGCACCTCGTCGCGCACGGCCTCGACGAACGCGACAGCGCGACGATTGACCGCCGCGAGCTCGTCGCCCTCGTAGCCCAGCAGGCGTCCCCAGTCGGAACTTGCGCGCCATGTGGGTGCGGAAAGGACGAGCGGCACGCCCCGGTCTCGCGCGAGCTCGAGGAAAGGACGGTAGTAGCGGCTCAGCGCCGCGCGCCCGTCCTCGCTGTCGACGAGCGGGAACGCGGCGAACTGCGGAAGCTCGAAGCCCTCCTCGAAGACGAGGACCGTCTCGAGTCCGGCGTCGGTCAGCTTCATGCTCAGACGCTTACGGCTTCGCGCTCCATCTCGGGCGCGTACATCCCGGTGCGGGCCGCGCTGTTCATCTTCGCGCGGTGGTAATAGGCACGCTGGCCTGCGTCGACATTCTCTTCCTTGCCGCCCCACGCCTTCAGGGCCGGCGCCTGCAGGGCGCGCCCGTAGGAGAACGACAGCTGCCACGGGTGCGGTCCATGCGCGTTCATCGCGTTGAGGTGCGCCGTGGCGTCCTCGTCGGACTGGCCGCCCGAGAGGAAGACGACCCCCGGCACAGCCGCTGGGACGTGCTTGGACAGCGTGTGCAGCGTCGCAGCGGCGACCTCCTCGACGCCGGCGCGGGCAGACGCCTCGTAGCCGGAGAGGACCATGTTCGGCTTGAGCAGCGTCCCCTCGGCGTCGACGCGCTGGTCGAACAGCTCGGTGTAGACCGCGGCGAGCACACGCGAGGTGACGAAGCCGCTGCGCTCGATCGTGTGCGTGCCGTCCTGCAGCACCTCGGGCTCGACGATGGGGACGATTCCCGCCTCCTGGCAGAGCGCGGCGTAGCGGGCGAGGGCGTGCGCGTTCGTCCAGATGCAGTACTCGCTCGGCATGGTGTCCGTGATCGAGTACGTCGCGCGCCACTTCGCGAAGCGGGCGCCGAGCCCGTGGTACTCCTCGAGCCGCTGCCGCAGGCCGTCGAGCCCCTCGGTCACCGTCTCGCCCTCGGCGTGCGCGAGCGGCTTCGCGCCGAGGTCGACCTTGATCCCGGGGATGATCCCCTTCGCGGCGAGGAGCTCGGGGAACGGCGTCCCGTCGTCGGCGCGCTGCCGGATCGTCTCGTCGTAGAGGATGACCCCGCTGATGAACTCCTCGGCGCCAGGCGTCGTGAAGAGCATGTCCCTGTAGGCACGACGGCTCTCCTCCGTCGACTCGACGCCGATCGAGTCGAAGCGCTTCTTGATCGTACCGGTGCTCTCGTCGGCGGCGAGGATCCCCTTCCCCTCGGCGACGAGCGCGGCAGCGGTCTCGTGCAGCTCGGTGTGCGGCATGGAACTCTCCTGTTTCGCTTTTCTCGGCCTCCATTATGGCCGGGCTAGAATCCCCGCAGCCGGCGGACGTAGCTCAGTTGGTAGAGCATTGGCTTCCCAAACAACTCCGCGCGCCGCGACGCTCGACCACGAACGACCGCTATCCCCTATGGATGCTGGGCTGGAGCGGCTTCCCGGGACTACGACCTCGCATCGCTCTGAAGGTCGTTCTTCTGGCGTGATGGCGTAGAACTGGCGTTGGTCCGGGCCGTGCTCGACATCTGAGACGCGCGCAAGTGGTGAGCGCCGTCGCGAACGAAGCTCTACGCCTACGGTTCTTTGCAAGGTCCGCCGTTTGGTCGGGGGGACCTCAGCTGTCCGTGTAGAACGGACGACTATCACCTGTGACACGATTTCGTGAGGAGGAGGGTTGTGGCGCACGATCGCATTGAGCTTCGGCTGACCGGCGAGGAGGCGCAGCGGGGTCTGCCTCTAGCCAACGTGGCGACATTCCTTGAGAGTGTCCGCCGCGCGCTGCGCGACTTCGACCGCTCGCGACAGGGTCAGAGGACTCAGCGCGGAGGTCAGCCAACGTCGCGTGAGAAGCTGGTCACTGCGCTTCGTTTGGTCGAGTTCCATCCGGGCAGCGCGATCATGGAGCTTGAGCCGATCCCTTCCGAGGAGGCGGAGGCGCGGCTCGTACCTGACGCGGAGTCTCTTCCCGTTGAGAATCTGCTCGCGCTGATCTCGGCCGTGGAGAGTCCCGACGAGGTCCTTCCGCCAGCGGTGACTGAGTCAATCGAGAGCGCGCGGAAGACACTCGGACCGAGCGGGGAGATCGAGATCAAGGTCAACCCCCACCAGCGGGCTCGTAGGAACGCTCGCATCCTCATAAACGCCCGGACCATTGAGGCACTCGAGCTCCGGGCCGAGCGCCAGTTGCGGACCCACCTCCGGATCGTTGGACGGCTGCACATGCTCGACGATGAGCCCCGGAAGGTGGGCATCCGCGCATCCGACGGGGTCGACTGGATCTGCGGCTATCCGAGTGAGCTGGAGGAGCAGGTACTCGATCTAGTGAGGAAGCGGGTCATTGCCCGCGGTCTCGGAGCGAAGACGACATCGAACCGCGGACGGTTGGACATCGAGAGCATCGAGAGCGTCGAGGCTTACGAGCAGTCGAATCTCTTCACGTTGGAGCGTGTGGAGATCGGCGAGCTCATGGAGAAGCAGGGGCTCGGCGCCGGCGCCGGGATTCCCTCTCTGCTCGGGGAAGACGTTTCCGACGATGAACTCGACGCCTTCCTCGACGCACTACGGGAGAACTAGCCGACCGCCGCATGGCCGCCGAGCCAGAGGTCATCCTCTGCGACACGAGCTTCCTCACCCACTGGGAACGGGCGCGTCGCCGCCCGGAGCGGTACGCCCACTGGGACAAAGGGGTACTCGACCGGGTTGGAGGGGCGCAGCTCGCGATCACGCCGCATGTCCTCGCGGAGGTTCGTTTCGGCTACAAGGCCGCCAACCTGGGGCCTGCTCGCGTCGCGGTCATCGAAAACACACTCGCGTCGTTCCTCCTGATACCCCTCGACGAGCCGACTCTCGACAGCTATGTCGACCTGCGGGTTCATTGCAAAGAGAACGGCCGGGGAATCGGCTTCCACGACTGCTGGATTGCGGCGACGGCCCGCTCGAGGGGGGTCCCGCTCGTCACGTGCGACCAGGGACAGCGCGACCTGCCGGACCTCGAGACGATCTTCCTGCCTCCGGACCCGCCTGCCGCCCCAAGCTGATCGAGGACGACAGGCCGCTGCTTTACGCAACTTCGACCTGTAGCCCGACGAACGGCGACTCGTCCTCCTCCTCGAACCGGACAACGTCGACGACGCGGAACCGTTCGTTGCTGCCGGCGATGATCTCCTCGCTCGGCTTGATCATCAGCGCGTAGACAGCCTCTCCGAGATCGTCCCCGTCGGGCGAATGGAGCTTGTACTTGAACACGTCTCCTCCGATCCAGGGCCGGACGGCGCGGCCGAGCCTACCAGCGGGTCAGGTGAGAGGACGCTCGCCTAGGCGAGAGGTTAGACACCTTAGGACCTCAGTTCGCCTGCAAGGCGCGCGGGTATGCGTGAACAACAGGGCCGTCGCGATAATGGCGTCGTGCAGTTCCTGCGGCCGTCTCTCTGGCTCGGTCTCGGCTTCTGCCTCGCCGCAGGATTTGCTGGCTGCGGAGGAGGTCAGGCGCGATCGTCGACGAGTGCAAGCTTCGCGGCCCGGGAGCACAGGGTCGCAAACCCCGCGTGCGAGCAGAACCCTAGGGACGGTGTGCATGGTCCCGAGCGGCTGCGGGTGCTCAGTCCTTGCGTCAAGTTTCAGGGCACGGTCAGCGAGGCACCGATGAAGAACCCAGACGGCGACGTGAGCCTTAACGCCTCACCCGATTCGGGCTACGCGGGCATGCTGAACGCGAACAATCGGAGTGAAGGCGGCTTGCATCTCGAGATCGTCCCTCGCGATCAGCCGGGCTGCACGCGCGGCCAGCCGGTCGTCGTCAGCGACGTCCCCTTAGGTACTTGTTCTGGGCGTGGCGTTATCGCTCCTCGGCTCGGAGCGCACGTGCGAGTCGTAGGACCGTGGGTGCTCGACCGCAACAACAACTGGTACGAGATCCACCCTGTTTGGAGCATCACGGTCCTCCACGGGTGACATTCCCGAACACCGGCCCAGGCGAGTGCCGGTGTTTTCAACCGATGTGCTCTCGGCGAGTCTCTGCCAAAGTCGCGGTATGCGATGGCCACTCCGAGAGGCGGCCAGCAGGCGAGGAGTCGGTGCGGCTGCGGTTCTACTGCTCGGGGTCGCGTTCTGCTTCGTCATGTACTGGTGGCAGCTGCGCTACGAGTTCGCGTTCCATGATCCTGTCGCCAATCTCTACCTCGCCATACCGTTCGCCGGGCTCGCAGTGATGGTCGCTGCCGGAATGAGCCGTATCGCCGCCGCCGTAAGTTGGCTGGTGCTGGCCGGGCTGACAGGTGCTGCCTACGTTGGTGCAGCAACGAGCTCAAGCTCGACCGCTGCCGTCATCTTTGTCGCACCGTTCATATGGGGCGGCCTGCTCGTGTCCGTGATCTTCGCCGTCGACTACACACTCCGCCATCGGGCGCGGAAGCACGGGAGCCACATCCCTCCACCGGGCTAGAGCGCTCAGGGGTCATTCCCGAACACTGGCCCAGCCGAGCTGATCGCCGATCTCGATCAGCTCGTCGAGCGAATAGACGCCGCAACCACCGAGATCCGCAAGTTGGGTAGCGCGTTGCGACTCAACTATTTCGTGCTCATCCGATCAAGGGCTCCGGGTTTTTGTTTCGCTCGCGCCAGTCGCGGCGAGAGTGAGTTTCGCCAAATCCTGGAACGGGGTCGTTCCACCGCGCGATCACGATGCTTGCCCACCTCCCATGCTTCCCTCGCCGGGCCGAATCATCTGCGCGTAGACCGCTTCTCCGAGATCGTCCCCGTCAGGGGAGCCGGAACACGCCCTTCACCGACGAATGAGATCGGTGTCCTCTTGATCAGACCAGCGAACAGGAGTAATGACTCTCTTCTAGCGCCGTGTTCATGTCTTTTCGTATCCGTCTAGTCCGACTCGTCGGTGTGATCGTCGTAGTGGGCCTATCCGCTGCCACTCTCGTGGCCTGGGGCTCGTTCAGGTCGATTCATCTTTCGACGGTCTTGCGACCCTCGAAGGCGCTGCTGCCCAAGATGGTCATTCCAGACGCGTCACTCGCACGCTTAGCGGACGGAGCTCGCGAGCGGTTTGCCTTCTACTCAAACGCCAAGGATGCCGCCTTAAGCACGATCGAGCCGAACGACACCGGCGCAGATCTGAAGCGGATGGGCCGGATTGCTGGTTATGTCCGCGGCCGTAACGTCGCCGGCGCCTTTGCGCGGCAGGCGCCGAAGGGGCTGCTCACTACGGGTACTTCAGTGATCCTCTGGAGGGACGGGCGGTCGGCGGCGGCTTCGATTAAGCGTGCTCTCGCGAGTGGCAAGCGATTCAGCGGTAAGCCCATCCAGGCCGGCCTTCTCGTGAGTTACGCCGCGCGCATGGTGCCTTCGCTCGGAGCCGGGGCGGCACTCGAACATATTCGCGGGCGTCCAACGGGCGGCACTAATCGCTTCTCAACCTCGGTGATGTTCCGCGTTGGGTCGCTGCGCGGAAATGCCATCGTTTCGCGTGGCGACAGATTCGCAGACGGCGCGGCACTGCAGCTTGCCAAGCAACTCAAGCTACGGATGGTTGCTGTCCTTCGGCCGAATCACTGAGCCTTGATGCAGACGATCGAGCGTTCGGAATCCGATGTCAGCCGGACGAAGGTCTAGGCCGCGGACTCGAGCGCGACCATCGGCCGAACGAGGTATCAGCGCGCGAGCAGCTACGCCGGCGGCGGGAGTGCGATCTCGATGCGGTTGCCTTCATGTGTGTCTCGACCCAGCTCGTTCGACTTAACGTCGACTTCCCAGTAGAGCTCTGAGTACTCGGTCTTGTAGTTCGGCAAGGCAGTGGGCGGGAGATCGAGTTCGAACTCGAACGACGTCCCCGCCTCGAGGTCACCCTCGTGAAGCATGCCGCTCGGGATGCTGATCGCTACCTCGTGGAAGTCCATGGTCTTCTCGACGTACTGGAGCGTCGCTTCCAGCGAGCGCGAAGCGCCGCCGTCGAGGACAGAGATCGAGCCCTTGACGGCGTCTCCCGGCGAGTACTGCATGCGCTCCAGTTGCAGCTGCAGGCGCGCGCTCATGGCAGAACCGAGAACTCCTGTGCCACCTCTTTATCGAGCCGGTGGTGCTTGTGAGCGCGAGCGACGAGCTCCCACTTGAACGAGACGATCATGCCCTTGTACGAGAAGGGCGCCTCGACTGGGACGCGAAGGCGGACGGTCTCGGTGCCAACGCCCATCTCGAGCGGTTGCCACTCCTCGTACGCGCGCGTGGTGACGGTCACGCGCTCGTACGACTGGGACTCGTCGGGGCCGCGCGAGACCCAGTCCATCTTCTCGTAGGTCTCGGTGCAAACCAGACCGACCTCAAGCTCGCCAGGAGCAGCTGGATCGGAAACCGTGACGAGCGCTTCGATCTCTGCACCTCGCCGAGTGGCGCCATCAGGCAACGCGAGCAGTACTCCTCGCGTCAGCATTCGACGCAGGCGTTCCACGGCACGACTTTACTCCGCGCCACTCGTCACTCGCTCTGCGGCCTCCGCTTCGCCGAAGCTCCCGCCTCCGCTCAACCTTCCGCGCCTCCCGCGCCGGATACGCCTCCGGATGCAGCCGCTTGAACCGAGCCTCGCGGCAACGCTCCGAGCAGACAATCCGCCGGCGGCCCTCGAGCTCCGACCCGCACTCGGCGCAGCGGCGTGTCGGCGGGGGCTTACGCCGAGCCGCAGCACGCGCCAGGATCGCCTCCGGTTCCGAGCGTAGAACTCGCGCGCCCTCTCCCGATCGCACGGGCGACAGTACGAGCCACGACCGCTCGGCTTGTCCCGATCGGACGTGAACTCCTCCAACGGGAGCAATCCCCCACACCGGCCGCACCGCTTCATCGGCTCAGGAATCTCGATCCTGAGGAAACGTGGCGAATCAGCTTCCAGCGGCCCCCGCAACTCAGGATTCTGTCGCGGAGAGGGAAATGTGACTGCGGGGTCGCGGTGCTGGGCGACCCACAAAAAGCCGCCCGGCGCTAGGCCTCCTACTTGGACGGCTTGCAGCTGACCGTGACCGACCCGTTTCGGCCGGCGCGTCAGCGACATCACCGACCCTGAAGTCTTCTTCCCTGGGATGGCGATCTGCGACTCGAATGTGATCAAGGCCTCGCCGCCCCGTGATGGGACTGCCACGCCTTGCCCTTTCCAGCCTTTGCAGTTGACCCGTGCGCCGGGCTTCACGTTCGGGATCGTCGTAGTCCCCCTCACCGTGATGGGGCTGGAGTCGGCCTTCTTGTACAACGTCACGGTGTACTGACCGGACTTGGCTTTCTTCGCCGACCCGCAGCCAGCGACGGCGAAGCCGAGAACGGCGAGCAGCGCGAGTGCGAGGATCGGCTTCATGTCGTTCTGTGATCATCGTCGCTGGCCGCTCGACTGTCCGCGACGTAAGGCCTAGCTCAGGGGTCATTCCGGAACACTGGCCCAGGCGAGAGCTACCTCCTCAGACGAGTGACCACTCGAACCGCTCGAGCGTTTCCGTCCAGCCGTCTCGATGAAGGCCGAGGCGTGCCGCCGTCTTGAACGGTCCTTGATCGAGGATGACGCGGGTGCCCGCATCTGCTGACTCAAACGCCAGCGTGACCAGCGTTTCCTGGTCGTCGGGGTCGGGCTCTTCATAGTTGAACGTGAAGATGAGACGACGTGGTGGCTCGACAACACGGAAGCTGCCGCGGATGTGGAAGACATCCCCATCGGGCGGCTGCATGGCGATCCAATAATCCATTCCCTCCACCGCATCGAACTGAAGGCGCGGAACGGTAAATCCGGCGGGGCCCCACCAGCGCCGGAGTTGCTCGGCATCGATGAACGCGGCGAAGACCCGGTGCTGGAGCCCGACGACAACCCTCTCCAGATGAAGTCGCGTTCCGGTCGGCTGCTCCGCTTCCGCCATGCCGTTGATCATGGCAAGAGCGCCGCTGGCTCAGGGGTCATTCCGGAACACTGGCCCAGCCGACGGCGCCGTCGCCCGAGCCCGCACGTGGTGCGGCGGTCCGCCATCAAGATTCCTCCGGCGCACCGATCTGGTTGTCCGTCGAGGCTGCGGCTAGCGTCTCAGGGTGGCTGATGAGACCTCGCCCTGGGACATCCGCCTCTACACGGAGAGGCTTTGCCTGCGCGTGCCCGCTTCGCAGGATGCGGAGGATCTGTACGACCTGTTCGCGGACTCGGAGGTCATGCAGGGCTTGGGGAAGGAGCCCGTCTCAGCGGTCGAGGAGGTCCGAGCCATGATCGAAGAAGAGATGATCGGCGGTTGGCGAGCGGACGGGTTTGGTGCGTTCATTCTCGAGACGGTGGCAACCAACGGTCAGGTGGTCGGCCAAGCTGGGCTGATGATCTTCGACACGCGCGGCTGGACGCCCTCGACTTGGGCAAGGGCAGGAACTGACGCTCAGCCCGAGCTTGGCTGGGTTTTGACGCGAGCGCACTGGGGACACGGATATGCGACCGAGGCAGCCGCAGCCATTCGCGACTGGGCTTATGAGCGCCCAGACATCGACCGGCTCGTCTCTCTGATCGCGCCCGACAACATCCGCTCCCAACGCGTCGCCAGAAGACTCGCTGCGATACCGACAGAAACCGTTACGCCCGAGGATTCGAAACGGACGGCGGTCGTCTGGAGACATCAGCGCATTGACTAATCCGGAAGCGACGCTTCAGGGGTCATTCCGGAACACTGGCCCAGGTGTTGTGCCGCCTGGGCCATGACGGATCGCTGGGTCATGCCGTATAGGGGATCGCACTTCGGTCCACGTGGGGATTGTCTCCGGCCCGGCCCCGTGAGTGGCAAGCGACTAGCTAGCGCGTCATGACTTTGGGCGTGAGACCGGATGGATCGCTGACTGAGGCCGCCGCCGCGCAGATGGCGATCACGAAGTTGTTCGGCTCGTCGATGTTGTTGAAGTTGTCGAAGAAGCCCGAGACCTGTGTGGTCGTGGCGACGAGCACGTCGCTGACCTCGACACCCTGGTCGTTGCTGTGTGACGCCGTGCCGATCACGACGGTTCCCGCCGGGCAAAATGCGTCCGATTCGGTGCTCTCCGCGAAACCCGAGCCGCCATTCGCGGGAGCGTCTTGAACGGTTCCCTTCACGTACGTCACCGCTCCGATGGCGTTAGCGACGTTCGCGGTCTGGGCCGTGGTCGCATTGGTCGCATGGGTCGCATTAGTCGCGTTGGTCGCGGTCGTCGCGGTCGTCGCATGCGTCGCATTCGTGGCGTTGGTCGCATTGGTGGCGTTGGTCGCGTTGGTCGCGTTGGTGCGGTCGTCGCGTGCTTCACGCTGAGCGTTGGCGCCAGCTTCTTGACCAGCTTCGTGTCCGCCTTCGCATCGTTGTGACCCGTCACGGTGCTGGCCGCGAATGCTGTCCCTCCGAGCACGAGGCTGAGGGTGACCATCGACAGCACAAGGGCCGGGCTCGGTAGGCGTAATCGACGTTTGTACACAATGAACCTCCGTAGGTAGGAGTTGAAGGACAGTCCAACGCGGCAGCCCGCTCAGGCGCAGAAGACGGGCGCCGCAGCCGGTGACCAGCTCTCACGCTGGCATCGGTCATCCATGAAGACCCCGATTCCGGACGTCTATTCCCGGCGACTAGCGGCGGCTCCTCGAGTGGTGGCCCGCCGTCGGTACCCCGTCCCCGCCCGGCCCAGCGCCATGTCAACACCAGGCCGAACGGGAAGCGCGCGAGGGGTCGCACGCGAGCGCCACGTTCGCTCAACGAGGTAGACGGCCGTTTCGCTCGAGAAGCCGCAAATGAGACCGCAAACGGCTCTCGACTTTCGGGCCTAGAGAAGCCACGGGCGGCCGCGCCTTCAGGCGGCCCCTGGCGCGAACTCGCGCTCGACCCGGCGCATCGGCATCTAGGACGCTCAAGCTCAGGGGTCATCCCCAAGACTGGCCCAGGCCACCGTCGGAGCGGATTACCGCGGATAGCTCCTGAACCTGATTGCTCGCGGTCGAGACGCCACGGTCTCCGGACGGACTGCGCGCGACCGCATCCTTGACGTGACGCTTCCGCCGATAGACACTCACGGCGTGTAAGTCAGAGCTCGTTTCGCACCCAACGTTCTGTCCCCGCAACGCGAAGGAGCGACTTTGCACGCATACACCACGTGGCACCACGGCCTGTTGGCCGATTGGTGGGCAAACTTTAACCTCGATGCGCCGGAGGTCGATCTCTATCGGCCGCATCTCCGCGACCCGATCCTCGACGCCGGCTGCGGCGCCGGCCGTCTGCTCGCTCCGTTGCGCGAGCTCGGCCATGACGTCGACGGCTGCGACGCGTCACCCGACATGATCGACCGGTGCCGGCGGCGCGCGCCGGATGCGACGCTCTGGGTCTCGCGGTTGCACGAGCTCGAGCCCCGGCGCCGCTACGCCACGATCATCGTCTGCGGCGTCTTCGGCATCGCCACTTCACGCGAGGAGGACGAGCAGGCGGTCGCGCGGCTGCACGACGCACTGCTTCCCGGCGGCACTCTCGTACTCGACAACGAAGAGGTGAAGCGCAACTCGCGGATCCGGGACTGGTCCGAGAACGCCGATCGCAAAACGACCCCGGACGGGGTCGAATTCGCCCTCCGCAGCCGTGTAACCGAGGTCGGGGAGGACGGCCGGCTCGTGGGATGCAGATCCGGGCCGAAACGTCCGAGGTCGCCGCGAGGAGCACGAGCTGACCGTGCGGCAGTGGTACCGCGACGAGCTCGTGCCGCTGCTCGAACGGAATGGCTTCGAGCGCGTCGAGGTCAAGCAGGGCGTCGGGGACGGGAGCGTCGTCTACGTAGCCTCACGGGATGGAGATCTCTCTCCGCGAAAGCCTCATCGCGGCGTCCGGTCAGGGGTCATTCCGGAACACTGGCCCAGCGAGTGCCCTCTGCGTTGACGGGCCGACCCGAGCATGAGACGGTCTAGCCGTGGCCGGCGCCGAAACGCCTGGCCGACCGTTCTGCGATGAAAAGGAGGAGTTTTGCCGCAGTATCTGATCGTCGGACAACACCCGCCCGACCTCTGCCCGTCGGCGAACGAGACGGTTCGGAAGCTGTCGGCGGAGGGGGCGGGCCAGATCCCCGAGTTGGCCGAGAAGCTGGGGGTAAACGTCCTGGCTACGTACGTGCCGATGAACAACCACATGGTGTTCGCGGCCGTCGAGGCGGACGACATGGACTCGGTGCGAGAGTTTGCGTTCCAGTCGAGGCTCGGTCAGTGGAACACACTCGAGCTGTACCAGGTCTCGACGCTGGAGGAAGCTCTGACGAAGGTCCAGGAACTGCCCACGATCTACAGCTAGACCGGCTGGCGCTGCGCAGTTCCGGCGAGTGGAGTGCAATCGCGCCTGCCGTCCCTCGAGAGCGACGGCAGGCACCCATTCGGTCGAGGGTCATTCCGGAACACTGGCCCAGCCGGGGCGTCCTCACCTAGCCACCACCCAAGCCGAGAGTGCGCTGGCAAACGGTGGCGTCGTTTCAGCGTCGCTTCGCTCTAGGATCACCGCCGGGGCCGCTATTCGGTTGCAGCGGCTGCTAGGAACGCGCGCAGCACTTCGACGCGGATTTGGCGACCTGATTAGCATCGGGCGGTATGAGACCAACTGCTGCGGAGCTCGAGCGAATCTCGCTGTTCGCGTCACTGAGCGATTCCGAGCGCGAGGAGCTTGCGGAGTCGTTCGAGGTGAGGTCGAAGGTGGCGGGAACGGAGCTGATCGACGAGCGAACAGGGGGCTACTCGTTCTTCGCCCTCGCCGATGGGGAGGCGCGCGTTTCGGTCAACGGCATCGAGATCGCAGCCCTCGGTCCCGGCGACTGTTTTGGAGAGATGGCACTCCTTGGCGATGGGCGACGAACCGCCAGCATTACGACGACCACCCCGACGACCGTCTACGTCATGTTCGGCACGGAGTTCCGCCGCCTCCAGCAAACCCATCCGGCGGTGGTGGGGCGGATCCAAGCGATGATGCGTGAGCGCCTCATCCGGCAGGCTGAGTAGCAGCTCCGGGCGCTCAGGGGTCATTCCGGAACACTGGCCCAGGCGGCCGCTCAGCCCGGGGCGCCGTTCGCGCCGGTCGGACTTCGAGCGCTGTCCTACGCTGTCGCAGGCTCGATCAGGTAATGACGTCCATCGAGATCAAGGCGAGCCGGGCCGTCCGCTCGTTCGGTGACGTGTGTGTCGATCGCGCCAAGGACGCGGCTGATGTTGCGGTCGTGGTCGAGGCTGACCTGCACGTCGTAGCGCCCGTCTTTGCTCTCCACGAGTTCAGCCTCGAATCCTCGAAGGCACTCGAGCATGGCTCGTGCCCTCTCAAGGCTCGCCGGCCCGATGGTCAGTGTCTGCAAGGTGCCCACTTCCGACCCCCTTTTCGGCTAGACTCACCGACTAACAAGACGCGACTACTGAGACGCGACATTTTATACACGACACCGATCGCGTATGTCAAGCACAGATAAGCCAACCACCTGGACCTTCCTCACCAACCACGCCCAGGTGCTGCTCTGCCTTGCCGAGACGCCCGACATCCGCCTACGCGACGTCGCCGAACGCGTGGGCATCACCGAACGGGCAGCGCAACGCATCCTCGCCGACCTCGTCGACGCCGGCTACGTCAAGACCACCCGCGTCGGACGCCGCAACCACTACACCCTCGACCGCGAACACGCCATGCGACACACGGCCCAAGTCGGCTACGAGGTCGGCGCCCTACTCGAAGCGCTACCCCGAAACTCACACCCCGACGACGCCGAGACACCTGAGCTGAAACCGGGCAGGTAGGCCCCAGGCTCAGGGTCATTCCCGAATACTCCGCCCACGCGAGCTATCTGCCGCTCGGGAGGCGCGTACCGAACGCGCGAGCGCCGCGACACCCGCTCGACGGGGTTGCCGGCCGCTCGCTCGAGTTCACCCGAAGGAGACCGAAAGGGCGGAGCGGGACCTGTAGGGGGCGTCAGCGCGGAACGGCTGCGAAGGGGTGGTGCATCCGAGCGGCCGCGGGGATCCGTGATCCGGTCCTGCGTCGGCCCGACCCCGAGGATGTAGTCGCCGGATCCCCACGAGCCCGTGTATCCCGTCCCAGCGAGCGGCTCGAGATCGTAGGCCGCCCGGGCGAGCGCCGATCCGCCGCCGTCCGCGACGTCGACTCTCGGCGAAGGGGCGCAGTGGCGTCCGTACTTGGTCCAGCAGACGCGGATCGAGTAGCGGCCGGCCTTCGGATACGTGGCGTGTGACCCGCGCGCGACGTAGACGAAGGGATGCCTCGCGGACCTCCGCACAGCCGACCAGGCGATCCACTTGCGGCCCTGATGCTGCGAGTAGGCTGCTCCGAGCGGGGCGCCGTGCTTGAGCACGACGGTGACGCCTTCCCAGTCCGCTTCGTGCTGGTCGTAGAAGTCGTTGTAGAGGTAGAGCAGCCAGTACTCGATCGCGACGCGTCCCTGGCTGGGCTGGTAGGCGAGGTGGAAGTAGACCGTCGGCCGGGGCCGCTTGAGCCGAGCTGCTGCTCGATCTTCGGGTACCTGAACGCCTGCGAGTTGGGCTGGGCGCCGCGGATGTCGAGATACGTCGGCGAGGGAGTGACCGGAAGCGAGAAGAGCGTCGGCCGCGTCTGCGCGATCGTCCCGTGCGGGGGCGAGCCGCTGCGCAGGACGATCCTTGTCAGGTAGTCCTCCAGCCGCAGTGGGTGGTAACGCTCGCGGGGGGCGAGTCGGAGCACCGGCGCGTACCTCCTTGCGAGCTGGACTGCACTCGCCGCGGGGCGAGCACCCAGCGCTCGGTGCCCGAACGTGCAGGTGATCGTCTCGCCCGAGCTGAGAATGATCGTCGCGGTGGCAGACGCGACGTCCACAGTGGTGCCACCGGAAGGATAGCGGGTTTGCCGAGGTGTCCGGCGACAGGCTGGGCATGGCCCAAGGCAGAATTGATCTGTCCGCACCGCTCGGCACTATCGGCTCGGCGTTGTTGGACCCGCGCGATCTCGACATCGTTGCCGCTGGAACCGGCGACAGCAACGTCGTCGGGGGCGGCCTGCCGGTCGGGGCCCCGGACCAGGCCACCGATCTCACCGTCAGTGCCGCGGCGCTCACCGAGCTCCGCGGCAACCTGCTGATCGAGGCCAGCCGCAATCTGAAGGTCGACGCGCCGCTGGCGTTCAACCAAGGGCTGGGAACGCTGGTGACGATGCTCGCCGGCAACGACCTGACCGTAAATCAGGCCATCACCACCCAGGGTGGTTCACTGACCCTGCGAGCCGCGAGGACAGACGGACGGGACGACGACCTTCGACGGCTTCAATCCCGCGGGCGCACTGAGGCTTAACGCGGCGATCAACACGGCCGGCCCCCACCGCCGGGACCGGCAACATCACCCTCAGTGCCGGCACGGGCGGGATCACGATCGGTGCAAACATCACCGGCCTCACCGTCGACCCGAGGACCGCGGGTGGCGGCATCCGGCAGAATGCCGGCCAGATCACTGCGGTGAACCTGCAGAGTGCGACCGGCGTAGTGGGCGACGTCAGCCTGTCGGCAACCACGAATGCGATCACCAATTTCGGCGACTTCACGGTCAGGGGCGGCGACCTGGCAGTGGTCAACGCGTCGGATCTCACCTTGTTCGGCACGGTAAGCGCCGCGAACTTGTTCTTCGAGGTCGGGGCCGGCAAGTCGATCGTGTTCGGCATCCCGGCAATCGGCGACTCGGGGGCGATCCCCGCGAACCTGACGGCGACAGCCACCGGTGGTCGGATCTCGCTGGTGGCGGACACCTTCGCGGTGGCGGATCCCACCAGCGCCAACTCGATCGTCACGACAGCCGGGACCGTCGAATCCGCGCCGGCCACGCCGGGAGGCACGTTGAGCCTCGGCGGCACCGCGTCCGGTGTCGAGGCGGACGTGTCGGCGCTCATCAACACCAACGGCGGCACGCTCGAGGTGGGCGCGTTCACCAACGTCCCGGGTGGTGGTGGCCGGGTCGTGCAGGCCGGCTCGATCACCATCGACGGGCCGGTGGACCTGACCGGCAAGGCAGACACCCTGCGGCTGGACACGACAGGCGACATCACCGAAGACACGGAACTCGGTTCCCTGACCGTCACCAACCTCGCCGGCAGCGCGGTCAATGCCACCCTCAACAGCTTCGGCAACGTCATAGACAATCTGGGCAACTTCACCACCAGCGGCAACCTTGCGCTGGTCAGCGAAGCATCGCTCACCATCACCGGCCCGGTGATCGCCGGTGGAATCGGCACCCGATCCCGGCAATACCGCGACCCTCGATCTGACGACATTCGGCAGTCTGAAGATCGGAGTTGCGAACGCCGCGGTCGGCATCATCAACGCCGGGACCGTTTCGCTGCAGGCGTCCGGCGGCTCCATCACCGAGCCGAACGGGGCGATCGGCGCGAACAGCTTCTCTGCCCGCGCATCCACCGAAGGTTCGGCCGATGTCCTGCTGACGAGCAGGAACAACAAGATCGCCGTCAGCACCGGCATCACGGCCGGTGGTGGCGGTGACGTGGTGCTGGTGGACGACCCGACACTGTTGCTGACGGGCAACTAT
>CAVSAK010000011.1:0-224025 GCA_963725965.1 uncultured Actinomycetes bacterium | reverse complement strand
TCGAACCTCCTCGCCTACGAGCCGAAAGGGGCCCTGTCACGGGCCCCTTCCTTCGGCGAAGTGTCTCTGTTTTCTAGGAACAGCCGGTGTTCGTGCCGCAGTCGCGGCAGGTGTAGCAGCTGCCCGTGCGGATCATCCGCCCGCCGCAGCGGGCGCACTCGACCGCGTCCTCCCACGAGTTGAAGAGCGCAGTCTGTCCCGGCGGCGGCGCCTCGGTGGGCTCCGTCGGCGCAGCAGTCTCGCCGTTTGCCGCCGCGCCAGCGGCATAGCGTTCGGCCATCCGCGCCTTCACCTCGGGCGACAGGATCCCGGCCTCCTCCTGCTGCTCGGGAGTGAGGAACCGCTTGCCGAACCAGCGGAAGATGTAGTCGACGATCGACTTGGCCGTCCGGATGTCGGCGTCGTTCGTCAGGCCGCTCGGCTCGAAGCGCATGTGGCTGAGCTTCGAGACGTAGACCTCCGGCGGGACGCCGTACTGGAGTCCCATCGAGACGGCGAGGCAGAGCGAGTTCATCAGGCCGGCCATCGTCGTCCCGTCCTTCGCGATGTCGACGAAGATGTCGCCCGGGCTGCCGTCGTCGTAGAGGCCGACGTGGATGTAGCCCTCGTGGTCTCCGACCTGGAACTTGCGGCCGACCTCGGTGCGGTCGAGCGGCAGGCGCTTACGCTCGTGCACCTGGATCGGCGGCGTCGCGACCGCCGTCTGGCCGTCCTTGCCGGAGCTCGAGAGCGGCTGCGCGACCTTGCAGTTGTCGCGGTAGATCGCGATCGCCTTGACGCCGAGCTTCCACGCGTCGACGTAGAGGTCCATCACGTCCTCGACGGCTGCCTCTTCCGGCATGTTCACCGTCTTGGAGATCGCTCCGGAGATGAACGGCTGGACGGCGCCCATCATCTTGACGTGACCGAGATAGTGGATCGCCCGCTCGCCCACGGCGCAGTCGAAGACCGGGTAGTGCTCGGTCTTCACGTACGGGGCGCTGACGACGCCGTTCCGCTCGTCCACGAAGGCGACGACCTCCTCGACCTCGCGCGGCGCGTAGCCGAGCCGCTCGAGCGCCATCGGCACGGTCTTGTTGACGATCGTGATCTCGCCGCCGCCGACGAGCTTCTTCGACTTGACGAGCGAGAAGTCGGGCTCCACGCCCGTCGTGTCGCAATCCATCATGAAGCTGATCGTTCCGGTCGGTGCGAGCACGGTCGCCTGTGCGTTCCGGAAGCCGTGGATCTCCCCGAGGTCGAGCGCGTCGTCCCATGCCTTGCGGCAGTGGCCGAGCAGGTCGGCGGGGACGGAGTCGGCGTGCTCGATGTTGCCGACGGCGGCGCGGTGCTTCGCGATCACGCCGATCATCGGCGCGTGGTTCGTCTGGTAGCCGTCGAACGGCCCCATCCGCGCGGCGATCTCAGCCGACTTGCGGTACGCGCGACCGGTCATGAGACCGGTGATTGCGGCCGCGTAGGCGCGCCCCTCGTCGGAGTCGTAGGGCAGCCCGCGCGCCATCAGGAGCGCACCGAGGTTCGCGTAGCCGAGCCCGAGCTGCCGGAACCGCTTTGCATTCTGCCCGATCTCGGGCGTCGGATACGACGAGTAGCCGACGAGGATCTCCTGCGCGAGGAAGACGACGTCGACCGCGTGCTCGAACGCGTCGACATCGAGCTCGCCGTCCTCCCGCCGGAACTTCATGAGGTTGAGCGAGGCGAGGTTGCACGCCGAGTCGTCGATCGACATGTACTCCGAGCACGGGTTCGAGGCGTTGATCCGACTCGTGTTCGGCAACGTGTGCCACGAGTTGATCGTCGTGTCGTACTGGACGCCCGGATCCGCGCACTCCCACGCAGCAGCCGCGATCTGGCGCAGCAGGTCGCGCGCGTCGAGCGTTTCGAGGACGGTACCGTCGGTGCGGGCCGTGAGGTTGAACTCCTCGCCCTTCGTCGCGGCCTCCATGAATGCGTCTGAGACGCGGACCGAGTTGTTCGCGTTCTGGTACTGGATCGAAGCCCAGTCGGGCGAGTCGAGCGACATGTCGTAGCCGGCCGACTCGAGGACGCGAGCCTTCCGCTCCTCCTTGGCCTTGCACCAGATGAACTCACCGACGTCGGGATGGTCGACGTCGAGGACGACCATCTTCGCCGCGCGCCGGGTCTTGCCGCCCGACTTGATCGTGCCGGCGGACGCGTCTGCGCCCCGCATGAAGGAGACGGGCCCGGAGGCGTAGCCGCCCTTCGAAAGCTGCTCCTTCGACGAGCGCAGGTGTGAGAGGTTGACGCCCGACCCGGAGCCGCCACGGAAGATGACGCCCTCGCGCCGGATCCAGTCGAGGATCGACTCCATCGAGTCGTCGATCGAGAGGATGAAGCAGGCCGAGCACTGCGGCGTCGCCTCGAAGCCGACGTTGAACCAGACCGGGCTGTTGAAGGAGGCGTACTGGTTCACGAGGATCGCCTTCAGCTCGGCCTCGAACGCCTCGGCCTCGTCGGTGTCGGCGAAGTAGCCGCCCTCCTTGCCCCAGGCGACGACGGTGTCGACGACGCGGCCGATCATCTGCTTCACGCTCGACTCGCGCTCCGGCGAGGAGAGGCGTCCGCGGAAATACTTCTGCGCGACGATGTTCGTCGCTGTTTGCGACCAGAACTTCGGAAACTCGACGCCGCGCTGCTCGAACGCGGGGCCGTCGCGTCCCGGGATGATCGCGTCGCGCGTCTCCCATTCGATCTCGTCGAACGGATCGCGGCCGGGAATCGTGAAGAAGCGCTTCACGCCGAGCCGGGCGCCCTCCTCGACGACCGTGTTCGCGACCTCTTCGGTCGTCGTTTCGCTGCCCTGAGTTTGCTCGACGCTTGCCATCTTCCCCTCCCGGAATTCTAGTCTGCGACTGCCTCTCGACCGCACCGCCGGCACGCGAGGCTCCGACGGGGAACGGGACCGTAGACCCCGCATCGGACGGAACCGAATGCGCTCTCTGAGGCTAGTTCGCGCCGAGGATCAGGACGAGCGGAACGTGCGCGTACCGCGGTGCGATCCGGCCGTCCAGCGGCGCAACGGTCGGGATCCGGGAGTCCCGTCCGAGCCGTTCCGCCTCTCGCTGCCAGCCGGGCCTGAAGAGGACGAGCGAGCGCGCGTAGTCGAGGTTGGGAGCGTCGGCCGGGATGGCGTGGCGGTAGCCGTGGGCGAGAAGAGCGGTGGCCGCTGTGCCGGCCGCATGGGCGACTCCGTTGCCGTTGAGGACGAGCACCGAGATGTGCGAGCGCGGCCGCAGCGGCGTCGGCGGTGTCCCTTTTCCGACAGGACTGGTCTCCGGCACCGGACGCATTCCATGTTCGCGGTAGGCCAGCGCCAACCCGCCCGCCACCAGTAGCGAGACGGCGAGGAGCAGCCCCGTAAGGACCGCGGTGCGCCGGGGGAAGGGACGGTTGAACGGCTGGACGTGCTCCACGGACCGTCACGGTTCGTCCCGCGAGCGGCTGCTCCTCCTCTCGTCGGTCGGCCGCGTATCGTGGCGCCTCGTGTTCGTCACGTTCGAGGGAGCCGACGGCTCGGGGAAGTCGACGCAGGCGGAGCTCCTGCGCGCGACACTCGCTGCCGAGGGCCGCAACGTCGTGCTCACGCGCGAGCCTGGCGGCACGGAGCTCGGCGAGGCCGTGCGCGCTCTCGTCCTCGACGGGCCGACGATGGGCGCCTGGGCCGAAGCGGCGCTCTTCGCCGCGTCGCGTGCCGAGCACGTCGAGGAGGTGATCCGGCCTGCGCTCCAACGTGGGGCCGAAGTCATCTGTGACCGCTACGTCGACTCGTCGCTCGCCTACCAGGGCATCGCGCGGGGGCTCGGGGTCGACGCCGTGTTGGAGCTCAACCTCGACGTGACGGGAGGACTGCTCCCGGACGTCACCTTTCTCCTCCTGCTCGACCCCGACGTCGCCACCGGCCGGCAGGCGGAGCCCGACCGGCTGGAGCGTGAGGGCGCGGAGCTGCAGGCGAAGGTGGATGCCGCCTACCGCGAGCTCGCCCGCCGATTTGCAGAGAGAATCGTCGTGATCGACGGGGCACGAGCGCCGGACGAGATCGCGAGGGAGGTACGTGAGCAGCTTCGAGACCGTTCCTGAGCAGTACGAGGCGAAGCGGCTGCTGGCGGCGGCCCTGCAAGAGGGGCCGGCGCACGCCTACCTCTTCCACGGTCCGGCCGGGGTCGGCAAGCGCGAGCTCGCGCGGCTCTTCGCCGCCGAGCTGCTCGGCGACCACGCGCGGGTCGCGCGCGGCAGCCATCCCGACCTCTACCTCCTCGAGCCGCTCGGCGAGCAGATCCGGATCGACGACGTCCGCGAGCTGCGCCGCGACTTGCACATGCGCCCGTTCGAGGGAGATCGGCGCGTCTACCTCATCATCGGCGCCGACTCGCTGAACGAGGACGCCGCCGACGCGCTCCTCAAGGATCTGGAGGAGCCGCCGCCGTATGCCGTCGTCGTTCTCGTCGCGGAGCGGCTCGGCCCTCTCCCCGAGACGATTCGTTCGCGCTGCCAGCTCGTGCCGTTTCGGCGTCTGACGGAGCCGGCGGTGCGGCAAGCGATTCGCGACCGCGCGCCCGAGCTCGGGGAGAAGGAGCTGACGACGCTCGCACGCGTGGCGGGCGGCCGCCTCGGGCGAGCGCTCCAGCTTCTCGACCCGGCAACTGCCAGGCGGCGGGAGGCGTTGATCGAGGTCGCGCGGGCGGTCTACGCCGAGCCTGCCTTCGAGTCGGCCGACGGCGCCGAGGCGCTCCTCGCCGGCATCGCCGAGCGTGGGGCGGAGGCGAAAGCGGCGGAGGAAGTGCGGGTCGAGGCGCTCGAGCTGACGGGACGGGAGGCCGAGCAGCGGGTGCGGCGCGCCCAGCGCGGCGCCGAGCGCGAAGAGCTGCTGGCGTTGCTCGAGGAGCTCGAGTCGTGGTACCGAGACCTCGTCGTCGTCGCCGCGGGAGCAGAGGGGGCCGCGGTCCATGTCGACCGGCTCGAGGAGCTGCGGCAGGACGCGACCCTCGAGCGGATCCACGCGGCCGAGGACGCATGCGAGCTGGTCCGTGCAGCCTGGCGCGAGGCCGAGGAGCTCCAGGTCTCGACGCCACTCGCGCTCGAGGCGCTTCTGATCCGCCTGCGCGGCGAGCTCGGAGCCACAGCAGTAGCGGCGTAAGCGCATGGAGTCGGGAACGGTCCTACCGAGTCGGCGCACGCAAAACGGTGAGGTTCGAGATCCCGGCGGACGCGCTCTCCTCGCGTTTCTCGCCGGACTTGCCAGAAAGAGTTGGCGCGGTGCCCGCCGCCGCCCACCAAGCGGAGCCGAAGCCCCAGAGTAAGAAGAAGGGCCGGGAACTCCCGGCCCTTCGCGGTGTCTCTCAGACCTCTCTGCTTACGCGGCGTAGACGAGCTCGTCGCCGAGCGCGAGCTGAAGCCGCGCCAGGGCATCGCTCTCGAGCTGCCGGACGCGCTCCCGGGTCAGGCCCAGCTCCTTGCCGATCGTCTCGAGCGAGGCAGGCTCCGACTCGAAGCCGAACCGGAGCTCGATGATGCGGCGCTGCCGCTCGGGCAGGTCGGCGACCGCGCGCTGGACGCGCTGCCGGCGTACCGACTCGACCGCCTCCTCGGCGGGGTCGACCGTCGACTCGTCGGCGAACAGGTCGCCGAGCTCCGAGTCGCCGTCCGAGCCGAGGCCCTGGTTCAGGGAGACGGAGTCGACCGCGTCGAGCGCCTCGACGACGTGCTCGAGCTTGAGCCGCGTCGCCTGGGCGAGCTCCTCCGGAGTCGCCTCCCGACCCAGCTTGGCCTGAAGCTCGGCCGAAGCGCGGTTGAGCTTGATGCGGCGCTCCTGGACGTGCACCGGGATACGGATCGTCTTCGACTGGTTCGCGACCGCGCGCTGGCAGGCCTGACGGATCCACCAGGTGGCGTAGGTCGAGAACTTGTAGCCCTTGCGCCAGTCGAACTTCTCCGCGGCGCGGTTGAGGCCGATCACGCCCTCCTGGATCAGGTCGAGGAGAGGCACGTCGTGGCCTTGGTAGCGCTTGGCGATCGAGACGACCAGACGCAGGTTGGAGTTGATCATCTTCTCCTTCGCTGCAAGGTCGCCGCGCTCGATGCGCTTCGCCAGCGCAACCTCGTCAGCGGCCGTGAGCAGCTTGTGCCGGCCCGCTGCGTCCATGAACAGCTGCAGCGGGTCGAGCGTGCCCGTGACCGGCGCGGCTGCGACCGGGCGCGTCTCCTCGGGCGTCTCGTCGCGCACGATCACGTCGCGCTCTTCGAGCGCGGCGCGAAGCCCGGCGAGGTCGTCCTCGGTCAGCTCGTGCTCGTCGGCGAGTGCCTGAATGTCCTTTTCCTCGACGAAACCGCGCTCGGCGGCCTCCTCGAGCAGGCGCTCGACGGGCGAGAGGTCGTTCAGATGAATCGTGTCGCTCAGTGTGTCGTTCCTTTCGCTCATTGGTGGGCTGCCGGATTTTCGGCGCCTCGGCGGCGTTAACACGGACCTCCGCGCGGCGCCGCAACCCTTACGAGTTATAGAACGGCGGAACCCCGAAGTCCATTCCCGAACCAGGTGTTTTTCTATTTCCGAACAAACTCTCATTCCCTGCTCACGCGGGAAATTCACCGCTCGACGCTACGTCCGGAAACCTCGTCGAGACTGACGCGCAGGACGACGACGTTCGGCCCGAGCGCGCGCGGCTCTGCCGGGCGGCCCGCGGTGCGTGCAAAGCGCTGCCGCATGAGCTCGAGCGCGGGCTCGATTTCGTCACCGGCGAGCTCTTCGTACGTCCCGTGCGCGATCACGCTCCGCCAACTGCCCTTGCCGTCGACGTCGTACTCGTCCACCTCGACGCAGACACTGGGGTTCTCGCGCAGCATCGCCGTCTTGCGGCCCTCGGTCGTGACCGCGACGACGGCGCCGTCCTCGTAGGCGTAGATGAGCGGTACGACGTACGTCTCGCCGCCGAAGTGGCAGCCGAGCCGTGCAATCCGCTGCCGGCGCAGAAACTCGGCGATCTCACCGGGTGAGAGCTCGCGTGGAATGCCTCTACCTGCCTCAGGACCGGTCATCCACTCCTGAGCGTAGGACATACTGAAATCGTGACGACACGTGCCTGGATCGTGATGATGCTGGCCATCCTCGTCATCGTGGCGGGATCTGCCGCGGCTGCGCTGCTCGCCTGGCCCGCCGGCGCGGTGGCCGACTCCGGACAGGGGCTCGCCGGAGTCTCGTTGCCGGGCTTCGCGGGGACGGTCGAGCGGGTGATGGTCAAGGACGCGGCGGGGAAGCCGCTGGCGGTCGAGTTCCGGCACGGAACGCTCTGGCCGCGTAAGCGCCTCGACCCGGGCGAGCGGCTGACCGTCACGGTCGACATCCGGCGGCCGGGCTGGATCGGCTGGCTCGTCGGCGGCCACGTTCAGCGAACTGTCACGGTCGTGACGCCGGTTCCGCACATCCGCTCGACTCTGCTCCGGCCGAAGCGCGGCAGCAACGTGACGGTCCGGTTCGCCGAGCCAGTCGCGAGGGTCGTCGTCGGACGCGCCAGGAACCGCAGGCTGGGGGATGGGCGAAGCGTGGTTCCACTCGGGATCGTCGCCTCGGGGCGGGCTACCGCGGGCACCACCACGGTGGCGGCGGCGGCGCGGCCGTGGGAGACGCTGTCGGAGCCGGCTCGGGTTTCGTGGTTCGTCCCGGGCGGCGGGGCAACGGTTGTCGCCGAGCCCGTCGCAGGCGGTCGCGTCTCTCCCCTCTCCACGCTGACCCTCACGTTCGCACGGCCGGTGTCCTCGGTTCTGGGGTCCCGGCTCCCCCGGCTCGTACCCGCGATGCCGGGTCACTGGCAGCAGATCGACTCCCACACGCTCACCTTCCGGCCGGCGGGCCTCGGCTTCGGGCTCGGCGCCACTGTCGACGTGCGGGTACCGGGCGAGACACTGGGTTGGACCGTCGCTTCGGGCTCGACGCTGCGCCTCCAGGAGCTGCTCGCCCGGCTCGGCTACCTCCCGGTGAACTGGAGCCAGGCTGCCGACACGCCGCCGACGCCTGCCTCCGAGGTTGCCGCCGCCGTCAAGGCGCCGGAGGGCACCTTCTCCTGGCGCTACCCCGGGACTCCCGCCTCGCTCCAGGCTCTCTGGAAGGCCGGCAGCTGGAACGTCGTCACCCAGGGCGCCGTGATGCGGTTCGAGCAGGAGCACGGAATGGCCACGGACGGGGTGGCGGGCCCGCAGGTCTGGCGCGCGCTGATCCACGACGACCTCGCCGGCCGTCGCTCTGATGCGGGCTACAACTACGTCTTCGTGCACGAGTCGATTCCGCAGTCGCTCAGCCTCTGGCACGACGGCCGCGTGATCCTCACCTCGCCGGGGAACACCGGCATCGCATCGGCGCCGACGGCGCAGGGAACGTGGCCCGTCTTCGAGCACATCACAGTCGGGACGATGAGCGGCACGAATCCCGACGGCACGCATTACCACGATCCGGGCATCCGCTGGATCAGTTATTTCCACGGCGGCGACGCGCTGCACGAGTTCCCGCGAGCCTCATTCGGGACGCCCCAGAGCCTCGGCTGCGTCGAGCTGCCGGAGGCCGCGGCTGCCCAGGTCTGGCCTTACACGCCGATCGGGACGCTCGTCACGATCGAGTCCTGAGGCCTGTCAGGCTCGCGTAAAGCTCGCACCCGCGCCCGGCGTCCGCGGCGGTAGTAGGGCAGAATCGGCGGCGGTGGTGAGTGTGAGGGGTCTCACCGGGCTATTGCTCGCTTGCGCGGCCATGTTGGCCGTGACAGGGGCGGCCGCTGCCCATCGGTCGCACCTCCAACCCGTTCCGGGCCAGCTGGCCGCACTCACAGCGGTGAAGCGGGCAGTCGCCGCGGGCCGGTTGACCCACGCGGCTGCGCAGACGGATCGCGGCGTGATCGCGAATGCGGTGCACCTCGCTCGCGCGCTCCCGCGGTCGCGCGGCGAGCGCGTGGAGGTCGCGCTGGCGCAGGTGGGGGCTCTCGGCAGGCGTCTCACGAGCCCGCGTGCACTGGCGGTATTCGGTCAGCTTCGCGCGAACGACGCCTATTTCGCTCGGCACGGGATCCCTCCGGGCGGCACCGACATCGCCGACGCGGATGGGATCGTCTATCGCTACTTCGCCGGCCGCTGCTTCGAGTTCCATCCGCTCGCCGACTTCTCCGAGCTCAATGCGCGTGTCGCGGCGAAGGACGTCGCGGGCACGCAACGGCTGGCGGCGGCGCTGATGGCACGCGCTGTCACCCGCCCGGGAGGCGGGCTCAGCTGGGAGTACTACTTCCCGTTCGGAGGCGGTCACGCGCCGTGGACGTCGGGGATGGCCCAGTCGGTCGCGGTGCAGGCGTTCACGCGCGCCGCGGGGCTCGTGACCGACGAGTCCGCCGGGTTGTCCGACGAGGCGGCCGCCGCGTTCAAGGCGATCCCGAAGCTGACGACCAAGGTCGCCGCCGGGCCGTGGATCCGGCTCTACTCCTTCAGTTCGATCGCGGTGCTGAACGCACAGCTGCAGTCGGTGCTCTCGCTCGAGACGTACGCGAAGGCGTCCGGTGACCCGGCCGCGGCGACGCTCGCGTCGCGGATGGAGCAGGCGGCCGCTGCGACCGTGTCCCGGTTCGACACCGGCTACTGGACGTACTACTCGCTCGGCGGCAGCCCGACACCGCTCTCGTACCAGAAGTTCATCGTCCAACTCCTGCAGAGGCTCGCGCCCGACGATCCGCGCTTTGCCGAAGCGGCGGCTAGCTTCGGGGCGTATCTGAAGCAGCCTCCCGCGTTCAAGCTTGCCAATACCTTCCCGGGCACGCTTCGCTTCTGGCTGTCCAAGCCGGCCTCGGTCACCGCGTCGACGCCGGCGGGCCGGTCGATGCGGCTTGCTCTCCGCGCCGGCTGGCACACCCTTCGCTGGAAGGAGCCGCAGCGCGCAGGGTTCTACGCGGTCCACGTCACTGCTGTCGACTGGGCGGGGAACCGTGCGTCGTTCGACGCGCTTCCGATCGTCCGTGCCTCCAAGTCAGGCGGCGCGGGCTCGTCCGCGGCCCCGGGGCCGGGTCCGACGCCTGCGTCGCCGCCATTCGCTGTTGGTGCCGGGATCGACAACTCCGGCCAAGGGGCTCTCGCGGACTCGCTGGGACTGGGGCTCGTCCGGATGACGGCCGCCTGGCAGCCCGGCCAGACGTCGCCGGATCCGGCAGTGGTCGACTCGTTGCAGGGGCTGCCGTCGGGTGTCGGACTCGTGCTCGACCTCGACGTCGCCCAGCTGCCCCCGGACGATGCCGGCCGCACTGCGCTCGCCGACTATGCAGCTTCGCTCGCGCAGCACACGTCGGCGTTGCGCGACCTCGTGCTGACGCCTGCGCCCTCGCGCGCGACTGCGACTGACTACGCCGACGCCGTGGCCGCCGTCCAGGCAGCCGTGAGGTCGGTGAGAGCGGACGTCGCGGTCGGGCCGTTCCTCGACGGGTCGATGGCCAAGCCGCAGCTGACGACGCTCGCGATCGCACGCGAGCTTGCACACGACGGCTCGCGTCCCCAGCTCGTCTCGTTCCTTCCTGCGCCGGTCCCGGCCGCCGGGGCGTGGGCCGTCCGCGATCTCGGCAGCCTGGACTCCGCACTCACGCAGGGACTGGGGACGGCACCTCCGGTCCTACTCGGCGCCGTCCCTGCGTCGACGACCGCGGTCGCTCCGGCGACGCAGGCTTCGACCTATGCCGCGGCGATCGAGGCCGCGTCGTGTCTGCCGGGCGTGAGCGGGGTGCTGCTCGACCGGCTCGTGGATGCCGGCGCAGCGTCGGCCCCGGCAACCGGCCTCTACAACGCGAGCGGCGCCGCGAAGCCGTCGGCGCGCGCCGTCGGGCAGGCGATCCACACGGTCGTGCGCGGAGCCGCCGTCTGTCCGGGACTGGCAGCCAACGTCACCCCGACCGCGCTCACGTTCCCTGCGCAGCTGTCGAGATCCGCGGCCGCCTCCGTCGTCCTCGGCTGCAGCCGCGACTGCCTCTATCTCGTCACGCTCGACCGTGCCGACGGCCGTCCGGTCGTCGCCGGCCGCGGCTCGCTGAGCGGAGGCGTGGCTGCGAGGACTGTCACCTTGCCCAAGCGGAGCCTTCCCAGCGGCCGCTACCGCCTCGACGTGCGGCTTGTCAGCCGAGTCGATCCGGGCGCTGTCAAGCGCGTGAGGAGCGGCTTGGTCAACGTGGGTTGAACCCGTAGCATCGAGGCGTGGCCGATCCGATTGCAGAGCTCCGGGACGTCGTTGCTGCGACCTCGCCCGCTCCCCCCGAGATGACCGCCTATCTGGAGAAGGTCAGCGAGCGAGCCTTTGCAGTCGTCGACCGGGACATCGAGGCGCTGAAGGAGGCGGGTTTCTCGGAGGACGAGATCTTCGAGCAGACGGTCGCGGTCGCGATCGCCGAAGGCCTGCGCAGGCTCGACCGAGCCACAGAGGTGATCGGATGAGGCTCGCCGTGCTCGACGAGGGTCACGCGCCGGCCGAAGCCGAGATGCTCGCCGCGATCCGGGAGCGGGCGGGAACCGAGCCGCTCGGCGTCGTCAAGACGCTCCTCTACCGGCCGGAGCTCTTCGGCGGGCCGTTCTCGGAGGCTCTCGAGGTCGCGATGCGCGGGCCGTCGGGGTGGAGTGCCGGCGAGCGGGAGCTCTTCGCTGCTTTCACGTCACTGCTCCGGCAGTGCCCGTTCTGAACGGGTTCCCACGGCGCGGTCGCGTCGTACGCGCTCGGTGAGGAGGTCTGGAACGCAGTCGTCGCGGACTGGCGGACTGCACCGCTCCGGCCCGAGCTGCGCGCCGCTCTGGCTTTTATCGAGGTGCTGACACAGAGACCCGAGGAGCTGACCGAGGCCGACGCAGCCACGGCATATGCGGCGGGTGTCTCGCGGGACGCGCTGCGCGACGCGGCGACGGTGAGCTCGCTCTTCAACATGATCACCCGGCTCGCCGACTCGTTCGGCTGGGACGTTCCGAGCTGGGAGCGGACGATTGCCAGAGCGCCGGCCATGCTCGACGGCGGCTACTCGTTCGCCGCGATGCGGCAGCGCTAGCCGTCAGCCTCCAGGGGTCTGAGGGTCGGATAGAGCCGGCGAAAGCGCCGGTAGCCGTCGTCGTAGTCCCACTCCGGCTGGATTCGACGGCGCGGTCGGACGCATCGCGTCACCGCGTCGTCGGCGTCCGCGAACACGCCCGCACGGACCCCCGCCAGGAGGGCCGCGCCGAACGCGGAGCCTTCCTCCGACTCGGTCGTCTCGAGGGGCAGGCCGAGCACCGAGGCGAGGATCCGGAGCCAGAGCTCGCTGCGTGCGCCGCCTCCGGAAACGCGGCCGCTCTCGGGGCGGGCACCGAGCTCGCGCAGCAGTTCCAGCGAGTCGCGCAGCCCGTAGGCGACGCCCTCCAGCATCGCGCGCCAGAGCGCGCCACGGTCGTGGCGGGCCGAGAGGCCCGTGAAGGCGCCACGCGCGTCGGGGTCGGGATGGGGCGTTCGCTCGCCGGCGAGGTACGGCGCAAAGAGAAGCCCCTCGGTTCCGGCCGGCCAGCGCTCCGCCTCCCGCTCGAGATCCGCGAGGTCGGCGGCGAGCACTCCGCCGAGCCAGGCGGCCGAGCCGGAAGCGCTCAGCATCACGCCCATGGCGTGCCAGGTGTCGGGGACGGCGTGGCAGAAAGCATGCAGACGCCCCTCGCGGTCGTGTTCGTAGGACGGGAGCGCCGCGAAGACCACGCCCGATGTGCCAAGGACGACTGAGACCGGTCCGGGACGCGCGACTCCGACACCGAGCGCAGCCGCGGCCTGGTCGCCGGCGCCTGCGATCTCCGTCGACTCGTGGGCAAGCGGGAGCCAGTCGAGCGGAATCTCGAGCGCCGCGCAGACCTCCTCCGACCAGACGCGACGGCACACGTCGAAGAGGAGCGTGCCCGACGCGTCCGCGACGTCGACGGCGAGCTCTCCGGTCAGGCGGAGACGGACGTAGTCCTTCGGCAGCAGTACGTGGCGGACCTGCGCGTACACCTCGGGCTCGTGGCGGCGCACCCAGAGGAGCTTCGGCGCGGTGAAGCCGGTCAGCGCGCGGTTGCCGGTCAGCTCCAGGAGCCGGCGGAAGCCGACACGCTCCTCGATCTCTTCGCACTCGGCGGCGGTGCGTTGGTCGTTCCACAGGATCGCCGGCCGCAGCACGCGCTGCTGGGCGTCGAGGACGACGAGCCCGTGCATCTGCCCCGACAGACCCACAGGTCCCTCGGGCAGCCGGCCGAGGACGTCCTCGGCCGCGCGCCACCAGTCCTCGGGCTCCTGCTCCGACCAGCCGGGATGCGGGCGCGAGAGCGGATAGTCGGCGCTCGCCGTCGCGAGGACGCGACCTTCCTCGTCGATCGCGAGACCCTTGACGGCGGAGGTTCCGACGTCGACGCCGATCAGGGCCACGTCAGGCGCCGAGCGCGGCGTACACGAGCTCGTAGGCGCGGACGGCGTCCTTGGTCTGTTGCGCTCGCCGCAGCTCCGCCTCGTCGATCTTCGCGGCGACGCCGTCGATGAACCGCCACTGCAGCACGGATCGCCTCACGGCGCCGACCGCGTCCTCGGTGTACGGATAGAGGTCGAAGCCGAGCCGCTCGCCGTGCGCGCCGTAGCCGGCGCGGCGCAGCTCGACTGCGAGCTCCAGTGTCTCCATGAACGCGGTCGCGCCGACCATGTTGTCGTCGTCGAACGTGCCCCAGCCGGAGTTCGCATGCTGATGGCCGAGCAGGCCCTCCGCGGCAAGAAGCGCCGCGTACTCGGCGAGGTTCTCGCCGTTCATGATCAGGTGCTGCCAGTCCATGTTGACCTTGACGTTCGAGATTCCCCGGACGCGAAGCGTGTGGATCACGTGCAGCGTCATGCCGACGTTGCGCATGAGGATCTTCATCGCGGGCTCGGAGTTCTTGTGCTCGAGGAACACGGTGACGCCGCGCGCTGCCGCGTGCGTCGCTGCCTCGGCGACACCGTCCACGAACCGCGCCCACGACTCGGCGTACGGCGTCTGGAACGGGTAGTTGTAGCCCTCGATCCCGGGCCAGATGATCATCTGCGCGCCGACGTCGCCGGCCAGGTCGATCGCCTCCCGCGTCAGGCGCAGCGCCTCGTTGCGGGTCTCGTCGTCGGGCGAGCAGAAGCCTCCCTTGCCGAAGCGGGGGTCGAGATGGAGGCCGCTCGCGATGCAGTAGATGCCGTGTCCGTCGAGCGCGTCCCGGACTGCGTCGAGGTTCTCGTGCGAGAGCTCCTGCGGGTAGTGGAACTCGTAGTCGTCGATGAGCTCGGCGAGCCCCTCGACGGCGGTGCGGACCTTCTCGGCCGTGGAGACCCCCGAGAGCTCGGGCTTGTATCCGCCCGGATTGAACCGGGTCGCCATCGACCCGAACGCCCAGATGCCGAGACTCGTCTTCACGACGCGACCCTATCTTGTGCCGTTGTCGTAGGAGACAGGCGGATTTGGGTCTTCTCGCCTGCAAATAGAGGCGATACGATTCCGCCGTGATCGAGTTCCACCTCGACCCGCAGTCAGGCGTCGCGACCTACCTGCAGATCGTCCGGCAGGTGAAGGATGCGCTTCGGCTCGGCACGCTCGACGTCGGCGACCAGCTGCCGACGGTACGAGAGGTCGTCGCGGATCTGGCGGTCAACCCGAACACCGTGGCGAAGGCGTATCGCGACCTCGAACGCGAGGGCCTCGTGGTCGCGCGACAGGGGCGCGGCACCTTCATCGCGAGCACGCTCGCTCCCGCCTCGCTGCAGCATCACGCCGAGCTGCGCCGGGAGCTCGAACGCTGGCTCGCCGCGGCGCAGCGTGCCGGGCTCGACGAGGAGAGCATTCGCGCGCTTCTCTCCACCACGCTCCGGGAGTCGCTGGCCCGCCGCGTGGCATGAGCCCGCCGCCGCTCGCCGCACACGGCCTGGGCAAGCGCTTTCGCCGCGAATGGGCGCTCCGCGACCTGACGCTCACGATCCCGACGGGGGCGATCGTCGGGCTGGCGGGACCGAACGCGGCGGGAAAGTCGACGCTCCTCTCCCTCGCGGCCGGCATGCTCGCACCGAGCGAGGGCTCGATCTCCGTGCTCGGGCACGATCCGCTCGGAACCCCGGAGGTCCTCGCCGAGGTCGGCTACGTCGCGCAGGGCGCACCGCTGTACCGCTCCTTCCGGGTCGCCGACACGATCGAGTACGCGCGCCGTACGAACTCGCGCTGGGACGGCGAGATCGCCGTCGAGCTGCTGACTCGCATCGACTCGCACGCGAAGGTCGGCGCTCTGTCGGCCGGCGAGCGCGCGCGCCTCGCCCTCGCGCTGGCGCTGGGCAAGCGCCCGAGGCTCGTCCTGCTCGACGAGCCGTTCGCGAGCCTCGATCCGCTCGCGGCCCGCGAGCTCCTCCAGCTGCTGATGGACGGCGTCGCGGAGCTCGGCGCGACGGTCGTCGTGGCGTCGCACGTCGTCGCGGACATCCAGCGTGTCTGCGACCACATCGTGTTGCTGAGCAGCGGTCGTGTCCGCCTCGAGGGAGACGTCGAGGAGTTGCTCGAGTCTCACCGGCTCCTGACCGGTCCGCGCCGCCCGCTCGGCTCGATCCGCGGGGTGCGTGAGGTGGTCCGCGAGCGGCACAGTGGCCGCCAGCTGACGCTGCTGGCGATCACCGACGGCCCGATCGTCGATCCCTCCTGGACCGTTGATCCCGTGAGCCTCGAAGAGCTCCTGCTCGCCTACATGGCACCCGAGCGCCTGCCGGCGCCGAGGACGACGGAAGGGGTCCCGTTGCGATGGCATGGGTGACCTGGCGGCAGCACCGGCTGCACGCGCTCGGCGCCCTCGGTCTGCTCGTCACGCTCGCCGTCGCAATCGTCCTCACGCATCTGCCGATCGCGTCGGCGTTCGACCGCGACTCGCTGTCCGCCTGCCTCCCGCCTGCGACGCGGACCGGCTGCGACATCATCGTGCCCCACTTCGAGAGCGAGTTCGGCGGGCTCGTCACGGCCACGCGCTTCCTCGCGGTGCTGCCCTTGCTTGCAGGTCTCTTCGTCGGCGCGCCGCTGATCGCCCGCGAGCTCGAGTTCGGCACCTATCGCTTCGCCTGGACGCAGGGCGTCAGCCGCCGGCGCTGGCTGCTCTCGAAGACGGCGCTGCTCGCGGCGGGAACCGTCGTCGCGGCGGGAGCGGCAAGCCTCGCGGTGATGTGGTGGCGCTCCCCCTTCGACACCCTCCAGGGACGGATCAGCCCGACCGGCTTCGACATCGAGGGCGTCGTCGTACCGGCGTACGCGCTCTTCGCGCTCGCGCTCGGCGTGCTTGCGGGCCTCGTCTTCCGCCGGACGGTGGCCGCCATGACTGCGACCCTCGTAGCCTTCGCAGCGACTCGCTTCCTCGTCGCCGGTTTCGTCCGCCCGCATTTCATGGCGCCGCTGCACCGCGTGATTGCCGCGACGGCCACGAGTGGCGCTCCCGGCGACTGGGTGCTGAGCAACACGCTCGTCGACGGAGGCGGCCGCCGGATCACGACCGCCCGCGAGGACCTCGCGGTCCTGCACGCGCAGCAGGCCGGCATCGACCCGCACACCTACATCGTCACGCTCGGCTGGAGGCGAATCGTCTCGTATCAGCCCGCCGGCCGGTTCTGGACGTTCCAGATCCTCGAAGCGGGGCTCTTCGTGGCGCTTGCCGTAGCGCTCGTGCTCGTCGCGCTCTGGCTCGTCCGGCGGACACCGGCGTGACGGAGCGCCTCGACCGCGCCGACCTGCTTCGCCTCGCCGCCGGCGCCGCGGCTCTCGGCGCCGTTCCGAACGGCGTTCGCGAGCTGTTCTCGGAGACCTCGGCGGGCAGCTTCCCGCAGCAGCATCCACGCTGGCAGTTCGTGTTCGTCAACCACGCTCTGACCAACCCGTTCTTCGTGCCCGCGAGGAACGGAAGCTACGACGCTGCATCGCTGCTCGAAGTCGACGTGAAGTGGACGGGCTCGAGGATGAGCGACGTGGGGGAGATGGTCAAGGCGATGCGGCGGGCGATCGCCGCCCAGGTCGACGGAATCGCCGTCTCGGTCATCGACCCGACCGCGTTCAACAAGCCAACGCGGCTCGCCCTCTCGCACGGAATCCCGGTTGTCTCCTACAACGCGGACGGCGGCAAGGAGAACAAGCGGCTCGCCTACGTCGGCCAGGACAACTATCAGTCGGGGCTCGAGCTCGGCGCCCGCCTGGTCCGCCTCTGCTCGAAGGGCGATGTCTACCTCTTCATCGCGACTCCGGGCCAGGCGAACATCCAGCCGAGGATCGACGGCGCCCTGGATGCAATCCGCGACTCGGGCAAGCCGATCCGAATTCACGTCGTGGCCTCCGGAGTCAACGTCGCCCACGAACGCAGCAAGATCGAGGCGACTTATCTGGCCAACAAGAAACTTCGGGGACTGTTCGCGGTCGATGCGGGCTCCACCGCGGGCGTCGCCGAGGTGATGCGCAAGCACGGGCTGCACAAGCGTGGAGTTCGTGCGGGCGGCTACGACCTGCTGCCGGTCACGCTCCGCGCGATCCACGACCGCCACGTCGACTTCGCGATCGACCAGCAGCCGTATCTGCAGGGCTTTCTGCCGGTGCTCCAGATGTTCCTCTACCGCTACAGCTCGCACCTCGTGGCGCCGGCCGACACGAACACGGGCCTCAACTTCGTCACGCGCGCGAACGTCGGCCGCTACCTGACGACGAAGAGCCGCTTCGAGGGAAGCGCGGGCCGGGATCGGTATCCGGTCCGCTAGCGGACCGTCACCTGCTTGAACTATTCCCCTAGGAGAGTAGTATTCCCATGCCGATCGACCGGAGCCGGCCTCGGTGTGGGAGTCACCGTGACTGCGACGGAGCGGCACATCCAGGAGGCGCCGGACGGCGCTCTCGAAGTGCGCGAAGGAGGGCTAGAGGGTGAAGAGATTCGGTAGGAAGGGTCTGTTCCTCGTGCTCGGAGTCGGGATCGCCGCGCTGGCAGTCTCCGCAGCCGCAGTTGCGAGCACAAAGAAGAAGTCGGCCAACGTTCAGGTCTGCGTCCTGCTGCCTGACACGAAGTCGTCCGTACGCTGGACGCAGTTCGATCCGAAGTACATCGCGGCGGCGCTGAAGAAGGCAAACGTCACCTACTCGATGAACAACGCCCTCAACGACCCGGCGAAGCAGACGGCGCAGGCTCAGGCCTGCCTGGCCGCAGGCGCGAAGGTCGTGATCGAGACGTCGCTCGACAACGGCTCCGCCTCGTCGATCGAGAAGTTGTTCACGTCGAAGGGTGGCAAGGCGATCGACTACGACCGCCAGGTCATCGGTGGCACCGCCTCGGTCTACGTCTCGTTCGACGGCAAGGCCGTCGGCAAGGCGCAGGCCAACGGCGTGATCAAGGCGATGAAGGCGAAGGGCACCTACAAGAAGAGCAGCAAGGTGGCCGAGCTCTGGGGTGGCCAGACCGACCAGAACGCGTTCTGGTTCAAGAGCGGCAACGACGCGGTGCTCAACCCACTCTTCAAGAAGCACAAGCTGACGAAGGGGCCGCAGAAGTTCGTGCCCGACTGGGACGCGACCAATGCCGCAACCATCTACGATCAGATGCTCCTCCAGACCAACAACAAGATCAAGGGCATCATCGCGGCGAACGACAACATCGCCGGCGCCGTGATCGCGGACGAGAAGGCCAAGCACCTCCCGAAGACCCCGCTGTCGGGTCAGGACACGACCGCGACGGGTGTCCAGTACATTCTCGCCGGCTGGCAGTCGGGCACGGTCTACAAGTACGTGCCGCTCGAGGCGAACGCCGCGGCCGCCGCTGCGATCGCGCTGCTCCACGGCAAGAAGCCGGTGTCGAACTCGTTCCGGCAGAACGGCTCGAAGAAGGAGCCGACTCAGGTGCTGCCCGTGAAGTGGATCACCAAGAAGAACTACAAGCAGCTGTTCAAGCAGGGCTGGCTGAAGAAGAGCGAAGTGTGCATCGGCCAGTACAAGAAGTACTGCAAGTAGCTCGTTCACTGTGAGATGGTGGAGGCGTCCCAAACCGGGCGCCTCCACCGCGCTCTCCTCGCCCAGGAGCGGTCATCGATGAGCGACACGCCACTTCTTCAGCTGCGCAACATCACGAAGACGTTCGGCTCGGTGCAGGCGCTCGACGACGTCGACTTCGAGGTCCATGCGGGCGAGGTGATGGCGCTCGTCGGCGACAACGGCGCAGGCAAGTCGACGCTCGTCAAGTGCGTCGCCGGCACGCACTCGCCCGACAGCGGCACCATCCTGTTCGAAGGACGGGAAGTGAACATCCACGGACCTAAGGACGCCGCCCGCCTCGGGATCGAGGTCGTCTACCAGGATCTCGCGCTCTGCGACAACCTCGACGTCGTCCAGAACATGTACCTCGGGCGAGAGCTCAACCGGGCCGAGATCCTGTCCGAGGCGCCGATGGAGCAGCACACCGCCGAGACGCTCAAGTCGCTCTCGGTCACGACGATCAAGTCGATTCGTCAGACCGTGGCGACGCTCTCCGGCGGTCAGCGCCAGTCGGTTGCCGTCGCGCGCGCCGTGATGTGGAACTCGAAGCTCGTGGTCCTCGACGAGCCCACGGCGGCTCTCGGCGTCGCGCAGACCGAGCAGGTGCTCGAGCTCGTGCGCCGTCTCGGCAGCCAGGGCCTCGGGGTGATGCTCATCTCGCACAACCTGCACGACGTCTTCGAGACCGCCGACCGGATCACGGTGCTTCGGCTCGGACGGAACGTCGGCCTGTTCGAGCGCCGCAACACGACGCAGCAGGCCGTCGTCGAGGCCATCACCGCAGGCGAACCCACGAAGGTCTCCGGGATCCCCTCCACCGCGGGCGGAGGAGCCGCCACGTGAGCTCCGCCGACGTCGTTGGTCCCGATCAAGCGCCGCCGCTCGAGGAGGAGCAGCTTCCGAGCGGGCTCCGCGGCGTCCGGGAGCGCGCGTGGCTGAACCTGCGCACCGGCAACCTCGGGCCGATTCCGATCATCGTCGGCGAGGTCGCCGTCGTGATGATCTTCGCTTTCACGGCGACGAACTTCTTCACTGCCGTCAACTTCGTCAACCTGATCGAGCAGACCGCTGGTACAGCGATGCTCGCGTACGGCGTCGTGTTCGTGCTCCTGCTCGGCGAGATCGATCTCTCGATCGGCTATCTCGCAGGCATCGGAGCGCTGGTCGTGGCCGAGCTCCAGCTCCCGGGCAGCAAATATCAGATCAGCGGCCTTCTGGCGATGCTCGTCGCGGTCGCCGCCTGTGCGCTGATCGGCGGCTTCCAGGGCTCGATCGTCGCGTTCGTCGGCGTTCCGTCGTTCGTGGTCACGCTCGCCGGCTTTCTGGTCTGGCAGGGCGTGATCCTGAACACGCTCGAGCAGCGCGGCACGATCATCATCCAGGACCGCTGGATCAACTACACCGACCTCTACATCTTCTCGCCGCTCGCCGGGTGGGTGATCGCGGCGATCTTCACCGCGCTCTATCCGCTCAGCGTCGTGTACAAGAAGGTCGTCGCCCGGGGCACGCACATCGCCCAGCAGAGCTGGACGTCAGCCGTTCTGAAGACGGTCGGGATCGGGATCGCTGCGTTCGGAACGGTCGCCATTGCTAACCACGCCAAGATCATCGAGACGCCGGAGGGCCTGCCGCTCCCCGGCGTGCTCATGGTCTTCTTCTTCGTCGTGCTGACGTTCCTGGCCAAGTGGACGACGTTCGGCCGCCACGTGTACGCGGTCGGCGGTAACGCCGAGGCGGCGCGGCGGGCCGGCATCAACGTCCCGCGCATCCGGGTGATCGTGTTCGCGATCTCGGGTGCGATGGCGGGGATCGGGGGGATCGTCTTCGCCGCTCAGGTCAACTCGGTCGCGCTGACGTTTCCGCCGGGGAACCTGCTCCTGAACGCGATCGCGTCCGCGGTGATCGGCGGGGTCAGCCTGTTCGGCGGGCGCGGCGAGGTGCGCGGCGCCCTGCTCGGCGCGCTGCTGATCGGAACGCTGCAGAACGGCCTCAACACGCTGAGCATCTCGAACGGCTGGATCTACATCGTCACGGGGCTCGTCCTGCTCGGAGCGGTGACGCTCGACACGGTCGCGGTGCGGCTGCAGGCGCGTTCGGGCCGCTAGCGGTAGGCGCGGAGCCTGCGGAGGACGAGCGTCGCGACGCGCTCGCCGAGCGTGCGTCCCGCCGTCACGTCCGAGGGGACGTCGATCCCGGCTGCGACCGGGGCCGTCGACGCCTCTCGGACCTGGCTCGCGTGGGAGTGGCCGGTGAGAGCGGCCAGGACTCCGACTGCCGCATAGGCGAACGCGCTTCCCTCGGCGACGCCTCCCGGCGAGGCCGGCGTCGCGATGGGCGGCGACCAGGCAGCGCCGTCCATCCAGTGTCCCCCCGAGAGCACCTCGAGCTTGCCGCCGCGGAGCTCGATGAGCCCCGGGACGAGCGGCAGTCCATCCACGCTGTAGTCCGCCTGCTTCCGGTCGCTCGACTGGCCCTGGAACGCCAGGTAGCGGATCATCGAGATCGGCCGCGGCGGCTGGTAGGCGCGCTTCGCCCCCCAGGTTGCGACGGCGGCGTCGTTGAGCGCGCCGTTGAGGCCAAGGTAGAGGCGGACGTCCTTGGCGAGATTCGCCGGCGCCTCACGGACGGCGAGCGAGTTCCACGTCAGCGGCGACCAGATCTGCGGGGCCGCTCCGCTCCCCGACGTCGCGCGCAGGACGGCGACGGCGGCGCGCTTGTACGCGCGGCCCGAGGGGTCTCCGAGCAGCGACGCGCCGGGGTCGAGGGGAAGACCGCGGCGCGAGCGTGGGAGCGCAAAGCTGCGGACGTGTCCCCACTCGGCGCCGGCGAAGCTCTGGACGTCCGCAGGAGCCGCCGTCAAGCTGTGCGGCTGGATCGTTCCCAGCGCCAGTGGCTGCCAGAACGTTGCGTCCTCGACCGTGGAGCCGGCCGCGTGGACGATCAGCGGCTGGTTGCGCGATGTGAAGGTCGGGTCGGCGTAGTGGAGCGACTCGTTCGAGCCGTCGTGCCGGCCGGCCGCGATCACGGCCGCGGCGATCCGGTTGCCCAACGCCGCCGGCGACGCGCCGTAGGTGGCGGCGAAGTCCGGCGAGTAACAGAGCGAGCGCAGCTCTTTCGTCAGGAGAGCAAATGTGCGGCTCAGGTTCGAGTCGAAGGACGCCTGCCAGAGAAGCACCCGGTATGCGGCGTAGCTGATCGCCGCGTCGCGGGCCGAGAGGGTCTTCGGCGCCGCAGCCAGGGCCTTCCACATCGCAGTCGAGACGTCGAAGAGGTCACGCGCCTGGACCGGCTCGCTCGCAGCGCCGGAGCGGAGCGCGTCGACCGCCGCCTCGGCCCAGACGGTCGCGATCGAGCGGCCGCCGATGTTCGCCGCCGTGCAGTCCGGCAAGCGGTACGACATGCGGACGGCGGCCCGTGTGGCGCGATGCGCAGGAACTCCGACGTCGACGATCCGGTCGGCGCGAACGTTGCGCAAAACACTCTCGCGGCCCGACGGATAACGGACGGTCACGCGCACGGCCATGGTCGAGCCGCCGAGCCCGAAGTGCACACGCTCGTCCTCGGAAGACAGGTAGCTGCTGCCGGCGCGGACCTCCTGTGACAGCGTCCGGCCGTCCTCGAGGGTCACCGTAACAACGGCCCCCGGGGCGAACTTGGAGAGTTTCACGTCCAGCCAGTGGCCGACCGGACCAGTGGGCTTGAGCAGGAGGAGCTTGCCGCCGATCGAGTTGATTGCGATCTCCATGCGGCCGTCGTTGTCGACGTCGGCAGCGGCGAGGCCGCGACCATTCACGCGCAGACCCTTCGGCGCGACGCCCGGCGCGACGCCGTAGCCGCTACTGGTGTCCGAGACCGGAGCGATCACTTTCACCGGGCCGGCGTCCTTCCGGAGGTTCGTGACGGGGATGCCCCCGGTCGCGAGCACGAGAGCGGGACTGCCTGAGTTCCCGAGATCGACGAACGAGTCGCCCCAGCCCGCGAAGTCCGATCCGAGCGCCGGGTCGAAGTCGGGCCGGGCGTTCGAGAACGAGGAGCCGCTCGTTCTGGCGAACGCAGCCGACGGCTCGTGGCGCGAGTTGCTGACGAACAGGTCGAGCGGGCCGGCTGCGGCGCCGTCGACGGCGACTCCCATTCCTGCATACGGGTCGTTCACTCCCGAGCTCGCGGCGCGATTCTCGAAGCGGAAGCCGAGCCCGGCGGGGTCCGCCTTCGCTCCTCCGGGCCACGCGACGTTGACGTAGAGCTGGTTCGGATCCTCGTCGTTGGCGACGTAGAGGTCGGGGCGGCCGTCGCCGTTGACGTCGAGGAACGTCGCGCCGAGTCCGTGCGCGAAGCCGGACGCCTCGAGGCCCGCCTTGACCCCGACCTCGCGGAAGCGGGCGCGGCCGTCCGGGCCGTTCCCCTCGTTCAGGTAGAGGAGGTCGCGGACTCCGACGAGGTTCGTGGGGAACCCGGCGAGCGAGTTCGGCACTGAATCGTACGGACGGGTATAGCCGGCGACGAAGACGTCCGGACGGCCGTCGCCGTTGACGTCCGCCACGGCGACGCCCGTGTACCAGGCGTTCGCCGTCATCCCCGCCGCTCGCGCGCCCTCGGTGAAGGTGCCGTTCCCGTTGTTCCAGAGCAGCTTGATCCCGCTCGTCGTCGTCACGATCAGGTCGGGCCGGCCGTCGCCGTTCAGGTCGGCGGCAGCGCAGCCGTCCCCCTGCACCTGGAGCCCGGCGTGGGCCTTCGCGGTGACGTCATGGAAGTGCCCGCGAACGTTCTCGAACAGTTGTGTGCGCGGAAGGCCGCCGTGCGCGTGCCACTGCGTCGTGTCGGCGTTCGCGTACGAGTTGACCGCGAACAGGTCCTGCCAGCCGTCGCCGTTGTAGTCGAGCCAGCAGACGCCGCCGCCCATCATCGCCGTGTTGTCGTTCGAGACCCCGAAGCGGAACGAGTCCTGGCGGAAGTCGAGGCCGACCGCTGGCGCGACGTTCCTCAAGCGGACGCCGCGCAGCGCCGAGCTCGTCGGCGCGGCCTCGACCGGTACCGACGGTACGGCCGAAGGAAGCGCCCAGTGCCCGTCCGCGCTCTGGTGCAGGTGGTAGGTCAGGCCGGCCTCCTGCACCGTCGCCGTCGGTGGGCCCTGCTCGACGCCCTGAACGAGCCAGACCCGGAGCGGCCCGGCATCTGCCGACGGCTTCGCCGCCAGGAGGTCGTGGGCGATCAGCTGAGCGGTGTGCTGGTCGAGCTTCGTCTGGACGCCCTGTCCGGGAAGGATCGTGATCGGCGGCAGGCTCCCCGCGGGTACCGCGCGCGAGGCACTCGCAACCGCCGGCGCGTTGCCGACCACCATCACCGCGGCCGCCACGGCCACGACTGCCGCTGCGATGCCGATCACGAGCCGGCGGTCGAGGGGCGTCGGGACGAGGCGCAGCAGCGGCAGCGCGAGGCAGACGACGGCGAGCGAGCTGAGCAGCGCGACCTTGGCCGCGTACTCCGTGACTGTCGGCGCGATCATCACCCCTGCGAGCAGGCCGAGCGAGACCGCGTAGACGAGACGGCCGGTCGGCGAGCGCGGAGCCGTCTTCGGGTCGGTGATCATGAAGAAGAGGAACACGAGCACCTCGGGCGAGCTGACGAGCACCCACCACAGGTGGAATCCCGAGATGGGGCCGAGGTGCCAGCGTGCGGTCATCGTGTGCCCCGCGAGCGCGAGCACGCCGATCGCCGCCGCAAACGAGACCCAGAAGCCGATGGCGACCCGCAGCAGCTTCAGCCGGCTGAGGATGAGGAAGCCGCCGGCGACGATGACGGCGAGCGCGAGCGCGAGCCAGGCCGACATCGGGCCCCACCAGAAGTCGAGCGGAGCGGCGCGGGTGCGGCCGAGCAGGAGGAAGCAGGCGACGAGGCCGATGTTGGACGGATTGAAGATGTGCTCGCCGCGCCAGCGGAAGACGTACTTCGAGAGGAGCGCGAAGGCGCTCGTTCCGACGAAGATCCACCAGCCGCGCAGGCTCCACCAGTCGCCGTGCACCGTGCCCGGGACGCGGAGGACGAAGGCGACGCCGTTGCCGGTCAGCAGTGCGCTCGCGGGCCACATGAGCACGTGCTGCTGACGCATCGCGATCGCGACCTCGAGCACGGCCGCCGTGCCGATCGCGAGCAGGATCTGCGCGATCGAGAGCTCGAAGTGGAAGCCGACCTGCCCGATGATCTGGAGCGAGATGATCACCGCGGCAAGATGGAGCCGCGGATCGCGGAGCGTCGGCAGCAGGACCGGATACGGCCTGCCGTGGATCGTGAACGTCGGCCCCGAGGGCGCAGGTGCGGCGTGCGCGCTCATTCGCCAGCCCCATGCTAGTGCCCTAGGGAAATAATGAAAACAGGCGGTGTTACGGCGAGACCGGGACGCTCGTCTTCGCCGACCGGTGTAGCGCCTCGAGCGTCACCGCCTGTCCGAGCGCGTCCTCGCGTCCGAGCAAGAGCTCGGCCTCGCCGCGGATCGCGTCGCTCAGGTTCTCGAGCTCGAGCCGATACGAGTCCTCGGGCTCGAGCTCGATCAGCTCGACATCTCCGTCGCGACGCAGCTCGATGATGGGCACGTTGCAGTGCCACGGATCGTCGAGGAAGAGCGACGCCTCGCTGCCTATCGCCTCCAGCTCGTCACCCTCGACGAGCGCGGTGCCGCAGTCGAAGGTGGCGATGACGTCACCGGGGAAGCGCAGGGTCGCGGCGAAGACCCAGTCGGTTCCCGACGGGCCGTACCACGCCTCGCCCCAGACCCGCTCCGGCTCGCCGCCGAGTAGCCGCGAGCCCGAGACGTTGTAACAGCCGACGTCCATCAGGGCACCGCCCTCGACGTCGGTGCGAAGGCGAATGTTCTCCTCGTCGTACAGCCCGTATGAGAAGGCCGACCGAATCAGCCTCAGCTCGCCGATCGCGCCGTCTCGGACGAGGTCGACGACCTTTGCGGTCTGCGGGTTGTGCCGGTACATGAACGCCTCGCTCAGCAGGCGTCCGTTTCGCTCGGCGGCGTCGAACGCCGCGTCCACCTCCTCCGGGTGGCGCGTGAACGGTTTCTCGCAGAGCACGTGCTTGCCGGCGTCGAGCGCCTTGATCGACCACTCGGCGTGCAACGTGTTCGGCAGCGGGATGTAGACCGCTTCGATCTCGGGATCCGCGAGCAGCTCCTCGTACGAGTCGTACGCCCGCGGGATCTCCCACTCGCGCGCGTAGGCGTCGGCTCGCGCCTGGTCGCGGCTGGCGACCGCGACGAGGTCGACCTTCGGTGACGCGTGCGCCCCGGGAATCACCTTCCGGTTGATGTCGGCTGTGGAGAGAATGCCCCACTTAACGGCGGAACCCATGCGCGTACTATCCCGCACGTGGCACGGATCGGCGTGGGGATGCTCGGCTATGCCTTCATGGGCAAGGCCCATTCGAACGCGTTCCGGAAGATCTCCTACATCACGTGGCCGCCTCCGCTCGATCCCGAGCTGATCGGGATCGCCGGCCGCAACGAGGAGGCTGTCGGCGAGGCTGCGCAGCGCTACGGCTGGGAGTACGCGACGACCGACTGGCGCGATCTCGTCGCGGACCAGCGGATCGGCCTGTTCGACAACGGCGGCCCGAACTCGCTCCACGCCGAGCCCACGATCGCCGCGGCGCAGGCGGGTAAGCACGTCGTCTGCGAGAAGCCGCTCGGCCGCGACGCGGAGGAGAGCTACGAGATCTGGAGAGCGGTGGCCGCGACCGGCGTCCGCCACATGTGCGGCTTCAACTACCGGTTCGTTCCCGCAGTGCGGCTCGCGCGCGAGATGGTGGAGGCGGGCGAGCTCGGGGAGGTGCGCCACTTCCGCGGCCGCTATCTGCAGGACTGGGGCGACGATCCCTCGCTCGACACGTGGCGGTTCGACGCGGACGCCGCCGGCTCGGGCGCGCTCGGCGACCTGATGACGCACGTCGTCGACCTCGCGCGCTTCCTCAACGGCGAGATCGAGACAGTCTCTGGGTTCACGCACACGTTCCTGCCAGGGCGCAAGGTCGACGACGCCGTCGAGGCCGCGGTCGAGTTTGCGAACGGATCGGTCGGCACACTCGAGGCGACCCGCTTCGCGCACGGCCGTCGCAACGCGTTTCAGTGGGAGATCAACGGTACGAAGGGCTCGCTCGCCTTCGACATGGAGCGGCTGAACGAGCTCCAGGTCTTCCGCGAGGACGGGGATCGGGCGCGGGGCTTCAAGACGGTGCTCGTCTCCGAAGCCGACCACCCGTTCTGGGAGTACTGGTGGCCGCCGGGGCACATCATCGGCTGGGGCGACACCTTCGTCCACGAGCTGCACCACTTTCTCGAGGCCGTCGCCGGCGAGCACGAAGTTGCGCCGTACGGCGCCGACTTCGAGGACGGCTACCGCGCGTCGGAGGTCTGCGACGCGATCGTCCGCTCCGGCGAGACCGGGCAGCGAGAAACGGTCCCGTACCGCGGCTAGACTTGCAAGCCCCGCCGACGTAGCTCAGCTGGTAGAGCACTTCACTCGTAATGAAGGGGTCCGCGGTTCGAATCCGCGCGTCGGCTCTGGTAGTAGAGGGTCTGGCGAGACGAGCCGCGTGATCCGGTTCAGGCGTAAGGACGCTCGCGCAGGCGACCGCACTCGGCCTTGACTCACACCTCAGCCTTGTCAACCGCCTGGAGGCGATTCTCGGGGCGATGTGGTCGACCTGGCTCTTGTCTGCGACCTCCTGGCGGATCTGGTCGCCCTCGCTCTCCACTTTGGCGCGAGCAGCGCGCTCTTCCTCAGTAGGCAGTCGCCGTTGAAACAAGCTTCTGATCTGCTTGGGTGTCGGGGCTTGAGAGTCTCGCGCATACGCCACCCAGCCCAAGGAGGGCCATTGTGAAGCGTCGGTTGAGAGCACCGAGTCCGGCGTTCGTCATTTCGCTGATCGCGTTGTTTCTCGCGCTCGGCGGGACGTCGCTGGCCGCGACGAGTTACATCAAGGGCACGCATATCCAGCCCCATTCGATCCCCAAGAACCGGTTGACAAACCGGGCGATCAGGGGCCTCAAGGGGGATCGCGGCCTTACGGGCCTTCGTGGAGCGATCGGCCCTCAAGGCACTGCAGGCCAAAAAGGGAATGCGGGGCCACCGGGAATGAGTGACTACACGGTTGTCACGAGCACCAACAGCGCATTCGCGAACGACATCGGCGCGTCAGTCTCCTGTCCGTCGGGCACGCAGGCGTTGGGCGGCGGTGGCGAGGTGTTGAGCGGAACCTCGGCATTCGGGCCGTTCGAGGACGGCAGCTGGCCGGCCAACGGCGGCTGGCTCGTCGAGTATCAAATGGGCGCGTCAGGCAACTTCAGCCTCTCTGTGAAGGTCTACGCGATATGCGCAAAGGTCGGCTCCTGAGACTCGGCCCGATGCACTCCATCGGCCGATAGATCCCTCTCGGCTGAGCGTCGCTGTCGTTCCGGGACAGCGTCATGGGGTCATTCCGGAACCGTGAGATCAAGGCGTTCAGGACGGGCGGATGATTGGGGCGTGTCGCGGAAGCGCACGCTGTACCTCCTCCGCCACGCGAAGTCGAGTTGGGACGATCCCGCGCTTCCCGACCGCGACCGGCCCCTTGTGCCTCGCGGCTACCGTGCCTGCGAGCTCGTCGCCGAGCACCTGCGCCGCCACCAGATCACCCCGGCGCTCGCGCTCTGTTCCTCCGCAACGCGAACCCGGGAGACCTTCGAGCGCGTCTCCGCCGGCTTCAGCCGCCCCGTCGGGGCCCTGATCGAAGACGGCCTCTACACCGCGACCGCCGCCGAGCTCCTCGCCAGGCTGCGAACGGTGGACAGTGCGGTAGCCTCGGTCCTGTTGATCGGACACAATCCCGCGCTCCAGGAACTGGCGGTCAGCCTCGTTGCGGCCGAGCCCCAACCAAGAGCGCTGTACCGCAAGTTTCCCACTGGAGCGCTGGCGACGCTCACATTCACGAGCAGCTGGGCAGCGCTCGCGCCAGAGACCGCGATGCTCAACGCCTTCGTCAAGCCACGAGAGCTGAAAGGCAGTCGATAGCCCGACGCCGCCTAGAACCTCGGGTGAGACGACGCTGGCCCAGGCAAGTGAACCGCCTCTGCTAGCTCCCTGGGGGCGGGAGGCGCGACTTGCGGGTGGCGAAGTCGCAGACTGCAAAGACGTGCATCAGCGATTGCGCAAGGTGATACTCACGGCGTGGATGACGGGAACAGTCCGCCGATCTGTCCGCGCTGCGGCGTGACCATGGTGCCCGCCGTGCTTAGCGCCAACGACATCCACGAGGGCGACTGGGTCTGCCTCGAGTGCGAGGAGCTGGAAGAGCAGGAGTGAACCGCAAGCCGCGACCGCAGCCGGGGCCTATCCCCGGCCGGATCGTAAGCTGCCGCCGTGAGCACCCTTCTCGGGATAGTGATTGCCGCCCTGAGCGTTCTCACGTTCGTGATCGTGGCGTGGGCGTTCATCTGGGCGGCGAAGAAGGACGGCGAGGACGAGCGAGCGTTCCAGAAGCGCTTCGGCATTCGCCGACGCACCCGGCAAGGTGACGACCGACCGCCGCCTACAATCGACGAATGAGGATCTGGGGACTCTCCAAACAGGCGGCGCACTACCAGCAGGCGCCGGACGGGGACGTGCGTTGCGATCGCTGCAAGTACATGTTTCCGCCGCTCGCGATCGGCGGGTGCAGGCTGGTGCGCGGCGTGATCCGAGGCTCCGCGACGTGCGACGAGTTCAAGGCTCGCGCGCGAACCTGAGTCCTCGGTCTTACGTCGACTACATCTGGGCGACGACCTCGCACACGTCGGCGCTGATGAAAACGGCGGGTGCCTCGGGCATATCCCGAAGCCCCTTGAAGACGGTCTCGGCGGCTTGCGCATCGTCCTCGGTGTCGAACAGCCAGAACGAATGCTGGATCAACTCTCCGGAGTCGCCGAGAGAACGAGCCCAGTAGGCCGACTTTCCACCGGACATCCCGCCGACGAGAGCCGGGCCGTGGTCCCGCGCCATCGTCGCGGTCTCCTCTTCATGGCCGGGCTTGATCTCCACGCGACCTACGAGCGCATACATCGAGCCTCCTTCGATTGTTCGGACATGATCGCGCGTCTGCGGCTCGAGCCGTCGTTTCAAGCACAATGCCCGAGCAGTGGCAGGCGATCAGGGTCGTAATCGGAGAGGGCCGCGGCGCGGGGAGTCGTCGCGGAAGGACGTCGGGCTCGAGCGCGTGCTCTTCGCCCGGCACGGCCGGCTGCGCCGGCGCAACCGCAAGCGGCGCAGCATCCTGCTCCTCGTCGCGCTCCTCCTCGCCGCGGTCACTGCGCTTCTGCTCGCCACTGTCGCGTTCACGGGCAGCCAGATCCTGCTCTCGACGTGCACCCTCTCGGATCTCCGGCCGCTCGCGCTCGGCGAGAACTCGTTCCTGTACACGAACAACAACCGTCTGCTCGGCGTCGTGCCGTCGGCGACGAACCGGCAGCCGCTGCCGCTGAGAAAGATCTCGCCGTCGCTGCCGGAGGCCACGGTCGCGATCGAGGACGCGCGCTTCTGGCAGCACGGCGCGCTCGACTACCAGGGCATCGCCCGTGCCCTCTACCAGGACGTCGCGCACGGGGAGGTCGTGCAGGGTGGCTCGACGATCACACAGGAGCTCGTCCGCAACCTCTATATCGGCAATCCGCAGCGGACCCTGTCGAGGAAGGTCAGGGAGGCATGCCTCTCGGAGAAGCTCTTCCAGCGCCTGCAAGGCCGCTACGGGAAGGACGCGCGCAAGCAGATCCTCTCCGACTACCTCAACGAGGTCTTCTACGGGCGGCATGCGTACGGCGCGCAGGCGGCCGCGCGGACGTACTTCTCGAAAGACGCCTCGGATCTGACGCTCGTGCAGGCGGCGCTGCTCGCCGGCCTGCCGCAGGCGCCGACGGTCTTCGACCCCATCAGCAACCCGCGCGCCGCCCTGGCGCGGCGGAACGAGGTGCTGCACGCGATGTGGAAGAACGGCTACATCAGCGCGGCGAAGCTGCGGAGCTCGACCGAGAAGAAGCTCCAGCTGAGGCCCGGACACCTCTACTCCCAGCTGCACGAGCCGAACTTCTTCGGTTGGGCGACGACACAGCTCGCCAACCAGTTCGGCGGGAGGCAGGTGGAGCTCGGCGGCTTCAAGGCCAAGACGACGCTCGACACCCGGCTGCAGGGGCTCGCCCTGCACGCCGTGAGCTCCGTGTTGCACACGCCGGCGGATCCGGCCGCCGCGATCGTGGCGATGGACCCGCAGACCGGCGCGGTAAAGGCGATGGTCGACTATCTCCCGAGCGGGCAGCAGATGCAGTTCAACTTCGCGACCCAGGGGCACCGCTCGACGGGCAGTGCGTTCAAGCCGATCACCCTCGCGACGGCGTTCGCCCAGGGCGCCTCGCCCTACTCGACCTTCTACGGCCCGTCACAGCTCTTCATCACGGTCCCGCAGTGCGCGCAGGGCAACGGCCCCTGGGACGTGCACAACTTCGCCGACGAGGAGAGCGGCACGATGAGCCTCCTCGACGCGACCGCGAACTCGGTGAACACGATCTTCGCCCAGCTCATCGCCAGAGTCGGAGTGCGGAACGTCATGTACATGGCGCGCAACCTCGGGATCACGGAGCCGATCGGGAGCCGATATTTCAAGGAGGCGTGCGCGATCACGCTCGGTTCGGTCGGCTTCACGCCGCTCGAGCTGACCGACGTCTACGCCACGTTCGCGGACGGCGGCGTTCAGCACGACCCGCAGGCATTCGAGAGCGTCCGCGGGGCCAACGGCAAGGTGATCAAGAAGCTGACGACGAAGGGCCAGCGGGTACTCAGCCCGAACGTCGCCGCCGAGCTCACGTACGCGCTCCAGGGCGTCGTCCAGCACGGCACCGGCACGGCGGCCGCGCTCGGCGCTCGCCCGGTGGCGGGCAAGACCGGGACGGCCGAGAACTTCCAGGACGCGTGGTTCTGCGGCTACGTGCCTCAGCTCGTGACCTGCGTCTGGGTCGGCTACCCGAAGGGCGAGATCCCGCTCTACAACGTGGAGGGTGTCGGAGAGGTGGCCGGCGGCACGCTGCCCGCCACGATCTGGCGCGAATTCATGGAACGGGCCGTTGGCAACCTGCCCGTGAAGCAGTTCCCGACCCCCTCGCTCGGGGGCACGACCATCAGCGGCAGCGGGACCTACGGCTACTCGTCGCAGTTCTCCACGCCCTAGTTCTTTACGGCCTAGGACCCAGGCTTGCACGGAGACCCGCCGAGGCGCGTCTGCGCTGCGGGCTCCAGCGCTTCGAGCGCCTGGAAGCAGTCCTCGCAGAGTCCGACCGCGCTCTTCGCCTTGCGGAGCAGCAGCGCTCGCTCGTCCACCGGCAGCACGCCGATCGAGAGCAGGAATCGGTTCAGCTGCAGCTCGAGCCGACGCGATCCATGCTCGTGCACGGTCTTCAGCGGCGCCTCGAGCCGGTGCAGGCGGACGATCATCTGATCCGCTTGCCGGATCACGCGGCGCTGCTTCGCCGACAGCCTGCACGTCGTGGGGCCGGTAGCGGCACGAGTCGTCCGGTGCCGCGATCCGCCGCCGCAGCCCGCCGCGAGTGCGAGGGCGGCGGCGAGCACCGCCACCGCGACCGCCTTTCCCCTCAGATCTGCCAGGTCCCCTCGTGGATCAGGGGGATCCTCCGGCCGCGCGCGTCGAAGCCGGTCGCCTCGAGCTCGGGACTCCCGATCATCACGTCGAGGTGGACGGTCGAGCGATTCACGCCACGCGCAGGCGTTTCCGAACGCGTGCCCCCGAAACCACTGCCGAAGGCGATATGGGCGGCGGCGTTCTCGTCGAGCAGCGTGTTGTTGTAGATCCGGCCGGTCTGTCCGATGCGCGACGAGGCGTCGACGAGCGCGACCTCGCCGAGTCGCCGTGCCATCCGATCGGTGTCGAGGTGAGCGGCCACGAAGTCGCGATCGTCGTCGGAGTCGGCTTCGAGCCGGACGAGCCGTCCCCTCGAGAACTCGCCCCGGAGCCCGTACACGAGTCGACCGCGGAACGAGAGGGGGAAGGTGCACTGGAACGTTCCGCTCGTCCGGCGCGGGTCCGGGCTCGTGAAGACCTCCTCCGTCGGCATGTTCGCCGCGAAAACTCGTCCGTCGGCGAGCGTGTCGGGTCCGCCGACCCAGCGTGTGTCGGCCGCGAAGCCGATGTCGAGCTCGGTACCCGGCCCTCGCAGCTCGAGCCGGCTCAGGCCGAGCTTCGTCAGTCGCGCAGAGCGGCGGCTGAGGGCGCGCAGGTGGTCGCGCCAGCCCTTCGTCCCCTTCCCGTCCTCGTCGGAGAGACGGGAGAAGTGGAGGAGGTCTCGGGCGAGCCGGCGCTTGGCCTTCAGCGGTTCGAGGTCGGGGTAGACCTGACCGGCCCAGTAGTCGGTGGGCCAGGCCGCGATCACCCACCGGGCACTCATGTTCAGCTGGGCGCGGCGCAGGAAGGCCAACTGCTTGGCCAGCCGCGAGTAGTCGGTCGCGATCCGCTGCGGCGAGACGCCGTCGAGGTACCCGGCTTCCCCCTCGCCGGCGATGTGCGCGAGGGCGCCGCGCGGGCCTGCGACCTCCCGGTAGCGGCGGCGTGCCCACGGCGAGAGCGCGCCGAGGGCGTCGTCGTTGCCGTGCAGGAGCCGTGCGCGCATCACGAGCGGATCCGTTGTCACGACGTCTACGTAACGAGCGCCCGCCCGGTACGCAGAGCCGGCGACGGCGACGAGCAGCTCCCGATGCTCGGGCTCGCCCTGGACGACGAGCGTGTCGTCCTTCTCGATGCCGAGGCAGGCGCGCACGATCGCGTCGGCGTAGCGCGCAAGCGCCTCGGGCGGTAGTAGCGGTTCCCCCACGCGGATCAGCGGGCCGCTTGGAGCGCCTCCGTGACGGTGTCGTGCACGACGAAATGTCGGTCGAGGCCCGAGACCTCGAGGGCGCGCCGCGTCTCGAGGCCGGGCGCCGCCAGCCGGAAACCGCTGCGGTCGGCCATCCTCGAGCGAGCCTCGATCAGCACGCCGAGCGCCGTCGAGTCGATGAACCGGACCTCTTCGAGGTCGACGACCAGCACGCCGGGCCCAGCGGCGGTCGCGTCGAGCAGCGCGCCGCGCACTTCCTCCGCGTTGTAGAGGTCGAGCTCGCCTGCGAGTGAGACGACGACCGTGCCGTCCCGGCTGTCGACCCCGGCCACCGCCGATTCGCGACCCCCTGATAGTCCGGACCCCGGTACTCCGGCGTCGGTCAACGCCATCTCCCTCCCTCAACTCGTCCGCGGCCGCCGCCCGCCGGGGCATTCAAGCAAGAATGACCCCGTGAACGACCCCGTGAATCACTCGCTGGAGCTTGGCGAGATCGCCGAGCGTGCCGCCGGCGAGAACTTCCCGGTCGGCTCGGTTCTCTTCCCGCGCTCGCTGCGCCCGCACATCCGCGCCCTCTACTGCTACGCACGGCTTGTCGACGAGCTCGGTGACGCCTACGAGGGCGACCGGCTCGCGGCACTCGACGAGCTCGAGCGGGAGGTCGACGCGGCGTTCGTCGGTGATGCAACCTGGCCTGTGCTGCGGAACGTGCAGCCCACCATCCGTGAGTTCGGCCTGCCGCCCGAGCCGTTCCTGCGGTTGATCGAGGCGAATCGGATGGATCAGCGGGTCAGCGAGTACGAGACCTGGACCGACCTGAAGTACTACTGCGTGCACTCGGCAGATCCGTGCGGCCGACTCGTCCTGGGCGTGCTGCGCCTGCTCGACGAGCCCGAGCTCGTGGCCGCGAGCGATTCCGTCTGCACCGGCCTCCAGCTCGTCAACTTCCTCCAGGACGTGCCGCGAGATCTCGAGCTCGGGCGGGTGTATCTCCCGGCGGAGGAACGCCGGATGTTCGGCGACCCGCCGCTCGACCGGCCAACGGATGAGCTGCGCGGACTGCTCCGGTTCGAGGCGCAGCGCGCCGCGGAGCTCCTCGCGGCGGGAGAGGCGCTGCGCGAGCGGATCGGCGGCCGGCTCGGCCGGGCGGTGGCGCTCTTCGCCCGCGGCGGCCTGGCTGCCCTCGACGCCCTCGAGGCGGCCGGCTGGGACATCTTCAGCGGTCGTCCGCGGCCGTCGCGTGCCCGCCTTGCGCGCGAGGCCGCGCTCGTACTCGTTCGATAGCGTCGCCGCGAGATGAGCGTGCAGGAGGCGTATGCCGAGGTCGGGCGCATCACCCGGCGCGAGGCGAAGAACTTCGCGTACGGGATCATGGTGCTGCCGAAGGCGAAGCGGCAGGCGATCGCTGCGATCTACGCGTTCGCGCGGAGGGTGGACGACGTCGCCGACGGCGGGCTGCCGCTGGAGGAGAAGCAGATCGGGCTGGAGGAGCTTCGTGCTGCGCTCGACGCCGACTACGCCGATCCGGTGTTCGTCGCGCTGCGCGACGCACGCGAGCGCTTCGACATTCCGCGCGTTCCGCTCGAGGCGCTCATCGACGGCGGGCTGCAGGACCTCGAGCAGTCCACCTATGCCGATTTCGCCGACCTGCGCGGTTATTGCGAGAAGGTTGCGGGCGCGGTGGGGCTCGCCTGCGTACCGGTGTACGGCTCTGACGACACGGAGCAAGCGATGACGCTGGGGATCGCGCTGCAGCTGATCAACATCATCCGCGACGTCGACGAGGACCAACGGCTCGGTCGCGTCTACCTGCCGCAGGACGAGCTCGCCGCCTACGAGGTCGACGAGCTGGCTGTCTCGCAGGAGTTCCGCGAGCTGATGTCGTTTCAGGCCGCGCGGGCGCGGACGTACCTCGCCGACGGCCTGCGCCTGCTCGAGTCGCTCGACCGTCGCAGCGCCCTCTGCGTCCGCACCTTCGCGGGTCTCTACCGCGAGACGCTCGATCGGATCGAGGCGTCCGGCTTCGACGTGTTCGGGGAGAAGACGCGGCTCTCGACTCCGCGCAAGCTCGCCGTCGTGGCGCGAGGGTTGCTGCCGTGAGGGTCACGGTGGTGGGCGGCGGTCTCGCGGGGCTCTCCGCTGCGCTCGACCTCGTCGACGCGGGCCATGCCGTGACGATGCTCGAGGCGCGGCCGACGCTCGGCGGCGCCGTCCAGACGCTGCCGGAGCGCGAGGGAGATCCCGACCCGCCGCCCGACAACGGACAGCACATCGCGCTCGGCTGCTTCACCGAGTATCTGCGCTTCCTCGATCGGATCGGCCAAGGCGGGTCGTTGCTGCGCACGCGGCTCGCGCTCCCGGTCCTCGACGAGGACGGAACGGCCTCGGCCATCGAGCCGAGCCTGCATGCACTGCTCGCGTACAAGCACTTGCCGCTCCGGACTCGGCTTCGGCTTCCGCTCACCACACTGCGACTGCGCTCCGCGCAGCCACAACCGAGAGAGACCTTCGGACAGCTGCTCAGACGATTCGGCGAGACAGACATCTCAATCGACCGCTTCTGGGACGTCTTCGTGCGGCCTGCGCTCAATCTCCGCTGCGACGAGGTCGACGCCGAAGCAGGGCTCTTCACCGTGCGCACCGCCCTGCTCGGCCCACGAGCGAACAGCGACCTCATCCTCCCGACTGCGCCGCTTGGCCACATGCACGGCGACGCGGCCGGAGCCGCGCTGGAGGCGGCCGGCGCGACTGTTCGCACCGACGCGCGCGTCGCGTCGCTGGACGAGCTCGACGCCGACGCGATCGTCGTCGCCGTGCCGCCGGCCGAGAGCGCACGCCTGCTCGGCGAGGCCGAGCCGGCACTCGAGGACTCTCCGATCGTGAGCGTCCAATAAATAAAAGCAATAATATATGTATTTATACATTTATCCTCGGTGTCGAACAGCCAGAACGAATGCTGGATCAATTCTCCGGAGTCGCCGAGAGAACGGGCCCAGTAGGCCGACTTTCCACCGGACATCCCGCCGACGAGAGCCGGGCCGTGGTCCCGCGCCATCGTCGCGGTCTCCTCTTCATGGCCTGGCTTGATCTCCACGCGACCTACGAGCGCATACATCGAGCCTCCTTCGATTGGTCAGACATGATCGCGCGTCTGCGGCTCGAGCCGTCGTTTCAAGCACAATGCCCGAGCAGTGGCTGGCGATCAGGGTCGTAATCGGAGAGGACCGCGGCGCGGGGAGTCGTCGCGCAAGGACGTCGGGCTCGAGCGCGTGCTCTTCGCCCGGCACGGCCGGCTGCGCCGGCGCAACCGCAAGCGGCGCAGCATCCTGCTCGTCGTCGCGCTCCTCCTCGCCGCCGTCACTGCGCTCCTGCTCGCCACCGTCGCCTTCACGGGCAGCCAGATCCTGCTCTCCACGTGCACCCTCTCGGATCTCCGGCCGCTCGCGCTCGGCGAGAACTCGTTCCTGTACACGAACAACAACCGTCTGCTCGGCGTCGTGCCGTCGGCGACGAACCGGCAGCCGCTCCCCCTGAGAGAGATCTCGCCGTCGCTGCCGGAGGCGACGGTCGCGATCGAGGACGCGCGCTTCTGGCAGCACGGCGCGCTCGACTACCAGGGGATCGCCCGTGCCCTCTACCAGGACGTCGCGCACGGGCAGGTCGTGCAGGGCGGCTCGACAATCACCCAGGAGCTCGTCCGCAACCTCTATATCGGCAATCCGCAGCGGACCCTGTCGCGCAAGGTAAGGGAGGCGTGCCTCTCGGAGAAGCTCTTCCAGCGGACGCAACACCGCTACGGCAATGACGCTCGGAAGCAGATCCTCTCCGACTACCTCAACGAGGTCTTCTACGGACGACACGCATATGGCGCCGAGGCGGCCGCGCGGACGTATTTCTCGAAGGACGCCTCGCAGCTGACGCTCGTGCAGGCGGCGCTCCTCGCCGGTCTGCCGCAGGCGCCGACGGTCTTCGACCCGGTCACCAACCCGCGCGACGCCCTTGCCCGGCGGAACGAGGTGCTGCATGCGATGTGGAAGAACGGATACATCAGCGCGGCGAAGCTGCGGAGCGCGACGCAGAAGAAGCTCCAGCTCAGGCCTGGGCACCGGTACTCGCAGCTGAGCGAGCCGAACTTCTTCGGCTGGGCGACGACACAGCTCGCCGACCAGTTCGGTGAGAGGCAGGTCGAGCTCGGCGGCTTCAAGGCCACGACGACGCTCGACACCCGTCTGCAGGGCCTCGCCCTGCACGCCGTGAGCTCCGTGTTGCACACGCCTACGGATCCGGCCGCGGCGATCGTGGCGATGGACCCGCAGACCGGTGCGGTGAAGGCGATGGTCGACTATCTCCCGAGCGGGCAGCGGATGCAGTTCAACTTCGCGACCCAGGGGCACCGCTCGACGGGCAGTGCGTTCAAGCCGATCACGCTGGCGACGGCGTTGAGCCCGGGCGACTCGCCCTACTCGACCTTCTACGGCCCGTCCCAGCTGTTCATCACCGATCCCGCAGTGCGCAGACCGAGCAACGGGCCGTGGGACGTGCACAACTTCGCCGACGAGGAGAGTGGAACGATGAGCCTCCTCGACGCGACCGCGAACTCGGTGAACACGATCTTCGCCCAGCTGATCGCCAGAGTCGGGGTGCGGAACGTCATGTACATGGCGCGCAACCTCGGGATCACGGAGCCGATCGGGAGCCGATACTTCAAGCAGGCGTGCGCCATCACGCTCGGCTCGGTCGGATTCACGCCGCTCGAGCTGACCGACGTCTACGCCACGTTCGCGGCCGGCGGCGTTCAGCACGACCCGCAGGCATTCGAGAGCGTCCGCGGGGCGAACGGGAAGGTGATCAAGAAGCTGACGACGAAGGGCCAGCGGGTGCTCAGCCCGAACGTCGCCGCCGAGCTCACGTACGCTCTCCAGGGCGTCGTCCAGCACGGCACCGGCGTACTGCGGCCGCGCTCGGCTCTCGCCCGGTGGCGGGCAAGACCGGGACGGCCGAGAACTTCCAGGACGCGTGGTTCTGCGGCTACGTGCCTCAGCTCGTGACCTGCGTCTGGGTCGGCTACCCGAAGGGCGAGATCTCGCTCTACAACGTCGAGGGTGTCGGACAGGTGGCCGGCGGCACGCTGCCTGCCGAGATCTGGCGCGAGTTCATGGGACCGGCGGTCGGCAACCTGCCCGTGAAGCAGTTCCCGACGCCCTCGCTCGGGGGCACGACCATCAGCGGCAGCGGGACGTACGGCTACTCGTCGCAGTTCTCCACGCCCTAGGACCCGGGCTTGCACGGAGACCCGCCGAGGCGCGTCTGCGCCGCGGGCTCGAGCGCTTCGAGCGCCTGGAAGCAGTCCTCGCAGAGTCCGACCGCGCTCTTCGCCTTGCGGATCAGCAGCGCTCGCTCGTCGACCGGCAGCACGCCGATCGAGAGCAGGAACCGGTTCAGCTGCAGCTCGAGCCGACGCGGTCCATGCTCGTGCACGGTCTTCAGCGGCGCCTCGAGCCGGTGCAGGCGGACGATCATCTGATCCGCTTGCCGATCACGCGGCGCTGCTTCGCCGACAGCGTGCACGTCCTGGGGCCGGTAGCGGCACGAGTCGTCCGGTGCTGCGATCCGCTCCCGCAGCCCGCCGCGAGTGCGAGGGCGTCGGCGAGCACCGCCACCGCGACCGCCTTTCCCCTCAGATCTGCCAGGTCCCCTCGTGGATCAGGGGGATCCTCCGGCCGCGCGCGTCGAAGCCGGTCGCCTCGAGCTCGGGACTCCCGATCATCACGTCGAGGTGGACGGTCGAGCGATTCACGCCACGCGCAGGCGTTTCCGAACGCGTGCCCCCGAAACCACTGCCGAAGGCGATATGGGCGGCGGCGTTCTCGTCGAGCAGCGTGTTGTTGTAGATCCGGCCGGTCTGTCCGATGCGCGACGAGGCGTCGACGAGCGCGACCTCGCCGAGGCGCCGTGCCATCCGATCGGTGTCGAGGTGAGCGGCGACGAAGTCGCGATCGTCGTCGGAATCGGCTTCGAGCCGGACGAGCCGTCCCCTCGAGAACTCGCCCCGGAGCCCGTGCACGAGTCGACCGCGGAACGAGAGGGGGAACGTGCACTGGAACGTTCCGCTCGTCCGGCGCGGGTCCGGGCTCGTGAAGACCTCCTCCGTCGGCATGTTCGCCGCGAAAACTCGTCCGTCGGCGAGCGTGTCGGGTCCGCCGACCCAGCGTGTGTCGGCCGCGAAGCCGATGTTCGAGCTCGGTACCCGGCCCTCGCAGCTCGAGCCGGCTCAGGCCGAGCTTCGTCAGTCGCGCAGAGCGGCGGCTGAGGGCGCGCAGGTGGTCGCGCCAGCCCTTCGTCCCCTTTCCGTCCTCGTCGGAGAGACGGGAGAAGTGGAGGAGGTCTCGGGCGAGCCGGCGCTTGGCCTTCAGCGGTTCGAGGTCGGGGTAGACCTGACCGGCCCAGTAGTCGGTGGGCCAGGCCGCGATCACCCACCGGGCACTCATGTTCAGCTGGGCGCGGCGCAGGAAGGCCAACTGCTTGGCCAGCCGCGAGTAGTCGGTCGCGATCCGCTGCGGCGAGACGCCGTCGAGGTACCCGGCTTCCCCCTCGCCGGCGATGTGCGCGAGGGCGCCGCGCGGGCCTGCGACCTCCCGGTAGCGGCGGCGTGCCCACGGCGAGAGCGCGCCGAGCGCGTCGTCGTTGCCGTGCAGGAGCCGCGCGCGCATCACGAGCGGATCCGTTGTCACGACGTCTACGTAACGAGCGCCCGCCCGGTACGCAGAGCCGGCGACGGCGACGAGCAGCTCCCGATGCTCGGGCTCGCCCTGGACGACGAGCGTGTCGTCCTTCTCGATGCCGAGGCAGGCGCGCACGATCGCGTCGGCGTAGCGCGCAAGCGACTCGGGCGGTAGTAGCGGTTCCCCCACGCGGATCAGCGGGCCGCTTCGAGCGCCTCCGCGACGGTGTCGTGCACGACGAAATGTCGGTCGAGGCCCGAGACCTCGAGGGCGCGCCGCGTCTCGAGGCCGGGCGCCGCCAGCCGGAAACCGCTGCGGTCGGCCATCCTCGAGCGAGCCTCGATCAGCACGCCGAGCGCCGTCGAGTCGATGAACCGGACCTCTTCGAGGTCGACGACCAGCACGCCGGGCCCACCGGCGGTCGCGTCGAGCAGCGCGCCGCGCACTTCCTCCGCGTTGTAGAGGTCGAGCTCGCCTGCGAGTGAGACGACGACCGTACCGTCCCGGCTGTCGACCCCGGCCACCGCCGATTCGCGACCCCCTGATAGTCCGGACCCCGGTACTCCGGCGTCGGTCAACGTCATCTCCCTCCCTCAACTGGTCCGCGGCCGCCGCCCGCCGGGGCATTCAAGCAAGAATGACCCCGTGAACGACCCCGTGAATCACTCGCTGGAGCTCGGCGAGATCGCCGAGCGTGCCGCCGGCGAGAACTTCCCGGTCGGCTCGGTTCTCTTCCCGCGCTCGCTGCGCCCGCACATCCGCGCTCTCTACTGCTACGCACGGCTTGTCGACGAGCTCGGTGACGCCTACGAGGGCGACCGGCTCGCGGCACTCGACGAGCTCGAGCGGGAGGTCGACGCGGCGTTCGTCGGTGACGCAACCTGGCCTGTGCTGCGGAACGTGCAGCCCACCATCCGAGAGTTCGGCCTGCCACGCGAGCCGTTCCTGCGGTTGATCGAGGCGAATCGGATGGATCAGCGGGTCAGCGAGTACGAGACCTGGACCGACCTGAAGTACTACTGCGTGCACTCGGCAGACCCGTGCGGCCGGCTCGTCCTCGGCGTGCTGCGCCTGCTCGACGAGCCCGAGCTCGTGGCCGCGAGCGATTCCGTCTGCACCGGCCTCCAGCTCGTCAACTTCCTCCAGGACGTGCCGCGAGATCTCGAGCTCGGGCGGGTGTATCTCCCGGCGGAGGAACGCCGGATGTTCGGCGACCCGCCGCTCGACCGGCCGACGGATGAGCTGCGCGGACTGCTCCGGTTCGAGGCGCAGCGCGCCGCGGAGCTCCTCGCGGCGGGAGAGGCGCTGCGCGAGCGGATCGGCGGCCGGCTCGGCCGGGCGGTGGCGCTCTTCGCCCGCGGCGGCCTGGCTGCCCTCGACGCCCTCGAGGCGGCCGGCTGGGACATCTTCAGCGGTCGTCCGCGGCCGTCGCGTGCCCGCCTTGCGCGCGAGGCCGCGCTCGTACTCGTTCGATAGCGTCGCCGCGAGATGAGCGTGCAGGAGGCGTATGCCGAGGTCGGGCGCATCACCCGGCGCGAGGCGAAGAACTTCGCGTACGGGATCATGGTGCTGCCGAAGGCGAAGCGGCAGGCGATCGCTGCGATCTACGCGTTCGCGCGGAGGGTGGACGACGTCGCCGACGGCGGGCTGCCGCTGGAGGAGAAGCAGATCGGGCTGGAGGAGCTTCGTGCTGCGCTCGACGCCGACGACGCCGATCCGGTGTTCGTCGCGCTGCGCGACGCACGCGAGCGCTTCGACATTCCGCGCGTTCCGCTCGAGGCGCTCATCGACGGCGGGCTGCAGGACCTCGAGCAGTCCACCTATGCCGATTTCGCCGACCTGCGCGGTTATTGCGAGAAGGTTGCGGGCGCGGTGGGGCTCGCCTGCGTACCGGTGTACGGCTCTGACGACACGGAGCAAGCGATGACGCTGGGGATCGCGCTGCAGCTGATCAACATCATCCGCGACGTCGACGAGGACCAACGGCTCGGTCGCGTCTACCTGCCGCAGGACGAGCTCGCCGCCTACGAGGTCGACGAGCTGGCTGTCTCGCAGGAGTTCCGCGAGCTGATGTCGTTTCAGGCCGCGCGGGCGCGGACGTACCTCGCCGACGGCCTGCGCCTGCTCGAGTCGCTCGACCGTCGCAGCGCCCTCTGCGTCCGCACCTTCGCGGGTCTCTACCGCGAGACGCTCGATCGGATCGAGGCGTCCGGCTTCGACGTGTTCGGGGAGAAGACGCGGCTCTCGACTCCGCGCAAGCTCGCCGTCGTGGCGCGAGGGTTGCTGCCGTGAGGGTCACGGTGGTGGGCGGCGGTCTCGCGGGGCTCTCCGCTGCGCTCGACCTCGTCGACGCGGGCCATGCCGTGACGATGCTCGAGGCGCGGCCGACGCTCGGCGGCGCCGTCCAGACGCTGCCGGAGCGCGAGGGAGATCCCGACCCGCCGCCCGACAACGGACAGCACATCGCGCTCGGCTGCTTCACCGAGTATCTGCGCTTCCTCGATCGGATCGGCCAAGGCGGGTCGTTGCTGCGCACGCGGCTCGCGCTCCCGGTCCTCGACGAGAACGGCACGGCCTCGGCCATCGAGCCGAGCCTGCCTGCACTGCTCGCGTACAAGCACTTGCCGCTCCGGGCTCGGCTTCGGCTTCCGCTCACCACACTGCGCCTGCGCTCCGCGCAGTCGCAACCGAGAGAGACCTTCGGACAGCTGCTCAGACGATTCGGCGAGACAGACATCTCAATCGACCGCTTCTGGGACGTCTTCGTGCGGCCTGCGCTCAATCTCCGCTGCGACGAGGTCGACGCCGAAGCAGGGCTCTTCACCGTGCGCACCGCCCTGCTCGGCCCACGAGCGAACAGCGACCTCATCCTCCCGACGGCGCCGCTCGGCCACATGCACGGCGACGCGGCCGGAGCCGCGCTGGAGGCGGCCGGCGCGACTGTTCGCACCGACGCGCGCGTCGCGTCGCTGGACGAGCTCGACGCCGACGCGATCGTCGTCGCCGTGCCGCCGGCCGAGAGCGCGCGCCTGCTCGGCGAGGCCGAGCCGGCACTCGAGGACTCTCCGATCGTGAGCGTCCACCTCTGGTTCGACCGGCCGCTGCTCGACCGGCCGCTCGCCGCGCTCCTCGGCTCGGACGCGCACTGGGTCTTCGACCGTGGCGCGCTCACCGGGAGCCGGCCCGAGCGCGGCCAGTACCTCACCGTCGTCTCGAGCGGTGTGCCCGAGCTGCTCGAAGTGCGAGGTCGCGAGCTCGTGGAGCGGGTCGCGGGACAGCTGACGGACCGGCTCGGCGAGGCGGGGCTCCTCTGGTCGCGCGTCAGCAGGGAGCCGTACGCGACGATCGCGCTGAGGCCGGGCGTCCACCGCCCCGGGGTCGAGACGTCGCAGCCGAACGTCGCCCGGGCCGGCAGCTGGACCGACACCGGCTGGCCGGCGACGATGGAGAGCGCGATCCGGAGCGGCCGCCTGGCGGCTCAGCACATCTTGAGCACCGCATCCGCAACGATTACCGCCTGAGATGGCAGTCACGGTAGAGCTGACCCAGCTGGACACCGCGATCGAGCGCGGCACGCAGCGCCTGCTCGAGCTGCAGCGGCCCGACGGCGTCTGGGTCGGTGAGCTCGAGTCCAACGTGACGATGACGGCGCAGCATCTCTTCTGGCACCACGCGCTCGGCCTGCGCACGCCGGAGATGGACAAGCGGATCGCGAACGAGTTGATGGCGCGCATGCGCGACGACGGCACGTGGTCGATCTGGTTCGAAGGGCCGCCCGACCTGTCCACGTCGCTCGAGGCATACGTCGCGCTACGCATGTGCGGCGTCGACCCCGGCCCGGCGACGCTCGCGTATCTGCAGCGCGAGGGCGGGATCCCGAAGGCGCGCCTGTTCACGAAGTGCTTCCTCGCCCTCCTCGGCCAGTGGCCGTGGCAACGGATGGTTCCCATCCCGCCCGAGCTCGTGCTGCTCCCGCCCCGGGGCCCGTTCTCGATCTACAACTTCGCCTGCTGGGCCCGGCAGACGTTCGTGGCCCTCTCACTCGCGCAGTCGCTGCGACCCGTTCGACCGATCGACGTCGACCTGCGGATGCTTGGCGCGATCCCCGGGAGAACACGCGTGTCGGTTCGACGCGACCCCCTGAGACGTCTCGCGCAGCGGCGCGCCGAGGAGTGGATCCGCGCGCGCCAGGAGGTGGACGGATCGTGGGGAGGCATCCAGCCGCCCTGGGTGTGGGGAATCATCGCCCTCGACGCGCTCGGCCACGACGCCTCGCACGACGCCACCCTGCGCCGGGCGGTCGACGGTTGGCAGGGATTCATGGTCGAGGACGGCGACCGCCTGCGCCCCGAGGCATGCCAGTCGCCTGTGTGGGACACCGCGCTCGCAGTGCTCGCGCTCCGCGCGTGCGGCGTGTCCGCCGACCACCCTCAGCTAGTCGCCGCCGGCGAGTATCTCGTGCGGCAACAGGTGACGCTCAGGGGCGACTGGTCGATCCGCGCGCCGGACCTCGATCCCGGTGGCTGGGCCTTCGAGTTCGAGAACGACCTCTATCCCGACGTCGACGACGCGGCCGTGGTCGCGCTCGCGCTGCACGAGCTCGGGCGCGGCAAGGACGCCATTGCGCGCGGCGTCGACTGGCTCGTCGGGATGCAATCGCGCGAGGGCGGCTGGGGCGCTTTCGACGTCGACAACCAGGCGATGTGGCTCTACAAGATCCCGTTCTGCGACTTCGGCAAGGTGACCGACGAGCCGAGCGCCGACGTCACCGCGCACTCGCTCGAGACGCTGGGGACGCTGGGGACGCATCGCCAGTCGGCCGAGCAGGGACTCGAGTGGCTCCTCTCCGAGCAGGAGGAGGACGGCTCGTGGTTCGGCCGCTGGGGTGTCAACCACCTCTACGGCACGGGCGCCGCGCTGCCGGGGCTCGAGGCCTGCGGGATCCCGCACGACCATCCCTCGATGCGCCGCGCCGTCGCCTGGCTCGACTCCGTCCAGCAGGAGAACGGCGGCTTCGGGGAGGACATCCGCTCGTACGGCGATCCCGCCTGGCGTGGCCGGGCCGCGTTCACGACGCCGTCGCAGACCGCCTGGGCGCTACTTGCGTACGTGGCCGCAGGAAACGCTGAAGATTCGGCCACCCGCCGGGCGGCAGACTATCTCTGTGCCGCGCAGGACGCGGACGGTGACTGGCACGAGGAGCACTTCACCGGCACAGGATTCCCCCTGGATTTCATGATCCGCTATCACCTGTACCGCATCACGTTTCCGCTTCTGGCACTCGGACGACTGAGAGAGAGGTTGGCTGGATGAAGTTCCCGCTCGCGTCGACGGTCTCGATCGGCAAGTACGTCGCAGCGCAGCAGCGCAAGGGCGACCGCTATCCGCTCGTGCTCATGCTGGAGCCGACCCTCGCGTGCAACATCGCGTGCATCGGCTGCGGGAAGATTCGCGAGTACGAGTCGAACCGTGCGCGCCTCTCGGTCGAGGAATGCGTGGACGCGGCCGTCCAGTGCCCCGCTCCCGTCGTCTCGATCTGTGGCGGCGAGCCGCTCGTCTACAAGGGGATCGACGAGGTCGTGCCGCAGGTGCTCGAGCTCGGCAAGACCATCGAGCTCTGCACGAACGCCTTGCGGCTCGAGCAGTGCCTCGACTGGTTCGAGCCGTCGAATCGCCTGAGCTTCGTCATCCACCTCGACGGGATGCGCGAGATCCACGACTACGTCTGCGACTACCCCGGGCTCTGGGACATCGCCATCGACGCGATCAAGACGGCGCGCGACCGCGGCTTCCGCGTCACGACGAACACGACGATCTTCAAGGAGACCGAGGTCGGCGACGTGATCGAGATGATGCGCTACCTCACCGACGACGTCGGCATCGACGGGATGCTGGTCGCGCCCGGCTACCAGTACTCCCAGATCGACCCGGCGCTGACGATGACGCGCGACGAGCACGAGGAGAAGTTCCGGGCGATCCGCGCCGCGACCAAGGAACACGGCTACCGCTGGATCGCCACGCCGATCTACCAGGACTTCCTCACGGGCCAGCGCGAGCTCACGTGCGCTCCGTGGGGCTCGATCACGCGCAACCCGTACGGCTGGAAAGGCCCGTGCTATCTCCTCACCGACGGGATCTTCCCCACCTACGAGGCGCTGCTCGACGGGATGGACTGGGAGGCCTACGGCCCCGGCAACGATCCGCGCTGCGAGCACTGCGGCATCCATTGCGGCTTCGAGCCGTCGGCGGCGTACGAGGCCTCGCAAAGCCTGAAAGAGACCGTGCGGAGTTTGGCGTGGACGCTGACGGGCTGAGCTCTGCCGACCTGGTTTGGGCCTGCGCGACGAGCGCCGAGGAGCGCGTCGCGCGCCGGCTCGGGCTGAACGCGGTGCGCGTCGGCGTCTCCGTCGCGAACGGCGTCCCCGAAGGACGGCTCGTCTCGTTCGGGCTCGCCGGCTCGTTCGGCGAGCTGAGGATCGGCGACGTGCTCGATGCCACGCGCGTGGTCGACGAGACCGGCACGACGATCTGGGAGGGGCCTGGGCTCGGCGTCCGTGGCGCCCGTCCCGGAGTAGTCCTCGGCGGCGACGCCCTCGTCCACGACCCGGCCGAGCGCGCGCGTCTTCGTGAGGCGAGCGGCGCCGACGCGGTCGACATGGAGAGCGGCGTCCTCGCGCGCAGCGGCCGGCTCGCCGGTGTCGTGCGGGCGATCTCCGACGACGCGGGCAGCGCGGTCGAGGGAGTGGACAAGACAGTGCACGCCGACGGTCGCACGAACGTCGCCGGCCTGCTGCGCTGGGTTGCGACGCGCCGGGGAGACGCGATCCGTTCGATGCGAGACGCGCTGCGCGCGCTGCAGGCTCTCGAACAGGCGGTGGCGACGTGAGAGGGCGTGTCCTCCTGGCCGCGCCGCGCTCCTTCTGTGCGGGCGTCGACCGCGCGATCGAGATCGTCGAGCGGCTGCTCGAGCAGTACGGGCCGCCGGTCTACGTGCGCCACCAGATCGTCCACAACGAGCACGTCGTGCGCCGGCTGGAAGGGCTCGGCGCCGTCTTCGTCGAGGACGAGGCCGAGATCCCGGAGGGCGAGATCTGCGTCCTCTCCGCTCATGGCGTCGCGCCGGCGGTGAAGGAGAACGCGCAGCGGCGCGGGCTGCGGGTCGTCGACGCGACCTGCCCGCTCGTGAACAAGGTGCACGCCGAGGCGCGGCGTTACGCCGACAGCGGCCATCTCGTCGCGCTCGTCGGCCACGAGAACCACGTCGAGGTGATCGGAACGCTCGGCGAGCGGCCGGACTCGACCGTCGTGATCGAGTCGCCGGAGCAGGCGCTCGAGCTCGAGACCGACAAGCCCGTCGCCGTGATCACGCAGACGACGCTCTCGCTCGACGACGTCGCGCCGATCGTGGACGCGCTCGAGGATCACCTCGGCACGCTGCGTAGGCCGCACGCCGACGACATCTGCTACGCGACCCAGAACCGCCAGGACGCAGTGAAGGCGATGGTCGCGCAGGGCGCGACGCTCGTCCTCGTGATCGGCTCGGAGACGAGCTCGAACGCGCAGCGGCTCGTCGAGGTCGCGCAGGCCGCGGGCGCACAGGCGACGCTGGTCGACGGAGAGAGCGAGCTCGACGCCGCGCTCCTCGACGGCCACGAGACCATCGGGCTCACCGCGGGTGCCTCGACGCCCGAGGAGCTCGTCCGGGCGACGGCGGCCAGGCTCGCCGCTGTCGGCTACGCGCTGCCGGAGGAGATCGAGGTCGCGAAGGAGGATGTCCACTTCAGGTTGCCCAAGGAGGTCGCACAGGCATGACGACCGTCGAAGTTCCGTACTCGATCGCCGCGGCCCTTCCGTCGCTGTCGGTGATGGACATCACGAACGACGTCTCGCGCGAGGTCGCCGAGTCGGGTGTGAGCTCGGGCATCGCCTTCCTCCACGCGGAGAGCACGCTCTCGCTCGTTCGCGTGCAGGAGCGGGAGACAGGCTTCTTCGAGGATCTCGAATCCCTCCTCGAGCGGATCGTGCCGGGGAGCGTGCGCTCGCGTGAGCGCCTCGTGACGTTCCTGCTCGGCCCGTGCTCCGAGCAGGTGCCGTTTGCCGACGGAGCTCTCTGCCTCGGCCAGTGGCAGCGGATCCTGCTCTTCTCGCTCGACGCGCAACACCGTCCCGACTGGAAGCTCACGCTCGTCGGGTAGCGAGCGAGTACCGTCGGGGCTGCGATGCTGGTCCTGACCCGTAGCGAAGTAGAGGAGCTGCTCGACCTCGATGCGCTGCTCGACGCGCTCGCGGTCGCACAGGCGGAGCTCTCCTCGGGGAAAGCGTCGCTCGTACCACGCGTCGGCGCGTTCGCCGGGAACGCCGGCGTCCTCGGCGTAATGCCGGCCTACGCCCCCTCGGCCGGCCTCGGCTGCAAGCTCGTCACGCTCTTCCCTGCCAACCGAGACCGCCCGACGCATCAGGCGACCATCGCGCTCTTCGACCCGGCGACCGGGACGCCCGTGGCGCTCATGGACGGGACGTACATCACCGCGATGCGCACCGCCGCGGCGGCAGCGCTCGCGACGCGGATGCTCGCGCGCCCGGACGCCCGCGTGCTCGCGATCCTCGGCACCGGCGTGCAGTCGCGTTCCGCGCAGGAGATGTTCCCCCGCGCGGGCGACTTCGCGGAGGTGCGGGTCGCCGGGCGCGGCGAGTTCGAGGACGCTGTCCGCGGAGCCGACGTCGTCCACGCGACGACGGCCTCGCCGGAGCCGGTCGTCCGCTTCGAGTGGTTGAGCCCCGGGGCGCACGTCAGCTCGGTGGGTTCGACCCTCGGCGGCGGCTTCGAGCTCGACCCTGCAATCGTCGAGCAGGCTGACGTCGTCGTCGTCGAGCAGCGCGACTCGGCGTTCGCGCCGCTCCCCGCCGGCGCCCCCGAGCTCGAGCCGCGTGGCCGCGACGGAGTGGTCGAGCTCGGCGAGATCATCGCCGGCAGCGCCGTTGGGAGAAGCTCTGCGGAACAGATCACGCTGTACAAGTCGGTCGGCGTCGCCGTCCAGGACCTCGCCGCCGCGGCGCTCGTCCTCGCGGCCGCGCGGGAAGGCGGCGTCGGCCAGGAGATCGAGCTGGAGGAAATCAACGTATGAGCAGCAACGACTTCAAGCCGGGCCTCGAGGGGATCGTCGCGGTCGAGACCGAGATCATGGAGCCAGACCGCGAGGGCGGAATGCTGCGCTACCGCGGCGTCGACGTCGAGCCGTTGATCGGGAAGTACCACTACGAGAACGTCTGGGGCCTGCTCGTCGACGACGACATCGAGTCGCGCATGCCCCTCCCCGAGCCGTACGAGCCGGCAGGCCTGACCGGGCATGCCCCGGCCGACCTGCAGGCGCAGACTGCGCGGTTGTCCGGCCTGTGGAACCTCGGCAAACTCAACGAGATCGCCGACGAGCAGGCGCGAGAAGACCTCGGTCGCATCTCGGGCCAGATGATGTCGATCGTCGCCGGCTCGGCACGGCTGGCGGACGGCCACGAGGACAAGGTGCCGGCGGAGACCGTCGAGCAGGGGCAGACCGCGGCCGAGAGATTCCTCCTCCAGTGGCGCGGCCACGCCGACCCGAAGGCGGTCAAGGCGATCGACACGTACTGGATCTGCACGGCCGAGCATGGGCTCAACGCCTCCACCTTCACCGCGCGCGTCGTGGCCTCGACCGGGGCGGACTGCGGTGCGGCGCTTTCGGCCGCCGTCGGCGCCCTCTCGGGCCCGCTGCACGGCGGCGCGCCCGCCTACGTCAAGCCGATGCTCGAAGAGGTCGAGGCGATGGGCGATCCCGAGAAGTGGGTGCGGGACACGCTCGACTCCGGCAAGCGGATCATGGGCTTCGGCCACCGTGTCTACCGCGCCGAGGACCCCCGGTCGCGGATCCTGAAGCAGACCGCGCGGGAGCTCGGCTCACCGCAGATCGAGATCGCCGAGCGGCTCGAGGAAGCGGCGCTGGCCGAGCTCGAGCGGCGCCACCCCGAGCGGCCGCTGAAGACCAACGTGGAGTACTACTCGGCTCTCGTCCTCGACATCGCCGAAGTGCCGCCTCCGCTGGCGCCCGCGATGTTCGCCTGCTCGCGTGTCGCCGGTTGGTCGGCACACATCCTCGAGCAGAAGCGGACGGGACGCCTCTTCCGGCCGTCCGCCCGCTACGTCGGCCCGGGGCCGCGGGCGCTGAAGGAGGTCTAGGCATGAGGTCGGTCGCGATCGTTCTCGCCTCCCTGCTCGCGGCCGGGTCGCTCGCTGCATGCGGTTCCTCGATGCACACGTCGACGAGCGGGAGCACCGCCGCTGCCCAGGCGCAGATCAGGAGCGCCTACGAGCAGTTCTTCTCTCCCGGGACGCCGCTCGGCGATCGCGTGGCCGTGCTCCAGGACGGCTCGAGGTTCAAGACCACCGTCGCGAGCTTCGCGCGCAACCCGCTTGCGAAGAACGTACGCGTAACGGTCTCCTCGGTAGCCCTCGAGAACGGGGACAAGGCGAAGGTCGTCTACACGGTCAAGTTCGGCGGGACGTCGCTTCCCAAGCAGACCGGCACCGCCGTGTTACAGGACGGCACGTGGAAGGTGGGGTTCGCGAGCCTCTGCAAGCTCGTCGCGCTCCAGGGCAGTACTCCGTCCGCCTGCAAGTCGTAACGTCCTCCGCGTGAGGTCACTCGCGCTGTTCCGGCAGCGTCACGCCCGCGAAGCGGCTCTCGTGGCCGTCTGCGCGATCCTCTTTCTCACCTTCCTCGACAACACCATCGTCAGCGTCGCGCTCGCCGACATCCAGTCGTCGCTCAGCACGAGCGTCACCGGCCTGCAGTGGATCGTCGACGGCTACCTGCTCACGTTCGCCGCGCTCATGCTCACCGGTGGCACGCTCGGCGACCTGTTCGGCCGGAAGAAGGTCATGCTCGGCGGAGTCGCCATCTTCTGCGCCGGCTCGATCATCGCCGCCGTCGCCCCCGTCACGGGCATCCTCATCGCCGGGCGAGTCGTGATGGGTGTCGGCGCCGCCGCCTCCGAGCCGGGGACGCTCTCGCTCATCCGGCACATCTATCCCGAGCGTAAGGAGCGTGCCGTCGCGCTCGGCGTCTGGGCGGCTGTCTCCGGGCTCGCGCTGGCGCTCGGTCCGGTGCTCGGCGGCGTCCTGGCCGAGGGACTCGGCTGGCGGAGCATCTTCTGGTTCGGGCTCGGCTTCGGCGCCGTCGCCTTGGCGGTCGCCGCCGTCACGCTCACCGAGAGCAGCGACCCGGAGGGGCGGAAGCTCGACGTCGCCGGCCTGGTATGCGGCGCGGCCGCGATCATGGCCGCGACCTTCGCCGTCATCGAGGGTGAGAACAACGGCTACCGCACGTGGTGGATCGACGGCCTCTTCCTCCTTGCGGCCGTTCTCACCGTCGCGTTCGTCCTCGTGGAGCAACGCGCGCCGGATCCGGTGCTGAAGCTCGAGTTCCTGCGCAACCCGACCTTCGCGGCCGCGAACGTCGTCGCCTTCGCCACGAACCTCGCGGTCTTCTCCGTCTTCTTCTTCACCGCCCTCTACCTGCAGCTCATCTCCAACTTCTCCGGCTATCAGATCGCGCTGGTCTTCACGTCCCTTGCCGTGGCGATGATCGTCGCCGGCCTGCTCGCCGGCCACTGGACGGCGCGCGTCGGCCCGCGGGTGCCGATGGTGGTCGGGTGCCTGCTCGCCGGGCTCGGGCTTCTCCTCGTCGACCGGCAGCTCACTGCGACGGTGAGCATCGCGGCGCTCGCGTGGCCGCTCGCGATCGCGGGGATCGGCTTCGGGATCGCCCTCGTCACGATGACGGCGGCGGTGCTCGGCCTCGTCCCACCCGAGCGGTCGGGGATGGCCGCCTCGACCGTGAACACGAGCCGCGAGCTCGGCGGCGTCTTCGGCGTCGCCGTGCTCGGCGCGGTCGTCAACGCGCAGCTCACGACCGGGCTCAACGAGAAGCTCGTCAAGCTCCACATACCGCTCCTCTACCGCGACGTCGTGATCAAGTTCGTTACGACGGGCGGCAACATCACGAGCGCCGAGAACGGCCCCGGCGTGAAGGGGCACGCGAGCTTGATCGCCAGGGTGCTGGTCGCTGCCGAGAGCTCGGCGGGCCACGGCGTGCACCTCGCGCTCGAAATCGCCGGTGGGATCGTCCTCGCGGCGGCCGTCGTCGCAGCCTTCGCGGCACGGCATAGGGTTGCCGCTGTGGACGGGGTGGAGCTCTAGTGCCGCGCGCAGTTTTGATCGGCGGCACCGGGATGATCGGCCGCGCCGCGGCGCGAGCACTGGCGGCGGACGGCTGGGACGTCGTCGCCGTCTCGCGCTCCGGCACGTTGCCCGATGGGCTCGCGGAGCTCGGAGTCGAGTCCTTCGTCGCAGACCGTGCGGACGACAGCCAGGTACGGGCGGCGGTCGGAGCCGGCGCTGACGTCGTCCTCGACACCGTCGCCTTCGGCCGTGAGCAGGGCGAGCAGCTCAACAGCCTCTCCGGGCTCGTCGGCTCCGTCGTCGTCATCTCGAGCGCGTCCGTTTATGCGGACGAGGACGGGCGGGCGCTCGACGGCGAAGGAGGGGAGTTCCCGCAGTTCCCGATTCCGGTTCTCGAGACGCACCCCACCGCGCAGCCCGGCGACGCCACGTACTCGACGCGGAAGGCCGAGCTCGAGCAGACCCTGCGCGAGGGTCCCCTGCCCGCCACGCTCCTCCGCGCCTGCGCCATCCACGGGCCCGGCGCGCAGCTCCCGCGCGAGCTCTTCTTCGTCAAGCGCGCCGTCGACGGGCGCAGGCGGGTCGCGGTCGCCTGGAACGGCGAGAGCCGCTTCCACACGACGTCCGTTGCGAACCTCGCCGAGCTGATCCGGCGTGCAGCCGCGCAGCCGGGCGACCGCATCCTCAACGCCGGCGACCCGGATCCGCCCTCCACGCTCGAGATCTGCGAAGCGATCGGCAACGCGCTCGAGTACGAGCTCGAGCCGGTGCTCCTCCCGGACGGCACCTTCGGCAACCCGTGGGCCGTTCCGCGGCCGTTCGTGGTCTCGATGGAAGCCGCGGAGCGCGAGCTCGGCTACCGCCCGGTCACGGCGTACCCCGAGGCGGTTCGCGAAACCTGCGCCTGGCTCGTCGGCGAGCTCGAAGGCGGCCGCAGCTGGGCCGGCACATACCTCGAGGACACGCTCGACTACGCGGCCGAGGACGCCGCGCTGGCCTCGCACGCGTGATCGACGCGGCCGACTATCGCGATCGCTTCCCGATCCTCGACACCTGCACGTACCTCATCAACCACTCGCTCGCGGCGATGCCCGCGGCGGCCGAGGACAACCTCCGCGAGTACGCGCGCGTCTGGCGCGAGCGCGGCATCCGGGCGTGGGGCGAGGGCTGGTGGGAGATGCCGGTCACCGTCGGCGACCAGCTCGGACGGATCCTCGGCGCGCCGGCCGGTTCCATCGTCATGCACCAGAACGTGACAGTGGCCGAGGCGATAGTCCTCTCGTGCTTCGCGCGAACCGGCGGACGGAACCGGGTTGTCTACGAAGAGGCGAACTTCCCGTCGGTGCGCTACCTCTACCAGGCGCAGCCGGAGCTGGAAGTCGTCGCCGTCGAGGACGACGCGGCAGTCGCCGCCGCCATCGACGAGCGCACCCTGCTCGTCCCGATCAGCCACGTCCTGTTCAAGAACGGCGAGATCCAGGACGTCGAGCCGATCGTCAGCCGCGCGAGCGAGGCCGGTGCGTACGTCGTGCTGGACTGCTACCAGTCGGCCGGGGTCGTACCGTTCGACCTGACCGAGCTCGGCGTCGACTTCGCGGTCGGCGGCAGCGTGAAGTGGCTCTGCGGCGGCCCGGGCGCGGGTTGGCTCTACGTCCGGCCGGACGTCGCGGAGCGGCTCGAGCCGACGCTCGTCGGCTGGCAGGCGCACGCCCGGCCCTTCGCGTTCGAGCCCGAGCTCGAGTACGCAGCAGGTGCGAGGCGGTTCCTCACCGGCACGCCGAACGTCCCCGCGCTCTACGCGGCGACGGCGGGCTACGACGTGGTCGAGGAGGTGGGCGTGCCGCGAATTCGTGAGCGCTCGCTCGCACTCACGCAGCTCCTGATCGACCTCTGCGACGAGGCGGGGCTCGAGGTCGTCTCGCCGCGCGCGGCGGAGCGCCGCGGAGGAACAGTCACCGTCTCGACGCCCGACCACGCCGCCTGCCACGCCGAGCTCGGCGAGCGTGGCATCGTCTGCGACTTCCGCCCGGATCCGCTGGGAGGAATCCGGCTCGGCCCGCACTTCTTCAACACCGAGGAGGAGGTGCGCCTCGCGGTTTCCGAGCTTGCCGAGATCGTGGGATCCGGCGCGTTCGAGCGCCATCAAGGCGCCGCCGCTCGATTCTAGAATTCAAGTGCTACAAATCGCCTGCCGATGAGAGGGGTCGTGCGGCGGCTGTTCTTGCTCGTCTTCGTGGTCCTCGCGCTCAGCGCGGGATCGAGTGCTGCGCGCACGACGGAGGCGACGGTGGGCGTATATCCGTCGGGGACGACGTTCTCCGCCTCGGGAGCTCCACCGGCCCATGCGGTGTCATCCGTATCGCTCGCGATGCCGATCGGTGGGGTCGACGACGCGACGATCCTCGTCCACGGTGCGCAGCACGTCTCGATCGTGTCGCCCACGATCGCCCCGCCGCTCCAGGTGAGCCTCTTCTTCGCCCATTACGTCTCGGTCGACGGAAAGGACGTGCCCGACGCGCTCATGCCCTGGGACGGCTCGCAGCGCTCGACGGAGCAGTCCAACCAGCCGCTCTGGCTGCAGGTCACCGCCCCCTACGGCACTCCGTCCGGCGGGTACAGCGGCTCGTTTCTCGTCGTCGCCGACGGGGTTCGGACGCCGGTCACGATCTCCGTCACCGTGGCCGCGGTGACGCTGCCGAAGCAGAACCAGGTCTCGGGCAGCCTCCTCACGGCGTTCAACTTCTCGCCGCAGTCGTATTCCAACAAGGCGGCGAGCCTCTACGGCGTCGACCCGGACTCGACGCTGCCTGGGCTCTTCAGCTTCCTCGCGTCCTACCGGCTCTCGCCGAACAGCTGGGGTTACGGGAACCCGAAGATGGCGTCCGGCTACACGAGCGACCGGCGCTGGTGGCTGGACAAGTCGGCCCAGATGGTTGCCGCCGCCGGCCAGCCCTCGCAGTTCGCCTCGATGTGGATCCCGGTCTCGAACAACCGCTGGAGCCCGAAGACGTACGTCGGCGGCAAGTCGCCGTACAAGCCGCAGGCGTGGTGCGGCTACCTCAAGTCGGTGCGTGGCTTCTGGCAGAAGCACGGCTGGCTCGGAGGCTCCTATCCGTACCTGTACGGAATGGACGAGCCCGGAGCGTCGCGCTTCCGGACCGTCGGGCGGCAGGCGAAGGTGACGCACTCGTGCTTCCCCGGCAGCCACGTGCTCGTGACCGGCAAGCCGACCGCGCAGAATCACTTCCTCTGGAACGGCGGGAAGAACGACGTCGACGTCTGGGTCGTGCTCGCGAGTCGCTACTACGGCGTGTACACGAATCCGTCGCTGTCGCGTCGCGGCATCTCGCACGCCCGGAAGGAGCAGGCGCTGATCAATTCGGCCCGCCGCCATCACAAGCAGATCTGGACGTACACGTACGACGCCAAGTCCCACTCGACGCCCGGCTTCGCCGCCACCGAGCCGGCGTCCGACCCGCGGGTCTTCGCCGACTGGGCGGCCCTCGAAGGCATCACCGGCCTGCTCTATGGGCAGGGGACGACGACGTACGCGAAGGGCAACCCGCTCGTCTCGAACGACAGAGCGAAAGGATCCTTCGTCCTCCTCTATCCCGGTAGGAACGGCCCGATCGCGAGCGCGCGGCTCGAGGTGCTGCGCGAAGGGATCGAGGACTGGGAGATCCTGAACGTCGTCCGTCACAAGCACGGCGCCGCGGCGGTGCGGAAGCTTCTCTCGGGGCTCTTCTCGACCACGTCGAAGGGCGCGAAGCTCGGCTGCACGATCGGCTGTCCGATCACGACCTCGACGCCCTACTCGTGGCCGACGTGGTCGCACAACGCGGATACGCCGCGCACGGTCGCGCAGATGCGTGTCGCCGCGCTGCGCGCTGCGTCCTAGGCTCCGGCCAGCAGCTCGCGTAGCCGCGAGGCGTGGGCCGGCGCGGTGGGCTCGTCGTCGTGGCGGAAGTAGACGTAGACCGGCTCCTGCGCCGCGGCCACGAGGGCGGCGAACGCTCGTCCGGCGCCTCGCGGCGGCGGAGGTAGCGGAACGGCGCCGGATGGTCGAGGTCGCCGACGCGGACTGCGCCGGCCTCGGAGAGCCGCGGCTCGATGCCGTCCCAGGACGGATGCTCGAGATCGAACGCGAGCTGCAGTGACGGGTCGAGCGAGCCGAGCAGCAGCTCGAGGATTCCCTCGTCGCGCTTCGACTTGAGCGAGATCCGCACCGGCCCGAGCCGGTCGCCGAGGTGGCGGACGCGGTTCTCGAACTCCGCCACGGTGCGCGGTCGTTCCCCCGGAAGCTTGGGCGCGAACTCGAACCCGTCGGGCACCTGCTCGGCCCAGCGCCTGAACTGGTCCTCCGCGGGTAGCCGGTAGCCGGTGGTGTTCAGCTCGACCGTCGAGAACCGCTCGGCGTAGAAGGCGAGGAAGCCGGATGGATCGAGCCCGGACGGGTAGAAGCCCGGCCGCCAGCTCGGATACGACCAGCCCGAGGTGCCGACCGATACCCGGTTTACTGTGGGCGATCCCTTGGCCACGGTGGAAACGGTGACATACCCGCTCGAGCAGTTCACGGAGGAGGAGCAGGTGCGGCTCGCTCCGCACTTCACGAACCTCGACCGGCCGGTCTTCGCGCTCGTCAACCTGCCGGAGACGGTCAAAGGCGCGCTCTTCGCGCGCTACTCCCGCTACGCCGGCACGCTGCGCCGGCTCTTCCTCGACGAGTTCGCCGACTCGCTGCCCGAAATCCCCGTAGTAGACCTCTCAGAGGGCGAGCGCGCGGCGAAGCTCTACGAGACGATCTTCCTCGGCTACGGCGACGACTCGGTCGCGCAGCTCGGCGGGGCGCACATCGCCTGCGAGTGGACGTCGAACCTCCTCACGAAGATCCTGCAGCGGCCGCGGCTCGCCGCCTACCTCGAGCAGTCGACGCGCTACATCGCCTACGACGCCCAGCTCGACGGCTTCGGCTACCGGTACCACCGGGATCCGCGGTTCGGGGCCGCCTACGAAGCTGCGATGGACGAGCTGTTCGCCGGCTACTCGGGCCTCCTCGAGGGCGTCTCGGCCTGGGTCGACGAGCGGTTCCCGGCGGCGGAGGGAGAGTCGCCCGCCGCGCACCGGCGCGCCGTACGGGCGAAGGCGCTCGACCTCGTCCGCGGCATCCTGCCGGCGGCGTCGCTCTCGCACGTCGGGATCTACGCCACCGGCCAGACGTACGAGCAGCTCGTCCTGCACCTGCTCGCGCATCCGCTCTCCGAGGCGCACGCCTACGGCGAGATGCTGCTCGAGGAGCTCCAGGCGGTGATGCCGAGCTTCGTCGCCCGCGTGCCGCGCCCGGACCGCGGCGGCCGCTGGATCGAATTTCTGCGTGAGCGGAACGAGGCCGCCGCGGCTGCGGCTGCGCGGCTCGGCCTCGACGAAGCCCATCACGTGGTGGCGGCTCCGTCGGTGCGCCTGCTCCGCGCGCACGGGAGCGAGGAGGAGCTGCTCGCGGCCCTCCTGTACGAGGCGTCCGCGGTCGGCGAGGAGCAGGCGCTTGCGGCCGTCACGCGGCTGTCGCCGGAGGAGCGCACCGACCTCGTCCGCGACCTCGTCGCCACGCGCGAGAACCGGCGCCACCGCCCCGGGCGCGGCTTCGAGACGCTCACCTACCGCTTCGAGATCGTCTCCGACTACGGCGCCTTCCGCGACCTCCAGCGGCATCGGCTGCTCACGTGCCAGTGGCAGCGGCTGTCGCCGGATCTCGGTGCCGACGTCCCGCACGAGGTCGAGGAGGCAGGCCTCGGCCCGAGCTACGCGCGCGCGCTCGAGACGTCGCGCGCCGAGTACGAGCGGCTACGCGGGGAAGGCTTCGCCGAGGAGGCGCCGTACGCGCTGTGCCTCGCCTACCGCATCCGCTACGTGCTCGAGCTCGACGCGCGCGAGGCGCTCCACCTGATCGAGCTCCGCTCCGGCCGCGAGGGCCATCCCTCCTACCGGGCCGTCGCGCTCCAGATGCGGGAGGCGATCGCCGCCGTCCATCCGACCGTCGCTGCGGCGATGACCTTCGTCGACGACTCGACCGAGCCTCGGCTCGAGAGGCTGCTCTCCGAGATGCGCAATGAGGCCCGAGCGGGACGCTGAGCTCGAGAACGAGGTCTACGAGAACGAGAGCTTCCGCGGCCAGGACCTCTCCGGGCTTCGTACGACGCGGTGCACGTTCCGGGCCTGCGACTTCACGCTCGCGCAGCTCAACGGGTCGGAGCACGTCGGCTCCGACTTCGCGAACTCGATCTTCGAGAGCGCGAACCTGTTCGGCGCGGATTTCGCCGAATGCAGGCTCGTCGGGGCGACCTTCGCGGGAGCCACGCTGACCGGGCTGACCGTCGAGGAGGGCGACTGGTCCTACGCCTTGCTGCGCGGCCAGGACCTCACCGCTCTCGACCTGCAGCGAGTCCGGCTGCGCGAGGCCGACCTCTCCGAGGCGAACCTCACGGATGCCGACCTCCGCGGGGCCGACCTCACGCGCGCGCGGCTCCACAACGCGATCCTCTCGGGCGCCGACCTGCGCGAGTCGATCGTCGACGGCGTCGATCTTGCCGCGGCGCGAGTCGCGGAGGCGCGTCTCGACCTGGCGGGCGCCGCGCAGCTCGCGCGCTCGCTCGGCGCCGTCCTCGAGTGAGTTCTAGGCCTTGACCGGGCGGAGCACCGTCTTGCCCGGCTCGACACCACCGGCGCCGGGACGGGTCACGACCCAGGAGTCGCCGTGCTCGAGCGGATACGGCGCGGTGAGCTCGAGCGTCAGAGGGCGGTGCCTGGTGATGCGGAAGATTCCGCACGGGGCAACGATCTTGCCCTGGCGGACGAGATAGACGTAGTAGTACTGGCGCGGCGGCAATTTCGGCAGGCCCGCGACGCTGAGGGTCATCGGCCAGTTGCCCGCGTTCGAATGCCAGACCTGGAGCGTCGCCTGCGCACGAGGCGCGCGCGAGGTGCCCTTGAGGTTGAGCTGCCTGACCGGCACCGCGCTCTTGTCATTCCTGCCGTTCCCGACCGCGTAGCCGGCGGTGAAGACGAGTACGAGCACGAGCGCGGCGGCGAGGAGGAGCATCGCCCGTCGCTTCACGACGGTCCGCCGCCGCGCGAAGGTCAGTCCGAGGTTCGGTCCAGCCTCGAGCTCCGGACTCAGCTCGGGCGGCGGGTCTACCTGCAGGAGCAGCTCGTGCACGTGCTGCAGCCGCTGCCGCTCCGCGTCGGGCGTATCCGCCGGGAGCAGCTCGTCCACGCCCGAGTCGTGGTTCACGCCAACTCTCCTTCGAGCGCCGTGGCGAGCCGCGCCAGGCCGCTTCGCGTCCGGGTCTTCACGGTGCCGAGCGGGAGGCTCAGGTACTCGGCCACCTCGCTCTGCGACATGCCGGACCAGTAGGCGAGCTCGATCACCTCGCGCTCGCGCGGCTGGAGCTCTTCGAGCGCGCGGTGCACGCGCCACGAGACATACGAGTCCTCGGCCCGCTGCCCGGGGCCACGTTCGGAGGAGGCGAGCTCCGGCAGCTCGGCGTCGGCAGCCGGTCCGTTGCGGCGCAGCCGGTCGACGATCGCGTTCCGGGCGACCGTGTACAGCCAGCCGCCGGCCGCGCCGCGTTCCGGCCGGTACGTCGAGGCGGAACGCCAGATCGCGGCGAACGCCTCCTGGACGGCGTCCTCGGCGTGGCCTCGGTCGCCGAGCCTCCGCAGAGCGAGGCTGAAGACCGGCCTGACGTACCGACCGTAGAGGATCTCGAAGGCCTCGCGGTCGCGCCGGCCGACACGCGCCAGAAGCTCGGCGTCCGAAGGGTCGGGAGCGTCGGGCGAAGCGGGCGCGTGATCCGTGGGGACGGCACGCAGACGGGGCTGAGACACCTCGATTGCAAGTTCCATATCGCTTCTGTCTTTACGCATCCGAGCCTGTCTCGGATTGCAGCACCGGTCCGCGCGTGCGCAACCCGCCCTAGTTCTGCGCCTCCGCGAAGCGCCGCTCGACCTCGGGCCAGTTGACGACGTTCCACCAGGCTTCGAGGTAGGCCGGGCGCTTGTTTTGGTACTTGAGGTAATACGCATGCTCCCAGACGTCGATTCCGAGCAGCGGGAAGTCGCTCTGGAGGATCGGCGAGTCCTGGTTCGGCGTGGAGTACACGGAGAGGCCGGTCCCGTCCCAGACGAGCCACGTCCAGCCGCTGCCGAAGCGCTTGACGCCGCCGTCGTTGATCACGGTCTTCAGCTCGTCGAACGAGCCGAACACCTCCTCGACCGCCGAGCGGAGGGCACCGCCCGGCTCGCCGCCTCCGTCCGGGCTCATGATCTGCCAGAACAGCGAATGGTTGGCGTGGCCGCCGGCGTTGTTGCGGACGGCGGTCTGCTTGTCCTCGGGCAGCGCGTCGAGGTTCGTCAGCACGCTCTCGACCGAGGCGTCCGCCAGCTCCGTTCCCTCGAGCGCGGCGTTCGCATTCGTCACGTAGGCGCCGTGGTGGAGGTCGTGGTGGATACGCATCGTCTCGGCGTCGATGTGTGGCTCGAGCGCGTCGTACGCGTACGGCAGGTCGGGCAGTACAAAGGCCATCTCGGGGGCTCCTTTCGGCTGCTGCGCTTGCTCGACGGAGGATATGCTCCGCGCTCGTGTCCACGCTCGTCTACAGGTTCGAGGAGATCGCGCCGCGGCCGCTACGCGCGGAGGTCTTGGAGCTGGACGGGATCTCGCGGGCGTCGGTGGAGGCGCACTACAAGCTGTACGAGGGATATGTCGCGAAGCGGAACGAGATCCTCGGCCGGCTCGCCGACGTCGATCTCGCCTCCGCGAATCAGGTCTTCTCCGAGGTCCGCGCGCTGAAGGTGGATCTGAGCTTCGCCGTCGGCGGGATCAAGAACCACGAGCTCTATTTCGGTCACCTCGGCGGCGGAGGCGACGACCCCGACGGTGCGGCCGTCGAGCTCATCGGCCGCCACTTCGGCTCGGTCGACGCCTGGCGCGCCGACCTCAAGGCGACCGGCATGGCGGGCCGCGGCTGGGCGTGGACCGCGTACGACTGGGACGAAGGCCGCCTCTTCAACTACGTCGGCGACGCCCAGAACACGTTCCCGGTCTGGAACGCGACCCCGCTCGTCGCGCTCGACGTCTACGAGCACGCGTACTTCCTCGACTACCAGACCGACCGCGCCTCGTACATCGACGCGTTCTTCACGAACCTCGACTGGGACGTCGTGAACGACTGGGTCGAGCAGTACGGCATCCCCTACTAGACGGGGAGGAGCCTCTTGCTCACCGTTGCGTTCGCCGTCGCCGGGTATCTGTGCGGCTCGCTGCCGTGGGGCTACTGGCTCGTGCGGATCTTCCGCGGCGAGGACATCCGGACGAAGGGGAGCGGCAACGTCGGCGCGACGAACGTCTGGCGTGTCTACGGCCCGCAGCTCGGGCTTCCCGCGGCAGTCCTCGACGTGGCCAAGGGCTTCGTGCCGGCGTTCGCTGCGACCGTGGTGGTGGGGCACGGCAGCGGCGTCCTCGCCGGGGCGGCCGCGATGCTCGGGCACTGGCGGCCGATCTTCCTCGGCTTCCAGCGCGGTGGGAAGATGGTCGCGACGGCCGGCGGCGCCTTCCTCGGAGTCGCGCCGCTCGTCGGCGTGACCGGCGCGGGCGTCTGGATCCTCGTGTTCGCACTGACCCGCTACGCGTCGGTCGCCTCGATGATCGCGGCGGTCTCGCTTCCGATCTGGGCGTGGGTCTACGGCTATCCGTGGCCGGTGGTCGCGTTCGGCGGCGCCGCGGGTGCGGGGGTCGTCTTCCTCCACCGAGCGAACATCGGACGGCTCTGGCGGGGAGAGGAGAGCCGGTTCGAGCTGCGGCGGCGGACCGCGCAGAGCGCGGTTCCGCCGCCGAGCCCACGTCCTAGACCGTGAACTTCTTCTTGACGGTCTTCGAGACGTTCCCAGCCTTGTCGGTCGCCTTGATCTGAACCGTGTGCTTGCCGTGGCTCAGGTGCTTGTAGAGCTTGGGCGACTTGCAGCTCTTGAACGACTTCTTGTCGAGCTTGCACTTGAACCGCAAGCCCTTGGACCCGTTCCCCGGATCGGTGCCGCGGAACGTGACCTTTGCGGTCCTCTTGCCGTGGTTCACCTTCACCTTGACGCTCGTCACCTTCGGCTTGGTCTTGTCCTTCTTCTTGCGAAGGTCGCCGTCACCGACGTGGCGGCATTGAGCGTCACGTGACAGGCGCCGGTGCCCGAGCAGCCTCCGCCCGACCAGCCGCCGAACTTCGAGCTGGAGCCGGCGTGGGCGGTGAGCGTCACCGAGGTGCCGCTGGCGAAGGAGGCGGAGCAGGTCGAGCCGCAGTTGATCCCGGCCGGCGAGCTCGTCACCGTCCCCGATCCCGTGCCGCTCTTCTGCACCGTCAGCTTGTGATGGTCGATGTCCACGATCTGCGCCTTGTTGCCGACCGTGTTGTGGAAGTGGACGAGCAGCGCGCCCATCCCGTGGTCGGCCGCGTACGACGCGGCGTCACGCCGGACCGTGAGCGACGTGCTCGGCATGTCCGCGTAGAGCAGCGGGCTGCCGCTCCCGTTGAAGGCACCGAACACGGCCACGCCCGGGTTCAAGCACGTCGGTGCTGAGCGAGCCGTCGAGCGCGGTGAGGCCGCTGTTGAAGCCGACGCTGTCCACCGGCGCACTTCCGAACTGACCGAACGAGAGCACGCCGTACGTGATCCGCGAGTGCCCGGCGGACACGCCGGGCAACGTATCGGTCTCGACCGGCATCACCAGCGTGTCGCTGTCGAACAGCGCGGTGTCGGTGTCGCCGAACCGGTCGTTGATCAGCTCGACGTCGAGGAGGTCGTCGGTGTTGAGGTCGACGGTCTCGTCGACGAGGGTGTCCGACGAGGCGCTCAACCGCGTGTTGAACGTGACCACGTCGGGGATGCCGTCGCCGTTCGTGTCCATGTAGATGTCGAACTCTTCCTGCGACGCGGCGGTGTGCCACGGGCCCTGCGTCGAGATCGCGAAGTACTCGAGGCCGCACTGGTCGTCGGCGTTGCAGCCGAACGGGTTGTCGCCGATCGACTGCAGCTCCGGCGCGTTCGACGTAGTGCCGACGTACTTCAGGTCGGCGGCGCGCTCGTCGCTGGCGTGGATGCAGCCGGTCGTTACCGACACGCCGCAGTTCGGCAGGGCGCCGCTCTTCGCCTGGAGCTCGAACCCGGCCACGATCGACTGGATCGACTCGTGAGCCGGTGCCCTGGTCGACGCCGGTGCCGCTGAGCGGCAGCGAGGCCGTCTGGACCGAGCCGCTCGGCATGTCGAGCGAGGACGGCTGAGTCATGACCGAGGCCGGCCGCGGAGCCGAGTAGACCGGCACCCGCAGCGTCGGCGGCCCGGCGGTCGTCCGGCGTGAACAGCACCCGGCCGCTCGCGTCGGCGAGGAACTCGCGCGGCAACCCGCCCTGCAGCGGGATCCACCGTCGGGTCGATCGTCTTCGTGAGCTTCGTCGGGTCGATCGTCAGCGTGAGCGTGACGGTGTTCGTCTCTCCCGCGTTCGACCGTCACCGTGACGGTGAGACCGAGTAGTCGGCGCCGGGGACCGACGTCAGTGCGTCGTAGGACGTGTCGTAGGTCTCGTCCGTCCCGCCCTGGTTGTCGAGCTTGATCGTCTTGTGGAGGGTCATCGGGCCGGTCGCCGCGACCGTCCCGAACGACGCGCTGACCGCGCCCGGATCGTCCGTGACGTAGGCGAGCACCTTGTTGTCGAGTGCCGCCTGCGCGTCGATGCGGCCGGCGCCGACGCGGTTCGGGGCGATACTTCGTCCCGGAGTGGCTGTCGCCGGTGAAGAGGTCCTGGTCGGCCGTGTTCATGATGTCGGCCTTGACCTGCTCCGGGTTCCAGCTGCTGTTCTCGGAGCGGACGAGCGCCGAGAGCCCGGCGACCATGGGCGTGGCCATCGAGGTGCCGCTGTCGGACAGGCCCTCGTTGCCGGTGCCCATTCCGGCCGAGAAGACGCTCGGCCCCGACGGCGCTGACGTCCGGCTTCACGTCGCCCGCATTGCGGATGCCGCGTGAGGAGAAGCTCGCCACCTTGTCGTCGTCGGCGGGATACGAGCTGCTCGAAGTTGTTCGCGATCCGTACCCGAGGCGCTCACGGGCTGGCTCGCGTCGAGCGCCGCCTCGATCTGGTCCGAGGCGGACTTGACCACCTGGACGACGGGGATGTCGGCGCTGCCCGTGATGCCCGCCGAGAACGTCTCCTCGTCCTCGCCGAGGATGACTCCGCTCGCCCCCGCGTCCTCTGCGTTCTGCGACCGGGCGGCGGAACCGCATCGGCGGACGGTGTCGTCGTCCGTCCACTCCAGGAACACGACCTTTCCGGTGAGGTCCTGGCTGATCGGATCGCAGCCGTCCTTGTTGTTCACGTCGGCCAGTTCGAAGACGCTGCCCGAGAGGTCGCCGGCGGGCTGGTTGGCCCAGTCGTAGGCGACCGAGCGCTGCGCGCCGTAGTCGTGCGCGAGTGCCGTTGACGGTGGCGTGCAGCGTGTCGATCTGGTTGTAGGCGTCGACACTCGCAGCCACGCCGATGGCGCGCGTGGCGTTGCCCGGCGAGCCGCCGATGTCGTAGAGGTCGCCGCCGTTGCCGGCCGCGACCACGACGCTGATGCCGAGCGCCGAGTCGGCGTTCGACAGAACCGAGTCGCCGTCCTGCGGCGAGCCGAAGTCGGAGCCGAGCGACATGTTGACCACGTCGACGTGGTCGGAGGTGTCGCCGTCGTTGTTCGGGTCGGCCGCCCGGTCGAGCGCGGCCCCGACGACGTTCGTGCTGCCCTCGCAGCCGAAGACCTTGTAGGAGATGATCTTCGCCTTCGGGGCCATGCCCGGCCCGATGCGGAACAGCGCCTGGTAGGCCGAGGAGCTCAGGCCGCCCAGGGTCGTGTAGTCACCCGTGAACGTCGAGCCGTCCGGGTTCTCGCCGTAGCCGGCGACGATCCCTGCGACGTGGGTGCCGTGGCTGTTGCAGTCGAGCGGGTTGTTGTCGGGAACCGGAACCGAGTTCGGGTCATCCGCGTCGTACGCGTCCCCGGCGAAGTCGTGGCCGACGTTCCCGCCGACAAACTTGGTCGGATCGAATGAGCCGGGAGTGGGAGCGATGGTGTCGTTCGCGAACGCCGTCTGGTAGTCGGCGGGGTCTCCCGAGCCGCCGAAATCTGCATGTGTGTAGTCGATGCCAGTGTCGATGATCGCGACGGTGCTGTTCTCGCCCAGGCTGCCCGGGTCACTCGTCGCCCATACCTCCGGCGCCTTCACCAGGTGAACGGCGTAGGAGAGCGACGGCTTCTTCGGTGCAATCGGATAGATCTTCGCGACCCCGGAGATGCGCTGCAGGGCCGAGACGTTGGTGACCTTCGTGTAGACCGCGACTCCTGCCAGAGCCGCATGCGTCTCGTAGAGCACGTGCGTGCCGCTCGGCAGCGCCGCGATCACGCTGCGCTGAGCGGCCTGGACGGTCGCGAGCTGGTTCACTGCGGCCGTGCGCGCTGCGCTTTTGCCGACGTTCCGGAACGCGTTGTACGCGACCCCGGTCGGCTCGGCCTTGAGCTTGAGCAGGAAGGCGTAGTTGCCCTTGGAGGGCACGCCCTTCAGGTCAAGGCCGCGCGGCATCGCGCCGCCGGCCTTGGACAGGGGGATGTGACGTGTCGTTACGGCTGCGCTCTTCGCAAGCGGCCCCCCCGAGCCGTTCTGGGCTGCACCTGCGGCGGCAACCCAAAGGACTACGGCAGTCGCGCACGCGACCGCCAGCAGGACGAGTCTCTTCATTCCCCTGGCTCCTTTCGTTTCTCCCTCCCCCGGCGGCCATGGCCGTTCCGGGCGAGCCCGGGCGGATCGTAAACGGATCGACCGGTTTTTTCCAGGCCCTCGGTTTGCTAGGCCCGGAGCCAGTCTTCGAGCTCGGTGTGCGCGGCGGGGCCGTGTCCGGCGCCCCCCAGCTCGGCCCGCAGCTCTCCGATCGTGCCGTGCCTCTCGGCGACGACCTCGTGCGCGTGGATCGTCTCGAAGTTGACCTGCCGCGAGAGGACGAAGTCGCCGTCGCCGAGGCGCGGCAGCTCGTCGAGGACGCTCTTCAGTGCGACTCGCACCGAGTCCTCGACGAAGCGCGGCTGGAGGTGTGCGTGCTCGACGACGAAGAGCTCGTCGGGTCGCTTCAGGAGCTCGTAGATCGGCGAGCTCATCGACCCCTCCACGATCTCGACGAGCCGCTCGGCGTTGAGGCGTTCACTCGTGCCGACGAGGAGCGTGCCGCGGCCGCGCTGGTTGTGCGTCGCGAGGGGGACGAGCTCGAGGATCCGCTCGACGGTGTCGCCGTCGAAGCCCGCTTCGAGCAGGCGGTCGGTGGCCGCGCCCCGCACGAGCCCCTGGGCGCACGGGCAGGCGTTGATCCCTGTCGCCTCGACGCCGATCACGCGCCGTACGGCGTCGCGCGAGGCAGCCGCGATCCCGATCAGCGAGACCATCTCCTGCGTCGCGAGCTTGGTCACCGGCGTTCGCCGCTCGTACGGGTAGCGCGCCGTGATCCGTACCTCCGCGAGCAGCGCCTCGTGGCGGTCGACGACGCGGCGCGCAACATGCTCCGCGAGGTCCTCGACGAGGAACGCGTCGTCGTCGACGACGCCCTCCACCGCCTCCTCGAAGAGCTCGAGGAAGCGGGACATGTGCACGCCCTTGTGGCGCGGATCGAGGTCGACCGTGCAGTCGATCGTCGCCGCGATGAGCTTCTCCCTGCGGTCGCGTCCGATGCGAACCGCCTTCTGGACGCCCGTCACGCCGACACTGGAGAGGCCGAGCGCAACTTCCGGCGCGGCCGCCTGTAGGTCGGGAGCCTCGGTACGTTCCATCCGGTTAGGTTAGACCTGTGACCGAGGACGACGCCTTCGCCCGTCTCGTCTCCCTCGCGTGCCACGACCTGCGCACGCCGCTCGCCACCGTCCACGGCTTTGCGACGACGCTGGTACGCGCCGGGAGCCTGGAGCCACCCGCGGACCGGTACGTCGAGATGATCGATGCCGCCTCGGGCCAGCTCGCCGAGCTGGTCGACGAGCTAGCCCTCGCGGCGCGGATCGAGTCGGGGCGGTACGACCCGACGCCGCGCGAGGCGGACACGCTCGAGCTCGCGCAGGCGGCTGCGGCGCGCCTCGGCGAGGATCGCGTGCGCGTCGCGGGCTCCGGGACGGCTGTCGAGACGGATACGGAGGCCGTCGAGCGGGGCCTGGCTGCTCTGTTCCAGTCGGCTCTACGCCACGGCGGGCTCGACAGCGTCGAGGTCGACGTGGACGGCACCGAGATCCGCCTCTCGCCGGTCACGGCCGCCTCGGCTCCCGTGGTCCTCGGCGACGATCTCCGGGATCTGGGCGCCGCAGTAGCGGTGCGCCTCGTCCGGCGGCTCGGGGGCTCCGTCTCGGTCGCCGGCGAGACGCTGGAGATCCGGCTGACCCCGGGCTAGCCGGCGGCGCTTCCAGCCGCGGCGGCGAGCTCGTGGCACGCGCGGCAGCGCGCCTCGTACTGCTCGAGCGCGCCGACGACGATCGTCGCGCCGTCGGCCGGAGCCGGGGCACCGTCGACGAGGCGCTGCGTCATCGTGGCCGGCCCGCCGCAGCTGTGGCACACGGCCTGCAGCTTGTCGACGAGCTCGGCGCGGCAGAGGAGCTCCGGCATCGCGGCGAACGGGAAGCCGCGGAAGTCCTGGTCGAGGCCGGACGCCACGACGCGCAAGCCGCCCTCCACGAGGCCGTCGAGAACCAGCACGATCTCGCGCGGGAAGAACTGGACCTCGTCGACGCCGACCACGTCGTAGCCCTCGACGAGCCCGGGGATGTCGGCAGGGTCGTCGACCGCCACGGCCCGCATTCGCGCGCCGGCATGGCTGACGACGTGGCCGATGTCGTAGCGGCTGTCGATGCGCGGCTTGACGATCAGCACGCGCTGGCCGGCGATCTCGGCGCGCCGCAGGCGCCGGATGAGCTCTTCGCTCTTGCCGCTGAACATCGGCCCGCAGACGACCTCGAGCCAGCCGCCGGAGTTCGGAAAAAGCCGGATCACGCGCCGACCCTACTCGGCGGACCCGACGGACTCCTTCCCGTGCTCGAACTCGTACTGCGAGAGGCGGCGGAGGCTGACGATCCCGAGCAGACGCCCGTCCTTGACGACGGGGAGGTGACGGAAGTTGCGCTCGAACATCATCTTCGCCGCGTCCTCGACGGTCGTCTCCGGCTCGATCGTGATCACGCTCTCGGTCATCCACTGTCGTACGCGCGCTTCGGCGGCGCGTGCCCGCTGCGCCACGGCGCGGAGGATGTCGCGCTCGGTGACGATCCCGGTGAGCCGCACCATGTCCTCCATCACGACGACGGCGCCGACGCCCGCGTCCATCATCTTCTCCGCGGCCTCGCCGATGGAGGCCGTGGGATCGACCGTGAGGACGTTCCTGTTCATCACCTCGGCGACCGTTGCCATGGCGTGAGCCTAACGCAGGTCACGCGTGAAGAACGGCTCCCCGTTGACCGTGCCTTTCTCCGCGAATCCGAGCCGCCGAGCCAGGGCGAGCGAGGGCGCGTTATCCGGATGGATCAGGAGGGTCGCGACCGTGTGCTCGGTATCGCGGCTCAAGTGCTCGAGCAGGAGCTCGACCGCCCGAGAGGCGTAACCCCTCCTGCGCGCCGTCGCGAAAAGGTAGTAGCCGACGTTGACTTCGCCCGGTCCGAGCCAGTCGTGGTCGGAATCCAGGTCGTAGTCGACCCAGCCGACCAGCTGGTCGTCGACCCAGATGCACGCGACGGGCCGGGGACCCGTGGCGCCCGGCCCGAACCACTTGAAGAACTCCTCGTCCCGCCCTGCCACGAGCAGCTCCACGTCGCCAAGCCCGGGAGCGCGGAGAGTCACGGCGCCGTCGGTCGCAATGGCAGCGGAGTCTGCGCTCACCGCAGGAGTCGCGAGAGCCGCCGGTCCTTGAGGACGCGGCCGCCCGTCTGGCAGGTGGGGCAGTAGTAGATCGTGTGCTCCTCGAAGTCGACCTGCGCGATCGGCGTCTCGCAGACGTGGCACGGCTCGCCGAGCCCGCGGTGGACGCGGTAGGTCTTCTCGTCGGAGGCTCCCGCCTCGCGCAGCTCGAGACCGCGCTCGAGCTCGGCGTCCATCGCCGCTGCGAGCCGCGCCACCTCCTCGTCGTCGAGGTCGCTCGAGAGCGCGTACGGCGACAGCTTCGCCGCGTGGAGGATCTCGTTCGCCCAGGCCCGGCCGATTCCCGCAATCAGGTGCTGGTTGCGCAGCAGCGCGTGCAGGCGGCGCGACTCGCCGTGGACGATCTCGCCGAGCCGCTCCGGCCCGAGGCCCAGCGCCTCCGGCCCGAGGTGCGCGAGCTCGGCCTCCGCCGCCTCCGGTGTGAGCAGCCAGACGCCGGCGCGCTTCTTCCTCGCGTTCTCGGTGAGTATCAGCTGCGCGCCGTCGGCGAACTCGAGCCGGAACGCCGGCGACTTGGGCGCGGCGTCCGCCGGCCGTGACGATGCGCAGCCGACCGGCCGTCATCAGGTGGACGAGGAGGACGAGCTCGCCGTCGTCGGTGGGGAAGAGAAGCCGCTTGCCGCGCCGCTCGGCCCCACGGAAGCGACGGCCCTCGAGCGCGTCGAGCGGCGGGTCGAACGTCTTCAGCGTGGCGATGTGCGCGGGGCCGGCCTCGGCGATCGGGAAGGCCGACACCGGGTCGTCGAGTTGCCGCCGCCACGCCTCCATCTCCGGAAGCTCGGGCATGAAGTGACGGTAGCGCGCTAGGCGTCCACAGCAGCGGGGCTGCCGAGGAGACCTGGCTCGTGCAGGAGCGGTACCTCCTCCTGCTCGGGGAACTCGCGCAGGGTCCGGAGCGGCGAGAGAAGGACGGGAAGCAGCGAGACGAAGCCGAGGCATGCCCCGACGAAGAGAGCCGTGCGCACACCGAACGCCGTCGCGAGAACGCCGCCGAAGAGCGAGCCGAGCGGGATCGTTCCCCAGACGAAGAAGCGCATCGACGCGTTCATCCGTCCCTGCAGCCGCTCCGGCGTGATCGCCTGCCGCAGGCTGACCTGCTGGATGTTGTAAACGACGGCGCCGAAGCCCCCGAGCATGCCGCTCGCGGCAAGGAACGGAATCGCCGCGTGGCCCTCGGGTGCGAACGGGATCAGCAACGCAGCAGGCGCCCCGACTGCCATGCCGAGGATGGTGGCGCCGTTCACACCGAGCCGGCGGCGCAGCCAGTCGGCCGACGCCGAGCCGATGAGCCAACCGGTCGCCCCGATCGCACCGACGAGGCCCATCAAGGCCGGAGTCAGGTGGAGATACCGGTAGGCCCAGACGAAGTACACGGCGAAGACGACGTTCGTGGCGAAGTTCGAGCTTCCCGTGGCGAGCGCCTGCGGGAAGAGAAGCCGGTGACCCACGACGTAGCGGAGCCCCTCCCACAACTCGACGAGCAATCTCCGCCGCTCGGCGGTCGGCGGCGGATCCTCGCGCTTGTGGATCGCGGCTGTGAACCCGCCGGAGACGAGAAAGCTACAAGCGTCGGCGAGGATCGCGTACGGCGCGGTGAAGGCCGCGATCAGCACGCCCGAGAGGCCGGGGCCGGCGATCGCCGCGCCTGAGACCGTCATCTGCAGCTTCGAGTTCCCCTCGACGAGCGTCTCGCGGTCGACGATCTGCGGCAGGTACGACTGGTACGCGACGTCGAAGAAGACGGTGTGGATCCCGACGAGGAAGCCCACGACGTAGAGCTGGGCGAGCGTCAGGTGTCCGAGAAAGTAGGCGAGCGGGATCGACGCGAGCAAGACGGCGCGACCGAGGTCGCCGGCGATCAGGATCCAGCGCCGCCGCCAGCGGTCGACCCAGACTCCTGCGGGCAGGGTGACGAGCAGGAAGGGCAGGAACACGACGGTTTCCAGCGCCGCCACCTGGAACGGGCTCGCCTTCAGCGTCAGGACGGCCACGGTTGGGATCGCGAGCTGAGAGATCTGCGAGCCGAACTCGCTGATCGTTTGCCCGGTCCAGAGCTTGAGGAAGTCGCGGTGCGACCAGAGAGCGCCGCCCGGTCTACGCATCGGCGGCGGCGGGGCCGGGGAGCGGACCCGGTTCGAGCACGCCGCCCTCGAGCTCGGCCTCGGCCGGCGTCGGCGGGTCGACCGGCTCGGGCATCTCCCTGATGGTGCGGAGCGGCGAGAGGAGCACCCAGAGGAAGGTCGGCGTGCCGAGAATCGCCCCCACCCAGAGCGCCGTGTGGAGCGCGGTGGCCTGCGCGATCACGCCGCCCGCGAGCGTGCCGAGCGGGATCGTCCCCCAGACGATCCAGCGCATCGCGGCATTCATCCGTCCCTGCAGCCGCTCGGGCGTGATCGCCTGGCGGTAGCTGACCTGAAGGATGTTGTACGCGACCGCGCTGAATCCGAAGAGCATCGTCCCCGCCATCAGCACGGGGAGCGGGAACGACCGTGGGGCCAGCGGGTAGGCGAGCCCGGCGAACGAGAAGACCACCGCCATGACGACGATTCCGTTGCCGACGCCCAGCCGCTTCCCCAGCCGGTTCGCGAGCAGGGCCCCCGCGATCGACCCGGCCGAACCGACCGCGAACACCAAGCTCGCCGGGATCGACGTGAGGTGCAGGCTGCGCACCATGTAGAGGATCAGGATCGCGAACATCAGGCTGCTGCAGAAGTTGGACGTTCCCGTGCAGCCGGCAACAGCGCGGAGATTCGGGTTGTGGACGACCCACGCGAGGCCTTCCTTCACCTGCGGCCACATCTGCGGCCGTGGCTCGGCGGCGTCCTGGCGCGGGAGGTTCTCGCGGTGCTTCATCGAGATCATGAAGACGCTCGAGATCACGAAGCTCACGGCGTCGGCGAAGATCGCGTAGGGCGCGGTGATTGCGGCGATCAGAGTTCCCGACAGAGTCGGGCCGCCGACCTGCGCGATCGAGACCGTCAACTGGAGCTTCGAGTTGCCGTCGATCAGGTGCTCGCGCTCGATCAGCGCCGGCAGGTACGACTGGTACGCGACGTCGAAGAAGACGGTGAAGATGCCGATCACGAACGACAGGACGAGCAGGTGCCAGATCTGCAGGAGGCCTGCCGCCCAGAGGATCGGGATCAGCGCAAGGAGGACCGCGCGGGCGCTGTCCCCGACGATGAGGATCGGGCGGCGCCGCAGCCGGTCGACCCAGACGCCGGCCGGAAGCGCGAACAGGATGAACGGCAGGAAGCCGAGAACGCCGAGCAGCGAGAAGGCCAGCGGGCTCGCGTGCAGGTCGACAGCGGCGAGCCACGGAATCGCAAACTGCGAGACCTGGGAACCGACCTCGCTGATCGACTGGCCGGTCCAGAGCTTGAGGAAGTCGGGGTGCGACCAGAGGCCGCCGGTCGGCCTACGCATCGTCGGTCTCCACGGCCCAGATGCCGGCGGTCAGTGAGCTCGGCGCGCCGCCGGGCTTGTCGGCGCCCCGGAAGTCGTCCATCAGCTTCTTCACGCGCCGCTCGAAGCGGTCGATCTCCTTCTCGGTCAACCGAGCGCGAACGAGGCCGAATCCGGCCACGAGGGGCGCGAGATCGACCTCGTTCGCGGCTTGCCGGAGGGTGACGGCAGAGATCGCCCGGCCGTCTGCGGGATCCTCGGTCTGGTAGAGGAAGAGTCGAGCCGTACGGCCGTAGAACTTCTCCGTCAACGCTCGCACCTTGCGGGTGCGGACTACCCGGATCAGACCGGCGGACTCGAGAACCTTCAGGTGGTGGCCGACGGTCCCTTTCGGGATACCGAGTTGCTCGGAGATCTCCTGGGTCGAACGTGCCTTGTCGCGCAGCAGCTGGACCAGCTGCACGCGGAACGGATCGGCCATCGCCCGGAGCTTCGCGGGGTCGGAGACCAGCAGGGTCTCCTCGGCCTCGTAATCGTGGCCGTCAATGGTCGGCATCGGCCGACCATACGACAAATCTCGACTATTCGCAAATCCGCGTATGGTTCGCGCGCGTGAGCGAGCCGATCGTCGTCGAGGTGCGCCGCGGCGGAGTCGTCGAGGCGGTGCACCGTGTCCATGCCGTCGCCGTCCGCGCGGGCGAGATCATCGCGGCTGCCGGCGATCCCGGCCTGCCGTGCTTCATGCGCTCCTCGTCCAAGCCGTTGCAGGCGTTGCCGCTCGTGCGCGCCCGCGACGACCTGCCGGACGACGAGCTCGCGATCGCGTGCGCCTCGCACCACGACACGCCGGAGCAGGTCGCCGCCGTGCGCGCGCTCCTGGCGCGGGCGGAGGCGACGGAGGACGACCTCGAGCTCGGGCTGCAGGAGGGCCGTCCGCCGCAGCGGATCCACAACAACTGCTCCGGCAACCACGCGGGGATGCTCGCGCTCTGCCGCGCCCGCGACTGGCCGACCGAGGGCTACCGGCTGCCCGAGCATCCCGTGCAGCTGGTCTGTCGCGACGTCCACGCCGAGGCGGCGGAGCTCGAGCCCGAGGCGCTCGGGACGGGCGTCGACGGGTGCGGCATCGTCACCTTCTCGCTCACGCTCGAGCGGATGGCTCACGCGTTCTCGCGGCTCGAGGCGCTGCCCGGCGGCACTCGAGTCGCGGCGGCGATGCGTGCGCGGCCGGATCTCGTCGGCGGCCCCGACGGCCCCGACTTCCTGCTCATGCGGGGCGCGTCCGGCTGGCTCGCGAAAGGCGGCGCCGAGGGGCTCATCTGCGGGGTCGGACCGGACGGAACCGGCGTCGCCCTCAAGACCGAGGACGGAGCGGCTCGCGCCCACGCACCCGCGCTCGCGGCCTTCTTCGGCCGGCTCGGCGTCGAGCTGCCCGACCTCGCGGGGCGGCCCGTCCTCGACACACGCGGCGAGCGGGTCGGCGAGGTCGTGGCCGCGCGTTGACATCTTCTTTACGAATCCGTCAGGCGTGACTAGTATCCGCCGGGCGATTGGGAGGACCGGGGCACGGGCGGAGGCCTGCCACGGTCGGTTGTAGTAGTGCTGTCGTGCAACCACTAGGCCGGGAGGTTTCGGGACGTGCTCACCGTCGACATCTCGCTTCCTGACGTCGAAGAGCTCCAAAAGCTCGTCACCGAAGGGAGGGAGAAAGGCTTCCTCTCGTACGACGAGATCGCTACCGGCCTCGACGACGTCGAGCTGACGAAGGAGCAGGTCGAGGACTTCTACGCGTACCTCGTCGAGCATGGCGTCGACCTGGTCGAAGGCGAGCAGCACAAGGCGCCGCCGCACGTGCCGCCGCCGGCCGAGGACGAGAAGGTCGCGGTCGTCCCCAAGCTCGACCTCACCGTCGAGCCGTCGCTCGACTCCCTCCGGCTCTATCTGCGCGAGATCGGCAAGGTGCAGCTTCTGACCGCCGACCAGGAAGTGACGCTGGCCAAGCGGATCGAGCGTGGCGACATGCGTGCGAAGACGGCGATGATCGAGGCCAATCTCCGCCTCGTCGTCTCGATCGCGAAGGGATACCTCGGCCGCGGGCTCTCCTTTCTCGACCTGATCCAGGAGGGGTCGCTCGGCTTGATCCGCGCGGTGGAGAAGTTCGACTACCGCAAGGGCTACAAGTTCTCGACGTACGCCACCTGGTGGATCAGGCAGGCCGTAACCCGCGCCATCGCCGACAAGGCGCGCACGATCCGCATCCCCGTCCACATGGTCGAAAAGCTGAACAAGGTCGTCCACATCGAGCGGCAGCTCGTGCAGCGGCTCGGGCGCGAGCCGAGCCCCGAGGAGATCGCCGTGGAGCTCGAGATGACGACCGCGGAGGTGCGGGAGATCCTCCGCATGTCGCAGCTCCCCATCTCGCTCGAGAAGCCGATCGGCGAGGAGGAGGACTCGTCGCTCGGCGACTTCGTCGAGGACGAGGCCGCGGAGTCGCCGTTCGACACGGCTCAACTGCTGCTCCGGCGCGAGGACGTCGTGAACGCGCTCAACGCGCTGCCGAGGCGCGAGCGCGAGGTGATCGAGCTCCGCTACGGGCTGCTCGGCGGCGAGCCGCGCACACTGGAGGAAGTCGGCCGCGAGTTCGGCGTCACGCGCGAGCGGATCCGCCAGATCGAGAACAACACGCTCAAGAAGCTCGAGCACCTGCCCGAGGCGCAAGCACTGCGCGACGCGGTCAGCTAGCGGCGTTCGCGTCCGCGTCGGTCGCTCGCCGGAGCGGGACGAAGAGCCTGCAGTGCGGGCACTTGAAGCCGAGGTAACGCGCGGCGCGTCCGCCTTCGATCGCCTCGGCCGCGAACCGCTTGTGACAATGCGGGCACTCGACGCTCAAGCTCCTTTGCTGCCTGACCCCGCTCACCCGCGGCGTGTACCCGCGACCGCGCATCGCCACTCATCGGCGTCGAAGCCTCGGTCACCGCACGCGCAACGCGAGAGGAATATGCTCGCCGAATGGATTCTTCGCCGCTCGGCTTGCGTCTTGCTGCGGAGGCGCTCGGCACCTTTCTTTTCTTCTTCCTCGGCTTCAACGCGATCGCCGTCTCGGTCGACATCGGCGGCGGTGCAATAAGCAGCCTCGGGATCGCGTTCGCGTTCGGACTGGGACTCGCGCTTGCGATCACGGCCCTCGGACAGGTCTCCGGCGGCCACTTCAACCCCGCCGTATCCCTCGGGCTGGCCGTGGCGCGAAAGTTCCCGCCGATCGAGGTAGGCCTCTACTGGATTGCGCAGCTCGTCGGCGGGTTTGTCGCCGTTCTCGCCGTGGCGGCGGTGTATTCGGAACGTGCGGTCGATTCGCTCGACACGGCCCCCGGCGTCGGGATCTCGAGCGGGGGTGCGCTTGTGCTCGAACTGATCGCGACCGCCCTCTTCGTGATGGTGATCTGCACGGTCGCGACAGATGACCGTGCGCCCTGGAAGGGCGTCATGGCTCCGCTGCTCATCGGGCTCTTCATCTTCACGGCGGCGGACGCGATCGGCCCAGCATCGGGTGGCTCCTTCAACCCCGCGAGATCGCTCGATCCTGTTCTCTACAACTGGGACTTCAGCAAGGTCTGGATCTACCTCGTCGGACCACTCGCCGGAGGCGTGATCGGAGGCGCGGTCTGGGTGTTGTTCGGCCCAACTCGCGGACACGAGCCTGCGACGATTCGCGCAACCGGGGGCGTCCCTCAGGGTGACGCGGCCTCATCAGAGACTGCAACACCGCCGGAAGCGCACTAGGGCAAGAGCTCGACGTAGGACTCAACGGGCTCGCGCTCGCGCGGTGCCGGCTCGCGTGCAGCCGTACCGAAGTGGAGGAGCCCGAGGAAGCGCTCGCCCGGAGGAATGCCGACCGCCTCGCGGCCCGGGCCGGTGCGCAGGATGTTCGGCGTCCGCCAGTACGTTCCGATCCCGCGCTCGGTCGCGGCGAGGAGCACGAGCATGACGGCCGCGGCCGTCGCACATACGTCCTCCTCGTCGGTCACGAGGTCACCGGTCAGCGCGGCCGAGGCGACGACGAGCGTCGGCGCCCGGTCGAGCTTCTGCGCCTCCTTCTCGCCGGCGACATGCTTCAGCGCCGCGAGGGTCTCGGGCCCGAGGACGCGAAAGCGCCACGGCTGATTGAGGTGGTGCGTCGGCGCGAACCGCGCGACCGCGAGCAGCTCGAGCAACGTCTCGCGTGACAGCGGCTCGGGCCCGAACGCCTTGTGCGTTCGGCGCGCCGCCGCCAGTTCTGCGAGCCTCACCCGAGGCGTGCGCTGACGGTGACGCTCGCTCCGGCCCGCTCGAGGAGCTGGGAGAACGGGCAGCTGGCATGCGCCTGCACCGCAGCTTCCTGCAGTGCAGCGTCGTCCACTCCGTCCACCCGCGCGACGGCCTCGATCCGCGAGCCGACGATCTGGTGGCCCTGGCCCTCGACCTCGTCCATCACGATCGTGCACTCGACGTCGAGCCGGCCCGGCGGTGTGCCGGCCGAGGTGAGCACGCCCGCGAGGGACATCGTGAGACAGCCGCCGTGCGCTGCGGCCAGCAACTCCTCGGGGCTCGTCTTGCCTCCTGGGTCGCCGATGCGTGACGGGAGGGAGAACGGGAGCCGCGTGAAGGCGCCGCTCGCGGCGTCGAGTGTGCCCGCGCCGCGGGCAAGGTTCCCGTCCCAGCCGACATGTGCGGTGCGCTCGATGTGCGGCATCAGCCGGCGGGAACGACGGCGGCCGAGCCGTCCGGGTAGTAGGCCTCCGCCGGCGAGCCCGCCGGCCGGAAGACGCCGAGCACCCGCATCTCGCCGGGGCCGTGGTTCTCGACGCAGTGGACGAGCTCGGCCGGTAGGTGGAAGCACGAGCCGGCGCGCAACAGCGCGCTCTCTCCGTTGACGTGGAAAGCGCCTTCGCCCGCGAGGACATAGACGACCTCGTCGTAGCGGTGGAAGTGGTCCGGCGCGCGCCCGGTCGGGATGTAGCCGACGAACTGGGTCACCGACGCGCAGCCGTTCTCCGGGTGCGCCAGCAGGCTGAACTCCCGTCCGGCCGTCGCGGAGCCGCGCTCGCCTCTCGCGATGAGGGCGTGGCTCGCCGACGCCGGCAGCGGATCCTCGACGAGCACGGAAAGGAGCTTCAGGCCTTCGGCCGACTCGATCTGCCACGGAGTGCCACGTGCGACGAAGATCCCGGTCCCCGGCTCGAGCCCCTGCTCTTCGCCGTCGACCGTCGCGGTCGCCGTTCCTTCGAGCACGTAGAGCACCTCGTCGCGTCCGTCGTCCACACGCTCGTCGGCCGGGCCGTCGAAGCGCAGGAGGCGCTGCTGGAACTCGGGAACCGTGAAGAGCGGCGTGATCTCCTCGCCCGTCTCCTCCGCCTGGATGCAGTAGTGCATAGGACGAGCCTATACCGGCCGGGTGCTCTTCCTTTGCTTGTTATTGCGGAGTAAAGTCGCGAGCCAGGTCTGCCCCATGACGCAAACCTCGGCCGGAGGCTTACGTCTTAGAGGTGAGGGGCGTAAACAAGGAGGGCATGAATGTTGAAGAAGGTTGGAGTAGTCGCCGTTCTCGCGGCTCTGGTTTCGGTGGTCGTTGCAACCACCGCCTGGGGCTCGGCCAAGCCGAGGACTCTTGCGGCGGCGACGGCAAGCGTCAAGTGCGGCAAGCAGGTCACGATCGGTATCGCGTATCCCGCGACGGGAGGAGTTGCCTTCCTCGGGGCGACGCAGATCGACTGGGCCAAATACGCGCAGAAGCGGTGGAACAAGAGCCACAAGCTCAAGATCAAGCTTCTGCAGGGTGATACGAAGCTGACCACGGATGCGTCCGCGAACCTCGCGGTGGCGCACTCGTTCGCCTCGAACGGCAAGATCCTCGCCCTCACGGGGCCGGCGGGCAGCCAGGAGGTACAGGACTCCACTTCCATCTACAAGGGAGCGGGTCTCGCGCCCGTTTCCGGCTCGGCGACTCGCATCTTCCTGACGCGGTCGTTGACCGGCAGTCCGCCGGCCGCGTCGGGAGACGTCGAAGGGCTTCTTCTACCGCACGGTTCCGAACGACGGCCAGCAGGGTGACGGGTCGCGATCTTCATCAACAAGAACCTGAAGAAGAAGCGCATCTACATCATCGACGACGAAGAGGCGTACAGCCAGGGCCTGGCCAACCAGGTGCAAGCCGACCTGAAGAAGGTCGGCATCACCGCGAAGCGCAACCACGTCGCCCAGAATGTCAGCGACTTCTCGTCGTTGATTGCGGCGATCCCGAGCAATACGCAGCTCGTCTACATCCCGTGGCAGCAGGCCGCTGAGGCGCAGACGTTCGCCCAGCAGCTCAAGGCGAACGGCAAGAACGCCATCGTGATGGGGTCGGACGGGATCGACGTCCCGGGCCAGTTCGAAGCCCATGGCGCATACGTGTCGGGCTTCCCGGTCGACTTCAACAGCCCGGTCGTCAAGGCCTTTACGAAGGCCCACAGCGGACAGCCCGAGACGTTCGGGATTCCGACGTACACGTCGGTCTGGGTCAACGCCACGGCGATTCAGATGGCGTGCAAGGCAGGCCATGGCAAGACGACGCGGGCAGCAGTTCGCAAGAAGCTCCTGAAGGTGAACCTGACGGCGAAGCAGTCGCTGCTCGGCTTCCCGGTGCAGTTCCTCACCAAGAACCACGGCCCCTACCAGGGGCCCGGTGACATGGGCGGCGCGCCGACTTCGCGATCTTCCACATCAACAACAAGGGCGTGTACGAAAACGCCGGCTAGCAAGTAGCACGGATTCCTGCGAGCGGCCCGCCTCGGTGGGCCGCTCGCATTTTTGAGAAGGTAGGTCCTTGCACCTCGTCCTTTTCAGCGTCATCGACAACATCCGCTCGCTGGGGTGGGGAGGCGCGTTCCAGCTGTTCAGGAACGGTCTCGTCCTCGGCAGCCTCTACGCGCTGGTCGCCCTCGGCTACACGATGATCTACGGGATCCTGAAGCTCCTGAACTTCGCGCACGGCGACGTGTACATGGTCGGGGCGTTTCTCGGCTACGGCATCCTGACCCGGCTCGGCGGTCCGCTCGACCTGACGATCGGCATCGTGCCCGCCATCGCGCTCATGTTCGCGGTCGCGATGGTCGGCTCGGGCACCCTCGGCGTGGCCATAGAGCGCTTCGCGTACCGCCCGTTGCGTAACGCTCCGAGGATCGCGCCGCTGATCACCGCGATCGGCGTCTCGTTCTTCCTCGAGAACAGTGTCCAGCTCCTGACCAACGGGTTTCAGTACACATACGACCCATTCGACCTCGGTAAGAAGGGAAACGAGGAGTTCGGGCCGCTCTACCACACGGTCTTCACCGTTGGGGGCAATCCCGTCACGGTCGTGCAGGTGTTCGTCGTGGGCGCAGCGCTTTTCCTGATGGCGGCACTGACCCTGCTCGTCTCGCGGACCCGGTTCGGGAAGGCCATGCGGGCGACGGCGTACGACCGGGAAGCTGCCTCGATGATGGGGATCGACACCGATCGGGTCATCGCCATTACCTTCTTCATTGCGTCGATGCTCGCCGGCGCGGCGGGAGTGATGTTCGGCCTATATCTCGGAGTCACGTACTACTTCATGGGATTTCTCGCGGGGCTCAAAGCCTTCACCGCGGCGGTCATCGGCGGCATCGGCAGCATTCCGGGCGCCATGCTCGGAGGCCTCATCATCGGGCTCGTCGAGTCGTTCGCGATCGGTTACGTCGGCGGCCAGTGGTCCGACATCGTCATCTTCGGCCTCCTCATCCTGTTCATGCTCTTTCGTCCAAGGGGGTTGCTCGGGTCGCGAGCGATCCAGAAGGTATGAGCGACGAGTCCAACACCCCCGTTCCGGAGCAGCCCGACGAGGCGGCCAAGACGCGGATCGGCGTCGACTCGTGGGTTGCCGAATCCGAGGATCGCCAGGCTCGAAAGCGTGGCTTCTTCGGGCCCGCGGCGCGAGGGTGGGACGCCTCGCCGGATCCGGTCAAGCTGTTCCTCTTCATAGCCGTTGCGGCGACTCTCCCGTTCTGGATGAACACGGGCGACCTCTTTGCGTACGGGCTGTTCACGCTCCTCTACGCGACCCTCGGACTCGGTCTGAACGTCGTCGTCGGCTTCGCCGGCTTGCTCGACCTCGGCTACGTCGCGTACTTCGGCATCGGTGCGTACGGCTATGCGCTCGTCTCGTCGGCTCACTACGGAATCCACTGGCCGACGCTGGCTTCGCTGCCCGCCGTGACGGTCTTCACCGGCCTGATCGGGCTAGGACTCGGCCTCACGTCGCGTCGGCTCATCGGCGACTACTTCGCGATCGTCACGCTCTTCTTCTTGCAGGCGTTTCTCGTGTTCACGAACACGGCGAACCCGGTGATCGCCGGAGTCGGGCTAACGAACGGTTCGAGCGGGATCGCCAACGTCGACCCGCTCAAGTTCTTCGGCTACTCGCTCACCACGGTCAAACAGCAGTACTACTTCTTCCTGATCGTGCTCGTGCCTCGCGACGGCCGGCCTCTACTTCGCGAACCGGTCGCGGACCGGGCGCGCCTGGCGCGCGCTCCGGGAGGATCCTCTCGCGGCCGAGGTGATGAGCATTCCCGTCGACCGCCTCAAGCGTCTTGCCATCGTCATGGGTGCGGCGCTGGCCGGGCTCTGCGGCGGGATCTTCGCGGCGATCCAGGGGGCGGTGATGTCCAGCAACTTCACTCTCAACGTCCTCATCGTCATCTTTGCGGTGGTCATCCTCGGCGGGATAGGGAGCATCGCCGGACCGATCCTCGGCGCGATCGTCATCAACGTGTCGCTCCAGTTCCTCCAACCGCAGAACGACCATCCGGACATCAAGCGCTGGCTCTTCTACGGGGCGATCCTGCTGTTCGTCGCGCTGATGAAGCCGTGGTACCGGAACGTCGTCGTCCTCGTCGGGACGCTTGCGTTCGGCTTCGCCGTCCACGCGATCGTCTCGGCGACTGCTGCTGCCTCGTGGACGGCCGGCAATGCCGCCGACGCGGGATCTGGGTCGGTGGGGAAGGCGATCTCAGACTGGGTGATCATCCCGGTGGGTCACGGCGGCTTCGACACCTATGCCTACATCGGGCTCGTCGTCCTCGTCTGCGTGGTGCGCAGTGTGAGTGGGTGGTGGCGGACACTCGCCCTCATTCCCACGCTCTACATGACCGCGGTGGTGTGGGAGAACGTGCTCGCGCCGAGCCCCGCCGTGACGGCGGAGATCCTGTTCGGGGTGTTGCTGATCGTGCTGATGACCGTCCGTCCGCAAGGGCTCGTCGGCACGGCTCGGGTGGAGATCGTCTGATGGCGACGCCTGAGCCGAAGCCGGAGCTAAAGCCGCTGCTCGAGCTCGCGGGCGTCTCGATGTCGTTCGGCGGCCTGGTGGTGATCGACGGCCTCGACCTGGTCGTGAACGAGCGCGAGGTCGTGAGCGTGATCGGGCCGAACGGTGCCGGCAAGACGACGCTCTTCAACCTGATCACCGGCATCTATTCGCCCACCGCGGGCGAGATCCGGCTCGACGGCGAGAACCTCGTCGGCATGCCGCCGCACAAGATCACCCGGCGTGGCGCCGCGCGTACCTTCCAGACCCTCCGGCTGTTCCTGAACATGAGCGTGATCGAGAATGTGATGGCGTCGCAATACGGGCAGACGAAGGTCGGCATCGCCCGCGCGATGCTTCGCACGCCCGGCATGCGGCGGGAGGAGCGGGAGATCAGGGCCCGCGCCGAGGAGAAGCTGTCCTTCTTCGGAGAACGCCTGATGGGCTACCGCTGGGACCAGCCCGCCTACTCGCTTTCATACGCGAACCGGCGGAGGCTCGAGATCGCGCGGGCAATGGCCACCGAGCCGCGGATCCTGCTCCTCGACGAGCCCGCTGCCGGCATGAACCCGACGGAGACGCACGAAATCACGGAGTTGATCGGGAAGCTGCGGGACGACGGTGGCTACACGATCCTCCTCATCGAGCACGACATGCACGTGGTCGAGGGCATCTCGGACCGGGTAGTCGCGCTCGACCACGGCCTCAAGATCGCGGAGGGCACGTTCGACGCGGTCGCCACCGACCCGCGCGTCGTAGAGGCGTACCTCGGGACGAAAGCGGTGACGACGAAATGAGCGAAGCGAGCGGCAAGGAGAACGGTGTGGCGCCGGAGCCCCTGCTGCGGCTCGAGTCCGTGGACACGTTCTACGGCCAGATCCACATCCTTCAGGGCCTGAGCCTCGAGGTGGGCCCCGGCGAGCTCGTGTGCCTGCTCGGCGGCAACGCCTCCGGCAAGTCGACGACGCTGAAGACCGTGCTCGGGATCGTGCAGCCTCGGAAAGGCACCGTCCACTTCGGAGGCGAGGACGTCACATCCCGCTCGACGAGCTACCGGATCGGCAAGGGCATCGCGATCGTCCCCGAGAACCGGCGGCTGTTCGGGCCGATGACCGTGCTCGAGAACCTCGAGATGGGCGCGTACCTGCACGGCAAGGGAGTCGAAGGAGGACTTCGATCGCGTCTACGACCTCTTTCCGCTCCTCCACGAGCGGCGCGCGCAGCTCGCAGGCACGATGTCGGGCGGCGAACAGCAGATGGTCGCGATGGGTCGCGCACTCATGGCCCGGCCGAAGCTGCTGCTGATGGATGAGCCGTCGATGGGGCTCGCGCCGATCCTCGTCGAGCGAAACTTCGAGATCATCCAGCAGGTGCACGAGTCGGGCGTTGCCGTGCTCGTCGTCGAGCAGAACGCGAACGTCTCGCTCTCGATCGCCGACCGTGGCTACGTCCTCTCGACCGGCCGGCTCGTTCTCGAGGGCCCGGCCGCCGAGCTGCGCGAGCACGAGGATCTCCGCAAGGCCTATCTCGGGCGCTGACCGGCTGCTTCGCCGTCCGCAGCCACGAAGTGCCCAGAAGAGCCGTGTCTAGGTGTCAGACACCGCCGTACGTGCCCGGAGTCGACGTGTCCGCGCGGCCCGGTTGCGATGCTCGGCGCGGATAGATTGAGGCACATGGACTCCTCGCCGCAACAGGCGGCCGTCGCGACGGTCGTCGCGACCCGAAGCTCCGCGCCGCGCCCGGTGGGCTCGAAGCTCGTCGTCCGCGAGGACGGAAGCATCGAAGGCTCGGTCTCCAACGGCTGCGTCGAGAGCGCCGTCATCCTCGCCGCGCAGGAAGTGCTCGCCGGCGGCGAGCCGCGCCTGGTCACATACGGGATCACCGACGAGATGGCGTTCGGCGTGGGACTGCCCTGCGGTGGCGAGATCGACGTGTTCGTCGAGCCCCACCGGAGCGAGGAGTCGGACGTCGTGCTCACCGTCGTCGGGGGCGATCGAGTCGGCGAGAAGCTCCGCGATCCAGAACTGGAACAGGCCGTTCGGCGCCGCGGCCGGAGCCATGTGTTCGAGCACGAGGGACGGATGGTCTTCGCCGACGTCAGCGTCCCGCCGCCGCGGCTCTTCGCCTACGGCGCCGTCGACACCGCCGAGGCGCTCTGCGCGGGCGCGAAGCTGCTCGGTTGGCGGACCATCGTGGCGGACGCACGACAGCGCTTTGCCACCCCGGAGCGGATTCCGAGCGCCGACGAGCTCCTCGTCCTCTGGCCTGACGAGGCGCTGGCGCAGGTCAGGCCCGATCCAGCGACCGCGGTCGTCGTCCTGACCCACGACGACAAGTTCGACCTTCCCCTCGTCCGCGGCACTCTCGCAACCGGGGCGTTCTATCTCGGCTGGCTCGGCTCGCGCCGGAACCAGGAGCGGCGCCGCGGTCTGCTCCTCGACGAAGGCGTGTCCGAAGAGGATCTCGAGCGTGTCCACGGGCCGGCCGGCCTGGACCTCGGTGCGGCTTCGCCGGAAGAGACCGCCGTCTCGATCCTCGGCGAGATCCTCGCGGTGCGCGCCGGCCGTGCCGGCGGACCGCTGCGAGAGGCGACCACTCGCATTCACGCGTAACCGGAACGCCGACCGGGATAGGATCGCAACGATGCTGCTACGCGAGGTCGAGTACGCGAAACCCGGCTCTGTGACAGAGGCGCTCGAGCTGCTGGCGGCCAACGACGGCGCCCGCGCCCTCGCCGGCGGCCAGACGATCGTCAACGTCATGAAGGCCCGCGCGGCCTCTCCGGACATGCTCGTCGACCTGAACGGGCTCGAGGAGCTGCGTGGGATCGAGCTCGCCGGCGACGGGACGCTCACGGTGGGCGCGATGACGACGTACTCGGAGCTGATGTGCTCGGCCGAGGCGAAGGCGCGCCCCATCTTGGGCGAGGTCTGCGCGACGATCGCCGACGTCCAGGTGCGGAACCGCGGCACGATCGGCGGCAACCTCTGCTCGAACGACCCGACGAATCATCTGCCGCCGCTGATGGTCGCGATCGGCGCGCGTATGACGATCGCGGGCGCCGGCGGAGAGCGCGAGGTCTCCGCGGAGGAGTTCTTCCTCGGCGTCTACCTCACGGCGGTGGGGCCCGGCGAGCTGCTGACGCGGATCGCGATCCCGGCCGGCAAGAAGGACGGCTTCGCCGCGGTCACGCTCGGTGCCGACGGGACCTGTCTCTGCAACGCGGCCGCTTCGGTCAACGGCGCCGTTCGCGTCGCGCTCGGCTGCGTCGACGCGGTACCGGTGCTGCTCACGGCCGACACGCCGGACGGAGTCGCCGACGCCGTGCGCGCGGCCGACATCACGCCGCCGTCCGACGTCCACGCTTCGAGCGAGTACCGCACCCACCTCGCCGAGGTGCTCGCGACCCGAGCCGCCCAGGAGGCGGCAGCTCGCTGATGGACGTCACGGTCACCGTCAACGGGACGACGTACGAGCGGGACGTCGAGCCGCGCAAGCTCCTCATCCACTTCCTGCGCGACGACCTCGACCTCACCGGCAGCCACGTCGGCTGCGACACCGGCAACTGCGGCGCGTGCTCGGTGATCCTCGACGGCGTGCTCGTGAAGAGCTGCATGCTCCTCGCCGTCCAGGCAAACGGGGCGACGGTCGAGACGGTCGAGGGGCTCAGCGAGGACGGAGAGCTCACGCCGCTGCAGCAGGCGTTCAACGAGCACCACGCGCTGCAGTGCGGCTACTGCACGCCGGGAATGCTGATGAGCGCGACCGCGCTCCTGCGCGAGAACCCGAGTCCGTCCGAGGACGAGATCAAGAAGTCGCTGCAGGGCAACATCTGCCGCTGCACCGGCTACTGGAACATCGTCGAGGCCGTGAAGTCGGTGGCGCAAGTGACCGATAGCTCGCAGACGACGATCGCTCCCGAGAAGGTCGAGGTGCAGAAGGGCTGGGGCGGGCAGAGCGTCCGCCGCAAGGAGGACAAGCGGCTCCTGCAGGGCGAAGGCGTGTTCGTCGACGACGTCAAGCGGCACGCGATGGGCTACCTCCACTTCGTGCGCAGCCCGTATGCGCACGCGCACATCACCCGTGTCGACGTCTCCGCCGCCGAGGCGCTCGACGGCGTCTACGGGACGCTGACCGGCGAGGAGGTCGCGGCACTCACCGATCCGTTCTTCCAGATCTCGAGCGTGCCGGGCGCGAACATCAAGGACTTCGCGCTCGCGGTCGGCAAGGTGCGCTTCGTCGGTGAGCCGGTGGTCGCCGTGGTCGCCGAGACGCGCGAGCTCGCGCGCGACGCCTCCGAGCTCGTCGAGGTGGACTACGAGCCGCTGCCGGCGGTCGTCGACGCGCGCACTGCGCAGGACTCCGACACGCCCGTGCTGCACGACGACGCCGGCGGGAACCTCATGTGGAGCGGCCTCTACTCGTGGGGTGACCTCGACGCCGCGTTCGCCGAGGCCGATCGCGTGATCAAGATCCCCGAGCTCCACTTCCATCGCTTCAACTCGACGCCGCTCGAATGTGACGGCGCGCTCGTCGAGTTCAACCGCGGCGTCGGGCAGTGGACGATCCACACGAACAACCAGTTCCCCGGCTTCGCGGCGATCATGATGGGGCCGGCGATGAAGGTGGGGCTCGACAAGCTCCGCTTCGTCACGCAGGACATCGGCGGCGGCTTCGGCAACAAGATCACGTCGCACCCGCAGCTCGTCGTCTGCTGCCTGCTCGCGCGGAAGCTCAACCGGCCGGTGCAGTGGACGGAATGGCGCACCGACTTCCACCTCTCGATGTCGCACGGCAACGAGCGCTGGTTCCACGACACCGAGGTCGCGGTCTCCGACGACGGGACGCTGCTCGGGTTCCGGACGAAGGCGCTCGACGACGCCGGCGCCTGGCTGCGCTACGAGCCGCTCGGCGGGGTGATCTGGGCGCAGGTGACGCCGGGCATGTACCGCTGGCGCCACATCGAGCTCGAGTTCACGCAGGTTGCGACGAACAAGGCGCCCGTCTCGCCGAACCGCGGCTACTCGCGCATGCAGCACCTCTGGTTCACCGAGCGGATCATCGACATCGTCGCGCGCGAGCTCGGGCTCGATCCGGTCGAGGTGCGGAAGCGGAACTACATTCGCGCCGAGGACATGCCGTACGAGACGCCGAACGGCTGCGTATACGACTCCGGCGACTACGCGGCGATGCTCGACCTGGCGCTCGAGCTGATCGATTGGGGCGTCGATTCCCGGCAGGAAGGCGGAGGCGGAGGAGCGCGGCATGCTGCTCGGCGTCGGGATCGGCTCGACCCTCGACTCCGGCACGAACAACTTCGGCCAGTCGCGCCTGATCAACCCGGAGCTCCAGTTCTCGGGCAACAACGAGGTCGCGACCGTGAAGCTCGACATCTTCGGCGAGATCGTCGTCACGCTCGGCACCACGCCGCAGGGACAGGGACACGAGACGACCGCGTCGCAGGTCGTGGCCGACATCCTCAACTGCTCGGTCGACGACGTGCACGTGCGCGCCGGCCACGACAGCTACTGGAACTCGCATGCCGGCTTCTCGGGCACCTACGCGAGCCAGTTCGCAGTCACCGGGCTCAGTGCCGTCAAGGGAGCGACCGAGATGCTCGCGGCCGAGATCAAGAAGCTCGCCGGCGCCGTCTTCGGCGGCGTCCCGGCGGAGGCGCTCGAGCTGGCCGACGGCGGCGTCCGGATCAAGGAGAGCCCCGACGCCTTCCTTCCCTTCATGGCCTGCGGCGCGATCGTCAACGCGAACAACGCCGGCCTGCCGGAGGACCTCGACGTCACGCTCAACTGCCGCTACGTCTACCGGCCGCCGTTCGAGGTGCCGGACGTCGAGAAGAAGTTCGGCAACCTCACGCTCACGTACGCCACCCAGATCCACGTCGCCGTCGTCGAGATCGACCCCGAGACGGGCGCGTACGAGATCGTCGACTACGCCGCCGTCGACGACTGTGGCAAGCGGATCAACCCGCAGATCGTCGAGGGTCAGGTGATGGGCGCAACCGCCCAGGCAATCGGCGCGGCGGTTCACGAGACCTTCGAATACGACGAGGACGGAAACCTGCTGACGCCCAACTTCTACGACTACCACGTCCCGCACGCGCTCGACATGCCGCCGCTCGCGACCGGCGCGACCGAGAGCCCGTCGCCGTTCACGCCCCTCGGGACGAAGGGCATGGGCGAGGGCGGCGGCGCCGGCATCCACGCCGTCTGCGCCGCGATCCAGGACGCGACCGGGCAGGTCGTGACCGACAGCCACAACCCGTACCAGCGCGTCTGGCGGCTGCTGCAGGAGGCGCGGGCGTGAACGTCTCCGGCGATCGCGAGTTCGCTGCGCCGCGCGACTTGGTCTGGCAGGTGCTGAACGACCCCGCGGCGATGGCCAAGACGATGCCCGGCGTCGAGAGCTTCGACATCCACGACGACCGGCACTGGACGGCGAACGTCAAGATCCCGCTCGGCCTCGGCGGCATGAAGATGAAGGTCGACATGGAGAAGGTCGAGGAGCGCGAGCCCGAGTTCGCGAAGCTCGCGGTCAAGGGCAACGGCGTGGGCGCGATCATGAACATGGAGACGTCGTTCGCGCTCTCCGACGCCGCCGCGGGAACCACGTCGATGGCGTGGAGCGCCGAGGTGAAGATCCTCGGTCCGGTCGGCTCGATGGGCCAGCGCGTCCTCCAGCCGATCGTGAACCAGCAGGTGCAACACGTCCTCTCGGCGCTCGACGGCCAGGTGCAGGAGGCGATGGGCAGGGAGCCCTGATGGCGCCGCCGCTCCGGATCGGCGTCATGCAGCTCACGATGGAGCCGCTCGAGGAGATGCTTGCCTCGGCGCGCGCGATGGACGACGCCGGGATGGACACGATCTGGCTCGCCGAGGCCTATCCGTGGTGGCGCAAGCACGGGATGGAGGCGCGGTCCTCGAGCGGCGTCGGGGCGCTCATGGCGCGGGAGACGAAGCGGCTGACCGTCGGCTGGGGGATCATCGCGGCGTCGACGCGTCATCCCGTTCAGGCCGCGATGGACGCGCGTGTGGTGCAGGAGGCGGCCGGGCCGGGACGGTTCATCCTCGGCTTCGGGACGTCGAAGATCTTCCTCAACAACACGAAGACGCAGACGAAGAAGACGCTCGGGCCGATGCGCGACGCGGTCACGATCGCGCGCGGCGTGCTCTCCGGCGAGCGGTTCGACTACGACGGCGACACGTGGAGCGCCGACGTTCCCGCGCTCGCGGCAGACGCGCAGGCGCCGCGCGAGGTGCCGCCGGTGTACGTCGCGGCGACCGCGCCGAAGATGCAGCAGCTCGCGGGCGAGATCGCCGACGGCTGTCTTACGCCGTCGATCACGACGCCTGGCTTCGTCCGCTACACGCGCGAGAACGTCGGCGGCGAGATCGACGTCGGCTGCACCGTCGTCGCGTCGATCGACGCCGACGATCGCGAGGCCGGCCGCGACGGAGCGCGCGAGATCGCGGGGATGTACCTCGCGAACAAGGTGCAGAACATCCAGGGCGCGGCCGACACGCTGCTCGAGCTCGCAGGGATCGAGCAGGACGAGATCCGTCCCGTTGCCGAGGCGATGGAGCGCGGCGGACGCCTGGCGGCGAAGGCCGAGGTCTCCGACGCTCTGCTGGACAAGTGCCGACCGATCGCGGGCACGCCGTCGGACTGCATCGAGGCGATCGAGGAGTACCGCGAAGCCGGCTGCACCCACGTCATGCTCGAGCTCTGGGGAGCGAACCGGCACGAGCAGATTCGGCTCTTCGGCGAGAAGGTGTTGCCGCAATTCCGCGGGTAGACGACATGCTCGCCGAGGCCCGGGCCCGGATCGTGCGGTACACGCCCGAGGCGGTGCGCGCCGATCCGGAGCTGCTGATCGTGGACATCCGCTCGCGCGACGAGCGCGAGCGCACGGGCGTGATTGCGGGCTCGAAGCACGTCCCGTACTCGGTGCTGCCGTGGCGGGCCGACCAGACGTCGGAGTGGTGTGACGAGGAACTCGCCGGGCGACGGCTCTGCCTCGTTTGCGCCCACGGCTACTCCTCCTCGCTCGCCGCCGCGCAGCTCGTCGACCTCGGGGTCGACGCCGGCGATTTGATCGGGGGCTACGAAGCATGGTGAGCGTCGATCGCGACCGGCTCGTCGATACCGCGTCCCGTCTCGTCGACGTGCCGAGCTTCACCGGCGACGAGGAGGCGGCGGCGCGTCTGATGGTCGAGCTCTACGAGTCGCTCGGCCTGCAGGTGCAGTGGCAGCAGGTCGAGGAGGGACGTGCGAACGCTCTCGGCATCTGGCCCGGCGCCGGCGGCGGTAAGTCGCTCATGTTCAACGGGCACCTCGACACCTCGTACTCGGGCCGCGAGCCGTGGCTCCGGAGCGTCCCGGGGTTCCAGCCGCAGGCTTTCGAGCGCGACGGGCGCCTCTACGGGCTCGGCATCTCGAACATGAAGGGCGCGGTCGCCTGCTACGTCGAGGCCGTGCGGGCTTTGCAGGAGGCCGACGTGCGGTTGCGCGGAGACGTCCTGATCGCGGCGGTCTGCGGTGAGATCGAGAAGACGCAGCAGGGCGAGGCGCAGGGCGCGCAGTACCGCGGCTACGCAGCCGGCACGCGGTATCTCGTCTCGCACGGCGGCGTCGCCGACATGTGCCTGCTCGGCGAGCCGACCGAGGGCAAGGTCGTGCTCGGCCACTTCGGCGCGCTCTGGCTGCGGATCCGCGTCCACGGCGACTTCATCCATACGGCGTTCAGCGAGGGGCGGCGCGACCGCAACTCGATCCTGCGCGCGCGCGAGGTGCTCGGCGCGGTGCTCGAGTGGATCCCGACGTGGGAGGACGACACCGCCAACGCGTATCGGGGCGCCAAGGCGATCGTCAACGTCGGCGCCGTCGAGGGCGGCTTCGGCTGGCGCGTCTCGCGGACGCCGCATCACACGGATCTCTTCCTCGACGTGCGCGTGCCGCCGACGAAGGCGATGGCGGCTGCCCGGCGCGAGGTGCTCGACATGGTGCGGGGCCTCGGCGAGCGCTTCCCGGACTACGGCATCGAGGGCGAGGTCTTCGTAACCGCGCCCGGCGCGGAGATCGACGAGGGCCACGAGCTCGTTGCAGCGATCGACGCGGCGCACGCCGAGGTCTGGGGCGAGGCGCCGGCTCGCGACGTGACCCGCTGGTTCAGCGACGCGTCGGCGCTCACGCGCTACGGCGTGCCGACCGTCAACTACGGCACCTCCACCGGGCTGATGGACGTCGAGCTCGGCGAAAACCTCGAGATCGACGCCCTCGTCAAGACAGCGGAGGTCTACGCGCGCGTTGCGATGGAGGTCTGTGGCGTCGCCTGAGTGGACCGTCGAGCGGCACCTCGAGGCCGGGAGCGAGCTCGGCCGCGCTCTCTGGCACCGCTTCGCCGAGATCGTGGCCGCGTGCGGCGAGCACTCGCTCTCGGTCGCGAAGACGACTGTGACGTTCAAGGGGCCGCGGCGCGGGTTCGCCGGCGCGCGACCGAAGGGCGACGAGCTCGTCGGCTACTTCGACGTGAACTACCGTCGTCGAGGATCCGCGTATCCGCAGCGTTTCGCCCTACCAGAAGGATCTCTTCGTCCATCACTTCCGCGTCTCGGAGCTCGACGAGGAGTTCACGACCTGGATCCGAGACGCGTACGAACAAGTAGGTTGCGGCCGGCGATGAAGCTCGTCACCTTCGACGACGGCAAGGTCGGATCGGTCGACGGCGACGTCGTCCACCAGTGGGACGTGCCCTCGATGCGGGACGTGTTCGAGGCCGAGGGCACGCCGCGTGTGATCGCCGAGCATGCACTGGCGGATGTGAAGCTGCGTGCCCCGATCGTGCCGAAGAAGTTCTTCCACACGGCCGGCAATTTCCGCGAGCACGAGGAGGAGTCGAAGAACGTCAACTGGACGCACCGGATCGCGCCGTGGATCAACTTCTTCCAGAACGTCGACGCGATCATCGGGCCCGACGAGCCGATCATCTATCCGGAGCACCTGACCGAGGAGCTCGACTACGAGCTCGAGCTCGCCGTCGTCCTCGGGAAGGCCGGCAAGTGGTTCTCGCCCGAGGAGGCCGAGGACTACATCGGCGGCTATGTGATCTTCAACGACATCACCGCCCGCGACATCCAGCGCGGCGAGATGCGCTCCGGCGTGTTCAGCTTCTCGAAGGCGATCGACACGTTCTGTCCGCTCGGGCCCTGGATCGTCACGCCGGACGAGATCCCCGATCCGCACGATCTCGCGATGGAGCTGCGCGTCAACGGCGAGAAACGACAGGAGTCGAACACGAGCCACATGAGCGTGACGATCCCACAGATCCTGAGCAACTTCTCGGCGCTCGGGTACAGCGCGGGGGACGTCCTCTCGACCGGAACCGTCGCCGGCGTCGCCGGCTTCAAGTCGGAGGAGGAGCGGGCGCAGCTCTACCTGAAGCCCGGCGACGTGGTCGAGGCGGAGATCGAGCGGATCGGCGTGCTGCGGAATCCGGTCATCTCGTGGCAGGACGGCCACGGCGAGCCGGCGCCGCCGCGGATTCGCCCCTGGGGCGACTGATGGCCTGGCCGAGGGATGACGCGAAACTCGACCGCGTCCGCGCGCTCATGACCGAGGCGCAGCTCGACGCTCTCGTCGTCCGCGCGCCCGACGACGTCCTCTACCTCACGAACTTCTGGGGGATGAAGGGCTACGACGCGTGCGTCTTCCCGCGCGAGGGCGAGCCGGTGCTGATCACGATCGAGGCGTCTGAGGAGGATGCCGCTGGGATGGCCTGGACCGAGGACGTGCGCCTGATCCGCGGCTACGACCCTGAGGATCCGCGCCCGCCGCTGGCGCGCACGCTCGAGGCGGCCGTCTCGGTCGCGCGAGACTACGACCGCGTCGGGCTCGAGCTCTCGCTCGGCACGCAGGCCTCCGACCGGATGGTCGGCGAGCCGACGACATTCACCGCTGCGTGGTTCGACGCGTTCCCGGAGGCCGCCGACGCGACGCCGCTCCTCGTCCGTGCCCGCTCGCTCAAGACCGAGCAGGAGCTCGAGCGGCTGCGCCTCGCGAATGAGATTGCGGCAGCGGCGATGGAGCACGTCCGCGAGCTGCTCCGTCCAGGGATGAAGGAGGCGCAGGCGGCCGCGCTCTGGCAGGGCTTCGTCCACGGGGAGGGCACCGGCTGGGAGGGCAGGGTCGAGCTCGCGCTCCCGTTCTCGCTCGTCTGGGCGGGGCGCGGGATCAAGACGTTCACGGCGACCGGAGACCTGCCCGTCGTCGAGGGCGAGCCCGTCCTGTTCGAGATCTGGGTCTGCGCCGACGGCTACTGGGCCGACCACACGAAGAACCTCGTCTTCGGCGATTTGAAGCCCGACTACGCGGAGCTCGAAGCCGTACTCATGGGCGTCTACGGCGCCGCGCTCGACTCGATCCGGCCGGGCGGGTCGATGGCCGAGCTCGACCGGGAGATCCGGCGACAGCTGGACGACGCCGGCTACCCGGGCCAGCCGACGCATCCGATCTGTCACGGAGTCGGAGCGCGGGCGCACGAGCCGCCGTATCCGCATCAGGCCGGCGGCGGCGAGTTCGAGGAGGGGATGGTGCTCGCGGTCGAGCCCGGGGTGTACTGGCCGGGAGGCGGCGGTCTGCGCGTGGAGGACAACTTCGTCATCAGGGTGGGCGGTGTCGAGAAGCTCTCTCTGTTCCCGGATGGAGTGGTGCAGTGTCCGACCTGATCTGGACCGGTTCGCTCAACGACCGCTACGCGATCCGCGGCCGCGTCGGCCTGTACGACACGACGCTGCGCGACGGCGAACAGACCGTCGGCGTCGTCCTCTCACCCGAGGAGAAGCTCGAGATCGCGCGGCTGCTCGACGGGCTCGGGATCGAGCGCATCGAGGCGGGCTTCCCGCGCGTGTCGGAGGACGACCGGCGCGCCGTCGAGCTGATCGCCGGAGCCGGCCTCGGCGCAGAGGTCTGGGGTTTCTCGCGCGCTGTTCCGGCCGACCTCGAGCTGCTCGTCGAGCTCGGCGTGGAGGCGTCCGTGATCGAGTCGCCGATCTCCGACCTCAAGCTCGAGGCGATTGGCGTCTCGCGCGAGAAGATGCTCGACCGCATAGCCGGCGCCATGCGCTTCGCCGACGAGCACGGGATCCGCGCCGCCTTCTTCGGCGTCGACTCCACGCGCGCCGAGCCGGACTTCTACCGGCAGGTGTACGAGACCGCGGTCGAGTCGGGTGCGAAAGAGGTTGCCGTCGTCGACACGCTGGGGATCGCCTCTCCCGAGGCCGTGACCGACCTGGTGGGCGCGACGCTCCAGTACGTCGACGGCGTGCCGGTGCACTTCCACGGCCACGACGACTTCGGGCTCGCAACCGCCTCGGCCGTCGCGGCCGTGCGGGCCGGCGCGACGTGGATCCACGGCACGGTCAACGGCATGGGCGAGCGCGCGGGGAACGCCGACCTCGGCGAGATCGCCATCGCGCTGCGTGCGCTCTACGGGGTCGAGACGGGGTTCCGCTTCGACCGGATCCGCGAGGCCGCCGGGCGCGTGCAGGAGCTCTCGAGGTACGGGCTCGCGCCGTGGAAGCCGCTGACGGGCGAGACATTGTTCCGCCGCGAGTCCGGCGCGGTGGCGTCGCAGTTCCACGACCCGCCCTCGATCGAGCCGTACTCCTCCGAGCTCGTCGGCGCCGAGAGGGCCATCGTGCTCGGCAAGAAGAGCGGGCTCGACTCGATCCGGATCAAGGTGGAGGAGCTCGGCCTCGACGTGCCCGAGGATCGGTGGCCGGAGCTGCTCGCACAGGTCAAGGAGCTCGGGACGCGCAAGCGCGGGCTCGTCACCGACGACGAGCTTCGGAAGCTTGCCGGTGGCTGAGTACGACGCGGTCATCGTCGGCAGCGGAGTCAACTCCCTCGCGTGCGCGGCACTGCTCGCGCGGGCGGACTGGCGCGTCTGCGTGCTCGAGCGCAACGACTGGTTCGGCGGCGCGATCAAGACTGAGGAGCTCACCGAGCCGGGGTTCCTCCACGACGTCTACAGCGCCTGGCATCCGCTGTGGGTCGGCGGCGCGTCGCACGCTGAGCTCGCCGACGAGCTCGCGGCGCGCGGGCTCGAGTACCTGAACACGGAACTCCCGACGGCGACGGCGTTTCCGGACGGAGCCGCCGCCTTCCTGCTCCGCTCGGCCGAGGGGAACACGGAGGAGCTCGGCCCGGAGTGGCCAGGCGTGCTCGAGCGCTTTTTCCCCAACGCCGACCTCGCGTTCGGCGTCCTCGGCACCGAGCTGTGGTCGCCGGCGGGATTCGCGCTCGCCGCGAAAGCGGTGCGCAGATTTGGACGCTCGGGCGCGCTCGCATTCACGGGCGAAGTGCTGCAGTCGAGCCGCGACTGGCTCGAGACGACGTTTGCGTCGGAACGCGCGCACGGCGTGCTCGCGCCATGGGTGCTCCACACCGGCCTCGGGCCGGACCAGGCGACGTCCGGGTTCATGACGCAGGTGATCGCAGTCGCGGTGCAGGAGGGCGGGATGCCCGTGCCACGCGGCGGCGGCGCGAAGCTCGCCGACGCGCTCGTCCAGCTGATCCGCGACCACGGCGGCGTCTGCGAGACGGACCGGGACGTGGAGCGCGTGCTTGTGCGCTCGGGCCGGGCCGTCGGAGTGCGGCTCACGGACGGCGAGACGATCGAGGCCGAGCAGGCGGTCGTCGCGAGCGTGACGCCGACGCAACTCCACGAGCGCCTGCTCGCCGACGTCGACGTCCCCGCGCCGGTTCGGGAGGGCGCGCGTCGCTTCCGCTACGGCCGGTCGGAGATGCAGATCCACTACGCGCTCACCGAGCCGCCGCGCTGGGAGGGAGACGAGCGACTCGGCGGGACTGCGATCGTCCATATCACGCCGGGCCTCGACGCCGTCTCGCGCGCGGTGAACGAAGCCGAACGCGGGCTGCTTCCAGCCGAGGCGACGATCGTCGTCGGCCAACCGCTCACCCTCGACCCCTCGCGAGCACCCGAGGGGCGCGGTCTCCTCTGGATCCAGCTGCAGGAGCTGCCGTGGCGGATCAAGGGCGACGCGGCGGGAACTCTCGACACCGGTACCGGCGAGTGGACGGACGGGCTACGCGAGCGCTACGCCGACCGGATCCAGGAGCGCCTCGCGCGCCACATCCCGAATCTCGAGTCGTCGATCCTGAAGCGGGTCGCGCTCGGGCCGCACGACCTGCAACGGGCGAACGTCAACCTGCGGCACGGCGACCCGTACGGCGGCTCGCTCGCGCTCGACCAGAACTTCCTCTGGCGGCCCTCCGGGACCAGCCCCGGACACACGACGCCGGTCGAGCGGCTGTGGCAGATCGGCGCGAGCACGTGGCCGGGCCCGGGCCTCGGCGCCGGCTCCGGGACGCTCGTGGCGCGCAAGCTCCTCGAGCCTCCGCTCAGCCAGCGCGCGCTGAACCGCGCTCGCGGCTACCTCCAGCGCTGACCTAGAACGCGAAGATGCTCCGGCCGGCGAGCTCGACTTCGTAGATGTCGGTCGCGAGCTCGAGGTGAGCGTGCAGCGCGTCGGCGGCGCGGTCCGGGTCGCGGGCCGCGCAGGCGTCGAGCAGCTCCTGGTCCAGGTCTGCGTGCCGGTCCTGCGGCGGGCCGCCGGGCCCGAGCAGCGCCGGCCGGTACCGCTCACAGCTGTCCCAGGCGGGACGGATCACGCGCAGCAGCGAGCTCGAGCGCGCCGCTTCGTAGAGCGTGAAGTGGAACGCGGTGTGTGCCCGGACCGCGGTGCGCACGTCGCCGTCCGCCCGGGCCTCGTCGAGCTCGGCGAGGTGCGAGCGGGCTGCCTCCGCGTCCTCCGTCTCGAAGAGCTCGGCCGCTCGCCGTACCGCCATCGTCTCGAGTGAGAGCCGGATCGAGAAGAGCTCGCGCAGCTCCTCGATCTCGAGCGCGACCACCTTCGCCCCGTGGTGCGGGACATGCTCCGCGAGGCCCAGCGCCTCGAGCTGCCGCACCGCCTCGCGGATCGGCGAGATGCTCATCCCGAGCGAGCGGGCGAGATCCTCCAGCCGCAGCGGCGTTCCCGGCGTCAGCTCGCCGAGGATGATCGCCTCGCGCAGCCGCTCGAGCGCCGCCTCGGCCATCGTCGGGTGTCGCTGCGCCGCACCGTCTCGCGACAGCGTCGACTCCACACTGGGCTTCACGAGGTCGAGGGTGAAGCACGCTTGATCAGATGTCAAATGCATGCGACGATCACCGTCTCGGGTGTCGAGGGCCACTCAGCAGCTGCCGCCGTTCTCGATCTCGCAGGTGAGTACGCTCGCCGCGAGCTTCGTGGACGACCTACGCGCCTATGCGGAGGCCGGGGTCGACGGGATCGGCGTCTGGGAGCTGAAGCTCGGCGAGGGAACGGACGAGAAGGCGCGCGAGCAGCTCGCCGCGAGCGGGCTCGGCTCGGCGACGGCGGTCCCGGCCGTCCCGTCGATCCTGCCGCTACCGCTCCTGCCCGGCCCCGAGGACCCGCAGCAGCGGATCGCCTCGCTTTGCGCGTCGGTTCACCGCCTTGCGCGGTTCGAGCCGGCCGCCGTGCTCTGCTTCACCGGCCCGGCGGGCGAGCGGGATCCCGACGAGGCGCGCAGCGTTGCAGTCGACGGGCTCCGCACCCTGGCGCGCGAGGCGGAGAGCGCCGGCGTGCAGCTTGCGCTCGAGCCGTTCCAGCGCGAGGGGGTCGAGGACTGGTCGGTGATCTCCACCCTCGGCGAGGCGGCCGAGCTGATCGAGGAGGTCGGCAGCGACGCGGTCGGAATCCAGTTCGACGTCTGGCACCTATGGAACGGCGACGTGCTGGAAGAGATCCCGCGGTACGGGCACCTGATCGCCGGGGTTCACGTGAACGACTGGCGGGAGCCGACGCGCGGTTGGGCGGACCGCGTACTTCCGGGAGAAGGAGCCGCTGACTTGCCTGCGATTCTCGGCGTCTTAGAAGACGTGGGCTGGAAGGGCTTTTACGACCTCGAGATCTTTTCCGACAACGGCGCCTTCGGCGACGCGTATCCCGACTCGCTCTGGGAACTCGACGCAGCCGAGCTCGCACGGCGAGGTCGCGAGGCATTCACGCATTGCTGGTCGAACAGGAGGGTCCCGGCTCCTGCCGCGGGCCGGAGAGGAGAAACATGAGGGTAAGCAAACGGGCGCGGTGGGCGCTCGTCATCGCCGCCGCTGCGGCACTCGTCCTCGCCGCGACCGCGGCGGCCAGGACAGGCTCGGCGACGGCGAAGAAGCCGATCGTCATCGGCTGGGCGTACGACGGGAGCTCCGGAGGGCCGATGAACCCGTTCGATGCGCCTGCGCTCGCAGCGGCAAAGCTCGAGGTCGCCAAGGTCGACAAGAAGGGCGTCGACGGCCGCAAGATCGTCCTCAAGACGTGCAACACGCAGGGCGACAAGGCAACGGACTCGAGCGCCTGCGCAGCGAAGCTGATCAGCGAGGGCGCGAACATCATGTTCACCACGTGCGACGTCGATCTCGCTGCTCCAGTCGTGCAGCCTGCGATCAACAAGGGGCTGCTCACGATCGCACCGTGCATCGGCACCGACCAGATGGGGCCGAAGCGCTTCGGCAAGAAGGGCAAGCTCGCCTTCAGCTTCGGCAACGTCGCGCAGGACGAGGGCTCGGCGATGGCACAGCTCGCCTGGAATCACGGCTGGAAGACGGCCGACCTCGCCACGGACACGGTGATCGTCTACTTCAAGGCGGTCGTGACCGCGTTCAAGGCGCGGTTCGAGCAGCTCGGCGGCAAGATCAACTACGAGACGACGTACCAGGACGGGGCCTTCGGCGGCACCAACGTCGGCAACGCCGTGACCGGGATCAACGCGCATCCGGCGAAGGTCGTCGTCACCGTCACCGCGGGCGCCTACAAGTCACTCGGGCCGTTCATCACCGGCATGCGGACGGCGGGGAACAAGACGCCGATCCTCAACTCGTGGGCGGGCGACGGGACGTACTGGGTCGCCGGCCTCAATCCGAAGGTCACGAACTACTGGTTCGTGACGTACGCGAACGCGTTCGGCCACGATCCGAACGCGAGGGTGAACAAGCTCGCGTCCCAGATCAAGGCCTCGACCGGCGGCTTCGTCACCGGTCCGGCGGCGATCGACGGCGTCGTCACGGCGATCAAGCGTGCGCACGGCTCGCTCGTCGGCTCGAAGCTCGCGGCGGTGATGCAGAAGTTCCACAACGTCCCGACGCTCTCGGGCAAGGTCAGCTTCTCGAAGAAGCTGCACACGGTCTTCGGGCGCCAGTACCGCGTGATCGAGATCAACAACAACGTGCCGATCGAGAAGGGCCTAATCCGCGCGAAGAAGGTTCCGAACAGCCCGGACTCGTAGGGGCTTGACGGAAGTCGCACAGCAACAGACGGCGGGGCCTGGGGCATCGCTCCGGGCCTCCTCCGTCTCCCGTTCCTTCGTCGGAGTCGACGCGCTTCGGGAAGTCTCGCTCGAGCTGCGCCAGAGCGAGGTCGTCGGCCTGATCGGGCCGAACGGCGCCGGCAAGTCCACGCTCGTCAATGTCCTCAGCGGCTTCGACCGGCCGAGCAGCGGCCGCGTCATGCTCGAGGAGCGCGACGTGACCCGCTGGTCGGCGCACCGGCGCGGGCGGCACGGGCTCTCGCGCACCTTCCAGCACAGCCATGCGTTCCGCGGCCTGTCCGTGCGGGAGAACGTCGAGGTCTCGGCGCTCGGAGTGGGTGCCTCGGGCCGGACCGCGACGCGCCGGGCGAACGAGCTGCTCGGACTGCTCGGGCTCACCGAGTACGCGGATCGTCCCGCGTCTGACCTCTCGCATGGCGACGAGCGGCGGCTGGGCGTCGCGCGGGCGCTGGCGACCGAGCCTCGCTACGTGTTGATGGACGAGCCGGCCGCTGGCCTGCCGGAGGCGGAGGTGCCGCGCTTCGCGACGGCGGTCATCACGGTGCGCGAGCGAGGCGCCGGGGTGCTGCTCGTCGACCACAACGTCGCCCTCGTGCTCGAGGTCTGCGAGCGCATCCACGTGCTCGACCAGGGCGCGACGCTCGCGGAGGGGACACCGGACGAGATCCGCGCCGACCTCGGGGTCGCCGCGGCATACCTCGGCGAGAGCGCGGCCGCGGAGGACGTGGAATGACCGCGCTCGCGGTCGAGAAGCTCTCGGTTCGCTACGGGGCGGTCGACGCCGTGCGCGGGCTCTCGCTCGAGGTGAAGCCCGGCCAGATCATCGGCCTGATCGGACCGAACGGCGCTGGGAAGTCGTCGACGCTGCACGCGATCATGGGCTCGGCGCCCGTGGTCGGCGGCGACGTCCGCCTGGACGGAAGCTCGATCGTGGGGCGGCGGCCCGAGGACGTGGCGCGGCGCGGCGTCGCGCTCGTCCCCGAAGGGCGCCGGATCTTCGGCGAGCTGACGGTGGAGGAGAACCTCCGCCTCGGGCTCTCCGCCCGTCCGAAGCAGCGCAACGGCGGCGCGCTCGAGCGCGCGTACGAGCTGTTCCCGATGCTGCGCGAGTTCCGCTCGCGGCAAGCCGGCGCCCTCTCGGGCGGACAGCAGCAGCAGCTCGCGATCGGGCGAGCCCTCGCAGCCGACCCCAGGGTTCTCCTTCTCGACGAGCCCTCGCTCGGGCTCGCACCGAAGATCGTCGACGTCGTCTTCGAGGCGTTGACGCGTATCAGGGACGCCGGCCTGGCCGTCCTCCTCGTCGAGCAGCGCGCGCAACGCACGGTCGCGCTCGCCGACGAGTCGTACGTGCTCGCGAACGGCGAGCTCCGCCTCACGCTCGGCCCCCAGGACGCGGGCGACACCGACCGGCTCGTGGCGGCCTATCTCGCATGATCGTCGCGTTTGCCAACCTCTCCTGGCCGGTCTTCGCCGACGCGCTCGCTCTCGGCGGCATCTATGCGCTGATGGCGGTCGGGATCGGCCTCGTCTTCGGCGTGCTCCGGCTCGTCAACTTCGCTTACGGGCAGCTGATGATGGCCGGGGCCTTCGCGCTCGCCTACGGAGACCAGTGGGGGCTGCCGAACTGGCTCTCGATCCTCTTCTGCTTCGCGGTCGTGCTGGTGCTCTCGGTCTTGATGGATCACCTCGTGTTCCGGCCTCTGCGGACGCACTCGCCGGCAGTGATGCTCGTCGCCACCTTCGCCGTCGCGTTCGTCCTCCAGAACATCGCCCTCGTCGCCTGGGGCACGTACGGCAAGACGGCCGGGTCGCTCGGGGTGTGGCAGGCGCCGTGGGACATCCACGGCGTCTACATCCGCAAGATCGCGATCATCGCGACCGTCACCGCCGCCGTCTGCCTCGTCCTGCTCCAGCTCCTCCTGACACGGACGCGGCTCGGGCTGCAGATGCGGGCGGCCTCGATGGACTTCCGTACCGCGCGGATCCTCGGCGTCCGCGCGAACCGCGTGATCGGCGGCGCGGTCATCCTCTCCGGGCTGCTCGCTGCAACGGCCGCCGTGATGCTCAGTGTCGAGCAGCCCCAGATCTCGAGCACGTGGGCCCTGCCGGAGACGATCTACGTGCTCATGGGCGTCGTCCTCGGCGGGCTCAACCGGCCGATCCCCGCCACGCTCGGCGGCTTCACGATCGGCTTCGCCTTCGGCCTCCTCGGCGGGGTCCTGCCGTCGGCCCAGAGCCAGTACCTGCCGAGCTTCATCTTCGCCGCCGTGATCGTCGTGCTGCTCGTCCGGCCGAACGGGCTCTTCACCCGCGGGGGCGCCGCGGTGGAGCGCGTATGAGCCAGGCCCGCCGGCTTCCGGAGCTCCTCGCGCCGGCGCTGCTCGTGCTCGCAACCGCGCTGCTGAGCTACGAGGTCTCGAGCTACCTCCAGGCGTACTTCCTCGACACGCTGATCAAGGTCTCGATCGTGGTCGCGCTCTACGTCTTCATCGGCAACTCGGGAGTCCTCTCGTTCGGGACGGTCAGCTTCGTCGCGGTCGGCGCGTGGACGGCGGGGGTGCTCACCGTGCCTGAGGGCCAGAAGAAGGTCACGATGCCGGGGCTCTCGCACTTCCTCCTCACCCACAACGTGGGGAACGTCGCGTCGCTCGCGCTCGCTGCCGGAGTCGGCGCCGCATTCGCCCTCGGCGTCGGGCTTGCGCTGATGCGCCTGTCGGGCCTCGCCGCCGGGATCGCGACCTTCGCGGTGCTCGGGATCACGTACAACGTGCTCACCTACGAGCAGAAGATCGGCCCCGGCCTGAACGCGTTCTCGTCGGTGCCGCAGACGACCGGGATCTGGCAGGCCACCGTCGCCGCCCTCATCTGCGTCGTCGTCGCCTACATCTACCAGCGCACGCGCTTCGGCAGGATGCTGCGAGCGACGCGCGAGGATCACGCGGCGGCCGCGGCGGCCGGGATCTCGACCTACCGGCAGCGGCTGCTCGCCTTCACCCTCTCGGGCGCGCTGGCGGGCTTCGCCGGCGGCATCTACGTGCACGAGCTCCCGCTCCAGGTGGGCAACCTGTATCTCGATCTCACCTTCATCACGCTCGCGATGCTCGTCGTCGGCGGCTCGGCGAGCCTGCTCGGAGCGGTCGTCGGCGCGCTCGCGCTGAACGGGATCTACTCCTTCTTCTCGGCCGCGACGAACACCGTCGACGTCTTCGGCTGGCACCTGACGGTCCCGTCGGGAACGGCTGAGATCGTGCTCGGCGTGCTGATGGCGGTGGTGCTCATCCTCCGGCCGTCCGGCATCACGGGCGGACGCGAGTTCTCTCTGCCACGGCGGCGTCGCCCCGTGGTCGACCCCGAGAAAGCGAGGGTAACGACATGAGGTTCAGCATCTACAGCGAGCTCCAGAGCTGGCCGGGGATCTCGTACGACCGGCTCTACGGCGAGGTGCTCGAGCAGGTCGAGAACGCGGACCGGCTCGGCTACGACGCCTACGCCGCGGTCGAGCATTTCTTCTTCCCGAAGTTCTCGGCTTCTGCGAACCCGTTCGGGCTGTTCGGGCTGGCGGCCGCGCGGACGCGCCGGATCAACTTCCGCACGATGCTCCACATCCTCCCATACCACAACCCGCTCGTCCTCGCGGCCATGATCCACGAATTCTCGCTCCTCACCGGCGGCCGCTACGAGTTCGGCATCGGCCGCGGCCACGGCTGGATCCCGCTGCCGGCCGGCGTGCCGCTCGACGAGACGTCGCGGCCGCGCTACGAGGACGCGCTCGACCTCTTCGTCGAGGCCCTGCAGAACGACGTCGTCAGCCACGAGGGCGAGTACTGGAACGTGAAGGACAGCCAGGTGATCCCGTTCAGCGGGCACAAGTTCAGGGTCGTCCTCGGCGGCACCTCCGACCGCACGTACGACCTCGCGGCGAAGCACGGCTGGTCCGTCGCGGTGCCGCCGCTCCTCCCGTACGTCGCCCTCTCCGAGCAGCTCGACCTCTACCGCGCGAAGTGCGCCGAGTACGGCACGACGCCGGACATCATCTGGATCCACGCCTGCTACATCGACGAAGACGGCGAGCTCGCGCGGCGCGAGGCCGAGCGGCACATGCGGCGCTTCCTCGAGGGCAACGCGTCGCCTCTCACGGATTACCCGCCGCTCCCGGCCGACGCGCTCAACGCCGCCGGCTACGGCTTCTACGCTGCCGGGATCATGGAGAAGCTCGCGGCGACGCCGTACGACGAGATGATCGCCGGCGACATCGTCTGGGTCGGCACGCCGGAGGACGTGATCCAGCGCATCCGAGAGACGATCGAGGTCTGCGAGGGGCTGACGGAGATCGCGATCACGACGAACCCCGGCGGCGTCGAGCACTGGAAGGCGATCAAGGCGCAGGAGCTCTTCGCCGAGCACGTCATTCCCGTGATCCAGCGCGAGACCGGGGCGGTCGCGGTCGAGGCGTGACGAAGGTCGTCGTCGCCGGGGCGGGCTCGATCGGCTCGCTTCTCGCCGCGCACCTGGCGCGCGTCGCCGAGGTGACTGTGCTCACCCGGCGGGAGGAGCACGCCGCGGCGCTGCGCGAGCAAGGGCTTCGCGTGTCAGGACGCAGCGACTTCACGGCGGAGCTCGACGCGACGGCGGACCCTGCGGCGCTCCCAACCGATGCAGGGCTCGCGATCCTCGCGTCCAAGAGCACGGATCTCGAGGCGCTGGCGGCGCGGCTCGAAGGCGCGCTCTCGGGCGCGACGGTAATGACGATCCAGAACGGGCTCGGCGCCGAGGAGATCGTGTCGGCGCACGGCGGGTGGCCGCTCCTCTCGGCCGTCACGTTCATGAGCGGTACGCGCCGCGGCGACGCGCACGTCGAGTACGTCCTCGACACCGCGACCTGGATCGGGCCCTATCGCGAGACGACCGAGGCCGACGCCCGTCGCGTCGCCGAGCTGATCGAGGCGGGCGGTCTGAAGGCCGAGGCGTTCCCGGACCTGCGGCCCGCGCAGTGGTCGAAGCTCGTCTTCAACGCGACGGTGAACGGAGTCGCCGCCCTCACCGGGCTCCCGCACGACTTCCACTTCGCCCAGACGGAGCGGCCGTCGGATCTCGGCCACCTCGTCCGCGACCTCGTCGACGAGGGGAAGGCAGTCGCCGCGGCGGCGGGCGTCGAGCTGCACGACGACCCGTGGGAGATGAACGTCCTCGCGACGCAGCGCGGCCACCGGCACTACCCCTCGATGCTCGAGGACGTCGAGGCGCGGCGGCCCACCGAGGTCGAGCTGATCAACGGAGCCCTCGTGCGCGAGGCGGAGCGGCACGGTGTGCCCGTGCCGCTGCAGACCGCCGTCTATAGGCTCGTGAAGGCGAGGGAGGCGAGCTACTCGGAGTGAAGATCGCGGTGGTGGGGTGTGGTGCGGTGGGGTCGCTCTTCGCGGCGAATTTGTCGCTGCTCGACGACGTCGAGGTCTGGGCCTTCGACCTCAACGAGCTGCACGTTGCGGCGATCAACCGCGACGGCCTGCGACTGACGGGAGCGGACGATGTCGTGGGCCGCCCGCGCGCGACGAGCGACGCGAACGACATTCCGGCCTGCGACTTCGGGATCGTGGCCACGAAGGCGATGCACACCGAGCCGGCGATCGCCGCCACCGCGCACGCCTTCGCGGACGGATACGTCGCGACCGTCCAGAACGGCCTCGGCAACGAGGAGACGATCGCCCCGCATGTCGAGCGCGTGATCCGCGGCACGACCTTTCCGGCCGGGAAGCTGCTGGGGCCGGGCCAGGTGCAGTGGGACGTTAAGGGCGACACGACCCTGGGCCCCTACGACGAGCGGACGCCGCTCGCCGAGGTGGAGCGCCTCGCCGACGCATGCACCCGCGCCGGAATGCCGGCGACCGCGGTCGAGGACGCCCGGGGCTCGCAGTGGCGCAAGGTCATCTTCAACGCCTCGACGAACCCGATCGGCGCGCTCACCGGCCTCACGCACGGCCGGGTGTGTGAGCGGCCCGACCTGCGAGCGCTCGTGACCGGCCTGGTCGACGAAGGGAAGGCGGTCGCAGCCGCCCAGGGAATCGTGCTCGACGCCGATCCGGAGGAGCTGATCGACCACGCTGCGCGCCCGGACGTCGCCTACGACCACAAGGCCTCGATGCTCCAGGACGTGGAGGCGCGGCGGCAGACGGAAGTCGACTACCTCAACGGCGGGATCGTGGAGTTCGGCCGCGAGTACGGCGTGCCGACGCCGCTCAACGCCGCGATCCAGGCGCTCGTGAAAGGGGTGGAGGCGTCGTGGACGCAGAGCTGACCGCCCGGCACGCGCGTGTGCGAAAGGCGCTGGAACGCGACGACCTCGACGCCGCGCTCGTCTGTGGCTCGGAGTACACGGGCTTCGAGGGCGCCGTCACCTATCTGTCCGGCTTCCAGATCGTCCACCGCTACGCGTACGTGCTCGTACCGCGTGACGGCGAGCCGGCGATCGTCTTCCCGGCCGAGGCGCGGTACGTCGGCGAGCACGGGGACTCGCAGATCGCAGACCAGGTGTTCGCCGACCGGCCGGGGGAATGGCTCGCGGAACGGCTGCGCGGCCGGCGGATCGGCGTCTACGGCCTCGACTACGTGATGACGGTGCGGGACTACGCGGCTCTCGCCGACGCCGCCGAGCTCGTCTCGTGGGACGTCGAGTTCGACCTCGCGCGCGCCGTCAAGTCCGACGCCGAGCTCGAGTCGGTGCGCGAGAGCGTCGCGATCAACGTCGCCGGCTTCCACGCTTTTCACCGCGCCTGGGAGCCGGGCCGCACCGCCGCCGACGTCCTGGCCCCGGCCGAGGAGCTGTTCGTCGAGCGCGGCTGCGGACGGCTGACGATGAACATGGTGCTCGTCGGAGCCGAGTTCGCGATCGCGCGCGACGACACGATCTTCGGCGACTTCACGATTCCCTCCCTCGAGATCGCAGGCCCGGGCGGACACTGGGTCGAGGTCTCGCGTGCGCTCGGCACTCCGAGCGACGAGGTGAGGCGCATGCTCGAGGCGTACGTCGAGTACTACGAGGTCGCGCAGACCGCTCTCCACGTGGGCGCGACCGCACACGACGTCCACCGAGCGGTCTCGGCCGGCTTCACGCAGCGGGGCTACCACCTCGGCCACGTGACGGGCCACTCGATCGGGATGACGATGATCGAGCATCCGAAGATAGGGGAGGGGATCGACACCGAGCTAGCCGCGAACATGGTCTTCTCCATGCATCCGCACGCGATCGCGGCGGACGGCGTCGAGTGTCTCTACATGCAGGACACGTGGGTCGTGACCGAGGACGGCGGCATCCCGCTCGCGGGCCTCGAGATGAAGATCTTCGAGTAGGGTCGCCGGCGTGGACGCCCCCCACGGCCACGAGGAGGAGTTCGCCCCGATCCTGCCCGGCGAGGGCGCGAGCGACTACGAGCGCTACCTCCGCACCGACGAGCTTCTTGCCCTCCAGAAGGGCCCTGACGAGTGGGTGCACCGCGACGAGCTCCTCTTCCAGACCGTCCACCAGTCCTCGGAGCTTTGGCTGAAGCACGCGTGGATGGAGGTCGAGGAGGCGACGCGGCTGATCGAGGCGCGCGAGGTCGCCGGCGCACTGCGGCTGCTCGGGCGCGCGAACCATGCCGTCCGCTACGTGGTCTCGTTCCTCGAGCACCTCGAGCTGATGTCGCCGTGGGAGTACCAGGAGGTACGGCGCGTGCTCGGCCACGGCTCGGGATTCGACTCGCCGGGATTCCGCGGGATCCGCCGGGTCTCGCCGGACCTCTACGCCGCCTTCGACTCGCTGCGCCGCGAGCGCGGCCTCTCGCTGCTCGAGGTCTACACCCGGGGCCGCGAGCACGAGGATCTGTACCAGCTCGCCGAGGCGCTGATCGACTGGGACGAGCAGGTCGGCATCTGGCGCTTCCGGCACGTCAAGATGGTCGGCCGCGTGATCGGCGAGGACGTGGTGGGGACGCAGGGCACGCCGGTCGAGCTGCTCGCCGGATTGATCAAGCACAAGATGTTCCCCGAGCTCTGGACGGTTCGCACCGACCTGACCGAGCTGGCGAAGAAGTCGGATTGATCCCGCTCGACGAGATCCGCCGTGCGCGCGTGCGGATCGGCGACGACGTCCTTCGTACGCCGCTCGTCCCGCTCGGCACCGATGATCGGATCTGGCTGAAGCTCGAATGCCTGCAGCCGATCGGCTGCTTCAAGCTCCGCGGCGCGCTGTCGGCGGTGCGGGCCGCCTCGGCGAACGAGCTCACGTCCGGGGTCGTCACGGCGAGCGCGGGCAACATGGCCCAGGGTGTCGCGTGGGCGGCGCGCGAGGCGGGCGTGCCGGCGCGGGTGATCGTGCCGGACAGCGCGCCGCGCGCGAAGCTCGACCGAATCGCGGCGCTCGGAGCCGAGCTTGTCCCGGTCACGCACGAGGAGTGGTGGCAAGCGATGGTCGACCACGGCCGCGACGGCGTCGAGGGCTTCTTCATCCACCCGTCCGGGGACGAGGCGGTCATGGCGGGAAACGGCACGATCGGCCTCGAGATCGCTGAGGACGCACCGGAGTTCGACTCGGTCGTCATCCCGTGGGGAGGCGGCGGGCTGACGTCGGGGATCGCAAGCGCGCTCCAGGCGCTGCGGCCGACTGTGCGCGTCGTCACCGCCGAGCCCGAGACCGGGGCGCCGCTGGCCGCTGCGTTCGCCGCGGGCGAGCCGCGCGAGATCGAGTTCACGCCGTCGTGGGTCGACGGCGCCGGCGGCCGTGCACTCCTGCCCGGGGTGTGGGAGCGCGCACGTGAGCTTGTCGACGAGGCGGTCGCGCTCCCGCTCGCAGAGGTGGAGGAGGCCGTCCGCCAGCTCGCGGCGCGCGCTCATGTCGTCGCGGAAGGAGCCGGCGCGCTCGCGCTCGCGGCCGCATGCAAGCGCGACGATCGCTGCGTCTGCATCGTGAGCGGCGGCAACATCGACGCCGGCGTGCTCGCGCCGATCTTGGCGGGGAGCGCCGCCTAGGCTCCGGCTCGATGGCACGTTGGGCAGTGAGCGCGATCACCGATCTCCCGCCCGTGTCGGACGGAGAGCCCGGCGACCCCGTCTGGTACCCCGTTCAGCACGCCCTCGGAGTCGAGGCCTTCGGTGCCAACGTCTTCGTCGCCCAGCACGCGGGGCACGTGCTCGTCGAGGAGCACGACGAGCGGGCGAGCGGGCAGCAGGAGCTTTACCTGCTCCTCGAGGGATCGGCGCTGTTCGAGCTGGACGGAGAGGAGGTGCGACTCGGGCGCGGAGACGCGCTTGCCGTCACCGACCCGACCGTCCGGCGTCGGGCAAGGGCGCTCGCGAAGGGAGCCACGTTGCTCGTCGTCGGCTCCGCGAATGGTCCGTTCGCGTCGACCTGGAATCCCGCTCACCTCGCAGACATCCCGCGTCCCCGGTAGCCGGGATCCTCAGTCCGGCAGCAACGGCATAGAGAAGCCCGGATCGCGGCCGAGCAGCACTGCGCGCGTGATCGCCGCGGTGCCGAAGCGGTCGCGGATCGCGTCCATGGCGGCGTCGAGCGCTTCCTCCGGCCCGAGCAGGAGCTGACGCGTCCGGGCGTCCTCGAGCATCGCCACCGAGCAGCCGATCAGCGTGATTCCACGCCGTTCGATGAGGGGCGTGGCAGTCGCGAGAAGTGCCCGGGCGGTCGCGAGAATCAGGTGTGTGTTCGCCGTCGCGAACGGAAGCGTGTGCGAGCGCGTCGCGCGCTCGAAGTCTCCAAAGCGCAGGCGGAGCACGACCGTGCGTCCAACCCGCTGCGCGGTTCGCATCCGCTGGGTGATCCGGTCGACGATCCCGACAAGGGAGGCGTCGACCTTCTCCGCGGAGTGTCGGCCGCGTCCGAGCGCGCGTTGCGACCCGATCGAGCCTCGCCGCTTGCCGGATTCGACCCGCCGGAAGTCCCGGTTGTGCGCAAGCGCGGTGAGCTGCCGGCCCGCCGCGCGGCCGAGCATCGCGACGAGCGTCGACTCCGATAGGGCGGCGAGCTCGCCGACCGTCCGCACGTTCCACGCCTGGAGGCGGCGCGCCGTCGCCGGGCCGACGCCCCAGACGCACTCCACGGGCAACGGGTGGAGGAACGCGAGCTCGCGGTCCGGAGGTACGGCGAGCAGTCCGTCCGGCTTCGCGACACCGCTTGCGACCTTCGCGAGGAACTTCGTCCGCGCGACGCCGACCGTGACGGGCAGCCCGACCCGCTCTCGCACCGCCGCCCGCAGTCGCACCGCGATCTCGACCGGCGTTCCGGCGATCCGCTCCATCCCCCGCACGTCGAGGAACGCCTCGTCGATCGAGAGCCCCTCGACGACCGGCGAGAGGTCCTCGAAGACGGCGAACAGCGCCCGGCTCGCCTCGGTGTACGCCGTGTGCCGCGGGGAGACGACGATCGCATCGGGGCAGAGGCGACGAGCCTGGCGTCCACCCATCGCCGTGCGGACCCCGTACGCCTTCGCCTCGTAGCTCGCCGCGAGCACGACGCCGCCGCCGACGATGACCGGCCGGCCGCGAAGCCGCGGGTCGTCCCGCTGCTCTACCGACGCGAAGAACGCGTCGGCGTCCGCGTGCAGCACGAACATATGTTCGATACGTTACTGGAGCGCTGCGAGCGCCGCGTTGAACCGGTCGATCTCGTCCGCGGTGTTGTAGTGGATCAGCCCGACGCGGACGGCGTCCTGCGGATACGGCAGCTTCTCGCGCAGCCCGAGCGAGAACCAGTTGTCGTGGGCCCACACGCCGAAGCCCTCGTCGGCGAGCCGCTTTGCCGCATCCGCGGCGTCGACTCCCTCGAGGTTGAGGAGGAAGGTGGCGACTCGGTCCTCCATCGTCTGCAGCCCGTACACGGTCGCGCTCTCCGGTAGGCCGTCGAGAAAGCGCCGGCCGAGCTCGTTCTCGTATGCCGCGATCGCCTCCATCCCGCCGATCGACTCGAGATACGCGATCGTCGCTGAGAAGCCGGCGAGGAGCTCGTATGGGGCTGTGCCCGGCTCGAACTTCCGGCCGACCGGATCCGACGCGGCCGGACGCGCCTTGTACGGACGCCACGACTCGAGCAGCTCGTGCCGGCCGTACGCGAGCCCGAGGTGGGGGCCGCAGAATTTGTAGGCCGAGCAGATGTACACGTCGCAGCCGAGCGCCTGGACGTCGGTCGGCGCGTGCGCCGCGTACTGCACCGCGTCCACCCAGCAGAGCGCTCCAGCGGAATGCGCGAGCTCGGAGACGCGGGCGACGTCGACGATCGTCCCGACCGCGTTCGACGACGCGACGCAGGCGACGACGCGCACCCGGTCGTCCAGCTTCCGCTCGAGATCGTCGAGATCGAGGCGCAGGTCGGGGGTGACGTCCACCCAGTCGACCTCGAAGCCGCGGTCGGCCGCCAGCTCGACCCACGGCGACACGCCACCGTCGTGGTCGAGCCGGGAGACGAGGATCCGGTCGCCCTCGTGCCAGTCGCGCGCCGCCGTCCTCGAGAGCGCGAAATCGAGCACGGTCATGTTCTGGCCGAAGATCACGTCGTCGGCGGAGCAGTTGAGGAAGCGGGCGGCGTCGTCGCGGGCGGTCGCGAGGATTCCCTCGACGCGGTGGCTCGTCTCGTAGAGCGCGCCGATGTTCGCCGAGGCCTCGCGCAGGGTGCGCGCGATCGCGTCGCCGACCTCGTCCGGCACCTGCGAGCCGCCCGGCGCGTCGAGGAAGACGAAGCCCCCGTCGCGCAGCGACGAGAAGCGCGCTCGGACGGCCTCGACGTCCAATAGGGTCGCTGCCATGGACCACCGAGACTACCCCCGCCTGATCCTCGGTTGCGGGAACTTCGGCGGCATCGGCTCGGCACCCGCCTTCTTCGGCCAGGGCGAGACACTCGACCAGGCGCTCGAGCTGATGGACGCGGCGTGGGCGGCGGGCATCACGTGGTTCGACACCGCCGACGCATACGGCGGCGGTCGTAGCGAGACGTATGTCGGCGAGTGGATCCGCTCGCGCCGCCCCGACGGACTCCGCCTCACGACCAAGACCTTCAACCCGATGGCCGAGGGCGAGGATCACGGGCTCGCACCCGAGCGCGTGCGGCGACAGATCGACACGAGCCTCGGGCGGCTCGGCGTCGAGCGCGTCGACCTCTACCTGGCGCATGCTCCGGATCCCGATGTGCCGGCAGCCGAGCTCGCCGGCGTCTTCGAGGAGCTCGTCGCGGCGGGGAAGATCGGCGCGTACGGACTCAGCAACGTCGACGGCGCGCAGTTGCGGGACGCGCTCGCGGCCGGCTCCTTCTCGGCTGTCCAGAACTCGTACTCGCTGCTCGACCGCGAGGTTGAGCAGGAGGTGCTGCCTCTCTGCGCCGAGTTCGGCGTCTGGTTCCAGGTGCACAGCCCGCTCATGGGCGGCTGGCTGACCGGCAAGTACCGCCGGGACGCGCCTCCGCCCGAAGGGTCGCGGATGACGCTGCGCTCAGGCCCGTACGAGCACCTGCGCGACGAGCGCGTCTACGACGCGCTCGAGGAGGTCGAGCGCCGCGGGGATCCGACGACGCTCGCGTTCGCCTGGCTACTGGCGGACGAACGCATCTCCGTCGTCCTCGGGCCGCGCCGCCCCGAGCAACTGCAGCCGGCGCTTGCGGCGCTGGCGCAATCCTCTCACCCCTGAGGAACGCGAGGAGCTCTCCGATGAGTTTGCCGTCGCTGCGGGGTCGTGAAAGCGACACCGACCAAAGGAGATCCAATGGACGAGATACTCGATGCGTACGCGGCCGCGGTGAGGGCCAAGGACGTCGACGCCTTCGTCGGCCTCTACGCCGACGACGTCCGGAACTTCGACCTCTGGAGCGAGTGGTCGTACGACGGCAAGGAGGCGCTTCGCGGAATGGTGGCCGAGTGGTTCGGCTCGCTCGACGACGACGAGGTCGTGGCGGTCTCCTTCGACGACGTCCGCACCCAGCCCGGGTCGGACGTGGCCGCGGTCAGCGCGTTCACCACCTTCGCGGCCGTGTCCCCCGACGGCGAGGAGCTGCGCTCGATGAACAACCGGCTCACGTGGGTGCTCCGGAAGGAGGCAGACGGCTCGTGGAAGATCGTCCACGAGCACACGTCCGCCCCGGCCGGCGAAGGCGGGAAAGTGCAGCTCAGCCGCTAGCCGTCAGCCGTGGACCGAGATACAGGCCCGCAGGCCGTGGCTCAGCCCGGCGCCGTTGTACACCCACCTGCCACGCGCTCTGGCGTAGACCGCGACCTCGGAGCACAGCCACGCGTTCGAGCGGAACGCGTGTGGCAGCGGAAAGGCGGGCCAGTAGGCGCTGCGTGGGGACTGCGCGAAGTGCGCTGGCAACGCAGTATTGGCCGGACCGGCGATGTCGCCGGTCTGCGCCTTACCGTGCCAGACGGACCGTGCTCCAGCACGTCGACTTCGTCTTGGCGATCGGGTTGCAGTTGTACCGCTCGAGATCGATCCGCCACTTGTCGTCCGGCCAGAACATGGCGGTGTCGTCGAACGAGGTCCGGATTCCGGTCACCCTCAACCCCGAACCCCGCACGTCGATGCACTGCTTGCCGTACGCGGCCGACTCCGCGCACTGCTTCCCGCTGTCGGCCACCGCCGCACTCGCCGTGGCGCTCGTCAGCGCCGCCCGCAAAGGTAGGCCGACGCAGGCGGCGACGAGGAGTACCGCGACGGCTGCGACGAGCCGCCGCCGCCTTGTGCGTCTTCTTGCCTCTGCGATCAGCGGGTCGAGGACGTACGACGACATGAAGCTATTATCGATACCACCATCCAGGGTTGTCAAGCCTCGTGCTTGCCCTGCTCGTCGGCCACGGCGTGACTCGAGCGACGGCATGAGTACGATCGATCACGTATGGAGCCGCCGATCGTGTGGACGCCGAGCGCCGAGCGGATCGCGTCCGCGACGATCACGCGCTACCGCGAGTGGCTCAACGAGACCCGGGGCCTCTCGCTCGCGGACTACGCCGATCTCTGGCAGTGGTCGGTCGACGAGCTCGAGGACTTCTGGGCCTCGATCTGGGAGTTCTTCGCGGTCGAGGCGAGCGAGCCGTACGAACGCGTGCTCACCCGACGCGAGATGCCCGGCGCGGAGTGGTTCCCGGGTGCGCGGCTCAGCTACGCGGCGCACATCTTCCGTGGCCGGGACGACTCGGAGGTCGCGATCCGGCATGCGTCGGAGCTGCGTCCGCTCGGCGAATGGACCTGGGGCGAGCTGCGGGCGCGCGCGGGCGCGGTCGCGGGAGCGCTGCGGGAGGCGGGCGTCGTGCCCGGGGACCGCGTCGCCGCCTATCTCCCGAACATCCCCGAGACGATCGCGGCCTTTCTCGGCTGCGCGAGCATCGGTGCAACCTGGTCGAGCTGTGCGCCCGAGTTCGGCGTTCGCAGCGTCGTCGACCGCTTCGCCCAGATCGAGCCGAAGGTGCTGCTCGCCGTCGACGGCTACCGCTACGGCGGACGGGACTTCGACCGGAGCGAAGCGCTCGCGGAGCTGCAGCGGCAGCTGCCGACCGTTGAGCGGACCTTCGTGCTCCCGTACCTCGCCGGAGGCGATTGGGAGCTCCCGCCGGCGGAGCTCGAGCTCGCCCAGCTTCCCTTCGACCATCCGCTCTGGGTGCTCTACAGCTCGGGCACGACGGGTCTGCCGAAAGCGATCGTCCACGGCCAGGGCGGGATCCTCCTCGAGCACCTGAAGAAGCTCCGCCTCCACCTCGACGCACGCGAGGGCGACCGCCTCTTCTGGTTCACCACGACCGGGTGGATGATGTGGAACTTCCTCGTCGGCGGCCTTCTCTCGGACGCGTCGATCGTCCTCTTCGACGGCAATCCGGCCTACCCGGATCTCGGCACGCTGTGGGATCTCGCCGACGCTGCGGGCATCACGAGCTTCGGCACGAGCGCCGGCTACATCGCCTCCTGCCAGAACGTGGGAGTGGAGCCGCGTGCGGGTCGCGATCTCTCACGCCTCGACAGCGTCGGCTCGACAGGCTCGCCGTTGGCGCCCGAGGGGTTCGACTGGGTGCGGGAGAAGCTCGGTGAGGACGTCTGGCTCTTCTCGACCTCGGGCGGCACCGACGTCTGCACCGCGTTCGTCGGCGGAGTGCCGACGCTGCCCGTCTACCGCGGCGAGCTGCAGGCGCGGGCGCTCGGCGCGAAGGTCGAGGCGTGGAGCGAGGACGGGCGGCCGCTCGTCGGCGAGGTCGGCGAGCTCGTCATCACCGAGCCGATGCCCTCGATGCCTCTCTATCTCTGGGGCGACGAGGACGGGTCGCGCTATCGGGAGAGCTACTTCTCCACGTTCCCGGGAGTCTGGCGTCACGGCGACTGGATCGAGATCACCGAGCGCGGCACGGCCATCATCACGGGCCGCTCCGACGCCACGATCAATCGCGGCGGCGTGCGGATGGGCACGAGCGAGCTGTATCGGAGCGTGCTGGGTCTCGACGACGTCCTCGACGCGCTCGTCGTCGACGTCCCGGTGGCCGACGGCAGCCGCATCACCCTCTTCGTCGTGCTGCGTGACGGCGTCGTGCTCGACGAGCTCGAAGCGGAGATCCGCCGGCGCATTCGCGAGGACTGCTCGCCGCGCCACGTTCCCGACGCGATCGTCGCGGCTCCCGAGATCCCGCGCACGCTCTCGGGGAAGATCCTCGAGGTGCCGGTGAAGCGCCTGCTGATGGGAGCCTCCGCCGTCGAGGTCGCAAGCCGCGACTCGCTCGCGAATCCCGGGGCGCTCGACTGGTTCGCGGATCTCGCCGCCGGCCGCAGCTAACTTTCGCCACAGCCGCCCGTCAGAAGAGTTGAGGAGCAAGGTGTCGTCTTCGTCGTCAGATTGTGCTCGTGCGCGCGAGTCCGTTTCCGTTCAGCTCGACGGAGAGCTGTCGGAGACGGAGTTCGACCGCCTCGAGACCCACCTCCGGTTCTGTCCGGAGTGCGCAGCGTGGGCCGAACAGGTAGCGGGACATCACGCTCCGTCTGCGGGAGGCCAGTGTCGAGGTGCCGACCGACGCCTTCGTGCTGCCGCGGAACGGTCGCAGGTGGAGGGTGAGCTCCGCGGTCGCGCTCGGCTCGGCCGCAGCCGTCGTCGCGACGATGTTCGTCGGGCCCGGCGGACACCGCGCAAGCGTCACGCTCCACTCGGCGAACGCGACGAGCTCCCGGACGCGTCTGGTGCGGACACCGTCCGTGGTCCGCCTCGAGGACGGCACGTTCACGCCGATCAGCACGTTGCGCGTCACCTTCCGGCACGTCTGACGGTCGCGCGACCGCTCTCTTAGGCTCTTCTAACTAAGTTGGAACGCCGTCGTCTAAAGGCGTGACGGACGCTCGTTCGAGCGTCGGAGCGAGTTGGCGCCGCCGTCCGAGGCTCCGGGCGCGCACCGAACGGAGGGTATATCCAATGCATAGACGGGTCTGGTTCCTCGCGGCCGTCGCCGCCGGCGTGCTTCTGCTGGCCGGCTCGGCTGCCGCGATGACGGTCAAAAGCTCGAGCTCGCATAGCGATGCTCTTGCGACGACCCCGTTTGCGAAGGCGTGGGCGAGCATCCCGCGCACTCCCGCCGCTCGAGCGGCCAAGAAAGACATGGTCTTCGGCCTCGAGCAGACGGTCACCGGTTTCAACCTCGATGACCTGGACGAGAACGCCTTCTACGCCGCGATCGTCGCCGGTACGCCGATCATCCGCGGCAACTACCTGATCGACCAGAAGGGGAACTACCACCTCGACATGGCGTCGAAGGTCCAGGCCAACAAGAAGTTCCTCAAGATCTGGATCCGCAAGGACGCGAACTGGAACTGGCTCGGCCACAAGCCGATTCCGGTCACCGCCGCGGACTACATCTACACGTGGAAGCAGATCATCACGCCGACCAACAACCTGGCGTCCTCCACGGGCTACACCAACATCGCCCGGGCGAAGACGAGCGGGCACGGCAAGGTCGTGACCTTCTACTGGAAGAAGGGCCAGCCGTTCGCGGACTACCGCGACCTGTTCGGCTACGTCTTCCCGGGCTTCGCGCTCAAGGGTCAGCAGTTCAACGACTACTGGCACACCTGCGTGTGCGGTAACGACGGCCATCCGATCTCGAACGGGCCGTTCTACATGGCCAGCTACACGCCGGGCCAGGGCATGGTTCTGAAGAAGAACACGAAGTGGTACGGCAAGAAGGCCGGCCTCAACACCATCTCCTTCAAGATCATCACCGACACCAACTCGGAGATCCAGGCGATGCGGGGTGGCGAGGTCGACGCGATCGCTCCGTCCCCGGAGTCCGGTCTGATTCAGCTCATCGGTCAGAAGGGCCTCGTCTACAGCTCCATCGGCAGCTTCACCCAGGAGCACTGGGACATGGAGGTCGGTACGCCGAACAACTCGCTCATGAAGAAGCAGTACATCCGTGCGGCGATCTCCGAGGGCATGAACCGGCAGTCGCTCATCGCCGCGCTGTACGGCAAGGTCGCACCGGGCCTCAAGCCGCTGGACAACCCCGAGTACGAGCAGTTCGCCCAGGCGAAGGGCAAGAACGCCTTCTTCCACAAGTACAACTTCAACCCGAAGAAGGCGATCGCTCTGCTCAAGAAGAACGGTTGCACGGGCGGGCCTTCGGCTCCTAGCGCCAACAACACCAAGGTCTGGACGTGTGGTGGTCAGAAGACCCAGTTCGACTTCGACACCACCACGAGAGCGTCTCGTCAGCAGAGTGGCGCGATCTTCACGGCTCAGCTGATGGCGATCGGGATCAAGCTCAATCCGACGTACCACGATGCCTCGAGCTTCTTCGGCACGTTCCTGCCGGCTGCGAAGTTCGACATCGGCGAGTACGCCTGGACTGGCGGCCCCGATGCGTCCGGATTCGACGCCATCTACCAGTGCTACAACGCTCCGAAGAACCTGGGTGGCTCGAACTACAAGCGCTACTGCAACGCCAAGGTCGACAAACTGATCAAGAAGGCCGACGTGAACTTCAACCCGAAGACGCGGACGGCCCAGTACGAGGCTGCTGCGAAGATCCTTGCGGATCAGATCTCGATCATCCCGCTCTATGCGAGCCCGCAGATCTTCGTCTACAAGAAGGCTCTCAAGGGAGCGTCCAAGTCGAACAACCCGACGAGTGAGGGTCCGACGTGGAACATCGAGCAGTGGCACTGGTAGGCTGCCGCTGACTTGAAGCACGGAATCATCGACTGACGAACGAAAGGGATCCGCGCTCGCCTAAGGGCTGGCGCGGATCCCCGTTCTCTCCTCGACCAGGCGGGCTGAGTCCATGCTCACGTACATCGTCAGACGGGTTCTCTACAGCATTCCCGTCCTGTTTCTCTCCACGTTTTTCAGCTTCGTGTTCGTCTCGTATGCCGGGAACCCGATCGGCCTTCTGAGGTCGAACCCACGGGTTCCGCAGAGCTCGATCAATCACATAATCCATCAGGAGTACCTCGACAAGCCGGTGATCGTCCGGTACTTCTACTGGCTGGAAAGCGTCTTCACCCACAAGCTGGGCAACTCGCTCGTGACGCTGCAGCCGCTCTGGCCTCAGGTCACGCGGACGCTGGGCCACACGCTCCAGTTCATCGTGATCGCGGAGGTCATCGCGCTCGTCCTCGGCGTTGCCGTGGGTATCTACTCCGCAATCCGCCAGTACTCGGTCTTCGACTACATGTTCACCGGGATCAGCTTCCTCGGTTTCGCGATGCCGACGTTCATCCTCGCGCTCCTGTTGCAGATCGCCTTCACCGACATCTATCTGCACTGGAACGTCCGGATCTTCTACACCTCGGGGCTGAACAGCCTGCCCGGTGGGCCCGCGTGGTCCTGGGACCGGATGCAGCACTTAGCGCTTCCGGTCATGACCCTCAGCATCATCAGCTTTGCGGTCTACAGCCGCTACATGCGCGCGTCGATGCTCGACGTGATCAACAGCGACTACGTGCGGACCGCTCGCGCCAAGGGCGTGTCGGAGCGGAAGGTGATCATGCGCCATGTCTTCCGCAACGCGCTGATCCCCATCACGACGGTCGCCGCCATCAACTTCGGCGCACTGCTCGGCGGTGCGATCATCACGGAGACCATCTTCTCGCTCGACGGATTCGGCTTCTTCTTCATCCAGAGCCTGCAGCAGCTGGATCTCTACGCGGTGATGGCCTATCTCCTGATCACGGCGATCGCGATCGTCGTGTTCAACCTGATCGCGGACATCCTCTACGGCTTCCTCGACCCGCGGATCCGGTATGACTGACGTCAGCCGGGACTCCGGCGAGCTCTTCCCCACCACGCAGGGGTTCGACGGCGACGTGATCGCGCCGGAGGGCGCGGTCACCGGCGCGACCGGCGGCGGCCTCGAGCCGCTCGGGGAGAGAGGCCCGGTCGAGGGCACCCTCGAGGCCGGGCTCGACCTCAAGGTCCGGAGTCAGTGGTCCTACGCGCGGATGCGCTTCTTCCGCCACCGCCTGGCGATGATCGGGTTGCTCGGCCTGGTGGTCATTTTCGGCGCCGGAATCTTTGCTCCGTACATTGCGCCGTACTCGTTCGGGTACATCCCGCTGTTCAACCCTCACTACCTCGAGGCTCCATCCCGCGCATTTCCCTTCGGCACGGATGCAAACGGGGCCGACGAGTTCAGTCGCGTGATCTGGGGTATCCGCACGTCGATGGAGGTCGGCGTGCTCGTCGCCGCTCTCTCCACGGTGATCGGTCTGGGCATCGGGGCCGTCGCCGGCTTCTTCGGGGGCTGGATGGACAACCTCCTGATGCGGCTGACCGACCTCGTGCTGACGCTGCCGCTTCTCGCCGTCCTGCTCACGGCGTCGGCTCTGCTCGGACAGGGCAACCAGTGGCGCGTCTCGCTCATCCTCGTCTTCTTCTTCTGGACCGGGATCGCCCGCGTCGTCCGCGGCATCTACCTCTCGCTCCGGGAGAAGGAGTACGTCGAGGCGGCCAAGGCGTCCGGGGCCGGCGACGCACGACTCATGTTCCGTCACATCCTCCCGAACACCCTCGGGCCGATCGTCGTCAACGCGACGCTCGCCGTCGGCACGGCGATCCTGATCGAGGCCGCGCTCTCCTTCCTCGGCTTCGGGATCAAGCCGCCGACGCCGTCTCTCGGCGTGCTCGTCAGCCAGGCGCAGTCGAGCCCGCAGGCGTGGTGGCTGACCGTCTTCCCGGGCGTGACCCTCGTCCTGATCGTCCTGTGCGTCAACTTCGTGGGCGACGGCCTCCGGGACGCGCTCGACCCGCAGCAGCGGAGGGTGCGTGCCTGACCCCGTTCTCTCGATCCAGGACCTGGTGGTGGAGTTCAAGACCGAGGATGGGATCGTTCACGCAGTCGACGGAATCTCGTACGACGTCTTTCCCGGAGAGACGCTCGGGATCGTCGGCGAGTCCGGTTCCGGCAAGAGCGTCTCGACGCTCACGCTGCTGGGTCTGATCCCTCAGCCTCCCGGACGGGTCGTCAGCGGCACCGCGATGTTCAAGGGTCAGGACCTCCTGAAGCTCCGCAAGAAGGAACTACGCCGCGTCCGGGGCAACGAGGTCGCGATGGTCTTCCAGGACCCGATGACCTCGCTCAACCCGGTGCTGACGGTCGGCTCCCAGCTCGGCGAGGCGATCAAGACGCACTTCCCGGACGAGAAGGCCGACGCCGTCAAGGAGCGCGTCATCGAGCTGTTGCGGCTCGTGGGCGTGCCCAACGCGGAGACACGCTACGGCCAGTACCCGCACGAGTTCTCGGGTGGCATGCGCCAGCGGGCCATGATCGCGATGGCGATCACGAACTCGCCCTCTCTCCTGATCGCCGACGAGCCGACCACCGCGCTCGACGTGACCATTCAGGCGCAGGTGCTCGAGGTCATGAAGCGCGTCCAGGAGGAGACGGATGCGGCGACGATCCTGATCACACACGACCTGGGCATCGTGGCCGAGCTGTGCGATCGCGTTCTCGTCATGTATGCCGGTCACATCGTCGAGTCCGGCGACGTCTCGACGATCTTCCGGTCGCCGCGGCATCCGTACACGATCGGCCTGATGAACAGCCTGCCGAAGGTGACCGAGGACGAGGAGTGGCTCGAGCCCATCACCGGTGCGCCGCCCTCGCTGATCGACCTGCCACCGGGCTGCCCGTTTCATCCCCGCTGCTTCCTCGCGCGTGAGCGCTGCCGCGAGGAGATTCCGCCCCTTGTGCCGGTCGAAGGCTCAGGCCACCAGACCGCGTGCTTCTTCTCCGAGGAGCTGATCGGTCGGAAGACGAAGTTCTCGGAGGAGGCGGTCGCGTGAGCGCCGAGGCAGCCGCGGCCGTCCACCAGCGGGCGGAAGGCGGCAACGAGATCCTCCGAGTCGAGGACCTCGTCAAGTACTTCCCGATCCGGGCGGGAATCCTGAAGCGCACCGTGGGTCAGATCCACGCCGTCGACGGCGTCAATCTGTCCATCAAGGCCGGCGAGACGCTGGGGCTCGTAGGCGAGTCGGGCTGTGGCAAGACAACCCTCTCGCGCACGCTGATCAAGCTGACGGACCCCACCTCCGGCAAGATCATCTTCAACGGCCGTGACATCACGGGCTTCAAGCGTCGCGAGATGCGCGAGGTTCGCAGCGAGATGCAGATCGTCTTCCAGGACCCGTACGCATCGCTCAACCCGCGGATGACCGTCCGCGACATCGTCAGCGAGCCGCTCGTGATCCACGGTCGCGGCCGCGGCGCCCAGGGGCGTGCTCGCGTGGACGAGCTGCTGCGCGTCGTCGGGCTCTCGCCCGAGCATGCGAATCGCTTCCCGCACGAGTTCTCGGGCGGCCAGCGGCAGCGGATCGGCGTCGCACGGGCTCTCGCGCTCAATCCGCAGCTGATCATCCTCGACGAGCCGGTGTCGGCGCTCGACGTCTCGATTCGCGCGCAGGTGGTCAACCTGCTCGAGTCGCTGCAGCGCGACTTCGGTCTGACCTACATCTTCGTCGCGCACGATCTGTCGGTCGTGCGGCACGTCTCCGACCGCGTCGCGGTGATGTACCTCGGCAAGGTCGTCGAGATCGGGTCGAAGCACGACATCTACGAGCGCCCCTCGCATCCCTACACGCAGGCGCTCCTGTCGGCCGTGCCGATCGAGGAGCCGGGTCAGCGTGGGAAGCGCGAGCGGATCGTGCTGGAGGGCGACGTACCGAGCCCGGCCAACCCGCCGTCGGGCTGCCGCTTCCGCACCCGCTGCTGGAAGGCGCAGGCGATCTGCGCCGAGCAGGAGCCGGAGCTCGTCGACCGCGGCACCGGCCATCCGACGGCGTGTCACTTCGCCGAGGTCGTGAAGCCTCTCGAGCTCGGCGAGAAGGCCCCCGTCCCAGCTCCTAGCGGCTCCTAAGCAGCCGGATCGGCGGCCGCGGTCAGCGCGGCGTCGGCGGTGAGCGCGGTGTCCGCCGCAAGAGCAGCATCGGCGGTGTTCGCGCGTTCGGACTCCTTGAGAGCCCGCACGAGCAGCTCGTGCTCGACACAGTAGGTGCTCAACGTAAAGGTGGAGCACCCCGAGAATGCACAGCCATGAAGCATCGGCATTAACAAGATGTTAACTGTTCGCGGCGGCCTTTGGAAGGCTACGGTGGACCGGATGGCGGGTAACAGGGGGAGGGTGTTGAGGACCGTCTCGGCATTGGCTCTCCTCGCAGTCGTGGCTGCCGGCTGCGGGAGCTCTCCGCGATCCAGCTCTTCGGTACGCGGTCTGCCTCGCGCGTTCGCGGGCGCCTGGGCGACGCAGGCGTCCACCATCGCCGCGGCCGCCGCCGGCGGGAACAGCTGCCGCGCCCGCCGGCTCGCCAACTCGCTTCGCACCGAGGTCATCTCGGCCGGTGGCAAGGTCCCGGAGCGGCTTCGCAACCCGCTTCTCGACTCGGTGAACTCGCTCGCCAACCGCATCACCTGCACGCCTCCTGCGCAGAAGGTCACCCCCGCCCCGCCGAAGGGGCCGCCTCAGCCGGGCAAGAAACCCAAGCCGCCGAAGCACGACGACCACGCGCACGGCGGACACGAGGGCGACGGATGAGCGTGGTCACGCGCGTCGCGGGGCGCTACGAGCTCGTACGTCCGCTCGGTCACGGAGCGATGGCGACCGTCGACCTCGCCCGAGACGTCGAGCTCGACCGCCCGGTCGCGCTGAAGCGGCTGGCCGAGAACCTCGCGCGGGACGAGGAGCTGCGCCGGCGCTTCGTCCGCGAGGCACGCCTGGCGGCTCGGCTCGCGCATCCGAACGTCGTACGCGTCTTCGACGTCGGCGAGGACGACGGCCGTCCCTTCATCGCGATGGAGTACGTCGAGGGCGAGACGCTCGCCGAGCTCGTCGCGCGGCGCGGGCCGCTGCCTCCGGCCGAGGCGGCGACGCTCGGCATGCAGATGTGCGCGGGCCTCGCCGCCGCCCACGCCGCGGGCCTCGTGCACCGGGACGTGAAGCCGCAGAATCTCCTGCTGGGCACCGACGGGGTGCTGAAGCTCGGCGACTTCGGTATCGCCGTCGGCTACGAGGGAACGCGGCTCACGCTCGCCGGGACCGTGCTCGGCACGGCCGGCTACCTCGCGCCCGAGCAGGCACGCGGCGAGCAGGTCACCGCCGCGGCGGACATCTACGCCGTCGGGGCCGTGCTGTACGAGCTCCTCACGGGTGAGCCGTCGGGGACGGCCGGCTCGTTGGCCGAGCTCGGATCGGAAGACGGCTTCCAGGCTCCCGACCTCGCAGCTCGCCGTCCCGACGTTCCGGCCCAGCTCGTCGCGGCGATGACCGCGTGCCTGTCGTTCAGACCGGAGGACAGGCCGGCCTCGGCGGCGGCGCTCGCGAGGGCGCTCGCGCCGGTCGCGTCCGAGGCGGCGACCCGGTCGCTGCCGGCGGGTCCGACGCGGCGCGCGACCGAGATCCTCGCGCGGCCCGCCAGAGCGCGCAGGCGCTGGACGACGCGGCGGCTCGCCGCAGCTGCCGCGCTCGTCGTGGCCGCACTCGCCGGCCTCGCGGTCGCCGTCGCTCTCAACGCCGGCGGCGGGCAAGCGACGCCGCCGCCCACCACGCAGCAGCGGATCGTCGCGCCGGCGGCCGGGACGAACGCCGCGGAGCAGGCGCGAAACCTCGCGGCCTGGCTCCGAGCCCACAGCGGCTGACGCCCGCTCGGGCAGAATTGCGGGCGGATGGGCAACGCGTTGATCACATATCTCGCGGCTGCTGCCATGGCTGCCTCGCATGCCGCCGCGCCGGCGAGCGGCACGACTGCGGCGCTTGCCGCGCGGCCGCTGCACAACTCCGTTGTCCTTCGCGCGAGCCCGGGCGGACGAACGCTCGTGCGGGTCGGGCCGCGCGGTCCGCTTGGCGGCCCCCTGGTCCTCGGCGTCGTCGCAGTCCGCGGCCGCTGGGTGGAGGTGACGGCCGAGGCACTGCCGAACGGCCGTCACGGCTGGGCAGAGTTCGGTCGCGACGTGACCGTCCAGCCGATCCGCTGGACGCTTCGCGCCTCACTCTCCCGGCGGGAGTTGTACGTCCTCCGAGACGGACGGCTGATGCGGACCATCCCGGTCGGGATCGGAGCTCCCGGCTCGCCCACCCCCACCGGCCGGTTCGCGGTCGCCGAGAAGCTGACAGGCCCGTTCGGTCCTGCCTTCGGCTGCTGCATCCTCGCTCTGACCGCGCGGCAGCCGAATCTGCCACAGGGCTGGAACACGCGCATCACGTACTACGTCGCGATCCACGCCGGCTCCGGGCAGGGCTCGGCCGTCTCGGCCGGCTGCCTGCACGCGACCGAGGCGGACTTGCGCTATCTGATGCGGACCGTTCCCCTCGGGACTGCCGTGCAGATCTTGCGATGATCGGCGTGCGATGAGCGCTGTGACGGAATTGCACGAGCACTCCGAAGAGGAAGATCTTCCGGCCTGGAGCCTGCCGGCGGAGGCGGTCGACCGGATCCGCATGCCGGTCACCCTGCCGGAGCAGGTGACGCGGGAGTGGGCGTGGGGTGGCTCGACCGGCGCCGGCGTCCGGGTCTGCATCCTCGACAGCGGCGTCGAGCTCGACCATCCGCTCGTCGGTCGCGTCGACCGTTCGGTCGCCGTCCTCAGGGACGAAGACGGCGAGCTGCAGGTGCTCGACGACGGCGAGGGCGACCTCTGCGGGCACGGAACGGCGTGCGCCGGGGTCGTGCGTGCCATCGCGCCGGACGTCGAGCTGACGAGCGTCCGCGTCCTCGGCGCCGGCTACAAGGGCGGCGGCGAGATCCTGTTGCGCGGGCTCGAGTGGGCGATCGAGCAGGAGTTCCAGGTCGTGAACATGAGCCTCTCGACGACACGGACGAAGTACGTCGAGCGGCTCCACGAGCTGGCCGACCGTGCCTACTTCAAGCGTGTGCTGCTCGTCGCCTCGGCTCACAACATGCCGGTCGAGAGCTTCCCGTGGCGCTTCGCGAGCGTCATCTCCGTCGGAAGCCACGAGGAGCCCGATCCGCTGACGTTCTACTACAACCCCTCGCCGCCGGTCGAGTTCTTCGGACGCGGCCTCGATCTCGACGTCGCGTGGCTCGGCGGCGGCACGCTCCGCTGCACGGGCAACAGCTTCGCCACGCCCCACATTGCCGGTATCTGCGCGCTCATCCTCGGCAAGCACTCGGACCTGACGCCGTTCCAGCTCAAGAGCGTCCTTCACCAGACGGCCTCGAACGCCCAGGGGGCCGCGGCGTGAGCGATCTCGAAGCCGCTGTAGCCGCCGGCGTGCTGGGCGCGGACGAGGCGCACCGCGCACTCCTGCAGGCGACCGTCGAGGTCGCGCGCGCGATCTTCGGCGCCAAGGCTGCGTCTGTCTTCCTGCTCGACGAGGAGGCGGACGAGCTCGTCTTCGAGGCGGTCGCGGGCGAAGGGGAGGACGAGCTGATCGGGATGCGGTTCCCGGCCGGCACGGGCATCGCCGGCTGGGTGCTCACGACGCGCCAGCCGCTGATCGTCGACGACCTCAGCGCCGACACGCGCTGGTCGCGCTCGGCCGCGGAGTCGACGGGCTACGTTCCGAAGAGCATGATGGCCGTCCCGCTGCTCGTCGAGGAGCGCGCGCTCGGGGTGCTCAACGTGCTCGACCGTCCCGAGGACTCGCGGGTCAGGCTGAGGGAAATCGACCTCCTCGGCCTGTTCGCGAACCAGGCGGCGATCGCGCTCGACCTACTGCAGCGGGCACGCCGCGCGCGAGAGGCGCTCGCCGGCGAAGGCCGCCTTGCGCCGCTGGCGCGCGTTGCCGCGCGCCTCGAGGAGCGCGAGGAGGACACCGCCTTCGAGCTGCTGCGTGCCCTCGACCGAGTGCTCGCCGATAGCTCGCGAAGCTGACGCTTTCGCCCTGCTACCCGGCGAGAGCCCCGGCGGGGAGGCGCGAGGTCACGATGTTCTCGGCTGACGCCAGCGTGGGCTCGTGGCCGGTGACGGCGGCGATGAAATCGTCCCGCTCGACGGCGTAGATCCGGAGCGGCTCGACAGCTCGCACGGTTGCCGTCCGCGGGACGTCGCGCAGCAGGGCGATCTCGCCGAAGCCCTCGCCCGGCCCGAGCTCCCGGATGGTGCCGTCGTCGAGGTCCACGGCTGCCTTTCCGGAGGCGATGGCGTAGAAGTGGCGACCCGCCTCGCCGCGGGAGACGACGACCTGACCCGCCGCGACCGACACCGGCGTAGCCTCGTCCGCCAGGCGCTCGAGCACCGGCTCGGGGAGCAGCTCGAAGATCTCGATCCTCCTCAGCAGCTCGAGCGGCTCCTCGGCGATCACGGCCTCGTCGTCGATGCGCCGCAGGCTCGGCCAGAGCAAGACGAGCAGCACGGGTAGCACCGCTCCCGCCGCGATCAGCGCTCCTCGCGGGCCGAGCCAGTCGACGACGCCGGGGGTTACGAGGGAGCCGATCGCCAATCCGGCCATGAGGAGGCTCTCCTGGACGGCGAACACGCGGCCCATCACCTCGTTCTCGGCCGAGCGCTGCAGCAGGGTCACGCTGTTGACCTGGACGAAGATCGCGCCTGCGCCGAGGGCGCCGACGAGGATGAGTGCCGGGGCCAGGGAGTACACCGCGGCGCAGAGCGCGAGCGGCACGGCCGAGAGCAGGAGCCCGATCGCGAATCCTCCCGCCAACCGGCGGCGGGCGGCGACGACCGCGACCATGACCGCTCCGAGGATGCTGCCGATACCGATGGCTGTGTTCAGCCAGCCCAGGGTGGCGTTGCCGCCGTGCAGGAGCCGCAATGCGAGCACGACGAGCAGGACCTCGATCGCTCCGTCGATGAGCGCCTGCGCAGAGCTGAGCCCGACCACCACGCGCAGAGCCGGCTTTTGGAGCACGGTCGTGAACCCGGCCGTCAGCTCGGTCATGAGGTGCGGCCGCTCCGGTGGCGCGGGTGGCTGGTCGCGCGGAATGCGGAGGACGAACGCGACGGACCAGAGCGTGAGCGCGCCCGTGAATGCGAACACCGCCGCCGGGCCGCTGAGCGCGAGGAGGACGCCGCCGAGCGCGGGTCCCGCGAACATGCCGACGCTGGAGATCGTGTTCCCGACGACGTTCGCCGCAGTCAGCTCCTCGGGAGAGTTCACGAGGGAGGGCAGCAACGCGGCCTGCGCGGGGCCGTAGGCGACGGCGACGACGGTCGACGTGACCGCGAGGATGTAGATGACATAGGCATTGCCGCCGGCGCTCGCGACCGCCGTCATCCCGGCCAGGATCGCGCAGCGCAGGAGATCCGAGGTCAGCATCACTCTCCGGCGAGACCAGCGATCGGCGAGGATGCCGAGCCACGGGCCTGCGAGCGCCGCGAGCACGAACCGTGCGAAGAACAGCAGGCCCACTGCGCGTGCTCCCCCGGCGTGGTACGCGTAGACCGGAAGCGCTACCCCGTACGCCCAGATGCCGAGCGTCGAGCCGACCCCTGCGATCTGGACGTCGCGCACGGGAGGGTTGGCGAAGACCCTCCGGAATGCCTGCAGCGAAGCGGCGAAGCGGCCCACGCGACGCAGGATGGCAGGCACGGTTGCGAATTTGAAGAGCCGGTGGGAAGATTCGTCCCCCCAGGCACGTCTAGAGAGTCGAGAGCGCCGGACGAGGCGCAAAGGCTTCTAAAAGGAGGAGCAATGTCCGAGGAGCAGCGCAAGGATGAGGAGACCGAGGTCGAGGGTCATACCACGCGCTACGGCGCGAACGACGAGTCGACCGAGGACGAGGTCGAGGGTCACACCACCAGGTACGGAGCGAACGACGAGCCCGCCGACGACGAGGTCGAGGGCCACGTCCACCGCGGAGCCTGAGGAAATCGGCACCGGATTGAGGGCCCGGCTCACGCCGGGCCCTTTGCTTGTCCCGAGGGAGAGGCGGAAGATTTCGGCTGCACCGCCCGTCTAGGAAGTGAGAACCTGACCCGTCACATGAGAAGGCCCGGCCCCGCCGGGTCTTCTTGCGTTCCAGGGCTTCTAGACCGACTTCGCCGCAGTCTCAGCGGCGGCGACGAGGCGATCGGCTTCCTCCACCCGCGTGTCGCCGGGAAGCGCGGTGAGGTTCGCGGCCACGAGCTCGCGCGCTCCACGCGCTACGGCGGACGCAAGTGCGGCCGCGGCTGCCACGTCGGCGTGGACGCGCGGCTCGACCCGCGATCCGGCCGCTGCGCAGAGCTCGGTCAGGTCGGCGGCCAGACGGGCGAGCGCGAGCGGCGGCTCGGCTGCTGCGGCGGTGACGCGTCCGAGCGCCCAATCGCGCTGCTCCGGCTTCGCCGTCTCGTCGGCCGCCGCCCGCGCTTCGAGCGCCCGCCGGTACGCCTCTGCATCCTCGTCGGCAAGCAGTACGGCGCGCTCGCGCAGCGCCTCCGCCTGGGCCGCAACTCCGGCGGCGTCGGTCCAGCTCTCCGGCGAGAGCCGCGCGGCCATCTGCACGACAGCTGCGGCGGTTGCGAGTGCTACGGCAAGCGCCGTGCCTGCGCCCGGAACCTCGCGCGGCGCGGCCAGCTCCTCGAGGAGCGCGGGGAGGGAGAGGCCGGTGAACACTGCCGCAGTGTCTCAACCGGCGCTCGTACCGCGCGTATCAGACCGCCTCGAGGAGCTGTCGCAGCCGGGAGACGATGAACGGCGAGGGCTCGTAACCGGCGGCGGCAATCGCACGCTCGAGGTCGGCCCGGAGCTGGAGCCGGAACGCGGCGTCCTGCTCGGCACGCGCGACGAGCTCGTCGAGCACCGCCCGCGCAGCCGGCAGCTCCTGTGCCGCGCGCACCCAGCCCTCGGGTGCAGGAGGCAGGAGTCGTAGCAGCCGGCCGATCCGTTCCTCGTCGAATTCGTTCATCTCAATCTTCATGACGGCTGAGAGGCCCGACTCCTTCCATCGAGTTCGGCACGAACCTTGTCGAGGCAGCGAGAGATCCGGCTCGCGATCGTGCCGGCGGGGATGTCGAGCATGTCGCCGATCGTGTGGTAGCTCTCATCGCGGCAGAAGAAACGGTCGAGGATCTCACGGCACGGGTCGCCAACCTTGTCGAGCGCGGCGCGAACGGTCATCGCGTCGTCGAGGGTCGCCAGCACGTCCTCGACCTCCTGCTCGTCCGGATCCGCGTCGGCTGGATTGTCGCGGGCGTTCAGGCGCAGCCGGTCGATGCAGAGCCGCCGCGTGAGCTGCGCGAGCCACGGGCGCACGGCGTCGTCGTTCCGCAGCTCGGAGAGCCGTTCGAAGGCGCGAGAGAAGACCTCCTGGAAAACGTCTTCGGCGTCGTGTTGCGGCAGGCGGAAGCCGCGGCCGCAGATGGCATAGACATAGCGCGAAAAGCGCTCCACGAACTCGTTCCAGGCGTCGGGGTCGCCGCCGCGGCAACGCGAGACGAGCTGGGCATCGGTCTGCTCCACGGCCACGGACGGGACGATACGACTTCGTAACGATTCAGTCGAGAATGCGGCCGAGCGCGGCGACGAGGAGCTCCGCGTGTTCATCCGTGAAGACGAGCGGGGGCCGGATCTTGAGCACGTCGCCCGCTGCTCCGGTGCGCCCGACGAGGATTCCCTCCTCGCGCAGCTCGTCGACGACGCGCATCGCCAACCCTTCGCTCGAGAGCTGGACGCCGGCGAGAAGCCCCGTGCCGCGCACCTCGACGATGTCCGCCTTGCCGAGGCTCTCGACGGCTACCCGGAAGCGCTCCCCGACTCCGGCGGCCCGCTCGGGCAGCCGCTCGTCCGCGAGAACGTCGAGCACGGCCAGCGCCGCGCTCGCCGCGACCGGGTTGCCGCCGAAAGTGGAAAAGGTCCGGCCGGCGTAGGGAAACCGCTCGGCGAGCTCCCGCCGCGTCACGACCGCGGCGACGGGATAGCCGTTGCCCATCGGCTTGCCGAGCGTCACGACGTCCGGCGCGATGCCGTGCTGCGCGAACGACCACAGCTCGGGACCCAGCCGGCCGTGGCCGGCCTGTACCTCGTCTGCGACGTAGACCCCTCCCGCGGCATGCGTTCGTTCGACGAGGAGGCGCAACTCGGCGGCCGACGGCGTGTAGATCCCGTCGCTCATGAGCGAGCCGTCGAGGAACGTCGCGGCTAGGTCTCCGTCAAGCTGTTCGAGCGCCTCGTCCAGGGCGGCGGCCAGGTCGGCGCCACTTCCCAGCGGCGGAATCCGGGCGATCCGGGACGCCTTGCGCTGTTGCGGCCAGTCCTCGGGTGAGAGCGCGGTCGTCGCGGCTGTGATGCCGTGGTAGGCGTTCTCGGTCACGAGTGCCCCGCCGCGGCCGGTCGACTCGGCCGCGAGCCGCCACGCGAGGTCGTTCGCCTCGCTGCCGGAGTTGACGAGCAGCACCGTGTCGAGGCCGGCCTCCGCCGGAAACGTCGCGAGCAGCCGCTCTGCGAGCTCGACCAGCGGCTCCGCCAGGTAGCGTGCGTTCGCCGCCGACAGCCGTGTCTGGCGGACTACCGCCTCGGTCACTCGCGGGTGGCAGTGCCCGACGACCGGAACGTTGTTGTACGCGTCGAGGAGGCGCCGTCCGTCCGGCTCGTAGATCCAGACACCCTCGGCGCGCGCCGCGTGCACAGGACGCGTGTAGGTCAGCGGGGTGAGGAGCGCCCCGAGTGCCTGGTTCCGCCGCCGCGCCAGATCCGGGGTCGCGGCCGAGCGGACCTGTGCGCCGAGCTCACGCGCGACCTCATCCGGGCCCAGTCCGTCGAGTAGCTCGAGCAGCCGCCAGGAGTCGTCGTCCCAGGCCTCGATGTACGAAGCGTTCTCGGGGAAGCGCCGCGCTCGCCACGCGCTGATCGACACGATCGCCGCGAGTCGCGCGGCGACGAGGTCGCCGAGCAGTTCGAGCTCCAGTGACTCGAGCGGAAGAGTCGAGCCGTAGCCGTCCAGCGCGATCCGGGCGATGCGGAATGCGTCTTCGGGCGGCCGACCGCGCAGGAAGGAGGCGAGGGCGACCGCGACGTCGGCCGCGAGCGCCGTGTGGCAGCAGTCGCCGAAGTCGAGGATTCCGGTGACCCGGCCGTGCTCGTCGAGCAGGAGGTTGTCGAGGTTGAAGTCGCCGTGCACGACCTGGGCGCGCAGACGCTCCCACTGCGGCAGGACGCGTTCCTCGTAGCGATCGAGCGTGCGCGCAACGAGCGCCTTCCGGGCCGGATCGGCGACGTCGCGGAGCGAGAGGACGCAGCCGCGGGGCGGCGCGGAGGTTCCACAGCAGCTCGCGGCCGGCCGCAGGGTGGAAGAACGACTGGAGCGCGAGACAGAGGCGGGCGTGCATTTCGGCGATCCCGTGCACTGCCGTGTCGTCGAGCTCCGCGCCGGCCTTGCGGCCTCGGCGGCGCTCGAACAACCGCACCTGGTGGCCGTCGAACGCTGCCCGGGGCGCGAGCTGCCTGGCGATCGGCAGGTCCGGGTCGACCGCCGTCACGTGCGCGACCGCGGCCTCCTCCAGGTCGAGCACCGCCACGTCCTCGCTGCCGTTCGAGATCTTGAGCACACAGTTCTCGAGCAGAAACGTCTGATCGCGCTCGCTGCCTAGCTCGGACGCGCCGCCGTGCACGCCGAACAGCTCCGCTGCGATCCGAGCGGCCGCCTCGGCCGTGAACCGGGGCGGAGTCGACTCGAGAACGGCGCTCACGCCGGTCGATGGTATTCGGCTCGCGTTCAAGATCCCTCATCCGAGCGAAAAGGCTCCCCCTTTCGCGGGAGGATCGCTCTCCGATCGCCACCTACGTTGCGCTCACTGATTGGCGGCTACTGCGGCTCGTTCTGCGGCATCAGGGCGGTCGCGACAAGGAGGTAGACGTGGGGTCCAACCTCACCAAGCGCGACGCTTCTCGTTTCCGGGCCTGGCAAGCGGGCCTGCTCGCTCTCATCTTGGCACTGGCGCTCGGCGGTGTCCGCGCGGGCGCCTCGTGGGGCTCTTCCTCCTACGACGCCGCCTCGGATCCCTATTCGATGCAGAACGTCACCGCCGCCGACGGCGTGCAGGCGTGGTGGAACGCCGGCTACACCGGCGAAGGAGTCGACGTCGCCGTCATCGACACGGGTGTCGCGCCGGTTCCTGGGCTGAACGCGCCCGGGAAGGTCATCAACGGGCCGGACCTCTCGCTCGAGTCGCAGGACCCCAGCCTCCAGAACCTCGACACGAACGGCCACGGCACGTTCATGGCGGGGATCATCGCCGGCAACGACGGCCAGCCGGGCGGCTACCGCGGCGTTGCGCCGGACAGCCGCATCGTCTCGCTCAAAGTCGGCGTCGCGGACGGCGGTGTCGACGTGAGCCAGGTCATCGCGGCGATCGACTGGGTCGTGCAGCACCGCAACGACGACGGGATGAACATTCGCGTCCTCAATCTCTCCTACGGCACGAACTCGACGCAGCCGTACCGGGTCGATCCGCTCGCGTACGCGGTGGACCAGGCGTGGAAGGCCGGCATCGTCGTCGTGACCGCGGCCGGCAACTCGGGCTACCAGACCGGCGCGAGCGCGCCGGGTCTTTCCGATCCGGGCTACGACCCACAGATTCTCGGAGTCGGAGCCGCGGACACGATGGGGACGGCGACGTCGTCCGACGATCATGTCGCCTCGTTTTCCGCCGGCGCTGCGAGCTGCAGCAAGAGCTGCCGCGGCCCGGATCTGATCGCTCCGGGCTCGCACATGCAGGGCCTCCGCGTACCGGGTTCCTACGTCGACCAGAACTATCCGGCGGGCGCGCTGAGCGACCAGTATTTCCGGGGCAGCGGCACCTCGGAGGCGACGGCCTACGTCTCCGGCGCGGCTGCGGACCTGCTGCAGCGCTATCCGCAGCTGACGCCCGATCAGGTGAAGGAGATGCTGATCACGAGCTGCGACAAGCTGCACTCCTACAACTGGAAGCGGCAGGGTTGCGGTGAGCTCGACATGAACGAGCTGCTCGCCGCGCCTGTCGCCCCGGACCTCACGCCGAAGCAGTACCTCAGTCGCTGGGGAGTCAAGACCCTTTCGGCCGGTAACGGCTCGCTCGAGGCCTCGCGCGGCAGCGACCACATCTCGCTGAACGGCGTCGTGCTCCAGGGCGAGCAGGACATCTTCGGCAAGCCCTTCGAGTCGGCCGCGATCGCGGCCCTCGAGGCCGCCGGCAGCAGCTGGTCCGGCGGAGTCTGGAACGACTCGACCTGGACGGGCAGCTCCTGGAGCGGCTCGAGCTGGTCGGGCAGTTCCTGGAGCGGCTCGAGCTGGTCGGACGAGTTGTGGAGCGGTTCGTCCTGGTCCGGCAGCTCGTGGAGCGGGAGCTCCTGGAGCGGCTCGAGCTGGAGCGGCTCGAGCTGGTCGGGAGACGAATGGCTCGGAGCGAGCTGGGGCTGATCAGTAGCGGGAGGGGTCGGTGATCGCGGGCCGGCCCCTGACCCGTTCGCGTCGCGCGCCGAAAGAACGGCTGCGGCCGTACGGCGCTGCTGCGCGCGAGGCCTTCCACGGGCCAGGGCGCGTCTGGGCCTTCAACGGGGCCCTGGTCCTCGCGTGCACGCTCGTGTGGGCGTTCGCACTCGACAACTTCGGCCACCCCGCGTTCGTGCAGGGCCCGTACCTCCCGTGGTGGGCGCTTGCGCTCGCCTTCTTCTTCGCCGAGGTTTTTGTCGTACACCTGCAGTTCCGCAAGCAGGCTCACACGCTCTCGCTGACCGAGATCGGGCTCACGCTCGGCCTGCTGCTCGCCGCGCCCGTCGCGCTCCTGATCGGGCAGCTCGTGGGAACGCTCGTCGCCCTGATCGTGACCCGGTGGAAGAGCCAGCGCCAGCTGGTCAAGTTCGCGTTCAACCTCGCGGAGCTCCCGCTTTGCAGCGGAATCGCCCTGGTCATCTTCCGCTCGGTCGCCGCTGCCGGCGACTCGGCACCGCACATCTGGGCGCTGGTGCTCTTCGCCTGCGCAGTCGCGCACGTGCTCGGCATCCTGCTCGTCTCGGCCGTGATCGCCATCGCCGAGGAGCGCTTCCACGCACCCCAGCTGCTACGAACACTGCTCACCTCGACGATCGGAGCGCTCGCGACAGCTTCGCTCGGGCTCGCCGTGGTCGAGCTCCTCGAAGCCCGCCCGCTCGCGGTCGTCCTCCTCATCGTCCCGGTTCTGGCTTGCGTCGCCGCCTTCCGCGGCTACATGGAGCAGCGGGAGCAGCGCGAGCACGTGGAGTTTCTCTACGAGTCGATGCGCGCGACCCAGGGCGCACCGGAGTTCGGCCTCGCGGTCGGGCAGCTTTTGGTCGCTGCGCGCCGGCTGCTCCGAGCCGAGTACGCCGAGATTCTTCTCCTGCCGGTCTCCGACGACGAAGGCCCGCTGCGGAGTGTCAGCGGTGCGGAGGGCGAGTTGCTCATGCACCCGGAGGAGCGGTTTGCCTCCGAGGACGCGGCTGCGTTCGCAGAGGTCTCAACCCTCGGGTCCCCGACGCTGCTCGCGCGGCGCCGCGCCACCCACGCATTCGACGCCTTCCTCGAGGCGCGTCGGCTCGAGGACGCGATCGTGGCCCCGCTACGCGGAGAGGATCGAACCTTCGGGCTGCTCGTCGTCGGAGAGCGTCTCGGCGACGTCAGCACGTTCGTGGAGGCCGACGTCGAGCTCCTCGGTACCTTCGCCGGCCATGCGAGCATCCTGCTCGAGAACGGCAGGCTCGAGCATTCGCTCGCCGAGGTGACGCAGCTCAAGGAGCAGCTCCGCCACCAGGCGTATCACGACGCGCTCACGGGCCTCCCCAACCGCCTCAATCTGGTCGAGACGGTCGAGCAAGAACTCCAGGGTGGCTCTTCGACGGCCGTCCTCTATCTCGACCTCGACCGCTTCAAGACGGTCAACGACACGTGGGGTCACAGCGCGGGCGACGAGCTCCTCTCGCAGTTCTCGCGCCGGCTCGAGGGCGCGATCCGCACCCAGGATCTTGCCGGCCGGCTCGGCGGCGACGAGTTCGCGGTGCTCGTCCGCGACGCGGAGGCGGAGACCGCCCTTGCCGTCGCGCGGCGCGTGCTCGACGCGATCGACGGGACGTACGCCCTCGAGTGCGGCGACGTCGCCTGCCACGTGAGCGTCGGCATCGCGGTCGGCGCGGCGCGCGACACGACCGGCGAGGACCTCATCCGCAACGCCGACATCGCGATGTACAGCGTGAAGCGGTCGGAGCGCGCGTACACCCTGTACGAGGCGGACCTCCACGAGAAGCTTCGCGCGCAGCGGCAGCTCGGCCTCGACCTCGAGGCGGCGATCGACCGCCGCGAGATCCTTGTTCATTTCCAGCCGGTCGTGCGGCTGGCGGACGGGGGGATCGAGGGCTTCGAGGTCCTCGCCCGCTGGCCGCATCCGACGCGCGGCCTGCTCGCCGCGGCGGACTTCCTTCCCGCTGCGGAAGAGGCCGGGCTGACGATCGAGCTCGGGCGGCTCGTCCTCCAGCAGGCTCTCGAAGCCGCCCGCCGCTGGCCCACGAGGCTGAGCATCTGGCTCAACCTCGCGGCCGCCGAGCTCGCCAACGAGCGGCTCGTCGACACGCTCGCCGAGGCGCTCAAGGGCTACGGCGTCGAGCCCAGCCGGCTCGTGATCGAGGTGACCGAGTCGGGCGTCATCCAGGGAAGCGACGGCGCGCTTGTCGCGATGCGACGGCTGCGCGACCTCGGAGTGGGCTTGAGCATCGACGACTTCGGCACGGGCTACTCCTCGCTCAGCCGCCTCGCGGAGTTCCCGATCGAGTCGTTGAAGATTCCAAAGCCGTTCGTCGACAGGCTGGTCGGTGAAGATGCCGACGAGGCGTTCGTCGATGCGATCCTGCGGCTCGGGGACTCGCTCGGCCTGGCGGCTGTGGCCGAGGGCATCGAGCATCCCGCGCAGGCGCAGCGTCTGCGGCAGATGGGCTGCCTCTACGGCCAGGGATACCTGTTCGGGCGGCCCGCGCCCGCGGAGGAAGTCGAGCGGCTCCTCTACAAAGAACCGGTCGGCCGGCCGCCGCTCTCGCTCGTGGCGAGCTCACAGAGCTGACCGGTATTCAGATCCCCCAAAAGGGGGAGGCCGGGCAGGACCAAGGCGCGAGATGATCAATTTGACTCTCGCTCGGGGCTGACGGCAACAACTCTGCGGCGGAGCTTTGAAAGGCGGCGGGCTAGCCCGCCGCCTTTCTTTATGCAACTGCGGCTAGAGTGGCTTCGATGCTTACCCGTAGAGCCGGTCTCATCGCTCTGGTCGCCGTGCTGGCGGCCGGCCTGGCCGCTGGATCAGGCGTCGCGGCGTCGCGTCACGCGACGAAGGCCGCCACCGTGAATACGCGGAGCGTGAAGAAGCTCGGCACCATCCTCGTCAACAGCAAGGGCCTCACGCTCTACATGTTCGTGCCGGACCATCAGAAGAAGGTGACCTGCAAGGGCTCGTGCGCGGCCGTCTGGCCGCCGCTCAAGCTGAAGCAGGGACAGAAGCCGACGGCGGGCGGTTCGGCGAAGGCGAAGCTCCTCGGCTCGGACAAGAACCCGAGCGGTGGCCGCGTCGTCACATACAACCGCTGGCCGCTCTACACGTACGCCGGCGACTCGAAGCCCGGCCAGGCGAATGGGCAGGCCACCAAGCTCAACGGGGGTCTCTGGTACGTGCTCTCGCCCTCGGGCAAGCTCATCAAGAAGAAGCCCTAGCCGCTGACGACCCCGGTCGCCGGCGAGCGGAAGCTGCCGCTGGCCGAGTGGGTGTGAGCCGTGACGACCACGCGCAACCGCTTGCCGAGCTGCTGCGGGCCGAGCTTCAGCGTCTCGCTCGTCGCGCCGGGCGCAGGCCGGCAGTCGAGCCCACGGCGATTGCACGCCAGCCAGCTAAAGGTGTAGCCCGACACCGGGTCGCCGTACCACGTGCCCGTCGTCGCCTTCAGGCGGTGACCGAGATGGGGCACCCCGCTGATCCGCGGCTTCTTCGCCGGGCGCGGGACGATCACGAAGGTCGCCTTGCTCTGTACTTGCTTGAGCGGCGAGGTAACGACGATCGGCCCGCTTCGCGCACGTTGGGGAACCGTGACCACGAGCTTGCCATCCCCGACGACCTTGAACCGTGCCTTGGCGCCGCCGAAGCTGACCCTGCTCACGGCGGCAAGACCCTTGCCCTGCAGCGCCACATGCCCGCCGGCCGCTGCCTTCCCGGGCGTCGCCTTCCGCAGGATGAGCGGCTCGACGAAGTGGTAGACGTGGACGTCCCACTGATTGAAGCGGTCGCGCAACGACCCGTGTGAAGCGGTGACAGACCGGTCCTCGGTGTAGACGCTGCCGCGACGCGCCCAGCCCGGGAGGCCCTTGATGGTCACGGTCCTCGTGCCCGCGCCGTTCCGCGCCGCGATGAGCCAGAGGTCGTCGACGGAGGTTCCCTGCCGCAACACCGCCTCCATGCCCTTGCCGGTGGTGACGCGCGGAGCGCTCGCCCCGTTCACGAGCGCCGGCGCAATCGGGCTCTTGGCGGAGATCTGCTGGATGAGCGGCGCGAGCACGCTCTGCCAGAAGCTCCAGTTCCAGCCGTACTGGGAGTCCGTTCCGGTGAAGCAGTTCGACTTGTCGCCACCGAAGAAGGTGAGCGCCTTCGCCCCGTTCAGAATCGCGTCGTAGGCCATGTACCGCTCTTGCTGGTACGTGGGAAGGATGGAGTCGCCGGTCGTCTTGTCGAAGCTTCCGCTCGCGCAGATCTGGAGGGTCGTCCACACCGGTCCCAGCGGCGTGACGGACGCCAACGACCTCGTCCAGTTGCCGACTCTCTGCAGGTTCGGCTGTGGGTGCGCCAGCGTCACCGGGTAGATGTCCACGCCATGGACGTCGGTGACAGCGGAGTACGGCGCGAGGTCGGCAGCGGTGCCTTGCGGAGCCTCGATGGTCACCCAGAGCTGACTCGGGTCGAGCGGGAGCTCCCCATCGCACCAGGAAGGGTTGCCGCGCCCGGTGACGCGGCAGTACGCGAACTGGAGCGCCGACGGTGCGATCTCGCTCCACCACGGCTCGTCGCGGCCTTTCCACATCGCGATCGCGCTACCGCTCGGGTCGCTCGTCAGTGTGTTGACGACATTCGCCAGACCGACGTCCTGCGGCGAGCCGGGCAGCGCCTGCGAGTAGCCGCCGAGGTTCGGCCAGGTGAAGACGTGGAGTGCAGCTGCAGCGCGGTTCCAGGCGAGCGCGGTCTTGAGGTCGGCGTCCGACCAGATCCCTCCGGTTCCGGTGCGGTACATGTTCACGCCCGCCGCCGCGGTCTCGGCGAGGCCGTTCGCGCCCGTAGGGGTGGTCGAGCCGAGCGACGGCCCGGGTGAGAGCACGATGGGGAACGTCGGGCGGCCGTTGAACTGGATCGTCCGGCTCTCGTCGAATGTCGTCGTCGCAGAGCGCGCGGCGCCCGCGAGAGTGCCGACGACGGCACACGTCGCCGCCGCGCCGACCAACCCGAGTTTCCACCGTCTTCCAGGCGTCGCCAACCGCACTCCCTCCTACGGTAACCGGGAACTCGAGCTCCCGCCCAGCGCCTTAACGGGATGCTTACCCGTTGCTCAGGGGCGGTGCGAGCAGAGCGACGACCGGCTCTTCGCGGGTGCCGAGTAGCGGCTCGACCTCGACTTCGCTCGTCTCCAGCCGCTCGACCGGAGCTCCCAGCGCCTCCAGGAACGCGTCGGGCGGGTCGAGGAACTCCAGTCCCCCCGGCGTGCGGTAGTGCATCCCGACGACGAGCGCGGGCCGGACCTCGCGTACGAGCTCGGCGGCAGCGTCCGGCGCGATCGTCGGTCCGCCGCCGACAGGAAGGATGAGCACGTCGACGTCTCCGAGCGCCTCGCGTTGCTCCGGCCGCAGCGCGGGCTGCCCGAAGTCGCCGAAGTGGGCGATGCTGGTGCCGTCGAGCGAGAAGCGGAAGATCGTGTTCGCGCCGCGCTGCGTGCCGGCGGCGGCGTCGTGCTCCGACGCGATCCCCACCACCTCGCCGACCGGCGACTCGTGCGTGCCGGCCCTGTCCAGGACGACCGGATCGCCTCCGATCGCCTCGACGCCGTTGTGGTCGAGGTGGTCGTGCGTGATGAGCAGCAGGTCGGCGTCGACTCCTTCGATCGACGGAAACGGCCAGCTCCAGTCGCTGCGGCTCGGCGCGGCGCTCGCCATGTCGCCGAACGGGTCGATGAAGACGCGGTGCTGCCCTCCATTGAGCAGGAAGGCGGACTGGCCGTACCAGCGGAGCTTCATTGCTACCTCCTCGTCAGTCGTTGCAGGAGCGGCACGGCTGCGAGCAGCGTCCGTTGCTCCTCGGGGTTCAGTTCCGCGGCGATCGCCGCGGCGAGCCAGTCCTCGCGCCGCCCTCGTCCCTCGAGGACGCGGTTGCGGCCTTCGGTGGTGAGCTCGATCTGGCTGCTTCGCCGGTCGGCGGGATCGGGGCGGCGCTCGATCAGGCCCGAGGTCTCGAGCTCCGCCAGCGTCTGCGCCATCGACTGCGGCCGGACGCGCTCGGCCGCTGCGAGCGCGCTTGCCGTCTGCGCGCCCTCGCGGTCGAGCCGGCTGAGGACGCTCGCCTGCGCGACGGGAAACGAATACTCCGCCCGAAGCCTCCTGATGAGCTGGCCGAGCACGAGCCGGAGCTCGCTCGCACCTTTCACGACCTGCGTCGAGGGGTGAGGCATGCCGAGATTGTAGACAGGTAACCTGAACAGGTTGCCTGTTAAGCGGAGAAAGCTCGACTACAAGTGGGTCGCGCTCTCGAATACGACGCTCGGAGTGCTGCTCGCGACGATCGACGGCTCGATCGTGCTGATCGCGATGCCGGCCATCTTCCGCGGCATCCATCTCGACCCGCTTCGTCCGGGGAACAGCTTCTACCTGCTGTGGATGATCCTCGGTTTCCTCGTGGTCTCGAGTGTGCTCGTCGTCAGTCTCGGCCGGCTCGGCGACCAGTTCGGGCGCGTGCGGATGTACAACGTCGGCTTCGTCATCTACACCTTGGCGTCGCTGCTGCTCACGATCGACTGGCTTCACGGCCGCGCCGGCGCCGACTGGCTCATCTCCTTCCGGATCGTGCAGGGGATCGGCGCCGCCTTCCTCGTCGCGAACTCGGTGGCCATCCTCACCGACGCCTTCCCGGCGAATCAGCGCGGCATGGCACTCGGGATCAACAACGTGGTGGGCATCAGCGGCCTGTTCATCGGGCTCGTCCTCGGCGGGGTGCTCGCGCCGATCTCGTGGCGGCTCGTCTTCCTCGTCTCGGTGCCGACCGGGATCGTGGGAACCATCTGGTCGTACCGGAGCCTGCGCGAGATCGGCGTGCGGACCAGGGAGCCGATCGACTGGGCGGGCAACCTGACCTTTGCCGCCGGGCTCGTGCTCGTGATGGTCGGGATCACGTATGGGATCCGGCCCTATGGGAGCCATCCCATGGGTTGGACGTCTCCCGTCGTCGAAGGATGTCTCGCCGTCGGAGCGGCCCTGCTCGCGCTCTTCGCCTACGTGGAGTTGCATTCGAAGGCGCCGATGTTCCAGATCGGCCTCTTCCGCATCCGTGCGTTCACCTTCGGCGTGCTCTCGAGCTTCCTCTCGGCGATCTCGCGCGGCGGACTGATGTTCATGCTGATCATCTGGCTGCAGGGGATCTGGCTCCCCGAGCACGGCGTCGGCTTTGCCTCGACTCCGCTCTGGGCGGGGATCCGGATGCTGCCGCTGACGGTCGGGTTCCTCATCGCCGGCCCGATCTCGGGGATCCTTTCCGACCGTTACGGCTCCCGGCCCTTTGCGACCGGCGGGATGCTCGTCTCCGCGCTCAGCTTCTTCCTGCTCGCGATGCTGCCCGTCGACTTCTCGTATCCGGAATTGGCCGGCATCCTCCTCTTGATGGGGCTCTCGATGGGTGCCTTCGCCTCGCCGAACCGCGCGGGCGTGATGAACAGTCTTCCGGCGCGGCACCGCGGAGCCGGCGGCGGCATGAACCAGACGTTCCAGAACTCCGCGCAGGTCCTGTCGATCGGGATCTTCTTCACGCTGATGATCGTCGGCCTGTCGGCGACGCTGCCGCACTCGCTCGCGACCGGCCTGCGCGCGCACGGCGTCTCTCCCGGGGTTGCGCACCGCGTCAGCCAGTTGCCGCCTGTCTCAGTGCTCTTCGCCGCCTTCCTCGGCTACAACCCGGCGCAGAAGCTGCTCGGGCCGCACGTGCTCTCGCGGCTACCCGCCCACAGCGCGGCGGCGATCCGCGGCCGCGCCTTCTTCCCGCACCTGATCGCGGGCCCCTTCCGCAGCGGGCTCCACGAGGCGTTCGCCTTCGCGATCGCTGCGTGCCTCGTGGCGGCACTCGCCTCCTGGTCACGCGGCGGCCGGGTGGTCGTGCCCGAGGAGCACGCGCTCGAGTCCCCGGCCGAGTTGGGGGACTAGCTACGTGTGCGCTGCGATCTGCACTGCCACGAACGCGGCGTAGAGGACGATGAGGAACGCGCCGGCGCTCCTGCCCGCGCCGCCGCGCCTGCCGAAGAGGACGAAGGCCGCGGCGGTCATCCCGAGGAGCCATGCGAGGTCGAAGATCGCGAGGTTCGAGAAGGTGGTGAAGGTGCCGAGCGCGGCGGGGATGGCGAGGCCGAACACGAGGTTGATCGAGTTCGAGTTCAGGGTCTCGCTCATCAGCGCCGAGCCCCGGCGCTGCAGGCCGAAGCGGACGCCGGTCCACGCGTTGGGAAGGCTCGTCAGGACTGCGAGCACGATGACGCCGACGAGAGCCTCCGGCACCGACCACGCGTCCGCGAGATCGGTCGCCGCCCGCACGGCACCCACGCTTCCGGCGACGATCAGGCACAACGCGACGAGGAGGACGGCGGCCAGCCCCGCCGCTTCGCGGCGCGAGTCGATCGGGCGATGCGGGCGGTGAGGCTCGCCGAAGCTCCGGCCGAGGAAGCGCGACTCCGCCGCACCCAGAGGGAGCCTGCGAGCGAGTCGCGGTCCGACCGACAGGAGCAGCACGTACGGCACGACGACGACGGCGACGAGCACGGCTCCCGTGGTCGCGCCGAGCCAGCCGGCGACTACGGCGAGCAGCACGGCGAGCAGCCAGAGCCCGACGAACCCTTCGAGCTCGAGCGTCTCGTGTCGCGCCCGGACGCGAGCCGCGACGATCGCGCTGAGGCCGAGCATCGCCGCGAGGTTGAAGGCGTTCGAGCCGACCACGACGCCGACGGCGACCGCGTGCTGGTGCTGGACGAGCGCCGAGATCGCCGCGGAGATCTCCGGCGCATCGGCGGCGAGCGCTGTGAGCAGGCCGAGCAGCGCCTCCGGCAGGCCGAGCCGCAGTCCCATGTCGTCCAGTCGTCGCGCGAACCCGGCCGACGCGAGCAGCATCAGGGCGATGGAGGCGACGAAGAGTGGGGCGGCGAGGGCAGGTGTCATCGGCTTTCGCCGACCAGGCTTCCCGGCACGCCGGACCGAACGTTAACGGAGGCGACTCTTAAGGAGCCGGATCCCGAGGCGCATCGGTCGCCTCGATCGTGTCGTCGACCGCTCCACCCAGCTCGAGTCCTGGAGCGCCGGAGCCTTCGAGGTGGTGCGTCGGGCGCTCGAGCGGCACGTCCGGATCCCCGGCGCCGTACTCCTCGCTCAGGATCGCCTGCGCCTCGGGGTCGCCGCCTGCGACCTCAGGCTCTCCCGACGAGAGTGCCTTGCGGATCCTGTCGAGGAAGCCCATCGCCGGGCAGCATAAGCGATCATCCGTCTGTGATCGTCTCGCTGCACGTGGCGACCGGAGCGGCGATGGGCGCTCTTGTCCGCTCGCGCCCGCTCGCGCTCCTCCTCGGCCCGCCGCTGCACATGGCCGGCGACCGGGTGCCACACGAGGACATTCCCGACCGGAGCTTCGAGATCGGCAGCGGCCTCGTCGCGCTCGGTTTGCTCGCGGCCCGGCGCGGCCCACTCGACCCGGCCGTGCTCGGCGGCGCCGCCGCGTCGATGCCCGACCTCGAGCACCTCGTGCCCTGGCTCCGGGTCGGTGGCGAGAAGCTCTTCCACCGCGGTCGCGGCCGGCACGGCGTCGGCATCTCCGTCGAGGCTCAGCTCCTGCTCGCGGGTGCGGTCGTCGGGCTCCTGCTCGCGCGGCGCCGGTAGCCTCGCCGCGGATGAAGGTAGGGATCGTGGTGCCGTACTCGTGGTCCTTCGGCGGCGGCGTCGTCGACCATGCCGTCGCGCAGGCGCAGGCGCTCGAGGCGGTCGGGATCGAGACGCGCCTCCTGATCGGGAACGACCCGCCCGGCTCCTTCAGCCGCATCCTCCACCCGCGCGAGGGACGTCCCGGCCCGCCGCCTCCGAGCGTGATTCCGCTCGGCCGGTCGGTGATCGTGCCCGGCAACGGCGCGCTCTCGAACCTCGTCCTCAGCCCGCACGCACTGGCGCAGCTTCGCCGTGCGCTCGCCCGCGAGAGCTTCGACCTCATCCACGTGCACGAGCCGCTGGCGCCGATGCTCAGCCCGGCCGCGCTCGCGCTCTGGGACGGGCCGACCGTCGCGACGTTCCATGCGGCCGGGAACTCGACCTGGCGTCGGCTCGCCGAGCCGTTGTGGGGCTTCCTACTCGGCCGGATCGACCTGCGCGTGGCCGTCTCCGAGCAGGCGCGGCTCGCCGCGGCCCCCTTCGCGCCGGGCCACTACGAGATCATCCCGAACGGTGTGGAGATCCCGGAGTCGATCGACCCCGGCGGACGCGCCGACCGCATCGTCTTCGCCGGTCGCCACGACCCGCGCAAGGGTCTGCCGGTGCTACTTCGGGCCTGGCCCCGGTTGCGCGGCCGCGGAGTCCGGCTCCGCGTGCTCGGCGCCGATCCCCTTGCCGTGCGTTTGCTGCTCGCGCGTCTGCGGCTGTCGGAGGAGGGGATCGACGTGCTGGGCTTCGTCGAGGACGAGACGCTCACGCAAGAGCTCGCAGCGGCGAAGCTGCTCGTTGCCCCGTCGCTCGGCAACGAGAGCTTCGGCATGACGATCACGCGCGCCTTCGCGTGCGCGACGCCGGTCGTCGCCTCGGACATCCCGGGCTATCGCGAGGTCCTCACCGCGGAGACCGGTGCTCTCGTCCCGCCCGACGACCCGGAGGCACTCGCCGAGGCGATCGCGGGGCTGCTCTCGGACGAGGCCGTGCGCGTCGAGCGAGGGAAGGCTGCGCGCGAGCGGGCGGTGAGCGAGTACGCGTGGCCGCTTCTCGCCAGAAGGCTGGCGACAGGCTACGAGCAGGTGCTAGAGGGTGAGGCGGGTGGACCCGGCGAGCTTCAGCACCCGCGGCCCGACGATCCGTAGGAGCCGGCTCGGTGTCTCGACGATCGGCTCCCCGTTCTCGCCGCTCAGCTCGGCGATCGACGCGTCGACGCGGCGCTTCACCTCGAGCACGCCCTCGCGGAGACCGAGCTCGTCGAGCCGCACGGCGAGCCGCTTCATGTTCATCACGTAGTAGTAGAGCGAGTCGACGTCGGCCCCGTACGACTCGGCGAGGTGCGCGTCGATGAGGCCGTGCGAGGCCTTCGCGCGCCGCACCATCCGGTCGGCGAGGTCCATGTACTCGGTGCAGACGGTGAGCAGCCGCTCCGGGGCACCCTCGAACTCCTCGAGGAAGCGGTGCGTCGCGAGGACGGCGATGCGCACATGGCGGCCCTCGTCGCGCCGGACGTTCGTCTGCCCCTCCTTCATCCCCGGCAGGTCGTATGCGTCGTAGAGGCCGCGGCCCTTGCCGCGGCGGATCACGACGTCGCTGTTCGCGACGACGTCCTCGCTGATCACGCCGTAGATGAAGATCGCGGTGTAGACGTCCTCGATGGGACGGTTGGCGCGAAGCAGCTGCTGCATCTCGACCTCGAACTGGTCGAAGAGGATCTCGGCGACGAAGTTGTTGTACTTCCGCGCCACGCGGTCGGCGTCGGCGGCGTCGATCCCGAGCACCTCGGTTGCGACCCGGAGGAGGCTGCCGCGGTGCATCCGCTCGTCGTGCTCCTGCGTCATCAGCGCCGCCCGCATCGACTCGTACTCGGGCTTCCGCGGCAGCGCCGCGACGATCCGGTCCATCCAGTCGTCGACGATCGACTCGGCGCGGTAGATCGTCCCGAAGACCCGCTTCACCGCGTCCTGCTGCTGGCGCGTGAGCTGCCGGTAGCTCTCGGCGTCGGTGGTGAGGTCGACGCTGTAGGCGTCCCAGGTGTGTGTGTACGCGGCGGCGAGGATGTCGGCGAAGGTTCGCCAGGCGCCGGTGATCTGACGGTCAGCGGCCTCGTCGTCGGCGATCAGCGCGTCGATCTCGCGCAGGAGCCGGGCGATCTTGTCGCTGTCGGCCCGAGCGGGCGCTGTCCCGGTGTCGGCGGCTGCGTCCACGACCCAAACTCTACGCCGCCCGACGGCGTCGTCGGATGGAGGATCCGCCGCCCTCGGCGGGGATCCTCCGCCCGACTGTCGCTCAGGAGTGCTTCCAGGTGACGGAGAAGGCGCCGCCGCTGATGCCGCCGGGCGTCGCTTTCACCGTCGAGCCTGAGGCCATCGTGATCGGATCGATGTTCGGTGTCGTGCTCGTGAGCAAGCTGCCGTTGGCTTTCGCCGCGGTGAAGCTCGCCGTGCCGAAGTTCGCAAGCGGGAGGACGCCGCCGCTGCTCGACGGAGCCTCGGCGATGACCTCGGCCGACGAGAGCTTCGCCGACTTCAGCTTCGCCTTCGTCACGTTCGTCCATCCCCGCGTCGTGTCCGAGATGGTCAGCGTGAAGTTGCCGCGGCCGTCGGTCGTCACGGACGCCGTCATGTTGTCGCCGGGCGCCACCGGCCGGCTGAGGTTGACCGGGAACTTCGGGTACATCTCGTACCAGGCGTAGTACTGAGGCGACTTACCGGAGCAGTCCGCGTCCGTTCCCGTCTGCTCGACGGTGTTCGACGTGTCGCCGTCCAGCCCGACCCAGAAGCTCGAATAGGCCGTCGCCGAGCACGTGGCCGTGGGTTCCTTCCACGACGCCGAGACGCTCGTGAAGCGGCTTCCGGTGACGGCGTAGCCGGACCAGTTCGTGCTCGTCGAGTTGGTGATCCTGTGGATTCGACCGTGCTTCAAGCCCGGGGTCGCTCCGCCGGCGGCCGCTGACACTGCAGCTGCAATGACGAGGACCCCCGCCAAAGCGCCGCAGAGATAGCGCCTTCTCATTACGCCTCCTTGTGGGACGACAACAGGATCGGAACGTATGTGTTCCGCCGGTCGGGTACAAGCCCCTGAACGGGTGGGGGTCTCCGAACCATCGGGTCACGGAGTACTCTCGAAACCGTGCAGGAGAACGGGACGCTGACCGGCGCGGCGCTGCGCACCGTGTTCATCGCGCTGATGCTGGGGATGTTCCTGGCTGCGCTCGACCAGAGCATCGTCTCGACCGCACTGCCCACGATCGTCGGCGACCTCGGCGGTCTCAACCACCTCTCCTGGGTCGTGACGTCGTACCTGCTCGCCTCCACAGTCTCGACGCCGCTCTACGGGAAGCTCGGCGACATGTACGGGCGCAAGCCCATCTTCCTCGCGGCCATCCTGATCTTTCTCGCCGGCTCGATGCTCGCCGGCCTCTCCCAGTCGATGGGCGAGTTGATCGGCTTCCGCGGGCTCCAGGGGATCGGCGCCGGCGGCCTCATGGTCGGCGCGCAGGCGATCATCGCGGACATCGTCCCGCCGCGCGAGAGGGGCCGCTACATGGGTCTGATCGGGTCCGTCTTCGCGGTCGCCTTCGTCGCCGGCCCGCTGATCGGCGGCTTCCTCGTCGACAATCTCTCGTGGCGCTGGGTCTTCTACGTGAACCTGCCGCTCGGCGCGCTCGCGCTGGTGATCGTGACCACACGCCTGCACCTGCACACACCGCACACGCGCCATCGCGTCGACTACGTCGGCACTCTGCTCCTGAGCGGCGGCGTCGCCGCGCTGATCCTGCTGGCCAGCTGGGGCGGCAGCCAGTACGCGTGGGGCTCGGACAGGATCGTCGGGCTCGGCATCGTGGGGATCGTCCTGCTCATCGTCTTCGTGTGGTGGGAAGGCCGGGCAGCGGAGCCGATCCTGCCGCTCAAGCTCTTCAGCTCCCCCGTGTTCGCCGTCGCCAACTCGATGGGCTTCGCGATCGGGATGGCGATGTTCGGCGCGATCATCTTCATCCCGCTCTTCCTGCAGATCGTCTACGGCGCGAGTGCGACGAGCGCCGGTCTGCGGATGCTGCCGCTGATGGGCGGGCTGCTCGTGGCCTCGATCCTCTCCGGTCGCGCGATCAGCCGCTTCGGCCGCTACAAGGCGTTCCCGATCGCGGGCACCGGTGTCCTCGTGGTCGGCATGTACCTGCTGTCGCGGCTCACGGTCGACACGGCCTCGTGGGTCGCCTCCGCGTACATGGTCGTCGTCGGAGTGGGCCTCGGGCTCGTGATGCAGGTGCTCGTGCTCGTCGTCCAGAACGACGCGCGGCCGCAGGACATCGGCGTAGCCACCTCGTCCGCCACGTTCTTCCGCGGAGTCGGCGGCGCCTTCGGCGTGGCGATCTTCGGCACGATCTTCGCCTCGCGGCTCTCGGATCGACTGGCGATCCTGCCGCGGAGCATCACGGCGCACCTCGGCGGCGGCGTCCAGCTCAACCCGGTGCAGATCAGGCATCTGCCGGCGCACGTGCACGATGAGGTCCTGACCGCGTTCGCGCACTCGCTCCACGGCGTCTTCCTCTTCGGGACGGCGCTGGCGCTGGTGCCGTTCATCCTCTCGTGGTTCCTCAAGGAGACCCCGCTGCGGACGACCGTCGCGCAGGTGGCCGAGACGGCACCCCGCGAGCCGTCCGGGCAGCTCGGCTGGGAGTCGGCCGACCAGCCGTTGCGCTAGCGGCGGAGGGACCGGAGCGCCGCCTGAGCGGCGTGATAGCCGCACATGCCGTGCACGCCGCCTCCGGGCGGCGTCGAGGCGGAGCAGAGGAAGACGCCGGGCAGGGGCGTCGTATACGGCGAGACCCGGGCGACGGGGCGCGTGAAGAGCTGTGACAGGGTCGCGGCGCCGGCGTTGATGTCCCCGCCGACGTAGTTCGCGTTGTCGCGCTCCATCTCCGCCGGGCCGCGCGACGAGCGCGCGAGGATCCGGTCGCGGAAGCCGGGCGCGAAGCGCTCGACCTGCGACTCGATCCGGTCCGTCATGTCCACGCTCGAGCCGTTCGGGACGTGGCAGTACGCCCACGCCGTGTGCCGACCGGCCGGCGCGCGGGTCGGATCGAAGAGGCTCTGCTGTGCGAGCAGGACGTACGGCTGCTCCGCGATCTCGCCCTGCGACGGTGCAGCTTCCGAAGCGGCGATCTCCTCCAGTGTGGCTCCGAGGTGGACCGTCGCCGCACGTGCGCACTCCTCGGCCCGCCAGGGAATCGGCCCGTCGAGAGCCCAGTCGAGCTTGAACACGCCCGGCCCATAGCGGTAACGCTGGAGGAGCCGGCGATAGACCGAAGGGAGCCGGTCGCCGGCCAGCGCGAGCAGGCCGCTCGGCGTCACGTCGAGCAGCACCAGCTCCGTCTTGCCGAGTTCGGCGAGCGACTCGACGCGGCGTCCGGTCTCGATCTCCCCGCCCAGCGTGCGGAGATGCGAGGCGAGCGCGTCCGAGAGCCGCTGCGAGCCGCCGCGCGGGAGCGGCCAGCCGACCGCGTGGGCGAGCAAGCCGAGCACGAGTCCGAACGCCGCGCTCGGCGGCCGGTCGAGCCGGAGCATGGAGTGCGCGGAAAGTCCTGCGAAGACGCCTCGTGCCTTGGCGCCGCGAAAGGAAAGCCGAGCGAGCGTCGTAGCCGGCGGCGCGGCTCGTGCGCTGAAGCGCGCCAGCGTGAGCGGGTGGGCGGGGAGGTGCAACGGGGCGAGCAGGTCCTCGAGCAGCGGCTCCGCGTCGGCGACGAGCGGTGCGAAGAGGCGACGCCAGCGGTCGCCGTCTTCGGCCAGATCCGGCGCGGCCGCTTCCGCCGAGCGCTCGAGCAGCACGGCGGTCCCGTCGTCGAACGGATGAGCCAGCGCGGCGGACGGGTCGATCCACTCGACGCCGTGCTCGGCGAGCGGCAGCGTGCGGAAGAACGGCGACGCGACCCCGAGCGGGTGGATCGCCGAGCAGACGTCGTGGACGAATCCCGGCAGCGTCAGCTCGGCCGACCGCGCGCCACCGCCGACGGTGTCCGCGGCCTCGAGGACGCGTACGGAGACCCCCGCCTGCGCCAGCACGATCGCCGCGGCGAGCCCGTTCGGCCCGGAACCGACGACGACCGCGTCCGGCATGGCCCGAGCCTACGTTGCCGCCGGCCGAGAGTCGTAGTAGGTTCGGCCGGTTCCCGACCTCAAGGGGTACCCATGCGGCGTCGCGCGACTTCAATCCTGAAATGGTTCTCGGCTCTCTATGTGGTGCTGATCGTGATTCAGGTGTACCTCGCAGGTGAGGGCATCTTCGGCCTGAACGTGATCAAGCATTCGGACGACTGCGACAAGAAGGGCGCCAACCTGATCGCCGAGCACTGCGTCGGCAACTCGAAGACGCTCGACGCGCACCGTGCGCTCGGGTTCTTCCTCACGCTCCCCGGCGCGCTCCTCTTTCTGATCTGCGCGCTGATCGCGTGGGTTCCCAACAAGCGCGTCCGGATCGTCTCGATCGTCGCTCCGATCCTGACGTTCGTGCAGATGATCCTCCCGGGAACGGGACGCTGGGGCGGCGCGCTCCATCCGGTGAACGCGATCCTGATCCTCTTCCTGTACGGCTGGCTCTTCCACACGCTCCGCAAGGAGGGATCCGAGGTCGTGGCCGCGCCCGTGACCGCTCCGGAAGGCTGACGACGCAGGAGGTAGGCGCGGGCCGCGCACGGCATCGAGTTCTTGTGACACGTCCTGACCCGCCGGGTCCGAGGAGACATCACCGTCAGTGGATGCCGTGCATCGTCCGCGTCTGCTTACGGTTTCGACACCTGACCGGGACTCCAGTCAGGACCTTGGTCTGGTCCGGCCAGGACCTTCGTCGGCTTGCCGAAGCTACTGCGTGAAGAACTTCGTCGACGCCAGTAACGCGTCGACGCTCTTCTCGGACTGTGCGAGGCCGGGTCCGCGGAGGCACGCCGTGAACTCCGTCAGCGAGGACGGGAGGGGTCTCGTCTGGACCAGGACGTCGATCGTCCGGTCGGCGGCGATGTGGCGGCACATGCCGCCCGCCGTATCGATCCGCCTGGCGAGGTGGCCGCCGACGCGGATGCGCGTGCCCGGCCCGAGCTCGGCGGAAGGCGGGTTGCTCGCGTTCCAGGTGACCAGAACTCCGCCCGGCTCGAGCTGAGCCAACGGGAAGCCGCACGACGTCGTGTTCCCATGCGTCGAGCACGGATCGTGCACCGGTTGCGTGCTCAGATAGACCATCGGCCGGAAGTTCAGCTCGCCAGGCCAAGTGAACGGATACGCCTTCCACGCCGCCGGGTGGGTGAAGCTGAGCAAGGAGTTCGAGTAGGTGACGAGCGGCGACTCCTTCTTCGCCGCCGCCTGTGCGCCGCCGCCGCAGCCGCTTGTCAACGCAACGAGAGCCACGAGAGCTGCGGCGCACGTGAGGAGTCGCCGCGGCGTCGAGCGGGCGTGCATACCTCGTCTCTTCTACCTCCGTACTACAGACTCCGACCGACCCGAATGACCGGGGTGTGCCGCCCGATCGCGTGGCCGTCTTTGCCGGCCTCCCTCAGCGAAACGCTTGGGCGACGAGTGACAGGGCGAGGGTGATGATCATCACTGCGACGAAGATCACCCCGAGCTGAACGAGGCGCGCGCCGACGAGCGCGCCGAACGAGTGCGCCCACGATTCTTCGAGCTGAGCCGGCGCGTCGGCGGAGTGCGGAGCGGCTGCGGATTCCGCAAGGCCTAGTCGAGCCTGCCTCTCGGGAGCGTGGCGCCGTGGTGTCGGCCAGACCGGCTCGGGCAGGCTTGCGATCGCACGGGCGCGAAGCTCCGGCGGGAGCACGAGCACGAGCTCGGGCGACAGCGGTTCGTCAGGTGCAAGCTGTGCGACGTCCAAGACAGTAGCTCCTCGACCCGACAGTTCGGGATCGCGTGGCGGATTCCGCTTCGCAGTTCTCTTGCGATGCGTAGCCGAACCGGCGGTTCGGTCCAGCCGAAAAGACCGATCGCTTGCGCTCTCTGACAGGTGAAGTTGAGGTGTCGTGCTGCGCCTCCGGAGGCTTGCGGTTGGCATCGCGCTCGGCTCAGCCGGCGCGACGGTCGTGCTCGTGCTCGTCGCGAGCCTCAACTTCGAGTACCACGCGCCGGCGCTCCACGTCGCCCTCGAGACGACCGCTGCAATCACCGCGTCAGCCGCCGCCTTCCTGGTGCTCGGCCGGTTCTGGAGGACGGGCTACCTCGATGAGCTGATCCTCTCTGCAGGGTTGTCCCTGCTCGCGGTGTCGAACTTCGTGTTCGCGGCGCTGCCTGCCGTCTTCGACCTCGGGTCCAGCCGCGGCTCCGCGTGGAGCATGCTCTACACGATCACGCTTGCGGCGCTGCTCATCTGCGTTGCCGCCCTGTTGCCCCGGCGCCGACTCGCCGGTGGCCCTGGTTGGCCGCTGGCGGTCTACGGCAGCACCCTGCTGGTTGCGGTTGCCGGGACCTTGCCCATGGCCGCCAATCCTGAGCTCGTGCCGCGCGGGGTCTCCTCCGATCTCTCAGGAGTCGCGGACTCGAGCTTTGCGGGCACCGCGCAGCTCGGCCTCGGGTTACTCTACATCCTTGCGGCGCTCGGCTTCGCGCGGCGTCACCGCCTCACCAACGACGAGCTCAGCGGCTGGCTCGCGATCGGCTGCATCCTCGCAGGGGCAAGTCACGTCAACTACTTCTTCCATCCTGCGGCCCTGTCGGACTGGGTCTATACCGGCGACATCTTCCGACTCGGGTTCTACCTCGCTCTCCTCATCGGCGCCGCGCGTGAGGTCGCCTCGTACTGGACGATGGTCGTCGCCGCCGCGTCGCTCGAGGAGAGGCGCCGGCTCGCCCGCGACGTGCATGACGGACTTGCCCAGGAAATCGCCTTCATCGCCCGGAACGTCAAGCTCCTCCGCGACCAGGGCGCGGAGCCACAGCTCGTCGACCGGATTCTTCTCAGCGTGGCACGCGCACAGGACGAGTCGCGGCGCGTTGTAGGCGCCCTTGCGGCGAGGCTCAACGAACCGTTGGATCGTGCTCTCGCCCAGGCTGTGCGGGAGGCGGCTCAACGCTACGGCGCGTCTGTCGACATGGAGCTGGCGAGCGGTATCGTGCTGTCGCCGCGGGAGAAAGAGGCTGTCGTGCGAATCGCGTCCGAGGCCGTCTCGAATGCTGCGCGGCACAGCGGCGTCGATGTACTGCGCCTCTACCTCGAGCAGCGCGAAGAGGGCATGCGACTCGAGGTCGTCGACGACGGAGCCGGCTTCGACGACGGAGATTTGCCGGGCTTCGGCCTGGTCACGATGAAGGACCGCGCCGAGGCGCTGGGGGCGAGGCTGCGCATCGACTCGAGCCCTGGGTCCGGCACCCGGGTGGAGCTCGAGCTTTGAACGCCGCGGACCCGATACAGGAGCTGCGCGTCTTGATCGCCGACGACCACGCGCCGACGCGCGACGACGTTCGGCGGGCTCTGAGGGAGGGAGGACTGACGGTCTGCGCGGAGGCGTCGGATGCCGCCCACGCGGTGCAGCAGGCGCTCGAGACGAGGCCCGACATCTGCCTGCTCGATGTGCGGATGCCGGGCGGCGGGATCGCCGCGGCCTGGGAGATCGCGGCCCGTATGCCGACCACGAAGGTCGTGATGCTCACGGTCTCCGAGGACGACGGTGACCTCTTCCGCGCTCTCCGAGCGGGAGCAGTGAGCTACCTCGTCAAGGACATCGACCTCGGCACTCTCCCACGGGCTCTGCGCGACGTCGCCGAGGGGAAGGCCGCGATTCCCCCCGAGCTCGTGGCGCGCATGGTCACGCAGTTCCACTCCAACGACCCGCGCTTTCGGACGACCGAGGTAGGGACGGAACTCGGTCCGCGACTGACGAGCCGAGAGTGGGACGTGCTTGCCGGTCTCGCCGAGGGGCTATCGACGCGCGAGATCGGTAGACGGCTCCAGCTCAAGCAGAGCGGCGTACGCGCGCACATCTCCGCGGTGGTTCAGAAGCTCGGGGTGAAGGACCGGCGCGAGGCCGTCTCCTTCTTCCACGACGCCACGAACGCGTGACGCGGCGGCCCGCTAGCGGTTGCGGGCGGGAGCTGTCGGTACCGGGCGGAGTCCCGCAGCCGGTCCCGATTCCGCAAACGCCCACAGCTTGTTGGCGGTGAAGCTGAACGGCGTGACGAGCACGATCGCTGCCGCCTGAGCCGGCAGATGTCCCGCGCCGGCGGCGACGAATGCGTACAGGAAGAGCTGGTTGGCGCTGAGCGAGAGCCCCGAGACCACGATCGCACGCACACCTTGGCCCACGAGGGGTGAGCCCGAGGCATGGAACGTCCAGGTGCGGTTCCAGATGTAGTTGCTGCCCGCCGCGACCAGGAACGAGACCGCTGCGGCTGCGAGGTAGTGGAACCCGCCGGCGAGCAGCGCCGCGTAGACAGCGAGGTTGACCGCGTAGCCCGACGCGCCCACGACGCAGAAGCGCAGGAACTGGTTGCGGAGCAGCCGAGGCACGGGTCGCGCGAACATGGTCACCGTCTTCAGCGTGCTCGAGCCGGCCGTCGATCTCCCCTGCCGAACGACCAGGATCGGCCGCACGCTCCGGTGGACTTCCGGTCACGACACGATCAGGGAACGGGGCGGCTTCCAGGGGCCTAGTGCAAATGGCCGCGCCAGATGCGGCGCCACCAGCGGGCTTTCTCCTGGGGCCGGCCACGGAGGTTCCGTCGGCGAGCGCGGATCGCCTGAACTGCTTCGGCACCTGTTTCGCGACCGTCTGCCGTCTGCCAGAGTCGAGTCATTGGATCGTTGGTCAGGCTCGACTGCGGTTCCTTGTCTCCGTGCAAGGGAGTCGAACGCGACAGAGGTGCCTGAGAGCGGACGTCTCTCTCGTCGGACCAATCCTCGCCCGGGCCGTCACCCACCAGCAGCGATCGTAACAACCACGGCTTCGACTTCAACGAGAATCTTCCCCCAGGAGAGGGATTGCGGCCGCGATGTCGCTTGACCATGCTGGGTGCGGCGATCGTGGCTCCTCAACCGGAGAGGAGCGCGACAAAGAGAACTTGCGGCAAATTGACCTCCCTGACACCCCCTGAGACTGAGACTCCTGCGCGGTCGGCCACGATCGTGCTCGCCGGCGGTCAGGCGCTCGTTCGGGCAGCCAGACGCAGCGTCCTCTCTCGCGCCGGTCTCGACGTCGCGGCTGAGGTGGGAGACGCATCGCGGGCGGCGAAGGCCGCCGAGCTCTACGGGGCCGGGCTCGTGCTTGTCGATTCCGAGATCCCAGGAGGCTGCGTCCTTGCCGTTCGCCGCATCATCGAGCGGGCACCGCTCGCTGCGGTGCTGGTCGTAGCACCGAAGCTCGACCATGAGAGGCTGCTGGCAGCGGTTCGCGCCGGCGCGTGTGGATTCATCGCCGAGGCCCACGGCGCCGGCAGTCTCATCCGGGCGGTCGAGATCGCCCTCGCCGGCGAGTCGGTCATCCCGCGGGCCGGAGTCACCACCCTCATCGACGAGCTACGTGGCGGAACCCAGGAGCAGACCTCGGTGGACGGGCTTCCGCTGCAGCTCACGCGCCGAGAGGCCGACGTGATGAAGCGACGGCGCGGAGGAATGACCGCGAAGGAGATCGCCTACGAGCTCGAGCTCTCCGACGTCACGGTCCGCAGGCACCTGTCCTCGGTTGCCAGAAAGGTTCGGCAGGCACGCCCCCTGACTCTCGCGCTCGAGTCGACTTCCTGACCCGCACGGGCCAAGAAGTTTGGAGCGCTGCGCGGGGCGTGCCTGTCGTTCGCATGATCGATTCGGCCGATAACCTGTCGGGCCGAGCGACCCGCTAGGAGGCAACCGTTGGCGCAGAGGCACGCGATCGTCACCGGCGGCGCGGGCTTCATCGGCTCGCACGTCGTGGACGCGCTTCTCGCCGACGACTGGCGCGTGCTCGTCATTGACGACCTCTCCGCCGGAGACGCTCGTCGCGTCGCGAGCGAGGCCACACTGGAGGTCGTCGACATCACCGATCGGAGAGCACTCGACTCGGTGCTCGACGCAGCCCGCCCGGCGGCGATCTTCCACCTCGCGGCCCAGGCGAGCGTCACGCGCTCCGTCGCCGACCCGGGACTGGACCTCGAGATCAACGTTCGCGGCACCCTGAACGTCCTCGAGGGCGCGACGCGTCATCGCGCGCCCGTTGTCTTCACCTCGACAGGCGGGGCGCTGTACGGTGACCGCGCAACCCTGCCGACGCCCGAGGACACGCCGCCTGCCCCGATTTCTCCGTACGGCGCCTCCAAATGGGCGGGCGAGGCCTACCTGACGACGTGGAGAGAAGCCAGCGGGATTCCCCACGCTGTCTGCAGGCTCGGAAACGTCTACGGTCCCCGGCAGACTCCGCACGGCGAGGCGGGAGTCGTCGCGATCTTCAGTCATCAGCTGTGGCACGGCACCGCTCCGACCCTGTTCGGCTTCGGGAAGCCGACGCGCGACTACGTGCACGTGCACGACGTCGCGCAGGCGCTACTCGCAGCGGTCGCCCACCCGGGCGTTTTCAACGTCTCGACCGGCGTCGAGACCCCCGTGTCCGGCGTCTTCGATCTGCTGCGAGCGGCCGCCCATGCGACGCTCGAAGCGGAGCTCGCACCTCTCCGGGCGGGAGAGCTCGAGCGCAGCTGCCTCGACTCGAGCCGGGCGCATGAGGTGTTCGGCTGGCGGGCCGAAGTCGGCCTGGAGGAGGGTCTCCCTGCGACGTATCGGGCGTTCGCCGAGGAATTCGAGCTGGACAACGCACAAGCGGCCGGTTGAAACCAGCTGGGGTGCGCAGGTTTGTTCGGATCACGGGAATTGTCCTAACCGTCGCCGGTGTTCTTGCCCTGGTCTGGGTGGTCGTCGTCTGGCGCTGGCAGGACCCGGTCACGGGTCTCTACACGAGATGGGAGCAGCACAAGCTCGCCCAGCAGCTCCAGCACGAGCTCACGATCGACCCTGGACCGAAGTTCGTCCGGACGGAATCGCTCGCTGTCGAGGCGCGGGCCATCGAGGTCGCCGCAACCCGGTTCCGCAACTCCGCCAAGGTCGGACAGCCGATCGGCCGGATCATCATTCCGCGGCTGGGCCTGAACATGGTCCTCGTCAACGGGACCGACGAAGCGTCTCTACAACGGGGGCCGGGGCGAGACCTCCGCTCGTTCATGCCGGGGCAGAGCCGCCTCGTCTACATCGCCGGACATCGCACGACGTTTCTGGCTCCGTTCTCGCGCATCAACGACATCGAGCCGGGTGACCGGATCCGGCTCGAGATGCCGTACGGTGCCTTCGTCTATCGGGCGTTTCGCCACGTGATCGTGCCGGCCGACGATCTCGCGGTGCTGAGGTCGCCGCGGCACGAGCTGCTCGCCCTCCAAGCCTGTCACCCCCGCTTCTTCGCGACCCACCGCTACATCGTCTACGCCCGTCTCGTGGCCGTCGATCCGAGGCAAGGCCCGCCGTTGCGACCGGCCGCGCTCGCTGCCGCCGCCGACAGCCGCAACAGTCGGTAGGGCGCGACGGCGGTAGAGTGCTCGCCGACGCAGTTCCCGTCGGAGGCAGGAAAATGGAACCTGGCAGGAGCCGGCGGGCGGCCGCCCTCGAGCAGCTGACGATTCTCGTAGCGGACGACGATCTGCCGTACCGCGGCCGCGTGCGCGAGGCTCTCGAGGCGCACGGCTTCTCGGTCGTCGCCGAGGTGGACGACAGCGCGTCGGCGATCGCAGTCGCGCCACGCCTGAGACCGGACATCTGCCTCATCGAGCTCGAGCTGCCCGGAGACGGACTGCACGCGGTCGGCAGGATCGCCAAGTCCACACCGGAGACGCTCATCGTGGTCCTGAGTCGGTCGGATCGCCCGGACGACGTCGTGAACGCGTTGACCCGTGGCGCTTCCGGCTATCTGCTGAAAGGAATCAGCGGGGAGCGCCTCGCCAGCACGCTCCGAGCCGCGCACAAGGGAGAACCTGCTCTTTCGCGTGCGCTCGTGCCGTACGTGGTCGATGAGATCCGACGCGGCTCGCACCGCCGGCTGACGCTACCCGGCGGTCCTGTCACGCTCACGCGACGCGAGTGGGAGGTGGGAGACCTGCTCTGCGACGGCCACTCGACCGCTCAGATTGCCGCCCGACTCGATGTGTCGCCCGTGACGGTGCGACGGCACGTCGGCCTCCTGCTCCACAAGCTCGGCGTACGAGACCGGCAGGCCGCCGTCGAGGTCCTGCGTGCCCATGGTCGCCGCTGAACAGGGCGCTGCGATGAAACAGCGCTTTTTGGCCTGACCCGGACCTGTGTCCCATCTCGACTGGACGTCCGATGGTCGGCCACAAAGCGGCGCTGTGGCGATCATGCAACGGCAGGCACGCCTCTGCGCAGACGGTCAGATCTCCTTGGGCCCGTGCGGGTCAGGACGTCGATTCGAGCGCGAGAGTCAGGGGGCGTGCCTGCAAAACCTCGTTAAGGTGTTCGAGTAATGGCTGGAAAGACGCAGAGAACGGAGGGGGACAAGCTGTGGCGTATAGGGTCAACGGCCCGCAGGTGATCTCGGAGACGGTGGGCGGTGAGACGATCATCGTGAATCTGGCAAGCGGGCATTACTTCAGCTTGCAGGGCACCGCGGTCGACGTGTGGCAACGGCTGGAGCGCGGAGATGCAGCCGAGAGCGTCGTGCTCGAGCTCGAGCAGCGCTACGAGGCCGGAGACGGCGAGATCGGCGCGGCGGTACAGAAGCTGCTCGACGACTTCGTCGCGGCGGAGCTCCTCGTGGAAGAGGCGAACGGCGCCGGCAGTGTCGTCGTTACGCCCTCACAGGAGGCCGGCGAGCGCGTCCCCTTCGTGGCGCCGAGCTTCACGAGGTTCACCGACATGCAAGACATCATCCTGCTCGACCCGGTTCACGAGGTCGACACACGGGGATGGCCGCATGCCTCTGCCGGCGCCTGAGACGGCCGACGGCACGCTCGACACCTCGATCGAGGAGCTTGCGAAGAGCTTCGAGCGCGCGGCTCGGGCCGCCGGCCTCGTCGAGCGTTCGATCCGCATAGGAGATGCGCCCGTGCGGCTGCGCTTCGCAGGAGAGGCTCTTGCCGGTCAGCTGAGCCCGGCGTTCGACCACCTCGTCGACGACGAGCCGCGCGAGCCGGAGCTGACGATTCACGTCTGGGACTCCGAGGACTCGGGAACGCCGCCGCCGCCGCTTCCCTCGCTCGCTCCGGGCAGCCCGCGCGGAACCACGGTCTACACGGCCGACGACGGCCGGCATTTCGCCAGCCGGCCCGCACTCGGCCAGCTCAGTGCGTATGAGCAGGCGACCTCGAGAGCATGGTTCTGGTGCAGCAACGCCCATGAGCTGCCTTTTTGGGAGCCGGCCGCGCCGTTTCGTCAGGTCTTCCACTGGTGGCTTCCCGATCGCGGCGCACTACTCCTGCACGCTGCGGCGGTCGGCCGAACCGAGGGCGGTGTGCTGCTCGTCGGTGCCGGCGGCTCGGGTAAGTCGACCTGCGCGCTCTCCTGCCTCACCTCCGATCTGCTGTTCGCCGGAGACGACTACGTGGCGGTCGAGCTCCGGCCCGAACCGCGTGTCCTCAGCCTCTTCAGCTCGGGGAAGCTCGAGCCCGGTCACTCGGCACTCCTTCCGCACCTTCCATCCCCGAGCTTCGCCGGCGACGGCGCCATGGAGGAGAAGTCCGTCTTCTATGTCGCCGAACGGTTCCCCGACCGGATGTGCCGGGGCTTTCCCCTCCGCGCGATCGTCGCGCCCCGCGTACACGGAACCGAGCCCCAGGTGAGCCAACGCGGACCCGCACAGGTGCTGGCCGCGCTCGCGCCGAGCACGCTGCTCCAGCTCGTCCCGGCGCGCCAGGAGGCGCTGTCCGCCATGGCGGCACTCCTCGCGGACATCCCGGCGTTCGGTCTCGAAGTCGGCGGCCCGACCGAACTTCTCCCCCCGACGATCGAACGTCTGCTCGACGAGCTTGCTTCATGACCGACGCGACGGCGAAGCCGGCTCCCCTCGTGAGCGTGATCATGGCGGCGTACAACGCCGCCGAGCACATCGGCGAAGCGCTCGACAGCGTCCTGGCCCAGGACTGGCGGCCGCTCGAGGTGGTGGTCGTGGACGACGGTTCGACGGATGACACCGCGGCCGTCGTCCGCCGCTATCCCGACGTCGTGTACGTACGCCAGGACAATCAAGGCCCGTCTGCCGCCCGTAACGCAGCCGTCGAGCGCTCGTCCGGGGAATTCGTCGCGAACTTCGATTCCGACGACCTGCTGCCGACAACGCGGGTCAGCGACCAGGCCCGCTATCTCCTCGCCCATCCGGAGGTCGGCGCGGTCTTCGGGAGGCAGGAGTGGATGAACGCACCCGAGTGGATGGCCCGTGACAGCGTCTACGGCGACGTCGACGGGATCCCGCTCTCGTCCGTGATGTTTCGCCGAGAGGTCTTCTTCCAGCTCGGGGGATACGACACGTCATTCGTCCACGGCGAGGACATGGACCTGCTCGTGAGGATGCGCGAGCGGGGGATCGAGTACCAGGTCGTTCCGGAGATCGTGCTTCGCCGCCGCTATCAGTCCTCGAGCCTCACCGGCGGACGGGCCCCGCATGAGCCGCTCCTGCGCTCGCTGCGGGCGAAGCTCGCGCGGCAGGAGCCTTCCACCGAGGAGCCCGGCTCATGAATCCGCTCGTGAGCGTGATGATCGGTGCCTACAACGCTGCTCCGTACCTGGGCGAGGCCATCGAGAGCGTGTTCGCCCAGGACTACGAGCCGATCGAGCTGGTCGTGGTCGACGACGGCTCGACGGACGGCACCGCCGACGTCGCCCGCAGCTTCGCCCAGGTGAAAGTGATCTGCCAGGAGAACGGAGGCAACGGCGCGGCGCGCAACCGTGCCGTCGAGAACGCCTCTGGCGAGCTGTACGCATTTCTCGACGCCGACGACCGCTTCACGCTGGGCAAGCTGAGCCTTCAGAAGGCTGCGCTCGATGCGGATCCGGGCCTCGACATGGTGTTCGGACATGTGCGCGAGTTCCTGAGCCCGGAGCTCGACGAGGAGACCCGGGCGAGCTTGCGTCCGCCGGCCCCAGAGCCGATGCCGTGGACGGCACCGAACCTGATGCTGATCCGGCGCGAGTCGTTTCGGCGCGTCGGCCCGTTCACGACGGCCGTCCGGGTGGGCGTCACCGTCGACTGGTTCGCACGAGCAGCGGAAGCCGGGCTCCGCTACACGATCCTGCCCGAGGTCGTACTGGAGCGTCGCCTGCACACCCAGAACAACGGGCTGCGCGAGCGAGCATCCCGGTCTCAGTATCTCGAGGTGATCCGGCAGGCGATGGAGCGCCGCCGGGCCGCGGCCGAGGCGGCTCCGGCGGAGGACGCTTGAGCCGCGGCCGCCCGCGCGGCGCCTTCTGGCCGAGCGCGACCCAGCGCGCGTTGATGGAGGTCGGTCTCGGCCGTCAAGAGCAGGCGTCAGAGCGCTGGCGTGCACTGCTGCCTCTCGACGTGACGACGCTCGAGACCGGAAGCTTCGGCCTGTTGCCGCCGCTCTACGAACGCCTGCGGGAGGTCGTCCCCGACGACCCGCAGCTGCCTCGGCTCTTCGGGACGTATCAGAGCGTGTGGTATCGGAACCAGCTGCTACTCGACCGGCTGGCCGTGCTCCTTCCGCTCCTCCGCCAGCGAGCCCGCGTCCAGCCGCTGCTCGTCGGAGGCATGTCCGCTGCCCTTCGTTGGTATCCGCGACTCGGACTGCGCCCGGTGCCGCTGCTCGAGCTGATCGTCGAGCCAGAGACGGTGGGCGACGCCGTGAAGGTCTCGACGTATGCCGGCTGGCGGCCGAGCGGCCACGCGCGCTTCTCGACGGCTCTCCGCGACGAGAGCGAGAGGGTGCTCGTGATCCATCACGGGGCGCCGTCGGCGGTGGTTGGACCTCTCGGAGAGGAAGGCTCGGCCGCTCTTCGTGATCGCGCGCTGGAGCTCGACGATGTCGAAGGCACGCCACTCGTTCTCGATCCCGTCGACGAGCTCCTCTTCATCTGCGCCGTGGGCGCGCGCACGGTGCCCGTGCAGACGTGCCAGTGGCTTGTCGACGCCTATCGTCTCCTGCAGTGCTCTGAGGCTCCTGACCCGGAGGCGCTGCTCGAGCGGGCGCGCCGGGTTCACCTCGTCGGCCACGTTCGCGCGACCCTGCACTACCTGGCGGAGATTGCGGGCGAGGGAGATCTGTCTGCGTTCGTCGCGGCCTTCGAAGCCGAGCCACTGCAGCGGAGGGATCGCCTCGCATTCGCCCTCGCCGGAGTGGGCGGGAAGCGACGCGCGGGCGCCGCCCAGACACTGGCGACCTACGTGCAGGCTACGGCCGACGACTCGCCGCTTCGCGCCGCGACCGGTCTGCCCCGTCACTTGCAGGAGCGCTGGGGAGCCAAGAGCCTCGCAGGCGTGCCGGTCCTCGCCCTACGGAAGGCGCTCCGACTTCTGACTCCTCAGGCCGGGACGTCTCCGCCGGACCGGAACCATTCCGCGTCGTCCTGAGGTTCGCAGCCGAGCTCCCTGCAGTGTTCACGATGTCCGAGACCCGAGCGCGAGAGGACTACTCCGAGCTGTCCTCGAGGTCGTGGTCTCGCGCAAGAGGTTCCAGGGACCTGACGTCGGCGGTGTGCACCGGCTTCTGTGCGCAAGCCAGCACAAGAGGGGCGAGGTTACGAAGATCGAGGAGTCGAGTCGCGGAGTCGTACAGGGCAGCCAGGATGTACAGCGGAACGAAGAAGTCGAAGTAGGGGGCCTGCTCGTAATCCACCTCCACCTTCACCTCGTCGAAGCCGCTGCTTCGTAGCAGTCCCTCTATCTCGTGCGGGGAGCAACGGTCGTAGTAGGCACGGAAGCCGTAGACGCCCTCGGAGCCGGGCCTGAGCACATGGATCAGCCGGCTGGCCACGCTCGGCGGCAGCGCGCGGTTGACGAGTGCATACGGCGCATTTCGTCCCGCGAACAGATAGATGCACCAGCCACCCGGCTTGAGAACGCGTGCGGATTCGCGGACGAAGCTGCTGACGTCGGTGAGGTGCTCGAGCGTCATCCGAGAGACGATCAGGTCGACGCTCTCGGAAGCGAAGGGCAATCCGCAGCTCGCATCGGCCACGACCGTCTCGTCGACATCCTCGTTCAATGCCAGCTCGTCGGCCGCAGCGTCAACTGCGACGATCCGCGTTTGGACACCTGGAGGGCGGCTGTCGGCAAAGCGGCATGACCGGCCTCCGCCGACATCGACGACGACCTCGGGACGTCGATCCTGCATCAGCCTGGCGATGCGCTCGAGATACCGCTCTCCCAGCGTTTCGGGTTCGGAAAGCTTCGTGCGCGCCCTCGCGCTGAGACGCTGATTCGCGCGGATGAAAGCCGTAAGCCCTTCGCCAAGCGAGCTCAAGCCGGGTCTCTCGTCACATCGACGCGGAAACGCTCAGCATCATCGACGGGCTCGAAACCGAGCTCGTCCCGCGCGTTCGCAACGTCCCAGAACCGCCACGTATTCGCAGAGACGCCGTAGTAGACACCGTGGCGCAGCGTGAGGGGCGCCCGGAGAGCACAATCCACGAGCCGGGTGAGGTCCGAGTGCGTGAGCAGGGTGGCGTAGTCGCGCGATCCGTGTGGCTGGTCGTCCGCACGGACGGTGCCGATTCGGAGGCAGATACACGAGATCCCGTACTGCTCGGCGTAGTACCGGCTGGTGGCCTCGCCGCAAGCCTTGCCGACACCGTAGGGGCTGTCCGGACGCACAGGCCAGTCGACGCCGATTCGCGGGATCGAGGCCGGATCGAGCCCGTCGTACGCCCCGGCCGCGATGGAGGCATACGGCTGGTCGAGCTCGTACATGCCGGTGACGTGATTCGAGCTGGCGAAGACATAACGCTGCACTCCGCGGATGCGGACTGCGTCGAGGATGTTGACGCGTCCTCCGATGTCGGCCTCGACCTTGCTCCAGGGAAGGTCGACGTCCGCACCGGTGGCCAGATCCACGACGGCGTCGACGTGATCGACCGCCCGGCGGATAGAGCGAGCTCGGCGCACATCGACTCGACGGATTCCTCGCGCCCGGTCGCGGCGAAGGTCGATTCCGCGCAAGGAGTGATCGCCGGCAAGCCCCTCCCAGAGGATGCTCCCGATGAGCCCACCGGCACCGGCGACCAGCACACGCACGAGAGACGGAGTCTTGCACCCGTGGCGCCGGAGGCGTGGACAGGCTCGGCTACGCGTGCTGCGTATCGGCGACCGTCAGCAGCAGCTCTGCAACGTCCCGAGGCGGCTCGCGATGCCAGAGCAGCGAGTTCCGCAACCGGTTCCGAAGCGCGAAGAGCGGCCCCAGCAGCGCCGCGACGGCGTCGCGACGCCGGCTGCGGCGCGCACTCGTACGGCGCAGCTCGAGTGCGAGGTCACGAAGCTCCGGGTCGGCGTCCCACTCCTCTGCGACGATTCGATACACCTCGCACTTTGCCTCGATGAGCCGCTCGGGTTGGCTCGACATCAGCGAGTCGGAACGTTGTCTGTACACAGCCAGCAGTTCCGGGACGCGGACGAAACGCGAGCCCGCGGCCGCGAGACGAAGCCAGAGCTCCCAATCCTCGCCGATCCAGATCCTCTCGTCGTAGCCGCCGACACTCAGGAGCGATTCCCGGCGGGCGGTGACGGAGTTGTAGATGAAGTTGCGCCGCAACAGCTCGGCGAGAAACTTCTCCGTGTCCTCGGGCAACGGCTCCGGCGGATCGAGGAATGCCATCGCGGACTTCTTCCTCACCCGCCCGGTCGTCTGATCGAGCACCCATGCGTCCGTGCACGCGACGGCGGCCGCCGGGTTGGAGTCCAGTGTGCGCGCCATCGTCTCGAGATAGTGCGGCAGCCAAAGGTCGTCGCTGTCGAGAGTGCAGACGAGCGGTGCCCGCGCGAGCGAGATCCCTCGGTTACGCGTAGCTCCAGGTCCCCGGTTTTCGACCACGCGGATAACTCTCACCCGCGGATCGGCGAATGCCTCGACGACGTCCGCGGTTCCATCAGATGAACCGTCGTCGACGACGACCAGCTCCCAATCCGATCGCGTCTGGCACCGCACGGACTCGATTGCCTCGCCGATCGTCGGGGCGCTGTTGTGTGCCGCCATGACGACGCTGAATGCCGGCGGCGACTCGTTCGTCGCGTTACCGCCGCCGCGGGATGGCCCTCGACTCACGGACCGAGCACGCTGCCGCCACGCCTCGGCATCACCACTACGAGACGCGTTTCCATCGCCCCGGGGCGGAGCGGCGATAGCCCGACCGGAGATAATGCTCTGACTTCGAGGACCGTGGATGCGTGAGCGCCCGGATCGTCTGGCGCAGCTTGCCTCCCCAGGTCTGGTCCGGATCTGGTCTCAAGTCTCGGAGAACGGCACGGAACGCCTTGCGGGCGGCAGGCCGAGGCGTCGTGAGCCAGAACGGGGCAAGCCACTCCTGGACGTGAAGTTCGAGCACGTTGGGCTCTCGCAGCTCGCGCAGGTACCGCGCCCAGACGCCGACGAGGCGTGGCTCCGGGTCGCCGAGCACGAGCCAGTCGGCGACGGCGAGTGTTGACGACAAGCCGCGCTCGATCCCCCACCGCGCGGCGAGTCGGCGGAGTTCCGGGCGGTCGCTGTCGTCGACGAAGGCCAGGACGTCGACGAGCTGCCGCAGCTTCTGCATCGGGACTTCGCCCCAGGCGTGAGCGACGAGCAACACGGCGTGATGGTCGGGGTGGGGTGTGAGGAGGCCTTCGACGCCGACGATCGACGGCACGGCTGCTTCGAACAGCTCCTCGTTGCGCGGCGGCGGCAGGTCATCGGGCCACTTCGCGTGTTTGTGGATCTCGATTCGGAGTCCGAGGCCCGGCCACTCGAGTGGGTGCAGGTGGTAGTGCGGGCGGCGCACATCGTCGTATCCCTCCGGTGGCCAGTCGCGGTCCTGTAGGCGGAAGCCGGCTGCGAGCAGCGCCGCCTGTGCCGCCTCCGCGTCGCCGGCCACGAGATCGAGGTCACCGAACCGGCGCGCGCCGTCCGGATAGCGAGCGGTCAGCTCCGGCCCCTTGACCAGCAGGAGCGGTCCGTCATACGCCTCCCGTGCTCGCTTGAGCAGGGTGGGTGCGACCAGGGTTGCCGTCCGGCCGGCACGCTCCTCCCGCAGGAGGTACTTGGGTACCTCGTCGCCGGCGAGATGCAGGCGGCGAGCCTCGAGCGGGCCGAGCCCGTGTTCTGTGGCAAGCTCCGGCGTCAATCGTTCGAGAATGCGGTCCACGCCATCCCAGAGGCCGTCGGCAGGCATGTCTCACCCCCTTCCATCGCGGTCCAGCATTTCGGGAGAAGTTACCCCTTAGTTACCCCTTCTGGCCGATATGTGTGGTTCGATTCCTGCCGATGGTCGGAGCAATGGACTGGCCACACCTCATTGCCACCTGCATCCTCTGTTGGCTTGCGGTCGCGCTCGGCGTCGGTACCATCGTCGGGCACGGCATCGCGCTCGGCGCGTCGAGCGACACTGACTAGCCGCCTCTTCGGCTTGCGGACGTTGAACGGACGGCGAGTGCGGTTGAAGTTCTGATTGCGGAGAATGCGTTCGAGTCGTGGAGAAGGGCAGTTGAGCGGGAGTTTTGACACAACGGCGGGCCGTGTGCCGTACTGGCACGCGCTGCGGAGCCACCGCCTGCTGATCGTGGCCGTGACCGTGATCGCCCTGCTGGCCGCTCTGCTGGTGGTGAAGACGGCCACGAAGAGGTACGACGCAAGCGCGATTCTCGGGATCCTGCCGCGACCCGGGCTCAGCACGGACGATCCGCTCACGGGGTCCCCCGTCTTCTTCCAGCCGTCCGACCAGTCCTCGGTCACTGTTCGCGGGGCGCAGGTCTTGGGGGCGCCCCAGTATCTCGACGCCTTTAATGGGAGCGCTGCCTACCAGACGCTGGGACCGCGAGCCGGCGATGCGACGATCGCTGTCACCCCGTTGGCGCAGGACGATGCCGTGGCCATCCAGGTGAGCGCTCCGGAAGCGCGCCTCGCTGCACACACCGCCAACCATTTCGTCGGCTTCGTGCTGGCAAAACGGAACGCGCAGTTCCGGACGTGGTTGCAGGCGAAGATCTCGATCATCGAGGGGCAGATGCGCGCGTACCCGCCCCAGAGTGTTCAGCACGCAAACCTCGCGGCCACGTTGGCCCAGCTGCAGTACTACCGCGGTTCCCCCGACCCCACGGTCGCTCTGCTCGCCCCGGCCACGCCTCCCAGTGCCGCCGCATGGCCTCGTCCGACGCTCACGCTCGCGGTCGCGCTTATCGTAGGTCTGCTGCTCGGCCTCGCCGCAGCAGTCACCCTCGAGGTCGTGAATCCTCGCTTCACCCGCGAGGAAGAGCTCACGCGGGCGCACCGGCTGCCGGTGCTGGCCCGGGTTCCCCGTCTCCCCGCCCGCGCCGTCGAGAGCTATTTCCTGGGCCAAGGGCCGCTACCGCGAGAGGCGTGGAAGGCATACCGGACATTGCGCGCGGTGCTGGCGAACGCAGGCGGGAACGGCGATCGCTTCCCGGCCTCGATCGTCGTGACCAGCGCGGGACCCAGGGACGGCAAGACGCTCACAGCCGTCAATCTCGCGATCGCGCTCAGCAGCGCGGGCCTGAACGTGACCCTCGTCGACGCCGACCTGCCGCGGCCGATGATCGGGTCGATCTTCAACGTCGTCGGGCATCGCGACGGCCTCGTGCATCTGCTGAACAACCCGGAAGCGACGCGCACCGGTGCGGTCGCCGCGCCTCTCCACGCGCGCCTGCAACTCTTGCTGGCAAGTGAGGAACAGATGCACGAGCTGCACCTGTTCGAGACGCAACGCGTCAAACAGGTCCTCGACCGGCTTGGCAGAGAGTGCGACGTCGTCGTAATCGACACTCCGCCGCTGCCGGAAGTCGCAGAAGCGGTCGCGTTCGCCGACGCGGGCGAGGCGGTCGTCATATGTGCGCGGATCGGTCACACCCGTCGTGACAAGCTCGCCGAGCTGCGCGATCTGCTCGGGCGGCGTGGAGTGGTACCGCTGGGCTTCTTCGTTACCTCTCGGCGGGGCGCCGGCCGGAGTAGCGACCACGGCTACGAGGGCTATCCGGGAGAGCTCCCGCTGATTCCAGGCGACTACCTCTTGTCGCCCGAAGAGCCGTTGTCGTCTGCCGAGAACTCCTGAGCCCGCCGTGTACGGCGAAGCTCGTTCGCGGCTGATACCGGATCTCACCGCCGGCAGCGCCGTCATCGCAGCGGCCGCAGGCACGGCCGCCCTGCTCGGGGCCGTCGCGGTCCACTCCCCGAAGTACGCGGTGCTCGCGCTGCTCGCGGCGGCATTCGTCGCCGTAGCGATGTCGCGACTCGCTTTGGCGGTCGCAGCCTTCGTCGTCCTGACGTTTCCGGATCACCTGCCCGGGTCGTTCGGCGCCGGCGCCACGCTCGCCAAGCCCGTCGGCGCGCTCCTCGTCCTCGCCTGGGGCGCGATCGTTCTTACCCGCCGAACCAGGGCCCCGCTGCTTCCACAGTCGCAGCCCCTGTTGTTCTCGGCGATCGTGGGAGTTCTCCTCTTCTCGAGCGTCTCGATCCTCTGGGCTGCCGACTCCGGCCAGACGCGAACCGGCGTAGAACGGATCGCGCTGAATGCTGCGCTTCTCGTCGTCGTCTACACGGCGGCTTCGACACGCTCGGGCTTCCGAACGATCGTGAACGGTTTCCTGCTCGGGAGCGTGATCACATCGTTTTACAGCATCGCCTTCGGCAACTACGCAGCCGGCCGGCTAAGCGCGCTCTTCGACCCGAATTACTTCGCCGCCGAGCTCATCCCGGCGATTCTGATCGCCTGCTTCCTGTTCGTAACCGCCGGCTCGCCGAGAACGCGCTGGCTCTTCGCGGCCGTGGTCGTCGTAGACCTCCTGGCCTTCGTCCTCACCCAGTCGCGAGGTGGAATCGTCGGTCTTGCGGTCGGCCTCGTCGTCGCCCTCGCGGTCGCGGGCCGCGCCCGACCGCGCATGGTGGCGCTGGCTCTGGTGCTCGTCGCTTGCGGACTCGGCTACTACCTGGCCTACAAGCCTGCCCACGTATTTCAAAGCAGCTCGTCTGCCGGTGGCGTTGCTTCGGGACGGATAGGCGAGTGGCAGGTGGCTCTCCGCGTCTGGGACGGGCACCCGATCGGCGGCGTCGGCCTCGGTAATTACCAGATCGTGGAGCCGTCGTACGCGTTGCAGACCGTGAACCTGCCGCTCGTCCACCAGATCGTCAACGAGCGGCTTGTGGTGCACAACACGTATCTGCAGATCGCCGCTGAGCTCGGCTTCGTCGGCTTGTGTCTGTTCCTCACCATCCTCGTCGTGCCGCTGCGTGTAGCCGGGCGAGCGCTCGGGAGGCTCGAGTCGGCGCTCCACGAGCTGGAGTTTCACGTCCGCGGCTTGCTTGCGGGGACGATCGGCCTGCTCACGGCTTATGCCTTCATCTCGGCGGAGTTCGAGAAGCCGCTCTGGCTCCTGCTCGGCCTGCTTGCCAGTGTCCCGGTGCTCCTCCGCGACGAGACAACGGAGAGAGAGCCGCTGGGCGGATGATTCGCCGGTGCGAGCGAATCCAATCCAGCCGACCGAGATGTGGGGAACGCCTGAGCGCGTGCTCAGGGCGTCGGTAGGACGTCCTGGTAGACCTCGCCGAAGCTGTGCTGCCAGGGGTTTCGTCCGCTGTATCTCGGGTTCTGATTGGTGTTCGAGGCGCGGCCGTACTCGATGGTGATGCCGGAAGCGTCAACTCCGGATGACAGGCCGCTGTCGAGGTAGGCGTACCCCTGGAGGTTGTCGCCCTCCAGGTACTTGACGTCCAGCGTGGCCTTGGTCGTGTTGTCGATGTTGCCCCATGTCTGGAGCGCGTTGCCCCCGGTCTGGCTGTTCGACACCTCGGTCTCGTTCACGCACTTGAGATAGAGGACGTCACCGGTGGCCGCGCCTTGGTCGTTGCCGTATTCGACGCAGGCGCCGACGGAGATGTCGTGGGCGTAGAAGGCGAAACGGTTGTTGGTGAAGGCGCCCGTCTGGTTGGCGTCCCAGAGATTCGCGCCGTGCAGTCCGGTGCCCTTCTCGGCGTGCGGGTCCCAGGCGAGGTTCTGGCCCACCTTGGTGATCTCGCCCTGGAAGTCGTCGTGGTCTACCGGGCCGCCGATCGCCTGCGCCTGGAAGCCGGTGCCGCCGCAGTCGTGCGCCTTCCAGCCCCACCAGAGGACGTTCTGCGATCCGTAGACGCGGAGGCAGACACCGCCCGTGTCCGAGGTGGAGATGTCGCCGCCGAAGATGTAGAGGTTCTGCGCGTTGTTGAGGAAGACGCCGTCCTCCTGCTTGCCGCCGGTGTAGACGAAGCTGACGCCGGTCAGGTCGATCTCGGCGTGCGCCGAGAGGCGCGCCGAGATGGTGAGGGCGGGCGCGCTCGCGCTCGTGACGGTGAACGGCGCGGTCGCCTTGACCAGATCGCCGGCCCGCAGGTTCGAAATGGCCGCCTGCAGCTGGGAGGCGTTGCTCACCGCGACGGTTCGTGTCGGCGTGAACGATGGCCGCGTCTGCGTGTAGGAAATCGCCTGGTCGTAGGTCTCGCCTCCGCCCGACGGGGTGGTTGTCGTGCCGGTCGTGGTCGTGCCGGTCGTGGTCGTGCTGCCGGTCGTGGTCGTGCTCCCGGTGGTAGTCGTCCCCGCGCTGGTCGTAACGGTCGGTGTGGTTTGACCGTGCTTCTTGCCGTGCCCCGCGGCCAACGTTCGCTCTGTCCGGGCGAGCAGGAAGTAGTGCAGCCGCTGCCAGGCCCAGTTGGGGATCCGGCGTGGCGCCATCCTCGGGCGCGCGCCGGCTCCGAGCTGATGCCCGTTCGCATACCCCTCGCCCAGCCGCCAGTCGACCCAGCGCCAGTACCAGACCGGGAGCGGCTTCGGCCCAAGCCGCTTTTCTTGTTGAACCGACGAGAGCGTCTCCGGTTGTGCGAGCGCTCGGGTCAAGACGGCCGAAGAACCAACACCGGCGAAGCCCAGCATGAGCAACATCACGACCATGAGCTGCTTGCGCACATCTGCAGACTCGGAACAGCACCGTCCGACGTTGACCCCTCATCCGAGGTATACCGCGCGCCTCTTCGCAGCAGATCGCGCTTCCTTGCGGTCTCGGTTGCTAGCCGACGTTCGTGGGGGCAGCCGCGAGGGTGTCCTCGTCGACGAACTCGAATAGCTCCCTCAGGCGGTGCACGACGGACGCGACGGCGAACTCACGTTCGATGCGGGCTCGTCCCGCTCGTACGATGCTCTCACGAAGCTCTGGCGTGCGTAGGACGCGTGCGATCGCGGCCGCGAGGGCATCTGCGTCGTCGGCCGGCACGAGCTCTCCGCAGCCGCCCCCCAGCAGCTCTCCGATCCCCCCCACATCGGTGCCGACCGCGGGCACGCAGTGAGAGAGTGCCTCGATCAGCGCCACGGAGAGCCCTTCGTAGTCCGACGCGAGCACGGCGGCATCGATCTGACCGGACGCGAGCCACTCGAGCAGCGTGGCGCGCGGGATGACGCCTAGGAAGCGGATGCTCTGCTCGAGACGCAGGCGGCGAGTGAGCTGTTTCGCCTCCTCCTCGAGCGGGCCGCCCCTGCCTGCCAGCCAGACCTCGAGGTCGACTCCGTCGTCGAGCAGTCGGCGTGTGGCATGGATCAGGAGGTCGTGTCGCTTCCCCGGGTCGAAGTGCGAGGCCATGAGCAGTACGGGCGGGTCGTTGAGCGCCGCCCGGCGGGCACGCTGCTCGGGCACCTCGACGCCGAAACGCACCAGGACCCAGCGCGACTCGTCGATCCCCGGCGCCGTCTCACGTGCACGCTCCATCATCGCCGCCGCGATGAACCGGACGAACCGAGCCGACGTCGACTTCTCGCGTAGCAGGTTGTTTGCCGAGATGTCGGAGGCATGGGCCGTGAAGCTCCACGGCACACCCGAGAGCCTCGACGCTACGAGGGCGACGGTCGACGGCGGGCCGGCCCAATGCGCGTGGACGTGATCCGCGTCCCAGGAGCGAGCGAGCCGCGCCAGCCAGAGCGCCTTCGGGAACGAAGCGAGGTTTCGCAGCAGCACGTTGGGTTGTGGGCTGCGGAAGAGCAGCGCGAACGTGCGTCCCACTGCAACAGGGGCCCGCAGGGTCTCTGCCAGCGCGGCAGTCGCGATGCCGAGGTCGAAGAGCGGTCGGCGCAGGGACAGCGATTCGGCATCCGCCGCCGTCAGTGGTCCGCGAGGCCGGATGGGCACGGGCCGTACCTCCACGCCCTGCCGGACGAGTTCGCGCACCTCGGGCTCAAAGAAGAGATCGTTGACTCCGTACGGGAACGACGACGTGAGATAGAGAAGTCTCGGGGCTGCCACTGCCTACGCGCCTAAGTCGCGCACGGGGAGGTGGGCGCGGAACCGTGTCGTCTGCGGTTCACGTCGTGCACGATTGACCAAGGCCGTCTGCCATGTGAGTTAGCCCGTACGTCCTAGGTGCGAGCAGTTCTAGTAATAGACGATTGGGAAGAGCCGCGGGCTTTGGTGGTCTAGGACGCGGGGCGTCGCTCGTGGCGGCGTGGCCGGACCATCCGAAAGGCCACTTTCCTGGAAACAGCGGCCGCGTGGGCCACGGGGTCTCTGGAGCTCCGTTCCCAGCGGGCCGCCATCTCTTGCAGACGGTGATCCGGAGCAAGTTCATTCGTCGCGAGCAGCTGCTCGATGTGCAGGCGGTGGTAGAAAGGGCTGGCGACGTGCACGATCGGATGCGGGAAGAGGTCGTAGCGTGACCAGCCCCGGGTGTCGTAGCGCGGAAGCCACGCGGCGAGTGCGGATGTCCCCTCTGCGAACGCCGAGGAGGCCTGCCCGGCGAGGTCGGCCGAGATGAAGTCTCCCGGTCCTGTCATCGAGAGGTCGTAGAGCCCCCAGAGGCCGAAGATCCATCCGTTGAGGACATGGGCCGGTGGATTTGTCGGATATTCCTCGAGAACTGGTCCTTCCGGGGTCTGTGTAACGGCCGGAGACGGGCCAAGGAGTGGCATGACGGCGCGGGCGGCGGCCGAGTACAGCTCCTCCGGCGAGTCGTCCTCGGGCGCAGCTCGCAGGAACAAGCTCACAGCCTCTCCCTGTGTCATGGCAGAAATCCACGGCGGTTCGAGCGCGTAGGTGTGAGGCATGGCCCACGGGACGACGAGCTGGCCGCGGTCGTCGAGCTGGCTAGCCAACCAGCGGGCGGCGGCGGTGGTCACCTTCAGCCAACCCGGCGCGTCTTTCGACAGCTGCCAAGCCCCAATGCCGAGCTGAGCGACGCTCGTAAAGTTGACCTGAGGGTCGGCAACGAGCCGGCGAAGACGCTCGCCTCCGTCCGTTGGGTTCGCCGCGCGAACTTCCAGCGTTAGATCGTTGTAGTAGCCGGCGAGTGGGTTGCCCGGTTCGAAAGGACTGCGGAGCTGCGGAGCCCGTCTCAGGCGGGCCGGTCGACGCATCCTGAATCTCAGCCCGAGACGGGCTCGCCGATTCCCTCGGACGAGGCGTCCGGGGTCTCGGCGAGCGCCTGTGCGCGCCGGCGCCACCAGGAGTCGATCTGGGCGACCGACGCGACCCAGGCTCCTCGGTCGAGCGCGTAGTCGAGCAGCCACGTGTAGAGCGACGTCACGCGGTCGTCGAGAAGGCTATGAGGGTGGATGAGTGTCGTGAAGACGCCGCCGACCGTCGCGACGCGGTCCACGAGCGTCTGGACGACCTCGCGCGCGAGCGACTCGTCCAGCTCGAGTGCGTTGGCGCCGAAGAGGGCGGACTCTTGCGCGACGAGCGGAATCTCGAGGACATCTACGGCGCGGAACGGGTCCGGCGTCGACAGGAAGAACGGGAACGACGTGCCTGCGCGGAAGCCGGCGTTCCGGTTGAACCCGAGCGTCGAGTCGGCGGTAAAGCCGGCGGCAGCCTGCGCCGCGGGAGTCAGGCGCGCGTCCCAGTGGAGCCAGTGCTGGCGTGTCGTTCGCACCTCGGCGCCAACGGCGTCTTCCAACACCGCCCGCTGTGCAGATAGGAGCGTGGCGTCGGTGGCTGAGGCGGAGCTTCCGTGGAGGCCGGCGTCGAATCCCGTCTGAACGAGCTCGCGGATGACATCGCGCACGCGCCGGAGTCGGTCACGGAAGACGAAGCTGTCATCCACCGTGTACACGCTGTCGTACCAGGACGCGCGACCCGGGGGGTACACGGTGAAGAAGTAGGAGCCGCGGACGTCACGCGCGAGCTCGACGTCAACACATTTCTGCAGCGTCGCAGCCGAGGAGGGGGCACGGCTCGTGCGGAAGACGACCGCGCGGCCGAGGGCCTTGAGGACAGCCTCGCTCCGAGCCGTCCCGCGCGACCCGCTCAGGGCGATGTGGATCGAACGTAAGACCTGCCTGGGCGTCCAGGTTCTCGTCACCATGTCTACGTCGTGGGTGGGGCAGACGACGAACGAGTGTCCGTCGGGCCAGAGCGGAGCGCCCGTCGAAGGTCCCATGCGCCCGCGAACGTCGGCGAGCCACTCGTCGACCTCCGGCTCCCAAAGCTTCCCGCGCCGGAAGTTCTCGGAGTGCCCGAACTCCCAGCGTCCCCCGTCGTCGCGCACACTGCTCTCGAGCTCTTCCGTCCGGAGCAGAAGCCGACTGAGGTGTCGAGGCATCGTCGGCACATCAGCCGCGGAGCCGGCTGCGACCCCGAGGACCGTGCGGACGAAGCTGTCGACGTGGGCCGTCGCCGCCTGCTCGGCACCCGTCGTCGCCGCCATGGCTCTACCATAGTCGGGGCTCTCGAGAGTTTGTCTTCGCGGGAGGGGTCGAGTTCGGCGTTCCCCCTGGGAGCACCAAGTGGAAACGTGATGAGCACCTCGGACACAGCGTCACACCCACGTGCCGCCAAGGCCGAGGGACCTGTGAAGCCGGTGCCGACCCCGTCACAGGTGCGTGCACAAGCAACTAGCTGACGTGAGCGCTCCGAGAACGCCGTGAACGAGTCGAGCTCGATACGAAACCCTGTCCCGGACGAGGGTCTCACGCGCGACGTGCGCAGAGAGGACAGGCTCACGGTCCTCACCATCGTCGACGGGCTGATGACCGCCGGCGCCGAGACGGTTGCCACGAGGATTGCGCTTGGCCTCGACGGCAACCGCTTCCGGAGCATCATCTGTTCGACGCGTCCTTCGGCTCCGGAGCACGTCGCAGCAGCGCGTGCCAACGGCGTCGAAGTGCTAGAGCTGAACCGCCGGTCGAGGCTCGACGTCTGGCGCTGGCGGCCGCTGATACGGCTGCTCCGCAGCGGCAGGGTCGATGTCGTGCACACCCACAAGTTCGCCTCGAATCTCTGGGGGGCATTGCTGCTGCCGCGCAGGCGGTTGCCCCTGCTGCTCGCACACGAACACACGTGGTCCTATGAGGGCATGCTGCGGCGCGTGGTGGACCGCGAGCTGATCGCGCGGCGGGCGAGGGCGATCGTCGCCGTCTCCCCGACAGATCGGATGAGGATGATCGAGCTCGAGAGAATTCCGGCGAGCAAGGTCGTTTTCATCCCCAACGGTATTCCCGAGAGGCCGGCCGGTGACCGGGCGCGGGCCCAGCGCGAACTCGGGCTCGCGCCGTCTGACTTCGTGGTCGGGACCGTCTGCGCTCTCAGGCCCCAAAAGGAGCTCGAAACTGCCCTGCGGGCGCTCGGCACGCTCGCTCCGCACCGACCGACCCTGCGCTTCGTCGTCGTCGGGGACGGGCCGGAGCGCGACCGTCTCGAGCGGCTCGCCGAGGACCTCGGGGTGACGACTCTCTTCCTCGGCCAGCGGCCAAACGACGAGGTGCCGGATCTCCTTGCGGCGATGGACGTTCTCGTGTTGTCGTCACGTTTCGAGGGGATGCCGCTCGCAGTACTCGAGTGGATGGCTGCAGGGAAGGCGATCGTGGCGAGCCGTGTCGGCGGCATCCCCTCGATCCTCGAACACGAGCAGGAAGCGTTGCTCGTTCCCCCGCGCGACCATGCGGCGTTCGCCGAAGAGATCGGCCGCCTCCTCGACTCTCCCTCCGAGAGGCGACGCCTCGGCGAGGCCGCGCAACGACGGCAGTGGGCGGAGTTCCGGTTCGAGCGCACTCTCGACCTCCTCGAGTCGCTGTACGAACGCCTGTACGCAGAAGCTGCCCCGCCTGGTCGACCTGTCTAGTCCTGCGGGCCGGGCTTATGACCGCGAGCCACGGCCCGATCGTCCGTGGAGCGGGAATTCCGGCCGCTTAGCCCATTTGAGCTAGTCCTTAGTACTGGGTTCGGACAGGGCCGGGAGCCTTAAATTCGAATCAGCGTGTGCGCTCGCGAAGGGGATAGCGCGCCGCCGCGTCGGCTGGCCCCACGCCGCGCAGCGGCGATCCGTGAAACCGGGAGGATCCTGGTCGCGGTCGTTCCCGTCACCGCTGTTGTTCTCTACTCGCACGGTGGCAGCTGGCAGGACCAGCTGATCGCCGTCGCCGTGCAGGCGACGATTTGGGCTCTGGCAATCGCGATCGGCCACAGTCTCGGCGGCCCCGCGCTCACCGCTCTCGGACCGCGGGTCGCGGTCGGACGCGGCATCCTGATCGCGGTCTTGGCCTCGGCGGCCGCCTCCGCCTGGCTGCCGGCTGCACGGCTCTCGGTAACCGCGATCTGGTTCCTCGCGCTGACCGTCTTCCTCGCCGGTGCTGCCTGGGAGACGATCGCGCTACAGAAGGTCAGCCCTGCCGTGCGCCTGCTCCTCGTCGGCAAACTCGCGGATGCAGCGACCCTGCTCCAGGACCTGCGGCGCGGCCGCGGCGGAGGCTACGAAGTCATCGGCGTTGTCGGCGATTCCGACCCTCCTGGGGAGCAAGACCCTCAGGCGCCGTGGCTGGGGCATCCCTCCGAGCTCGACTCCGCGATCACCCGATACCGGCCGGATCTTGTGGTGCTGACAGGGCGGAACGAACCGCCTGCGACGTTCGCCAAGCTGCTCGACGCCGCCCAGGCAGGCTTCAGAGTCGTCCAGCTCACCGAGTTCTACGAATACGCCTTCGGTCGAGTGCCGATCGAGGATCTTCCGCACGACTGGTTCATGAGCGTCCTCCACCTCTACCAGCGCCGCTACTCGCGGTGGATCGAGCGCGCCCTCGACCTGGTAGGCGCCTCTGTGCTCCTGCTCGCCACCTTGCCCCTCTTCCCACTGCTTGCGTTGTTCGTGCTGCAGACGAAGGGTCCCATCATCCTGCGCCAGACCCGACTCGGCGAGAACGGAAGGCTCTTCACGATCTTCAAGTTCCGCACCATGCAGGCGGATGCCGAACGATCCGGACAAGCTGTCTGGGCGGCTGCGCACGATCCGCGACTCACACGGACGGGCGGCGTGATGCGCCGTATCAGACTCGACGAGCTCCCACAGCTCTGGAACGTCGTCCGCGGCGACATGTCGCTGGTTGGCCCGCGCCCCGAGCGGCCCGAGTTCCTTGCTGAGCTGAGCGAACACCTGCCGTACTGGACACGTCGGCACCTGATCAAGCCCGGTCTGACGGGCTGGGCCCAGGTCCGCCAGGGGTACACGGCCAGCGCCGACGAGACAGCGACGAAGCTCTCATACGACTTCTGGTATCTCCGTCACCGAAGCCTCACGGTCGACCTGGCGATCCTGCTCCGGACCTTCCGGGTCGTCCTGCAAGGTGAGGGTTCCGCGAGCCGGAGCGCTACGCCCGTGCCGACGAGAGTCGCCGACCTACGATTGAGCGGGACTGGGCTCTCGGTGCTCGACGAGAACGCGGTCGAGCAGCGCCTCGAGCAGCGCGACGTTGCGTTCTAGGCCGAAGTTGTCGAGCCCATAGCGGAGTGCCTGCCGGCCGCGGGCTCGCCGCTCGTCAGCCGGCATCTCCGCCCACGAGGCGAGCTCGCGTGCCAGTTCGCCGGCCGACGACACCGCCGCTCCGCCGCTCGCGGCGGCCACCTCTGAGGGGAGGCCGGGCACCGTCGTCAGGAACGGCAATCCAGCACCGAGATACTCGAGAGCCTTGGTCGGTAGAGCAGAAGCGAAGACCGGATCCGGGCGCAGTAGGTGCAGCCCGACGTCGGCGGCGGCGAGCAGGTCTGCCACGCCGTCCTGGTCAACCGGAGGAAGCAACGTGATGCGGTTGAGTCGCCTCGACTCGACAGCTTCTGCGAACGAATTACGTGCACTCCCGTCTCCTGCGATGACCACGTGAGCTGCAAGGTGAGGCGGCAACGACTCGACCGCCCCGAGCAGGAGATCGAGTCCGTTCGCGACGCCGATCGCCCCCAGGTAGAGGAAGACACATTCGTCTTCACCGATCTCGAGGCGGGCCCTGGCGCGACGGCGCCGCTCCGGGTCCGGCTCCCGCGCGCTCACGATCCCCGGCAGGACGTGGATCTCCCGGGCGCCGTGTTCGCGCACCAGCGGCTCGAGTCCGGGCGTGGGCACGATCACAGCCCGCGCGAGCCCTGTGACCGAGCGCGCGAAGCGTGCCAGAAACCGGTACGCGCGTCCTTCCGAGCTCAGCCAGCCCACCGACACCGCCGACTCCGGCCAGATGTCGCGAACCTCGAGTAGCCACGGGCAGCCGAAACGCCGCGCGAGTAGCGGCCCGAGACCGGCCACGGGGAGCGGGGGAGACGACACGAGCACCACATCGGGTCGAGGCAGCGTGAGCGCTCTCGCTGCGGCCGCGGTGGCGAACGCTGCGTAGTTCGAGACTCGTGCCGCGCGCGAGCGATGGATTCCGCCGGGTGTCCAGACCCAGTGATGGGCGATCCCGTCGATCGTCTCGCTGCGGAATGGAGGGTTCCGGTATGCGGCCGGCACGACGCCGGTCATGTAGTTCCGCGGCGTGGAAACCAGATCGACCTGCCACCCGCGCCTGACGAGCTCCGCGAAGTAGCGGCGATGACGGTAGATGCCGGGCGCACCGGGCGTCGGTGCGTGCTGGTACACGCACAGCAGCCGACCCGGACGAGCCACGTGCTCGGCCGGCGCCGGCCCGGACGCGTCAGCGCGCGGCAGAACGGGCCCCGCCACGCTCACGCTCGGCGGCTAGCGGCCGCGTCGACTTGCCCGCTGCAGCGTCAGGCCAGCCACGAGCAGCAACGCACCCACCCCGGCAATCCCGGCCAGATCGAGCCCGGTGAAGGGGAGCGTTCCGGGGCCACTCGTAGAGGTGGTGGGAGGTTCGAAGGCGGCGGTGTTGCAGCTGGAGCCGTGTGCACATTTGAGCGCATTCGCCGATGCAGCCGAAGCAAGCACAAGAGCTGTGACCAGCAACGCTACGAGAACGAGAATCCTCTTCACCGTCTTCTCCCAAAGTCGAGACCAGCAGGACATCTGTGCCGCAGGGACCCCACCAGAATTCGTTGTGCCGCAGGGACGCCACCCGAATCGTGACTCTAACCCATCGTCCGCGACCCCCCCGAACGTTTGAGCTCAGCCCCCCTGGAGGAGCCGACCGACTTGACGCTCGGTGAGCGGTAGCCCCCACCGAAGCCGTGTTTGCGCCCATGAAACGACCAGATCCTCCGGCGACATCTTGTGCGCCCGAGCGAGTTCCGCCCGAGCAACCGCGTCGTGGTGTTCGCGGCCCGCGACGATGCCGAGCATCAAGTGGGGGTACCAGTCGTACGGGTTCCGGCGCGACGCTTTGAGTAACGCCCGCCGCTCTAGGGCTCGATCCCCGGCATTTGCGGCCAGCGTTGCCTCTGCGAGCGCAGGTTGCTCACTCCAGGGGTTCAGCGAGGCTGCCGTCTTGAGCAGCGAATAGGCTCCTGCGCCAGGCCCGCGAGCCACCGCCGCATCGATGAGGCTGACGGAAGCCCAGGGGATGGCGAGAGCGGCGGCTACGACCAGGACGATCCCTGCGGCGGCAGCGATCTTGAGGCGCCCGACCGCAGCCTGCCGGGTCGGCGATGATTCGACGCGATCCGAAGCCGCGGCGATCGCCAGCAGGGCGAGTGCCGCACCCGTGAGCGCGGGTAGCTCCCAGAACCAGTCGGTCGAAGAGTGCAGGAGCCAGTAGCCGGAACCTACGAAGCAGGCGAGCGCGAGGCCGGGCGAGCGCGATCGACGCGCGGCTCGTGCGGCACGCCAGAAGGCCAACACGAGGAAGCCGAGAAAGAGCGTGGCCCCGACGATTCCGGTCTCAGAGAAGGTTCGCAGCTCGACGCTCGAGGGATAACGCGAGGTCTCGTGTGTCCGCCGCTGGTGCAAATAGCCGACGAGAAAGTTGTCGGCACCGACCCCGGTCACCGGATGGTCGAGAAACTGCCGCACCGCAATCCGCCAGACGTCGTAGCGGCTCGTGCCGAGGCCGGAGGAAAAGTGAGGCGACGCGGAAACTGCGGCGGCCTTGTTCGTGGTGAAATCGTGCCAGGCACGGTCCGCACGGGACCAGGGGTGGTGACCCGCGACGACCACCCCTCCTGCGAGAACGGTCGCCGCCAAAGCGGCCGACAAAGCCCCCCCGATGACGACACGGGTTCGTCGGGAGAAGGTCAGGTGCCGTTCGAGCAGCACCAGTACGAGCATGCCCACCACTGCGAGGGCGGCGCTCGCGGCGATCCAGGCACCGGCGCGGTTCACGGGCCCGTGGCGCTCAGGCACCGCGACCACGGCCGAGTACACGTGCAGGAGCGCCGGCATCGCGGGCGCGACCGCAGCCGCTACGACGGCGAGATGGGCGACCGCGCGCAGCCTGTTGCGTGCCACTGCAAGGTAGAGAACGACGGCGCACGGCAACCAAACGAGCGAGGCGCGGCTCTGACAGAGCACGCTCAGGTCGGCGAGCACGACGGCAGCGACGCACGCCGTTATTCGAAAGGCCGCATGCGCCTGCCGGCGCGACGCCAGAACCACCAGCGCCAGACCTGCCGAGAGGAAGAGCGCTGCGTCGCCGTCCGGATAGCTGATCGGCGCGGCAAGACGGCCCTCGACGAAGTGATCGGCGGCGCTGGTGGCGGTAGCCGCCTGGGCGAACGCCAGCGTGCCCAGGACGGCCACTGCAGTTCCCCACGCGAGGACAAGAGATTCACCCAGTCGTTCCGAAAGGGCGAGGCCGCTGAACAGCGCGAATACGAGCCAGTAGACAAGAGTCCGGTTCGCTCCGTCGAGAGCATCGGCCGGAACCTGCGCCCAGAGGATGGACACGTAGCTCCACCCGACATAGAGGCCGAACAAGACGAGCGGGAGCGGGCGAGCCTGTAACCGGCGCGGACGTCGGCCGATGCGGCCGCCGTACACAGGAGTGCGAGCAGGAGGAGGCCTCCCGGCAGCCACTGGTCGGGCGCGAAACCGCCGTCGTGCCACGCCCACACGACGCATACGCCGAAACCGGCGGCGGCAAGCGCCCCCTGGACTGCCACCGCGCGCCGAGACGGGCAAGGTCAAACGAGGAGCAGTCGCCGCGGGCGCCTCACCGCTCATCGAGGTTGCTTCCGGTTCCATTCGCACATCCTCGCTCGGAAACGAACGGTTGTGGGTTCTCGAGCCCAGCACACCGCGTGACTCTTGGCTCATGCCGTGACGACCCGCCGGCGAAGAATCTCGTCGCGGGCGTCCCGGACGAGGTCGGGAGCAACGGCCATCGTCACGGCGAGGTAGACGAGCGTTCCGCCGACGACGAGGATGGCGAGGCGGAGGCCCATGGGCACCCCGAGATCTACGAGCGCCAGGCGCCCGGCATAGACCACGGCTCCCATCACGCCCGCTCTCGCGAAGATGCCCAGGTACGAGCGCCCCATCCGCCAGAGATCGAAGTCCATCAGTCGGGACATCTCGACGCTGTTCGCGATGAGCATGATCGCGCGGGTCACGGCGTAGGATCCGGCGACTCCCACGACGCCCCAAAGCAGGCCGATGAGGAAGCCGCCGACCATCACAACGGTGGCGAAACAGAGAAACCGAAGGAAAAGGCCGGGCCGGCCGAGGGCCTGGTAGACCTGTCCGTTGAACGCCTGCAGGCTCTGGGCGGCACCCCCGAGGCTGAGCAGCTGGAGGACCGGTATCGCCGCGTGCCAGTGCGGACCGAGCACGACCGGCACGAAGTCCGGGGCCACGACAGCCAGGCCGATGAAGGCGGGCACCAGGACCGATCCGGCGACGTTGTTGATACGTAGCCACACGTCGCCGAGGCGGCGCTTGTCGTCGTGCAGGCGGGCGAAGGCTGCGTACAGGACGTCTCGAAGAGGCGCCATGATGTTGCTCGTTGGCAGCACCATGACGTTGTACGCGACGGAATAGATCCCGAGCGACGTGCTGCCGAGGACCCGACCGACCAACAGGTTGTCCGCGTTCATGTTGGTCCAACCGAGCATTCGCATTCCGAGCGTCTTGACGCCGAACGTGCCGAGCGTGCGGAACCGCTCGGGAACGAAGATCCGCTGCGGCCGCCACGGCGAGACCGTCCACAACATCGCGGTCGAGGCGGCACTGGTGAACACGACCTGGGCGATGATCGCCCAGGCCCCACCACCGGCCAGTGCCACGAACAGAGCAACAGTCGCCCCGGTGACTGTTGCCACGATGTTGCGCAGCTCGAGGCTTCGGAAGCTCATCTCCCGCGTCAGGAGCGCCGCCTGCGTCTGCCCGAGCGACGAAAAGAGGAACGTCGTCGAGAGCACGGCGAACAACGGCATCACCTCGGAAGTCGAGAAGAACGAGGCGATGAGGGGAGAGACCGCGACGCCGAGGAGAGTCAACCCGGCTCCGGCCCCGACATTGGCCCAGAAGACCGTGGAGCGGTCCTCCTCCGTGATGGTCTTGTGCCGCACGAGTGCCGCGCCCAACCCCAGATCGGCGAACTGAAGGAAGATGCCGCTGAAGACGATCGCCAAGCCTGCCACGCCGAATTCGTGCGGGACCAGCAGGTGCGCCAGGATGATCGAGATGACGATCTCGCTGCCCTGTCCGAGTCCGACATTGGCCAGCTTCCAGCCGAGGCCGCGTCTGACCTTGCCGCGTAGGTCGTTCGCGTCGAGGTCGGCACTGATCGACTCGGTTGCCGCAAGGCGCCTGAGCCGGCCGAGCCGACCGCGCGGAGTCGGGTTCGGCTCCTCGGTGCTCGAGTCCGACGATTCAAGGGTCACGAGGCGGGAGCCTCGGCTTCCGGCTTGGGCGCGGCGAGGCACGCCGCGACACAATCTGCTCCTGCGACACGCTGCACTGGCAAGCCTTCGCCTCGTTGCTTCATCCCGGTCACCGCTTCGGACGTATTGTCGCCCCCGCTCGAAGGGCGGACGTACGGCTCGACACGAGCCGCTCACGTTCCCTTGCGGCCCGGGACGCGACCACGACTCAGCGTGCATCCTCGCCTCGAGTCAACGTCCGGACCTTCGGGTGGACCCAATCACTCGTTCGGGGTAGTCGACGTTTGTCACAACTGAGCTACAACTTCGCAGAGCCGCCAGCGGGGTCCAGCGGGTCACGTGCGGATTCATTGATTAAGGGGAGAAAACTTGGCGACAAGTCGAGCTCAGCGACGCACTCTGCGCATCCTGATTGCGGCGCTCGCCGCCGTCACCGTCTCAACCGCAGTTTTGGTATCTCCGGCGCACAGCCGGGGAGCAGCTGCGGCCACGCAGTCGAGCGTCAACGTCGCCGTGATCCCAGGATTCGCGCCGCCCGCCTATTCGGGCTTCTACGGCGTGCCGGCCCTGCCCGTGACGGCATCGCAGCTTTCCGCCTACCACTTCTCCCAACTACCCGCGAGCCACGTCACGGCCTCCGCTCTCAGCAGCTACGACACGGTGATCTTGTACGGGATCCGCTGGAGCGACGTCCCCGCGAGCGCGCAGGCCGCGATCGATGCGTTCGCCGAGACGCACAAGGTCCTGATCTGGGATTCGGACGACACGGGGGACCAGAACTATTCGACGTTCATCCACCCGTTCTCGGATCAGGCGAGCGGTGAGAACTTCGAGGGCAAGCCGAACGACTCCGTCGTCTCGTTCCCCAGGGCCCGGACTTCCTCGCCAGCGACAACCCGAGTAGCCCGTACTACCTCGATCCGAATCAGCTCGTCACAGACCGCGACGAGATCAAGGACATGAGCGCGATGACGACCGGAACGAAGAATTGGGTGCCGGCCCTCATGGCCGCGAACGCGAAGATTCCGAAGGGCGGCTGGCCGATCGCGTGGTCCTACGGCGTCATCGGCAACCACACTGGCATGACCGTCTACTCCGGGCTCGACGCCGACGCGTTCGGAAACAGTCAGCTGAACCCGAACAACGCCATCAAGGAGCTGGCGCTGCAGCTCCAAGCGCAGTTCCGCACGACGCCGGACGCGTCGTGCGCTCCTAATTGCACGCTGCCGGGCTCCGGCTCGGGCCCGAGGCGGACACCCGCCCGCCCACGCACGCCGCCTGCAGCTTGGAGAAGGTTCCGACCGGCTGGGTCCACGGTCGCGTGCCGATCGCGCTGAAGGCGAGCGTCGCCGCTGGGATCACGGGCCGCGTCCTGGCTCCGTCGGGACGCCTTCTTGCCTCCGGCACGGAGTCCGGAAGCCTCATTCACCTCGGGGTGAAGACCCGGCTCTTACGGTCGAACCGCGCCTCGCGACTCCGAGCAATCGTCTACTTCAACGGCCAGCAGGCGTGCCCCGCGTTGTCGTTCCGGCTCAAGGTCGACAACACTCCGCCGCGTCTGTCGTTCCTCCGCACGACGACCGACGGGCATCTCCGCCTGGCGTCGTTCAAGGTCAGCGAGAAGTCCCAGATGCGGATCGAAGGCGGGGGGTCGAAGTACCGCCGCTGGGTGGGCATCTCGGGCCACAGGGTGATCAACGCATTGCTCTCGCTCCACGTGCACAAGGCGCGTCTGATCGTCCGCGACCGGGCGGGCAACACCATCGCGCGGAAGCTGGTCTGGTGACGGAGCCGGGAGACCCCTGAACCCCTGAGCAGCGATCAGCGAGTGGGCAGAACGCGCTTGTAGAGCTCGCCGAAGTTGTGCTGCCAGGGATTGCGTCCGCTGTATCTGGGGTTTTGGTTGGTGTTCGAGGCGCGGCCGTATTCGATGGTGATGCCGGAGGCGTCTACGCCTGAGGAGAGGCCGGTGTCGAGGTAGGCGTAGCCCTGGAGGTTGTCGCCTTCCAGGTATTTGACGTCGAGGGTCGCCTTGGTGGTGTTGTTGATGTCGCCCCAGATCTGGAGGGCGTTGCCGCCGGTCTGGGTCTTGGCCACCTCGGTCTCGTTGACGCACTTGAGGTAGAGGATGTCCCCGGTGGCGATGCCCTGGCTGTTGCCGTACTCGACGCAGGCGCCGACGGGGATGTCGTGGGCGTAGAAGGCGAAGCGGTTGTTGGTGAAGGCGCCCGAGGTGGCGGCGTCCCAGAGGTTGGCAGCGTGCAGTCCGGTGCCCTTCTCGGCGTGCGGGTCCCAGGCGAGGTTCTGGCCTACCTTGCTGATCTCGCCCTGGAAGTCGTCGTGGTCTACGGGGCCTCCGATCGCCTGTGCCTGGAAGCCGGTAGCGCCGCAGTCGTGGACCTTCCAGCCCCACCAGAGGACGTTCTGGGATCCGTAGACGCGGAGGCAGACGCCGCCGGTGTCCGAGGTGGAGATGTTGCCGCCGAAGATGTAGAGGTTCTGCGCGTTGCCGATGTGGACGCCGTCCTCCTGCCTGCCGCCCGTGTAGACGAAGCTGACGCCGGTCAGGTCGATCTCGGCGCGCGCGGAGAGGCGCGCCGAGATGGTGAGGGCGGGCCCGCGCGCGCTCGCGACCGTGAACGGCGCGGTCGCCTTGACCAGATCGCCGGCCCGCAGGTTCGAGATAGCCGCCTGCAGCTGGGAGGCGCTGCTCACCCTGACGGTTCGCCTCGGCGTGAACGACGGCCGCGTCCGCGTGTACGAAATCGCCTGCTGATACGTGTCGGTACCGCTCGGAACAGGCGGATTCTTCGTCCGGGTCTTCGTCCGGGTCCGGCCGTGGGTTCCGGTCTGCCCTCGCGCGACCAGGAAGAAGTGCAAGCGACGCCAGGCCCAGCCAGGGATGCGGGCTGCGGCCTGTCTCGGGCGCAAGCCGGGCTGAAGCGGATGTCCCTTCGCGTAGCCCTCGCCCAGCCGCCACTCCGCCCAGCGCCAGTACCAGCCCGGGATCGGCTTCGGCCCGAGCCGCTTCTCTTCGCGGACTACCGCTGACTGAGTCGAGCGTGTGGACGACCGCGTGGCGAGAGCAGAAGAGCCTGCAGCCGTGAACACAAGCATGAGCAGGAGGACGACTACAACTTGCTTCCGCATCGTCCCTCTGTCGGCAGACCCAAGAGGAGCCTTGAGCAGCTTCCGAAGTTGTGTGCGCAACGATGGTTGCATCACAATCCCCTGCCCGTGGAGGCAGTAGTCGACACCCTACCCGCTGACGCAGACAGACATCGAAACCCGCACAGGTGAACGGCCCGTGAAGGGGGACACGGGCCGTTCGACAGGGGGTTGCGTCCAACTCATCACGGTGCCGCTTGCGGCGGCGGCCGCAGGTGCAGCTCCCTGCGTTCTTGAGGTTCGCTCTCCGGGTAACAATCCCTGGCGCCAACCAGCCTTTCCCGGCGATGGAGCTCGGACGCCTAGGGCCTGACCTCGTGGCCCTCCGCCGCGCGCTCACTCGAGCGCGGGTGGGCGAGAGCAGAGCTGGGCGGGTGTGGGACCGCACTCTTCGGTATTCGGAAGATCGCAGCTTCGTGCTCGATCGTGCGAAGCGGGTTGAGGTGAACGAATCCTTCTGCTTCTTCCGCTGAGTCTCCGCGGCCGAGCCGTACCGCAGGGGACGGGCCGCGTCGCGCTCCGGGAGGGATAGACCAGCCGAGCCACCGACAGGCATCTCCCTCAGCGTTTGCCACCCAGATCTCGACGACGTCCTGAGCCAGACCCAGAAGGGCGTGACCTTCGTCGAGTTTTCGATGGTAGTACGTGGCGTCTGGAAGATGTTCGTGTGAACTGATCGTTCCCTTGTCACGCTGAAGGCGAATGAGGTGATTGGTTTTGAAATCAGCATCCATGCCCCACAAAACGACGTCGGGGAAAAATGCGAAGCCACAGGTGCGGCACTCCTGTGACCCCTCCACAATCCAGCGGAAAGTGGCAGCGCCGTCGTGCGAGACGCCGACGTAGCAATGTTCGTCGCGGTCCCCCGTACCGACCCAGATCGCTCCGTCATACGGATCGAACTGCACAGTGTGGATGTGGCGGACCGTCCCGGCGGGGAACTCGAAGGCTTCCTGCCAGGACCGACCTTCATCGCTGCTCTTCCAGATGGAAATCGGATGCGTTCCGGGTTCGGTGGTGTATTCGCCGTAGTAGATCGCTCCGTGCGAGTCGCGAGTCACGCCGAATGCCATGAGCCCGCGGCCTTTTCCCGGCCCGAAGTACCGGAGGCTGTGTGTGCGCTCGATCTCTCGGGCCGTCAAATCGACCCTGTGGACACCGCCGCCGGCGAACACCACGAATCGCTCGTTTCCAAGTGGCAAGACTTCAACGAGTTCCTGGTACCCAAAGCGAGACCGGAGGCCCGCGAGGTACCCCGCCCACGCTTTTCCCAACGGCGGCCGCACGCGGAATACTCGCTCGAACGGGCCTCCTCCCTGGCTTCGGTAGATCGTGAACCCGCGCGAGGCCCAGACCGTATGGCCGTCGTCATGTTGGAGCACCAGGTCGTCTGCAACGGCGGCGCGAAGCCCATCGATGGCTGTCGGACGCCAGCGGACCCTGCGCGGCGTACGCAGCTGAAGAAACCAGACGACGAGAACAACGGCCAAGCATGCGCCAATGGCAACTCCGGCCGCAACCATGGTCGATGTTAGCCCCTGCCGAAGTCGAAAGGTTCGGCAACCGGTGGCGGCACGGCGCCAAACGTTTTTCAGCGCCTGCGTTGCTCTGGAACAACGCGCTCAGCTGTGCGGGCGGTGTCGAACGTAGCCGACTCCGTATCGATTCGTCGTCGCCACGGGTTTCCCGCGCCGCCAGTCGATCTCGAGATAGTCCGCCGTATTCTGGAGGGGCGGCAGGTAGTCGACGATCCTGCCCGTGCGTGTTTCGATCACGTCGCCAGCGCGCCCGACATAGAGATAGCGCCCGTTCCGGCTGGTCTGGAGCCAGCCGTCGTTCGGCGGCGCATGCGCGAGCTTGATGTTCGCGGTCAGCCGTGGGCGTGTGGTCGGCAGCCCCCGTACGTCGAAGACGTGGACGTACCCGTTCGGCGTGTCGATCAGGTACAGGTGGTGCTCGTCGGGGGACAGCGCAATCCCGTGATCGGGCGTGCGCTGGAAGGTTTTCGGGTCGAAGGAAAAGCCGGGAACCGGAACGGTGTAGAGCACCTTGCCGGTCCTGATGTTGCTGACCTGGAAACCGAGGAAACTTCTTGCGGTCGTGAACGCAAGTGTCTGCGAACCGTTGATCGTGAACGGCCTGACCCCCGGCCCGTTGAGCGGCCCGATCTTCCGCACAACACGGTTCGTCGCGGTGCTCGCCACCTCGAGGTATGGGTAGTCGACGCCGCCCAGGTACAGAGATCGGCCGCCCGGCCCCATGATCGTGTTGTGAGCCCCGACGGGGCCTGCGATCGACCGGCCGGTGGGTCGGCCGTTCGAGGCGGCGATGATCCGCCACCGACCGTCGGTCGTGAGTTCGCCTGCCGGCATGTAGATCCGGCGTCCATTCGGGCTGATCGCCATGCTGTCGATTCCGAACGAGTAGGTCCGGTGCCACAACACTCGGCCACGACGGAGGTCGTAGGCGAGGAGCGACCCGCCGGGGGGCATCTGCTGCCCATACGAGATATAGAGCCTCCCGGTGCGCGGAGACACGACCGCACCGTGGAGTTCGCTGCCGATCTGCGGCAGGCTGACGGTCTGCACCAGGCGGTTGCCATGGTCGATCGAGTAGACGTACACCGCGCCGTCGGAGATGACGTATTCGAAGTGCATCGTTGCGGCGGAGTGCGCGGTCAGCTGCGCAGGGGAGCTGCCCGAGTCGTGCGCCGTTGGCTCCGAACGTGAACGGCTGACGACCAGGGCGAGCGCGGCGGCGGCCATCACCGCCGCCACCACCGCGATCCGCCGCATCGAGCCGCGCATGGCTCATCAATAGCAGTCGACCATTAGAGAGTGATGACCTCGCACGGGTCGGGAGCGACGACGAACCGCCTGTGGCGTAGATGCCCGGAAGCTCTTCGCGCAGTTCGGGCGCAACTACAACGGGGGTTCCGGCTTTACGCGCTCCTCCGGCGGGCCGCTGCCTTGGCGAGCGCCTTCCGCTCGCGCGCCTCCTTCTTCTCGAGAGCGGCCATCTGCCGAGCAGCTTGTTTGGCCGCCCGTCTGTCGGCCTTCGCGACCGCTTTGCGCCTGCGGACCCCGTCTTCAGCCTCCTGGTCGACCTTCACGGTTGCTCGCCGCTCTGGATCACGGGCGGCGGTGTCGGGCGGTTCCTCGGGCTGCACGCGGCGCCGCCGCTGCCGCGGTCCGGCCTCCTCGTCGGTCACAGACCGATGGAGGGGCGGCAGCCGATCCTCCGCAGGCCCGTCCGGTGTCTGAGGCGCTGAACTGTGACGGCCGGCGGTCGATTCTCTGGAATGCTCGGTCGTGTCGGGCGGTTCCTCGGGCTGCACGGGGCGCCGCGGCTGCACCGGTCCGGCCTCCTCGTCGGTCACAGACCGAGCGAGGGGCGGCAGCCGATCCCCCGCAAGCCCGTCCGGCGTCTCAGGCGCTGGACTGTGACGGTCGGCGGTCGATTCTGTGGACAGCTCTGTGGTGTCGAGCGGTGCTTCGGGCTGCGAGGGGCGCCGCGGCTGCGGTGGCACGACCTCCCCGTCGGTCATATAGCGGTGAACGAGCGCCAACCGACTCTCCGCCAGGCCATCCGGCGGCTCAGGCGGTGAGCTGTGATCGTGGCGCGTCGGAATCCGGACCTTCCGGGGCACAGCGGAATGGTACGCGGAGACCGTCGGGATGGAGAGACGGCCAGGGTGTAGCTCGGGTCAACGGATGGATGGAAAAACCAGCCGATCGGCTAGTGGCGATCGTCGGTTTCCGGCACAGGATAAGGCTGGGTGGAGCTTTGAGGACGATGGGCTCTACGTGCTGGCTTGAAGGGGGAACGGGTGGCTGCAAGGCCGATCGTCGAGGCAACGGATGGGCGCTTTGAGGGGATTCTCCTCATCGCGTTGGTGGTGCTCGTGATGATTGCCTGGGCAGGGGGGCTCATCTTCCTCGCTGTGCACTTCCTCTAAAAGGCAACTGGCAGTGTCGCGCGAGGGAATCTCGCCCGTCGGGGTGCGCTCGAGACGTCGATCGTCCTTCGGCGCGGATAGCCCTGTGGGAGTTGGAGCAAGTCGCGTCCACCACTCTCGCCCCATTGCACTCGCAATCGAACACCGGATATCCGGACGCTCTGAACGTGGGCTGGCGTCTCGCGCGCACGGGGGCGTGGGCGGGAGAGGCAGGCCTGGCGGTTGGTGCGCAAGGCGACGCGGCGAACTCGCGATCCGACTGCGAGCGGCGCACGCGTCCGGCGCCCGCGCGCAAAGCTCGCCTCCCAGCTCGGGCATCGGTTCCACACGAATCCCTCGCGGCCTCGCCCCGCTCCAGGACCAGCGCGTAACGGCTCTGTATTAGCGTGCGGGCATGAGAGGCGTATGAGAGTCGTGATGGTCTTGCCCGAACCGCCGTACCTGGAAGGGGGCGCGGCGGGTCGCTGTAACGCCGGTCTTCTGCTGGGCTTGCAAGCCGACGAGCGTATCGAACTCTCGGCCGTCGCAGCCCGGCTTCCCCGCGCGCTGAATGGAGCGGTGCCGTCGAGTATCGCTGTAGAGATGATCCCCGTGCCCTGGCAGGATCGCTCGCAAGCATGGTCCGATCTCGTGCGGCGGCCCCTCGGCTACCTGAGCAGGGGCGACTTCGGCGATCGCGTCCGCCAGCTGGCGGCCGGCGCGGACGTGCTTCACCTCGACCAGGCGCAGACAGCCTGGTGCAACCTCGGCACCGACGTGCCCTCGGTCGTACACCTGCATTACCTCGCTCGCCTTGATCAGCCTCGGCTGCCGCGGAATCCTCGAGCCGCCGCGTGGCGGTTCGCAGTTGCCGCCGCTCAGCGTCGTGCTGCGCAGCGTTACAGGTTCCTCGTCGCCAACTCCACGGCCGTCGCGAGCGAACTGCGCCGTGACGCCCCGAACGCCGACGTCACGGTTGTTCCACTCGTTCTCGATCCCGAGCACTACGAGTTGTCCCACGACGGCGGGGAGCCGGTCGTGGGCTTCATCGGGACCGGCGACTGGCCGATGACGGCCGCAGCTGCGCACCGACTCGTGGAACGGGTCTGGCCGCTCGTTCGCCGCGAGGTGCCGACCGCGAGGCTTCGCGTTGCCGGCCGTTGCATGGACAGGCTCGGCCTCCGCACCGAGGACGGCATGGAAATCCAGGGCGCAGTGCTCTCGGGTGCTGCGTTCATGCGTGACGTCTCGGTCCTGGTATTCCCGCCGGTGGGCGGCAGCGGCACGAAGGTCAAGGTGCTCGAGGCGATGGCCTCCGGACTGCCAGTGGTCACGAACGCGATCGGAGCGGAGGGGATTGCCGAAAACGACGGAGTCGTCGTCGCTGAGGAGGACGACGAACTCGCGCGCGCCGCCGTTTCGATCCTTCGGGATCCCGAGGAGCGGAAGCAGCGTGGCGCTGCCGGCCTTCAGGCGTTCAGGGAGGGCCACAGTCCGGAGGTCGCTGCCGGGATGCTCTTCGAGCTCTACTCCCGGATGACGAGCTCCGGTTGACGCCGCGAGAGATTCGACTCGCGGCTTACACCGACGCAGGGACGGCAGGAGGGGCCGAGCGCTGCCTGATGACCATCCTGGCCGGGCTTCCGCCTTCGTTTCGCGTCACGGTCGTCGCGACAGACGCTGCGGTCGCCGAGACCATCGCCAACGGGTGCGGCGCCGAGGAGATCACGCTCGTTGAGCCGCCGGCGCGGTTCTACGACGCGGGGGCGGTGGCCGCGCATCGGCGAGCGCTGCGGCGCCTGGGACCCCAGCTCTGCCTCGTCAACCTGCGAACGCCCTACACCGGGCTGCACGCAACGGTCGCGGCCTTGCTCGTCCCCCGTCTCCGCGTCGTGGCTATCGAGCACTCCTCGCTGCACAGCCGGTCCCGTGCGGCGCGGGCGCTGAAGCGGATGACCTCTCGCCGGCTCGCGGCTCATATCGCCGTCTCCGAGTACACGGCCCGGACGGTCGCTGCCGACGCGGGGTTTCCGTCCGGACGGATGATCGTCGTGCCGAACGGCGTCCCCGAGCCTTCGGGCGGGACGACCGAGCTCGGGCTGCGCCGTCCTGTCGTCGGCGCGGTCGGGCGTCTCGACCGGCTGAAGGGCTTCGACGTCCTCGTCGATGCGCTCGCACAGTTGCCGGAGGTCACGGCGGTCATCGCGGGCGACGGCCCAGCGCGAGAGGCCCTGGTGCGACGTGCACGCGATCGATCCGTGGCGGACCGCTTGGAGATTCTCGGCTGGCAGCAAGAGATCGGGCCCTTCCTCCGCTCGCTCGACGTCTTCGTGTTGCCGTCCCGCCTCGAAGGGTTACCGCTCGCGCTGCTCGAGGCAATGGCGACGAAAGCCGCCATCGTCACGACCGATGTCGGCGGAGTACGAGAGGCCGTCGTCTCCGGAGAAACGGGGCTGCTCGTGCCTCCGGACGATGCGCCAGCCCTAGCGGCCGCCATCGGACAGCTCCTGGAGGACGAGCAACTGCGGGAGCGGCTCGGCGCTCGGGCACGTGACGCGTGGCTCGCGCGGTTCACGGCACAACGGATGCAGAAGTCGTACGCGGAGCTCCTCACGGGACTCCTTCGGTGACCATCGTTCGTCGACGCCCGCTTCCTCCCGGCCGCTCAGCAGACAGGGGAGCAGGTCAAGCGACCAGGATTTCTCCTGACCCCAAGATGAGCTGCAGTTCTTGCAGGACGGACCGTTGCATCTTGTTCCAGAGGGTGGCAGAGTCCCTCGTTCGAGGCATTCGGGCAAAGTCGCGGACCAGTCGGCGAAACTCCGGAAATCATCTCGAGGTCTCTATGTCCGGAAGCGAAAAGGAGATACATCGCCCTCAGCGCTCTCTCTTGCACGGGGGTTCTGTAGGTGACAGCCCGCCACGACAGCTTCTTCTGGGAACGTAGCTTGGCGACGACATAGCGACGTTCGTCTGATTCAGAGAATTCGATGTCTCTGATCCTGGTACCCAGCTCCTCGGCGAATAACCCGCAAATGGCTCGGGGATCGCAGCTTGCGTTCACCTCGGACGCTAGCTTCTCTCCTAGGTCGCGCCACTTACTATCCATCATCGACTCGGCTCCAATATTGCGAGCATGCTTCGTCATCCATCGCCTGCTGAAGTCCTCGTCGAGGAACCCAATTGAGTTGTCGGCTGCGACGAAGTGCCAGAGAAACCAATCTGCCACGACGAAGGCAAAGACTCCCCTCGCATGAGAGTCCATCGCAGGAATCTGGTCGGGCAGAGTATCTTTCCCGTGGACAAGAACCCCATCACGCCTCCAAGCAACGAGGAAAGGGGCATAAGGGGTCGTCATGCCTCGCTCGACCTTCGAAATGAGCGAGCTGGAAACCACGTTGAAGTCCACTTTCGCCGTGATCCTCAGGAGTCGGCTGTATCGCTTCGTGAAGGTCGGTTTGCGAGTTATCGCAAGTAGATCCAGATCGCTTTTGGAAGTCTGTGTCTGCCTGGCGACGCTCCCCACAATGTAAAGGGACTCGAGGTCGGGAAGCTTGAGGACTATCTCCTTAACGGGATCAAGCCGCGAATCCAGGGACTTTATGCTCGCTCCTTTCAAAGGAGGCCCGCTCCTCGAGGACTGCGGTCCGGACTCGAGATCGGGAGCGATTCCGTCACTCGGCGTCGGGGCTGGTCCACCGAACGGGTTGGATCAGATGTCCCGTGGAATCGGCGATCGAGATCGGTCGGCCGCGTACGAGTCCGTCCACCACGTCGAAGTAGGCGGCTCCCTCGACCAGATCCTGGAGTGATCCTCGGCCGTAGACCTCGAGATCGATCCGGTACCGGCCCGGCACGAGCAGGAGCTCGTCGATGTGACACTCGAACCGGGGCTCGTCCTGGTGCGCGAGGACGTCCTCCGGGCCGGCGCGGTGAGACGAGAGCTTCGTCACCGGATGGCCAAGCTGATCGTAGATAAGGATCTCGCACCCGGCGCGCCGGATCGTCCTGGACAGTCCAACCGTGATCTCCACCGCGGCGCCGCTCGCGATCGTCTGCGATCCGCTCTGGTCCCGGATGTCGATCGTCTGCACGCGGACGCCCTGCTCACCGCGCCGGTCGACCCGTTCGGAGATGTCCTGCACCTCGGCCTTGTCCTCGAGCGCACGCAGGTAATCGGCAACGGCCACGGCGATCGGGGCGTCGGTCTGCACCGAGCCGTGCTCGAGGTAGATGCCGCGGCGGCAGAGCGCCTGGACCACCGCCATGTTGTGGCTGACGAAGACGACGGTCCGCCCGGCAGAGGCGACCTCGTTCATCTTGCCGAGGCACTTGCGCTGGAACGCGAAGTCGCCGACCGCCAGCACCTCGTCGACCAGGAGGATCTCCGGCTCGAGATGCGCGGCGACCGAAAAGGCCAGCCGCACCGTCATCCCGCTCGAGTACCGCTTGACCGGCGTGTCCAGGAAGTCCTCGACCTCGGCGAACGCGACGATCTCGTCGAAGCGCCGGTCGATCTCCCGTCGCGTGAGGCCGAGCAGCACACCGTTCAAGTAGACGTTCTCCCTGCCTGTCAGCTCGCCGTGGAAGCCCGTGCCGACCTCGAGCAGCGAGCCGACGCGCCCGTGGAGCGTGGCGTGGCCCTCGGTCGGCCTAGTGATGCGCGAGAGAATCTTGAGCAGCGTGCTCTTGCCGGCCCCGTTCCGCCCGATGAACGCGACCGTCTCACCCTGCTCGATCTCGATCGACACGTCGCGCAGTGCCCACAAGGTCGGTGTCTCGACCTTGGGTCGTCGGGGGCCGCGCACGAGGTTCGCGATCGACTCGGCGATGGTCATGTACCCGAACACTGCGGAGCCGCCGAGCACGTAGCGCTTCGACAGCCGCTCGGTCCTGATCGCGACGCTCGCCGCGGACGCCATCAGATCACGTCCGCCATCGACTGGTCGACCTTCCGGAAGTAGACCGTCCCGCCGACCAGGATCACGAGCGCGGATCCGACCGACACGAGCGTGCTCAGCCCGGGAACTGTTCCGGCACCGGTGATCGCCCAGCGGAAGCCGTCGACGACTCCCACCATCGGATTGAGGCCGTACAGCGTCCGCCACGGTTGCTGCAGCGACGCCGACGAGTACACGACCGGCGTGGCGAACATCCAGAGCTGGGTCAGGAACGGGAGCACGTACTTGACGTCGCGGTAGCGGACGTTGAGGGCCGACAGAAGAAACGACATGCCGAGCGCCGCGGTAGTTGCGAGGAGGAAGAACAGCGGCAGCGTCAGCAGGCGCAGCGACGGGGCGGTGCCGTACCACGCCATGATCGGGATCAACATGACGGAGGCGCACAGGAGGTCGAAAGCGGCGCCGAGCACGGCCGAGATGGGAAGCGCGATCCGCGGGAAGTACACCTTCGCGATCATCGTCGCGGCCGAGACCAAGCTATTCGAACCGGTCGTAATCGCGTTCGAGAAATAGGTCCAGGGCAGCGTTCCGCAAAACGAGAAGAGCAGATACGGAACGCCGTCGGACGGGAGTTTCGCCACTCTCCCGAAGAAGATCGTGAAAACAATGGTCGCGAGCAGCGGTTGCAGGATCGCCCAGCTCGCACCGAGCACCGTCTGCTTGTACCGCACCTTCAGGTCGCGCCAGGTGAAGAAGAAGAGCAGCTGGCGGTATTCCCAGAGCGGTTTCAGGTCGAAGCCGATCGCGCCCCGCGGGGGCTCGATCGTGACGGTTGGGACGTCGACGAGGTGCTCGGCAACAGCCATGCTGAGTGCGTTGTACCGGATGAACTCGCGCCTCCCTCCCTCGGTCGGGGGATTGACGCCTCGTCCGTCCCCTTGGCCGGGCCAGGAGGAGCCCGGTGTACTGTCCGGCCGGTGCAGACGACTGCGCGGCCGATCCTCGCGCCGGAGCCGCCGGCAGATCTCGTTCCCCGCGCGGCGACGCCGTCGTTCAGCGTCGTGATCGCCGCGTACCGGGTAGCCGACGTGGTGGAGGACGCGATCCGTTCTGTGCTCCACCAGACCCTTCCCCCGCTCGAGGTGATCGTCGTGGACGACGGCTCGGGGGACGGAATCGAGGAAGTGGTCGCCCACCACGCCGACCAGGTGCGGTTCCTGCGACACGAGCACAACGCGGGGGCCGGAGCGGCGAAGAACACCGGAGCGCGTGCCGCTCAGGGCGACTACGTCGTCTTCATCGACGCCGACGATCTGATCGCGCCCGAGCGGCTCGAAGCCCTCGGCGAGCTCGCCCGGCTGCGGGCTGATCTCGGCGTGCTGACCACGGACGCCTGGGTCGCCGTCGGCGACGAAGTCTTCCGACGCTTCCACGACAAGACGTTCCCATTCGAGGTGTCGAATCAGCGTGGAGAAATCCTGCGCCGGAACTTCGTCTTCGGACACGCCGCGGTGCCACGCAACATCTTCCTCGCGCTCGGTGGCTTCGACGAAACCATCCGCTGGACGAGCGACTGGGAGTTCATGGCGCGAATGATCATCTCGGGCCGGTATGTCGGGATGGTGGCAGAGCCGCTCGCCACCTACAGACTGAACGAGCGGGCACTCTCCTCCCAACCCCTGCAGCAGGCCCGGGGCCGGCGCGCCACGCTGCAGGCGATCTCCGGCTATCCCTCCTTGACCGAGGCTGAGCGGGGCGAGGTCGAGCGCGAGCTCGAAGAGGCTGTCCGGAGGATCGCGCTCCTCGAGGCCATGCAGGCGCTGCGCGAGCGCTCCGCCGACGCCCGGCACCGCGCGTTTGCGGTCTTCGCGAACCCCGCCAACCCGCCGGTGGTGCGCCTGCGCGCGCTGCTCGCCTCGGCATTCCCCGGGCCTGCCGGCCGGGTGATCGCACGACGGCACGAGCAGTTCTGGGTTGGGGCGGGCGGCCACACTGTGCCCCGCCGGCGATGACGGAGGAACCGGTCGTCCTCCGCGAGCTCGCGCTTCCGGGAGGCGCCCGGTTCCGTCCGCTCGGCGAGCCCGAGCTGCGGATCGCAGCGCGGGTCGAGGGCGGCGGTCCGGCGTCGCCGGCTGGACGCGAAAGCGGCGATCCCGCGTCGGCGGAGGCCGCCGGTGCGAAGCTTCAGGGCTCCGAGACACCGGTCCACTGGGGCGACGCGTTCGTACCCGAGTCCCTCGGCGCCCTGGAACGGCTCTGCTACGAGCGCGGCCGCTCCTCGATCGACGTACTGCGGGCCGAGCCGCAGCTTCTCTCTTCGCTCCAGATCGGAACCTGGTTCAGCGCTGCCTGGTACGCACGCCTGCTGCGCCGCCTGCTCGTTCACGTCCCGCGCACGGCGCGCGTCGTCCGCGCGGCCGTCCGGCGGCAGCAGGCGACGCGGCTCGTCGCAGACGCATGGTTCTGGGCCGGAGTGCGTTCGCGCGCAACCGCGGACGAGTGGCGCCGCCTGACGCGGAGCTCCTATGTCGCGCTCTGCTACCACCAGCTCGCCGGCACCGACCTCCGATCCGAGCACGACATCGACCTTCCGCCGGTGCGCTTCACGCGGCAGCTGGCACTGCTGCGGCGACTCGGTTACCAGCCGCTCTCCGTCGAGGACCTGTACGCGTTCCACGACGCAGGAACCTCATTGCCGCGACGGCGCTACCTACTGACGGCCGACGACGGATACGCCGCGGCGGTCGAGGAGCTCGTGCGCCACGTCGAGCACCGCCCGATCGCCTTCGTCGTGACGCGGTTCGCCGCGGGCGAAGAGCCCCCCGTGAGCGGCGGCCCCTGCGCAGACTGGCAGCAGCTCGCCGCAGCGCAGCGGGCAGGCGTCGTGATCGGAGCGCACACCCGCACGCACCGGTCGCTGCCCGACTGCGGCGACGCAGAGCTCGCCGATCAGCTGGCCGGAGCGCAGCGCGAGCTCGTCGAGGCGAAGCTCGAGCCCGAGCCGGTCGTCGCGTACCCCTACGGGCACCACGACGCACGCGTCCGCCGCGCAGCGATCGATGCCGGCTACCGCCTCGCGTACACGACGCGCGTCGGGCGCAACGGGGCCGGAACCGATCCGAGGCGACTCCGCCGCATCACGATCCACGGCCGCGACGGCCTTCTCGCATTCGGCTGGAAGATCCTGACCGGCGAAGCACTGCCAGGACCGTTCGACCGCGCTCAGACGCGACGGCACGGCCGGAGCGCCTACCGGCGCGCGATCGAGGCGGCGAGCGACGCAGACCGTCTCGCACCGTGAGCAGCGCCGCCGTCAGGAGCGCGTGCCGCGGATCAGCGGCACGACGTGCATGGGCTTCGTCCGCCAGGCCTGCCCGAGCCAGGCGTCGGTGCCTACCGGGTAGTACGTCGTGCTTCCCCCTGCCGGATAGGGAGTGAGCTCGCCGACGAGCACCCGGTCGCCGAGGTCGTACAGGTCGACGCGGACGAAGTCGAGATCTTGTCCGAGCAGCGCTGCCCAGTCGAGCATCACGTCCAGGTTCACGGGCGCGTCCGCTTCCTGCTCCGGGGGCGGGCCGGGCAGCTCGAAGGGGGTCCAGTCCGGCCGTCGCATCTCGATCCGATGCCGGTCACCGAATCGGCCGGTGTGCACCTCGAGCGCCGCGACCAGGCCGTCGAAGACGAAGAACTTGAAGTCCGGCGGCGGTCCGCCGCCGCCACCGGGACTCTGCAGGAACTCCTCGGCGAGCAACAGCCGCGGCACGCCGAGGTAACCCCACTCGAGGTCCTCCCAGGCGTAATCGGTTGCGAGCCACTCGTCCGCCCGGGTGAGCTCCACGGGTGACAGCCTCTCCCCCGGCGGCACGAGGGTCACCATCTGCGAACCGTGGTTGGCCTTCACGACGAAGGGGCCGACCCGCTCCGCGAAGGCGGCCGCTCGATCCGCGACCTCGAGCAGCTCGGGAAGCGCATTCTGGCCGAGGCGGTCCGCCACGAACTCGCGCATCGCCAGCCTGTCGGAGAACACCTCGAACGACGGGTCGCGAACGCGGAGGCGCCGGTAGGTCACCTTGTCGTTCAGGGTCATCCGATGCCACGCCCGCAGCGAGAGCGGTTGCCCGATCAGCGATCGCGTGATCCACTCGAAGCGAAGCGTCGCATCGAACGACAGCACGCGACGCCGGCTCATGCTCTGCAGGAGCGGGCGGACCACATGACCCTGCCAGCGTGGATCCTCTCCGGACCAGAACCGTCGACGCAGACGGCGCGCCAGTGTCCACATCCAGCCGCTCCGGTACAGCAGGCCACCTCCCTCGACCAACCCCCCGACTTCCCCATCAACCCACTGAGTAGCATGCGGCCGCCGCCGTGAGGATGAGGCTCAGTCGCACCCGGTCCGGCCGTCGCCCGCGCGAAGAGCGTGGGTGCGCGGTCATTCTGATGTACCACAGCATCTCGCGCCCTCGATCCGACCCGTTCAACATCTGCGTCGACCCCGAACTCTTCGCCGAGCAGCTCCAACTGTTGCACGACCGGTTCCGCGTCCTGACTCTCGGCGAGCTGCGCAGCGCGCTCCTGCGTGACGAGCCGCCGGCGCGCGCCGTCGCCCTCACGTTCGACGACGGGTACCGCGACAACCTCCTCGTCGCGAAGCCTCTACTCGAGCGGCACGGTCTGCCGGCCACCGTGTTCATCACGACCGGCTTCGTCGGCTCAGGTCGTGACTTCTGGTGGAACGAGCTCGAGGCGGTCTGCGCGGCCGGCGGCCTCGCGTTGTGGCCGCTCTGGGAGGAGCTTCGCTCGCTGCCGCACCAGGAGCGCCTCGAGCGGCTCGACGCCCTGTGGGCGTCGATCGCGGCGGAGAAGCCCGAGCCGTCCCTGACCCTCGAGAGGGGCGAGCTCGAGCACCTGGCCGACGGCGGCCTGATCGCCCTCGGCGCCCACACCGTGACGCATCCCCACCTGTCCACGCTTCCCGGACCACAGCAACGGCAGGAGATCGAAGAGAGCGCCGCGTACCTCACGGAACTCGTCGGCCGTCCCGTACGGGAGTTCTGCTACCCGCACGGGGATCTATCGCCTGAAACGGCCGCTCTCGTCGAGTCTGCCGGATTCGAGACCGCCTGCACGACACGTTCGGCGGCGGTGACCCGCGGAACGAGCCCCCTCGAACTGCCGCGGCTGCCGGTCATGAACTGGAACGCCGAGACCCTCGAGCGCGAGCTCGAACGTCGCCTCGCCTGAACGGCTCGCGTCGCGGCGACTGGCCGACGCCGCCGAGGGCGGCATCACGGGCCCGGCCGGGTTGCGCTTCCCGGCCGCGGAGTCGCCGCCGCCGCAGTCTCGAAATCCGGGCTAGCGCTCGGTCGCGACCGGATGCCCGCCGCGAGGGCCGCCGTGCAGTTCTTGCAGGATCCGAGCGATCAGCCAGACCCAGCTCAGCAGCAGGTACGTGAGAAGCGCGATGAGCAGCGTCAACACGACGTACGGCTGCAACGTGCGCGACGGGAGAAGCGGCAGCAAGAGGCTCAGCGACACGGGCAGTGCCGCGAACCCGGCGAACGAGACGGCCACATGGACGATCGCCCGCAGCAGTGAGCTGGGGCGCAGACGCGGATAGTTGACGTACGCCCACACGGCGACCGCGCCGAGTCCAAGCAACATCGCAGGTTCGAGCATTTGCTGCATTCCTGCCTCGGCATCGGCGTTCCAAACAGAGGGCTTGAGGCAGGGGGAGACGAGAGACGGTCGAAGAGTCGATCGGTGCGCCGCCGAGGCCCCAAAGTTTGACGGCTGCAGGGTCGTCGTCGGCGCACCGCCACGAGCACGGTCGAGTCCACTGATTTGAATGGCATGCTGAACCCGTGACCGAGAGACGCTTCCCATACCTCCCGAGCCGCCCGACGCGGATCGTCGTCTACGTCGTGGCTGATCGGGGTGCTTGCTGGGGATCAACTACTGGGCTGCACACCGGGTGACGGAGATGACGCGGATCCGCGTCCCGTACAGCCCGTTCTTCCTCGAGCAGGTCCGCACCGGCAACGTCGTCTCGATCACCTCGGCCGCTGCCCAGATCCAGGGCGACTTCGCCCACGCCACGAAGCCCGCAGGCACCTCGACGACATCCGTCCACTTCGTCACGCAGATTCCGTCGTTCGCCGATACGAACCAGCTCTCGCAGCTCCTGCAAGCGCACGGTGTGGTCGTGAACGCCAAGCCGCTCGACACCGGTAGCCCCCTGTGGGAGCGTCTCCTCCTCGGTCTCGGACCGACGATCGTTCTCCTGCTGCTTCTGTTCTGGATCTTCCGCAGGATGAGCGGCTCGCGAACGGCCGGCGCGCTCGGCCGCTCCCGTGCGCGGCGCTACGAGCCGGGCCGCGAGACGATCACCTTCGCCGACGTTGCCGGCATCGACGAGGCGAAGCAGGAACTGGCCGAGATCGTCGATTTCCTGCGCGATCCGGAGAAATACCGCCGGCTCGGCGGCCGCATTCCCCGCGGCGTCCTGCTCAGCGGGCTGCCCGGCACCGGCAAGACCCTCCTCGCGCGGGCCGTCGCCGGCGAGGCCGGTGCGCCGTTCTTCTCGATGTCGGCGTCGGAGTTCGTCGAGGCCATCGTCGGGGTGGGCGCGTCGCGCGTGCGCGACCTGTTCCGCCAGGCGAAGCAGGATTCGCCGGCGATCGTCTTCATCGACGAGCTCGACGCGGTCGGGCGAGCACGCAGCACCGCCGGCGGCTACGGCGGCGGCAGCGACGAGCGCGAGCAGACGCTCAACCAGATCCTCACCGAGATGGACGGCTTCGACTCGTCGACGGCCGTGATCGTGATCGGGGCGACGAACCGCATCGACGTCCTCGACCAGGCGCTACTTCGCCCGGGCCGTTTCGACCGCCGCGTCGCGGTCCTGCCGCCCGACCGTGAGGGACGCCGTCTGATCCTCGAGGTGCATACGCGAGACGTGCCGCTAGCTGCGGATGTCGACCTCGACCGGATCGCGGCGACGACGCCGGGCATGGTCGGCGCCGATCTCGCCAACCTCGTCAACGAAGCGGCGCTCCTTGCAGCGCGGTCGGATCGCAGCGAGGTCAGCCCGGCCGACTTCGCCCAGTCGCTCGAAAAGATCCTTCTCGGCTCCGAGCGGAAGATCATGCTGACGCCGGCCGACCGCCGCCGCACCGCCTACCACGAGGCCGGCCATGCGCTCGTCGGGATGCTCACCCCGGGTGCAGATCCGGTGCGGAAGATCACGATCGTCCCTCGCGGCCAGTCGCTCGGCGTGACGCTCTCGTCGCCGGACGTCGACCGCTTCAACTACTCGCGCGTCGAGCTCGAGGCGCGGGTCAAGATGGCGCTGGGCGGCCGCGCCGCCGAGGAGGTCGTCTTCGGCGACCAGACGACCGGCGCGGAAGGCGACATCGCCCAGGTGACCGCGCTCATGCGGCAGATGATCGGCCGCTGGGGGATGAACGAGAAGATCGGGATGGTCGCGGTTCTCCCGAGTGACGGCGCAAATCCGTGGGGCGACCTGACCTCGCCGCGGACGCTCGAGCTCGTCGACGAGGAGGTGCGCCGCGCGGTCGACGCTGCGTACGACGAAGTCCTGGCGCTGCTCGCCGCCGAGCGCCCCCGTCTCGACGCGCTGGCGGAAGCCCTGCTCGAGCGCGAGACGCTCGACCAGATCGATGCCTACCGCCTAGCCGACCTTGCCGAGCCGGAGCGGGTTCCCGTCGACTGATCAGGCGGGCCGGTGGCGGTTCACCCGGTGGCCGTTCGCGCGGAAGACGCGCTCCTCGTCGTCGTAGCGGACGCGAGCCCACTTGAGACTGTGCGCGTGGAAGCTCCGCGAGACGGCCTCGATCAGCGCGTTCGCCTCCTTGTTGCTCTTGGCGCCGACGCGGATGACGCCGAGGCCTCGCCAGGAACGCACGTCGACCGTTTGCGGCAGTGCCTGTGCGATCAGCTCGGCTTCGGCCTTCGACGCGGTCTCGATGGTGACCCGGACGGACATCACCCGCTCCCCTGTTGGACGTGCGTTCCCAAGCAGCGGCCAAGCACTGACCTCCGTCGGGTCGGCGGGCCGATCCGCCTGCGCGCTCTGACTGGCCGCGGTTGCTAGCGGCTCATCCGACGGCCGCGCACGCGCATGTACGCGAGCAGCAGGACGACGAAGACGATTGCGATGATGATCCAGGTGACCACTGACCCTCCAATTCTGAACTAGATACGACCTTCCTGCGAAGTATTCGTCGGGTTTCGGTGCGACGTCCCTACCCGTCCGGTCGGTCCGGGACCGACGATGTGGGGGATGATTTGCGGCTAGCCGAGAGCTCTCTCGAGTGCAAGCGAGACGATCTCGTGTGGCGAGGACATCTCGGCGCTCACGCGGTGGCTCAGCACGTAGGGCGCGAGCCAGGTCACGTCGTCGACGTCGGCAGACTTGCGACCCTGTGCGGCTGCGCGTGCCTTCGCCGCCGTCATGAGATGCCGCGCGGCGCGCGGGCTCGCGCCAAGCTCGATGCCCTCGGTCGAGCGCGTCTCGCGGACGATCCGGACGCAGAGTCGCGCTACCTCCTCGCCGACGCTCACCTCGTCGACGACCTCCTGCGCGACGAGGAAGGCGCCTTCGCCGAGGACCGGCGAGATGTCGCCGAGCATGTCCGGGATCACGCCACGGTGTGGCAGGTCGAGCGTCCGCAGCTCGGTGGCCTCGTCGCCGTAGTCGAGGTCGAGCTTGACGAGGAAGCGGTCGAGCTGCGACTCGGTGATCGGGAAGACGCCTTCGTGCTCGTACGGGTTCTGCGTCGCCATGACGAAGAACGGCGGGTCGATGAAGTACGTGCGCCCGCGCAGCGTCACGTGGCGCTCCTGCATCGCCTCGAGCAGACCCGCCTGCACGCGTGGCGGCGTGCGGTTGATCTCGTCGGCGAGGAGGACGTTCGTGAAGATCGCGCCGCGCTCGAGCACGAGCTCGCCGCCGCGCATCTCCATCGTCCCGATCAGCTCGTTCGGAGTCGTGTCGGGCGTGAACTGGACCCGCTGGAAGTTCGCGCCGAGGACGCGCGCCATCGCCTGCGCAAGCAGCGTCTTCGCGGTTCCGGGCGGCCCCTCGAGCAGAACGTGGCCGCGCGCGAGCGCGGCGATCAGCATCAGGTCGACCGCCTCGTCGTGTCCTACCACGCCCTTCGCGACCTCGGCCCGCGCGCGGGCGAGCAGCTCGCTCAGCCGCTCCGCCGCGTCCTCTTCGCGAATGACGTCTCTTTCGGCGACCAGGTCTACCATCGTCGACTCCTTAGCTGAGGAAGAAGGCCAGGATTCCGCCCAGCGCGAGGAAGGGCCCGAAGGGGATCGCGTCCCTGCGGGCGGACATGCCCCGCGTGGCGAGCACGTACAGCGCGGCGACCAGCAGTCCCGCGCAGGCGATGAGCGCCGCCCCGAACGTGTGGCTGCCGAGGGCGAGCCCGATCAGGAAGCCGAGCTTCGCGTCGCCCACTCCGATGCCGCCGGCGAAGACGATCCCGAAGACGAGGAAGAAGCCGCCGAGCCCGGCTCCCCAGGCGAGGTGGGAGAGGAACGATCCCGGGGCGTACGCGGCGACGATCAGCCCCACGGCGAGGCTCGCGGGCAGGGTGATCGCGTTGGGAAGCAGCTTGTACTTCGCGTCGATCGCCGCGAGCAGGACGAGCGTGGGGCAGAAGACCGCCCCGAGCAGCGCCTTGCCGCTGAGGCCGAACCTCGAGAAGCTCGCGAGGACGACGAAGACGGCCAGAGCCGCGACCACCACGCGGAACCCGCCGGTCGGGAGGAGCTCGCCCAGCGGCCGCGATTCGATCTCTGCGGGCTCGGACTGAGGCGTCGTCGGCTCGGTCATGGCGGTCGGGACGCTCATCAGCTGTGGAGCGCGTTAAAGACGGAGACAACGGCCGGGCCGAGGATGACCACGAACAGCGCGGGGAAGATCATGAAGACGAGCGGGAAGAGCATCTTGATCGGCGCCTTCTGCGCCTGCTCCTCGACCTGGGCGCGGCGCCGCTTGCGCATCTCGACAGCGAGGCTGCGCAGGATCGCGCCGACCGAGACACCCGAGCAGCTGGCCCTGCATCATCGCCCGCGCGAACGACTCGACCGCCGGCGTCGGGCAGCGCGTGGTCATGTTCTCGAGCGCCTGCACCGGGGTGAGGCCCATGCGCTGCTCCTGAAGCACGATCCGCAGCTCCTCGCCGAGCGGGCCCTTCATCCGCTCGCCGGCGAGCTGCAGCGCGGCGCTGAGGCTGAGCCCCGCCTCGACGGTGACCACGAGCAGGTCGATCAGCTCGGGCATGTTGCGGTCGATCCGGTAGAGGCGACCCTCTGCGCGCTGCTGTACGAGGAAGCCCGGCGCGACCCAACCGACCACCGCGAGAAAGATCGCGGCGAGGATCGCGAGCGTCGCCGAGGCTCCCGCGGCGACGGCGAGCCAGATCCCGAGAGCCGGGAGTGCGAGGGCGAGAAGTAGCGAGTACCCGATGACCTGGCGCGGGGTCGTCTGGTACATGCCTGCCGAGACGAGGTTCTTCCTCAGTCGCTCCTCGTTGATGATGTTGAGCTTGTCGGTGAGGAGGACTCCGATGCTCGCCGCGGCGGAGTCGAGGAAGCCGCGGAAGCCGGCAGGGGGCTCGAGCTCGATCCCGCGGGCGAAGCCGTAGTGCCCGATCTGCTCGAGGGTGTCCACAGTCCGGAACCGCGAGCTCATGGCGCCTCTCGCCACGAGGGCGACCGCCGCCGCGATGAGCACGAGAGCGAGTAGGAACAGAAGGATCACGGCATCACCTCAGACTTCGATCTCGACGATTCGCTTGATCACGAACGACCCCGCGACGGCCCAGATGGCGGCGAGGGCGAAGACGACCTTGCCCCCGGTCGAGGCCACGAGCGGGTGCAGGTAGTGCGGATTCTCGAACTGGAGCACGACGATGATCCCGATCGGCAGCGCCGAGACGATCCATCGCGACATGCGGCCCTGCGTCGTCAGAGTCTGGATCAGCCGCCTGAGGTCGAACCGCTCGCGCACGGTCTCGGCTACCCGGTCGACGACCTCGGCTGCGTTGCCGCCGGCCTCCCGCTGCAGCTCGGCGACCAGCGCCAGCTGCTCGACGTCGCGGCTGTCCATCCGCTCGGCCACGACCAGGAGCGAATCCTGCATCGGGATGCCGAGCTGCTCGTCGGCAACCACGCGCTGCATCTCGCTTTTCATCGGCTCGGAGGCGCTCTCGACGACGACCGCGAGCGCGCCGGCGAAGCTGTGGCCGGAGCGCAGGGCCGACGCGATGACCTGCAGCGCGTCCGGCAACTGCTCCGCGAAGCGGTTGCGCCGGCGCGCGAGAGTGCGAACCACCCACTCGCGAACGAGGTACGGGATGCCGAGCGCGAATAGGGCCCACCAGAACGAGCCCGTCCCGGCGTAGATGAGGAGGAACGTCAGCGCCGTGAGCGCAAAGGTGCCGGCGACGATCATCTCCGGGGCTACCTTGATGTCCGCGATCTCGAGCGTCTCCTGGAACCGCGTCCAGAAGGCCGGCTCGTCCTGTGCGGCCTCGTCGGCGGCGGCCGTCCCCGCCGTCTCCTTGTCCTTGTCCCGTTGAAGGTCGCGGATCGAGACGAACTCGGCCATCCGCGCGGGCAGCCCGCTCCGCTTCGGCTGCAGAAGTCGCGATGGTGAGGAAGGCGACGACCGCGGCTACGAGCAGAGCGATCACGATCATCGTGATCGACGAGCCCAGGACGCGGTTCCCGACCGAGGGGTGATACGGCTTGATCGCGACGGTCTTGACCGGCAACGGCGGCGTTTGGTAGCCCGTGGTAGTCGTGCCGACACCGTTCACGTGCGCCTCGACGCGCACCGGCATGCTCGGGCCGGCGAGCGACTTGTACTGGAGCAGGTACTCGCTCGAGAGCTGCTGGCTCAGCTGGTCGAAGAGTGGTGCGAGGGCTTGGGGCGTTGCCTGCGCGTACTGGCCGTCTCCGGCCGCGGCGAGAGCTTTGAGCGTCCCGGGCTTGAAGGTGCTGTCCGCCAGACCGACCGTGTAGATGCGCATGTGGGACTTGCGCGCCGTCTTCGCCACCTGCTCGAGCGTGTGCGTGCTGCCGGTGTCGGCGCCGTCGGAGAGGAGCACGATCGAGCCCGAGCTGATGCCGGCGTTCTTGAGCATCGTCTCGGCCTGCGCCACGGCGTCGTAGATCCGTGTCCCGGGTGCGATCGTTGGATTTGACGCGAGCGCCTTGGAGATCGTCGTATCCGAGGTCGTAAGCGGGAGCACGCGCGTCGTATTGCGGTTGAAGTCGAGCGCGCCGAGCTGCTCGTTCGGGTTGCGGTGAGCGACGAAGGCGTTCTCCGCCGCGGTCGCAGCGTCGATCGGCTTGCCTCTCATGCTGTAGCTCGTGTCGCGCACAAGCACGACGCCGAACGTCTTCTTCGACGCCTTGCTTGCCGGAACGAGCGTCGGATCGAGTACGGGCTTCTTGTTCTCGGTCACCTTGACGTCGCGGATCGTCAGCTGCCGGCCGCTGGGCAGCTGGAGCACGTACGTCTGAACCGGGAAGGGGGGCCCCTTTGCCTGGATCAGATGGAGACCCTGCGACTGGTCGGCCGCAGCGGCGGTTCCGGCGAGCCCGCAGGCGGCGAGGACGAACGCCGCGATGAGTAGGAGTCGCTTCACCAGCTACCAGTGCCGGTGGCGGCTGCGGCGCCGAACTCCGGCTCGGGCGCCTGGAAGAGGCCGAGCGGCAGTGCCACGCCGCGCTTCTCGAACTTCTGGAGGAACTTCGGCCGGAGCCCGGTCGCGCGGAGGCCGCCGATGATCGTCCCATCACGCGTCACCTCGTCGATCTGGAACTTGAACAGCTCCTGCATCGTGATCACGTCGGACTCCATGCCCTGCACCTCGGTGACCGAGGTGACGCGCCGGGAGCCGTCCTCCAGGCGCTCGAGGTGGATGATGCACTCCAGCGCCGACGAGACCTGCTCGCGGATCGCGCGCACCGGCAGGTCGTAGCCGGCCATCAGCACCATCGTCTCGACGCGGGCCAGGGCGTCGCGCGGGCTGTTCGAGTGGATCGTCGAGAGCGAGCCGTCGTGGCCCGTGTTCATCGCCTGCAGCATGTCGAGCGCCTCGGCGCCGCGAACCTCGCCGACGATGATCCGGTCGGGCCGCATGCGCAGCGAGTTGCGGACGAGCATGCGGATCGGGACCTCGTTCTCGCCCGCGAGGTCCTTCGGCCGCGACTCGAGCCGCAGCACGTGCTCCTGGTTCAGCCGCAGCTCGGCCGCGTCCTCGATGGTCACGATCCGCTCCTCGTTCGGGATCGCCGTCGAGAGCGCGTTGAGCAGCGTCGTCTTGCCCGAGCCCGTTCCGCCCGAGATCAGCATGTTGAGCTGGGCTTTGATGCAGCGCTGCAGGAACTCGACCGTCTCCTGGCTGAGCGTCCCGAGCTTGATCATGTCGTCGAGCGTCAGCCGCTTGCGGCTGAACTTGCGGATCGTGATCAGTGGACCGCTGAGCGAGAGCGGCGGGATCACGGCATTGACGCGGCTGCCGTCGGGCAGGCGGGCGTCGACCATCGGCGACGACTCGTCGATGCGGCGGCCGACCTGGGCGACCATCTTGTTGATGATCCGGCGCAGGTGCCACTCGTCGTTGAACTGGACGTCGCTGGGGTGGAGCCGGCCTGCACGCTCGATCCAGATGTCGTGCGGGCCGTTGACCATGATCTCGGTGACGCTCTCGTCGGCGAGGAGCCGCTCGAGCGGGCCGTGGCCGAGGATGTCGTCGGTGATCTCGAGCGCGATCCGCTGCCGGTCGTCACGCGAGATTCCCGTCTCCTGCGCGAGCTGGTCGCGGACATCGGCGAGCACTCGCTCCCGGAGCGCCTCCGGGTCCATGTTGACGTTGTAGAGCTGCGGCCCGAGATCGCCGATGACGGTGAAGTGGACGCGGCTCTTGACCTCCGCGAACGGATCGTTTATCCCGGTCGGCGGCTTCGCGGTGTTGAGGCGCTCGTGGAGCTCCATCTAGCGTCTCCTCCCGATCATGGCCCGGACGCCGCCGGGCGAGGCCTGCAGCGGCGCCGGCGCCGCAGCCGGCACTTTCGCGTAGCGGTCGGCGAGAGAGCGGAACGCCTTCGCCGCGCCCGACTGCGGCCTGGCCGCGACGATGGGTGTCCCCTCGTTGATCGAGCGCGGGATCTCGCGGTCGCTCGGGATCGAGACGTCGGGAGAGCGGTTGACGATCATCGTGACGTCCTCCGGAGTGATTCCGACCCGGGAGTCGGCCCGGTTGAGGACGAGCGAGACACGCTCGGTCCCGTAGCCCATGAGGTCGAGCGTCTCGAGGCCGAGCTTCGTGTTCTTGAGCGAGAGCGAGTCGAGCATGCCGACCATGCAGATCTCGGACGAGACGTCGATGGTCGCGATCACCTCCGGCGTGAAGCCGGGCGGCGTGTCGACGATCACTGCATCGCACATCGTCCTCAGCGAGGCGTAGATGTCGCGCAGGAAGTCGATCGAGACGGCGCTCGCCTGGTCGGGCCGCGTCGGCGCGATCAGCACCTTGACCCCGGAGGAGTGGCGGATCAGGTGCCGGTCGAGCTTCTCGTGGTCGAACGGCGGGCCGGCCTTCATCAGGTCGTACATCGTCCGCTCGGGCGAGAGACCGAGGGCGAGGCCGATGTCGCCGAACTGGAGGTCGAGGTCGACGAGCACGACGTTCGCATCGCGCTGGGCGAGCGCGACGGCGAGGTTCGTCGCGATGAGCGTCTTGCCGGTGCCGCCCTTCGGGCCGAGGATCGCGATGAGGGGGGCCGAAGCCTTGCCCGGCACCGCGAGTCCCTTCCGCCGCGCGATGACCTTCTGGAGCATGAACGCGACCTCGCTCGCCGGCTGCGGAAGCGTGATCACGTCGTCGGCCCCGGCCTCGAACGCGGTCCGGAGGAAGCCGTTGGGAGAGGTCTCGCTCATGACGACGACGGGGCGGTCGGGCCGGTGCTTCACTGCGCGGTCGACCATGTGCGTTGCCCCCTCGTCCCCGGTGGCGCAGGCGACGACGACGAGGTCGGCCTGCTGCTCGAGGAACTCGCGCCAGTCGTCGAAGTAGTCGGCGTAGCCGACGACCTCGAGCGACGGATCGCCTTCGAGCGCCGGCTCGACGAGACGCGGGTCGGCGTGCTCGGCGAGGGTGACGAGGATGCGAATCGTGTCAGCCATGTCAGCGCCCCAGGAGGTTGTTGGCGTCGACGACCGGAGGCCTGGTCACCGAAGCGACGGGCGGGCGCAGCGTGAGCCAGATCTTCTCGTTGTTCGACGCGAAGATGAGCTCGCCGGCCTGCTTGGGCGTTGCGCGAAGCGTCACGTTGCCTCCGGTCAGGTTCATCACGTACATCTTCTGAAGCACCTCACGCGCGATGGGATTGGTGCCGCTCGCGAGAAGCACCCATACGTCCACGAAGTCGCCGGCGGTGATCTGTCCGCCGACCGAGGAGGGGGAATCGAGCGGGACGACTACTGCGCGCTGACCGCGGGTGAGTTGCGGGGTGAGGCCGGTCGGGGCGGCGCCGAAGTCGGTGTCGGTGAGCTGCTGGCCGGGATAGATGGTCTCCAGTGCCACGGTGCCGGACAGGGCCGACGGGTCGACGAAGACGCCCGTCTTCGCCTCGCTCTTCGCGACGTTCACCAGCTTGTAGAGCCCGGAAGACGCAACGGTCTGCCCGGAAACCCCTTTCTGGATGATGTTCTTGGCGACGAGTACCTGCAAGGGCGCCGCCGTGTTGTTGACGCTGTTGCGGTACTGGTTCAGGTAGACGAGCAGCAGGATCGCCGCGATTACGGCGGCCACCACACCGAGCACCAGCGTGCCCTGACGCGTCCTGAACAGCTTGCTCGAGGTGATGTTCTCCACGTGCTTCCTCCTTGATCCCGACTTGCTCAGTCAGTCCTCGGTCGACGCCGGTCGGAAGTGATCCGGCTCTCGGAAAGCTTCGACCAGGTTCGTACTTCCCGCACCCACTAAAGGTCTGGTCGGCGCCTCACTTTCGGCATGGCGGGGCGGCGCGGGTCTAGCCGATGAGGTTGATCGCCGACGCCGTCGGCGGCATCTGCACCTGGTCGGCCGGATTCTCGAGGTCGGCGTCGGGTGTCCCCTGCAGGTCGACGGTGCCGACGACCATGGCCGAGTCCCACGACCCTCCGTGGGTACCGCCGAGCGCCAACATGCCGTTCAGCCCGTAGATCGTCCCCTTCAAGTTGATCGTGCCGTTGCCGTTACCGCCGATAATCGAGGCTGTGCTCTTCCGGTCCATGTAGATCGCCAGCCCCTTCACGGCATCCGCAGGTTGTGCGCTCGCAAGAGTGCCGTTCCCGGACGTCGGAGCCGAGATGCTCAACGTCCCGACGTTGAACGAGATGGTGGTCTTCTTATCACTGGAACCGCCCGTACAGGGCGTCGGGTAGGTCGCGCAGGCGAGGTAGACGGTGACGCCTGTGCCCGTGATGGTGTGGTTCTGACCAGGGTTGAACGCAGAGCCGCCACCACTGATTGCGAAGATGTAGGTGCCCGGTTGCAACGTTGCGTTGCCGGAGATGGTCGACTTGTACAGGCCCGGGGTGCAGACGCCTGCCGTGCACTTCCCGGCCGGGGTCGTGAACGTCGGGACCGGCAGGAAGGCCAGCGGATCCGGGATCTGAGTCGGCTGCGTCGTTGGGCTCGGTTTGTACCCCTTCACGGGGCACGTGCCGCTCGTGCATCCGTACCACGTGATTTGCCCGGTACCGGTGCAGGGGCCGCCGTGGATCGTGGCGTCGTCGCATATCCCACCGCTCCCGTTGCCGGCAACGCCGTTGCTACTCGAAGAATTGACGACGATCGGCCCGCCCTCGACCACCCATGAAGCGTTGCCGCCCCAGTGCAGCGCAGGGTTCCCGTTGCCGCTCATCACGCACACAGCGCACGGAAAGACGGAGCTGCCGGGGACGATCTCCGCGGTCGCCGAGTTGCAGGGGTGGGTGGTGTTGATCCCAAGGGCGCGGGCGAAGGAGGTTTGCAGCGTCTGACAGATCGTGACGTTGATCGCGTCTTGGGGCGGTGGGGCCGCGATCCCTTCGCCGGGCGGGGGAGTGAACGTGTACGGGGTCGTCACGTAGACGATCGCGCCGCTCGACTTTTGGTAGCAGGTCGTGTTCCCGTTCGGCACAGTCGGGTCCGAAGTCCGGGCGGTTGGACAGGGGATGGTCGACCCGAGTGGCTGGTTCATGCTGGCGAAGGCGTATTTGCGGGCTGCCGTGACGTTGACGCTCAGAGCGGGCAGTTGTGTCGCGCCGGCCAGTGAGGCCGAGTCCGCTGCGGTCTGGAAATTGCGCCGGGTCTGCTTCGCGTTGCCGATGTCGACGATGAGCGCCGCGAAGCCCAGTATCGCGACGAGTGCGAACGCGACGATGAGTTCGACCGCGCCGCGTTGTCCCCGGAGACGATTCATCTCGCTGATCATCCCACCGGTGCCCCACTCGTGCAAGACGACGGGAAGGCGATGACATGGCCCTTGCTATCCGTGAAGGGATTCTCGCTGGCTGAAACCGGGGTTGGGCTGACGCCCGAGAGAGCGATCATCTCGGTCGCCGTACTCGTCGCGACGTGGCCGTTGATGACCGGTTTGAGGATGCCGGTGACCGATTGGAGCTTGTACTCCGCGCAGATCGTGATCGGCTGCCCCTGCGTGAACTTGTCCTTGTCCCCGGGCTGATTGTCTCCGACATAGACCGCCACCCGCATGCGGCTCGTGTCGAGCCCGGCCTGCGAGTGCACGGCACACATCAGGGCCTTGGTCTGCGCGTTGGCCGGAGCGGGTGTCAGCGTGCAAGTCGAGGTGCCGAACTGGCCGACGGACGCCTGCCGGCCCACGTCGCCCACCGACTGCCTGACTGAGATGAAGTCCTTGAAGACGAAGCCGAAGTCGATCCCGCCGAAGATGATCGCCGCGAGTATCGGCAAGACGAGCGCAAACTCGATGAGCGCCGTGCCGCGCTCCGAACGCACGATCCGTCTCACGCCTCGAATGACGACGAGAGGGCCCTTTGTGCCTCGGCTGAGGCGAGAGGGCCCTCTCGTTCATCGTCGTATCGGTCTCGGTTACAGCGAGTGGTTGACGCTGCTGAAGATCCCCGACACGCTCTTGCCGAGCGCCGTCAGGATCCCGATCGAGACGACCGCGATCAGGGAAAGCAGGAGCGCATACTCCACCAGCGCCTGCCCCTCCTCGCGATCCCGCAGGGCGAGAACCGAGAGGTACGCCCTCATGGGGAGCGAACGAAACATCTCCACCTGTGTCCTCCTTCTGAGGGCCGACCGCTAGCGCGTCGTGCCCCCGCTGTGCAGGGTTGGTTCCCTGGATTCCAAGCACCCCGCGGTCGCGAGATGCCTTCTGTCGCATCAGTTGATAGCCCTCGCCGGCGGCGCGGTCCTCCGCAGGAAGGCTGGGATGCCCCAGTCCTTCGGTCAAAGCGCACCCGCCTCGACCCGCGCCCGCTGAGGGAAAAAGCTCACGGATAGACGGCGACGATCTTGCTGAACAGCGACGAGACGCCGAGCCCGAAGACGTCGACGGCTCCGAACGCCACGATCGCGATGAGGGAGATGAGCAGCGCATACTCGACCAGCGCCTGCCCATCTTCTGCCGCTGTGCGACTCGTCAGCTCCTTCACGCGCTCCAAAAGCAACGTCACGGTCATTTTGTCTGCACCTTTCGCATGGGGTCAGGGCTCAGAGATGGTCCGAGCCACTCCAGCAGCCTGGACGAAAGCGTGCGCCGGGGCTTCCGCTGAAGGTCCGGCTGTGACCTGTGCTTTTCGGCATGGTCGCATTGGGGTCCGCTCGTTTCAATGAGCTCCATGAAGGACGCCGGCGAGCGCCTCGCCGTACGCATGCGCGCGTTGGGTCAGCCGTGGGAGCTCGCGGCCTTCCTCTGGGTGCCGTTCCTGTTCTTCGCGGTCGTCCTGGCGGCGGACGTGCACTTCCGCGGTTCGTCGCTCGGAGACTGGGAGATCTTCCGCGGCGCCGCCCGCTCCGCTCTCCACGGCCACTCGCCGTACCCTGTGGCGGATCCGGCGGCCCTCGTCCACAACGACCGGTTCGTCTACCCGCCGATCACCGCGCTTCTCGTCTCTCCGCTCGCCGTTCTTCCGGATCTGGCCGGACGGGTGCTCGTGTTGCTCCTCGCGCTCGCGTGTGTGCCGCTTGCGCTGCGGCTGCTGGGCGTCCGCGACTGGCGGTGCTACGGCCTCGCGCTCCTCACGGCTCCGGTGCTGGACACGGTCAGCCTCGGCGCGCTCAGCTCGGCGATGCTCCTCGGAGTCGCCGCGGCGTGGCGCTACCGCGACCGCCCCTACGTCGCAGGGCCGGTCACGGCGCTCACCGCCGTCGCGAAGCTGTTCGCGTGGCCGCTCTTCGTCTGGCTCCTCGCAACACGTCGGCTGCGGGCCGCTGCTGCGGCGGCCGCCGTCGCCGCGGTCCTGCTCGTCGGCGGGTGGGCGGCTATCGGGTTCGCCGGCCTCCACGGTTACCCGCATCTGCTGCGCGTGCTCTCGCGGGTGGAAGCCGTCCAGAGCTACTCGCTCGTCGGGCTCTTCCGGCTCGAGGGCGGCGCGGCCACAGCTCTCACAGCGCTCCTCTCGATCGCGGTGGTCGTCGCGGTGGTGCTCGCCGCGCGCGGGCCGGACGGCGATCGGCGTGCGCTCACCGTCGCCGTCGCGGGAGCTCTCATCGCCACGCCGGTCCTCTGGCTCCACTATCTCGTCCTGCTGTTCGTGCCGATCGCGCTCGCGCGTCCGCGGCTCTCGGCGCTGTGGTTCGCGCCGCTGGCGTTCTGGGTCTCGCCGATTGCGCACTCGAACGGCAGCGTGTGGCGGACGTGCTTCGTGCTCGCCGTCGCGGCGCTGATCGTGCTGCGGTCGCTCGCTCCGGCGGCTAGCGCCGCCGCAGCACCACGACCTGGCCCTGCCGCGTCACGACGCGTGCTTCCCGCGCCCTGAGCAGCGCCCGGATCGGCTCCGCGTCGTCGCCCTTGTCGAGGACGAGAACCGGGTAGCCGCTGATCGTCGAGCGCCAGCCGGCGACCAGGTTCCGGAACCCGACCACCGACCGCAGCTGGCGGCTCGTGAGCAGCTCGAAACGCGAGTCGTACGCGATCCGCCCCGCGAGCTGCGGGTGCTCGAAGACGAGCCAGTCGGCGTAGCGCTCGTTGGCGAAGATGCGGCCGTGCGCGCCGGCGGCACGCACCGCAGCGTTCTCGACCGCGGCGGGGTACTGCTGCTGCGTGAACCATGAGCGGGGCTGGAAGGCGACCACGACGGTGGCCAGCACCACGCCCACGAGCATGGCAGTCGCGAGCATCCGGTTCATCCGCTTCGGCTCGACCGCCGGCGCCCGCAGCGTGTCCATCAGCCGCGGGAGGACGGCGAGCGAGAACAGAGCGAGCCAGACCGCGTTCCTCACCGCGTCGAAGGCGAGAAATGCGATGCCGACGAACGCGAGCTGCTCGAACAGCGAGGCGCGGCCGCGGGTCCGGCCGAACAGCCACAGCCCACCGAGCGCGAGGAGGTAGATCGGCAGATGGATGAGCGTCAGCGTCGTCGGCGCCCACTCGGTCACGTAGGTGCCGAAGCTGCTCGAGAAGATCGTGCGGTAGTAGTGCGGGAGCGAGGTCGCGTAGGGCGAGGCGAGCATGCACAGCCAGGGCGCGACGAGCAGGATCAGCGAGCGGGCGTGGACCGCTCGTGGCTTCTCCCAGAGAGAGCGGGCGAGCTCGATCAGCCCGTAGCCCGACACGAGGGCGGCGCCGACCACCACCGAGCCGTGCAGGTTCGCCCACAGCACGAGCAGCGGCAGCGTCCAGTACACGCGGCGCGAGTGGACGCTCGAGGTCGTCGAGCAGCAGCCAGAGGACGGCCACGAAGAGCGCGTACGCGAACGACTGCGGCCGCATGACCGCGGCTCCGGGCCAGAACGCCACGAGCACGGGCAGCGCCACCCACGTCGTCGAACGGGCGGATCCGCCGAGCCGCCGGGCGAGCACCGCGGCGCCGGCAAGTCCGAGAGTCACGAGGGCGGCGTGGACGAGCAGCACGAGCTGGATCCCCCCGAGCCGTTCGAGCCCGTAGAGCACGAGTTGCGCGAGCCACTGCTGGTCGACCCAGGTGCGACCGTGCGCCCAGATCGTGAGCGTGTCGTGGGAGGGAAGCCCGTGCTGGGCGACGACTCGTCCCGAGAGCAGCGCCATCCAGCCGTCCGCCGCGAGGGCGCTGCGGAGGTGCGTGATGAGGACGGCGGCGAAGGCCGCAACGACGACGACTACCGTGCCGTCCTCGTCGAGCACCCGGGTGACCCGCGCGACCGTGGTCTGCTTCGCGGTCGTCGACTCAGGCCCCGGGGTGATCGTCTCCTGGCGCGCGTTCACCGGCTCCTCATGCAAGCACCGGCTGCGGACGCCTGAGCGGGAAGCTCCTTGGCCGATCAAAGGTCAGCGCGGCCAGGATCCCGAGGAAGACGGCAATTTCCCAGACCGCCGGGTCGATGACCGGCTGCCCGATGAGAAGCGCCGGCAGCAGCCAGACGACGCCGAAGCGTGGGCGGCGCACGGCGAGCGGTACGAGCATGATCAGGAGGTAGTTCGGCCAGAGAATCGGCGTCAAGAGGAGCGCTGCCGAGCAGACGAGGCCGAGGGCCGCGGTCTCGGATCCGCGCCGCCGGTAGGCGAGGACGAGCAGAGCCACTCCGAGCGCGTAGCCGACCGCCTCCGCCAGGCCCCAGCCGACGCCGAGATGCGCCAGCAGCGCCGCCGGCGAGAATCCGCGCCTCGCCTCGAGCGACGAGAGCAAGCTCAGGCGGTGGGGATAGGCCGTCAGCCCGGCGCCATGGAGCGGGATCCACGGAGCGAAGAGGAAGACGAGCGAGCTGCACGCTGCGACCGCCGCGGCCTTGAACCTCCTCGTGAGTAGAAGCCAGAGAACGAGCGGCCAGAGGAAGAGCTTGAGGGCTACCACGAGGCCGAGAACGAGGCCCGCGCGCACGGCGTGATCCCGCCACCTCCACGCGAGCGCGATGCCGAGCGCGAGCACGACGACGACGGTTCCGAGATGAACCGCGGAGATCGTCGGCATCCACAGGAGCGCCGCGCCGAAGCAGCGCCAGTCGCGCACGTCGAGCAGGGCCAGGATCGCGGGGACTGCGAGGGCCGTGAGGAGGGTCACGAGAACGTCGGCAGTGTGTGCGGGAAGCGCCGCGAAGGGTGCGGCGAGGAATGCCCCGATCGGCGGATACACGAAGGCCGTTTGCGACGCGAGTGCGGCGCGCGTCGCAGGCCCGTAGGGCGATGCGCCGTGCAGCACGAGATGCGCCGCCGGCAGGTAGGCGCGGTCGAAGTCGTAAGCGAGGGTGTGCGAGTGCGCCCAACTACGTGCGGCTCCGGCGAGCAGAACGATCGGCACGACCGCGAGCAGCCAGAGCTCGAGCACGAAGAGCAGCGGTGATCTGGGCCGTGCTTTCACTGCACTCGCAGTATCGGCATTTGCGAGGCGGGTCACCCCGCCGGGACGTGGGGCTTGGGCCGTCCTCTCGTCTGTGCCAGGCGGCGCCCAGACTTCCAGACAGTAAGAGCTAAGCCATGCGGGGGGTGCGGGATCGCCGTCCGATCGCTTAATTCTCGACTGTGGCGGTTTCCCACAGCGAGACGATGCCCGCCGAGCGGGCCGGCTTGGCCGTGATCGACGACGAGCCGGCGGTCGCGGACTCCGCCGGGAAACGGCGCCTGCTCTCCGTTGTCGTCCCGCTCCTCGACGAAGAGGCGACGCTCGAGCAGCTGTACAGCGAGCTCGACGCGGCGCTCGCCGCCGCCGGCCTCGACTGGGAGGTCGTGTTCGTCGACGACGGCTCGACGGACGGGTCCTATCGCGAACTCGTGCGCCTCCACGCGGCGCACCTCAACGTGCGCGTGGTTCGCCTGCGTAGGAACTTCGGCAAGGCGGCGGCGCTCGCGGCGGGAATCGAGGTCGCCGCCGGCGAGGTGATCGTGACGATGGACGCCGACCTGCAGGACGACGCTGCCGAGATCCCGAATCTGGTCGCGAAGCTCGACGACGGCTTCGACGTCGTCTCGGGCTGGAAGTGCGACCGGCACGATCCGTTCGTCAGGCGCTTCGTCTCGCGCATCTACAACACGGCCACCCGGCTCGCGACGGGCGTGAAGCTGCACGACATGAACTGCGGCCTCAAGGCGTACCGCGCCGAGGTCTTCGAGCACGTGCACCTCTACGGCGAACGCCATCGCTTCGTCCCCGTGCTCGCGCATCACCTCGGCTTCAGCGTCGCGGAGCTGCCCGTCAATCACCGGGCGCGGGCGAACGGACACTCGAGGTTCGGGATCGAGCGCTACCTGCGCGCCCCGTTCGACCTGCTGACGATCGTCTTCATGGGGCGCTACCGCCACCGTCCGCTGCACCTGTTCGGAGGCGTCGGTGTGATCGCCTCGGTCGCCGGCGTCGCCATCCTCGCCTATCTCACCGTCGACAAGATCGGCGGCGCGGGAATCGGCAACCGGCCGTTGCTGCTGCTCGGCGTGCTGCTCGTCGTCGTCGGTATCCAGCTCCTGTCGCTCGGGTTGATCGGCGAGATGCTGACCAGCCATCACGAGGAGAAGGTGCAGGCGACGAGAGGCGGCGGCGTGCACGTGCGTGACGTGCTGCGCTGAGTGAAGGGCGGGGGGTGACCGGGACGTGAGCGAGACCACGCTCGGTCGGCGACGGATGTCCGATCTCGAGAACACGATTGCTGCCGTGCGGGCGCGCATGCGAGTCGAGGCCGGCGAGGCCGCGGTCGCGGTGCGCGTCGTCTATGCGGCGGTGGCGGCGTACGCGGTGCTCTTCGCCTTCGCAGCGGTCCTGCACTACGAGGTCTTCGAGATGGCGCGGTTCGACCTCGGGAACATGGTGCAGGCGATCTGGAACACGCTGCACGGGCACGTTCTCGAGGCCACCACGCAGGGCGGGCATCAACGCAGCCGGCTCGGCTCCCACGTCGACCCGTTCCTGGTCCTGCTGGCGCCCCTTGCCTGGCTCTCCTCGAGCCCCCAGATCCTGCTCGCGCTCCAGGCGTTCGCGGTTGCGAGCGGCGCGCTCCCGGTCTTCTGGCTCGCCCGCAAGCATCTTGACTCGCCGCGGGGCGGCGCGCTGTTCGCGGTCGCATACCTCCTCTATCCGGCGACGCAGTTCAACGCGGACACGCTCGGCGACGGCTTCCACGCGGTCAGCTTCGCGCTGCCGCTCATCCTCTACGCCATCTGGTTCCTCGACGAGGACCGGCTCGTCGCGTTCTCGGTCGTCGCGCTGCTCGCCTTCTCGACGAAGGAGGAGATTCCGCTCGCGGTCGGCTGTCTCGGAATCTGGTACGCAGTCCGCAGCGGACGCCGGCTGTTCGGGTTCTCTGTCTTCGCCGCAGGGCTCGCAGTCACCCTCTTCAACTTCCTGTGGGTCATCCCGCACTTCGCCCCGAACGGTGTCCAGCCGTTCGCTGGTCGCTACACCGCGGTCGGCGGGACGCCACGCGGGATCGCGCACAAGCTCTTCACCGACCCGGGGGCGTTCGTCCACGCGGTCGCGACGGGGCACAAGCTGGCATTTGTCCTTCTGCTCCTGGTCCCGTTCCTCGGCCTTTGGGCTCTTGCGCCGCTGCTCTTCCTGGGCGCAGTGCCCGACCTGGTGATCAACCTCCTGTCGAGCAACCCGAACCAGACGACGGTGCAGTTCCAGTACACGGCGGGCATCGTCCCGTTCGTCGTCGCGGCGAGCATCTTCGGGGCGGCGCGGCTGAAGGGCCAGCGAAAGCTCGATCTTCCGCTCTGGGTCTGCGCAGCCACCGCGGCCGTCGCGATCTACAGCCCGATCTACCTCGGGGCGAGCGACGTCCGCGCGCTCGGCTCGCCGCTCGTGGCCGCCAAGCAGCATGCCGTGGGCCTGATCCCCGGCGGCGTTCCGGTCGCAGCCTCGAACCAGCTCGGCGGCCACCTGTCCGCGCGGCGCTATATCTACACGTTCCCCTCTGTCGGGCGCGCGCGGTGGATCGTGGTGGACAACAAGGACAACAGCTACCTCGACGCGAAGGGTTACAAGCGGGCGATCCGCAAGTACGAGACGAGCAAGGGATGGCGGACCGTCTACTCATCGCGCGGGGTGACCGTGCTGCACAAGCGGTCGACGGCCGGCGATTGACGCCGACGGACGGGCGTCCTCCCACCCCGCCGCTCTCGGTCCATGCGTGGCTGAGGTATTCCACGATCGAGTCGCTCCTGTCGTCGATCCCTCCGCGCAGCGCGCTGGAGATCGGCGTTGGTCAGGGGTCCGTCGGGGTCATGCTTGCTCGCCGCTACGACTACACGGGGATCGACCTGGACGAGACAGCGCTCGACACGGCGCGGGACCGCTTTCGGCGGTCCGGCGTGGATCCGTCGAGGCTCCTGCTCGGCGGACTCGAGCAGGTCGCAAGACGGGAGTTCGATCTCGTCTGCGCGTTCGAGGTGCTCGAACACCTCGAGGACGACGTCGCCGCCCTAACGGAATGGCGCTCGCACGTCGCCCCGGGTGGCTGGATCTCATTGAGCGTTCCGGCCGATCCTAGGCGGTTCGGAAAGGCGGACGAGAAGGCCGGCCACTACCGGCGATACACGCGCGAGGGCCTCTCTGCAGCTCTGACGGCGGCGGGATTCGCGAACCTTCGCCTTCTGAACTACGGCTTTCCTGCGGGATACCTCCTCGAGGCCGGTCGCAACGTGTACGCGCGGCGCCACCCGGGATCGGAGACCTCGTACGAGGAACGGATGCTTGCCAGCGGCCGCTGGCTCCAGCCGCCGGACGGTGCCGGACGGATGATGGCGATCGTCTCCCGGCCGCTCTGTTACCTGCAGCGACCGTTTGCCGAGCGCGAGGTTGGCACCGGCTTGGTCGCGCTTGCCCAGCGTCCGTCAGAGCAAAAGCCCGTGGTCTGACAGTGAGGGTCGCGTATTTCGGGACCTGGGAGCAGGGGTATCCGCGGAACGACCAGGTCACGGCGGCGCTTGAATCGGCTGGGGTCGAGGTCGAGTTCATGCACGAGGAGATGTGGGCCGGGACGCACAAGTTCGGTCTCACCCCGACGGTGCTCCCGCGGCTCGCCCGCGCGGAGCTTCGGCTCGCCCGCGCCGCCGTGCCCGAGCACGTCGATGCGCTGATCGTCGGATACCCAGGGCAGTTCGACCTATGGAGCGCGAGGCGTCATGGCAAGCCGGTCGTCTTCAACGCGATGGTGTCCCTGTACGACACGTTCGTCGAGGATCGCGAGCGGTTCCGCGACGGCTCACTTCCCGCTAAGGCGCTTCGCCGCCTCGACCGCGCAGCTTTTCGTGCGGCGGACCTGCTCGTGTCCGACACTCGAGCCAACGCGGACTTCATGCGCGAACTGGCGGGCATCGACGAGGTCGGAGTGTGTTTCCTCGGTGCCGAGGAGCGACTCTTCCGGCCCGGCTGGCGACGCACCGAGGACTTCGACGTCCTTTATGTGGGCAAGCCGGCGCCGCTGCATGGTCTCGAGCTGATCCTCGAGGCTGCGCGTCGGCTGCCTGACGTCCCGTTTCGCGTCGTCGGAACCGGACAGGTGTCACATGTGCTTGACGCGAGGCCCGCGAACGTCGAGCACGTTCCCTGGGTCGAGTACGAACGCGTAGCCGACGAGTACGCGCGAGCCGGCTGCTCGGTCGGCATCTTCGGCTCCAGCGGGAAGGCCGAGCGCGTGATTCCGCACAAGACCTTTCAGGCGCTCGCCGTTGGGACGCCCCTGATCACGGCCGACACCGCCGCCGCCCGCGAGCTGCTGGTCGACGGTCGAGACTCGTTGCTCGTCGAGCGAGATGCAGACTCGCTGGCGAAGGCGATCATTGCTTTGCGCGACGACCGCGAGTTGGCCGAGCGCATCGGTCGAGGCGGCCGCGCGACGTTCGAACGAGAGGCGAGCGAGGCCGTGCTCGGTCTGCGGTGGCGCGACGCCGTGGAGCGAGCGATCGAACGGCACCGCGCTCGCACCTAATCTCCGAGAGTGTTCTGGCTGGCGACGTGGAAGGTGAGGCATGGCATGGTCGGGCGCTTCCGTGCTTTCGGGAGCTCCATGGAGCCTGTGATTCCGAGCGGTAGCAGGGTGACCGTCGAGCCGGTCGACGTCGACAAGCTAGAGCTTGGCGACATCGTGGTGGCGAAGGTTGGTGATTCCACGATGCTGCACCTTGTAAAGGCGATCGACGTCGACCGGCGCCGAGTCGAGATCTCCGGTACGAGCGCGACGTCGGGCTGGACGACGTTCGAATGTGTCTACGGGATCTGCACTCGGATCGGAGAATCGCCGGTTCCTGGAGCTCGCGCTAAGGCGAAGCGCTAGGCCGGATCGTGACGTCGAGCGCGGCGGTCGCCTCGGCGCAACGCTGCTGTCGAGACGCCGGCGAGCAGGACGTCGGCGAGGATCAGCATCAGACGGGACGCGGCGGCGACAACGAGCGCGTCGGCGGCGCCGATCCGCCCGTGGAGCAAGGCCACCAGCACGGCCTCGCGAACGCCGAGACCTCCCGGGGCGTAGATCGCCAGCAGACCCGCAAGCCAGGCCACCGCAAACGCCCCTACATATAAGGCGAGATCGTGCACGGGCACTGCGACGAGCCCCCGCGCGCACAGCCAGAAGCTGCCACCGAGCAGCAGCCAGACCGGCAGGTACAGGAGAGTCGCCGTGGTGGTCACGAGCGCCGGAAGTCGCGACCGCGTCGGACGCCGGCCCGCGACCAGGACCACCCCGACCGCCGCGATGATCAGGGCGCCCCACCACCCGAGGAGAAAGCCCGCCATCGCGCCTGCGGCAATCGCCGCGGCTACGAACTCCACGCCCAGGGACACCCCGACCGGTCCGACAGGGATCCCGTTTGCGCGTGCGACGGCCGCTCGACCGGCGTACTGCCAGATCGACCCGGGGATGTACTTGCCGAGCTGCGCCTGGAAGAAGAGCCCTGCCCAGCGCAGTCGCGGCTTCACGCCGAGTCCGTCGAGAATGACGAGCCAGATCAGCGCGCCCGCGGCTGTCCCGACCGTCGCGAGTACGAACGAGCCGGCGAGCGCGAGCCAGTCGACGTTGGCAAGGTCGACGTGGTTCCCGTGCCAGAGCGAGCGCACCTTTAGGCCGATGAAGATGGCGGCCGCGACAAGGAGAAGCTGAGCGAGCACGCGTACTCTCCGCTCGGTTGCCCGCTCGGCGACGGTCGCGCCGAGGCTGAGGAGGCGCTCGCGCGACACCATGCTCAACAGTAAAGCCGACCCCTCGGAAGATTGGGCTTCGTCCCCCGATCGGAGGGCGACGACGGAGGAAACGTCACGCATCCTGCGAAACGACTGTTGGGTTTCTCCGAAGGAGCAGGACCGATGGACATCGCAGGCTCAAAGGCGCTGAGGGAAAGACTGGGCTCGAATGGAGAGGCCGAGCCTCAGCCTGCGCACGCCGACGTCGAGGTTCCCGAGGACGCCCCGCCGGTCTTCCAGTGGTTCGGCGTCAGCCCGCCCGAGCGCGGCGCTCCGCCGGCGGATGCCGACGGCGGACCACCGGCGGCCGCCACATCGCTGTTCAGCCGGCTCGGCCTGAGCTTCCGCTAGAAGCTTCTCCGCGACCGGAGAAGTCTGGCGTCGGGTCTCGGCGCTACTTCTGTCGCCGCAGCGTCTCGATCCACGACCGCGCCGATGCGGCTTCCCTCTCGAGTGGCACGCTCGGGCCAGTCTCTTCAACCGACTCCGGTCGAGCCTCAGGAGTCTGATCGGAGTTCCGGCTCAGCACTCGTTGTAGACGCTCGTGAAGTGCCGCGGCGGCCGCTTCCTCCGTCTCGGGATCGATCTCGGTATCAGCCACCGCTGCGCCGTCAGGTCGCACGCCCGCGAGCCTGAGCTTGAGGCGCAATTGCTCGACCTCCTCGATGAGCATCAGAATCGCGCGTCCGGCCGCGACAGACTCTTCGCTCCCGGCTTTTCGCAGCGCCTGACCCCAGCGCCTCAGCTCCTCGAGCTTCGACTCGTCCAAACCCATGCTTCTGAGTATCGCGACCTTCGTGGGTCGCTCAAAGCCGGGACCGCCTGAGGTTCGTCGAATCACCGCGAGTGCGGCGCTCAGGCCTACGGCCGCGATCACGATCGCGACCGGGATCTGCCACACGAATCGATCGGCCACCGAGCACCGGGTGCCCCGAGATTAGATCTGAACGCGAGGGGGCGCCACG
>CAVSAK010000010.1:0-38654 GCA_963725965.1 uncultured Actinomycetes bacterium | reverse complement strand
TGTCAGCTCTGCGAGGCCCATGGGCTGATCCTAGAAGCGTCGCGAGAGGTACGGCGAGCCGGCGAGGCCGTAGCGCCACCGCTTCTCGACCGCCCGCGTGATCCCGATCCTCGGCCCGACGACGAGCTGCGGCTCGGACTCACGTGCCACGAGCTCGAACGGCGGCTCGTCGAGCGCCAGCCCGTCGCAGGCGCGTGTGATGCCGAGTGCCTGGCAGAGCTTGCCCGGACCCGAGCAGAGCGCGCGAGCCGCCTCGAGACCGCGCCGCTCGCGCATTGCCGCGAGCCCGCGGGTCGGCTCGAGCGCCCGCACGAGCGCCGCCTCTGCGCGACCGTCGGGCGCGCAGACGAGATTCAGGCACCAGTGGATCCCGTACGAGCGATAGACGTAGGCATGGCCGGGCGGGCCGAACATGGACACCGTTCGCGCGGTCGGGCCGCCGAAGCCGTGGCTCGCCGGGTCGTCCTGGTCGTACGCCTCGACCTCGACGATCGTCCCGCCGACTCCGTCGACGAGCAGCGTGGCCCCGATCAGCTCGGGCGCCACCTCGTGCACCGAGCGCGCGAAGAACTCGCGCGTCAGCCGTTCCCCCGCCACCCGCGTGCTTAGAACAGCTGCTCGGCCTCGGCCGGCTTCGCCGTCTTCTCGAGCACCCGCCGCGCGCGACGTCCCAGGTCGCGAACGTCGAACGAGCCCTCGTCGACCGCCTTGGCCACCCGCTCGGCGAGGTCGAGCGCGTCGTCGTAGGTCGCGCTCGCGACGGCCACGTCCTGCCCCATATCGTGGAGGATCGTGCGCTCGGTGCGGCCGGCGAGGATCGGCTCGGCGATGCCGTCGATCCAGACGCGGGTGCGGCTGCCGCCGCCGCGCTCGTCTCCGGTGATCGGCTCGAGCGCGTAGATCCGGTCCGCACGCGCCCACTTGCCGAAGCCGAGGAAGACCATCCGCGTCGCGCCGTCCGTCACGGTCGGATCATCTCACGGGCGCGCTGCTACTCGAAGAACGTGTCATCGCCGGAGTACGGCGGCGAGCACATGCAGAGGATGGTCAACTCGCTCGTGCCGTCGTTCTCCAGCGTGTGCCACGCGCCCGGCGAGATGAGGATCGCGTCTCCGGGACGAACCCTGCGTGTCTCGCCGTCCACCTCCAGCGAGCCGGAGCCTTTCGTCACGAGATAGATCTCCTCGGTTCGCTCGTGGTAATGGCGCTGCGTCGCCTGACTCGGCTCGAGCGTGGCCTCGGCCAGGCTCTGCACGGATGTGTGGTGCAGCTCCCGGATGGTCGACCCGTCCTTCGTCGTGAACGGCTCGGAGCGCTCGATGTTCTGCAGGTTCACAGCGCCGAGGAGAGAACCTCGACCACGCGCTCCTGCGCTGCGGACTCGATCCCCGTGAAGAACGGGAGCGCAAGCGAGCGCGAGCTGACATCCTCGGCGACCGGGCAGAGCCCCTCCTCGAAGCCGAACCGCTCCCGCATGTACGGCTGCAGGTGGATCGAGGGGAGGTAGCGGTTGTAGCCGATCCCCTCGCGCTCGAAGACGGATATCGCGCGCTCGCGCGCCGCCGAGTCCGGGAAGAGGACGACGTACACGAACCAGGACCGGCGGTGAGCTTCGTCGTCCTCGCAGGGCAATTCGACGACGTCCACACCTGCGAGGAGCTCGTGATAGCGCTTCGCGGCGTGTTCGCGGAGCACCAGTATCTCATCGAGCCGTTCGAGCTGACCGATCCCGAGAGCCGCAGCGATGTCGCTCAACCGGTAGTTGAACCCGAGCCGGACATGCTCGAGCCAGCCGCCCGGCTCCGGCCGCCCCTGGTTGCGCAGGGAGCGGATCAGGTGCCATTCCTCCTCGGAGTGCGTGACCACCACACCGCCCTCGCCGGTCGTGATCTGTTTGTTCGGATAGAAGGCAAACACGGACGAGATGCCGTGGGAGCCGAGCGGCCTGCCCCGATACTCGGCGCCGAGCGCCTCACACGAGTCGTCGATCAGCGCGAGCCCATGACGGTCGGCGATCGCGCGCAGCTCGTCGAGCTCGCCCGGGTACCCGTAGATGTCGACGCCGACGATCGCCTTCGTCCGCTCGGTGACCGCTGCCTCGACCGCGGCGGGATCGAGGTTCAACGTGCGCGGATCGATGTCCGCGAAGACCGGGATCCCGCCCTCGTACATGAAGCAGTTGGCCGACGCCGCGAACGAGTACGGGGACGTGATCACCTCGTCGCCCGGGTGGATGCCTGCGCTGATGCAGAGCAGATGCAACCCCGTCGTGCCGGAGGAGACGGCCGCCGCATAGGGTGCGCCGACTCGCTCTGCGACGAGCTCCTCGAAGCGGTCGATCGTCGGCCCGAGCGAGAGCCGCCCCGAGCGAAGCACCTCGAGGACGAGCTCCTCCTCGCGCTCGCCGACGTACGGCCCCGAGAGCGGGACCGACTGCACTTCCTGTTTCACGCCGTGGCTGGACGCTGTGCCGGTGCGAACTCGAGCCACTGGCTCCAGCGCTCGCTGCGCCCGTGCACGGTGTCGAGGTACGCCTGTTGGATCTCCTGGGTGACGGGGCCGGGCGGGCCGATCACCTGGTCGTCGATCTCTCGGATCGGCGTCACCTCGGCGGCCGTTCCGACCATGAAGACCTCGTCCGCGAGATAGAGATCGGTCCGGATGATCTGCTTCTCGACGACATGGTGGCCGAGATCCTGCGCGATCTGGATCACGGAGTCGCGCGTGATCCCGACGAGGATCGAGGCCGAGAGATCAGGCGTGTAGATGACGCCGTCGCGGACGGCGAAGATGCTTTCGCCCGAGCCGTCGGCGACATTGCCCTCGGCGGTGAGGAGAATCGCCTCGTCGTAGCCGGCGCGGTTCGCCTCCCCGACGGCGAGCATCGAGTTCACGTAGACGCCGGTGGCCTTCGCCACATGCGGGATGACGTTCGGGCCGACCCGCTGCCAACTCGAGACCTTCGCGCGGATTCCGTTCCGCAGGCCGTCCTCGCCGAGGTATGCACCCCACGGCCACGACATGATCGCCACGTCGATCGGGTTCCCCACGGCCGAGACGCCGAGCTCGCCGTAGCCGACGAACGCGATCGGCCTGAGATAGCACGACGGCAGCTCGTTCGCGGCGACGACGTCCCAGGTCGCCGTGCGCAGCTCTTCGACCGAGTACGGGAGCTCCAGATAGAGGAGCTGCGCCGAGCGCTGCAGGCGCTCGAGGTGGTCCGTGAGGCGGAAGACGGAAGTGCCGCGCTCGGTCTCGTAGGCGCGAATCCCCTCGAAGACGCCTGAGCCGTAGTGCAGCCCGTGCGTGCCGATATGGACGGTCGCGTCGGCCCAGTCGACCAGCTCGCCGTTCATCCAGATCTTCTTCGTCTCAAGCATCTACGGCTCGTCCCTTCGGTCGAGGTGCTGGCACGACGAATCGTACCCGGATGTCTTGAACATTCTCTAAGTCAGGTCGGTCGTACGGGCCTGCGTGAGCCGGACGAGGTCGAGCGGCGCGAGCCCGGCCATGTGGCACTCGGAGCCGGCACCGATCCAGACGCGGTCGTGCGCGAGGAGCTCCTCCGCCATCAGAACCTGCGAGATGCCGGGCGCCGGGAACGGCGCGACGCCTCCCGGCTCGAAGCCCGTGGCCGCGACGACCTCGTCCGGCCGGGCGACACGCGCGGCCCTGCCTCCGACCGCGACGGCCACCTTCGTCTCGTCGGCCCGCCGGTCCCCGGGAATGAGCGCGAGCACGGGCCGACCGTCCGCGATGAAGACCAGGGACTTCACGATCTGCCTGCGAGAGGCGCCGACGGCCTTCGCGGCCGCGCCGGCGGTGGGCGTCCCCTCCGGAAACTCCTCGACCCGGGCGTCCACTCCCGCCCGCTGCAGCACCTCGGCTACGCGTGCGACGGGCTCGGGCCAGCGCTCCATCCCGGGACGGTATCCCGGGCCGAAGGCTAGTCCGCGACGGGACCGAGCTCGAGCACGCGGGCGTCGTCGAAGCCCTCGCCCCGTAGGCGCTCGACGAGCTCCGCAGACGGCGCCGAGTCGACCGTGAGCGCCATGAGCGCCTTGCCCTCACGCGGGCTGCGCGAGACGGTCATGCCGGCGATGTTGATGCCTGCCTCGCCGAACAGAGTCCCGACCCGGCCGATCACTCCGGGCACGTCGTCGTAGTGACAGAGCACGAAGAGCGGCGCGAGCTCCAGCTCGATCTCGAAGCCGAGGATGTTGACGAGCCACGGCCGGTGGTCGCTGCCGATCGTCGTCCCGGCGACTCGGACCCGGGATCCAGCTCCGCGCAGCTCGACGCGAACGAGATTCGTGTAGTCGCGGGCGGAATGAGACCGCTCTTCCCGCACCTCGATCCCGCGCTCGGCCGCGATCAGCGGCGCGTTGACGTAGTTGACGGGCCGGTCGGCGCGGCCCTGGAAGGCGCCGTTGAGCGCCGCCACGGTCAGGAGGCGCGCGTCGTAGTCCGCGAGGGCGCCGTAGACGGTGATCGCGATCTCCTCGGCAGGGCCGTCCCATAGCTCCATCGCGATTCGGCCGAGCCTCGAGGCCAGCGGCACGTAGGGGCCGAGCATCTCGAGGTCGTCGGCACCGACCACGGGGATGTTGACGGCGTTCGAGACGAGGCCGCCGTCGAGCGCGGCCGCGACCTGCTCGGCGACGATCAGACCCGCACGGTCCTGAGCCTCCCCCGTCGAGGCTGCGAGGTGCGGCGTGACGACCACGTTGTCGAACTCGAGGAGCGGACCCGAGTACGGCTCGTGGCCGAACACGTCGAGCGCCGCGCCGGCGACCCGGCCCGACCGGAGCGCCGCAAGCAACGCCTCCTCGTCGAGGAGCGGCCCGCGAGCGGCGTTCACGATCCGCACGCCGGGCCGCATCGCGTCGAACGCAGCGGCGCCGACCGAGCCGCGCGTCTCCGCCGTCAACGGCAGGTGCAGCGTGAGGAAGTCGGCCACGGCGTAGACGTCCTCCGGGGTCTCGACCGGATCGGCTCCGAGCTCACGGAAGCGATCGGCAGCGACATACGGGTCATATGCGACGACGCGCATCCCGAGACCGAGCGCGCGCCGTGCCACCTGCTGTCCGATCCGGCCGAAGCCGAGTACGCCGAGCGTCTTCCCGGCGAGCTCGATTCCGCCGTACGCGCTCCGCTCCCAGCGGCCCTGCTTGAGCGCGGCGTGCGCCTGCGGGATGTTGCGGGCGAGGGCGACGAGGAGCCCGATCGTGTGCTCGGCAGCCGAGACGACGGTGGACTCCGGCGCGTTCGCCACGATGATCCCGCGCCGCGTCGCCGCGTCGACGTCGACGTTGTCGACGCCCACGCCCGCGCGCCCGATCACCTTCAACCGCTCGGCGCGCTCGATCAGGTCTGCGGTCAGCTTCGTCGCCGAGCGGACGACGATCGCGTCATAGCCGCCGATGATGTCCTCGAGAGCGCTCTGGGCATCGACGTCCACGTCGAAGCGGGAACGGAGGAGATCGACCCCGGCCTCCGAGATCTCCTCGCGAACGAGGACGCGTTGCGTCACGTGCGCGACGGCTCGGAGCTGAACGCTTCGAGCGCGGCGGTGACGGCGACGCCGCGCTCGACGTCGGCGCCGAGATCGCTCAGAACGAGCTCGACCGCGCCGATCTGAGTCGTGATGTCGAAGACGTCGAACCAGCCGATGTGGCCGAGGCGGAAGATCTTCCCCTTCAGCTCGCCCTGGCCGTTCGCGATCGTGATCCCGAAGCGGTCGCGGACGCCGCGGATCACGTCGCCTGAATCGATTCCCGCGGGAGCACGAACGGCGGTCACGACGGCGCTCCGATCCTCGTCCGGGGAGAAGAGCTCCAACCCGAGCGCCTTCACCCCCGCCCGCGCGGCCCGGCCGAGCCGGACGTGGCGGTCGAACGAAGCCTCCAGCCCCTCTTCGTCAAGGAGAACCGTGAGCGCTACGTCGAGGCCGGCGACCAGCGAGACGGGCAGCGTGAACGGTGCGTCGAGCGTCTCCTGTGCCTTTCGCGTCCGCGCCCAGTCGAAGTAGAAGCGAGGCGCCGACCCGGTCGCGGCGAGCGCCGCTTCGGAGACAGCGGCCAGGCCGAGGCCGGGTGGGGTCATGAGTGCCTTCTGCGAGCCGGAGACGACGACGTCGAGGCCCCACCCCTCGGTCTCGCACGGGACGGCGCCGAGGCTGGAGACCGCGTCGACCACGACGAGCGCACCAGTCTCCTTCGCTGCCGCCGCGAGCGCCTGCACGTCGGCGACAACCCCAGTGGAGGTCTCGGACTGCACGAACCAGACCGCCTTTGCCTCGTACTCGCCGAGGCGCGCGCGAAGATCGTCCGGGTCCGGCGTCTCTCCCCAGGCGTAGCGGAGCACGTCTACCTCGGCCCCGAACGCGGTCGTCATCGCGACCCAGCGGTCGCCGAAGCTGCCGGCCGAGATCACGAGATGCCGCTCCCCGGGCGAAACGAGGTTCGCCACCGCCGATTCGAAGGCGCCGGTTCCGGAGGCGCCGAACAGCAGCACGTCGTTTTCCGTCCGGCAGACCTCGTGCAGACGGGTGAGCACACGCTCGTAGACGGGCAGGAACTCGGGGCTCCGGTGATGGATGACGGGCGCACCGACGGCCGCCAGCACCTCGGGCGGCACCGGCGTCGGCCCGGGCGTGAACAGGTACCGCTTCGTCGCCACGCCACGAGCGTAGCGATCTAGGCTGCGGGACATGGAAGCGCTCGTCGCGTTCGCCGCGGCACTGCTCGCCTTCCGGCTCGCGGGCCTGCTCGCCGGGCGGTACCGCAGCAGCGGCCGGCCCGAGCTTCTCGCGTGGGCGGCCGGGCTCGGGGCCTATGCGGTCGCGGCCGCCGCGATCGCGTGGGGCGAGGCTGCGGGCTGGGACGACCGCGCGTTCCGGGTCTACTACGCCGCCGGAGGCCTCCTCACCGCGCCACTCCTCGGCGCCGGCTCGCTCCTCCTCGCCGGCCGCCGCCGCGCGGCGCCGGTGGCGCTCGTCTACGTCGGCTTGGCGGTCGGCATCGCACTCGCGGTGCCGGTGCACGGCGCCTTCGCGGCCCACGGCATTCCCGCCGCGCAGGACCATCTCGACTTCCTCCCGGCTCGCCTGCTCGCGATCGTCGCGAACATCGTCGGGACGCTCGCGGTCGTCGTCGTCGCACTCCGCTCGTTCCGCCGGCGCCCACTCGGGAACGGCCTGATCATCGCCGGCATCGCGGCGGCGGCGACGAGCAGCGCACTCGCGGGTCTCGGGGCCGCAGAAAGCGCGATCGGGATCGCCGTCGGAGCCGTGCTGCTTTACGCGGGATTCGTCGCTCCGGCGCACATTCCGTCGTCTTTTTGGCCCAAATTGGCCCATCGCTGAGTCACAAGCGTTGCCTTAACAACATACAAACGCGGCGTCGCTACCCTCGTGCCACCGATCGCATAAGCCGCGCCGAGCGGTGCTCGCGCTCAAGGCTGGCAGCGCCGGCGGCAAAGCCGCCGACGCCCCGCCAGACCTTGGGGGCGTTTCCCGCCCGTTCGGCCTACGACTTGCAGTCGACTAGGAGGTACTCGATTTGCGGCGCTCCATCCTGGCCTGCGGGCTGCTGCTCGCGTTCGCAGGCATGGCCACTGCTCCGGTAGGGGCCGGCTCGAAAACAAGCGAAGGAAGCTCCACTCCGGGCACGGGCACGACCGCGAGCACGACGGTCGCCACGGCTGCCTCCGCAAAGGCGGCGCCCTCGCGCTGGGAAGTGCGAGAGGCGGCGGCCTCGCGGCGCCACATCCGCCGTTTTCGGGCGGACACGTGGCACTGGCTGACCGTCATGCGCGGTCGCCCGCCTGCAAGCGGCTCGCCGCGCTTCCTCGCCGCGCGCTCACTCGTGCGGCTCCGGCAACTCGCACGACGCTGGCAGTACCGCGCGCACACGGCCTGGTGGCGCGCGAAGCATCCACCCGAGCTCCGGGACTGGATGTGCATCCACCAGTACGAAGGAAGCTGGGCGGATTCCGGTGGCCCGTACTGGGGCGGCCTCCAGATGGACTACTCGTTCCAGCGGACGTACGGAGCCTGGCTCCTCCGCCATAAGGGCACGGCGGACAACTGGAGTCCGCTCGAGCAGATCTGGGTCGCGGTGCGCGCCTCGCACTCCCGCGGCTTCTCCGCGTGGCCGACTACCGCCCGGAACTGCGGTCTGATGTAGTCACGTTTTTTGGCTCAACCATGCACTCTGACGGCCCGCTGCTGCGGGCCGTCGTCATTTTGGTGTCATTTGGACCTTGACATGACATCAATGTGATGTCATAGTGCCGCCATGCAGATCGACGGTCTCATCCAAGCGCTCCGGGAGGACCTCGGCAATGTCGCGGCACTCGGCGACGAGAACACGTCGCGGGCGGCCGACCTCCTCTCGGTTGCGATCGAGGCGTCCCTCGGCAGGAGATTTCAGGACGCCCTCGCCGAAGCGGCGCTCGAGCTGAACGAGCAGCTCGATTCCGCGCACGTCGAGTTGCGCGTCGCAGGCCGCGACCTCCAGCTCGTGCTCGTCCGTGAGGACGGCGCGGCGCCGGAGGCGGCCGACGAGGCGTTCTCTGCCCGCATCACGCTCCGGCTCCCAGAGAGCCTCAAGGAGCGGGTCGAGTCCGCCGCCGCACGCGAAGGCGCTTCCGTCAACACGTGGCTCGTCCAGGCGCTTCAGCGCGCCGTCGAGTCCCGCCGTCCATCGTCCGGCAGCAGCCGCAACCGCCTTACCGGCTACGGACGCAACTGAAAGGAGAGAGGCATGTTCCCCGACTACCACGACGTCCTCGCGCTCCGCACCAGCATGCTCCGCCCCGACCGGCGCCCGCTCCCGCGCGACAGCGAGATCCGGCTCCGCGTCAAGAGGCTGGTCACCCGGGGGGGCGCCTGAGATGCTCGAGCGCACCTACACCACTCCGCTCCCGCTAGAACTCGATGTCGGAATACCCTCCGGCGACATCGAGGTCGAGACGGTCGAGGGCGAGGAGTCGAACATCACCGTCGACGGCGACGACCGCCTGCTCGAAGAGGTCGAGATCCGTCAGGACGGCGACCGCGTCGTGGTCTCGTACCGCGGCAAGGGAAAGATCGGCTTCTCGCTCTCACCGTTCGCCATCGTCTTCGGCAATGAGCTGAAGGTCCGCGCCAGCATCCCCCACGGCGCGGGAGTCAAGGTCAAGACCGCCTCGGCGGACACCGACCTCGAGGGACACTTCGGCCCGCTCGGCATCAACTCGGTCTCCGGCGACTTCCGCCTGCGCGGCGAGGTCGCCGGAGATGCGAGCCTCAAGACGGTCAGCGGCGACGCCGAGCTCGAGCGGGTCGACGGCGACCTGTCGGTGCAGACCGTCTCGGGCGATGTCCGCTCCGGCCCGGTCGCAGGCTCCGCAAATGCGAAGACGGTGTCGGGCGACATTCGCTTCGACGCGGTCATCGCGGGTGACGTCCGCTTCACGAGCGTCTCCGGCGACGTCGAGATCGGCATCGCCGAGGGGTCCTCGGTCGACGTCGACGCAGGCTCCACGTCAGGCGACCTCTCGTCCGAGGTTCCGCTGGGCAGCGAGCCCGTGCTGGGTGAGGGAGCAAGCGCCCCGACCGTGGTCCTCCGCGGTCGCACCGTCAGCGGCGACGTCAAGGTGTTCCGCGCGGTCTGATGCGCCGGCTCCTCTCCTATCGCGACGTACGGCTGCTGCTCGCCGGCCAGACGCTGTCCGCGTTCGGCGACTGGGCGATGCTCATCGTCTTCGCGATCTGGATGAAGTCGCTGACCGGGTCGAGCGCGCTTGCCGGGCTGACGTTCTTCGTCTTCGCCGCAGGCTCGCTCCTGGCGCCGCTCGGCGGTCTCCTCGCCGACCGGGTTCGCCGCCGGCCGTTGATGATCGTCTCCGATGCGGTTCTCGGAGCGATCGTGCTCCTGCTCCTGCTCGTGCACGACCGTAGCGACGCGTGGCTGATCTATGCGGTCGCGTTCGCCTACGGCGCGCTCGGAACGGTCTTCTACCCGGCCCGCGCGGCGCTGCTCAAGGTCATGCTTCCGGAGGAGCTGCTCGCGCCCGCCAACGGCGCGCTCACGTCCGTCCGGGAGGGCCTGCGCATCATCGCGCCGCTCGCAGGAGCTGGGCTGTACACGCTCCTCGGCGGCGGCGCGGTCGCGGTGCTCGACTCCGCCACGTTCGCGGCATCGGTCTTCTTCCTGGCGCGGATGCGCGTTCACGAGGAGAAGCCCGCGCCGCCCGAGCACGACTTCCTACGCGAGGTGACGGCCGGGATGCGCCACGTGTGGGAGACGCTGCCCCTGCGCCAGGTCGTGCTCGGGGTCGCGGTGGCGCTCCTCGTCGTCGGATTTGCCGAGACGCTGATCTTCTCGGTCATCGCGGCCCTCGGACAGAAGCCGTCGTTCTTCGGCGTCTTCGCCACCATCCAAGGGGTGGGCTCCATCGCAGGCGGGGTCACCGCGGCTCTGCTGATGCGGCGGCTCGGTGAGGTGCGGCTCGTCGGCGTGGGGCTGGCTCTCTTCGCCGTGGCCGATCTCTGCCTGACCGTGCCGTCACTCGGCGTGGTGCTCGCCGCGGGCCCGGTCGCCGGCGTCGGCGTCGCCTGGGCGATCGTCGGCTTCTCCACCGCTCTCCAGACCCGCACGCCCCTCGCGATCCAGGGCCGTGTCTCGGCTGCGGCCGACCTGACGCTGTCGGTCGCGCAGACGGCGTCGATCGGAACCGGCGCGCTGCTCTCGACGCTCGTCGACTATCGGATCCTCTTCGGAGTGATGGCGATAGTGGTCCTGGCCAGCGCCGGCTACCTGCTCACGCGGGGCGAGTCGGTTGCCGCCGCCCCTGCGACGATGGAGGCGTGACCAAGCTCGTCCCGCTGCGGCGGAACCGCGACTTCCTGCTCTTCCAGAGCGGCTCGCTGCTCTCGACGTTCGGCTCCGGCATCTCCGGAATCGCGTACCCGCTGCTGACGCTCGCGGTGACCGGCTCGGCGGCCAAGACCGGCTACGTCGGAGCCGTCGAGTTCACGCCGCTCGTGCTTCTGAGCGCGCCGGCCGGGGTGGCGGCCGACCGTTTCGACCGACGGCTCCTGATGATCGTCTCCGACGCGGCCGGCGCGACCGCGCTCGCGGTGCTGGCCGCCGCTGTGCTGGCGGGCCACGCGAGCTTCTGGCTGATCGTCGTCGTCGCCTTCGTCGACACGACCGCGGCGGTGGTCTACCGCTCGGGGTCCAGCGGAGCGATGAAGGCAGTCGTTCCGACACCGCAGCTCGCCGACGCGGCAAGCGTGACGATGGCGCGGATGTCGATCGTGCGCCTGGTCGCCCCTCCGGTCGGCGGTGCACTCTTCACCCTCTCGCGCGGCGTGCCGTTTCTCGTCGACGCCGTCTCGTACGGGTTCTCGACCGTCTCGCTCCTGTTGATGCGGACGCGTTTCCAGGAGGAGCGCGAGTCCGGCGCGCGGACGCCCTTCCGCGAGGGACTCGCCTACTTCTGGAGCATCCCGTTCCTGCGCACGACGATCGGGATGATCGCCGCCAGCAATCTCGTGGCGGCCGGCGCCCCGATCGCGGTCATCATCCTCGCGCACCGCGAAGGGCTGTCAGGCGCCGCGATCGGCGGCTTCATCGCCCTCCAGGGCGTGATGCTGCTCGCCGGGTCCGCCGCCTCGCCGGTGCTGCGACGCCTCTTCCCGATGCGCGCGATCCTCCTCTCGGAGTTCTGGATGGCGCTCGTCTACGGCGCCTTCCTCGTCTATCCGAACGTCTACGTGCTCGCCGTCGCCGCCTCGTTGCACGCGTTCTGGTTCCCGAATACGGACTCGGCGATCGCCGCGTACTCGTACATGCTCATCCCGGACCGCCTGCTTGGACGGGCAATGGCCGCCTCGAACACCCTTCGTGCGGCCACGGCGCCGCTCGGCCCCCTTCTGGCGGGATTGCTGCTCACCCACACGACGCCGAGATGGACGATCTTCGTGCTGGCTGCTCCGGTCGTCGTCGCCGCGATCCTCGGGACGCTGAGCCCGGCGATCCGCGATCTACCCAGCCTTGACGCGGTGCCCGCCTAGCCGGCGCCGCTGCGCGGCGATTCAGCCTCGAAGCTTCTCCTTCAACAGCTGGTTGACGACCTTCGGGTCGGCCTTGCCTTGCGTCTCGCGCATCACCTGACCCACGAGGAAGCCGAGCACGCCCTCCTTGCCGCCGCGGTAGGTCTCGGCCTGCTCCGGATGAGCCGCGATGACGGCATCGATCACCGGCGCGAGCTCGTCCTCGTCCGCAACGGCAACCTGGGAGAGGTAGTCCTGCGCGTCGATCGGCGCCTCGACAGCGGCGGCGAAGGCCTCGTCGAGCGCCTCACGCGTCACGTTCGCCTGCACGATCTGCGCGAGCGCGCCTGCGTTCTCGGCCAGGAAGTCCTCGCGGTTCATCGCGATCGCTGCGGCCGCCTTCAACTCGACACCCTCGGCCGCGAGCGCCTGCGCCTTCCACTCGTTCCCCGTCGCGACGAGCTCCGTCGCGGAAGCCAGGCCGAGCTCGCCCGCCAGCCGCTCGATCCGCGCGACCGGCAGCTCGGGCACCTGCCCGCGCAGGCGCTCGACGAGCTCCGCCGGCGGCTCGACCGGGACGAGGTCGGGCTCGGGGAAGTAGCGGTAGTCGTCCGCCTCCTCCTTCGAGCGGTGCACCGTCAGGCGGTCGGTGTCGGGGTCGTAGTCGTACGTCGACTGGACGACCTCCTCCCCGGCCTCATGCGCCGCGACCTGCTGCCGGAACGCGGCCTCGATGGCCCGCCCGACGTACCGGAACGAGTTCATGTTCTTGATCTCCCACCGGGGCCGGAATCCGTCCTCGCCGGCCTGCCGCACCGAGACGTTGACGTCGGCGCGCAGCGTGCCCTTCTCCATGTCGGCATCCGAGATCCCGATCTCGCGGATCGTCTGCCGCAGCAAGCGGAGGTACGACGTCGCCTCGTCGGTCGAGCGGAGGTCGGGGGCGCCGACGATCTCGAGCAGCGGGGTGCCGCCGCGGTTGAAGTCGACGAGGCTGTAGTCGGCGCCCACCGAGCGGCCCGTCGCGCCGCCGGCGTGGACCGTCTTCGCCGCGTCCTCCTCGAGGTGGGCGCGCACGATCCCGATCTCGCGCCCGTCCGGCAGCTCGAACCGGCCGGGGCCGCAGAGAGGAGCCTCGTACTGGCTGATCTGGTAGCCCTTCGGCAGGTCGGGGTAGAAGTAGTTCTTGCGCGCGAAGACGGCGCGCTCGGCGATCTCGCAGCCAAGGGCGAGTCCGAGCCTAATCGTCATTTCGATCGCACTCTTGTTCGGGACAGGCAGCGCGCCGGGATGGGCCAGGCAGACGGGGCAGGTGTGCGTGTTCTCGGCCGCGCCGTAAGAGAGCTCGCAGCGGCAGAACATCTTGGTGCGCGTCTTGAGGTGCGCGTGCACCTCGAGACCGACCACCGTCTCCCACTCAGCCGTCGACACTCAGCTTCTCCTTGGCCTCGCGCAGAGCCGCCTCGATGTCCTTGCGTACCTGCACCATGGCGAGCCGGTGCTCGAGCGGACCGTGCGTCTCGATCAGCCAAAGCTCGCGCTCGCCGGCCTCGAGCTGGAGCTTCACGTCGCCGACGAGGACGGCGCGCGAGCCGTCGAGCACGCGCGGGGGCTCGCCGAAGACGCGCTCCACGGCCAGCACGAACTCCGCCGCCGGATCCTCGAAGCGGTACGTCACCTGAGACGCTCCGGCACGGGGTCGAAGCCGATCGCCTGCTCGAGCGCGTGACCGATCCTGAAGAGCGTGTTCTCGGCGAACTGCGGCCCGATCAGCTGCAACCCGACCGGCAGCCCTTCCGAGAGACCGCACGGGACGTTGAGGCCCGGCAGCCCGGCCATGCAGGACGGGATCGTGAGCAGGTCGCAGAGGTACATCGCTATCGGGTCGGCGGTGCGGGCGCCGAGCGGAAACGCAACCACGGGCGAGGTCGGCGACACGAGCGCGTCGAACGTCTCGAAGAGCGCGTCGTGCTCGCGCTTGATCACCGTCCGCACCTTCTGCGCCTGTCCGTAGTAGGCGTCGTAGTAGCCGGCCGAGAGCGCGTACGTCCCGACCATGATCCGCCGCTTAGGCTCGTCGCCGAAGCCCTCCTCGCGCGTGCGCTCGTACATCTCGAGCCGTTCTTCCGCGGCGGCGCGGTAGCCGTAACGCACGCCGTCGTAGCGGGCGAGGTTGGACGACGCCTCCGCCGGCGCGATCAGGTAGTAGCACGACATCCCGTACTCGACGGAGAGCGGCAGCGAGCACTCCCCCACCTCGGCGCCCAACTCCTCGAGCTTCGCGATCGCGGCCTGCACCGCCGCGGCGACCCCGGGCTCGATCCCCTCCGCCTCGTTCAGCTCGCTGGGCACGCCGATGCGGAGGCCGCGGACGTCGTCCACCTTCGGCAACTCGACGGGTTGCGGCAGCTCGACCGTCGTCGTGTCGCAGTCGTCGCGGCCGGCGATGATCGAGTAGAGGAAGGCGCAATCGCGGACGGTGCGCGCGACCGGCCCGACCTGGTCGAGGCTCGACGCAAAGGCGACGACGCCGTACCGCGAGACGGTGCCGTACGTCGGGCGGAGCCCCACGTTGCCGCAGAGCGCGGACGGCTGCTTGATCGAGCCGCCCGTATCGGAGCCGAGGGCCCACGGTGCGAGGCCGGCGCTGACCGCCGCGGCCGAACCGCCTCCCGAGCCGCCGGGCACCCGTGAGGGGTCCCACGGGTTGTGCGACGGGCCGAAGGCGGAGTTCTCCGTCGACGAGCCCATCGCGAACTCGTCGGTGTTCGTCTTGCCGAGGAGGCGCAGGCCGTGAGCCTTGAGCCGCTCGACGACGGTCGAGTCGTAGACGGGGACGTAGCCCTCGAGGATCTTCGAGCCCGCAGTCGTCGGGATCCCCTTCGTCCCGATCACGTCCTTGAGCGCGATCGGCAGGCCGTCGCCGCCCGGATCCTCGCAGAGGTGGAGGTAGCAATGGAGCTCGTCGTCGCGGTCGTCGATCGCGGCGCGGTAGGCGGCGAAGAGCTCGGCGCCCGAGATCTCGCGCGCCTCGAGGAGCCGCTTCGCCTCCTCGGCCGTGAGCCTCAGCGTGTCGATCACGCGGCACCTCCGGGCGGCACCTTGAAGAAATCGCCTTCGCGCTCGGGCGCGTTCGCGAGCGCCTCCTCGGCCGTCAGGCACGGCCGGGGCTCGTCGGCCTCCCAGACGTTGACGACGTCGAGTGGATGCGACGTTGGCGGCACGTCGGAGAGGTCGAGCTCCGAGACCTTCGAGACGGCCTCGAGGATGTCGTTGAGCTGCCCCTGGAGCCGCTCGATCTCGTCCTCGCGCAGCTCGAGCCGCGCCAGATGAGCGACGTGGAGCAGCTGTTCCCGATCTATGGCCATTTCTCTTCGATCCTCCCAAAAAGAAAGGGCCCCTTGCCGGGGCCCTCTCAACCTTGGTCCGACGGGGTTCTCTAGAGCGCTATGACGTTGGACGCCTGCGCGCCCTTGTCGCCCTGAACGACTTCGAACTCCACGCGCTGACCTTCGGTCAGCGACTTGTAGCCGTCCCCTGCGATCGCCGAGAAGTGAACGAAGACGTCGTCGCCGCCTTCGCGCTCGATGAAGCCGTACCCCTTCTCGTTCGAGAACCACTTTACGGTGCCCTCAGCCAACCCTTCCTCCTTGCAGAAAAACGACGGCCCGGGCACCGAGCCGCCGACCTTTGCTGAAACAGGCCGGAGTCTAGCTCAGTTTTTCTGAGACGCAATAGCCTCGGAGGAGCGCAAACGCGCTGCGGTAACGGCGTTCTGGAGCACCATCGCGATCGTCATGGGTCCGACGCCCCCGGGCACCGGCGTCATGTAGGCCGCCTCCTCCATCGTCCCTGGGTCGACGTCGCCGAGCACCTTCCGACTCTCCGGGTCGCGATTCATCCCGACGTCGATCACCGTGGCACCGAACTTGACCATGTCGGGCGAGACGAGATGGGTTCGTCCGACGGCGGCCACGAGCACGTCGGCGTCGAGCGTGTGGCGCTCGAGATCCTGCGTGCGCGAGTGGCAGATCGTCACGGTCGCGTTGCGCTGGAGGAGGAGGTGCGCCATCGGCTTGCCGACGATGGCCGAGCGGCCGATGACCACGGCGCGCGCGCCCTCGAGCGGGATCTCGTACTCGTCGAGCATGCGCATGATCCCGAGTGGCGTACCCGGGACGAGCGTCGGCCGGCCGAGGTAGAGCCGGCCCGCGTTGATCGGGTGGATGCCGTCGACGTCCTTTTCCGGCGAGATGGCCTCGATGACGCGGTTCTCGTCGATGTGATCCGGGAGCGGAAGCTGGACGAGGACGCCGTCGACCTCGTCGTCGGCATTGAGCTCGGCGATGGCGAAGAGCAGGTCGTCCTCGGACGTGCCGGCGGGAAGCTTCAGGTCGCGCGCGTCCATCCCCGCCTCCTGCGCGGCCTTCTGCTTCAGGTTGATGTAGATGTGCGAGGCGGGGTCGTCGCCGACGAGGACCGTGGCGAGGCCGACATGCCCGAGCTCGGCGACCGACGCGGCCACCTCCTCCCGGACTTTCGCGCCGAGCGCCTTGCCGTCCATGAGCGTCGCCGTCACAGGGCGAGCGTACCCGTGTCCGTGCGGAGCTGGCCCCCGCCTCGGAGGTGGTCGCCGAGCAACCGCTCGAGCTTCGTCTCGAGCGGCAGCCGGTCGAGGTCCGGCTCGAGCGTGTGGAAGACGAACTCGAGCACGTCGGCGTCCCCGGGGCGCGACTCTCCCGTCGGCTCGAAGCGCAGCTGAAAGGCGACGATGTTGGAGCTGGCAGGCAGCAGCTCAGGGAGCTGGGGGTCGAGCAGCCACGACGTGCAGCGCGCCTCGGCGGAGTGCGGGAAGAGCTCTCGCGCCCGCGCGAGCGATGCGTCGACGGCAACCGGCGCGAGCGGGCCGCCCTCTTCCGGAATGTGGATCGCGAGGTAGCCGTCCCGCGGCTCGAACTGGAGCCGGCCGAGCTCGCAGATCTTCCCGCTGAAGGCGAGCTCGACCCACCACTTCTTGCGCAGCCCTGGCTCCCCGTGGAGGATCCGGTCGAGGCGCGCGTGCCGCGGCAGATCGCTCAGCGTGCGCCACGACTCCTCGTCGGTGAGGCCGAGGTCGGCGTGCAGCCGCCGAGCCTCGGGAATTCGAGCGAGGAACGACTGGACGACGGGGTCCGCGACGTCGGCCTCGTCGTCGAAGGAGAGCTCCGGCGGTGCCTCCACTAGGCTCCGGACGATGCCACGGCTGACCCGCAAGAACGACCCGGATTCGGTGCGGACGCGCCAGGAGGCGCTCGGGGTCCCGGAGGTCGACCTCGCCCCCTATGCGCGCGCAGCCGAGTCGGTCACCGGCCTCGTCTCGATCCCTGTCTCCGTCGCACGGCTCTCCGTCTCGCTCGGCGAGTACGACCTGTCAGAGGACGGCGAGGTGGTCGAGACCGGCCGCGCGGACGAGGAGGTGATCGTCCCCCTCGCCCACACCGAGGGCGGGCTGACCGCGTCGGTGCAGCGCGGTGCGAAGGCGATCGCAGAGTCCGGCGGGTGCCGAACGTACGTCATCGCCGACAGGATAACCAGAGCATCCTGCTTCATCTGCAAAGACTCGGGTGATGCGCTCACGCTCGCGCGCTGGGTCGAGGGCGAGGTGCCTGCGATGCGCGCGTTCCTGCGCGAGAACGACTCGGCCGAGCTCTCACGCTACGCCGTGCTGCGCGAGGTGAAGACGCACGTCGTAGGGCCGATGTGCCACGTCCTCTGGCGCTTCACGACCGGCGATGCCTTCGGCGCGAACATGATGACCCGCAATGCGTACGCGCTGAACATGGCGTACGTGCTGCCGCAGGCGCCGGTGCCCGTCGAGCGAACCATCCTCGAGGCGAACATGGGCGGCGACAAGAAGCCGTCCTTCGAGTACTTCCAGCAAGGGCACGGCAAGACGGTGATCGCCGAGACGACGCTGACCGAGGCGGCGATCGAGCGGGTGCTGCGGACGAAGCTCGCCGATCTCGAGGAGCTCGCCTGGGCAGGGACGCACGGCGCGGTCGCGTCGGGGATGCAGTCGGTCGCCTTCACTCCGGCCTCGGCGGTCGCGGCCATGTTCGCGGCTACCGGCCAGGATCTCGGTCTCGTCGGCACGAGCTCGATGGCGCACGGAACCGAGCAGCGTGTCGACGGCGGCCTTCAGGTGTCGATCCGCTTCCCGGGCATCGAGGTCGGCACGGTCGGCGGCGGCACGACGCTCCCCGATCCCAAGCGGTGGCTCGAGCTGATGGGCTGCGCCGGCCCGGGCAAGGTCTACCGGCTCGCGCAGCTCGTGGCGGCGACAGCGCTCGCGCTCGAGATCAGCGCCTCGGCCGCGATGGCGACCGCGGGGAGCGAGAACTTCTTCCGCGCCCATTTCGAGCGCGGCGGACTCCGCTAGCCGAAGCGGGCGACGGCCCGGGCGCGGCGCCGTTCCGCCTCGACCTCGCGGTCCTTCGGCGGCGCGGCCGTGACGAGATCGGCGAGCAGATGCTGCGTCACGTGCGCGATCTCGTGGACGGCGCGATCGAACGCGGCCTCGTTCGCCTGCGACGGCTTGTTCATGCCGCTGACCTTGCGCACGTACTGCAGCGCGGCCGCCTGCACGTCTTCGGAGCTGGTGGGTGGATCGAAGTTGTAGAGAACGCGGATGTTTCGGCACATGCCTTGATGCTACGTGCCGACGTATGAACCGGACAAGCAGCGACGGCGTATCGTTGATGTGTGGCGGTCACGTCCCCGGCCCTGACAGAGCTTCCGAGACCGCTGTTGCGTGGTGTACTCCACCAGGCCGCATTTGCGGTGTCGCTCGTCGTGGGGACGCTCCTGATCGTCGGCGCCGACGGCGCCAGCCGACACATAGCGGCAGCCGTGTTCGCCGGCTCGGTCGCGGTCTGCTTCGGCGCGAGCGCCCTCTATCACCGGGTGACATGGACCCCGGATCTACGTCGCTGGATGCGGCGTGTCGATCACGCGGGCATCTACCTGCTGATCGCCGGGACCTACACCCCCGTCTGCCTGCTCGTGCTCAACGGCACCTGGCGCATCGTCGTACTTGCGGTGGTGTATGCCGGGGCGGGCGCCGCCATCGCGCTCAGGTTCATCTGGATCGACGCTCCGAAGTGGCTCGCGGCCGTGTTCGGAATCGCGCTCGGCTGGGCCGCCGTGGTGATCTTCCCGCAGCTTGCGACCCGGCTCAACCCGGCAGCCGTCGTGCTATTGGGGGTGGGCGGGCTCGTCTATACGGCCGGCGCGATCGTCTACGTGCGGCGCCGGCCAGATCCGATGCCGACGGTCTTCGGCTACCACGAGCTCTTCCACGCGCTCACGATCGCCGCGGTCGCCTGCCAGTACGTCGCCATCGCGTTCTTCATCGTCCGCGCCGGCTAGCGAGCGGGCATCTGGCTCTCAGGTCGCGCGGAAGATGTACAGGCCGTAGATGGTTCCGCGCGTGACCGTCCCCTCGCCGGTGGATAGAACTCGGCTGCTGCTCGTCGCGCCGGTCTCGGTGAACACCGCGTCGGCTCGTTCCAGGCGCCACCCGACCTTTTCGATCTCGTCGAGCACGTTGTGCTGCATGAGGCTTCTCAGCTGGTTTTCAGCGGAGCCGAGGGAGGAGCTGTGGCCGTTCAGCTCCGCCAGCGGGAGCAGGAGCTGAAACAGCTGTTGTCCTTGCTGTCGCGCCGTAGTGGCCTCGCCGACCGGTGAGCGGGGCGAACTCCTCAGCCCGGCGCCGCTGCTCGGCGGCCTCGGCAGTGCGGCGCCGGGCGTCTTCCTCGGCCTGCTTCCGGGCCTGGTCGGCTGCCTTCTCTTCTTCAGTCTTCCCGAACACCTGAGTCCTCACGTTGGTAGCGGGTTGGTGGCTGGTCGTCGCCCGGCACTCCGTTGTTCGATCCTAAGCCTGCGGGCAGGCGCCGTACAACACACTTTCGCCGTTCGCGTCCGGCAGCTTTGCCGTACTCCACAGACCCTTCGCCTCTCGGAAAATGCGCCGCTACTTTCGGCAACTGTCACATGCCTAGCAGCAGCAACGCTCGCCCGTGCCCGTGTTCCGGAATGACCCCTGACGAGGCTTGAGGATCAGCCTTCGTCAAGGCGCTGCACCACACGGAATCGAACGGCGACGACGAGCGTGTGGCCAGAGATTTCGTGGCCCTCCCAGAAGGCTTCGTGTGCTGACCGCCACTGCTCGACCGAGTCGAAGTCCTCCCCCTCGTCGCGGGCGAACGCGAGATCAACTTCGCCGACGGGTAATACCGTGACCTCAGTCGCCTCGATCACCGCAACTGGGGTTTCTTCGTGGTCGTGGACCAGGAAGCGATCACCGACCCTGGGGAGCGACTCGCCCTCCAGTTCGTAGTCGACACAGAGGCCCGAGGTCGCAGTCTTCTTGCCGGCCAGCACCGCCTCGACGAGTCGTCTCCGCAACTCTGTCCGCGGGTATCCGAGCTGCATCGGCGGCAGCCTCAACTCGCGCATCCGCCCGACCATAGCCTCGATCACGCAGAAAGGCCGGACCGGAGGTCAGGGATGCTCGTCTGCGCGAGCGTCCTCTCGCCTGAGGCCGCAGAGGTCTCAGGCGGCGGGCAGGCGGACGTCGGAGACGTCCAGGCCGAGCGAGTTCGCGAGCCGTACCCCGTGGTTCAGCTCCTCGCGCAGGCGCTCGCGGTCGCGCGCCTCCATCAGTGTCCCGATCACCTCGCGCACCTTCGGACGCCAGAGGACGTGATTGGCGAAGATCGGCAGCATCGTGTTCGCCGCGTCGACGAGCCGCGTGCGCACCTTCTTTCCCGCCGACTCGAGCAACACCCGCTCGTACGCCATGCCGGCGCCGTGGTGTATGCCGTCGTCGACGGCGAGCCGGTTGCAGAGATCCTCGAGCACCGTCCCGCGCGACGACTTGGCGATCAGCCGGAAGCGCGGGATGATCAGCCGCTCGAAGAAGACCTGCATGAGGAAGACCTTCTCCTCGAGCAGATCCGCCTCGAGGAACATGTGCGCGAGCTCGTCGAGGAACGGATCGCGCTCCCCCTCCCCGCCGACCTGGCCGATCAGCCGCAGCCACGCCTCGGTGTGCCGCGACTCGTCCTGCACCATCGTGGAGTAGTAGAGGCGCGCCTCCGGATCGGGCGCGGCCGCGAGCAGCTGCGACGCCATCTCGCACGCGAAGACGTCGGCCTGCAGCTGTTGCATGATCACCGAGCGCCAGATGTCCCGGCGCCGCGCCTGCCGCTCGGGCGAGCCCTTGCCCTCAGGCACGAACGGGATCTCGCCCCACGGCACGTCGTCGACCTGCCACTCCTGGTGCTTCGCGAGGTGGTAGAAGCGGAGGACGCCGGCGTACTCGGCGCGCGCTTCGGGCTCGGTCGGAACGGCCTCGGCGTTCATGCGCCGGACCTTATCCTCCGCCACATGATCGCACTCGTCTTCAGCTACGAGGTGCGCGAGACGGCCGAGTTCGAGCGGGTGTACGGACCGACCGGCGAGTGGGCGGAGTTCTTCCGGCGCGGTCGCGGCTTCATCGGCACCGAGCTCCTCCGCGACGTCGAGTCGCCGAGCCGCTACCTCGTGGTCGACCGCTGGGAGTCCGCCGACGCGTACAACAAATTCGTCGGCGAGCATCGCGAGGAGTACATGGAGCGCGTCGACGCCACGCGCTTCCACTACGACAGCGAGCTCCGCCTCGGTACGTTCGAGACCGTCTGGGACTGAGACCGCGCATTCCGCAGGAACCGCCTGCGACTGCCTCGCAATGCAAGGCAACTGCCGCTTGAACGGGCCGCATCGCGCAGTGATAATCCTGGCTCCGATGTCCGTGGAAGAACGCGCAAGCGCTGCCGACCGTCTGCTCGCCGCGCGCGAGCGCTACGTCCCGCGCGGTGTATCGACACCCTCGCTCGTCGTCGACCGCGCCGATGGAGCGCGCGTCTGGGACGTCGACGGCCGCGAGTTCCTCGACTTCGCCGGCGGGATCGCGTGCCAGAACCTCGGGCACGGTCCGTCGCGGGTCGTGGCCGCGATCCACGAGCAGGTCGACCGCTACCTCCACCAGTGCTTTATGGTCGGGACCTACGAGCCGTACATCGAGCTCTGCCGACGGCTCGACGAGCTCTGGCCCGGCGACACGGAGACCAAGTCGATCCTCGTCAACTCCGGCGCCGAGGCGATCGAGAACGCCGTCAAGATCGCACGCGCCGCGACCGGCCGAGCGGGCGTCGTCGTCTTCGACCGTGCGTTCCACGGACGCACGAGCCTGACGATGGCCATGACCGCGAAGCTTGTCTACAAGGGGGGCTTCGGGCCGCTTGCGACAGATGTCCACCGGGCAGCGGCGCCGTATCCGTTCCGCGGAGTCTCGACCGAGCACGCGCTCGCGAGCCTGGACCTTCTGTTCAAGCAGGACGTCGATCCGCGCTCCGTCGCGTGCATCGTGCTGGAGCCCGTGCAAGGCGAGGGTGGGTTCATCCCCATGCCGGCGGAGTTCCTCCAGGCACTGCACAAGATCTGCGCCGAGCACGGCATCGTCTACGTCGACGACGAGGTGCAGGCGGGTTGCGGGCGCACCGGCACCATCTGGGCGATCGAGCAACTCGGCATCGAGCCGGACCTGCTCGTCTCGGGGAAGACGCTCGGGGGTGGCCTGCCGCTGGCCGCGGTCACGGGGCGCGCCGAGCTGATGGACGCCGTGCACGTCGGTGGGCTGGGCGGCACGTTCGGCGGCAATCCGGTGGCCTGCGCCGCCGCGCTCGCGGTCCTCGACGAGCTGACGGCGCCGGACTTCGCGGAGCGTGCAAAGCACGTGGCCTCGATCCTACGCGCGCGCCTCGAGGAGATCGCGGCCCGGCAACCGCTCGTCGGCGAGGTGCGCGGCCTCGGGGCGATGCTCGCACTCGAGCTGCGCGAGCCGACGCCGGACGCGGCGAAGGCGACGACGGCGGCTGCCTTCGAGAAAGGCCTGCTCCTCCTCTCCTGCGGACTCGACGGGAACGTGATCCGGCTCCTCCCGCCGCTGACTGCGTCGGACGAGGAGCTCGAGCGCGGGCTCGGCCTGCTGGAGGAGGCACTTGGCGACGCTGGCGCCGACCACGCCTGAGACGGGGCTGACGGCGGGCGTTCCCGCCGTTCGCCTCTGCGGCATCCGGCGGAGCTATGGCGACGTCGTCGCGGTCGCAGGGGTCGACCTCGACATCGGAGCCGGCGAGTTCTTCACGCTGCTAGGCCCGTCCGGCTCCGGGAAGACGACGATGCTCCGCGTGATTGCCGGCTTCGAGCGACCAGATGCGGGCCGCGTCGAGCTGCAGGGAGCCGACGTCACCCATGTCGCTCCCGCGCAACGCGCGGTCAACACGGTCTTCCAGGACTATGCCCTCTTCCCGCACATGACAGTGGCCGAGAACGTCGAGTACGGGTTGCGCGTGAAGGGCATCTCGCGCCGCGCACGCCGGGCGCGCGCGCAGGACGTGCTCGAGCGGGTCCGCCTGCCGGGTCTCGCCGACCGCAAGCCGGTGCAGCTCTCGGGCGGGCAGCGGCAGCGCGTCGCGCTCGCGCGTGCGATCGTGAACGGGCCGCCGGTCCTCCTCCTCGACGAGCCGCTCGGAGCGCTCGACCTGAAGCTGCGCCAGGAGATGCAGACGTTCCTCAAGGCGTTGCAGCGCGACCTCGGCATCACCTTCGTCTACGTCACGCACGACCAGGAGGAGGCGCTGACGATGAGCGACCGGCTCGCGGTCTTCAACGATGGCCGGATCGAGCAGATCGGTTCGCCGGCGGACGTCTACGAGCACCCGGAGACGGAGTTCGTCGCCGGCTTCGTGGGCGTGTCGAACGTCCTCGTGCGCGAGGGTCGGCGCTTCACGATTCGGCCGGAGAAGATTCTGATGACAGCCGACGGCACGGGCGAAGGCGAGACGGGAACCGTCCGCGAGGTGGTCTACCTCGGCATGGTCACGCGGTTCGTCGTCGACCTCGACGGCGGCGGGCAGCTCGTCGTCGTCCGGCAAAACCTCGAGACGTCCTCGCAGGAGGCGCTCTCGGAGCAAGGGAAGCGGGTCCGCCTCTCGTGGCGGCCGGAGCACACGTATGAGATCGAGAAGGAGGGCACGTGAGGAGGATTCGCAAGAGACAGGCCTTCGGTGTAGCCGTTCTGGCGGGGCTGGTGGCGGCCTTCGCGGTGACCGCGGCGACCGTCCAGGCCGGCAGCGGCCTGCCGACTTCGATCGGCAAGGGCGAGGGTCGGCTCAACGTGATCGAGTGGGATGCATACACCGACCCGTCGTTCGCGAAAAAGTTCGAGAACCAGACCGGCTGCGTCATCCACCGCAAGAACGCCGGTTCCTCGCAGGAGATGTTCGCGCTCATGCACGCGAACGGCGGAGGCGGAGGCGGCCAGTACGACCTCGTTTCCGCGTCAGGCGACGCAAGCCTGCGTCTCATCTACGCGCACGATGTCAAGGCGATCAACATCAAGCTGATCCCGAGCTGGAAGCAGTTCCTGCCGCAGTTCAAGTCCCCGGCGCACAACACAGTCGACGGCGTCCACTACGGCGTCTCGGTGCAGTGGGGGCCGAACACGTTCATCTACAACACCAAGAAGGTGAAGCCGGCTCCGAAGAACTGGAGTCTCCTTTACAGCAAGAAGTACGCCGGACATATCACGATCCCGAACAACCCGATCCAGATTGCCGACGCGGCGCTCTACCTGGAGAAGACGAAGCCGAGCCTCGGGATCAAGGATCCGTACGAGCTGACGCAGGCGCAGCTCTCCGCAACCGTGAAGCTGCTCAAGCAGCAGAAGCCGAACCTGAAGCGGTTCTGGAACTACGCCGCCGACGAGGACACGTCGTTCAAGAACGGCGACGTGTGGCTCGGAGCGGGCTGGCCGTACCAGACCCTGCAGCTCAAGGCCAACCGCGTACCGGTGAAGGAGATCGTGCCATCGCCCACGACTGGATGGGCCGACACGTGGATGCTCGCCAGCAAGGCGCCGCATCCGAACTGCGCCTACAAGTGGATGAAGTACGTGACCACACCGAAGGTGGAGGCGAAGCAGGCGCTCGTCTTCGGCGAGACCCCGGTCAACCCGCTCGCCTGCAAGTACATGAACAAGATGCAGAAGGGGTCGTGCGGCGGCTACCACCTCAACGAGCCGGCCTCGTACTACAAGACGATCAAGTTCTGGAAGACGCCGATCCCGCAGTGCGGCTGGACGAAGAAGCAGACCTGCATGGACTACAACGCCTGGGTCCAGGCCTGGGCGCAGGTAACGGGGTGACGCTTGGCGGCTGACGCCGGCGCACTCGAGACGGGCCCGTCGATTCGGCGGGCCCGTCTGCGCTTTTCGGGGTTCCTCTGGCGGCGGCCGTGGCTGAGGGCGGTCGCGCTGCTGACGCCGCCGCTCGCGGCGTTCCTGGTCGTCTACATCGGGTCTCTCGGTGTCATGTTCGTGTCGTCGCTCTGGACCTCGAACTCCTTCACGGCCGAGATCGAGCACATCTGGACGTTCGCCAACTACCGGACCATCTTCTCGACTGCGAACCCCTATCTCCACATTGCGGGCTTCACGCTCAAGATGGCCGCCGGGGTGACCCTGACCGACGCTGTTTTGGCCTTCCCCCTCGCCTTCTTCATGGCACGCGTGGCGAGCAAGCGGACGCGGGCCCTGCTCTTCGTGATGGTGCTGCTGCCGCTCTGGTCGAGCTACCTCGTCCGCATCTACGCGTGGCAGACGATCCTCGCGCACAACGGCGCCATCAACTGGGCGCTCAATGGCCTCGGCCTGCCGGATCAGAACCTCGCGTACACGAACACGGCGATGTGGATCGTCTACTCGTACGTCTGGCTGCCGTTCATGGTGCTGCCCGTCTACGCGGCGCTCGAGCGGATCCCGGACTCGTACCTCGAGGCATCCGCCGATCTCGGCGCACGCGGTTGGCGGACCTTCCGCTCGGTGATTCTGCCGCTCGCGCTGCCGGGAGTGGTCGCGGGCTCGATCTTCACGTTCGCGCTGACGCTTGGCGACTACATCACGCCTCTGCTCGTCGGCGGCACGAACTCGCAGATGATCGGAAACGTCGTCTACGAGAACTTCGCGACGAACCTCCCGTTCGCCGCTGCACTCGCAGTGATCCCGATGGCCGTGATGGGCGTCTACCTCCTGATCGCACGGCGACTGGGGGCATTCGAGGCGCTGTGACGACGCGAAGCACCCGCATCTCGCTCGCGATCTGGTCTGCGCTCGTGATCGCGTTCCTCTGGATTCCGATCGTCATCATCGCGCTCTACGCGTTCAACGGCTCGACCCTGCAGGGCTGGCCGATCTCGAACTGGACGCTCCACTGGTTCAGCGTTGCGTGGCACAGCGACGCGCGCGGCGCGTTCGAGCTCTCGCTGAAGGTCGGCGCCATCACGACGGCGATCGCGCTCGTGCTCGGGACGATGGCCGCGGCCGCCGTGGCGCGCTACCGCTTCTTCGGCCGGGAGGCGGTCTCGTTCCTCCTCGTGCTACCGCTCGCGCTCCCCGGAATCATTACCGGCATGGCATTGAGCTCGTTCTTCAGCTTCGCCGGGATCCCGGTCTCGATCTGGACGATCGTGATCGGCCACGCGACGTTCTGCGTGGTCGTCGTCTACAACAACGTCGTTGCCCGGCTGCGGCGCACTTCGAACTCGCTCGTGGAGGCTTCGCAGGATCTCGGCGCCGACGGCTGGCAGACGTTCCGCTTCATTCTCTGGCCCGTCCTGTCGACCGCGCTCGTCGCAGGCGGCCTGCTCGCCTTCGCGCTGTCGTTCGACGAGGTGATCGTGACGACCTTCACTGCTGGCCTGCAGCAGACCCTTCCGCTCTTCATCCTCAACAACATCCGGCAGGGCCAGCAGTTGCCGGTGATCAACGTCGTAGCCTTCGTCGTGATAGTCGTCACGGTGATTCCCGTCTGGCTCGCGCAACGCGTGATGCGGGACACTGGCGTGATCCGCCGTGGAGCGGCGGCAGAGGTGACAGCCGCAGTCGCCGCTGGCGAGATAACGGCGGTCTGAGCAAGGAGGGAAGCATGAGCACCACGACCACCCAGTACAAGATCCTGATCGGCGGCGAGCTCGCCGACGCTGCCTCCGGCGAGACAATGGAGGTGATCGCGCCGGCGACCGGCGAGACGATCGCCGAGGTGCCGCGCTGCGGCGCCGAGGACGTCGACCGCGCCGTCGCGGCCGCGCAGGCGGCGGCGCCGGAGTGGCTGGAGAAGACGCCGAAGGAGCGCTCCGAGCTTCTCCACTCGCTCGCCGATGTGATGGAGGAGCACGCCGAGGAGCTCGCCCAGCTCGAATCGGTCAACGTCGGCAAGCCGCTCATGGCTTCGCGCGACGAGATGCCGTTCTCGGCCGACAACCTCCGCTTCTTCGCCGGAGCTGCCCGCAACCTCGAGGGAAAGTCGACCGGCGAGTACATCGAGGGCTACACGTCGATGATCCGGCGCGAGCCGATCGGGGTCGTCGGCGGCATTTGCCCGTGGAACTACCCGCTGATGATGGCTGTCTGGAAGATGGGGCCCGCGCTCGCCGCCGGCAACCTCCAGATCCTCAAGCCGTCGGAGCAGACGCCGCTCTCGCTCCTCCGCTTCGTGCAACTGGCGCAGGAGGTCATCCCGGCGGGAGTGCTCCAGGTCGTGACCGGCGACGGCGTCCCGGTCGGGCAGCGGATCGTCGAGCATCCCGGCGTCGGGATGGTCTCGGTCACCGGCGACGTCGAGACCGGCAAGACGATCGCCCGCACGGCGGCCGACACGGTCAAGCGGGTCCACCTCGAGCTCGGCGGCAAGGCGCCGATGGTGATCTTCGACGACGCCGACCCCAAGGCGGTCGCCGAGGGCATTCGGCTCGCCGGCTACTGGAACTCCGGGCAGGACTGCACCGCGGGATCCCGCGTGATCGCCGGTCCAAAGATCTACGACACGCTGCTCGAGGAGCTCGTCCCCGCCGTCGAGTCGCTCAAGGTCGGCGACCCGCTCTCGGACGAGACCGAGATGGGCTCCGTCATCTCGCACGACCAGCAGGAGCGCATCCTCGGTTTCCTCGAGCGCGCGAAGGGCGCGACGATCCTCGCGGGCGGCGGCACCGGATCGAACGGCGGAGGTTTCTTCGTCCAGCCCACCATCGTCACCGACGTGAAGCAGAACGACGAGATCGTCCAGCGCGAGGTGTTCGGCCCGGTCGTGACCGTGCAGAAGTTCGCCGACGACGACGAGGCAATCCGCTGGGCGAACGACGTCCGCTACGGACTCGCCGCTTCGGTGTGGACGCGTGACGTCGGCCGCGCGATGAACGCGGCGCGCAAGCTCCAGTTCGGGGCCGTGTGGGTGAACGACCACCTCCTGCCGATCGCGTCCGAACTGCCGCACGGCGGCTACAAGCAGTCGGGCTACGGCAAGGACATGTCCATCTATTCGATGGAGGAGTACACGCAGCTCAAGCACGTGGCGATCAAGATCGACTAGCCCTGGAAATGCGGAGGCGGACTCGCGATCGAGTCCGCCTGACGCCGCAGTGTCTAGGTTTGGGCCGGTCGTGTTGCGCTCGAGGAGCGGTGTTCACGAACTCGGAACCCGTCTCTGTTCGACATCGTGGTCGACCCTCTGCGACCCGCGCCCTGGCGGGTCGACCAGTTTCACAGCGCACGACCGTCCTGGCTCGTTCGAGGGACGGGCACGCAGCCGACCCGGACGTACTAAGGCATCCCGGCCGTCCTGGGGACGACGGCGGCAGGGGCGCGACCTATTCGAACCGGAGGTCAGGAAGTCGCTTGCGGCAAACGACGCAGGGCGCGTTGTCTAGCGGCTGACGCCCGGCACGCGAGGGGGCAAGCACGCGCCGGGAACGCGCCCTTCCTGACCTCCGGCTGGGCCGGCTTTCGAACGGATCGGGAACCGTCGTTCACCGGCGTGACCGGATCCGAGCCAAGGGATGGGCCGGGTCCAGCCGTTCGAAGGGGTCGTTCGAAGCCGGCGGGTTCTAGGACTGTGGACGGAGGTCCAATGCGGCTGGGCCGGGAGCGTGCTCCTGCCCGTCATCGACCGGGAGGAGCACGTCAGAGATGAAGGTACTGGGGAGTTTTCGCGACGGCCGGCTTCGCCGCGTCCGTAGCATCGGAGTCGTCAGCGTGTTGATCGTCGCCGGTCTGATGTGGATCGGCTCCGCGCAAGCCGTCCATGACACCGGCATGTTCGAACTCGACGGCAACGTCGTCCATAACGCTGCGACGACACCGCCGTATGACTGGACGAGCCTGTTCGGTGCCGGCGGCACGCAGCTCGTCACACCTGACCCGAGCAACGGGCCGATTCTGGCGGACACGTTCGTCGATGACACCGACGCCGTCGACAATACGTACTTCGCCGGCGGCACGAAAATCACCGACCCGGTCCACGAGATGGCTTGTGGCGGTCCCGCCGCCAACAACAAGACGTCCATGGACTACGTCTACGTGGCGCTCACCCAGATCCCGGCAGGCGCCCCCGACAACGCCGGGGACCAGGTTCTGTACCTCGGCATCGAGAAGCAAGCGGCCGGCAACGGCGGCGACAACGCATTCGGCTTCTGGCTCTTCCAGAACAACGTCGCCTGCAGCGGGTCCGGTCCATTCTCGGGCTCGCACACTGACGGCGATCTGTTCATCGACGGCACGTTCACCAACGGCGGTGGCACGTCTAACGTCGAGGTCTTCCGCTGGAACGGCAACGACACCACCGGCTCGCTGAGCGCGGCGCCGATCTTCACCGGCACGGTCTGCGGTGTCGCCAGCAACGACAGCGTCTGCGGAATCGCGAACAACACCACCATCACCGCCGGACCGTGGCGCTCCTCGCCGACGATGGCTCCGGAGACGTTCGTCGAAGCCGGCATCGACATGACGGACCTGCTCGGCCAGAACGGCGGCTGTTTCAGCACGTTCCTCGCCGACAGCCAGTCGTCGCAGTCGACCAACTCCCAGCCCAAGGATTTCGCGGGCGGCCAGTTCAGCAGCTGCGTGCCGCCGATCATCAACACGACGGCCACGCCGGGCGGCTCGACGAACCCGCTCGGTGTCGCGAACCAGCACGACATCGCGACCGTCTCCCCTGTCGGCAACCGGCCCGATCCGACCGGCACGGTCTCCTTCTTCCTCTGCAAGCCGTCCGAGGTGACGGCCGGCGGTTGTGTGACCGGCGGCACTCAGGTCGGCAATGCAGTCACGATCAGCTCGGGGTCTGCGACGTCGGCCAACGCCAGCGGGTCGCTGACGACCACGCCCGGCAAGTACTGCTGGCGCGCCGAATACGCGCCTGATACGGCGGGCGGCAAGTTCTACGTCGCCGGAAGCCACACCAACAGCGACAGCGAGTGCTTCACGGTCATCAAGGCGTCTCCGTCGATCACGACGAACGCGTCGAGGACGGGTGGAGGCGTGGTCGGCACGGGCACCACATGTGACTCGGCGACGCTGTCGGGCAGCTTCAACGGAACGGGCACGATCACGTTCACGCTGACGGCCCCGGACAACTCGAGCTCGCAGGTCGGAGCCCCGGTGACCGTCAACGGTGACGGCACCTACCAGTCGCCCTCCTGCCCGGCGCTGACCCAGGTCGGCACCTACACCTGGAGCGCCAGCTACAGCGGCGATACGCTCAACAACGGCACCGTCGACAACGGCGACAACGAGTCCGTCACCTCGATCAAGGCCTGCCCGTCGATCAAGACGCAGGCCTCGGTGACCGGCAACGGCGTCGTCGGCACCGACTCGACCTCGGACACCGCAACCGTCTCCGGCGGCGACCACCCGACCGGGACCATCCAGTTCTCGATCACCGACCCCAACAACAACACCACGACCGTCGGCTCGCCGGTGACCGTGAACGGCGACGGCACCTACAACGCCCCGTCCACCGTCCCCCTCACCCTCGTCGGCACCTACACCTGGAGCGCCAGCTACAGCGGCGACTCCCTCAACAACAGCACCGTCGACAACGGCAACAACGAATCGATCACCTCCAACCCCGCCTCGCCGTCGATCGAGACGAGCGCGACGACGACGGGTGGAGGCGTAGTCGGCACGGGCACCACATGTGACTCGGCGACGCTGTCGGGCAGCTTCAACGGAACGGGCACGATCACGTTCACGCTGACGGCCCCGGACAACTCGAGCTCGCAGGTCGGCGCCCCGGTGACCGTCAACGGTGACGGCACCTACCAGTCGCCCTCCTGCCCGGCGCTGACCCAGGTCGGCACCTACACCTGGAGCGCCAGCTACAGCGGCGACACGCTCAACAACGGCACCGTCGACAACGGCGACAACGAGTCCGTCACCTCGATCAAGGCCTCCCCGTCGATCAAGACGCAGGCCTCCGTGACCGGCAACGGCATCGTCGGCACCGACTCGACCTCGGACACCGCAACCGTCGCCGGCGGCGACAACCCGACCGGGACGATCCGGTTCTCGATCACAGACCCCAACAACACCACCACGACCGTCGGCTCGCCGGTGACCGTGAACGGGGACGGCACCTACAACGCCCCGTCCAGCGTCCCCCTGACCCTCGTCGGCACCTACACCTGGAGCGCCAGCTACAGCGGCGACTCCCTCAACAACGGCACCGTCGACAACGGCAACAACGAATCGATCACCTCGAACCCGACCACGCCGTCGATCACGACCGAGCAGGACCCGGCTTCGGGCTCGGTGGGCGACACGTTCAAGGACAAGGCCACGCTGTCCGGGACGTTCCAGCAGTCCGGGAAGGGCTCGATCACCTGGACGCTGTACCCGAACGACGACTGTTCCGGTACGCCGCTCGGCACGGACATGGTGTCGGTCGACGACGACGGGACGTTCGAGACGCCGAACGGCGTGACGGTGGACGCCGGGGGCACCTACTACTGGGTCGCGTCGTTCAGCGGCGACGCGAACAACGGCCCGGCGACCTCGGGTTGCGCGGATGAGCCGGTGGTCGTCCACGGGGCGGCGATTCACATCGTGAAGAAGGCAGACGCTGCCCAGGTCGGTGTGGGCGGTGAGATCGGGTTCACGATGACCGTCTGGAACTCCGGCGACGGGGACGCGCACGGCGTGACCTTGTCGGACAAGCTGCCCACGAATCCGGGCCTGTCCTGGAAGATCGCTTCCCAGGGCGCTGGCTGGGCCGGAAGCTGTGCGATCAACGCCGGCGAGTTGTCCTGTGGGCCGGTGACCGTGCCTGCCGGGACGACGCAGAGTGCGTCGACGTTCACGGTGCACATCACCTCGACGACGACGGCTGCGACCGCCGGCGATTGCCCGAACAGCGGTGTGGTCGACAACACCGGTTCGGTGATCACCAGCAACGACGGTTCGGACCAGTCGAACGCCTCCACCTGCGTGCAGGCGATGGTCGACCTCTCGATCACCAAGTCCGGCTCGCCGGCGACTCAGCAGCTGGGCGCCGGGAACATCACCTGGACGATCGTGGTCACGAACCACGGCCCGAACGCGGACACCGGTGTGAAGATCACCGATCCGATGCCGGCCGGGAACACCTTCGTCTCGGCCTCGGCGTCGCCGCATGGCACCTGCACAGGTGGTGCCTTCCTCACTTGCGACCTCGGCACGATGGCTGCCGACGAGTCGGTCACGATCACCCTGGTCACCACCCCGAGCGCGGCCGGCGCGCAGACCAACACGGTTAACGTGTCCGGTAACCGGCCTGAGACGAACACCACCAACAACAGCGCGACGGCGACTGTGGAGGTAACGGCCGCGCCAGTCACGCCGCCGCAGGTCTTCTGCGTCGCCGTCAGCAAGGTGACCCCGAAGCAGCTGTTCGTCGGGCGCAAGACGAGGCTGAACATCCACGTGACCAAGCAGGGCAAGGCGGTCAAGGGCATCCACGTGCAGATCAAGGGGCCCAAGCTCAACGTCCGCACCAAGGCCTCGAACAGCAAGGGCGCGATCAAGCAGACGGTCAAGATGAAGAAGGCCGGAGTCCTGATCTTCACTCCGATCGCGAGCAAGAAGTGCAACACCAAGCGGGTAGGCGTCACCAACGTCTTCACGCCGCCGGTAACCGGCTGAGCAACGCCTGGAGGGGTGCGGGAGCTAGCTCCTGCGCCCCTCCAACTCCTTCGCGGACGGGCGCGTGCGCGCCAACCTCTACCCGCTTTCGTCGTCTCAGCCGATGAGGCTAGGCTCCGGGCTGGGTCGCATCTCCTAAGGAGGCCGGTGTTGGCAATCCAAACGCACGGCGAGGCGCACGCGGTCGCGTGCCGGCTCCTCGACAACATCGAGACGGTCGTGCACGGGAAGCGCGAGCAGATTACGCTCGTCGTCGCGGCCCTCGTCTGCGGAGGCCACGTGCTGCTCGAGGACGTGCCGGGCACAGCCAAGACCGTGCTGGCCCGGGCGATCGCGCAGTCGATCGAGGGCGCGGTTTCCTCCCGCATCCAGTGCACGCCCGACCTGCAGCCGACGGACGTGACCGGCCTCTCGATCTTCAACCAGCGCGAGCGGGACTTCGAGTTCAGGGCCGGGCCGGTGTTCGCCAACGTCGTCCTCGTGGACGAGATCAACCGCGCGATGCCGAAGACACAGTCCGCCCTGCTCGAGGCGATGGCCGAGCAACAGGTGACCGTGGACGGCGTCACACGCCAGCTTCCCGACCCGTTCCTCGTCATGGCGACCCAGAACCCGATCGAGTACGAGGGAACGTTCCCGCTGCCGGAGGCGCAGCTCGACCGCTTCTTCGTGCGCACGACGCTCGGCTATCCCAATGCCGAGGACGAGAACAGGATCGTGGACGAGCAGCTGGGCGGCCACCCGCTGTCGCGGCTGCAGACCATCGTCGACGTCGAGGACATCGCGATGATGAGCGATGCGATGCGCGAGGTCTTCGTGCACGAGGCCGTCGCACGCTGGGTCGTCGAGCTCGTGCGAGTCACTCGCCGGCTGGACGTCGTCGCCATCGGCAGCTCGGTCCGCGGCACGCTCGCCCTCAACCGTGCGGCGCGCGCGTGGGCGATGCTGAACGGTCGCAGGTACGTGACCCCGGAGGACGTCGAGCGGTTGTTCGTTCCGGTGCTGCTGCACCGCCTGCTCTTCAAGCCGAGCTTCGTCGCCGAGATCCGGGACCGCGGTTGGGAGGCGGCCTCTTTCGACATCCAGCTGCGCTGCTTCGAGCAGGTGCCGAAGCCGGGCTTCGACATCGACCTCGACGTCCCCGCAGCGGCGGTGTAGCGCTCGTGCCCGGCGAGCGGGTGGTGCGGTAGCAATGGCGGCTGGGGTATTTCCCCTCGTTCCGCGCCGGCGCGTGATCGGCCTCGCCTTCGGCGGCATCCGTAGCGTCCGCCGGGGCAGCGGCTCCGACGTCGCGGGCTCACGCCGTTACGTGCCCGGAGACGACCTCGCCTGGATCGACTGGGCGGCGTCGGCGCGCCTGTCCGCTGCTCACGACACCGACGAGTTCATCGTCCGCGAGCTGTTCGCCGACGAGGCTCCGCACGTCGTCATGGTCGCCGACCGGCGGCCCTCGATGGAGATTCGCACGTCACCGCTCCGGCGTCTCGACAAGGCCGCAGCGCTACACGAGTCCCTGCGCTTGATCGGTGATAGCGCCCGCGTGGTCCGCAGCCTCACGGGCTACTTCGACGAGGCGGACGCGGAGACGTACTGGCGGCCGCCGCGGAGCGACCGCGCCGCGCGGCCCGTGGCCTTCGAAGAGCGGGCGTTCCATGCTCCGGCGGACACGCTGTCGCACGGGCTCGAGCACCTGGTCCGGCAGCGGCGGGAGCTGCCGACGCAGACGTTCGTGTTCGTACTCTCGGACTTCCTCGTCCCACCGGATGAGTACCCGTGGCGCCGAGCACTCGAGCAGCGGTGGGAGCTCGTGCCGGTGCTGATCCAGGATCCCGTGTGGGAGCGCTCGTTCCCTGACATCGGCGGCCTGTCGGTCCCGTATTCCGAGCCGGCCTCCAGCGGGGTCGTGCCGATCTACCTGACCCGTGCCGAGGCGGAGCAGTTGCGCGACGAGCACGAGGCGCGCTACGAGGAGCTCGTGCGGATGTTCCGGTCGCACGGGACCGAGCCCGTCGTGATCGACTCGCACGACCCGGGGAGCGTCCTCTCGGCATTCCTCCGCTGGGCCGACCTCCGGATCATGGCTCGGGGAGCCGTCGCGTGAAACGCGCCCTTCTTGCGGCCGTGCTGGCCGCGCTCGCGGTCGCTGCGCCGGCGAGCGCGACGATTCCGCCCGTGCGCGGCGGGTCCGTGCTCGGCCGGGACCTGCCGCTGAAGGTCTTCGCCTCGGTCAGCCCGCCTGTCCACCTCTTCGGCGAGCCGATCGTCGCCAGGGTCGCGGTCGTCGCGGACCGGAAGTCGGTCGCGCCGGCGAATGTGCGCGTCCTTGTCCATTTCGCCCCGTACCAGCCGACCGGGCCGCCGACCGAGGTCCGCAGCAACAACGGACGCCTCCTGCAGATGACCTGGACGTGGACGCTCCACTGCCTGACCGTGCAGTGCATCCCAGAGTCGCGGTTCAGCCAGTTCTTCCATGTCTTCCACTTCGGGCCCGCGCACATCGAGTACGTGTCGCCCGGCGGCGCGGTCCGGTACTCGCTCAACGCGCGCTTCCAGCGAGTCGAGGTCTTGTCCCAGCTGAGCCCGTCCGTTATTGCGGGGCTCAAGGTCCACACGCTCCGTTGGCAGGACCAGATCACCCCCATCCCGCGGCCGCAGTACCGCGTGTCTCCTGACCTCGTCTTCTGGCTCGCGGTGGCCCTCGCGGCGGTACTCGGTGCCGCCGGCCTGGCTCTCGCCGGTCGCTGGGCGTGGCAGTTCCGCCCCGCCCGTGCCGCGCAACCGATGCGTCCTTCTTCGTCGCTCGAGCGCGCTCTCACGCTCTTCTTCTGGGCGCGGGCGAACGACGACGAGACACTGCAACGGAAGGCGCTCGAGCGCGTCGCCGACGAGCTCCCGTTCGACGTCCACGAGCTCTCGGAGACAGCCCGCGCCCTCGCGTGGTCGCCTGAGGCGCCCGAGACGGAAGAGGTCGAGGAGATCTCCCAGCGTGCCGGGATCCACCGTGGCAACGGGGAGACAGAGCCGTGAGAGGAACGACGTTCGCACGGCGCGGCTCGACCCGTCTCGGGGACCTTGCGCAGCTCGCGGTTCCCGCGCAGCGCACGACGCTCGTCCGGGTCGGCCTTGCGCTCGCCCTGGCGGCGACGCTCGCGGCGGCGATTCTCTTGGCGCGGACCGCGGGCAGCGGACGCGCGGCGGTCCTTCCGGTGGGCGCGAAGACCGGTGTCATCGTCCTCGACGCGTCCGCGAGCGTTGCCGGACCGCCCTTCGAGCACGTCGGGACGGTCGTCCGTGGTCTCGTGACGGCAAACCAGGCGATGGGGCTGGTCATGTTCTCCGACGTCGCCTACGAGCTGCTACCGCCGAACTCCCCGCCGAGCGCGCTCCAGCAGTTCCTACGCTTCTTTGCTCCGGAGAAGGTGGCGAAGGGAGCGCCGGTGTTCGGGCAAAGCCCATGGAGCCAGTTCAGCGGGGGAACCAGGATCGCGACCGGTCTCGTCGCCGGCCTCAACGCCCTCCGCCGTGCGCACGTGACGCACGGGTCGCTGGTGCTGCTCAGCGACCTCAACGACTCGCAGAACGATCGCAACGCGCTCTTCGCCGAGGCGCAGGTGCTGCGGAATGCGCACGTCCCGGTGCGGATCCTGCCGATCAACGCGAACCCCGCGGACGTCGAGATCTTCGTTCGCCTCTTCGGCTCGAGCTCGTTCGTCTCCCCGCAGGCCTTCAAGAGGGTGGCGAAGGAGCGCGTCCAGCCGATCGTGGCCGGCTCGCCCTGGGCGTTGATCGCGGTCTGCTTCGTCTTCGTCGGCCTGCTCGCCGCGAACGAACGCCTCAACACCCGCCTCGTTCCGGAGTCGGTCGCATGAGACGGCTTCGCACCGCGCTGCCGCTCGTCGCCGCAGCCGTACTGCTCGGCCTCGCGGTCGTTCTCGCGCTGTTTGCCTCGGACGTCCGCGCCTGGCAGGGCGCTCTCACACACGACGATCTGCGCTTCCGAGCTCAACGCTCGCACATCGGGCTCTGGCGCTCGCCGGCGCTCCTCCCGTTCGACCCGGCACGCTCGGTGCTGGGCCTCGACGACGCGCTCTCGTACCGGCGGGCGGTACAGCTCTACTGGTTCAGCGCCGTCGGCACGAGCACAGGCGGCCAGGCCGATCTGGCCGCGACGCGGGTTACGGCCCAGACGAAGCTGACGACGCTCATGACGACGGCGGCCACCGCGCAGGAGCGTTCGAACGCGGCGAATCTGCTCGGTGTGATGACCGTCACCGCGCCGGCGAACAGCTCGACGCAGAAGGCGGAGATCGCGACCGCCAGGAACTACTTCGAGCGCGCCGTCGAACTGGACCCGCAGAACTACGGCGCGAAGCTCAACCTCGAGCTCCTGCTCCGAGTGGCGCATCCGGCCACGTCACAGCTGGACCAGGACGCGCACGGCGGGTTCGGCTTCGGCGGCGCAAACGGCGTCGGCGTCACAGGCGGAGGGCTCTGATGGGCTTCACCTTCCTGACGCCGATCGACGCCGTGTTCGTGCTCGCGGCCGCCATCCCGCTCGCGGCCCTGTGGCTCGCCCAGACCCGGATGGAACGCGTCCGCCGCCTCTTCTCGCTGAAGTCTCCGCGCCGGCGCGAGCTTGCCGGAGTGGTCGCAGCGCTTGTGCTCCTGCCGGCTCTCATGGGTGTCGCGGCCGCCCAGCCGGTCGTCGTGCAGCACCACCTGCTCGCACAACGGCTGGACGTCCAGCTGTTCTTCGTCTTCGACACCTCGACCTCGATGTCGGCGCGGGCGGAGCCACAGGGTCCGACGCGTTTGGAGCTGGCGAAACGAGAGGCCGAGGAGATCGTCCCGAAGCTCGGCACGATCCCGGTGGGGCTCGCGACCATGACCGACCGCGTGCTCCCCGACCTCATGCCGACGACGAACTACAGCCTTTTCCGGCGGACGCTCGCGCAGTCGGTGGGGATCGACCGTCCGCCCCCGAGCCAGCTCTACCGAGGGCGCGCGACGCAATTTTCTGCGCTGTATCCGATCCCGAGATCCAACCTTTACAGCCCCGGCGTGCGACATCGGATTCTCGTGGTCTTCACCGACGGCGAGTTCGTGCCCGTCAATCCGGCGATCGGCTATGACCTAGCCCGCGTCATGACGGTCTATCCACTCTTCGTGCACATATGGGCGCCCACGGATCGGATCTACAGACACGGCCGGGTCGATCGCCGCTATCGGCCCGACCCCACGAGCGCCACCGAGTTGAGCCAGTTCGCGGCCGCGTCCCACGGTCGCGTCTATGGGGAGGACGACCTGCACGCGCTGACCGACGAGATCAAGGCAGAGGCCGGCAGCTCACCAGTCGAGACGGACATCCTCGGCTACGCGAGGGTCGCGCTCGCGCCGTGGTTCGTGCTCGCCGGCGTAATCCCGCTCGGCTTCCTGCTCTACCGCCGGAACTGGTAGCCGAGGAGCGGAGCGTCGGAAAGAAGGCGCCTACCGGAGTCGAACCGGTGTACTGGGTTT
>CAVSAK010000009.1:0-163474 GCA_963725965.1 uncultured Actinomycetes bacterium | reverse complement strand
CCCTCGCGCCATGCGGCTTGCGCTGATGATCGAGGGGCAGGAGGGCGTGACCTGGCAGCACTGGTGCGCGCTGGCGGAGGCGTGCGAGGAGCACGGCGTCGAGACGCTCTTCCGCTCGGATCACTACATCTCGCAGGGCGACGAGGCTCACAACGTCGCCCACGACGCGTGGACGACGATCGCCGCCCTCGCCGCGAGAACGTCGGCGCTCCGTTTCGGCACGCTCGTCTCCCCCGCCACCTTCCGCGCGCCTGCGCTGCTCGCGAACGCCGCTGCGACGGCGGACCACGTCTCAGGCGGACGGATCGAGCTCGGGCTCGGCGCCGGCTGGATGGAGCGCGAGCACCGCGCGTACGGCTTCCCGTTCCCCGAGACGAAGACGCGCGTCGAGATGCTCGGAGAGCAAGTCGAGATCGTCCATCGCCTCTGGACAGAGGAGCGCGTCGACTTTCGCGGACGGCATTACACGCTCGAGGACGCGCCCGCCCAGCCGAAGCCCGTGCAGAGCCCGAGGCCGCCTCTGCTCGTCGGCGGCAGCGGCGGGCGCGGAACCGTCGAGCCGGCGGTGCGCTTCGCGGACGAGTACAACACGCCGTTCGTCTCACCCGACGAGGCCGCGGCGATCCGCGAGAAGACCCGGCCGCTGCGCTTCAGCGTCATGACCGGATTCCTCGTCGGGGAGACGCACGACGAGATGCGAGAGCGTGCGCAGGCGCTCTATTCGCGCCGCCCGCGCGAGCAGTCGTTCGACGACTGGCTCGCCGCATACTCCGAGCGCTGCGTGGTCGGGTCGGTCGACGAAGTCGTCGCCCAGCTGCGGGCCTACGAGCTGGCCGGCTGCGACCGCGTCATGCTCCAGCACCTCCTCCACACCGACCTCGAGCCGGTGCGCCTGATCGGCCGTGAGCTCGCGCCCACGCTGGCGTAGCCGTCCGCCGCCTCCGCGACGATCCCGGCCGTGGACGAGCCCGGCACCGCCCGCCTCGAGACCTTCAGCGACGGGGTGTTCGCGATCGCCGCGACTCTGCTCGTGCTCGAGTTCTCCGTCTCGGGCGAGGATCTCGGCCATGCGCTTCTGCAGATCTGGCCGTCGTACCTCGCCTACATCACCAGCTTCGTGACGATCGGGATCATCTGGATGAACCACCACCACACGGTCTCGCTGATCGCGCGCACCGACCGGACGATGCTCTTCCTCAACAACCTGCTCCTGCTGACCATCGCGTTCCTACCGTTCCCGACCAAGCTCGTCGGCGACTACCTCCGTCGCGACGGCGAGCAGGCGGCGGCCCTCGCCTACGCAGCAACCCTCGTCGCGATGGCGATCCTGCACCAGTTCTGGTGGCAGTACGCACGCCACGACCGGCGCCTGATCGCCGACGAGACGCCCGACTCCGCGCTGCGCGCCGTCGATCGCGCCTACTGGCCCGGGGTGCCGATGTACGCGGCCGTCTTCGTCGTGGCCTTCTTCAGCCCGCTCGGGGCCGTACTCCTCACCTTCGCGATCGCCGCCTTCTACCTACCGTCCGCCGCCCTCTTCGATCGCTGACTCGAGCCAGGCGGACGCCGCCGCAAGCGCTGCGAGGTCGCGCGACTTCAGCACGATCTCGACCGTGAAGCCACCCTCGCCGAAGCTCGGGTACGAGCCGACGAGGACGCCCGGCCAGCGCTCGCTCGTCTCGGCGAGTGTCGACGCGATCACGCTCTCGTACGTCCGGTAGACGCGGCGCCAGGACTCGATCGGGCCGCCGCGGCGGAGCTCCTCCTCGATCGACGCGAACATCGCCTCCATCTCCGACGGGAGGCCCGGCAGGACGTAGACGTTCTCGATCGCGAAGCCCGGCGCGCCGCCCAGTGGGTTGGCGAGCGGCCGGCTGCCTCGGGGCAGGAGCGCCCAGCGGGCTGCGTACTCGGGATCGCGCGTGAACCTGTCCCGTAGCTCGGCCGCGACTTCCGGCGCCTCGACCTGCGGGACGCCGAAGGCGGCGGCTATTGCTTCGCGCGTCAGGTCGTCGGGAGTACCGCCGAGCCCGCCGGTCACGACGAGAAAGTCGACGTGCGGCGCCTCAACGCGGACAAAGGCGGCGATCGCGTCGATCTCGTCCGGCAGCGCCGCTGTCAGCCGCACCTCGACCCCGAGCGGGGCCAGCCGGCGCGCCAGCCACGACGCGTTCGTGTTGGGCGTATCCCCCGAGACGAGCTCGTTCCCGATCGTCAGGATCGAGGCGGTGCCGGTCACAACTCGATGGTACGGCCGGGCGCGAAAGCGTCCAGGAAGCGGCGGTCGTGCGTGACGAGGATCACGGTTCCGTCGTAGCCCGCGAGGCCGCGCTCGAGCTCCTCGATCGCCTCGACGTCGAGGTGGTTCGTCGGCTCGTCGAGCACGAGGCAGTTGACGCCTCGGGCCGTCAGACTCGCGAGCCCGGCGCGAGTGCGCTCACCCGGAGAGAGCGACACCGCCTGACGCAGGACGTCGTCCGCGCCGAGCCCGAACTTCGCCAGCAGCGTGCGCGCCGTCCCCTCTTCGTAGTCGCGGAAGATCTCGAGCAGCGTCTCTGGCCCGGTGAGGGCGGCGCGGTCCTGCTCGAGCTCGCCCGCGACGACGCCCGGCCCGATCCAGCGGCTACCCGACGCGAGCGGAAGCCGGCCGAGCAGCGCGTCGAGGAGCGTCGTCTTGCCACTCCCGTTCGGCCCGGCGATCGCGACCCGGTCTCCCCACCCGACGGCAAGGTCGAGCGGCCCGAGGCGGAACGCGCCGCGCTCGACGACGGCGTCCTCGAGCCGGACGGCGACCTCCCCACTCCGGGCGGCAGGCGCAAGCGAGAGCTGGAGCTCCCACGGCTCGTATGGCTTCTCGACGGTCTCGACGCGGGCGAGCTTCGCCCCGTACGTCCGCTTCACGTCCTTCGACTTCTTCTTCTTGCGGCCCTGTCCGTAGCCGCGCCGCTCCCACTCCGCCATGCGGCGCCGCTGCTCCTCGATCCGCCGCCGCTCGGCGACGGACGACTCCCAGCGACGGTAGTGGCGGTCGCGCCGCCGCTCGCGTTCCGCCTCGTAGTCGCTCCAGCCGCCGCTGTACTCCGTCGTCGCGCGTGTCCATTCGTCGAGCTCGACGATGCGCGTCACGGTGCGGTCGAGGAACGCGCGGTCGTGTGAGACGACCACGACCGAGCCGGGGTACGACGCGAGCGCACGCTCGAGCCAGGCGAGGCCGGCGAAGTCGAGGTCGTTCGTCGGCTCGTCGAGCAGGAGTACGTCAAAGGCGCTGCGAAGGACGGCGGAGAGCGCCGCTCGCGCCTCCTGTCCGCCCGAGCGTGTGCCCGCGGCGTCGCGCTCCTGCGCGAGGTAGCCGACCGCGAGCGAAGGCGGCGTGCGCCGGATGCGCCCCGCGTCAGGCTCGGCGAGCCCGGCGAGTAGCCGGAGGAGCGTCGACTTGCCGGCGCCGTTCGGGCCGACGAGGCCGATCCGCGCACGCGGCGGCACGACGAGGCTGACGTCCTCGAGGACGACCTCGGCTCCGTACGACTTCGTGACTCCGGCCGCGACGAGCGAGCCGGCAAGGCGAGACATGCGCAACGACCTCCAACAACTTGGCGGGACAGGGTCGAATGAGACAGGTCAGTTGCGCATAGACGGCGCAAAAGCGCCGTCGGCGACTCTAGCGGTCCCGTACCGGGAGCACGAAGACGCCGGCCCCCTCCTCGACGATGCGGACGTTCGCGCCGTAGTGGGCCGCAACCGTCGGCGCCGAGAGCACCTCCGCCGCGGTCCCCTCGGCGACGACCGAGCCGCCGTCGAGGAGGACGAGCCGCTCGGCGTACTGGCCCGCGAGCGTGAGATCGTGCATCGTCGTCACGACCGTCAGCCCGTCGCCGCGCAGCTCGTCGACGAGTTCGAGCACGAGCTGCTGGCGGCCGAGGTCGAGCGCCGTCGTCGGCTCGTCGAGAAGCAGCACCGGAGCCTCCTGCGCGAGCGCCCGCGCGAGCACCGCACGCTGCAGCTCGCCGCCGCTGAGCGAGCCGAGCGGACGCTGCGCAAAGTGCTCGAGCTCGAGCCGTTGCAGCGCCCGCGCGGCAGCCTCACGGTCGTGCCGGCCCTCGCCGCCGAGGTACGAGATGTGCGGCGTGCGTCCGAGCAGGACGTATTCGGCGACCGTGAGCGCCGCGGGGGTCTCGGGCTTCTGCGGCACGAACGCGACGAGCCGCGCGACCGCCCGCCGGCCGAGCTTGCGCGCATCTCGACCGTCGATCGTGACCTCGCCGTCGTAGGCGGCCAGGCCCGCGAGCGCGCGCAGCGCCGACGTCTTGCCGGCGCCGTTCGGCCCGATGAGCGCCGTCCAACCTCCGGTGTCCGTGCGGAGCGACAGCTCACGGACAGCCGCCACCCCCCCGAAGCGCACCCAGAGATCGCGCGTCTCGATCATCGTGCTCCTCGCGAGGTCCGCAGCACGACGGCGAAGAACGGCGCGCCGAGGAACGCCGTGACGACGCCGATCGGCAGCTCGGCCGGCGAGAGGACGGTCCGCGCGACGACGTCCGTCAGCACGAGGAAGCCGGCGCCGGCGACGAGCGAGAGAGGGACGACCGCGCGGTAGCTCGTCGAGACGAGCAACCGGATCGTGTGCGGGACGATGATCCCGACGAAGGCGATCAGGCCGCTCACCGACACGGCCGCGGCCGTGCCGAGCGTGGCCGCGACGACGATCGCCAGCCGCGCGCGTCCCACGTCGATCCCCAGGCTCGCGGCCTCGTCGTCGCCGAGGCTGAGGACGTCGAGCACCCGTCGGTGCAGCACGAGCACGAGCGAGCTCACCGCGATGTACGGCGCGCAGATGGCGACGTCGTGCCAGGTCGCCGTCGAGAAGCCGCCGAGCAGCCACGCGTAGACGTTCTGCAACTGCTGCGTGTGCTGCTGTTGCACGAACGTTTGCACGGCCGCCGTGAAAGTGGCCATCGTGACGCCCGCGAGCACGAGTGCCCCGGTCATCTGAGTGGCTCCGGCCGAGCGGCCGAGGGCGTAGGTGACGACGACCGCGAGGATCGCGCCGGCGAACGCGGCGAGCGGCACGGCCCAGTTGCTTCCCGCGGTCGCCGCGGTCGCGTAGACGATCGCGAGCGTCGCTCCGAGTCCCGCTCCACCCGCTACCCCGAGCAGATAGGGGTCGCAGAGCGGATTCCGGAAGACGCCCTGATACGACGCGCCCGCAACGGCCAGCATCCCGCCGACGAGCGCGGCGAGCACCACCCGCGGAGCGCGCAACTGCCAGAGAATCGCCTGGTCGACCGCGCCGAGCGGCTGATGGACGTGCAGGAACGGCACGTACGAGAGCGCCGAGCGCACGATCTCGCCGAGGCCGATGTGCACCGGCCCGACCGCGAGGCCGACGGCAAGCGCCGCCACGAGAAACACGACCGCGACGAGCCCGGCACGGAGGCCGACGCCCCGCGCCTCGACGCGAGGCGCGGCCTCCGCTCTGCCGGCTGCAGTGGCCGTACTCAGCCCGCCTTGGCGATCCGCGCCACCGTCCGCGCGAACTGCACGATCCGCGGCCCCCAGCGCGAGGCCACGTCGTCGTCGGCACCCACGACGCGATGGTGCTCGACCGCGGCGATCGTGCCCCAGCCGGGACGTTCCGCAACCGTCGCGTACGACTGCTGGCAGCACTTCGTGTCGGCGAGGACGATGATCTGGGGGTCCTTCGCGATGATGTACTCGCCCGAGAGCTGCGGGTACCCGCCGGAAGTACCACCGGCCGCGTCGGCGATGTCCTGGAAGCCGAACAGCTTGTAGACGCTGCCGATGAAGGTCGACGAGGTCGCCGTGTAGTACGTCGGGTCGAGCTCGTGGTAGACGCGGAGATGACGGCGCGTCTTCGGCACGCTCCGCACGATCGCCGCCAGGTGCGTCTTCATCGAGTGCACGACGGCCTTCGCGCCGCGGTTGTGGCCGGTGAGGCGGCCGAGCCCGAGGATCTCCCCGTAGGCCTGCGTCAGGTTGTTCGCGGCCGCCTCGTTCACGACCTTGATCCCGAGATCCCGGAGTTGCGACGCGAAGTTGCCCGGGTCGTACGAGATGACGACGAGGTCGGGGTGGTAGTTGGCGACCGCCTCGACGTTCGGCGTGAAGCCGGAGAGCTTGGTGCGTGGGGCCCGCTTCGGGTAGTTCGACTGATCGTCGACGGCGACGACCTGCTTGCCGGCGCCGATCGCGAACAGATCCTCGGTCGAGGTCGGCGAGAGTGAGACGATTCGGTGAGGGAAGTGGTGCTGGGCGTGCGTCTGCTGGTGGGCGGCCGCCGAGAGGGAGACGACGACGAGCGCGGCCGCGAGAGCCGCGACGACAGCGATGCTGAGGCGTTGCACGAATCCTCCTATCCGCGAGGGGTTCGGATTTGCGGCGGGCGGCAGGTCTTCTGACTCGGGGCTCCCTCCCCCGCCGCCTTCCCGGGCGCATGACCCAGTGGCGTCGTGGCGGGAGAGCGTCTCCCCTTACAGCGGCGGGACCGTCCCGGACTTGCACCGGAGTTCCCTCACCGCTCGCCGGTTTGTGGCGGGGAATCTAGCATCGCCCTCGGTGACCGGCGGCCCAGCGATCGCGCTCGACCTCGACGGTGTGCTCGCCGACACGCGGCCGCTGTGGGACGCGTGGCTCGAGGACGCGGCGCGCCGGACGCGGGTCGCGCTTGACGTGCCTGCAGACAGGGAGGCCGCGGCGGTCGTGCTCGACGAGGCGCTCGGCGACTGGCGTCCTCTCCTCGTGCGATTCGCGGCCGACCGGGCGCCGCTCTGGATCCGTCCCCGGCCCGACACCAACGCCGCGCTGCGCCGGCTTGCGGCGTCGGGGGCGCGGATCGGCGTCTTCAGCGACGCGCCGCGGGAGCTGGCGGAAATCGCGCTTGCTCATGCGGGGGCAGCGCGGCAAGTGGAGGTCGTGGGCTCGCTCGCCGAGGTGCAGGCTGCGCTGGGAGAAAACATGGTCGCGGTCTATTCGCGCGAGCAGCTGGCCGGTCTACGATGAGCAGATGGAGCACGACCTCTCCGACCGGCGGTTCGACCTGATCCTCGAGCGGCTCGACCGGATCGCGGACGAGCTGGCGAAGACGAACAAGCGCCTCGACAACGACGAGAACTTCCTCCGTATCGCGCGCGAGCTCTCGACGCTGAACGAGTCGCTGCAGGCGCTCGCCTATGCGGCGCTCGGCCAGCAAGCGCCGCAGGTTCGTCGCCGCCGCTCGGCCTAATCCGGAAGGCGCCAGATGTCGAGCACGCCGCTCGTGGCGTGGTCGTTCGCGTCGCCTTCAGGCAGCGCCACGCGGCCATCGGTCACGATCGGGCTGTTCCAGTGGCCGGAGCCCGCAGGCAGCGTCGCGACGAGCTTCCCGCTCGCAGGCTGGTAGACCCGCAACCCGCCGCCGCCGAGGTCGTAGACCCACAGCAGCCCGCCGGCGATGACGGGGCTCGTGCCTCCGTTGTCAACGTGCCACACCGAATGAAGACGCCCACCGCGCAGCGCCCATGCCTGGGTCGCGCCGCCGTCGGCGGCGATCAGCAAAATGCGCTTCCCGCTCCGCCACACCGCCGGCGCCGTGAAGAGATCCGTGCCGGACGGCGTCGAGACGATCTGCAGCTCGTGGCCCTTGTGCGGCCGCTTCCCGCGCAGCCGCGCCAGCGAAAGGAGCCGGATCTTTCCGTCCTTGCCGCCCTGTGCGATGAGCTTCGACGTCAGATACACAGGCGACGTCGAGCCGAGATCCACGTCGCCGGTGTTCAACTCGGCCGTGTTCGCGGGCGTGTAGTTGCCGATGAGCCTCGCCTTCGACGACAGGACGAGCACCGCGTCGCCCCAGTTCGTCCGGCCGTTCCAGGGGGCATTCCCCGTGGCGACGAGAAGCTTGCCGCTGCCCGGCACGACGACCGCGCCTGCGCGGCCCCAGATCGCCGAATCGCTGTCAGTACACGTGGGCGGGAACTGCAGAGAGTGCCTGTACGAACAGAGGGAGTTCCAGACGTGCAGCAGCCGGCCGCTCCGGGCGGCTAGGACGACGACGTGGCCCTGGTACGGCGGCGCGTCGCCGATGTAGCCGCCGGTCGTGGCGATGACGTGCCCGCCGGCGAAGTTGAGCGCGGAAGCGATCTTCTCGAAGGCCGCCAGCTTCGTAATCGAGCGGCTCCAGACGAGGTGACCGGTAGCGACGGTGAGCTTGTGGATCCGCCCGTCCGGCGACGCGGCGTAGATCCACCTGCGGCTGGGATCGGCGACCGGAGTCGCGGTCGTGATCTGCGCTGACCCGGCCAGGTGGGAGTAGCTCGGCGGCGTCCAGCGCCAGAGGATCTTGCCGCTCGCTGCGTCGATCGCGAGCGTGATCCCGTACGTCGTCGTCACAAAGAACGCGTCGTGCTTCGCGCCGCCGACGGACACGCCGTGCAGGTAGATCGCGGACGAGTCGACCGTGCCGGGCAGCTGGACCTGATGGCGGACCAGCGACGCCACGTTCGCCGCGGTGATCCCGGTCGCGTGCGGGTCGTCGTTCGAGCGGCGCGCGTCCCAGCCGAACCGGGTCCAGTCACGGCTCGAGGCTGCGATCGTCTTGCGTGCGCCTTCGACACCCTGCGGCGCACCGCTGCTCCCGCACGCGGCCAGAAGGGCCACGGCAATCACGACCAGGGCGAGCGACGATCCCGAACGCGACGTCATCCGCCCAACTTACCCGCCTAGCGGAGCCTGTAGAGCGTGCCTCCGAGCGAGGTCGCGTAGAGCTCGCCGTTCCCGTCCACGCCGAACCCGGACACAGAGGGCACGCTTCCCGAGACGACGGCTTTCGATGCGCGGCCGTGGCCGCCGACCCGGAAGCTCCAGATCGTGCCGGCGCAGTAGTCGCCGTAGAAGTACCGACCGCGCGCGGCCTGCACAGCCTCGCCGCGATAGACGAAGCCGCCCGACACCGAGCAGCCGTGCGCGTGCGAGTAGACGATGACCGGCCTCACCTTCTGGCCGGCGTTCGTGTACCGGTGGCCCGAGTCAAAGACCGAGTACCCCTCGTAACGGCTCCAGCCGTAGTTCGCGAGCCTGTCGAGCTTGGCCGCGGCCCTGAAGTCGACCTCCTCCCAGCTGTCCTGGCCGACGTCGCCGATCCAGAGGTTGTTCGTCGCGGAATCGAACGAGAAGCGCCACGGGTTGCGCAGGCCGAGGCCGACGACCTTCCACGAATGGCCGGGCGTGGTCGTCTTCGAGCGGAGCAGCTTGCCGAGCCGTGTGTGCAGGTTCTGGGACGTCTGGTTCGGGTCGTTCTCGGACCCTCCGTCGCCGAGCCCGAAGTAGAGGTAGCCGCGCTTGTCGAACTGGAGCTGGCCGCCGTTGTGGTTGGCGAACGGCTGGTGGACGGCGAGCAGGATGCGGCCGCTCGAGCGCACGCCGCGCCCGTTCGAAGCGCGGTAACGGGCGACGCGCGAGTTCCCGTTGCGGTCGGTGTACGAGACGTAGAACAGGTGGTTCGACACGTAGTTCGGGCTGAACGCCATCGACAGCAGCCCCTGCTCACCGCCGCTCTTGACCTTGCTGCGGATGTCGAGGAACGTGCCGGCGATCTTCCCGTCGCGGACGATGCGGATCGTGCCCGACTGCCCCACGACGTAGAGCGTGTCGGGATCGCCGGGCGCCGAGGTCACGTACACGGGCGAGTCGAGACCGCCGACGACCGGCGAGAAGGAATATGACGTCTTCACCTGCGGTGTCCTGAACGCGACGACGGTGGGCCCGTGACGCCCGGAGACGAACGCCGTCAGCGCCGCGACCACGACGCTTCCGATCGCGAGGGCAATCAGCGCCGCAGAAGAACGCGACGTAGCTCGTCCTCCTTGCCAGGCTCGAGGATGGCGAGCACCTGGTCTCCCGCCTCGAGAACGGTCGACCCGACCGCGATCTCAGCCTGTCCACCTCGCATGACGGAGATGAGCCGCGAGCCCTCGGGCAGCGAGAGCGCCTCGATGCTGTGCCCGGCCGAGGGCGAGTCGCCGTCGATCTGCACCTCGACGATCTCGAGGTTCTCGCCGCGCAGCTCGAGCAGGTGGATGAGGTCGTGCTCGGGCACCTCGTGCTCGACGAGCGCCATCACGCTCGAGGTCGCGCAGATCGTCGGCGAGATACCGAGCAGGTCGAAATGGGGTTGGTTGCGCGGGTCGTTCACTCGCGCGATCACCTTCGGAACGCCGTACTTCTCGCGGGCGATCTGGCCGATGATCATGTTGTCCTCGTCGTCGCCGGTGAGCGCGAGCACGACGTCGGGCGGGCGAGCGATCCCCGCCTTCTCGAGGACGAAGAGCTCGGTCGCGTCACCGCGCTGCACCTGGTGCTCGAACTCGTCCTCGAGCTGCTCGAAGCGATCGCGCCTCTGCTCGATCAGCGTGACCTCGTTCCCGAGCCGCAGCAGCGAGCGCGTGACGTTCGCGCCGATCTTGCCGCCGCCCGCGACGATGACGTACATCAGCCCACCACTTCTTCGGGCTCCGCGCGCGGCAACGGAATCGCGCACGTGCGTGCCGCGTCGAGCAGCGAGTCGATGGCGACCCTCGTGGGATTCACGGTGTCGAGACCGCGCTCCCGGTAGAAGTTCGCGCGCGCCGGATCGAGCACGCGTACGACGACGCAGCGGACGTCGAACCGCTTCTGCGCGACCTGGCCGATGATGATGTTCGTGTTGTCGCCGTCGGTGGCGACGACGACGGCGTCGGCGTCCTCGATGCCGGCCTCGCGGAGAAGGTCGGCGTCCATGCCGTGGCCGACGATGAAGGACCCGGGCCAGTTCTCGCCGAGCCGCGAGAGCGCGTCCTCGTTCTCGTCGACCACGGTCACGTCCCAGCCCTCCTGTTGGAGCTGGAGCGCGACGGCCGAGCCGACGCGGCCGCAGCCGATCACAAGTGCATTCAGCATCGCCTCTCCCATGGATCCGAACGGTAGCTCGCTAGACCTCTTCGAGCACGCCCTGCGGGAAGGCGACCACGAGCACCTCGGCCGGGGCCTTCCTGAGAACGTAGTCGACGGTCGGCGAGAAGAAGCGCGACTGGCGGCGCCAACGGGGCGAGGAGCCGAGCACGATCAGGTCGGCGCCGGTCTTCTCGGCCGCCTTGACGATCGCCTCGCCGATCGACCGCGCCCGGATGGAATGTCCCTCCACCGTGACGCCGTGGTCGGCGCCGAGCGCAGCAGCCTCCTCGAGTGATGCGGCCGCCCGCTCCTCCTGGTCGTCGAGCTCCGAGTCGAGCGGCTGGTCGAGCGGCACGCGGATCACGTGGAGCGCCACGACGGCGGCGCCGCGTTCCTGCGCCAGCTTGACCGCCGTGGCGACCATCTCCTCTCCGATCTCACCGAGCTTCATCGGCACGAGGATCTTCGAGAACTCGACATGGGGCAGCTCATCCTCCTCGACGGGCTCGACATGCTCGAGGAGGCCGGTACCGCGACCACGGCGGACCAGGAGATAGACGACGATGCCACAGGCCAGCCAGATCGGGCCGCCGTAGCGCGCCCCGATGTGTGTGACCAATGCCGCAACGAAGATCGCCGTCGTCGAGAGCGCCCCGAACACGCTCGGCAGCGGGACCTCCGCGCCCCGGAACCGAACCGAGAGCGGCACGCGGAACGGGCGCTCCAGATCCGGCTTCGAGAAGCGGAGCCTGATGACCGCAAGCTGCGCGGCGGTGAACGCGAGGAGCACGCCGAAGCTGAACAGGCTCGCAAGGAAGCCGACCGAATTCGAGGTGAACCTCGAGGCGATCAGGAGGACGATCGAGATGGCCGCTGCCGCGACGACGGTCTCCGGCGAGTGGAGGCTGCGGCGGCTGAGGCGGCCGAAACGGCGCGGGAGCTGGCCGTGCTCCGCGAGCGAGAAGGCGAGCCGCCCGAAGCCGGAGTTCGAAGTGACCGCGGCCGTGAGGAGGATCAGCGCGCCCGTCAGTCCCACGTACACGCGCAGCACCCGTTCGAGCCAGTAGGCGATGTGCGGGCCGAGCGCGTAGACGACGCCCATGAGCGGCGCCTTCAGCCAGGTCGTGCCCAGCTCCGTCGTGCCGTTCGGCGCCGGGAAGGCCGAGAGCGCGACGAGCGCGATCAGCACCGTGACGAGCACGACCGCGCCGATCCCGGCGAAGAGGCTTCGCGGCAGGTCGCGGCCCGGCTCCCGTGCCTGCTCGGCGAGGTTCGCCACGGTCTCGAGCCCCGTATACGCGAGGAAACCGAGCGGCAAGGCAAAGGCGATCTGGTGCCACGAGGGCTGCGTGCCGAGATCGAGACCGCGCGTGAGCGCGCTCGGGGAGAACAGGAAGGCGAAGCCGAGCAGCACGAGCAGCAGCTGCGTCACGAGATCGAGGAGAGGCACGACCAGGCTGAACGAGTACAGCCGCGTCGGGCGGAGCAGACGCACGACCGCGATCGCCGCGATCACGCAAATTCCGACGATCATGTCGCCGGGGCGCCGGGCGATCGAGTGCACGCCGATCGCGAGCCCGAGGTAGTGCGGGAAGAAGAGAGCCGAGAGCGCGATCACGATCAGGTAGTCGAGGAAGAGCGCCCAGCCCGTGACGAATCCTGCGAGGTCGTTGAAGGCGACCCGGACGAACGTCGCGGCGCCTCCCGTCTCCTTGATCGACGTCGTCCCCTCGGCGTACGACATCGTCACGACCAGGAAGAGCACACCGACGACGGCGAGCACGACCGGCGTGAAACCGAGGGCGTGGAGCGCGACGATTCCGAGCGCGAAGTAGAGAGACGACGCGACCTCGCCGTACGCGACCGAGGCGAGGGTCGGAGCATCGAGCACGCGTTGCAGCCGCGGCAGCTTGCGAGCCATTGAGACGCGAGCCTATCTCCGTCGCAGGAGGAACAGGCGCCCGCAGCCCAGCCCCACGAAGAGAACGCCGAGGAGGTAGCCCGTTGAGCCTCCTCCTGCTGTAGCCGTCTCGGCGAGGATCGCGAGACCGAGCCCGATCGCGATGAAGCCGAGCCCTTGGACCATCCTCCGGTAGAAGCCGCTCATGCAGCGCGCTCCCTCGGGGTCGCGACCATCACGCGGCAGGGCGCGTGCCTAAGGACGAAGTCGACGGCGTCGCCGAAGATCTGGCGCCGTCCGCGCTGGAGCTGCACGCGCCGCGGCCCCGCCATGACGATGATCTCGGTGTTACGGCGAATCGCCTCGTCGACGATGGCACGGCCGATGTTGCGGGTGCGTGCGATGCGGCCGATCACGGTCACGCCGTACGAGTCGCCGATCGCGCGCGCCTCGTCGAGCTGCTCGTTCGCCTCCCGCACCTCGTCCGGCAGCTCCGCGTCGAGCGGCAGGTCGAGCGGAACCTCGATCGCCGTGAAGGCGACGATCGACGCGCGCCGCTCGGCCGCGAGCCCGCACGCGAAGTCCATCGCCTCGTCGGAGGCGTAGCCGGCCGCGATCGGCACGAGGATGCTGCGGAACTCGAGCACCGCGGCCGGGCCGAACTCCACGGGTGCGCGGATCGTCTCGGTGAGTGGCGCGTGCACGACGCGGCGCCGGTAGAAGACGTAGAAGGCGAAGCCGAGGACGAGCCAGGTAAGTCCGGCGTAGCGGATCGACGGCGTCGTGATCACGATCACGAGCCACGAGAGCCCGGTGCCGAGTCCGCCGACGACCGCGAAGACGGGCCAACTGACGCCGCGCCAGCGTAGGTTCGGTCTCGCCTTGAACGGCACATCGTCGCGACCGCGAACCTTCATCCGGAGCCGGATCACCGAAGCGTGGGCCACCGTGAACGAGAATGTCGCGCCGAAGGAGTAGATCGCGCCGAGAAATGCCGTCTTGCCGATCAGGGTGAGCCCGATGGGGATCGCACCGGCGAAGAAGACGAGTGCCAGCCACGGCGTCTTGAATCGCGGGTGGATCTTGCGGAAGGCCAGCGGCAGCTGCCGGTAGCTCGACATCGCGTACGTGATCCTCGAGGCGCCGATCACGCCCGCATTCGCGCCGATGAAGAGGATCGTCGAGGCGAGGATCCCAAGGTACACGCGGAGTCCGTGAGTGATCGTCGTCGACGAGATCCCGAGGTTGTTGACGAGCCCGAGCACCGGGTCGTTCTGGTAGCCGTGCTGGCCCTGGAACGTCTTCGTCGGAGGCAGCGCGAGGAGCGTCTTGTACCCGTCGTGGGCGGTGTGGACGACAGGCATCGCCGAGAGCGCGACCCACGGGAGCGTGAAGTAGATGGCGAAGACGGCAATCGCGACGTAGAGGACTGCGCGAGGCACGGTCCGGAGCGGGTCGCGCGCCTCCTCCGACAGGTTCGAGACGGTCTCGATGCCGGTGTACGCCAACATCGCGATCGGGATCGACAAGAAGAAGTCCTTCCAGGTGGGCGCGACGCCGAGATGGATGTTCGAGACCAGGACGTGCGGCGAGAAGACGAGGATGACCCCGATGAGCACCAGCACCAGCTGCGTCGCGAAGTCCGCCACCGCCAGGACCACGTTGACCCTGGCCGACTCCTGAACGCCGATGATGTTGATGAGCACGAGCACAGCGATCACCGCGACCCCAACGACGATGTCCCACGGGTTCTGACGGAGGGGCCCCCAGAAGACGGACAGGTAGTGCGGGACGAAGAACGCCGAGACCGCGATCGTCGCGACGTAGTTGAGCATCTGCGCCCACGCCGCCTCGAACGAGACGACCTCGTTGAAGGCGTGCCGCGCGAAGCTCGACGAGCCGCCCGCCTCCGGGAACCGCACCGTCCCCTCGGCGTAGGTCGCGGCGGTGCACGCGAAGATGAGGCCGGCGATGATGAAGACGACGGGCGTCAGGCCGAGTGCGTAGACCGCTACGAGGCCGAGCGCGTAATAGATCGACGAGCCGACGTTGCCGTAGGCGGTCGCAAAGAGAGCGTTCGTTCCGAGGACGCGCTCGAGCTGCTGCGCCTGGCGCCGCGGTCGTGCCACGGCGTGACTGTAGTGCCCTCCGCGGTCGCCCTCGTGCGCTACTCAGGCAGCGTGCTGCACGCCGTTCGGGTTCGGCTTGAGCACGATCGTCTCGCTCGGAGCGTGCTCGAGTATCCAGCTCACGTCCTTCGTGGTGAAGCCGCCGCCGTGGCCGTTCGGCGCCGGCACCAGGATCCGGTCGAACTGCTCCTCGTCCCAGAGGCGCTGCAGAGCGTGGGTCGGCGAGCGGCCCTTCTCGATCCGCGCGTCGACGGGGACGCCGGCCCGGAGAGCGGCGTGCTCGACGGCTTCGAGCAGTGGCAGGGCGACGGCGACCTCGTCGCGCAGGGGCGAGTCCTCGGCGTACCGAAGCGGGACGAGCAAGAGGTAGGCCGGGACGAGTGTGGCGTTCTCGGCGTGGGCGAGCCTGATCGCCGCATCGAGCACAGTCGGGTCGAGCGTGCCCGCCGGTGAACGGGACGAGGATGCGGCGGACGCCGGCGCGCGGCCTGCGCAGCCGCAGCTCGCTCCTGGCTACGAGAGCTGCGGCCAGCACGGCTGCGAGTGCGGCGAGCGCGATGACGGCGGCGATCACTGGTCGGTCAGCCGATCCCGGTCGGCCCGGTTCGCGATCACGCGGATGTCGATGCCGGGCAGCTCGCGCACCATGCGGGAGAGGAGCGAGCCGCCGAAGATCTCGCGGCGGCGCGACTCGTCGGGTGTGCCGACGAAGACGTACGTCGAACCCCGCTGCGCGGCGACCCGGCGAACGGTCGCGACGAGGTCGTCGCCCTCCTCCTCGAGAAAGTGGACGCCGAGGACGACGGCGAGACGGCGCAGGGCGGCGAGCTGCGTCGCCTCCTCCTCGGTCGGCGGCCGTCCCGGACGGCCGCACCCAGAGCGCGTCCATGTCGGTGCCGAACCGCTGGGCGGAACGCCAGGCACGGCGCAAGATGCGCTGCGACTTCGGCTGCGGCTCGACGAGTGCGAGCACCCGCTCTGCGACAGCCTGCCGGCTGAGCGGCTCGAGCGAGCGCGTCGAGCGCCGCGCCTCGACGTCCTCGGCCACCTCACGCAGGGTGAGCTCCCGTAGCGCCGCGAGCTTGTCCGCCCGGAAGAAGTTCTCGAGCGCGACCGCCGCCCGCTCCGTCGGATAGACCTTCCCGGCCCGGAGCCGCTCCTGCAGCTCCTCGGGCGACAGGTCGACGAGCACGACCTCGTCGGCCTCGTCGAGGATCCGGTCGGGGAACGTCTCGCGCACGCGGATCTCGGTGAGCTCGAAGATCGCGTCGTTGAGGCTCTCGAGGTGCTGGACGTTGACGGTCGAGATCGACGTCGATGCCCGCGTCGAGTACGTCCTCGATGTCCTGCCAGCGCTTCTCGTTCCGCATCCCGGTCGCATTCGTGTGCGCGAGCTCGTCGATCAGCGCGATCTCGGGCGCGCGGCGGATCACGGCGTCGACGTCCATCTCCTCGAGCTCGAGCGCCCGTGCTGCGCGCGCAGCCGCGGAACGACCTCGAGGCCCTCGGCGAGGGCCGTCGTCTCAGGCCGGTCGTGTGGCTCGAGGTAGCCGATCACGACGTCCTTCCCCTCCTCCTGTGCCTGCCGGCCCTCGAGGAGCATCCGGTACGTCTTGCCGACTCCCGCTGCCATCCCGAGCAGGATTCGGTAGTGGCCGCGGGCCACCGGAGGCTCACGCCCCGAACAGGTTGTGGATGATCAGGTCGATCAGCTTGATGCCGATGAAGGGAAGGATCACACCGCCGAGCCCGTAGATGCAGGAGGTTGCGGCGCAGGAGCGCGGTCGCGCCGATCGCGCGGTACTTGACGCCGCGCAGTGCGAGCGGGATGAGGGCCGGGATGATCATGCGCGTTGAAGATGACCGCGGAGATGATCGCGCTCTGCGGCGTGCCCAGGCGCAGGATGTTGAGCGCGTCGAGCGGCCCGGGCTGACCGGGCTTGGTCGCGTACGTGGTGGCGAACATCGCCGGCAGGATCGCGAAGTACTTCGCGACGTCGTTCGCGATCGAGAACGTCGTCAGCGAGCCGCGCGTGATCAGGAGCTGCTTGCCGACCTCGACGATCTCGATCAGCTTCGTCGGGTTCGAGTCGAGGTCGACCATGTTCCCCGCCTCCTTCGCCGCCGTCGTGCCCGTGTTCATGGCAACGCCGACGTCGGCCTGCGCGAGTGCCGGCGCGTCATTCGTCCCGTCGCCGGTCATCGCGACCATCCGCCCCTCCGCCTGCTCGTCCCTGATCAGGGCGAGCTTCGCCTCCGGCGTCGCCTCGGCGAGGAAGTCGTCGACGCCCGCCTCCTGCGCGATCACGGCGGCCGTGACGCGGTTGTCGCCCGTGATCATCACGGTGCGGATGCCCATCCGGCGCAGCTCGTCGAAGCGCTCGTTCATGCCGCCCTTGACGATGTCCTTGAGGTGGACGACGCCGAGCGCGAAGTTGTCGCGCGCGACGACGAGCGGGGTGCCGCCCTGCTCGGCGACGCGCTGGACTTCCGCGTCGATCTCGGCGGGCGCCCGCCCGCCGTTCTCGCCGATGAAGGCCTTCACGGCGTCGGCGGCGCCCTTGCGGATCAGCGTCCCGTTGAGGTTCACGCCGCTCATCCGGGTCGTCGCGCTGAAGGGAACGAACTCGTGCTCGCCGAGCTTGGGCTCGCGCAACCCGAACTTCTCCTTCGCGAGCACGACGATCGAACGGCCTTCCGGCGTCTCGTCGGCGAGCGACGCGAGCTGCGCGACCTCGGCGAGCTCCTTCTCGCTGACGCCCGGCGCCGGGATGAACTCCGTCGCCTGCCGGTTGCCGAGGGTGATCGTGCCGGTCTTGTCGAGCAGGAGGACGTCGACGTCACCGGATGCCTCGACCGCGCGCCCGGACATCGCGAGCACGTTGCGCTGCACGAGCCGGTCCATCCCGGCGATGCCGATCGCCGACAGGAGCGCGCCGATCGTGGTCGGGATCAGCGCCACGAGGAGCGCGATCAGGACGGTCTCGGAGAGCTCGCGTGCCGGCGTAGATCCCGTACGGCCGCAGCGTCACGACGGCGGCGACGAAGGTGATGGTGAGGCCGGCGAGCAGGATGTTGAGGGCGATCTCGTTCGGGGTCTTCCGCCGCTCGCGCGCCCTCGACGAGCGCGATCATCCGGTCGAGGAACGACTGGCCGGGCTCCTGCGTGACCTCGATCACGAGCCGGTCGGAGAGGAGCTTGGTGCCGCCGGTGACCGCCGAGCGGTCGCCGCCGGCCTCCCGGATCACGGGTGCGGACTCGCCGGTGATCGCGGACTCGTCGACCGAGCCGGCGCCTTCGATCACGTCTCCGTCGGCGGGGATCGTCATCCCCGCCTCGACGATCACGACCTCGCCCTTCTGGAGGTCCGCCGCGGCGACCTCCTCGAGGTGCCCGTCGCGCGAGCGGCGCAGCGCCGTGGTCGTGGTCCGGGTGGCGCGGAGCGCGTTGGCCTGCGCCTTGCCGCGGCCCTCGGCGATCGCCTCGGCGAAGTTCGCGAACAGGACCGTGAGCCAGAGCCAGATCGCGATCACGCCGACGAACCAGAGCTGGCTGTCGTTCCCCTGCGACGAGGTCCTTGAAGAAGATCACGGTCGTGATCACGCTGCCGAGCTCGACGATGAACATCACCGGGTTGTGCAGCTGGAGGCGCGGGTCGAGCTTCGGGAACGAGTCCCGGATCGCCGCGAGGACGAGGTCGCGCGAGAACATGCTGATCGAGCGGCGGGCCATCAGCTGCTCATCTGCTCCTGGTCGACCGCGAGGTTGAGCTCGAGGACGTTGACGCCGGGCTCGCCGAAGAAGGCGAACGTGCGCTGCTGGGTGTGCTTCTTGATCAGCTGCTGCACGGTGGCGAGCGGCAGGTGGCGAACCGCCGCGACGCGCCGAGCCTGCAGGTTCGCGTAGGCGATCGAGATCTCGGGATCGATCCCCGAGCCGGACGGCACGACGGCGTCGACCGGGATCTGGTGGATCGTGAGGCCGGGGTTGTAGGGCCTCTCGAGCTTGAGGATCGCCGCGGCGTTCTGCTTGACGAGTTGCGCGAGCGCGGGGTTCGTCGGGCCGAGGTTCGAGAAGGTCGTGAACGCCGGGTTGTACGCCGGCGAGGTGGCCGACGGCCGCTCGTGGAAGTAGCCGGGGAAGGAGAACGACTGCGCGGCGAGGCTGGAGCCGATCACCTTTCCGCCGCGGCTGACCAGGCTTCCGTTCGCCTGATGCGACATCGTCAGCTGCGCGACGCCGGTCATCAGCGCCGGGTAGGCGAAGCCGAGCACGATCGTCGAGACGACGATTGCGACGACGGACGCGAAGAGGGCGCGCAGCATCAGTGCATCAGCCCTTCCACGATCGGGCCGAGCGTCAGGGCCGGCAGGATCATCAGACCCGCCGTGAGCGCGATGACTCCCAGCAGCATGATGCCGAACGTCGCCGCCGTCGGTCCGGAACGTCCCGGCCGATGCGGGGACGACCTTCTTCACGGCGAGCGAGCCGCCGATGGCGAGCCCGGCGAGCATCGGGAAGAAGCGGCCGAAGTAGAGCGCGACGATTCCGAGCGTGGTCGAGAAGTCCGTCGCCGCCGTAGCCGGCGAACGCGCTCCCGTTGTTGTTGGACTGGGACGTGTACGCGTAGAGGGTCTCGGAGAAGCCGTGCGCGCCCGGGTTGAAGATCGATGCGAGCCCGGACTTCGTCGCGATCGCCGCCGCCGTCATCACGAGCACCATCGTCGGCACGGCGAGCGCGCCCACGGCCGCGAGCTTCATCTCTTGCGCTTCGATCTTCTTGCCGAGCCACTCCGGTGTGCGGCCGACCATCAGACCGGCCACGAAGACGGCGATGAGCACGTAGAAGATGAGCCCGTAGACGCCGGACCCGACTCCGCCCGGCTCGACCTCCCCGAGGAACATGTTCGATCAGAGGCACAGCTCCGCCGGCAGGCGTGAACGCATCATGACCGCCGTTGACCGACGCCGTTGGAGACGTCGGTCGTCGCCGGTCGTCCAGAGCGCGGTGTTGGCGATCCCGAAGCGGATCTCCTTGTCGGTCATGTTCCCGCCGACCTGGATGGCGCTGTGCGTGATGTTCACGCCGGACTGCCGCAGCACCGCGGAGCCGTGCTGCTCGGCCGGGAAGGCGACGCAGACGCCGACCGCGAAGATCGTGAAGCAGACCGAGAAGAGCACCCAGGCGTGTCGTCGCGCGAATACCATCCGCCCGAACATCACGAGCTGCGCGAACGGGATCAGCAGGATCGAGAGCACCTCGAGGAAGTTGGAAGCGGCGTCGGGTTCTCGAACGGGACGGCCGAGTTCGAGTCGTAGAAGCCGCCGCCGTTCGTGCCGAGCTGCTTGATCGCGATCATCGAGCCGACCGGCCCGCGGGCGATCGTCTGGTGGCCGCCCTGCAGCGTCGTGGCCGTCACGTGGCCGTGGAACGTCTGCGGCACGCCCTGCGAGATCAGGATCACCGCGAGGACGATCGAGAGCGGCAGAAGGATGTAGACGAGCGAGCGGTAGAGGTCGCGCCAGAAGTTGCCGAGCCCGACGCCGGTGCCGCGCCGCGTGATCCCGCGCGCGACCGCTGCGAGCACCGCCAGACCGGCGCCCGCCGAGACGAACTGCTGCACCGCGAGCCCGGCCATCTGGCTGAGGTACGACATCGTCGCCTCGCCGGCGTAGTACTGCCAGTTCGTGTTCGTGACGAAGCTCGAGGTCGTGTTGAGCGAGACGGTCCACGGCACGGCCGGCAGATGGTCCGGGTTCAGGAAGAGGTGGCCCTGCAGCCGCAGCATGCCGTAGAGGAAGACGATGAAACCGATCGTGAAGACGACGACCGAGAGGTCGTACTGCTTCCAGTCCTGGTCCGTGGTCGCGTCCCGTCCGAGCAGACGGAGGAAGCCGCGTTCGACGATGTCGCCCTTCTCGCGCGTGTAGACCTGCGCCATCCAGATGCCCAACGGGTAGCTGAGCGCGATCAGGACGGCTACGTAGACGAGGATCTGGCCGATTCCCTGTCCCATCAGAGCTTCTCCCCTCGGAACAGGGCGTAGACGAGGTAGACGAGCACGGCGAACGAGATCGCGAGCCCGAAGGCGTCACCCGCGCTCACAGACGCGCTCCAGCGTCCAGAGCAGGATGAAGATCACCGCGAAGCAACCGCCGGCGATCAGGAAGGCATAGACCTCGTCCACCCAGTCGACGCTACGCCGAGGCTTCTTAATGCGGCCTTAGAGTTTCCGGCCGCGGCCTGACGATTCCCTGAAGAAGCTAGGCGGGCGCCACAAGCCGGTAGCCGGCGCCGGTCTCGGTCAGGAGGTAGCGCGGCTTCGCGCGGTCCGGCTCGATCTTGCGGCGGAGCTGGGAGACGTTCACCTGCAGGAGATTGGCCGCGCCGACGTAGCCGGGACCCCAGACCTCCTGCAAGAGCTGGCGCTGCGTGAGCAGCTTGCCGGCGTTGAGAGCAAGCACGCGCAGCAGGTCGAACTGGTGCGGCGTCAGGTGCACCGATTTCCCCTCCATCCGCACCGTCGCGGTTCGCCAGATCGACGACGAGCTCGCCGAGCTCGATCACCGGATCGCCGTTCGGAGTGGTCCGGCGGAGGACGGCGCGCAGGCGTGCGAGGAGCTCGTCGATCCCGACGGGCTTCGTCACGTAGTCGTCGGCGCCGGCGTCCAGAGCGGCGACCTTCTCGTGCTCGTCGCCGACCGCGGAGAGGACGATGATCGGCGCGCTCGACCAGCTGCGGAGCTCGCGCGCTACGTCCGTTCCGGTTCCGTCGGGGAGGACGAGATCGAGGACGACGGCTTCGGGCGGTCGCAGTGCGGCCGCCGCGAGCGCCGCCTCGGCAGTCTCGGCCGTGTCGACCTCGTAGCCCGCGCCGCGCAGGCTCGTCCGCAAGGCCCGCAGGATCTGCGGTTCGTCGTCCACGACGAGGACGCGGGCACCGCTCACGCCGAAACTTGCACGCGGGCGCCGCGCGCGACCGGGAGCGAAAGTACGAACGTAGCGCCCTGTCCCTGGTGGGACTCGACCCACACGCGGCCGCCGTTCGCCTCCGCGAAGCCGCGCGCGATCGCGAGCCCGAGGCCGGCGCCGCGTGCCGGAATGCGGAGCGAACCACGCTGAAACGGCTCGAAGATACGGTCGGCCTCTCCGGACGGAATCCCCGGGCCGTGGTCGACGACACGCACCAGCACCTCCGATCCCGTCTCCCGCACCTGTACGCGCACCGGTTCGTCGGGAGGGGAGTAGCGAAGCGCATTCTCGACGAGATTCGCGACGACGCGCTCTGCCTGGTGGAAGTCGGCGCGGACGAGTGGCGAGTCGTCCTCGGGCAGCACGACCTCCACCCGGCTTCCTGCCTCGACTCCGTCGAGTGCCTGGAGGACCAGGTCGTCGACGGGCCAGTCGCGCGGCTCCGGCGCGGCCGCTCCGGCCTGCAGCCGTGAGAGGTCGAGTAGGTTCCGCACGATTCGGTCGAGTCGCTCCGCCTCGACGAGGATGGTCTCGACGAGTTCGTGACGATCCGCCGCCGCCAACGAGAGCTCACCGTGGGCGAGCGCTCCCGCGGAGGTGAGGATCGCCATCAGCGGCGAGCGCAGGTCGTGGCTGACGGCTCGAAGCACCGCCGTCTTCATCGCGTCGCTGCGCCGCAACGCCTCGGCGTCGAGCGCTTCCGCGGCCAGCCGCTCGCGTTCCTCGGTCAGCTCCCGCAGCACCTGGAGCGCGGCTTCGGCCTCCTCGGCGCGCCCCCTGGAACGGGTCGCGAGCTCGCTGACGACGACGGCGGTGACGAGGAAGACCAGCAGCGCGAACCAGTTGCGCGAGTCGTTGATCGTCAGCGTGTAGAGCGGCGGGAGGAAGAAGAAGTTGAACGCGAGCATGCTCCCGACCGCCGTGCCGACGGCATAGACGATTCCCCATGCGACCGCGACGGGGATGATCGCGAGCAGGTAGAGCACGGACAGGCTGAGTACGGGCACGTGGCCCTTCAGCAGCTCGATGGCGCCGGTGACGAGCGCGAGCGCGCCGGCGGAGGCCGCGATCCGGGTGAGCGTTCTCACCCGGGAAACGGTACTCCGCTAGCCGTGGACGGAGATGATCAGCGGGATGATCAGGATCGCGACGATGTTCGTGATCTTGATCATCGGGTTGATCGCCGGGCCCGCCGTGTCCTTGTACGGATCGCCGACCGTGTCGCCCGTGACGGCAGCGGCGTGGGCTTCGGAGCCCTTGCCGCCGTAGAGGCCGTCCTCGATCAGCTTCTTCGCGTTGTCCCACGCGCCGCCGCCTGCCGTCATCGCGATCGCGAGGAACAGTCCCGTCACGATCGTCCCGATCAGGAGCCCGCCGAGCATCTTCGCGCTGATGAGGCCTACGACGATCGGGAAGACGATCGGTACGAGCGCGGGCGCGATCATCGAGCGGATCGCGGAGCCGGTCACGATGTCGATCGCAGGGCCGTACTCCGGCCGCTCCGTGCCCTCCATGATTCCCGGGTGCTCGCGGAACTGGCGCCGCACCTCCTCCACGACCTCGCCGCCGACTCGCCCCACGGCCTGCATCGCGAGCGAGGCGAACAGGAACGGCATCAGGCCACCGATCAACAGCCCGGCGATGACCCAGGCATCGTTGAGCTGGAAGATCGTCGGCAGGCCTTGCTCCCGCAGCCCGTCGGAGTACGAGCCGAAGAGGACGAGGGCCGCGAGCGCGGCGGAGCCGATCGCGTAGCCCTTCGTCACCGCCTTGGTCGTGTTGCCGACCGCGTCGAGTGGGTCGGTGATCGCGCGCACCTCAGGCGGAAGGTCGGCCATCTCGGCGATGCCGCCGGCGTTGTCGGTGACGGGGCCATAGGCGTCGAGCGCAACGATGAGGCCGGTCATCGAGAGCTGCGCCATCACGGCGACGCCGATGCCGAACAGGCCCGCGAAGTGATTGGCGACCAGAATCCCGATCGCGATCACGATGACGGGCAGCGCCGTCGCCTGCATCCCGATGGCGAGGCCTTCGATGATGTTCGTCGCGTGGCCGGTCTGCGACGCGCGCGCGATCGACTTGACAGGATTCCAGCGCGTGCCCGTGTAGAACTCCGTTATTCCGACGAGCAGCGCGGTGATCGCGAGCCCGATCAGCGCCGAGCCGTAGAGCTCGCCGAAGGAGTAGATGTGAGGGGCAATGGTTACGCCGACGAAGTTGGTGGCCGGGTGCCCGACGAAGGCCTTCGTGACAGGGATGAAGATGAGCGCCGAGATGACCGAGGCGACGAGGACCGCGCGGTAGAGCGCATTCATGATGTTGCCGCCGGGACGCACCCGCGCAAACTGGACTCCGATGATCGAGGCGATGATCGAGACACCGCCGATCGCGAGGGGGTAGAGCCAGAGGCTCTTCCCGGCGAAGGCAGTTGGGGCCGTGACGCCGAGCAGCATCACGGCGACGGCGGTCACGGCGTACGTCTCGAACAGGTCGGCCGCCATACCGGCGCAGTCGCCGACGTTGTCGCCGACGTTGTCCGCGATCACGGCCGGGTTGCGCGGATCGTCCTCCGGAATTCCGGCCTCGATCTTGCCCACCAGGTCGGCGCCGACATCCGCGGCCTTCGTGTAGATGCCGCCGCCGAGCCGGGCGAAGACGGAGATGAGCGAGCCACCGAAGGCAAGGCCGACGAGGTGATGAATCGCCTGATTCGGGGTGTCGCCGATCCCGGCGGTGAGGATCCAGTAGTAGCCTGCAACTCCGAAGAGCGCGAGTCCGACGACCATGAGGCCCGTCACCGAGCCGGCGCGGAAGGCGACGTTGAGCGCCTGCGGCAGCCCGTGCCGCGCCGCCTCCGCCGTCCGCACATTCGAGCGCACGGCGACGTTCATCCCGATGAAGCCGGCGGCGGCAGACAGAACGGCGCCGATGAGGAAGCCGATCGCCGTCGCCCAGCCGAGCGAGTGGTAGAAGCCGAGCAGCAGGAACGGCACGATCGCGACCACGGCGATCGTCTGGTACTGGCGGCGCAGGTACGCGGCGGCGCCCTCCTGCACGGCGCGCGCGATCTCCTGCATCCGCTCGTTGCCGGCCGGCTGCCGCAGCAGCCAGACGGTGAGGCCGAGGCCGTAGAGGACGGCTGCGCCCGCGCACAGCAGCGCGAACAGCACAGCATGATCCATGAACCAACTCATCGGTTAGAAGCTCCCTCCGGGCGTCACAAAGTCAGCGCCGAGACGACCCCGGCGCGGCTGGTTTTTACCACACAGGCCGGATTGACCGTGTCACGAAGTGGGCGTCCTGAGGTGCCAGCGCACCTGCTCGGCGAAGATCTCCTGCATGCTCGCGCCCTCGTCGTGGCGCGCGATCTGGCGCTCGGCGGCGTTCCGCTCGGGGATCGCCAGCCACTCGGCGGCTCCGAGCTCTTCCGCGACCGGCCGCACCCACTCGAGGAGCTGTTCGATGCGGGCGCGCGCGGGAATCGGCTCCCCTCGCGCGAAGTCGAGCAGCTCGCCTGAGAGGCCGTACCGGATCGCCCGCCAGAGGTTCTCCTCGACCAGGCGGTTCGGCAAATTCGGCAGCGGCTCGCCCTCGTCGAGCGCACGCGCAACCCGTGCGGTGAGCGCGTAGCCGAGCGCCGCGAGCGAGCGCGACTCGCCGAGGTCGGGCTGCGCGTCGCAGATCCGGATCTCGACGGTCGGAAACGTGAGGTGCGGGCGCACGCTCCACCAGATCTGCGTGTGCTCCGTGATCGAGCGCGTCTCGTAGAGGAAGCGGACGTACTTCTCCCATTCGTCCCAACTCGGCAGCGCGTCCGGGATGCCGCAGCGAGGAAACATGCGCGTGAAGATCTGCGTGCGCGCCGAGTGGAGCCCCGAGAAGACGCCCTCCACGAACGGCGAGCTCGCGGAGAGCGCCAGCAGCTCCGGCAGAAAGTTGCGCAGCACCGAACAGACGCGGATCGCGCGGTCGGCGCCGTGGATGCCGACGTGGACGTGCTGGCCGAACGAGTTGTTGCGCCAGACGACGTAGCGGAGGACCTCGTCATTGCGGCGGTAGTGCGGCGTGTCGATGATCCGCTGGTTCTGCCACGGGCTCCACGGATGCGTGCCCGTTGCGCCGAGCGCCACCCCGCGCGGCTCGGCGAGCTCGCGTAGCTGCTGCCGCCGCTCGCCCAGCAGCGCCGCGGCGTCGGCGAACGAGTCGCAGCGCCCGGTGCGGACCTCGATCTCGGAGGCGATCAGTTCGCCGACGAGGTGCGGCTCGAGCTCGGTCCCCAGTGCCGCTTCCTGGAGCTCCTCGAAGCGGTTGACGAGGTCGAGCGTCTCCGGGTCGAGGAGCGCGAACTCCTCCTCGACCGCGACGGTGAAATCGGGGACAGCGTCGAACGACTCGCGGGAGAGCGCGAGCATCTCTTGGTAGCCGAGCCGCTGCTCCTCGCCCACGTGGAAAGCCTAACTAGGGTTCTGCGCGCGCGGAACCAACGGCAGCTCGCGGTCGAGGACCGGGACCTGCGGCAGGAGCGCGAGCGTCGGAATCACCGGGAGCCAGAGCGTGAAGACGCGGTAGACGAGCGTGGCGAGAAGCGCAGGTGCGATCGGGATCCCGACGGCGTGGAGAGAGAAGGTCAGACCGGCCTCCACGCCACCCGAGCCTCCCGCGGGAAGCGGCAGCGCGGTGATGATGAAGCCCGTCGCGTAGGCGAGCACGAGCGGCGCGAGCGGCGGATGCACGCCGAACGCCCGCAGGGCGGCGTAGAACGTGAGCACGTCCCCGGCCCAGTAGACCGGGAAGCCGAGGAGCGCGGCCGGATACGAGAGCGGCCGGTGGAGGACGTGGCGGACGAGCATCACCCCGCCCACCGCGTCCGAGAAGGCCGCACGGGCGGCGTGCCAGAGCCAGTCCGGCCAGGTCCGCGGACTGCGTCCGAGGCGGACCGTGTCGTGCGGCAGCGACGAGAGCCGCTCACCCCGCCGCGGCGAGCTCACCCAGACTGCGGCCGCGATGCAGACCGGCACGAGCACGAGCCACGCCGCTTCCATCGCCGGCGGGACGTCCCACGGGCCGGCCACCGAGATTGCCGCGGCGACGAACGCCATGATCGCGAGCACGAGCCACTGGAGCGTGTACACGCCGAGGACGCGACGCACCGCCATGTGCGGTCGCTCGCCGGCCCGGTTCAGCGCCCAGTAGTCGATGCCGATCGTGCCGGCGCTGGAGCCGACGATGACTGCGCCGAAGCCGATCACGACGATACGGACGGTCGTCCAAATGCCGAGCAAAGGCCCCCGGTCGACCCGTGCGACGTCGCGGTAGGCCGCGACGTACCCGACATACGCGACGAGCTCGCCGCCGAGGCAGACCGGGAACCACACCGAGTCGGCACGCTCGAGCGCGTCCACCACCTGCTTGAAGCTCGTGACCTGGCCGATCCCGACCACGGCGACAACCGCGAGGACGAGCGCGCCGACGCCTGTGAGCAGCGCCTTCCGCCGGTCGATCCCGAAGATCTCGGGCTCGCGTGCCGGGGCGCCGTTCGCGCTCACGCGAGCAATTGTCCGGCGACCACGCGCCAGCTCCAACGGCGCTCGACGGCGCGCCGCGCGGCGAGGCCGAGCTCGCGCCGACGCTCGCCCGGAAGCTCGAGGATCGCCGCCAACCGATCCCGGAGCGCGTCGGCATCCCCGGCGGGAAAGGACAGCAACGCTGCCGTCTCGGGCCCGACCTCCTCGCCGATGCCCGCGGCCACCTCCGCGAGACCCGAATGCGCCGACACCACCGGCAGCACGCCGGCCGCCGCCGCCTCCGCCGCGACCATGCCGAACGCCTCGGGGAAGATCGACGGGACGACGGCGACGTCGCTGAGCGGCAGCAGGTGCCGGAGGTGGCGGTGCTCGAGCGGCCCGCAGAAGAGCGTTCCCAGCGGTGCGCGGGCCTCGAGCTCCTCCCGGAAGTCGCCGAACCCGACGACCACGGCTCGAGCGTCGAGTCCCGCCAGCGCCTCGAGCAGAACCTGGACGCCCTTGTTTTCGATCAGCTTCCCGAAGTAGACGACGGTCGGCCGCTCGTCGGCGAAGAAGCGGGCGAACCGCACGGCATTGCCTTCGTCCGGGAGCCGCTCCTCGCGATTCCCAGGATTCGGCGGGTCGGCGCGAGCTTCCTCGAGCAGCGCCGCAAGCGCCTCCTCACGAGGCTCCGGCCGGAATGCCTCGACGTCGACTCCCGGGGGGACGATCGCGACGTGGTCGAGGTGGCCGACGATCTCGTCGAGGACGATACGGATGTGCTCGGAGCCGGCGTAGACGACCTCCGCTCGGGCAAGCGTCTCCGCGCCCCAGCGCGCAAGGTCGGGCCGTCCCCGCATCGCGTACTCGAGCTCCGAGCCGTGCGCCTTGACGCGGAAGCGCATCCCACTTGCCGCACCGACCGGCGCGCCGAGCAGGACGTGGTTCGCGAAGACGAGATCCGCGGGCGCAAGCTCGCGCAGCGCGGCGGCGTTCGCCGCGACGTACGCCGCGCGCTCGTCCGGGGAGAAGTCGACGAGCAGCCGCGCCTCGAGCCCCTCGTAGCGGTCGAGGACGAAGGTGGGAAGCAGGCCGCCGGGTAGCTCTGGCACGACGACGCTCGCGTCGCCGAGGTCGTATTCCTCCGGATGCCGCTCTTGGCAGACGACCGTGACGTCATGCCCGGCGAGGCTCCACTCGCGCGCGAGCGCCCGGGTATAGACGTTCGACCCGGTGCCGCCGAGCAGGTACCCGTGCCAGAGGAGAATTCTCAGGTCAGGTGAAAATACAGTGCGTAGAGGAGCTCGACGGCGGGATTCGACGTATGCACCGTCACGTCGGCGGGAGTCTCGAGCAGCGCCTCGGAGTAGTTGAAGATGATCTGCACGCCGGCCGAGACGAGATCGTTCGCCGCCGGCTGGGCCGCATCTGCCGGAACAGCGAGCACGCCGACCACGACGTTGTGCTCGCGCACGAGCTCGCCGAGCCTGCCGTACGGCTCGACCGAGACATGACCGATCGGCTGCCCGACCTTCCCTGGGTCGGTGTCCACGACAGCGGCGATGTTGATCCCGTGCTCCGCGAAAATCGAGGACGAGGCGATCGCCTGCCCGAGCCGGCCGGCGCCCACGAGCGCGACGTTGTGCTGCCCTTGCGTGCGCAGGATCTTCCGAATCGCGTCGAGCAGGAGCTCGATCGAATAGCCGACCCCGCGCTTGCCGAATTTGCCGAAGTTCGACAGGTCGCGGCGGATCTGGGTCGCGTTGATGTTCGTGTACTCGGCGATCTCCTGCGAGGAGATCCGCGTCTTCCCCATCTTGCGCGCCTGCGTCAGCACCTGGAGGTACCGGGACAGGCGGGCGGCGACGCCGACGTTCAGGCGATCGGCCACACAACCCCCTTCGTCCAGCTCGACTTCGTGACAGCGTTCTCTGTTGTAGCAAGCCCCTTATGCGTCCGCTTGTGCAACCGCCTTGCTAAGCGCGTCGGGATGGACGTAGTAGACGAAGCGCCGCTTGCCGTCGATCTCGACGACGGGGATCCACTCGCGGTAGGCAGCCTCGAGCTCGGAATCGCCGTCGATCGCGACCTCCCGCAGGATGAAGCCGAGCTCGTCGCGTGCGGCACCGACGACGCGCCGGGCCGCCTCGCAGAGATGGCAGCCCGCCGCGGTGTAGAGGACGACCTCCGTTACGGGTAGATGCCTCTCGTGACCGTTGCTTCGGCGACGCGCTGCACGGCGAGGCCGTAAGCGGCGACCCGCATCGGCAGCTTCCGGCTCTGCGCCGTCTCCCACGTCTGGTCGAAGGCGCGGCTCATGATGTCGTTGAGCTTCGCGTTCACCTCGACCTCCTTCCAGAAGTACTCCTGGAGGCCCTGCACCCACTCGAAGTAGGAGACGACGACGCCGCCCGCGTTCGCGAGCACGTCGGGGAGGATGAGGACGCCCTTGTCCTCGAGGATCGCGTCGGCCGCCGGGGTGACCGGCCCGTTCGCGCCCTCGCAGATGATCGGCGCCTTGACCTGGTCGGCGTTCTGCTCGGTGATCACCTGCTCGAGCGCGCACGGCGCGAGGACGTCGCACTCGAGCAGCAGGAGCTCCTCGTCGGTGATCGTCTCGGCATCCTTGAGGCCCACGAGCGTGCGGTTCTCGGCCTTGTAGGCGATGGCGGCCGGGACGTCGATGCCCTTCGGGTTGTAGAGCGCGGTCGTCGAGTCGGAGATCGCGACGACGAGCGCGCCCTCCTGGTGGAGGAAGTGCGCGAGGTAGCTGCCGACGTTGCCGAAGCCCTCGACGGCGACCTTCATCCCTGCGATGCGCTTGTCGAGCTTGGCGACGGCGTCGCGGATGCAGAAGAGCGCGCCGCGGGAGGTCGCCTCGACCCGGCCGAGGGAGCCTCCGATCGCAAGCGGCTTGCCCGTCACCACGCCGAGCACCGAGTGGCCCTTGTTCATCGAGTAGGTGTCGAAGATCCAGGCCATCGTGGAGCCGTCGGTGCCGACGTCGGGCGCCGGGATGTCCTTCTCCGGCCCGATCTCGTTGATGATCTCGCTCGTGAAGCGGCGGGTCATCCGCTCGAGCTCGCCGCGCGACAGCTTCTTCGGGTCGCAGACCACGCCGCCCTTCGCGCCGCCGAACGGGATCCCCATCAGCGCGCACTTCCACGTCATCCACATCGCGAGCGCCTTGACCTCGTCCACCGTAACGTCGGGGTGGTAGCGGATGCCCCCCTTCGACGGCCCCCGCGCGATGTTGTGGGTCACGCGGTAGCCCTTGAACACGGATGTCGACCCGTCGTCCATGCTCACGGGGATCGAGACCTCGATCGCCTTCTTGCACTCGCCCAGCACGGCGATCAGGTTCGAGTCGATCTCGAAGGTGGTTCCCACGCGCCGCAGCTGCTGGCGCGCCAGCTCGAACGGGTTCTCGCGCAGGTGAGACGTCGTTGCGACTGCCAAGGTCTGCTCCTTTTGTCGCTGCAAAGAGGGCAAAAAAACTGACGCCGCGGCGAGCTTAGCGCGATGCGTACGCGTCGAGCGCCAGGTACCGCGGGTAGGGCACGGGATCGGTCCAACGCGCCGCCGAGGCGATCATCGCCGCGTTGTCGGTGCAGAGGGCGAGCGGTGCCGCGGTCACGTCCGGGAGCGCCGCGCGTAGCGCGGAGTTCGCGGCCACGCCGCCGACGATCGCGATCCGCTCCCGCCCCGTCTGCTCCGCGGCCTCCCGCACGCGCTCGACCAGCGCCCGCACGATCGCGTGCTGATAGGACGCGGCGAGATCCGCCCGCCGGGCCGCGAGCTCGTCCTCGGTCAGGTCGCGGACCGCGTAGAGGAGCGCCGTCTTCAGTCCCGAGAACGAGAAGTCGAGGCCCTGCACTCGCGCAACCGGGAAGTCGTAGGCGTCGGGGTCGCCTTCGCCTGCGAGCAGGTCGATCTCGCGGCCGCCGGGATAGCCGAGCCCGAGCAGCCTGGCGCCCTTGTCGAACGCCTCTCCCGCTGCGTCGTCGAGCGTGGAACCGAGCAGCTTTCGCTCGGTGTACGAGCGGACGTCGAGGAGCATCGTGTGTCCGCCGCTCGCCAGGAGGCAGAGGAAGGGCGGCTCGAGCGGATCCGGTTGGAGGTAGAGCGAGGCGACGTGTCCGTCGAGGTGGTCGACGGGAACGAGCGGCAGCCGGCGCGACCACGCGACCGCCTTGGCGGCAGCGAGGCCGACGAGGAGCGCTCCGATCAGCCCGGGCCCCTGAGTCACCGCGATGCGACCTACGTCGGCGAGGCTCGCGTCGGCCTCCGCCAGTGCCTCGCGGATCACCGGCGTCAGGAGCTCGAGATGGCGTCGCGACGCGACCTCGGGCACGACGCCGCCGTAGCGTGCATGCAGCTCCGCCTGCGAGGAGACGACGCTCGAGCGGATCTCGCCCTCGTCGGTGACGAGCGCAGCCGCGGTCTCGTCGCAGCTCGTCTCGATTCCCAGGATCAGCGGGCGACCGGATCCTTCCACATGATCAGCGCGTCCTCGCGGTTGTCCGTGTAATAGCCGCGCCGCAGGCCGCGCGAGCGGAAGCCGAGCCGCTCGTAGAGGCCGATCGCCTTCCGGTTCGAGACCCGAACCTCGAGCGTGTAGCCGCGGCGGGCGTCGTGGGCCGTGAGGTCGAAGAGCCGCTCGAGGAGCATCGTCCCGACGCCGCGGCCGCGGTGATCCGGGTCGACGGCGACGTTCATCACGTGCCATGCGTCGACGTAGCGCGAGACGATGAGGTAGCCGACGAGCGCGCCGTCCTCGCCCTCGGCTTCGAACGCGCCGAGGCAGATCGAGCTCGGCTTCGCAAGCTCGCCGGCGAACATCGAGCGCGACCACGGCGTCGGGTAGGAGCGGCGCTCGATCTCCTCGATCGCGAGAAGGTCGCCGAGCGTGAGCCGGCGCAGCTCGATCGTCGTCATCCGAGATTCCTGTCGGCGTCCGGAACGCGGAGGTAGAGCGGCTCGAGTTCGTCTACGGATCCGGGCTCGCCGGCAAGGCCGACGAGGAAGCGGGCGCGTGGGAGGTGGCGCTCGTCGTCGTCGGGCGGCACGTCGGCACCGCGCCCCTCGAGCAGCGCCCGGTATCGCTTCGCACCATCGCCGACGCAGACCGTTCCCTCGTCCAGGGGCAGTTCCTGCGGAGCGAGCACACGCGGCTCGTCGCCGACGATGGTGAAGACCTCGCGGCGTTTCGCGTCGATCACGGGCCGTGCGCCGGGAGCGCCGGCGGCGAGGGCCGCCAGGGTCGACACGCCGGAGCCGGGAAGCTCGAGCGAGAGCGCGAGGCCGCGCGCGACCGCGAGGCCGATGCGAACGCCGGTGAAGCTGCCCGGGCCGAGGCCGACCGCGAGCCGGTCGAGGTCGGACGGATGCGCGCCCGCCTGGCGCAGGAGGGCGTCGACGTCCTCGAGCAGCGTCTGCGCCCGCGAGACACGCTCACCGAGCACCTCGTCCCCGTCCACGAGCGCACTCGTCGCGACCGCCGTCGCGGTATCGAAAGCCAGTGTCAGCACTCCTCGATCTCCACCGCTCTCCCAGCGCCAGCATGCCGCAAACGCACCGTGAAACGAGGCGGCGGGATCACCCCGTCCCCGGCCTCGGGCCATTCGACGAAGGCGATGGCGTCCTCAAAGTACGGCTCGAGGTCCCCCCACTCGGCCGGCGAGATACCCTCGAACCGGTAGAGGTCGAGGTGCGAGATCTCGACGCCGTCGCCGTGGTAGCGGTGGCCGATCGTGTACGTCGGGCTCGTGACCCGCTCGCGCACACCGAGGGCGTCGCACGCGCCGCGGACGAATGTCGTCTTGCCGGAGCCGAGCTCACCCGCGACCGTGACGACGTCGCCTGTCGCCAGACGTCGCGCGAGTTTCGCGGCGAGCGCCTCGGTCTCCTCGGGCGAGTTGCTCTGCTGCTCCACGCGTACGATCCAAGCATGCCCGCCTACGTGATCGTCGAGACGGACGTCCACGACCCCGAGCAGTACGACCGGTACAAGGCGGCGTCGCCGGACGCCGTCCACTCGGGGGGCGGCCGCTTCGTCGTGCGCGGAGGCGAGCTCGCGGTGCTCGAGGGCGACTGGGATCCCTCGCGGCTCGTCGTCCTCGAGTTCCCCGACCTCGAGGCCGCGAAGCGCTGGTACGCCTCGCCCGAGTATCAGGATGCGAAGCGGCTGCGCGAGGGGGCCGCGAACCTCAACATGGTCGCGGTACAGGGTCTGGACGAACCGCTCTAGAAGAGTCCGAGCTGTTCCGCGGGAGCCTCGACCGCAGGCTCCGGCTCAGGCTCTGGAAGAGCTGCGAGCGGCGCGGGCTCGGCGGCACCGAGCAGCCCGGGCAGGCGGGCGAAGTCGGCTTCGAGCACCTTGAGCATCGCCGGCGTATAGAGCGCGGCGGCCGGGTGGTAAAGCGGATAGAGGAGGACGCTCCGGCCGGCGATCGTCAGCTCCTGCTCCTGGCCGTGCACGCGGGTGATGCCGAGTGGGCGGCCCGAGAGGAGCTTGGTCGCAAAGTTGCCGAGCGTCGCGATCACCTTCGGCTCGATCAGCTCGATCTGGCGGAAGAGGTGCGGCTCGCACGCCTCGATCTCGTCTGGCTGCGGGTCGCGATTCCCCGGCGGCCGGCACTTCAGCACGTTCGCGATGTAGACGTCCTCACGGCGGAGATCGACACCTGCGAGCAGCCCCTCCAGCAGCTTCCCCGCCTGACCGACGAACGGGACGCCCTGCTTGTCCTCGTGGAAGCCGGGCGCCTCGCCGACGAACATCAGGTCGGCGCGCGGGTTCCCGGCTCCGAAGACGACCTGCGTCCGTCCTTGCGCGAGACGGCATCGCGTGCAGCTCGCGGTCGCCGCCCCGTACTCCTCGAGCGTCTCCACAGCGACCGGCACCGCACTCATTTCCCGCTCCGGCGCCGGCAAAGCCGACGCCTCCACTCCTTGCTGAGCTCCGTCAAGCCTACGCTCACGCCTCCAAGTCTACGAGGCACGCCCGACGGACACGATGCGCGCCCGCCACCGGCCGCGCGGCGCCTCGACCTCGATCTCGTCGCCCGGGACCTTCCCCAGTAGTGCCCGTCCCACGGGCGAGTCGGGAGACACGCCGCCGACGCCCGTGATCTCGATCTCGAGCTTCTCGCCGTCGTCGCGCTCGAGCTCCACGCGCGAGCCGACGGTGACGACGCCGCTCGCCGCGGCAGCCTCCTCGTCGAGGATCGTCGCGTGCTGGAGCCGGTGACGCAGTACCCGGATCCGCGCCTCGAGCAGTCCCTGCTCGTTCTTCGCCGCGTGGTACTCGAAGTTCTCCGAGAGGTCGCCGTGCGCACGCGCCGTCGCGATCGCCTGCACCACTTCCTTCCGCTTCGGGCCCTCGAGCTCTGCGAGCTCCGTTTCGATGCTCTCGTAGGCGGCGCTGGTCAGCAGCTCGCCGTCTTCGTCCCCCCGGGGCACGAAGGCCTCAGTGCCCGCACCCGCAGGATCCGCCGCAGCAGCCGCCGCCACCGCCGCCGGTCGCGACCGGCTTCGTGACGCCGTGCACCGCGAAGGAGGAGAACTGGCGCAACACGTTCGTCGCGGCGCAGTCGGGACAAGCGACCTGCTGCTCGCCCCGGACGAGCTCCTCGAAATGCGACTCGCACTCCATGCAGACGTACTCGTAGATCGGCACGTCTCGGATGCTAGCGGGCTACGACCCGCAAGTCGCCTCCTCGTCCCCGAAGAGCTCGCGGACGAGGCCGTCGGGCGTCCCCGGCACGCTGAGCGCGAATCGCTCGGGCCGCGTGAGGTCGAGGAACGTCATCTTGTCGGGCCCGGGCGAAACGCAACCTCGACCCGAAAGGCGCAGGTACGGGCTGTAGTGGGCACGCAAGAGATAACGCCCGGGCGCGAAGACCTGCCCGCGGATCGCCGTGTGGCCGAAGGAGGTCACGACCGGATCGGCGGGACCGGTCAAGAGCGGCGTCGCGTGCGGAAGCTCGTAGATCGCCCAGTTCCGGCTTCGGAAGACGGCCTCGAGGCCGGAGCCTGGCGACCGCAGGACACGCTCCTCCTGCGGCCCGCCGTCCCAGTCGAGCGGGGCGGTCGTGCTCAGGAGGACATAGCGAATCGCGTTCGAGCGCAGCCAGTGGCGGTACGCCGGGGCGTCGAGATCGTGGACGTAGAGAGCCGGGTTGTCAGCCACGTCGAGCTGCCGGTACCACCCGCGCGCAAGCGGGAAGCCCGCCTTCGGAACGAAGTACGCCTCCCAGTGCTCCGCCGTCGGCACGACCTCGACACGGAATCCCGGCTGCTCGTGCTCGCGGAGGAAGCGGATCGCCGGCCGCCAGAAGCTCGCGCTTTGCGTGTTGTTGTCGATTCGCGACGGCACGAGCAGCGCGTACGGCACCACGTTGTAGGCGAAGGCAACCGCGAGCGCGAGCACGACGAGGCGCCGCGGACGGAAGTCGGCGAGGCTCGCGGTGAGGAGCATGATCGGAAACACGAAGGCGCTGAGCCGGGTCCAGTTGTCCCCGAGCGGCGAGGGGACGATGTAGACGACCACGCTGCCGAGCCCCCAGAGCGCATAGAACGCGACGAGCGGTCCGGCGCCTCGAGCGTTCCTTGCGACGAGGAGGCCGAGCGCCGTGACGCAGAGAACAGAGACGAAGTCGATCCAGTGGAAGGGGTAGGCGCCGGTGCCGCCCGGGAAGAGGACGAGCGCGAGCGCCTCGATCCCCGCCGCGACGCCGAGGCCGACTCCGAACCAGACATGGCGCTGGGCGATCTGCCGGCGTGAGATGGCGTACGCCCCGACGACGAGACAGAGGAAGGCGAAGGCGAGTGGGCTGAAGCCGACGGTGAGCGCGGCGACGACAGCCGCGAGCCACAACCGCCGCAACTGCAGCAGCTTGAGCGTCGCCAGCATCGCCGTGAAGCCGAGCGAGTACGCATAGAGGCCGGTGAACATCGGCGCGGCGGCGAGCACGCCGAACACGCGTGCAGGCCAGAGAGCGGCCCGTCCCCACTCCCGCAGGACGATCGAGGCGAAGAGGACGGTCGAGGCAACGGCGGCCGCGAAGACGAGCGGCAGGTTCCCCACGAGAGCGGCCGGGAGGTAGTAGAGGAGGCTGTACGAGGCGAGCGGATACGTCCCCGCGTACCAGAAGTTGTCCCAGACGAGCGCGCCGTCGCGGACGAGAAACGTGCGGTAGAGATGGACCGGCGCGTCGCCCGGCGCAGGCCCGACCAGGTGCACGAGCAGGGCGAACCCGGCCGTCAGCGCGGCGCCGAGCAGCAACTCGCGACGAGGCGAGATGCGGCGGAGATCGGAAAGGCTTGCGACGGCCGAGCTCATCCGGGCACCGCCCATCCTCGCAGGTGTGCCGGTTGCCAAGCGGAAACAACCGGGGTGCGATCTCGCACCCCGGCCGTTCCCCCGCGTCAGACCGACGGGGCGATGTTCTGGTTCAGGTGGAACACGTTCGTCGGGTCGTAGCGCTCCTTCAGGGCGACGAGCTTCCGGTACGTGTCTTCGCCGTAGGCGGACTCCGCGTCGCCTGCCTCGCTGAGGAAGTTCACGTACAGCCGGCCCGTGACGTCGGCCTGAGCCGAAGCGACGACCGCCCGCGCCCACTCGGTATTGGCCCCCAACTCGGCGGCCTCGGGCGTTCCGGTCACCACGTTCAGCACGTACGGCATCGACCGCTCGGGATAAGCGGTCTCGTCGGCACCGACGCGCGCAACCGCACCGCCCATCTGGTGGAGGTGGATCTCGCACCCCGGACCCGGGGCCGCCTGGTGCAGCTCGGTGAACGACTCGATCGTCTCGTCCGAGAGCCGAGCCAGATGCGCCCCCTTGAAGTACGCATTGATCCCCTTCGGCCAAAGAGGGTCGAGGAGGGACTGGATGAACGTGTACGGCATCGGCCCGCAAAGGTCGGCGACCGGCTCCGCAACCATCCTGAGATCGCGGACGAGCGCCTCGCCGTCCTCGACCCGTCCTGCGCAGGCGGCGATCAAGATCGCCACCTTCTTCCCGTGCCACTCCTCCGGGATCACCGGCAGCGGCGGCGCCGTCGCGAGGCTGATCGCGGTCGTGATCCCGTCCGGTGCCGAGGGCGCCCAGTCGCGGTAGAAGCGCAACAGATCGCCGGCGGCATCGCCCGGCAGGAAGATCGGCCCGGCGTAGATCTCAGGGCCGACCGGGTGCAGTGCGAGCTCGAACGAGGTGACGATCCCGAAGTTCCCGCCGCCTCCCCGCAGGCCCCAGAAGAGGTCCGCATTCTCGTCCGCTCTCGCGTGCACGAGCCGTCCGTCGGCCGTGACGACGTCTGCGCCGACGAGGTTGTCGCAGGCGAGTCCGTACCGGCGCATCAGCCAGCCGATGCCACCGCCGAGCGTGAAGCCTGCGACACCGGTGGTCGAGACGAGCCCTCCGGTCGTCGCAAGGCCGAACTGCTGGGCCTCGTGGTCGACGTCGCCCCAGGTCGCGCCGCCGCCTACGAACGCCCGCCCGGCCTCGGCGTCGACGCGGACGGTCCGGAGCTGCGAGAGGTCGATCACCATGCCTCCGTCGCTGGTCGAGAGCCCGGCCACGCTGTGGCCGCCGCCGCGAACGGCCACGGGGAGGTCGTGGCTGCGGGCGAAGCCGAGCGCTGCGATCACGTCGGCGACGCCGGTACAACGCGCCACGGCGGCCGGCATGCGGTCGTCGTGTGCGCCGTTCCAGATCCGCTTCGCCTCGTCGTAGCCGTCGTCGCCGGGCAGGAACAAGTCGCCGCGCAGGGCGTCGCGCAGCTCCTGAACCGTTGCCTCGCCGAGAACCGGCGTGAGGGTCTCCGTCATGTGTTCCTCCTTCTCGTGGAGATGTCCGCGCCGTTCTACCGAGAGGGACTTAGCGCCCGATTTGCGCCGCATTTGCGGCGTTCAGACGCTCGCGAACGTGCTCCGCCCAGCGTGTGTCGCCACGTGTCTCGAAGCCGGCGAGTGCACGTTCGAGCAGCTCTCGAGCCCGCGCCTCGTCGCCGCGTGCGAGCGCGAGCTCGGCGAGGTTGGCGCAGGTGACGGCCTGCCAGCGCACCCTGCGCGTCACCCCGACGACGGCGAGAGCCTCCTCGAGTCGCTCCTCCGCGGCCGCCGGACGGTCGCGAGCGCGCTCGAGATCGGCGATCCGCCATAGGGTCGAGGCGAGCCCCCAGCGGTCGCCGGCGCGGCGGAAGGTGACGAGAGCGGCGTCGAACAGGTCGGCGGCCCGCGTGTCCTCGCCGCGTCGGGTCGCCACCTGCCCGAGCCCGACGAGCGCGAGCGCGCCGCCGCGGCGGTCACCCAGCTCTTCCCGCAGGCGCCGGGCCTGCTCGAAGAGCTCTGCCGCGAGGTCAAGGCGCCCCTCCCCGAGCTCGACGTTGGCGAGCCGCGCCCAGGCATCCGCACGCCCCTGATCGCTTCCGACCCGCTCGAAATGCGCGAGCCCGTCTGCGAGCAGCGAGCGTGCCTGCCGATCGTCGCCCGCCGAGCGGACGACGTTCGCCCAGTTGATCAGGACGTATCCGGCCGCAACGGCACAGGAGATCCCGCCGAACGGTTGGAGCGTGTCCTCGAAGGCGAGCCGTAGTCCGGGCGCGGCGGGATCCGGCTCGACCATCTCGGCGACGTTGACGAGAGCCGGCACCGGCTCCTCAGAGTCCGCGAGCGCGCCGAAGAGCGCGAAGCTCTCAACGCAGCGCCGTTCCGCCTCGGCGACGTCGCCGGCCACCCACGCTGCCGCACCGAGCGAGTACGCGCTGACTGCCTCCGCAGCCGCGAGACCGTGCTCGCGGGCGAGGGCGAGCGCGGGCTCGTAGTAGCCCGCGGCCCGCACGCCGTCGTCGGCCGCGATGTCCACCGCCGCGCGGAAGTGCACGGTGCGCCACTCGAGTGCTGGTTCGCCGAGTTTCCGGGCGAGCGACAAGGCCTCCTCGATCCCGGCGAGGCCGAAGCCCCGATCCCCCGCGCGGAACTCGATCGCGGCGTAGCCCAGGAGCGCCTCGATGCGCTCCGCAGACACGGCCGGCGCACGCTCGAGCGACTCGCCCAGCCAGTGACGAGCCTCCGGCAGCTCGATGCGACGGAGCCAGAAGGGCCACACGCGGGCGCTCAGCCGGAGCGCTTCCTCCGGGTCCGTCGCGATCAGCGTCTCGAGCGCGACCCGGAGGTTGCCCTGCTCGGCCTCGAGGCCGGTCAGCCGCTGGTCGAGGCCACTCACGAACCGCACGAGCCAGGACGCCTGCCGTGCTGCGAGCGCAGAGCGCTCGCCGGACGCGTCGAGCCGACTTGCGGCGTAGCTCCGGATCGTCTCGAGGAGCCGGTAGCGCCGGGGCCCGTCGCGATCCTCGCTCGACACGAGCGACTTCTCGACCAGGTCGGCGAGCAGGAGCGCGATCTCCACGGTCTCGATGCCGTCGCCGGCACAGACCTCCTCGGCGGCCTCGAGCGAGAACCCGCCCGAAAAGATCGTGAGGCGGCGGAGCAACGTGCGTTCCTCGGCGGAGAGCAGGTCGTGGCTCCAGTCGAGCGTCGCCTCGAGCGTCTGCTGCCGGGTCGGGGCCGTCCGGCTCCCCGCGCGCAGCAGACGAAAGCGGTCGTCGAGGCGGTCGGCGAGGGCGTCCGGCGTCAGCGCGTCCACTCGCGCAGCCGCGAGCTCGAGGGCGAGGGGGAGGCCGTCGAGGCGATGGCAGATCCGGGCGACCGCCGGCGCCGTCTCGGAGTCGAGCGCGAAGCTGGGCGCGACCGCTCCCGCACGCTCGACGAACAGCCTCACGGCCTCGTAGCCGAGCAGCGCCTCGGGCTCCTGTGCGCGGTCCGGGTCGGGGATACCGAGCGAGGGGACGCGGAAGACGACCTCCGCGGGAACGCGCAGCGGCTCGCGGCTCGTGGCAAGGACTGTCAGCCTCGGCGCGGCGCGGAGCAGGGAGTCGACGAGCGCCGCCGCGGCCCCGACCAGGTGCTCGCAGTTGTCGAGCACGAGCAGCAGCTCGAGCGGCTCGAGCTCGGCACGGAGGGCGTCGATCACCGCTTCGGCCCGCAAGGCCTGTAGATCGAGCGCCTCGGCGACGGCGCCGGGGACGAGGCCAGGGTCGTCGAGCGAGTCGAGCTCCACGAGCACCGCGCCGTCGGCGTACCCGCCTTCCCGACGTCGGCCGAGCTCGACTGCAAGCCGTGTCTTGCCCACGCCGCCGACGCCGGTGAGCGTCAGCAGCCGCGTGTGCGCCAGCGAGGCGGCCAGCTCCCCGAGCTCGTGGCCCCGGCCGACGAAGGTCGAGGTCTCGACCGGCAATGTGCGCATCACCTGGGGTGCGCCACCGAGCTCGGACAGGAGCTGCTCGAGCTCCGCGTGGAGGTCGGCCAACCGCTCGCGATCGGGTGACGCCCAGTCGTCGTAGCGATTCTCGGGCAGCAACTCGCCGCCGTAGAGGGAGAGCGCGCGAACGCACGCCGCCGCGGTTGCCTCGCGTCGTGCATCCGCCGCGGCACGCTCGAAGAGCTCGACGTCCACTTCGGCCTCGAGCCGGAGCAGCCCGTCGAGCAGGGTGATCGCGTCCGGCCCGAGTGCGCGCCGCGCCGCGTGGACGGCCTGGTTGAGGTTGTTCGCCGCCGATGCCGGGTCGCGGTCCGGCCAGAGCGCATCCATCGCCTGCTCTCGATGCAGGCGGAGCCCGTCGGCGAGCGCGAGCAGCTTCACGAGTTCCCTCGCCTTACGAAGCCGCCAGGCGGAGTCAGGAACCGGCTCGCCGGCCACCTCGGCCGCGAAGCCTCCGAGCAGGGTCAGGCTTGGCCTCGATGCTGTAGCCACGAACGGAGCATGCCGCGACCGGCGCACGAGTACAATCCGCTCTGCCCGGTATCCGGTTCGGAACTGGAGCTAGATCGTGATCGAGAGAGTCCACGTCATCGGTTCGGGCCGAGTCGGTTCGGCCGTCACCGCCCGCCTCCGCGAGCGCGGCATCGCCGTGGGCGGAGCGGACCCCGACGTCGTCCTGCTCTGCGTTCCGGACACGGCCATTGGCGACGTGTCCCGGTGCCTGGCACCGGGACGTGCCTGGGTGGGACATGTCTCGGGCGCGACGCCGCTCGCCGCGCTCGATCCGCACGAGCATCGGTTCTCGCTCCATCCGTTGCAGTCGTTCGACCGGAGCGGCGATCCGGCTCAGCTCGACGGCGCCTGGGCAGCGGTCACCGGCGAAACCGACGAGGCGCTCGCGGTCGCGCGGGAGCTCGCGGAGACACTCGGGCTGCGGCCCTTCGAGTTGGCCGACGAAGACCGGACGCTCTACCACGCCGGCGCGGTTTTCGCCTCGAACTATCTCGTGACGTTGCAGCGGGCTGCCGTGCAGCTGGGCGTCCCCGCCGAGGGGCTCGTGCAACTGATGAAGGGGACGATCGAGCACGGGTTCGAGCTGACCGGCCCGATCGCGCGCGGCGACTGGGCGACCGTCGAGGCGCACAAACGGGCGATCCGGGCGACCCACCCCGAGCTCGAGCACCTCTACGAGACGCTGGCCGAAGCGACGGCGCTGCTCGCATGAAGATCTTCCGCACGATTGCCGCGCTCGAGACCGCGCCGGGAACCGGGCTCGTGCCGACGCTGGGAGCGCTGCACGACGGCCACCGCGCGCTCTTCCGCGCGGCGCGGGCCGAGAACGAGCGCGTCGTCGCGTCCCTCTTCGTCAACCCGGCCCAGTTCGACGAGCCGACCGACCTCGAGGCCTATCCACGCCACGAGGAACGCGATCTCGAGATCGCAGCCGCGGAAGGCGTCGACGTCGTCTTCGCGCCGGAGCCCGACGAGCTCTACCCGGCCGGTTTCGCCACCTGGGTGGAGCCGGACGACACGGGAGCCGAAGGCGTCGCCCGGCCGGGGCACTTCCGGGGCGTCGCGACCGTCTGCCTGAAGCTGTTCAACCTCGTCCGGCCCGAGCGCGCGTACTTCGGCCAGAAGGACGCACAGCAGGTTGCGGTCGCCCGGCGCCTCGTCCGGGACCTGAATGTGGCCGTGGAGATTCGCGTTGTCCCGACCGTGCGCGACCCCGACGGGCTCGCGCACTCGTCCCGCAACGTCCACCTCTCCCCCGACGAGCGCGAGCGCGCACTCGCGCTGCCGCGTGCACTGCGCGAAGCCGTCGCGAGTACGGATCCCGCCGCCGCGGCGCGCGCCTCGCTCAACGGCCTCGAGCCCGAGTACGTCGAGGTGCTCGACCTGGGCGACGCAAAGGTTCTCGCCGCCGCGATCCGCGTCGGCTCCACCCGCCTGATCGACAACGTCCTCCTGGAAGGAGAGCTCACATGAGCGACGACCCGAAGCCGAAGCCCACGCGCTATGCCTCCTGGACGGCCGGCAAGCTGCCTCTTCCGGAGCTCGCCGAGATGAAGCGGCGCGGCGACAAGATCGTGATGGTCACCGCGTACGACGCGCCAAGCGGGCGTCTCGCCGATGCCGCCGGCGTCGACCTGATCCTGGTGGGGGACTCGTCGGGAATGGTCGTCCACGGCCGGGAATCGACCGTCCCGGTGTCCCTCGACGAGATCGTGTTCATGACCCAGTGGGTGACGCGCGGAGCGAAACGGCCCCTCGTGATCGCGGACATGCCCTTCGGCTCGTACGAGGAGTCGGACGAGCAGGCGGTGCACAACGCGGTGCGCCTCGTGAAGGAGGGCGGCGCGGACGCGGTCAAGCTCGAGCGCGGCGGGACCTCGGTCGCGCGGGCGCGGGCGATCGTGGGAGCCGGGATTCCCGTCATGGGGCACGTGGGGCTGACGCCGCAGACCGCGACGGTGCTCGGCGGCTTCAAGGCGCAGGGGAGGACGGCCGAGCGCGCCCGGCAGCTGGTTGAGGATGCACTCGCGCTCGAGGCGGCCGGCTGCTTCGCGATCGTGCTCGAGGCCGTTCCTCCTGCCGTCGGGCGCGCCGCGACGGGGGCGCTCACGGTGCCGACGATCGGCATCGGCGCGGGCGCGGCGACGGACGGGCAGGTGCTCGTCTGGCACGACATGCTCGGCTTCTACGAGGGCCGGGCGCCGCGCTTCGTCAAGCGGTACGCCGAGCTGGGCGAGGCGATCGTGGAGGCGCTGTCCCGGTTCGCCGAGGAGGTGCGGACCGGTGCCTTCCCGGAGGAGCGCCACACGTACGCGATGCCCGAAGAGGAGCAGGCGGAATTCGAGGGCGCTCCGACCCGGACCGGCGAGGACTAGAGGATCGTCGCGAGGACGACCAGCACCGGCACAGACGCGGCCAGCCCGACCGTGGCCAACGAGCGCCCCCAGCTCCAACCGTGGACGCTGCGGACGCCCAGGACGAGCAGAACGGCGCTCCAGGCGAACGCGAAGTAGAGCAGCGCGCCGAAGGTCCGGTCGCCCGGCCCCCAGTCGCTGCCGCCCGTGCGGAAGAGGTTCTCGCCGTAGATCGCGATCCGGATCGGCCACACCGTGAAGAGGGTGAGTGCGACAGGGACGGCGGAGAGAGTCAGCAGGTGCCGCGCGCGACGGTAGCTACCTAGGCTGCCGAAGCGGCGGGCCGCGCCGAAGAGGAGCCCACCGCCGAGCCAGTAGACGGCGACCGCGTAGACGACGCCGCCGAAGAAGGCCCAGACGGGGATGAGCGAGACCGAAAACGAGGCGTCGTTCAGGAGATGGCGCGCGACGGGCGTTGCGAGCACCCCTGCGATTCCCGCGAGCCCGGCGATCGCGGTGATCGGCTCCTGCCGCGCCTCGACGGCCTCCTCGGAGTCGTCCCGCAGCGAGACGAAGACGGCGCGGGGCGCGACGAGCACGGCCGGCGCACGCAGCCACCAGCTCCGGTCGAGCGCCGAGGTACGCGGGGTGTCCGCGGTCGCCGCCATCGACGATGAGGTTAGCCCGTAACGGTCAGAGCGTGACCGAGGCCAAGACCGTCCAGAGGACGGCTGCGAAGAGGAGCCAGCCTCCCGAGACCCAGGCCCACGTGCGGAGCTGCGCTCTCTTGCGCGGATCCGGCTGGCCGCCCTGCAGCAGGAGCGCCGCTATCAGCGCGAAGAAGGGAAAGAACAGCGTCGCCAGCACGGCTCCGGCAACGGCTGCACCGGTGTAGCCCGCTTCCACTCGGGCGCCTGCCTCCATGCGGTGGAGTCTGACGCCGAACCGCGCGCCCGACAAGTGTCCGTTTCGGACGTGTCCTCGTGCCTAGGCGGCCGCGACCGCACGCTCCGGCAGGACGTGCTGGAGGAAGGTGCCGGTGAAGCTCCCTTCGACCCGCGCGACGTCCTCGGGCGTGCCGACGGCGATGAGCTCGCCGCCCGCGTCCCCGCCCTCCGGACCGAGGTCGATCACCCAGTCGGCCTGCTTGATCACGTCGAGGTTGTGCTCGATCACGATCATGGTGTTGCCGCCGTCGACGAGGCGCTGCAGCGTCTCGAGCAGCTTCTCGATGTCCGCGAAGTGGAGTCCCGTGGTCGGCTCGTCGAGGATGTAGAGCGTCTTCCCCGTGGCGACCTTGCTCAGCTCGGCCGCGAGCTTGACGCGCTGCGCCTCGCCCCCGGAGAGCGTCGTCGCAGGCTGCCCGAGCTTGATGTAGTCGAGCCCGACGTCGTGGAGCGTCTGCAGGCGGCGCCGGATCTTCGGAATCTTCGCGAAGAAACGGAGCGCCTCCTCGACCGACATGTCGAGCACGTCCGCGATCGACTTGCCCTTGAACCGCACCTCGAGGGTCTCGCGGTTGTAGCGCGCGCCCTTGCACGTCTCGCAGGGCACGTAGACGTCGGGCAGGAAGTGCATCTCGATCTTGATCTGCCCGTCGCCCTTGCAGGTCTCACAGCGGCCGCCGCGGACGTTGAACGAGAAGCGGCCCGGCTTGTAGCCCCGCACCTTCGCCTCCGGCGTGAGCGAATAGAGCTCCCTGATGTGCGTGAACAGGTCGGTGTAGGTCGCCGGGTTCGAGCGCGGTGTGCGCCCGATCGGCTTCTGGTCGATCTCGATCACCTTGTCGAAGACGTCGATCCCCTCCACGCTCGCATGTGCGCCCGGCTTGACCCGCGCGCGGTTGAGCCGGTTCGCGAGTGCCTTGAAGACGATCTCGTTCACGAGCGTCGACTTGCCGGAGCCCGAGACGCCCGTCACGGTGATGAACTTGCCGACGGGGAACTCGACGTCGATGTCCTTGAGGTTGTGCTGCGCGGCGCCGCGGACGAGGAACGAACCTCGGTCCTCGTCACGCCGCTCGGGCACCGCGATCGACCGCTTGCCCGCGAGGAACTGCCCCGTAACCGATTTCCCGACGCGCTCGACCTTCGCCGCCGGCCCCTCCGCGACGACCTCGCCTCCGTGGAGGCCCGCACCCGGCCCCATGTCGACGAGCCAGTCGGAGCGACGCATCATCTCCTCGTCGTGCTCCACGACGACCACGGTGTTGCCGATGTCGCGCAGCCGCCCGAGCGTGTCGATCAGCCGCGCGTTGTCGCGCTGGTGGAGGCCGATCGACGGCTCGTCGAGGATGTAGAGGACGCCGACGAGCTGCGAGCCGATCTGCGTCGCGAGCCGGAGCCGCTGCGCCTCGCCGCCCGACAGCGTCGCCGCTGCGCGGTCGAGAGTCAGGTAGCCGACGCCGACGTCGTCGAGGAACGTCAGCCGCTCGCGGATCTCCTTCACGATCCGATGCCCGATCAGCTCCTCGGTCGGTGTCAGGCCGAGCTCGTCGAGGAAGCCGAGTGCGCGCGAGACCGACATCTGCGTGAAGTCGTGGATCGAACACTCGCCCACCGTCACCGCCAGCACCTCGGGCTTGAGGCGCGCGCCCTTGCACACCGGGCACGGCCGCAGCGACATGTACTCCTCGATCCGTTCGCGCGCAGTGGACGAGTCCGTCTCCCTGTACCGGCGCTGGAGGCTGGCGACGATCCCGTCGAACGCGAGCATGTACTGGCGCCGGCGCCCCATGCGGTTGCGGTACTGGACATAGAGCTTCTCCCCGTCGGTGCCGTTGAGGAAGCGGTCCTGCTCGGCCTCGGTCAGCTCGGCCCACGGCTTCGACGTGTCGATCTCGTAGCGGTCGGCGATCGCCTGGATCACGGCCTCGTAGAAGCCCGACGACCCGCCTACCGACCACGGCACGAGCGCGCCGTCGTCGATCGAGAGGGACGGGTCTGGGACGAGCAGGTCCGGGTCGATCTCCTGCTGCGAACCGAGACCGGTGCAGCGCGGGCACGCGCCGTGCGGCGCGTTGAAGGAAAAGATCCGCGGCTGGAGCTCGGGCAGCGAGACGCCGTGATCCGGGCAGGCGAAGTTCTCGGAGAAGAGGAGTTGCTCGCCGCTGGCGACGAGGTCGACCGCCACGAGTCCCTCCGCGAGCCCGGCCGCCGTCTCGATCGACTGCGTGAGGCGGAGCCGCAGGTCGGGACGCATCACGAGCCGGTCGACGACGACCTCGATCGTGTGCTTGAACTTCTTGTCGAGCTCGGGCACGCCCTCCTCGAGGACGTACTGCTCGCCGTCGACCTTGACACGCGTGAAGCCCTCCCGGGTCAGGTCCTCGAACTCCGCCTTGTACTCGCCCTTGCGGTCGCGGACGATGGGCGCGTTGACCGTGAAGCGCGTCCCCTCCTCGAGCTTGAGCACCTGGTCGACGATCGCGTCGAGCGACTGCCCTGCGATCGGCTTGCCGCAGATCGGGCAGTGCGGCCGCCCGACCCGCGCGTAGAGCAGGCGGAGGTAGTCGTAGATCTCGGTCACGGTGCCGACCGTGGAGCGCGGGTTCCGAGAGGTCGTCTTCTGGTCGATCGAGATCGCCGGGCTGAGGCCGTCGATGTGGTCGACGTCCGGCTTCTCCATCATCTGCAGGAACTGGCGGGCGTACGCGGACAGCGACTCGACGTAGCGGCGCTGCCCCTCCGCGTAGATCGTGTCGAAGGCAAGCGAGGACTTGCCGGACCCGGAGAGGCCGGTGATGCAGATGAGGCGGTTCCGCGGCAGGCGGACGGTGATGTCCTTCAGGTTGTGCTCGCGGGCGCCGTGGACCACAAGTTCGTCGGCAGCCATACGAGGGGCATTCTATCGGCCGAACGTGTGTTCGGAAGGGTTATCGTCGCTGCTGGAGCAGGCGGGTGAGCCGCCGCGGCACGCAGTCGATCTCGAGCCCCCCCACGACGACGGTTCCGTAGCCGAGGATGCGGCCCAGCAGCGGCCGCTCGACCTCGAACACCGTCCCGTTGAGCGAGACCGACGCGCTGCTCCGGCGCAGGAATCCGTGCTCGACGACGAGCGCGTTGTCGGTGACGAAGAGGTGCGTCCGCTCCCAGCGGCCCACCGCGGCGACGGCAATCACAGCGGCTAGGCCGAGCAGGAGGGCGCCCGCGACTCCCACGAACTTCCACGGCGCGAGGAAGCACGCTGCCCCTGCGAGGGCGAGGACGAACGCGCGCAGCAATGGACGGGCGAGCGCGATCCCGTGCCGGTGCGCTTCAAAAACGGGCGTATCCACGGCCGCTTCGTTCTAGTTGCAACAACGAATCCCTGTGGAAATAGGTGGAACAGCACGCCGGGCGGCGACGACGACCATCGTCGTCCTCGCGATCCTGATCGCAGCACTCGCGCTCTGGAAGATCCGCGTGGTGATTGCGCTGCTCTTTCTCGGCTTCGTGGTCGCGTCGGCGATGCGGCCGAGCATCGAGTGGCTGCATCGGCGGGCTCACGTCCCCCGGCCTGTTGGCGTCGTCCTCCACTACGTCGGCTTTCTCGCGGCGATCGCGCTCTTCCTCTATCTCGTCGTGCCGGTCGCGATCACCCAGATCGACAACGCGATCGGCACGGTCCCGACGTCGACCTCCCAGCTCCACCACGCGGCCGAACACTCGCACGGGATACGGCACGAGATCCTCAGCGCGCTCGACAAGCGGCTGCGGCAGCTGCCGTCGGGCGCCAGCCTCCTCCACCCCGCCATCTCACTCGGGGCGAAGGCGCTCGAGATCCTGGTCGGGATCCTGTTCATGTTTGCCGTGGGCGCCTACTGGATCTTCGAGCGCGACGCGACGATCGGGCTCATCCAGTCGCTCGTGCCGCGCAAGCACCGGCGCGTGACCCGCGACACCTGGGTCCTGATCGACATGAAGCTGGGCGCCTTCGTCCGCGGGCAGTTCCTGCTCGTCACGATCGTGGCCTTCCTGCTCTCTCTCGCCTTTTGGCTCGATGGAGAGCCGTACTGGCTGCTGATCGGGGTCGGTGCCGGGATCGTCGAACTCATACCGATCGTCGGGCCGCTGGTCGCAGGAGCGGTCGCGATCGGTGCAGGGCTGACCGTAGGTTGGACGGTGGCCGTCGGCGCCGGTGTCGCGGTGCTCATCTTGCGGCAGCTGCAGGACTACGCCATCGCGCCACGCGTCATGGGCCACGCAGTCGGACTGTCGCCGCTCGTCGTGCTGATCTCGGTCGTTTCCGTGGGCTACCTGCTCGGACCGATCTACGTGCTCATCGCTACGCCGATGGCTGCGGTCGCCGCCACGCTTGTCGACGTCGTGGTGCGCGGCCGCGACCCGGCCGAGGAGGACGCACCGACAGTGCTCTTCGCCGGGACCGGAGAAGCGAAGCGCTGACTCGTCTCAGGCCCGACGCCAGCGTCCGAAGACGAGGCCGCCGAGCGTGAACCCGAGCCCGAACGTGCCGAACGCGAAGGCGCCGATGGCCGCCGCCTTGCGCGCGGTCGACAGACGCTGCCAGCGCGTGAGCGCTTCCCGCTCTTCGTCGGTCAGTTCCTCGCCCCGACGCTGCTTGCGCAGCGCGCCCCCGGCTCGTACTCCGAGGTAGAGGTCGTCGAAAATCTCGGAGGAGTCTTCTGTCACAGCTTCCAATCTATAGCCTCGTTCGGTTGTGAACGCGCGGCTCCTCCATGTATCCGACCTGCACACGGGTACACATGAGGAGCCTGAGGTCGAGCGCGCTCTTGCGCGGCTCGCTGAGCGGCTGGAGCCTCAGCTCGTCATCGCCTCCGGCGATCTTGCGCACCGTGGCCGCCGCGCGCAGCTCGAGCGGGCGGCGGAGCTGTTGCGCTCGCTCGGGCCACCCGTGCTCGCCGTGCCCGGCAATCACGACTTGCCCTACACCCCGGCGCGGTTCGTACGTCCCTGGGCGGAGTTCGAGCGAGTCTGGAAGACGACCGAGCCGACAGCGTCGCTTCCCGGGCTGCACGTCGTCGGTCTCAACTCGGCGCGGCCCTTTCGCCACCAGGGCGGCGCGCTGAGCCGCGCCCAACTGGAGCGTGCGGCCGGACGGCTCGCCGAGGCCGACGCCGGAGCTCTCCGCGTAGCCGTGCTCCACCACCATCTGATCGGAGCGCCCTGGCGCGCGGCGCGCAAGCGCCCGGTCTCGCGGCGCAAGCGCGTGCTGCACGCGCTCGTCGGTGCCGGCGCGGACCTCATCCTCGCGGGACACATCCATCAGGCGGCCGTGAGCGAGCGCCACGAGTTCGAGGTGCTCGGCGGCGGGACACGCACCTCCGTGGTCGCAATCGCGCCCGGGCTCGGGCAACCGCGGCCGCGGCGGCTCGGCGAGGCCCGCGGGCTGCACCTGCACGAGGCGGACGACGACGCGATCGTCGTCCGGACGTTCCACTGGTCGAGCGGCGACTGGACACTCGCCGCCGAGCGCCGCTTCGCGCGTTAGCCGTTCAGGCCCGCAGGCTCTCGAGGAGCCGCGTGCGCGCCGCCGTGTACTCGTCGTCGTCGAGGACGCCCGTATCGTGCAGCTCCTCCAGCAGGCCGAGATAGTGCGCCGGGTTGTCGGTAGGAGCGTCCCCCGAGCCGGGGTGGTGGCCAGCTCCGGCCAGGGGCGGCTGCAGCGGCGGCCGAGCCTGCAGGCCGAATGGCTGCGTCCCGATCTGGTCGGGGTCGATGCCGGCCCGCTTCAGCCGCTCGCGGTACTGCTCGACGCCGAAACCGCGGTCCGGGAAGCGGTAGGCGCCCCTGCCCCACAGCGGCCGTTTCTGGACGAAGCGCCGGTAGATCACCACCAGCCCGACCGCAACGCAGAAGCTCGCCAGCCCCGACCAGGAGGCGGCCTTCCGCCCGCCGATCGCGAGGACGATCCCGGTTCCGGCCACGAATCCGACGAGGCCGATCGTCAGCGTGAGCCACGGCGGCATCGGATCGGGGCCCGGCAGCGCGAAGCGCGCGAGCGCCCCGGTGATGAACGCGATGAAGAGCGCGCCGATCACGGCTCCGAGCATGCGCGGAGCGTAGCGCGGTGCGCCGGATGAGCCGACGGCGGGTCTTGTTTCGTAACTGCACTTCGCCGAAGAACAAGGGCCACGTGATCTCGTAGAGCCGGAACCCCCGCCAGCGCGTGCGGAAGGCGCCAAGGTTGCGCCGAAGGTGGGTAAGTGGATCCGGCCCGTTCCTGCCGGGCCAGTTGATTGAAGCGCGATCTTTTCGGTGCTAGCTTTCGCCCGCTCCGCGAGTCACTCATGACCATGCGTCCGCGCCGCGCCCCACTCTTCCTGGTCGGCCTTCTCGGGATCGCCGTGACGCTTTGCCTGCCGGCCGCAGCCTCGGCTGCGGCACCTGTCGTCACGAAGACTTCTGTCCAAGCAACCGGGTTCACGACGGCAACATTCGCCGGTGACATCGACCCCCAATTGGACGCGACGACGAGCTACGCGGTCGAGTGGGACGTCCAGAGCTCCACGTGGTGCACGAGCGGTGGCACGTCGGGTTCGCCGGACAACGCGACGAGCCCCACCCCACTCGGGTCCAACTCTGCCATCGAGGTCGGGGTGAACCTGACCGGACTGACCCGGTTCACCACGTACTGCGGGCGATTCATTGCGACCAACGGCGACGGAGAAGGCGACGGGCCGCAGGTGACGTGGCAGCAGGACCCGCCCGAGGTCGACACGCTCGACGGGTTCGCAACCTCGGCGGCGTCGGCGACGGTAGACGTCGCGATCAATCCAGAGGGGAACGACACGGTCTACGACGTTGCGTACGGCCTCGCCAGCTCAACCTGGTGCACAAGCGACGGCGAATCGGGACCGACGCCGCACATCTCAGACAACGCTGATCTCGGCTTCACCGACAACACCGTCCACGACGTCTCGGTCAAGCTGTTCGAACTGCAGACCGGAGCCGGGTACTGCGCGCGAGCAGCAGCCTTCAGCGCCGGCGGGGAAGCGTTCGGGACCACCTTCGTGAGGTTCACCGTGGACAAGCCGGGGGCGACGACCGGGGCCGCCTCGCCGACGGGAGGCTCGACGGCGACGGTCACCGGCGTCGTCAATCCGAACGGCGAGACGACGAGCTACGCCGTGCAATACGACCTGTCCAGCTCCGAGTGGTGCACGAGCGGCGGCACTTCCGGCTCGCCGGGGAAAGCGACCGACGCGACAGATCTCGGATTTACGGACGAGGTTTTCCACGGCGTCTCCGTCGACCTGACTGGGCTTACTGCAGCCTCCGACTATTGCGCCCGGCTCATCGCGACCAACGTCAACGGTGAAGTCGACGGCGCCCAACTGTCGTGGACACAGGGGGAAACGCCCGACGTTCTGACATTCGACACCTACTCGACCGGAGCGACCACGGCGACCGTGGAGGGCCTGATCGATCCTCACGGCGAGGCCACGACATATGCCGCGGAGTACGACCTCGCGACCTCCGACTGGTGCACGAGCGGCGGCACGTCCGGCTCGCCGCAGACGATCGCGGGCACCGACCCGATCCCCGACGACGACTTCGTCTCCGTCGACCTGACCGGGCTGACCGAAGGCATCGCCTACTGCGCCCAACTGGTCGCGACCGACGCCAACGGGGACGCCCAGGGAGGCCAGGTCCCCTGGACCCAGGGCGCACCGTTTGTGGACACGTTCGACGCCAACCCCACCGGGCTCACAACAGCCACGATCGACGGCGACGTCAACGCTGCCGGCCAGAGCACGAGCTACGTGGTCGAGTACGACTTCGACAGCTCGGAGTGGTGTACCAGCAACGGCGCCTCGGGCTCACCCGCCGTCAGCACCACCCCCACCCAGCTACCGTCCGCCGAAGTCGACGGCACGTTCCACGACGTCTCGGTCAACGTCACTGGACTTACAGCCGGCGCCGGGTATTGCGCGGAGATCGTCGCCTTGAACGGGACAGGGAGCACGCCGATCGACGACGGCGACCAGGCGATCTGGGATCAGCCGACGCAGCCTCCGAAGCACACACTGACGGTGACGACGGGTGGGCCGGGAACCGGCACGGTGACGAGTAGTCCGGCCGGAATCGACTGTGGCTCTACCTGTTCGAGCTTGTTCGACTCCGGGACCCAGCTGACGCTGAGTGCGACTGCCGCCGCCGGCTCGGTCTTCGAGGGATGGTCGGGCGGCGGGTGCGGACCGGCATCCGGCACCGGCACGTGCAAGGTGACGCTGAGCGCCGACACAACCGTCAACGCGATCTTCGGTACGCCCGGGCTGACTCGAACTTTGTCGGTCTCACTACTTGGCCCGAGGGGCAGCGTCACGAGCAGTCCGGCCGGGATCGATTGCGGGTCGACCTGCTCCCACGCGTTCAGCGCCGGGACGCAGGTCACGCTCACAGCGACTGCAACCGGCACCGGCTTCTTGGGCTGGTCGGGCGGCGGCTGCTCCGGTACCGGCACCTGCGTCATCACGCTGAACACCGACACCACGGTCACCGCCAGCTTCTTCTTCTCGCCCCCGCCGCCGCTCGTTACGAAGTGCATCGTGCCGAAGGTGAAGGCCAAGACGCTCGCCGCGGCCAAGCGGGCGATCAAGGGCCATCACTGCGGTGTCGGCAAGATCACGAAGGTCAAGTCGAAGAAGAAGAACAAGGGTCACGTGATCTCCCAGAGCCCCAAGCCCGGCAAGCACCTGACGAAGGGCTCGAAGGTCGCGCTGAAGGTCGGCAAGTAGCCGCGTCTACGCGGCGGTCTGCTCGATCGCCTGCAGGTCGCGCCGCAGGTCCTTGACCTCGTCGCGGAGCTTCGCCGCGTACTCGAACCGCAGCTCCTCGGCGGCGAGGTACATCTCCTCCTCGAGCGTGATGACGAGCTTCTCGAGCTCCTCGCGCGACATCCCCTCGACCTTCGTCGCGCCGCGCCGACGCCGCGAGGAAGGCACGGTCGGCGACTCGAGCTGGAGCAGCTCGGCGATGTCGGAGACGCCCTTCGCAATCGTCTCCGGCACGATCCCGTGCTCCTCGTTGTACGCCAGCTGGACGGCGCGGCGGCGGTCCGTCTCGTCGAGCGCCTCCTTGATCGCCTCCGTCTGCTTGTCGGCGTACATCAGCACCTTGCCGTTGACGTTCCGCGCCGCGCGCCCGATTGTCTGGATGAGGCTCGTGCGCCCGCGCAGGAAGCCTTCCTTGTCGGCGTCGAGGATCGCGACGAGCGACACCTCCGGCAGGTCGAGACCCTCCCGGAGGAGGTTGACGCCCACCAGGACGTCGAACTCGCCGAGCCGCAGCTCGCGAATGATCTGGATCCGCTCGAGCGTGTCGATCTCGGAGTGGAGGTAGCGCGCCTTGACGCCCGACTCGAGCAGGTAGTCGGTCAGATCCTCGGCCATCTTCTTCGTCAGCGTCGTGACGAGGACGCGCTCGCCCGCCGCCTCGCGCGCGCGGATCTCGCCGAGCAGGTCGTCGATCTGGTTCTTCGTCGCGCGCAGCTCGACGTCGGGGTCGACGATGCCGGTCGGCCGGATCAGCTGTTCGGCGATCACCGTCGAGTTGCGGAGCTCGAAAGGCCCGGGCGTCGCGGAGACGAAGACGAGCTGCGGGACCTTGCGCAGGAACTCGTCGAAGCGCAGCGGCCGGTTGTCGAGCGCCGACGGCAGCCGGAACCCGAAGTCGACGAGCGTCTGCTTGCGCGAGCGGTCGCCCTCGTGCATGCCGCCTAGCTGCGGGACTGTCTGATGGGATTCATCCACGAAGACCACAAAGTCGTCCGCGAAGTAGTCGAGCAACGTGAATGGGTGCGTCCCGGCGGCGCGGCCTTCGAGGATGCGCGAGTAGTTCTCGATCCCGTTGCAGAAGCCGAGCTCCTTCAGCATCTCGAGGTCGTACTCGGTGCGCTGCCTGATCCGGTGCGCCTCGAGCAGCTTTCCCTCCTCCTCGAACGACGCGACCTGCGCCTCCATCTCGTCGCGGATCTCGTCGACGGCACGCTCGACGGTCGGCTGCGAGGTGACGTACTCCGTCGCCGGCCAGATCGAAAGGTTGTCGAGCTTGGCGAGCACCTCGCCCGTGAGCGGATCGAAGTGCGTCATCCCCTCCACCTCATCGCCGAAGAACGAGATGCGGTACGCGGTCTCCTGATTCGCCGGCTGCACCTCGACGACGTCGCCCTTGACGCGGAAGCGGCCGCGGCCGAGCACGGTGTCGTTGCGGACGTACTGCGAGTCGATGAGCTTGCGCAGCATGAGGTCGCGGTCGTGCTCGGCGCCGACCTCGACGTAGATCATCCGCTCGCGCCACTCCTCCGGCGAGCCCAATCCGTAGATACAGGAGACGGACGCGACCACGACCACGTCGCGCCGCGTGAACAGCGAGGACGTCGCGGCGAGCCGCAGCCGCGCGATGTCGTCGTTGCGGGACGAGTCCTTCTCGATGTAGAGATCGGCCTGCGGGACGTACGCCTCTGGCTGGTAGTAGTCGTAGTAGGAGACGAAGTACTCGACGGCGTTGTGCGGGAAGAACTCCCGGAACTCGTTGCAGAGCTGCGCCGCGAGCGTCTTGTTGTGGGCGATCACGAGCGCCGGCCGGCCGGTCTTCTCGATCGTCCAGGCCATCGTCGCCGTCTTGCCGGTGCCGGTCGCGCCCACCAGCGTCTGGAACTTCTCGCCCGCGAGGATCCCCTCGCCGAGCTTCTCGATCGCCTGCGGCTGATCGCCGGTGGGGCTGTACGCGGAAGTTGTCCGTAGCTCGGCCACTACGGACAGGGTAGTCAGCCGTCGAAGGCGATCACGCTGCGAATGCCGTCCTGCGCGTGCATGAGCTCGAAGCCGCGGTTGACGTCGTCGAGCGAGATCGAGTGGGAGATGAGCGGATCGAGGTCGATGTCGCCGGCGAGATAGCGGTCGACGAACTGCGGCACCTGGTCGCGCCCTTTGACCCCGCCGAACGACGAGCCCGCGACGCGGCGGCCCGTGATCAGGAAGCGCGGCACGACGTCGAGCGTCTCGCCTCTCCCGGCCACGCCGCAGACCGTCGCCAGACCCCAGCCCATGCGGGCGGATTCCACCGCCTGGCGCATCACGTCGACGCGGCCCGTCGCCTCGAAGGTGTAGTCCGCGCCGAACCCTCCGGTCATTTCGAGGATCTGCTCGACAACCTCGGGCCCGCCGGTGATGGTGTCGTTGGCGCCTTGGCCACGCGCGAGCTCGAGCCGCTGCTGCGCCGGATCGACGCAGATGATCCGCCAAGCACCGCCTAGCCTGCACCCGGCGACGGCGCCGAGCCCGACGAGGCCCGCGCCGAAGACGACACACGTCGAGCCGGGCTCGACTTTCGCGGTGTTGAGCGCGGCGCCGAGTCCCGTCGAGAGACCGCAGGCGAAGACGCACGCCCGGTCGAGCGGAGCCTCCGGCGAGATCTTCGCGAGCGCGATCTCGGGCATGACGGTGTACTCGGCGAACGTCGAAGTCCCCATGAAGTGCCGGATCGGCTCGCCGTCGCGGGAGAGGCGCGTCGTTCCGTCCGGGAGGAAGCCTTGGTTCTGCTGCTCACGAATTGCCAGGCAGAGGTTCGTGCGCGGGTCGAGGCAGTGGATGCACTCGCGGCACTGCGGCGAGAAGAGCGTCACGACGTGGTCGCCCGGCGCGAGCGAAGCTACGCCGTCGCCGACGCGCTCGACGACGCCGGCGCCCTCGTGGCCCAGCACCGTCGGCGAGTAGCCGGACGGGTCGGCGCCCGACGCGGTGTACAGATCCGTGTGGCAGACACCGCAGGCGACGAGACGCACGAGCACCTCGCCCGCCTTCGGCTCGGCGAGGTCGACCTCCTGGACCTCGAGCGGTCGATCGAACTCCTCGAGCACCGCCGCGCGAATCCTCATCTCGGAATCAGTACCCGAGTTGGGACGCGTATGCGTGGCGGTAGATCTTCTTCAGGCGCTCGACCTTGTCGACGTAGTCGCGCGTCTCGTCGAACTGGATCCCGACGTGCTCCCGCTCCCAGCGGTCGACGTTGTCCTCGCCGGCGTTGTAGGCGGCAAGCGCGAGCCGTTCGTCCTGGTCGTAACGGTCGAGTAGGTGGCGGAGGTACCACGCGCCGTAGCGGACGTTGATGTCGGGGTCGGTCAGGTCGGAGACGCGGAAACGGCTGCCGCCGGTCGCCTGTGCGATGCCCTTCGCCGTGGTCGGCGTCAGCTGCATCAGGCCCACGGCGCCGGCGTCGGACTCCGCGGTCGGGTCGAACTTGCTCTCGGTCTCGATCACGGCCGCGAGGAGCGCTGGATCGATCTGGTTCTCGTCGGCGTGGACGCGGACGATTGTCGAATAGTGGAGCGGGTACCAGAGGCGCTCGTACCACGGCGGCTCGGTCCGCTGGAGGTATGCGAACGCGCCCACCGCCAGGAGAGCGACGGCTCCGACGACGATCCATCGCCTCAGGAGTGTCGTAGCTCCTCCAGCACGCCTGCGACCCAGGCGTCGAGCTCCTCCAGCGAGCCGTCGTTCACGTAGGAGAAGTCCGCTCGCCGCACTTTCTCCTCTTCGGGTACCAGCCGATCCTCCCTCCCGGCGAGGGCGCCGCGCCGCGCTTCCCTCACTTCGGGCGGTGCGGTGACGACGACGACGCGATCGAACCGCCTCTCGCCGCCGGTCTCGAAGAGGAGCGGGATCTCGGCGACTGTGACATCGGCCGACTGTTTGGCGAGCCACGCGTCGGTGACCGCCCGGACGCGCGGATGCAGCTCGGACTCGAGCCAGGCGAGCTCGGCGCGGTCGGCGAAGACGATCCGGCCGATCTCCTCCCGGTCGACCTCGCCGTCGCGGAAGGCGCGTTCGCCCCACCGATCGCGAAGAGCCGCTTGCAGCGCCTCGTCCTCGCGGTAGAGGCGGTGGACGACGTCGTCGCTCGAGATCACGGCGGCGCCGTGCCGCGCGAACGCGCCGAGAGCCTCGCTCTTGCCGGCCGCGATGCCGCCCGTGAGCGCGACCGCGAGCGGTCGCTTCATCCCTATTCGGCCGGGGCCTCGTCGGAGGCGTCGGCGTCGGCCTCGGCTTCCGGCTCTGCCTCGACGGCAGGCTCCGCCTCTGCGACAGGCTCCGCCTCGGCCTCGACCTCGACGACGGGTTCCTCTTCGGCAACCGGCTCGAGTTCCGCGGCCGCAGGCTCCTCCGCCTCGACGACCTCGGCCTCGACCTCCGCGGCAGGCTCCTCCTCGACGACCTCGGCTACGACCTCGGGCTCGCCCTCGGCGGCAGGCTCTTCCTCCGCCGGCGCCTCGAGCGCCTCGGCGGCGGGAACCTCGTCGGCGAAGACCTCGTCGGACAGCCCGAGCGCGGGCGGGGCAGCTTCCTCGCCGGGCATCGGTTGCACCGGCATCCCCTCCTCGACCCGCTTGAGCGAGAGCGAGAGGCGCCGCCGGTCGGCGTCGACCTCGAGGATGCGGACGTTCACCTTGTCGCCCTGCGAGACGATCTCGCGTGGGTTCTCGACGTGGTGCTGCGCGAGCTCGGAGATGTGGACGAGCCCCTCGACGCCGGGCAGGATCTCGACGAAGGCGCCGAAGGTGACGACCTTCGTCACCGTGCCCTGCACGACGTCGCCCTCCTGGTAGCTCTCGAGCACCTGCTGCCACGGATCGGTCTGCGTCTGCTTGAGGCCGAGCGAGATCCGCTGGCGCTCGCGGTCGATGTCCAGAACCTGCACCTTGACCGTCTGGCCGATCTCCAGGACCTCCGACGGGTGGTTGACGTGGCTCCACGAAAGCTCCGAGATGTGGATGAGGCCGTCCATCCCGTCGAGGTCGACGAAGGCGCCGAAGTCGACGATGTTCGAGATCGTCCCTTCCACGACGTCGCCGGGGTTGAGGCGGTCGAGGATCTTCTGCCGCTGCTCCTTGCGCTCTTCTTCGAGCACGGCGCGGCGCGAGAGGACGACGTTGTTGCGCGAGCGGTTGAGCTCGATGACCTTGGACTCGAGCTCCTGGCCGAGGAACTCATCGAGGTCCTGCACCCGGCGGATGTCGACGAGCGACGCGGGCAGGAAACCCCGCACGCCGAGGTCGAGGATGAGGCCGCCCTTGACGACCTCGATCACGCGGCCCGTGACGGGCTCGCCCTTCTCGTGCGCAGTCTCGATCGCCTTCCACGCGATCTCGAAGCGCGCCCGCTTCTTGGAGAGGATCAGCCGGCCCTCGGCGTCCTCCTTCGTCAGGACGAGCGCCGCGATGTCGTCTCCGATCGACACCTCGTCCACAGGGTTGATCGAGCGGCGGATCGAAAGCTCCGAGACCGGGATGACGCCCTCCGACTTGTAGCCGATGTCGACCAGAACCTCGTCCTTGTCGACGCGGACGACGGTGCCGTTCACGACCTGCCCCTCCTCGATCGTGGGGAAGGTGGACTCGTAGTCGGGGACGAGCTCGCCGCTCTCGGGATCGGTCGTCCAGACACCTTCCTCGAGCCGCGGATCGTTGATGGTCTCGTTCGCCATGCGGCGGGTCAATATAGCTGGGTCATCCGGGCCTCGGGGCTAGGCTGGCCCGGATGGAGGAGCGCTATCCGATCGGCGTCACGGCCACCCTCGCGGTGCACGTCGTGCGCCACGACGGCGACGGAGCCGCCTACGGGAGCTGGTCGGCGACCATCGGACTGCTCAGCGGCGAGGCGACGATCCGCGTGCCCGGCCACTACGCCGGAGTCCTGGCGGAGCGCCTCGGGGCGGCGGCGGAGCGCTTCGTGCCCGGGCAGCGCCTCGCGAGGGACGAATATCTCGACGTGACCGCGCTCGCGACCGACGAGATCGAGACGATCGCGCTCTCCTCCACGGCCCGCTCGCCCGTGCGAGTGACGCTCGAGGTGCCGCGCGACGAGATCGAGGTGCTCGCATCACTGCTCGCCGACGCACAGCATCTGATCGAGACGCTCAGGCAGGGGCTCGGGCTCGTGCCGGACTCGCTGCCGGAGATGTCGTGAGCGTAGGCTCGACGGAGCTCACCCAGAAGCGGAGGCGGCGGCCTTGCCGGCGCCGGAGCGGGAAGTGAGCGCGTTGCTCGACTACGCCACCGCAGGCGCTCGGGTGGCGGAGCGCGCACTGGTGCAGCGGCCGAGGCTCGGACGCGAGGAGCGCCTCGTCTTCGTCGTCGGCTGCCCGCGCTCGGGGACGACGTTCGTCGGCCGCGCGATCGGCGGCCTGCCGGGCTTCGTCGACTTCGGTGAGGTCACGCCGTGGAAGGCGGCGCTGCCGCTTGACCCCTCAGCGGAAGACCTCCGGAGGATCCTCGAGCGCATCCGGCGTCTCGGTCTGGCCTGGGGACTCCGCGGCGTGGAGCAGACTCCCGAGACGGCGCACGTCCTCGACGCGGCCCTCGAGGCGTATCCCGAGGCGCTCGCGGTGCACGTGCTGCGGGACGGCCGCGACGTCGTCTGCTCACTCCTCGAACGCGGCTGGCTGAACGCGGATCACGCCGGGCAGGACGACGCGCGACTCCCGTACGGGTCCGAGCCTCGCTTCTGGGTCGAGCCCGAGCGCCGCGACGAGTTCTCGGAGGTGAGCAACGCCCGCCGGTGCGCGTGGGCGTGGCGGCGCTACGTCGAGGCGGTGCGAGCCGCGGACGCCGGCGATCGCCTGCTCGAGATTCGCTACGAGGGGCTCGCGAGCGTGGCGGACCGGCTCGTGGAGTTTCTCGGCTCGAACGTGACCTCGACGCATCGAGCGCTCGACCGTTTCCGCGACTCCTCGATCGGACGCTGGCACCGGGAGCTGACGCCGGAGCAGATCGCCGACGTCGAGGCGGAGGCGGGCCCGCTGCTCGCCGAGCTCGGTTACTCGTAGGGCGCTGCGTCGCCGACGGCGATGATGCCCTGCAACGCGGCCACGTGGGCGGCGAACCGCTCCCGCCCCAGGGGCGTGAGTCGCGCCCGGACGCGGCGTCGCCGCTCGCTCACCGGCCTTTCGATCGCGACGTAACCGGCCTCCTCGAGCGTCGCGAGCTGCTTGGACAGCGCCGAGTCCGAGAGTCCGAGCCGATCGCGGATGAACGCGAAGTCGGCCCACTCGGCCGCGGCGAGGAGCGCCACGACAGACAGCCTCGTCGCCGGGTGGATCAGCTCGTCGAACCTGGCGCCGTTGCTCATTCGACGACGGCGCGACGAATGGCGTCGTGGCGGACCGCGTTCGTCACGCGCGGGCCGCCGAGTACGACCAGAACCGCCGCGAAGCCGCTCGCCCAGATGGACGGGTGACCGGCGCCGTCGGCCGACAAGCCGACGGCTACGGCGATCGTCACGCCTACGAGGGCGAGGAGAAAGCCGATCACGAGCGCCATTCCGCGCTCTCCTGCGACGTCGCCGCTGACCCTCACGCCGCGGGTTCGCTGGCGACCGGCCAGCACTCGATGCGACACGGTCGCGTGCCCCGCGCCGACGAGGACCGTCGCCACGCTGATTACCCACCACGGCGCGTGGAAGTTGGCCAGCAACCCGAGGACGACCCAGCAAGCGGCGAGGCCCCACCAGTACCACCAGGGCATCCCGATCTCGTCGATCACCTGCTGCCGCCCGCTGCGAACCGACTCGAGCGCCAGACGCGCCTCGGCCTCGGTTGGATAGTTCATCTCGATCCCCCTTCGCTTTCCTACTTGGAAAGTAGACGATAGACTTTCCTATCAGGAAAGTCAAGGAACGTTCTCCAGGACGCCGCGGGTGCGGGAGGATCCGCCCGATGACTCGCAGTCGCTGGATGGCACTGCTCTTCGCGCTCGGCTCGACCTGTTTCCTCGTCGGCCCGTTTCCCGGCTACGTCCAGCTCGTCGGCGACTCTGCCGATGCGATCACCTTCTTCGTCGGCTCGATCCTCTTCACGGGTGGTGGAGCGCTTCAGAGCGGGCTCGCCTGGGGCGAATGGCGAGCCCGCGGTAGTGGCGGTCGTGCGGCCTGGTGGTCCGCGATCGTCCAATCGGCCGGCACGCTTTTCTTCAACGTCACCACCTACCACGCGATGCATGTCGCCCTGACGAGTCCCGAGTACAACAGGCTCGTCTGGCGGCCGGACTGGCGCGGCTCGATCTGCTTCCTCGTCTCGGGTGCGATCGCGTACATCGCCTCGCCGCGCGGCGGCTGGCGCGGCTGGCTGCCGCACCGAGGCGGCGAGGGTTGGTGGCAGCCGGGCGTCAACCTGCTCGGTTGCATCTTCTTCGGGATCTCGGCCGTCGCCGGCTACGTCGTTCCCTCCACCGGCTCGATGGTCGACCTGGCCGCCGCGAACTGGAACACCTCACTCGGGGCGGCATGCTTCCTCGCCTGCGCCCTGGACACTCTGCGTACCGACAAGGCTTCGAAGATGCCGCTGCGCCGCGAGCTCCGCAAGCTCGAGCGCGGGCTAGAACACGATCTCCAGCGCCGATGAGTTTTCGGTGGTCTGCTGAGTCTCTGTCGCAGTAGACGACTCCAGGAGGACACGTGAAGCTTCTTCTCACTTCGAGCGGCATCACCAACACGAGCATCGAGGACGCGCTGGTCGAGTTGCTGGGCAAGCCGATCGCCGAGTCCGACGCGCTGTGCATTCCCACCGGGGTGCAGCCGTTCCCCGGCGGGCCGTCGCACGTCTACCAGTTCATAACCGCGACCAACTTCGGCCCGATGTGCGGCCTGGGTTGGAAGTCGCTGGGAGTGCTGGAGCTGACAGCACTGCCCAGCATCAAGGAGGAGTACTGGAAGCCTGCCGTCCAGGAGACAGATGCCCTGCTCGTCTGGGGCGGGAGTCCGTTGTATCTCTGCTACTGGATGCGGCAGTCCGGGCTCGCGGACCTCCTGCCCTCACTGCGGCCCGAGATGGTCTACGTCGGGACGAGCGGCGGAGCGATGGTCGCGACCCCCGACTTCGGCGGCGTCGCATACGACGGCTTCGAGCCGGTCACCGGCAGCGACGAGGCGTTGGGGCTCGTCGATTTTTCGGTGTTCCCACACCTCGATCGCGAGGACGGCCTTCCGCCTGCAAGTCAGGAAGAGATCGAAGCATGGGCCGCCGGACTATCCGTGCCGGCCTACGTGATCGACGACGAGACCGCGATCAAGGTGGTCGACGGCAGCGTCGAAGTCGTCTCCGAGGGACGCTGGATGCTGCTCAACGCGTAAAGGAGGCGTTTTGTCAGGCCCATTCATCTTCATCGCCACAAATCGACTCAAGCCGGGAAAGCTCGCCGACGAGAGAAAGCGGGTGCCTGGCCTCGTCGACTTCGTCGAAGAGAACGAGCCGCGCGTGATCGCGTTCAACGAGTACGCCAACGACGACGGCACGGAGGTCGCGGTCGTCCAGATCCACCCCGACGCCGACTCGATGGAGTCTCACCTGGAGGTCGTTGCCGAGCGCGCTGCCGCGGCGTATGCGGAGACGGTCGCCGAGACGACGAGCATCCAGGTGTTCGGTGCGCCCGGCGACGCCGTCCTCGACGTGCTGGCTCGCCAGGCCGGTGCGGGCGTGTCGCTGACGCTCAAGCCGCTCCATCTCGGCGGCTTCACGCGCTCAGCAACATGAGGTCTCCTGATCGCCCGGCACCCGCGCTGGCGCAGTTCGCCGGTCAGGTGACGGGAGAGTGGCCTGAGCGAGTGTTCTTACGCCTGAGGTCTCGCCGACTAGCTCTTTGCGTCCGCCCACGAGTCGCCCGCGCCCACGTCGACCGCGAGCGGCGGGTCGAGCGGATAGGCGTTGCACATCTCTTCCCGGACGAGCTCCTTCACCACCGAGGTCTCCGCGTCCGGCGCCTCGAGGAGCAGCTCGTCGTGCACCTGGAGGACGAGCCGCGCACTCCTCCCCTCCGCGCGCAGCCGACGCTCGATCGCGACCATCGCCACCTTGATGATGTCGGCGTTAGAGCCCTGCATCACGAAGTTGACGGCCACGCGCTCCCCGAAGCCCCGCGTTGCGCGGTTCCGCACGCGCAGCTCCGGCACCGGGCGACGCCGCCCGAGCAGACTCGTCACGTAGCCGTCGCGCTCCGCCTGCTCGATCGTGCGCGAGATGAAGTCCTGCACGAGCGGGAACCGCGCGAGGTACGCATCGATGTACTCCTGCGCCTGCTCGCGCGGAATCTCGAGATTCTCCGAGAGACCGAACGCCGAGATCCCGTAGACGATCCCGAAGTTGATCATCTTCGCGATCGACCGCTCCGCGGGCGTCAGCTTGGCCGGTTCGACGCCGAGCACCTCGGCGGCTGTCGCGGTGTGGATGTCCTCCCCGCGCTCGAACGCCTCGCGCAGCTTCGGCTCGCCGGAGACGTGCGCGAGGATGCGCAGCTCGATCTGCGAGTAGTCGGCCGAGATGAGCCGCGCGCCCTGCTCGGCGACGAACGCTGAGCGGATCTCGCGCCCGAGCTCCGTGCGGATCGGGATCGACTGGAGGTTCGGGCTCGTCGTCGAGAGGCGGCCGGTCGCCGCGACGGTCTGGTTGAAGGTGGTGTGCAGGCGCCCGTCGTCGCCGATGAGCGACGGCAGCGGCACGAGATACGTGTTGAGGAGCTTCGATAGTTCGCGCCACTCCTCGATCACGGCCACGATCTCGTGCTCGGCGCGGATCGAGCGGAGCACCTTCGTGTCGGTCGAGTAGCCGGTCTTGCCCTTGCGGCCCGGCGTCAGCTCAAGCTTCTCGAACAGGATCCGACCGAGCTGCTGCGGCGAGCCGAGCACGAACTCCTCGTCCGCGAGCTCGTACGCCTGCGACTCGAGCTCCTCGACGCGGTCGGCAAGGCGCGCGGTGATCTCGCCCATCCGGTACGTGTCGATCCGGACTCCGGCCTCCTCCATCCGGCGAAGGACGCCTACGAGCGGCATCTCGACGTCGCGGTAGAGCGGCTCGGCGCCGCGCTCGCGGACGCGCTCGAGCAGCGGCTCGCGCAGGCGCAGCGTGACCGCGGCGTGGCGGACGAGGCGGGCCGTCTCCTCCTCGGCCTCCGGCTCGGCGACCGCTTCGACCGCGTACTCGGCCGCGAGGTCGTCGAGCAGGTACTCGCTCCGTGCCGGATCGATGAGGTAGGCGAGGATCATCGTGTCGTCGGCGGCCTCGACCCGCAGCGACTTGGCGTCGTGCGCGACGAACGTCCCCTCGGGCCGCTCCGCGCGCGGCGCGACGATCACCTCGTCGGCAAGAGCGAACGCGAGACGGTCCGTGTCGCCGGCGACACCCACGAGATCCTCGGTTCGTGGCGGCGCGCCCTCGCGCCACACGACCGCCGTCCCCGCCGAGATCCGCTCGCGTGCCGGCACCGCCTCGTCGAGCTCGTCGACCCGCCCGAGCAGCGCCCGGAATTCGAACTGGCGGAACGTCTCCCGCAGCTGCGCGCGATCGGGCGGTGCGAGCACGAGCTCGGCCGGGTCGGCGTCGATGTCGAGATCCCGGCGCATCGTCGCCAGCACCTTCGCCGCCCGCGCCTGCTCGGCGAACTCCGTCAGGTTCCTCCGGCGCGCCGGCGACAGCTCCTCGACGTGCTCGAGCACTCCCTCGAGCGACCCGTACTGCGCGACCAGCTGACCGGCGGTCTTGTCCCCGATGCCGGGGACGCCCGGAATGTTGTCGGACGAGTCACCCTTGAGGCCGATGAAGTCGGGGATCTGGTCGGGCCGGATCCCGTAGCGCGCCTCGACGCGTTCGGGCGTGTAGACGTTGACGTCGCTCACGCCCCGCGGCGTCATCATCAGGCAGACGTTCTCGGAGACGAGCTGGAACGCGTCGCGGTCGGTCGAGACGACGCACGTCTTGATCCCCTCCTCGTCGGCCCGCGTCGCGAGCGTGGCGATCACGTCGTCGGCCTCCCAGCCCTCGAACTCGAGGTTCCGGTAGCCGAAGGCCGCGACGATCGGCCGTAGGTACGGGAACTGCTCGGCCAGCAGATCCGGCATCGGCCGCCGGCCCTCCTTGTAGACGACCTCGACCGCCTCGGCCTGCGCGTGACGGTGCACCGGCCGCGTGTCCCAGGCGACCGCGACGCCCTTCGGCCGGTAGTCCGAGAGGAGCTTGAAGAGCATGTTCGTGAAGCCGAGCAGCGCGTTGGTGGGGAAGCCCTCGCTCGTGGCAAGCTCCTCCGGCAGGGCGAAGAAGGCGCGGTAGGCGAGGTTGTTGCCGTCGACGAGGAAGAGTTCGGCGTCGCGCGCGGGCGCGTCGTTCAGGTCGAGCTCGGCTCCGGTAAGGGTCTTCGGCGACATCCGTCCGAGTGTATTCCGACCAATGCTTGAATCCGCCGATGCCGCGCGTCCCGCTCCTGTCCGGCAGCCGCATCGTCGTCGCGTCGGCACCCGCCGACGCTCGCGTGTTGCGGCCGCCGGCCCCGGGCCGGGCGACGGACGTCCACGCCGCAACCCGCGAGGCGGTGCGCTTCCCGCTCGACGGGCCGCCGCTGGAGACGGTCGCGGCGGGCGCAGCGCGGGCGACGATCGTGCTGGAGCCGCCCGCGGTGCCGGTCGCGAGCGTACAGGGCAACCAGCGAGCGCTGGCGATCGCGGCGGTGGTCGAGGCGCTCGAGGAGCTCGGGATCCCGACCGGCAACCAGACCCTGCTCGTCGCAGGAGGCCTCGCCCGCCGCTCGAGCGTTCCGGAGATTGCGGCACTCGTCACCCCGGAGCTCCGACGCCGCTTCCATGGCCACGTGGCGGTGCACGACGCCGCCGACCCCGCCCTCACCGGGCTTCCCGCAGACGCGCCTCGGGTCCGCGTCGCCCGTGAGCTCGTCGAGACGGACCTCGTCGTCGTGGTGAGCGCCGCGGAGAGCGTCCTGCACGGCGGCCCCGCGGTGCTGCTCGCCGCCGCCGACGCCGAGACGCAGAGGCGTGCGACCGCCGATTCGTTGCTCGAAACCGGGGGCTCGGAAGGCTGGCGGCTCGCGACGCTCGTCGAGCGGGCGGTGAGCGGCCGCGTCCCAATCTTCGGCGTCTCGCTCGTCCTCAACCACCCGCAGTTCACGGGCGCGCTGCGCGGCTATCCCTACGAGCCGGAGGCGGCCGAGCGAATCGCCGGCTCACCGCTCCGATTCGCGTTCTCGGCCGCGCCGGAATCCGTCCGGCGCCGTGTCCTCCGCACGCTGCGCGGAACCAGGACGACGGCGGCAGTGCTCGCCGGCCCGCCGTCGGTCGCACACGCCGAAGCCCTGCTCCGCGCGATCGAGCTGCGCCGAGCGACGCTCGACGAGCCGCTCGACGCCCTCGTGATCGGGATCCCGGGGACGACGCCGTTCCTACCGCGCGAGAAGCCGAACCCGCTGCTCGCGGCCCACCTCGGCCTCGCGCACGCACTCGGGCTGTGGCGAGATGCCTTCCCCGTTCGCGACGGCGGCATCGTCATCCTCGTCCACCGCTTCCGGCGCACCTTCGCCGCTCCGACGCAGCAGCCGTACCGCGTCTTCTTCCGCTCCGACCCGATCGCCCGCGACCCCGACCTCCTCGCCGCCGCGGAGGAGGCCGTTGCTGCGGACGCGCGCGCCGCAGAGGAGTACCGCGCCGGCCGCACCGTCCACCCGTTGCTGCCGTTCCGCGACTGGGAGGCCTGTCGGCCTGCGCTCGACCGGCTCGGTGCGGTCTACGTCGCGGGCGCGCGGGACGCCGCCGCGGTGCGGCAGCTCGGCTTCGTCCCGATCGGCGGGATTGGCGCCGCGCTCCAGATGGCCCGCGGCCATCGCGGCCCCGACGCGCGGGTCGGCTTTCTCCTGGCCCCGCCCTACTTCCCGATCCGGGTGGGGTCAGGGGACGCGTAGGCCGAGGAAGTCCGCCGCCGCGGCGATCTCGTCGTCGGCGACGTCGAGCGCCCTCACCGAGACGAGCCGCAGCGCGGATTCCGCCCGATCGAACAGCGTCACGTTCAGCCACTGCGCCTCGAACGTCGACCACCAGCGCACTCCTGCAGCGTCGGAATGCCGCTCGTAGAGCGCGCGTGCCTGCAGCTGTGTCACCTCGCGCGCCCGCGTCGCGACGACGGACGGCCGAAGCTGCTCGCGCTGGAGCACCACCGGGTCGTCGAGGTCGACAAGCTGCGTCTTGCCGGGCAGCTCGAGCTCGGCGAGCGCAAGCGGGAGGGCCCGCCGCACGAGCAGCGCCGGCAGCAGCCGCTGCCCCCGGAACCGCGCGAGTTGCTCCACGACGCACGAGAGCGGTCGCTCGGACAGATAAAGGCAGCCGTAGAGGTCGGCGTTGTCGTGGCGTCCGTCGCCCTGGTATGGACGCGGGAACCAGAGGGCGCCGTCGGGGCGATCGGGGCGGACGCGCGAGTTCCAGGCGAAGCAGCGGTACAGGATCACGCGAAGGTGTCCGAGCGCTCGGCCCGGATGGCGCGCATCAACTCCTCGGTACGGCCGGCGCGGACGAGGTCGATCGGCCTCCGGTCGCCCAGATACGGATTGAGGCCGAACAGCCACGCCAGAGCCGCCTCGGGCTCGTAGAGACGGAGGAGGTTTGCCCACACGAGCTCGAGCAGGTCGACCTTCTCGGCGTTCAAGGGGTCGATCCCGGAGCCGCGGAGCCAGCGCGTCACCTGGGCGCGGCTGACGCCGAGCATGTCGGCGAGCCGCGCGGCCGAGCCGAAGTCGGCGCGCAGGGCGTCCACCTTCGTTGCGATGGCGACAGCCATGCCTCGCAGCTTAGCGCAACGCCTTCTGTTGCGCAACAATTTTTGTTGCACCACAATGCAGCGAAGTTGCTCGCCGGATTCCCGCGTACCATGACGTCGCACGCCGAAGTGGCGGAACTGGCAGACGCGCCGGACTCAAAATCCGGTGGCCTTAACGGGCCGTGTGGGTTCGACCCCCACCTTCGGCATCGTTCCCTCTAGCTGCTGCGGCGGCGAAGGACGGCGTACGTGACGACTCCGGTCCCGACCAGGAACAGCCCCACCCCGCCCCAGTAGAACGCCAGGACACTCTACGTCGGTCCGGGCGGAGCATCTAGGCTCGGGCCGAATGGCGATGAGCGTCGGAATCCTCACCGGCGGCGGCGACTGCCCCGGGCTGAACGCGGTGATCCGCGCCGTCGTACGCCGGGCCGACGCGGCCGGCTGGGACGTCGTCGCGGTGCGCGAGGGCTGGCGCGGCCTCGTGGATCCGATCTTCGAGGACCTCGGGCCTGCGCAGGTCTCCGGGATCCTCCCGCGCGGCGGCACGATCATCGGCACGAGCCGCACGAACCCGTTCAAGCTCGAGGGCGGTGTCGAGCGCGTACTGCAGAACTTCACCGACCGCGGTCTCGATGCGCTCGTAGCGATCGGCGGCGAGGACACGCTCGGCGTCGCGGCGCGCCTGCACGCCGAGCATGAGCTCCCGGTCATCGGCGTCCCGAAGACGATCGACAACGACCTCTCCGGCACCGACTACACGTTCGGCTTCGACACCGCCGTCTTCATCGCGACCGAGGCGATCGACCGGCTTCATACGACCGCCGAGTCGCACAACCGCGTCATGGTCGTCGAGGTGATGGGCCGTCAAACCGGTTGGATCGCCGTGATGAGCGGCATTGCCGGCGGGGCCGACGTGATCCTCGTGCCGGAGGTCCCGGTCGACTTCGAGGTAGTCGCGGAATCGATCCGGAAGCGGCACGCGCGCGGCAAGAACTTCTCCATCGTGGTCGTCAGCGAAGGCTGCGAGCTGCCCGGGCTCGCGGACGGCGGCGAGCAGGATCAGTTCGGGCATGTGATCCTCGCGAAGCGCGGCGTCGGCGAGGCGCTCGGGCGGGAGATCGAGGAGCGCACCGGCTTCGAGACGCGCGTCACCGTGCTCGGTCACGTACAACGCGGCGGCACTCCGACCCCGCGGGACCGGGTGCTCGCGACGCGGTTCGGGCTGAAGGCCGCGGACCTCGCGCTGGCGGGCGAGTTCGGCCAGATGGCGGCCCTGCAGGGGGACGACGTGGTCGCCGTCCCCCTGGCGGAGGCGACCGCGCAGCTGAAGGTCGTGCCACGCGAGTGGTACGACGTGGCGCACGCGTTCTTCGGCTAGACCTCGGGCGGAGCCTCGCCCGCGAGCGGCGACACGTCCGCGGCATGGACGATCACCGCGTCCACGCCGGCGCGCTCCAGTTCGTGCACCTCGTCCTCGGTCGTGACGACGAGATCCGCGATCGCGAGCTTGCCCGCCGGTACTTCCGCGAGCAGGTCGAGGACGGCCTCGAGTCGCTCGTGCGGAGGCCCTGGCGGCGGCGCGAGGAGGAAGATTTCCGGATCGAGAGCCTCGAGCGCTCGCTCGAGCTCCTCCTCGTTGTGTACCTCCACCGCGCAATCGAGGCCGACGGCCAGCGCGTCGTCGTGGCGCCGGTGAACATGGTCGTGATCCTCGTCTTCGTCCGGAAGCGTGAGGGTCACGGCGTCCGCGACCTCGGCGGCTCGATCGACCTCCGCATCCGCGCGCCACAGGATCGGCAGGCGAGTCGCCTCTCGCAAGCGCGCCGGGTCGCCCGTGACGACGAGCGCTTCGGCCCGCTGCGTCTCGGCGGCTCGCGCGGCGTCGGCGTCCTCGACGGCAGCGACCACGGAGATGCCGTCGCCCTCGGCGATCGCGTGGCTGAAGCGGCGGCTCGAGTTCACGAGCACCGATTCTCCCACCTCACTGCCCCATCGGGTGCCAGACCGTCTTCAGCTCGAGAAAAGAGGCGATCTCCCACGGGCTCTGCACGTCGGCACGGCCGTGCACGACACGCTTGACATTGTCGGCCGCGAGACGCTCGAGCTCCGACGCGTCTCCGTCGGCGCCGGAGAGGTCGATCGCGTTGACGTCCATGTGCGAGGCGAGCACCGGCCCGAGCTCGGCGTGGTGTCCGGTCAAGAGGTTCACGACGCCGTCCGGGACGTCGCTCGTGGCGAGGCCCTCGGCCAGCTCGATCGCGGCCAGCGGCCGGTTCTCCGACGCCACGGCGACGACGGCGTTTCCCCCGACGAGCGGGGGAAGAAGGCGCGTCACGAGTCCCAGCAGCGGCGGCTCGTCAGGCGCGAGCACGGCGACGACGCCGGTCGGTTCGGGCACCGTGAAGTTGAAGTACGGGCCGGCGACGGGATTCGAGCCGCCCAGCACCTGCGGCAGCTTGTCGGCCCAGCCTGCGTACCAGACGATGCGGTCGATCGTCTGCTCGACCTCGTCGCGCCCGTTACACAGCTCGGCGAACTCGGCGACGCGCGCCTCGACCATCTCCGCGAGGCGATAGAGCACCTGGCCGCGGTTGTACGCGGTTGCCTTCGCCCAGCCCGACTGCGCCTCGCGCGCAGCACGAACCGAGTCGCGGACGTCCTTGCGCGAGGCGCGCGCGACGTTCTGCCCCTCCGCGTCGTACGTGCGTCCCGACTCGCTGCGCGGGAAGGCGCCACCGATGAAGAGCTTGTAGGTCTTCTTGACCGGCAGGCGGCTCATTCGTCGAACTCCAGATACGGCTCGAGTCCGTGCAGCCCGCCCTCGCGACCGAAGCCAGACTCCTTGTAGCCGCCGAACGGCGAGGTCGGGTCGAAGCGGTTGAACGTGTTCGCCCAGACCACGCCGGCGCGCAGGCGCTGCGCCATCCAGAGGATGCGCGAGCCCTTCTCCGTCCAGACGCCCGCGCTCAGCCCGTACGGCGTGTTGTTCGCCTTCTCCAGCGCCTCCTCCGGCGTGCGGAAGGTGAGGACCGAGAGGACCGGACCGAAGATCTCCTCCTGCGCGATCCGGTAGCTCTGCGCGACGTCAGTGAACACGGTCGGCGCGAACCAGTAACCCTTCTCGGGAAGCACGCACGGCGGCTGGTAGATCCGGGCGCCCTCCTCGACTCCGGAGGCGACGAGCTCCTGGATCTTCTCGAGCTGGGCGGCGGAGTTGATCGCGCCGACGTCGGTGTTCTTGTCGAGCGGATCGCCCACCCGCAGGGTCGCGAGGCGCCGCTCGAGCTTGGCGACGAGCGGCTCGTAGATCGACTCCTGGACGAAAAGGCGCGACCCGGCGCAGCAGACGTGTCCCTGGTTGAAGTAGATCCCGGTGACGATCCCCTCCACGGCCTGGTCGAGCGCCGCATCGTCGAAGACGATGTTCGCGGCCTTGCCGCCGAGCTCGAGCGTGAGCTTCTTGCCGGTGCCGGCCAGCCGTCGCTGGATCTCCTTGCCCACCTCGGTCGAGCCGGTGAACGCGATCTTGTCGACGTCCTCGCTCTCGACGAGCGCGGCGCCGGTGCGGCCGTCGCCCGTGACGATGTTGACGACGCCCGGAGGGAGCTCGGCCTGGCGGAGGACGTCGCAGAAGAGGAGCGCGGTCAGCGGGGTCGTCTCGGCCGGCTTGAGCACGACGGTGTTGCCGCAGGCGAGCGCCGGCGCGACCTTCCACGCCAGCATGAGGAGCGGGAAGTTCCACGGGATGATCTGGCCCGCGACGCCGACCGGGTGCGGGCGCCGGTTCGGGAAGGCGTACTCGAGCTTGTCCGCCCAGCCGGCGTAGTAGAAGAAATGGGCCGCGGCGAGCGGGAGGTCGACGTCGCGCGACTCCTTGATCGGCTTGCCGCCGTTCAGCGACTCGAGAACGGCGAACTCACGTGAGCGCTCCTGGAGGAGGCGAGCGATGCGGAAGAGGTACTTCGCTCGTTCCGAGCCGCGGAGGGAAGACCAGCCGTCCGCGTACGCGGTGCGGGCGGCGGCGACCGCGCGACCGACGTCCTCGGCCGTGCCCTGGCCGACGGCTGCGAGCGGCTCCTCGTCGCGGGGAGCGATGGTCTCGTACGTCTCGGCGGGCTCTAGCCATTCACCGCCGACGAAGTACCCGTAGCGCTCGCGGACGTGGACGATGTCGCGCGACTCGGGCGCGCTCGCGTAGGTCCAGTCGCCGGGTACGTCGACCCCGGCCGGGGGGTTGTCCAGCTCACCCACGAACCCACCCCCCACCCTGATGGGAGGGGGCAAGACTAGGCGCCGAGTGTTCGCGCGAGTGTGCCAACTTCGTCACGGAATCCTGTCTCTTAGTCCTTCGTGAAGTAGTCGCCGCTCTGGTAGGTGCCGGTGCGCTCCTTGCGGAGCTGCATCAGGATGTCGTTGAGCAGCGAGGACGCACCGAGCCGGTACAGCTCGGGGGTCAGCCACTCCGGCCCGAGGGTCTCGTGCACGAGCACGAGATGCTGCACCGCCTGCTTCGACTGCCGGATCCCGCCCGCCGCCTTGAAGCCGATGCGCCTGCCGGTCTCCCCGTACACGTCGCGGATCGCCTCGAGCATGCAGAGCGCGACCGGCAGCGTCGCGGCCGGCGAGATCTTCCCCGTCGACGTCTTGACGAAGTCCGCCCCGGCCGCGATAGCGAGCAGCGTCGCCCGCCGCACGTTGTCGTAGGTGCCGAGCTCGCCGGTCTCGAGGATCACCTTCAGGTGCTTGTCTCCGCAGGCCTCCTTCACCTGGACGATCTCGTCGTAGACCTTTGCGTAGCGACCCGAGAGGAAAGCGCCGCGATCGATCACCATGTCGATCTCGTCGGCCCCCAGCTCGACCGTCGCGCGTACGTCGGCGACCTTGATCGCCGTCGGGTACTGGCCCGACGGGAACCCGGTAGCGACCGCCGCGATCTTGATGTCGCTGTCCCCAAGCCGCTCACGCACGGCCGGCACGAGGTTCGGATAGACGCACACGGCAGCGACCGGTGGCACGGAAGGATCGGACGGGTCCGGCCGCAGCGCCTTCGAGGCGATCGCCGCCGCCTTTCCCGGCGTGTCCGCCCCCTCGAGCGTCGTCAGGTCGATCGTCCGGATCGCCAGCTGAAGCGCCCAGACCTTCGCCTCACGCTTGATCGAGCGTTTCGCGAGCGACGCCGCGCGCTCCTCGAGCGCCACCGCGTCGACGGCCCCGATCCTGGGCAGCCGCGCTTCGAGCGGGAGCTCGAACCCTGCCGGCAATGCGGGCGCCTGAGCCATGCACTGAGTCTAGTCCTGGGCCGCAGCCCGACAATTCACCGCACGAGGACTGCGCCGAGACGAGGGCTACCCTGCGCGGGATGATCAGGGCACTCGCGATTCTCGTCGCCGTGGCGGCCGTTTCGGTCGTTCCGACGACAGCCAGGTCGGGATCGACGTCGAGGCCGGCGGCGACGACACACGCAACCACGGGCTTCTCCGACACCGCCGAGACCGTGATGGGGACGCTCGTCGGCCCGCCCAGCCAGAGGTTCCTCACGCGGATCCGCAACGGGAAGATGGGCGGCGTCGTCCTCCTCGGCAACGGCTGGCTCACACGACGTACCGCCGAGACAGTCACTGACGAGCTGCAGCACGCGGCATGCATGCGCGGCGAGCCGCTCCTCATCGCCGTCGACCAGGAGGGCGGGATCGTCAGGCGCCTCGCCTGGGCACCCCCTACGGAGGCTCCGGACGAGATGACGAGCGCAGCCGTGGCACACTCCCAGGCCTCCGCCGCGGCGGAGGCGCTTCGTTCCGTCGGGATCGATGTCGACTTCGCGCCCGTCGTCGACACGCCGGACTCGGCGCACAACTTCCTCGGCTCGCGCGCCTTCTCGCACTCGCGCACCTGGAACGCGCAGTTGGGTAGCGCCTTCGTCGGCGGCCTGCAGGCGAACGGGATCGCGGGGACGGCGAAGCACTTCCCCGGCCTCGGCCTCGCGAGCGGCAACACGGACAACGGCCGGATCGTGATCCGCGCCGCCGCCTCGAAGCTCCACCAGGGGCTGCTTCCGTTCCAGAGCGCGGTCCGCGCCGGGGTGAAGCTCGTCATGCTCTCGACGGCGGTCTACCCGAAGCTCGACGGATCGAAGAGGCCGGCCGCGTTCTCGAGCACGATCATCAACGGGCTGCTGCGGAAACAGCTCGGCTTCACGGGCGTCACGGTGACCGACTCGCTCACGGCGCCGGCCGCCGACCGGATCCCGCATACGGCGACGCGGGCGATGCTCGCCGGCTCCGACCTACTCATCTTCGGCGCGGAGAGCGCCAGCGAGCGGGGCTACGCGACCCTCCTCGCCGACGAAGCCGACTCGACGCACCTCCAGTCGCGGCTGCTGCAGGCGGCGACGCGAATCCGGGCGCTGAAGGAGTGGCTCGCCGCTCACGGCGGCGCCACCTGCTCGTAGCTGGGAGTTCCTACAAGCCGAGCCGTTCGAGCGTGGCGGCGTCGCGGCGCCACCTCGGCCGCACCTTGACCATGAGCTCGAGGAAGACCGGATGCCCGAGCAGGGCCTCGATCTCCGGCCGAGCGCGGGTCCCGATGTCCTTCACGAGCGCGCCGCCCTTGCCGACCACGATCTGCTTCTGAGAGTCGGTCTCGACGAGGATCGACGCACGTACGACCTTGTCCTCGATCTCCTCCACCTCGACGGAGATCGAGTGCGGCACCTCGTCTCGCGTCAGCCAGAGGGCCTTCTCGCGGACGAGCTCGGCCAGCTGCAGCTCGACCGAGAGATCGGTGCGCTGCTCCTGCGGGAAGTAGAGGGGCCCCTCCGGCAGCAGCCCCACGAGCTCGTCGCGGAGCGCCGCCACGCCGTCTCCCGTCTTCGCGCTCACCGGATGGAGCGCGTGGAAGGCTCCAAGCTTCGCCGCGACGTTCATCTGCGTCGCGATGTGGCTCGCCTTGAGCCGGTCGACCTTGTTGAGCGCGATCACGACCGGGACGCCGAGCCCGAATACCCTCGAGGCGATGAAGCGGTCGCCGGCGCCGATCCGCTCCCGCGCCGAGAGGACGAAGAGGACAGCCTCCACCTCCTCGAACGCAGCGTCGACGGTCTTCTGCATGCGCTCGGTGAGCGCATCGAGCGGCCGCTGGAAGCCCGGGAGGTCGGCGAGGACGAGCTGATAGTCGTCCCCGTTCGCGATGCCGAAGATGCGCCGGCGCGTCGTCTGCGGCTTGTCGGAGACGATCGCCACCTTGCCGCCGCAGATCGCGTTCACGAGCGTCGACTTGCCGACGTTCGGCCGGCCGGCCACCGCGACGATTCCCGACCTCATCCTTCCGGCAGATCCCACGTCTCCGGCAGCAGCTCGTCGGCGCCGTAGGTCGCGATCGTGCCGTCGGTCCGGCGGAAGTGGACGCGCTCGAACCGCCACTCGTGGAGCCACTGGCGACAGCCGCCGCACGGGGAGGCCGTGATCGCGATCGCCTCCACCTCGCCGGGCCGTACCCCTTCGCTCGCAGCCTTGGCGATCGCCGCTCGTTCGGCGCAGACGCCGAGCGGATACGCCGCGTTCTCGACGTTCGCCGCCGCGAAGGCGCGGCCGTCGCGAGTGAGGACGGCGGCGCCGACCTGATAGTTCGAGTACGGCGCGTAGGCATTCTTCGCCGCCGCGTCGGCCCGGTCGAGCAGCTCCTCGGCCGTCATCTGGGAGCTCCCGCGCCGTACAGGAAGTGGCCGTTCGCGGTTTCGTGCAGATCGAGCTCGAAGCCCGACGAGCGCACGCGATCCACGAGCTCCTCGGGCCACCACCGCCGCTTGACGATGCGGAACGTGCGACCGTCGGCGAGCGACCGCGTCTCCTCCCAGCCCTCCTGGTCGGTGCCGGTGTGCGCGCTGTCGCCCGCGCCGCTGTCGACGAGGAACACGCGACCGTCCGGTACGAGCGCGGTCCGCACGAGCTTCCAGAACTCGTCGAACCGATCCTCGGGAACGTGCGAGAGCCAGAAGGAGAAGAAGACGAGCTCGAACCGCTCGCCCAGACACAGCTCGAAGACATCGGCCTCCACGAGCTCGGCGTCCGACGTGTTGAGGGCGAGCGTCTCCGCGTTCGCGTCCACGGCCACGACACGATCCGCGAGCCGGATGAGCTTGCGCGTCCAGATCCCGGTGCCGGCCGCGAGCTCGAGGACAGCACCGAGCGGCGCAAGCGCCTCGACCGCCGCCTCCGCCTCGGCGGCGTCGTCCCGCCAGCGCGCGAGCGCGTCCGGCTCGAGCTCGTAGCGGCCGCGCCGATACCACCAGTCGTCGTACTCCGGCGCCCGCTCGGCGTAGTAGCGCTTCTGCTCTGCGACGAGATCGCTCATGCCCACGCTCAGCCGACCAGCTGGAAGACGACGAGAGTCACGAGTGCGCCGAGCGCACCGCCGTACGCGACCTCGAGCGCCGAGTGGATGCCCGACTCGACCCGAGTCTGCGCGACGAGCAGCGCCATGATCAGCGTGAGCGCCGAGACGACGAAGCGGTGCTCGTCGCCGACCAGGTACGTCACCGCGATCCACACCGCGAACGCCACCGCAGCGTGTCCCGACGGCAGGCCCCCACGAAGCGGCGTGCCGTGGCCTGTCCAGGCCTTCGTTGCGATGACGATGAGGACGACGAGGACGAGCGCGACGAGCGTGATGTCCGCGGGGGCGTCGCGAACCCGGTTGAGCACGTGCGTCGCTCGCTGCCCGACCGCTCCCTGGAAGACGAGGAAGCCGACCGCGACGGCCGTGATCGACGCGATCAGCACCGCGCCGGCGGCGATGTCCTTCGCCAGCTTCGCGTTCGGGTCGAAGGAGGTCGTCGAGACGTCGATCAGTCCCTCGATCGCCGTGTTCAGCATCTCCGCGACGAGCACGAAGGCGATGGCGAGCACGAGGGCGATCAGCTGGAGCCGCGTGACGCCGACGGCCAGCGCGGCCCCGAACACGAGAACCGCCGCCAGGAAGTGGATGCGGAGGTTCCGCTGCGTGCGGAGGACGTGGATGATCCCCTCGAAGGCATAGTTGAAGCTGTCGAGCAGGGACGGCGCACGACCCGGAGCGCGCGGCGCAGAACGGCGTGGCGCCCGCTCGCGCTGCTCGTCCTCGGGGTCGCGCGGGAGCTGAGTGACGCTCACGCCGAATACACCGCCTCGCGCGCCTCCATCTCGGACCCGTGGTCGTAGCCGACGAGGTGGAGGAGAGCGTGCACGAGCGGCCCGCGCCACTCTTCGCCGACCACCGCCGGACACAGCACGACGTCGCCGAGCTGGCGCGGCACACCGTCCGGAAGCGCGCCCAAGCCGTCGATCGGGAAGGCGAGCGCGTCGGTCGCCTCGTCGACGCCGAGGTGCTCCCGTTTCAGCGCACGGCTCTCGTCCGGCCCGACGAATGCGAGCCCGAGCTCTCCCGCTCCGACGCCCTCACCCGCGAGGACGGTGCGCGCGAGCTCGACCGCGGCCGTCTCGTCCACCTCGCTGCCCGAACGGTTGACGAGCTCGACGTCGATCACCGGCTCCGCTGCGACCCGGTCTGCTCGGTGTGGCGCTTGTAGGCCTCCACGATCCGCTGCACGAGCTTGTGGCGGACGACGTCCTGATGGCTGAACTCGACGAACGCGATTCCGTCGACGCTGGCCAGGATCTCGCGCACCTGGATCAAGCCGGACGCCTGCTCGCGCGGCAGGTCGACCTGGGTCACGTCCCCGGTCACCACCATCTTCGAGCCGAAGCCGAGCCGGGTGAGGAACATCTGCATCTGCTCGGGAGAGGTGTTCTGCGCCTCGTCGAGGATGACGAAGCTGTCGTTGAGGGTCCGGCCACGCATGAATGCCAACGGCGCGACCTCGATCGTGCCGCGCTCCATGTACGCGTTGAGCCTCTCCGGGTCCATCGTGTCGTAGAGCGCGTCGAACAGCGGCCGCATGTACGGGTCGACCTTTGCGAGCACGTCGCCGGGCAGGAAGCCCAGCCGCTCGCCGGCCTCGACCGCGGGGCGGGTGAGGATGATGCGGCCGACCTGCCTCTCCGACAAAGCCGCCACGGCGAGCGCGATCGCGAGATATGTCTTGCCCGTCCCCGCCGGGCCGATGCCAAAGGTGACGGTGCACTCGCGGATGGCGTCGACGTAGCGCTTCTGCGTGACGGTCTTCGGCGTGATCCGCTTGCCGCGGTGCGACCAGACGACGTCGGAGAAAATCTCGCGCACGTCCTCGGCCTGGTCGATGGCGCCGAGGATGGCGTCGACGGTGCCTGCGCCGACCTCCTGGCCGCCCTCGACGAGCTCGACGAGCTCCTCGACCACTGCTTGCGCCTCCGCGACCTTCGGGCCGTCTCCGGCCAGCGTGAGGCGGTTGCCGCGGAGGTTGACGGTGCAGCCGAGCCGGTCCCGGAGCGCCTCGAGAACCGGGTCGCCGATGCCCGCGAGCTCCGCCGCGACCTCGTTCGAGACGTCGAGAACCGTTTGCACAAACGGCAGTGTAGGGCGCTCTGCGGCAGCTCCCGGGCGCCCGGGAAGAAGGGAACAAGGGTTCGTTGCGGCGAGCACGAACATGACTCCGTCAGCTCTATGCGCTAGCGTCCCGGGCTCGGGTCCCCTTTGCAACGCCGTTTCCTATGCGACGTCACGGTCTCGTACTCCTCTGCACGCTCGCCTTCGCCGCTCTCGCAGCAGCGCTGGCGGCCACTGTCGCGGGCGCGCACTCGACGCCTGAGATCCGCGCGCAGCAGACCCACGAGCGTTCGGTCCTTGCGCAGGTCAACCAGATCGGGGACAAGCTCCAGGCCGTCCAGGACCGAGAGTGGAGCGCGAAGCAGCGCCTGACGCTCGTCAAGCACAGCCTGCAGCAAAACGAGTACCGACTCCACGTGGCGCGGGGCAACCTCCACGCCGCGCAGAAGCGGCTCGAGGCGCGCCTGTACTCGCTCTACGTGAACGGCGCTCCGAGCACGGTCGACGTGCTCGCCGGCGCACACAGCATCTCGCAGCTCATCGACCGCGCCGAGTCCGCGCAGGTGCTCTCGAACCAGGACGCCGCGCTCGGACAGCAGGCGCTCAGCTTCGAGCACTCGGTGCAGTCACGGGAGCGGCAGCTGAAGCAACTCGAGCAAAAGCGCGAGGCTGCGGTAAGCGAGATCGAGGCCGAGCACCGCACGGTCCTGTCGGAGCTCGGGCAGCAGAAGCGGCTGCTCGCGTCGATCCACACGACGATTTCGCAGCTGCAGGCGCAGGAGGCGGCGCGCGAGCGGGCAGCGAGGGCCGCAGCGCTGGAGCGGTTGCGCCAGGAGGAGGCCGTGCGGAAGGCGGCAGAGCGAGCCCAGGCTCAACAGGCGCAGTCGGCGCCCTCGTCCGCGCCGACGATCGTGCCCCCGCCGGTCAGTGTTCCCGTCGGGAATGGCGGCGCCGGCCATTCGGCGGCTGCCTCGATCGCGCTGAGGTACCTCGGCGTCCCGTACGTCTACGGTGGCGCGAGCCCGAGCGGCTTCGACTGCTCCGGCCTCGTGATGTACGTCTACGCACAGCTCGGGATCTCGCTCCCGCACTACACCGTGGCCCAGTGGAACGCCACGCAGCCGATCTCGTCACCGGCACCCGGCGACCTCGTTTTCTTCAACGGCCTCGGCCACGTCGGGATCTACCTCGGCGGCGGCCGGTTCGTCGATGCGCCGCACACGGGTTCCGTCGTCCGCATCGACAGTATGTCGAGCTTCGGCGGCTACGACGGCGCCCGGCGCGTTCCCTAGCGCACGAAGCTGACGCGCTGGAGACGGAACTCCGCACCGCCGAGAGCGCGGTCTCGGCGGTGCTTCGTGCCTCCGGCTCAGACGCGAGCCAAGCGGAGCCTCGCGAACTAGGCGAGCTTTTCGCGGACGATCTGGCTGACCTGTGAGCCGTCCGCGCGGCCGGCGATCTGCGGCATCACGTCGGCCATCACCCGGCCGAGGTCAGCCATGCTCGTCGCCCCCACCTCGGCGATGACATCATCGACGATCTCCTCCACCTCGTCCTCGGAGAGCGGCTCGGGCATGAACTCCTCGAGCACGTCGAGCTCGCGCTCCTCGGCCGCAGCCTGCTCTTCGCGCCCGCCGGTGCGGAAGGCCTCGGCCGCCTCGACCCGCTGCTTCCGCTCGCGTTGCAGCACCTGCAGCTCCTCGTCCTCGCTGAGGGGACGCTGCAGCTCCTTCTCCGAGTTCTTGAGCGCGTTGAGGATCAGTCGCAGCGTGTCGCGACGCTCCGCGTCGCGCGCCCGCATCGCATCCTTCAGTTCGTCGTCGATGTCCTCGATCAGGCTCATTTCCGCTCCGGCGCCGGCAAAGCCGCCGCCTCCACTCCTTGTTCGACTCCGTCGAGCCTACGGCTCAAGCCCAGCCGCCTTTGATGTGCCAGTGCAGATGGAAAATCGTCTGGCCCGCGCTTGGGCCCACGTTGACCTCGACACGGTAATCCGTCAACCCCCCGCGTGCAGCGACCTCGGCCACGAACTCGAGCATCCGCTTGTCCTCGTCGGCCGTGAACTCGCCGATCTCGCGGAACGAGTTGACATGGCGCTCGGGGATCACGAGCAGATGCACCGGCGCCTGCGGGTTGATGTCGCGGATCGCGACGAAACCGTCCGTCGCTGCGACAAGGTCGCCCTCGTGGTAGAGCTTGCAGAAGAGGCAGTCGTTCACGCCGCCACGATCCCTTCTTCCGAGACGGCGGCGCCCCGAACGCCGACGAGTTCGCCGAGCGGGGCCGAATCCGGGACGAGCCACGGGGAGTAGTCGTCGCCGTAGCCGCGACCCGGGCGGTCGACGAGCACCACGTCGTCGCGACCGACCTTCGAGCGCCAGTGGACGAGGCAGGCCGCGTGAGACGCCGCGCGCAGCCGTGCGCTCCGCTCCTTCTTCGTCGCCGGCGACACCGGGTCGTCGGCAGCGGTGCCGGTTCCCGGGCGCGGCGAGTAAGGGAAGACGTGCACCTTCGTCAGCCCGGCCTCGCCCACCACGCGGAGCGTGTTCTCGAAAGCCCGCCCGTCCTCGGTCGGAAAGCCGACGATGACGTCGCTCGTGAGGTTGAAGTCGGCGCACAGCGGCTCGAGCCGGCGGAGGTACGTGCCGACGGAATAGCGGCGACCCATCGCGCGCAGGACGGCGTCGTCGCCCGACTGGAGCGGCACGTGTAGGTGGCGGCTCGCAGTCGGCGTCTCGCGCAACGCGCGGACGAGCTCGTCGTCGACGTGGTTGATCTCGATCGAGGAGAGGCGCAGCCGCTCGAGCCCAGGTGCCGCGCCCGCTTCGCGGACGAGGTGGGACAGGCGGTAGCCGGCGGCGCGGTCGCGGTAGCAGCCGAGGTTGATGCCGGTGAGGACGACCTCGCGGTGCCCCTGGGCGATCCGGCGACGGATCTCGGTGAGCACGGCCTCGGCCGGACGGCTGCGCGATGCGCCGCGGACGAGTGGGATCACGCAGAAGCGGCACGAGAACGAGCAGCCGTCCTGCACCTTGACGAACGCGCGGACCCGGTCGAGGCGGGCGTCCGCCTGGACGCAGCCGATCGCCCCGACGTCGCCGGCGACGAACTCCGGCGTCTCCTCGCTCCGGCGCGCGACGACCACGACGTTGTCGGGCAAACCGGAAAAGGCATCCCCGGCGAGGTTCGCGCCGCACCCGGTGACGTAGACCCGCCGGTGTCTACGCGCCGCGCGAGCCGCCTCCTTGCGCGACTTCGCAACCGCTTCGTGCGTGACGCAGCACGTGTTCACGACGACCACGTCGGCACAGTCACGCTCCTCGTGTCCGTCCGCGAGCAGCCGCTCGCGCACCGCGTGCGCGTCGACGTGCGAGACCTTGCAGCCGAGGAAGCGGACCGAGAAGCTCGCCATCGCCGCGATGGTAATCAGCTACGGGAGGCGAGAGCTCCTGCTCGGCCCGCCCGACGCGCTTTCCGAGGACTAGTCGCGAACGAGCAGGTCGGCCGCCCAGCCGTCGCGAAGGTTTCGCCGGACCCGGTGCCACCCGTGGACGCGCGGCTCGTCACGCTCCAGGTAGCCCGAGGTGATGGCCCGCGCGACGGGGAGCTCCGGGAGCATCCCTTCGACGACGTCGAGCGCGATATTCATCACGGCCAGGCTCGCTGGCGCGAGCTCGGACCCGACGTCGACGACGACGCCGTTCGCCGCTGCATTCGCGCGAGTCGTCTCGAGCGCCACCTCGTCGATGTCGACGGCATGCACCGGCTCGAAGCCGAGCTTCGCCGCGGCGACGGACAGGACGCCCGAGCCGCAGCCGACGTCGAGCAAGCTCGCCGGCTCGACCTTCTGCAGGAGCTCGAGGCAGAGCCGCGTCGTGGCATGCGCGCCGGTGCCGAAGGCGCGGCCCGGATCGATGACCAGCGCGATCGAATCGGCCGGAGCCTGAGCCTCCTCCCACGGCGGCCCCACCCACACTGTCCCGACCCGAACGCCGTGGTGGAACGCGCGCCAACCGTCTTCCCAGCCGTCCGCCACGTCGTCGACGGTCACGACGTCGAAGCCGAGCGGCGGCTCGTCGGCGTAGACGCCGTAGGCGCCGTCGAGCTCCTCGACGCCCTCCGGGAAGATGTGAAGCAGGAGTGCGAGCTCCGGCTCGCCGCCGACGACGACGTACCGCTTCAGCGGAAGGCGCTCTTGAGCTTGCCGAAGAGCCCACCGTCGGCCTTGCCGTAGGTGCCCTCGTCGGCGTGCTCCTCGAACTCCTGCAGAAGCCGGCGTTGCTCGTCGCTCAGGTGTCTCGGCACGAGGACGTTGACGAGGATGCGCTGGTCGCCGCGGCCGCGGCCCTGCAGCACGGGCATGCCGCGCCCGCGCAGGACGACGATCTCACCCGGCTGCGTCCCCGCCGACAGCTCGAGCTCCTCTTCTCCTTCGAGCGTGGGGACCGCCACGGTCGCGCCGAGCGCGGCCTGCGTGAAGGTCAGCGCGACGGTCGTGTAGATGTCGTCTCCTTCCCGCACGAACCGCTCGTCGGGCCGAATCCGCACCTCTACGTAGACGTCGCCCGCCCGCCCGCCGACAACCCCGGCGTGTCCCTCTCCGCTGTGGCGGATCTGCTGACCGTGGTGGATGCCCGGCGGGATCTCGACCGAGAGCGTCCGCTCCTCGACGACGCGCCCTGCGCCGTGGCATTCCGAGCACGGCTGCTCGATCTGTCGCCCGGAGCCCGAGCACGTCGGGCACGTCTGCGTGCGGACGAACTCGCCGAAGACGCTCCGACTCACCTGCTGCAGCCGCCCGGCGCCGCCGCACGTCGTGCACACGCTGATCTCGCTGCCCGGTTCCGCTCCGTTCCCTTCGCAGTGCGCGCACGTCACCGCGACCTCGTACGGCACCTCGCGCGTGACACCGTGCGCGGCCTCGACGAGGTCGATCTCGACCGTCGCGGCGAGGTCGGCTCCGCGTGCGCGCCGGCTCCCGGCGCGGCCGCCGAACATGACGTCGTCTCCGAAGAACGCCGAGAAGAGGTCGGCGAGGTTGCCGAAGTCGACGTGCCCCGCCTGGAAGCCGCCGCTCCGCAGACCCGCGTGACCGTAGCGGTCGTAGAGATCGCGCGTCTCGGTCTTCGACAGAACCTCATACGCCTCGACGACCTCACGGAAGCGCTCGTGCGCATCCGGCGCGTCGGACACGTCGGGATGAAGCTCGCGCGCGAGCTGCCGGAAGGCGCGCTTGATCTGGCCTTCGCTCGCCTCGCGCCCGACTCCGAGCAGCTCGTAGTAATCCCGGTCTGTGGTCGCCACCTGTTCGGAATGTAGCGTCGGCGTCTGCCGCCGAGGTCGCGTGGCGGCTCAGGCCTCGTCGTAGATCGACTCGACGAAGCGCGACAGCTCGAGCGCGGCCGAGCGCACGGCGCCGAGCGCCTTCTCGTAGTCCATCCGGACAGGGCCGACGAGGCTGACCGCACCGAGCGCGCGGTGCACGAGCCCGTAGCACGCTCCGACGAGCGCGATCTCGGCCAGGGCGGGGTGCTCGAGCTCGTGTCCGAGGCGGACGAACGGACGGCGCGAGGCGCTCGGTTCTCCAAGCACGTCGAGCAGGTCGGCCCGGCGCTCGACGAGCTCGAACAGGCTCCGGTACGCGTCGAGCTCCTCCGCGCGGACTTCGCCGAGGAGATCGGCTGCGCCGCCCACATACAGTCGCTGCTCGGCCGAGACGAGTTCCGTGAACGCCGGCCAGAGAGCGGCAAGAAATGCACGCTCGTTGGGGCTGAGCCCGACCTCCTCGAAGCGTCGACGGAGCAGCCCGGTACCGAGTTGGAGGCCGGCAACAGCCTCGTTCAGGTAGTCGTTCGCCCACTGCGCGATTCCGGCGTCGACCGGTTCGTCGAAGTGGAAGAGCCGCTTCGACACGCCGCCGGCGGACGTGATGACGACGACCATCACCAGTTGCGGCTGCAGGAGCAGCACCTCCACGTGTCGTACGTGGGTCGCCTCGAGCGGCGGCGCCGAGACGAGGGCGAGCAGCCGCGTGACCTGTGAGAGCATTTCGGTCGTCGCTTGCAGAGCCGACTCGATCTCGGTGCTCGTCGACGTGAGGTCGAGCGGGAACGCGGCCGGCTGCGGCTCGAGTCGGCCGAGCAACTCGTCGGCGTAGTAGCGGTAACCGCGCTCGGTCGGCACGCGCCCCGCCGACGTGTGCGGATGCGTGAGCAGCCCGAGATTCTCGAGCTCCGCGAGCGCTGCGCGGACGGTCGACGGCGAGACGCGTAGGTCGGAACGCTCGACGAGCGTCTTCGATCCCACCGGCTGTCCGGTACCGACGAACTCCTCGACGACTCGACGCAGGACCGCCTGCTGCCGTTCGCTCAGCTGCACTGTTTCCAGCATTTGCAGGAGATTTTAGCCGCTGGTTTCGTGCCGGACGGCAGGCTCAGGCGATGATCTCGGCCGTCACCCCGCCGCCGAGGAAGCGTCCGCGCCGCGTGAGCGCCAGCGTCTCGCCCCCATCGACCGCGAGGCCGAGCCGCTCGGCACGCGCGAGGCCGTCGACATCGAGCGCCGACCGTAGTCCGTCCACCGGCAGGGGCTCGTCGAGCCGGAGGCCGAGCATCAGCCGCTCCCGCGCTCGAACGTCGACGTCGAGCTCTTCGAGCTCGCGCTCCGGAGGCGTCCCCGCCCCGAGCGCCTCCAGGTAGCGCCCGAGCCGCGGCGCGTTCCGCCAACGCCGATTCTCGATTGTGCTGACCGCGCCGATCCCGAGCCCGAGGTAGTCGCGGCCGAGCCAGTAGGCGAGGTTGTGCCGCGCGCGGAGGTCCCGCCCATTCGCGTCCACGCGGCAGAAGTTCGCCGTCTCGTACCACCTGTAGCCGGCGCCCGTCAGCCGCTCGACGACCCGCTCGAAGTAGTCCTCCATCGCGTCGGCTTGGCGCGCAAGCTCTGTTCCCCAGGCGTGAGTGAAGCGCGTCCCCGGCTTCGCCTCGAGCTCATAGCAGGAGAGATGCTCCGGCTCGAGCGCCATTGCGTCGCCGAGGTCGGCTTCGAGGTCGGAGGCGGTCTGGCCGGGGATCCCGTAGATGAGGTCGAGAGATATGTTGTCGAATCCGGCATCACGAAGATGGTGCACGGCGCGTCGGACGTCGTCAGGCTGGGCAACACGCTCGAGCACGCGAAGAAGTTCAGGGCGGAACGTCTGGACGCCGAGGGAGATGCGCGTGGCGCCTGCACCCTGCAGGGCGCGGGCGAGTTCGGCCGTCACCGTCTCGGGATTCGCCTCGACCGTCACTTCTGGGGCGGCCGGCAGCTCGTGGAGCAGCCGAACGAGATCCGGGAGCGAGGTGAACGTGGGCGTTCCGCCGCCGAGGAAGACAGTCTCGAGCTCGTCGGCGAGCGCATGCCGCTCGAGGTCGAGCTCTTGTAGCAGCGCATCGACGTACGCGGAGTGCTGGCCGCCACGGCCGACGACCGTCACGAAGTCGCAGTACCCACAGCGGTGCGCACAGAACGGAAGGTGGACGTACAGGTGACGGGCTGCACTCGTCACGTCGCGCCGCGCTTCGGCCGCGTGAGGAGCTCACCGCCGCAGTTCGGGCAGACGAAATCCATCGCCTCGCTACACGCGCGGCAGAACGTGCATTCGAACGAACAGATGACGGCGTTCGAGTCGTGGGACAGCGCCACGCCACAGCGCTCGCACTCGGGCCGCATCTCGAGTGCCATCAGCTCTTCTGTCCCTGGCCGATGTTGAGGACGGCGAGGAACGCCTCCTGTGGCACCTCGACGGCGCCGACCTGCTTCATCCGCTTCTTGCCCGCTTTCTGCTTCTCCAGCAGCTTTCTCTTGCGCGAGATGTCGCCGCCGTAGCACTTCGCGAGCACGTCCTTCCGCTTCGCCTTCACGGTCTCACGGGCGATCACACGAGAGCCGACCGCAGCCTGGATCGGGATGTCGAACATCTGGCGGGGGATCTCCTCGCGCAGCTTGTCGACGAGTAGCCGACCCCGGTCGTACGCGAAGTCACGGTGGACGATGAGAGACAGCGCGTCGACTGGCTCGCTGCCGACGAGCACGTCGACGCGAACCAGGTCGCCAGGCTTGAACCCAGCGAGGTCGTAGTCGAAGGACGCGTAGCCGCGCGTGCGCGACTTGAGCTGGTCGTAGTAGTCGAGAACGATCTCCGCGAGCGGGAGCTCGTACGTCAGGTGGACGCGCTCGGGCGAGAGGTACTCGAGCTTCCCGAAGGTGCCGCGGCGGTCGTTGTTCAACTCCATCACGGCTCCAACGTGCTCCTTCGGAACGATGATGGACGCAGCGACGTACGGCTCTTCGACCTCCTCGACCTCCCGCGGGAACTCGGCGGGGTTGTGCACCTCCACCCAGGCTCCGTTCTTCTCCTTCACCCGATATGCGACGTTCGGCGCGGTCACGAGCAGGTCGAGATCGAACTCGCGTTCCAGGCGCTCGCGGACGATCTCCATGTGCAGGAGACCGAGGAAGCCGGAGCGGAAGCCGAAGCCGAGCGCCCTAGAGGTCTCGGGCTCGTAGAAGAGCGCGCCGTCGTTGAGCTTGAGCCGCTCGAGCGCGTCTCGGAGCTCCGGGTAGTCGTCCGAGTCGGTCGGGAAGAGTCCCGCGAAGACCATCGGCTTGACGTCCTTGTAGCCGGGCAGTGCCTCTTCGGCAGGCTGGAGGACGGAGGTGAGCGTGTCGCCGACCCGCAGCCGCGAGACGTCTTTCAGGCCGGTGACGACATAACCGACCTCTCCCGCGGTCAGCTGCTCGACCGGCGTCATGGCCGGCGAGAAGACGCCGAGCTCCTCCGCGTCGAAGCGGATGTCGGTGGCCATGGTCCGCAGCGTTTCGCGCGTCGAGAAAGCGCCGTCGACGAGGCGGACGAAGGCGACGACTCCGCGGTACTGGTCGTACGAGGAGTCGAAGACGAGCGCGCGCACGGGGCAATCGGGGTCGCCGTCGGGGGGCGGCACACGCTCGACGATCGCGTCCAGCACGTCGGCGACTCCGTCGCCGGTCTTGGCCGAGATGCGGAGTACGCGGCCAGGGTCGTCGCCGAGCAGGTCGGCCACCTCGAGCGCCGTTCCGTCCGGATCGGCCGCGGGAAGATCGATCTTGTTCGCGACGGGGACGATCTCAAGTCCGTTGTCGATCGCCAGATAGGCATTGGCAAGCGTTTGCGCCTCGATTCCCTGTGCGGCGTCCACGACGAGGAGGGCGCCTTCGCAGGCCTGGAGCGAACGTGAGACCTCGTAGGTGAAGTCGACGTGCCCCGGCGTGTCGATGAGGTTCAGCTCGTGCCCCTTCCAGGCGACCCGGACGGCCTGGGCCTTGATCGTGATGCCCCGTTCGCGCTCGAGATCCATGGAGTCGAGCACCTGTGCGCGCATCTCGCGCGCCGAGACCGCCTCGGTCAGCTCGAGGATCCGGTCCGCGAGCGTCGACTTCCCGTGGTCGATGTGCGCGATGATCGAAAAGTTGCGGATGCGGCTCTGTTCCACGAGCGGCGATGGTACTCACGCACGTCCGATGCGAACGCGGCCGGATTGGCCGCGGCTCCGAACGCTCCCCACCCATGGGTGGGGTCCGTGGTCCCTCCGCCCTCGCGATCGAGGCTAACGACCGTTTCCTGCCGCCGGGCGAACGACTCTGTCGCAACTCGGCGCCGGTTCTACTCGGCACGAGCGACCGATCGACGCTCGGCGCCTCCGAGCTCAGGCGGCGCCCCAGCCGGATTCGTCATGCGCGTCGAGCTCCAGCCAGAAGGCGGGTTGCTCTGTTCCTCCTCGCTGCTATCGCGGCGAGTCTCGCCGGGCCTGCCGGCCAGGTCAGGCGCGGCCGTGACGCAGCCGCAACAAGGTCTCCAGTTCGCGCACGCCCAACAACCTGCATACACCGAAGAAGGCCGCGTAGCCGAGTACGAGGCCTGCGCCGAGAGAGACGATCTGCGCCGGCAGCGACTGGCCGAGCCCCGAGTCCAGCAGGTACCAGACTCCCCATCCCACCGCCGCCAGCACTACCGACGCGATACACACGAGGACGAAGCTCCGAGCGGTCTCGCTGATCTCGAACCCCGGCATCCGCCGGCGGAAGAGAACGAGGAGCGCCGCAGTTCCGGCGATGTTCACGAGCGAGGTCGAGAGCGGGATTCCCCAGATCCCGAACCGGTAGAAGACGGCGTCGAGGACGGCGTTCACGCCGAGATTCCCGAGCGCGACCCAGCTCGGGATCCACGGCGACTGGAGCGAGAAGAAGCCGCGGTTGAGCATCAGCATCGTCCCGTTGAACGTGAGCCCCAGCGCGAATGCGGCAAGGGAGGCCGCCACGATCGGTGTGTCTTTCGGCCCGAAGTTCCCGTGCTGATAGAGGAGCCGCACGATCGGCGTCGCGAGGACCGCCGCCGTCACGCTCGCCGGCACGAGTAGGAAGCAGATCAGCCGAAGCCCCGTGCTCATCGTGTGGCGGAATCCGTTCCAGTCCTGTCTCGACGCGTGACGCGAGAGGAGCGGAAAGAGCACCGTCGCCACGGCGACCGAGAACACCCCCTGCGGGAGCATGTAGAGCCGGAACGCCCGCACGATCGCCGCCGGCGCGTCGTGCCGATGCAGTACGTGCGCCGGTAAGTGAGTCGCGAACAGCTGATCGATGAGCGCGTTGATGTTGATCAGGCCGAGGCCGATCGTGATCGGAACCATCAGCACAAACGTCCGCTTCACGGCCGGGTCTCGGATGTCGATTGCCATGTGCAGCCGACCGTCGAGCCCGCGCAGCCACGGCAGCGGCAGCAGGAACTGCGCAATCGTCGCCACGAGAATCGAGACCGCGTAGATGTAGAGCCTCGTCGAGTGCTCGTCCGGGCTTGTGGAATGGACGCCGAGCCCGAGTCCGAGGAGGATGATCGCGTTCCACAGCACCGGGCTCAGAGCGGGGACGGTGAAGTGGTCGTAGCTGTTGAGGATCCCGACCACGATCCCCGTCAGCCCGAGGATGAGCACGAGCGGGAAGAGGATGCGAGCGAGCTCGGCCGCGATCACGCCGTACCGGTGTCCCGGCCCGAAGCCGAAGATTGCCATCACCCACGGGGCGATCACGATGAAGAACGCCGTCAGGCCTCCGAGGCCGACCAACATGAGCCAGAAGAGCGAGGAGGCCACCCTCCAGGCGCGCTGTCGTTCTCCCTTGACCAGCAGGTCGCTGAAGACGGGGACGAACGCTGCCGACAGCGCTGAGTCGGCCACGAGCGACCGGACAGTGTTCGGGATCAGGAACGCGATCTCGAAGGCGTTGACCGGGCCGCTGATGCCGAAGATTGCGGCTTGGGCGATCTCCCGCACCAACCCGATCACCCGCGAGACTCCGGTGGCGATCGCGAAGATGACGCCGGAGCGGGCCAGTCCCCGTCCGGTGTCGCCCTCCAGCGCCTCGGGCGCGGTTGTCGGCGGGGGGGCCGTGATTGGAGCGGCCAACCCCTCGGCGTCGAGCGCCTGTGCCTCGAGCTCGATCAGCTCACCGCGGTCACGGCGGGGACGCATGATCGCCGTCGACCGCTCGGCCGGATCTTGTGAGATCGGCCAGGAGTCGAGCGTCGCCTCGCTCTCGAAGTACGTCGGCTTGCCCTGCTCGCGGCGGCGGCGGTCACGCGCCAGCCGACGCTCCTGCCGCTGCCGCTCGGCATCCTCCACGAGGGCAGCATAGGGAGCGGGGTTGCTACCATCGCCCGGCCCGCGAGCTGCGGGTCTTTTTCCGAATATGCCGAACATCAGACAGCAGGAGAAGCGCGTCCGCCAGGCGGCTCGGCAGCGACAGGAGAACCTGCGCTGGCGCTCGACCGCGAAGACGCTCATGCGGCGCCTCGACCAGGCCGTCGCGGACGGCGACGCAACGGAGACCGAGGCACGCCACCGCGAGCTCGTCCAGTGGCTCGACCGTGCGGCGGCGAACGGCTCCCTCCACCGCAACACGGTGGCGCGGCGCAAGTCGCAGGCCGCGAAGCTCGCCGCCGGCGCGACTGCGGCGAAGTAGCGCCCTCGCTAGTCGGCTCGTCTGGTGATCTCGACGAGCGTCCGCTCGAGCTGAACCTCGGGCGGGAGTCGCGACCCGCCCTTGGCGCCCGCGTCGAGCTCGGCCAGCCGGACTATCGCCCGCGCCAGCTCGTCTGGTGAGAAGTTGGTGGCCTGCTTCGTCGTCTTCTCGGCGACGAACGGATGCATCTTCAGCCGGCTCGCGATCTCGCTCGAGCGGACGCCCTCGTCCGCGAGCCGGGAGGCTTTTCGCACTCGGCCGATGTGGCCGACGAGCGAGGCGACGAGCCGGATCAGCTCACCCGAGCGCGGTCGATGCGAGCGATCGAGGAGCGACTCCGTCGCGCGGAGCGTTCCAGCGACGTCCCGCCGGCCCCAGGCGTCCGTGACGGCAAAGACCGGCGTCTCCGCCCGTCCGACCGCGAGCTCCTCGACGTTCGCACGCGTGATCTGCTCGCCGTTCGCCCACGTTGTTAGCTTCTGGATCTCGGACGCGAGGTCGCCGACGTCGTCACCGACAGCCTCGACCAGCGCGCGGCAGGCCTCGCGATCCGCCGACGCGCCGAGGCGCGCGAACTGCTCGGCCACCCACTCGGGAAGCTGCTTCTTCGTGACGTCGTAGGCGAGGACCTGGCCCTTCGCAGCAACCGCTTTGGCGAGCGCCGAGTCGCGTTTGACCCCTTCGCCGACGAGCGCGAGGACGGTCGTCGGTGCCGGAGCTGCTAGGTACGTCTCGAGCGCCTTCACGTCTGCCGTCTTCCAGGTCTCGACACCGTCGACCACGACGAGGCGCGCCTCACCGCCGAAGAGACCGAGGGCGTTGCAGGCGGCGACCGCGTCCTCGGCCGATGCCTCCGCGGCGTGGAGCTGCTCGGTTGCGTCCTCACCGATCCGCCCTCGCAGCCGTTGGAGCGCCACCGCGATCTTCGGCCGGTCCGTCCCCGTCAGGAGGTACACCGGCTTCAGCTCGCGCTCGCTCGCCACGCTGCCAAGCATAGGCGGCCACCCCGACCGCGCTCAGGCCGAGCAGAGCGGCCGCTCGCGGTGACGTGATCTGCGCACCGGGCAACCTCGCGAACGCACGCGCGCACACCGCCACGAACCAGGCACCCAACCCGTTGAGCTGCGCCATCGCTGCCGCGACCGAGGGAGCGACCGGCGCCACCATCGCGGTCAGGAGTGCAAGGCAGAGCACCTCGACGACCACGGGAACCGCTACGACGTTGGCGGGCACGGTGACCAGCGAGATCTGATGGAACTGGAACCAGGTGACGGGTGCCGTCGCGAGGCCGCACGCGGTCGAGACGCCGATCAACTGCGCGAGCTCATGCGACACCGGATATCCCTCGAGCGCTCCGACGACGCGCGGCGTGACCACGAAGATCGAGGCGACGGCGGCAAACGAGAGCTGGAAGCCGGCATCGAAGAGCGCGTACGGGTTCCAGCCGAGGAGAACAGCGGCCCCGACAAGCAATGCCTGCCACCGGTCGCGCTCGCGGCCCGCCAGCCAGGCGAGCGAGCCGAGGCCTGCGGCGAGTGCTGCCCGAACTACCGACGGATGGAGCCCGACGGCGAGCGCGTATCCCGTAACCGTCAGCAAGGCCGCGACTTGAGCGAGGTAGCTCCCGAAGCCGAGGAGCAACACGACCGCAGCGGCACCGCCCCCGACCGCTGCGACCTTCAGCCCGTCGACGGCGAGACAGTGGTAGAGACCCGTGGCGCGAAAGTCGTCGAGCAGCCCCTCGTCCATCCCGGACGAGCGGCCGAGCACGATCGCCTCGATGACGTCGCGTCGCTCCCCTTTCAGGCCCGGCGTCGTGTCGCCGCTGAGCCAGCGTCCGACGCGGTCGCCGATACCGGAGACACCGCCACGGCGACCGACTATCCGCCACGACTGGCCGCTCATCACGGCGTGGATGCCCTGCCGGCGCAGCCACTTCGCCTCGTCGAACCCGTTCGTCGGTCCGGGCGGTGCCCGCAGCTCGCCGACCAACCGGAGGACGGCGCCCTGCGGCGGCGCACGGCCCAGCGGGAGCTTGAGCAGAACCCGCTCGTGCGGGCGCAGCGTTCCCCAGCGAAGGACGAGCGCCTTCATCCGCTGGTCGAAGCTTCCTGCCCGCGGCGGCTCCTGGACCTCGACGACCGCCCGCTCGGCGGTTCCGATCCGAGAGGCGAGCACGCTGCGGTCGAGTTGAGAGAGCCGGAAGCTTCCCCAGGCGCAGGCGACGGCCACGAGCGCCGACGCGAGCAGTGCCCAGCGAAACCACGGGCCCCCGGAAAGAAGGCCGAGTGCGCCGAGGAGGAGCGCCGCGACGAGCGCGTCTACGAGCGTCAGGCGTCCGAGGTTCGCGAGCGCGAAGCCGACACATAGCGACCCGGCAAATGCGTGCGGGAAACGGGCCGTCACGTCAAGGAATCACGAGCCCCTTCAGTTGCGCCATGTGGGCGGGGCCGATCCCCGGCACGCCCTGGAGCTCGGCGACGGAGTGGAACGCTCCGTGCTGCTGCCGGTAGTCGAGGATCTTCTGCGCCGTCACCGGACCGATCCCGGGCAAGTTCTCGAGCTCCTCGAGCGTCGCCGAGTTAAGGTCGAGCGGAGCCGACGGCGAGGAGCCGGCGGCCGGAGCGCTCGCCGCCGCGACGGCGCCCACACCTCGTCCAGGCACCACGACCTGTTCCCCGTCGGCGACCGGCGCAGCGAGGTTGACCGTGTCCAGTTGCGCCTTGGCAGTCGGTCCGCCGGCGGACGCGATCGCGTCGTCGATTCTCGACCCCTCCCGCAGCCGGTAGAGACCAGGACGCCGCACCGCGCCCGCGACGTCGATCACGAGCAGTTTCGGCGCCGCCGCCGTCGGCTTCGCCACCGGCTGCACGGGCGTCACGACCGGTGCCGCACTCCCGCTGCCGCCGAGGTGGCGGATCAAGAGCAGCAGCAAGACGGCGGCGGCAGCGACCACCCCGAACAGCTGACGTCGAGACAGCGCCGGAATCCGGACATCCATGTCGGCAATGGTGACAACAGACGCGTATCCCGAATGTGGCAGCTTCCTCACAGCTCCGTAAACTCGCGCGGTGACCGACTGGGTGACGATCTCCGCCCTCGCCTCGGCAGGCGGGACGCTGGTGCTGGCAGGCGTGACCGTCGCCTCGGTGCGCTCCGCCAACCGCGCCGCGCGCGTTGCAGAGCGGTCACTCCTCGCCGGCCAACGACCGCTGCTCGTCCAATCGCGTACCGAGGACGCGCCGCAGAAGGTCGGCTTCGCCGACGACGTCTGGCTCGTTGCCGGCGGCGGCCAGGGCGATGCGAAGGCGACCGCCGAAGCGGTCTACTTCGCAATAGCCATCCGGAACGTCGGGACCGGGATCGCCGTCCTCCACGGCTGGCACCTCTTTCCGCAGCTCGAGCTCCGGCCGAACGACACACACAGTCCGCTCGAGGACTTCACGATGCTCAGCCGCGACCTCTACGTCGCACCAGGAGACGTCGGCTTCTGGCAGGGCGCCTTCCGCGACCCGGCACGCGACGACTATCGCGACGCCCGCCATGCGGTCGAAGCGCCGCAGCGCATGGCGGTCGACATCCTCTACGGCGATTTCGAGGGCGGCCAGCGGGTCATCACCCGCTTCCTTCTCTCTCCGCGGGAGATCGACGACAGCTTGCGCTGGTTCGCCTCGGTCGGCCGGCATTGGAACGTCGACCGGCCGGATCCGCGGGAGCGCTAGGACACGAAGTTGACGAGCTTCTTTGGGACGACGATCGTCTTGCGCGGCTCGCCGCCGTCGAGGTAGCTCCGCACGCGCTCGCTGTCGCGCGCGCGCGCGACGAGCTCCTCCTCGCTCAACTCGGCGTCGACCATGAACCGATCGCGCACCTTCCCGTTGACCTGAACGACGAGCTCGAACGTCTCGCGCACGAGCTGCGCCTCGTCGGCCTCCGGCCACGGCGCTTCCCACAGGCGCTCGTGCCCGAGCACGCCCCAGAGCTCCTCGGCGGCGTGCGGCGCATACGGCTGGATCAGCGACACGGCCGTCTCGGCCGCGAAACGCGCGTCCGGCGCGTCCGTCGCCCCGCCGAGCTCGTTCACCAGCTCCATCAGCGCCGCGATCGGCGTGTGGAACTGGAAGCGGCGCAGGACGTCGTCGGTCACGCGCGCAATCGTCTCGTTCGCCTTCCGGGCGAGCAGCCCCTCGCGCTCACCGGGTGACGGCGCCACCTCGGCGACCTCGTGCACGACGCGCCACAACCGCCGCAGGAAGCGGACGATCCCCTCGATGCCGGAGTCCGTCCACTCCATGTCCTGGTCGGCGGGCCCCATGAAGAGGATGTAGAGCCTCACCGCGTCCGCTCCGTACTCGTTCACGACCGCGTCCGGCCCCTCGACGTTCCCCTTCGTCTTCGACATCTTCGTCCCGCCGAGCGTCACCCAGCCCTGGTGGAACATGCGCGCGAACGGCTCGCGGAAGCCGAGCAGCCCCCAGTCGTTCATCGCCTTGACGAAGAAGCGGGAGTACAGGAGGTGGCCGGTCGAGTGGTCGATCCCGCCGATGTACTGCGAGACCGGCAGCCAGTAGTCGACGACGAAGCGGTCGAACGCCGCCTCGTCGTTGTGCGAGTCGATGTAGCGCAGGAAGTACCAGGACGAGTCGACGAACGTGTCCATCGTGTCGGGATCGCGCCGTGCCGGGCCGCCGCACTGCGGGCAGTCGACGTTCATGTACTCCTCGTTGGCAGCGAGCGGAGGCCTCCCTTTCGGGGCGTAGTCCTCGATGTCGGGCAGGATCACCGGTAAGTCCTCCTCCGGAACCGGGACGACACCGCACGCGTCGCAGTGGATGAACGGGATCGGGCAGCCCCAGTAGCGTTGCCGCGAGACGCTCCAGTCGCGCAGCCGGTAGTGCACCGTCGCCTTGCCTCGGCCGTCCGCCTCGAGCGCCCCGACGATGGCGCGCGCGCCGTCCTCCGCCGGCAGCCCGTCGAAGCGGCCGGAGTTGACGAGCTTCCCGCCCTCGTCGATCACCACCTTCGTCGGCAGGGAGAACGTCTCGGCGAACTCGCCGTCGCGCTCGTCGTGGGCCGGGACGGCCATGATCGCGCCGGTGCCGTAGTCCATCAGGACGTAGTCGGCGACCCAGATCGGCAGCTTCTCGCCATTGACCGGATTGACCGCATGCATTCCGGTGAAGACGCCGGTCTTCGTCGTCTCGGCCGCACGCTCCTCGACCGGACGGGCGCCGGCGTGTCGCGCGTACTCCCTCGCCTCCTCGCTCGCGTACGCCTCGACGAATGGATGCTCCGGCGCCACGACGAAGAACGTCGCGCCGTAGAGCGTGTCCGCGCGGGTCGTGAAGACTGCGACGTCCTCGCCGACCTCCTCGACGCGGAAGAGGATCTCGGCGCCCTCCGAACGGCCGATCCAGTTGCGCTGGATCGCTTTCGTCCGCTCCGGCCAGTCCGCGCCCGGGTACTCGAGCAGCTCGTCGGCGTAGGCGGTCGTCTTGAAGAACCACTGGGTCATGTTCCGCAGCTCGACCTCCGCGCCACACCGCTCGCAGCGGCCGTCGACGATGTACTCGTTGGCGATCACCGTCTGGTCGTTGGGACACCAGTTGACCGGCCCCTCCTTGCGGTAGCCGAGGCCGTGCTTCACGAACTGCTGGAAGAGCCACTGCGTCCAGCGATAGAAGGTCGGCTGATGGGAGGACACCTCGCGCTCCCAGTCGATCGCCCAGCCGAGGCGCTTCATCTGGGCGCGCATCGTCTCGATGTTCCGCTCGATCGTCTCGCGCGGATGGCGGCCCTCGCGGATCGCCGCGTTCTCGGCCGGGAGGCCGAACGCGTCCCAACCCATCGGCCGCACGACGTGCCAGCCGCTGCGCCGGCGGACGTGCGTCTGGACGTCGCCCATCGTGTAGTTGAGGACGTGACCCATGTGGAGGCTCGGGCCCGACGGATACGGCAGCATCTCGAGCTGGTACCAGTGGTTCTCCGGCGTTTCGGCGCCCGGAACCGGATTTGGGACGTTGAAGGCCCGCTCGTCCTCCCAGACGCGCTGCCACTTCGCCTCGATCTCGTGCGGTTCGTATCTCGGTGTCATCGAAACGTCCTCTGGAACGAAAAAGCCTCTCCGAGGAGAGGCCGTGGGGAGGCTGACGCGGACTCGCCGCGTGTCTCCCTGAACTAGGTAAGAAGCAGCTCCTGCATTGGGATCCCGATACTAGCAAGGTGCTCCAGCTCCTTCCCGACACCGCGCTGATCTCCGACGGCGAGCTGACGCTCGGCGGCGTGCGCGCGAGCGAGCTCGCGGATCGGCACGGGACGCCGCTCGTCGTCTACTGCGAGCAGACGATTCGCGCGAAGGTGCGGGCGTATCGCGAGGCCGCGCCGAGCGCGCTCCTCGTCTACGGGACGAAGGCATTCGCCAACGTCGCGCTGCTGCGGCTGCTCGCCCAGGAAGGCGTCGGTGCGGACGTCTCGACGCTCGGCGAGCTCGGGTTCGCGCGCGCCGCCGGAATCCCGGGGGAGCGGATCGTCTTTCACGGCAACAACAAGTCGGAGGAGGAGCTGTGTGCCGCGGCGGAGGCGGGCGCGCTCGTCGTCCTCGATGCGCCCGGCGAGGCGGAGAAGGCTGCGTCCGCGGGCGTCCGGCGCGTGCTCGTACGCCTTACGCCGGGCGTCGAGGCGGTGACGCATCGCTCGATCCAGACCGCGCACGAGGAATCGAAGTTCGGCCTGGCCCCGGACGCCGCCGAGCGCGAGATCGAGCGGGCGCGCGAGCTCGGCCTCGAGGTCGAGGGCGTGCACGTCCACGTCGGCTCTCAGCTCGCCCGGTCGGACGAGAGCGTGCTCGCACTCGAGCGCGTGCTCGCGTTCCTCGAGCGCCTGTCGTGGACGCCGCGCGTCCTCGATCTCGGCGGGGGCCTCGGCGTCAGACACAACCGCGACGAGCAGCTGCCGTCTGTTGCGGAGTTCGTTCGCCCGCTCGTCGAGCGGCTGCCGGACGGCGTCTCTCTGATCCTCGAGCCGGGGCGTTCGCTCGTCGGCCGCGCCGGCGTGACGCTCTACCGCGTCGGTTCGGTGAAGGAGTCGGGCGGCGTCACATACGCGGCGATCGACGGCGGCATGTCCGACAACCCGCGTCCCCAGCTGTACGGCGCTCGCTACGAGGCGCTGCTCGTGAACCGGGCGGACGAGCTGCCGAGCGGCGTCTACCGGATCGCCGGCAAGCACTGCGAGTCGGGCGACGTCCTGCTCGAGGCCGCGGAGCTGCCGGAGCCGCGGCCGGGCGACGTGCTCGCCGTGCCGGCGACGGGGGCGTACACGCTCGCGCTCGGCTCGACCTACAACGGCGTCCCGCGCCCAGCCGTCGTGCTCGTGGCGGACGGAAAAGCTCGCCTCATCCGCCGCCGCGAGACGGTCGAGGAGCTGCTGCGCTTCGAGCCCTGACCCGGCTCAGACCGCCGCGTAGAGCCTCCTATCCTCGTCGATTCCCTTCAACGCGTACAGGCCGCGATCCTCGAGCTCGATTCCGGAACCTGCGATCAGGTCGCGGACCGTGCTCGACACGAGCACCTCACCCGGCCCCGCCTGTGCGGCCACCCTTGCGCCGACGTGCACGGCGACACCGGCCAGCTTCTCGCCCAGCACCTCGCACTCGCCGGTGTGGACACCGGCACGTACCTGGAGGCCAAGGTCGTCGACGGCAGAGACGACAGCCTTGGCGCAGCGGATCGCACGCGCAGGGCCGTCGAAGGCAGCGAGGAAACCGTCGCCTGATGTGTCGAGCTCCCGTCCGCTGAAGCGCGCCAGCTCACGTCGTACCGCCTGATGGTGCCGCTCCAGCAGCTCACGCCAACGCTTGTCGCCCAGCTCTTCCGCCCGCTCGGTGGATCCGACAACGTCGGTGAAGAGGACAGTCGCGAGCAAGCGCTCCGGCTCCGGCCCCTCGCGAACACCGGTCAGGAACTCACGGATCTCGGCAATCGCGAGATCGGCCAACTCCGCATACATGACGTGGTCGCCACCCGGCAGCTCGACGTACCGTGCGCCCGGGATCGCGCGGGCAAGGTAACGGGCGTTCTCGACGTGGCAGATCTGATCTTCGACTGAGTGGAGGATCAGCGTCGGGACCCGGATCGCCGGCGCTACGTCCCGCACGTCGATGTCGTGCGCCATCCGCATGAACGCTTCGGCGGCGGCCGGCGACGCTGACTGCACCTTGAGCCTGGCGAACCACTCGAGCACACGCGGATCGTCACCCCAGCTTCCAACGAAGACCTTCAGCGACGACGGCACATTGCTCCAGCGCTCGCCCAGCGCCGTCATCGACTCCTCGAACTCCTCCCGGGTGCTCTCCCCCCAAGGCCAGTCCTCGGTGATCTCCTCCTTGACCTCCGCCCCGCAGAGGAGCAGGGCCACGGTGCGCTGCGGGAAGCTCGCCGCGAAGAGCATCGACATCGGCCCACCCTCCGATTCCCCGATCAGCGCGGCCCGCTCGGAGCCCACGGCGTCCATCACGGCACGGACGTCGTCCATCCGCTCCTCGAGCGTTCCGGCCTGGACCCGGTCCGAGAGGCCCATCCCACGCTTGTCGAACAGGATCACGCGTGCAAAGGAGCCGAGGCGCTCGACGAAGCGCCGGTAGGAAGGCTCCTCCCAGAGGACGTGCCGGTTCGTCACGGAGCCCTCGACGAAGACGATGTCGACGGGCCCGTCACCGACGATCTGGTACCCGACGTGGACGTCGCCACTCCGCGCGTAGCGGATCGCCGGCATGGTGTCCGCCATCCGAGCAGCATCCCGCCGCCCCGCCGTCGCGTCAAGACGGCCCCGAGGGCTACGCTCAACGCGAGATGAGCCGTCGACTCGCAGCTGTCCCGGGGGTCGTCCTGATCGCGGTCGCCGCTGCGATGTGGGGCACGGACCCGATCATCCGCAAGACGATGAGCGGGACGACCTCGGCGACGACGATCGTCTTCGGCGAGCATGTGATCCTTGTCGCTCTCACGCTGCCGCTCCTCTACCCCGCGCTACGAGCCGTCTTCCACGCCGGTTGGCGCTACGTGCTCGCCGCCGTCGTCATCGGAGCGGGCGCTTCGGCCCTCGCCACGATCCTCTTCACCGACGCGCTGATCGGCCACTCGGACTTCATCACGCCCGTCGTGATCCAGAAGATCCAGCCGCTCGTCGCCGTCGGCGCAGCCGCGCTGCTGCTCGCTGAGCGGCCGCGGCCGGGCTTCTGGTGGTTCTTCATCCCGGCCCTGGCCGGCTTCTGGCTCGTCAACCAGCCGAACCCTCTCGACCCGTCGGCGCAGGGGCTCGTCGTGATCGTCGAGGCGACCGCCGCCGCCGTGCTCTGGGCGCTCGGGACGGTGCTCGGGCGCTACATGTCCCGCGAGCTCGAGTTCCAGCACATCCTGAGCCTGCGCTTCTTCTTCGGACTGATCGCGAGCGCGATCGCGCTGCCCATCATGGGCGCGAGCGCCTACTCCAACGCGCATGACAGCGTGCTGATCCTCTACCTCGCGCTCGTCACCGGGCTCTTCGCGCTGACGCTCTACTACTACGGGCTGCAGCGCACGCCGGCGGTCCTGTCGTCGCTCGCGGAGCTCACGTATCCCGCCGTCGCGGTGATCGCCGGTATCTACGCCTACGACCAGCAGCTTCACTGGTCGCAGTGGCTCGGCGTTGCCCTGATCCTCGGAGCCGTGACGCTGCTGCCCGTGCGGCGACGGCGGATCGTCGCCGAGACGCCGAGCAAGCAGCCGACCGAGCTGCTTCCGGCCACGGCATCCGCGTAAGCTCACGCAGTGGACCTGCGCGACACGCCGGAGCAGGCGCAGTTTCGGGCCGAGCTGCGCGCATGGGTCGACGCGAACCTCCCCGCGGACAAGCGCGGGGGCCGGGGCGGCGCCCAGCGGTTCGAGGATCCCTTCATGCGCGAATGGAGCCGCAAGCTGTACGAGGCCGGCTACGTAGGGCTGACCTGGCCGAAGGACTACGGCGGCGCGGGAGCTCCCAACAGCTTCCAGGCGATCCTCTACGAGGAGCTCGCCGCGGCGCAGGCTCCAACGCACATCGGCGTGATCGGCCTCAGCATGGCCGGGCCGACGATCATCGCCCACGGGACGGAGGAGCAGAAGGCGCGCTACCTCCAGCCGCTCCTCGCGGCCGACGAGATCTGGTGCCAGGGATTCTCGGAGCCCGACGCGGGCTCCGACCTCGCGGCCGCGAGAACGCGGGCCGAGCGCCGGGGCGACGTCTATGTCGTGAACGGGCAGAAGGTGTGGTCGTCGTTCGCGCACATCGCCGACTTCTGCATCCTCGTCACGCAGAGCGACCCGGACGCGCCGCGCTACCGGAACCTGACCTACCTGCTCGTCGACATGCACGCGCCCGGAGTCGAGGTGCGGCCGCTGCGCCAGATCACCGGCGAGGCGGAGTTCAACGAGATCTTCTTCGCTGATGTCGAAGTCCCCGTTGAAAACCGCTTGGGCGACGAAGGCGACGGCTGGCAGGTGGCGATGACGACGCTCCTGCACGAGCGTGCGACGCTCGGCTTCGCGCTCAGTGCGACACTCGACGCGCTCTTCGGGCGGGTCCTGGAGGAGGCACGCGAGCGAGACCCGGACGAGCATGCGCGCGGCGAACTCGCGCGCGAGTGGATCGAGCTGCAGGCGCTGCGTTTCACGAACTACCGCGCCCTCGCCTCCTACGAGCGCACCGGCATCCCCGGCCCCGAGGGTTCGGGCGTGAAGCTGCGCTGGTCGGAGGCGAACCAGCGGCTGACGAAGCTCGCGCGTGACCTGCGCGGGCCCGACGGCATCCTCGACGACGGCTGGTGGAACCACCAGCAGCTCCGCAGCCGCGGCAACACGATCGAGGCCGGCACGTCCGAGGTGCTCCGCAACATCATCGCCGAGCGTGTGCTCGGGCTCCCGAGGTCGCGCTGATGGACTTCGCGCTCTCGGAGGACCAGGTCGAGCTGAAGCAGGCCGCCCATGCTTGGCTCGCCGACCGCTTCCCGCTCGACCGCGACTGGGAGGCGCAAGACAACCGCTGGGCCGAGCTCGAGGAGCTCGGCTGGCTCGACGTCGCGGAGGCCGGGCTCGGCTTCGTCGAGGAGGCGCTACTCCTCGAGGAGCTGGGATACGTCTGCTATCCGGGCTTCTACCTGGGACACGTCGCATCCCTACCGAGCGACGGCGACGTCGCCACGCTCGATCCCACCCGCCCGTTCCAGCGCGTCGAGGAGACTCCGCGCTTTCGGGCGGCCGCGGCCGCCGAAGCGCTCGGCGTCGCCCAGCGCGCCCTCGACCTCGGCGTCGAGCACGCGAAGACGCGCATTCAGTTCGGCAAGCCGATCGGCACGTACCAGGCCGTCTCCCATCCACTGGCGCAGAGCCACACCGACGTGGAGCTCGCACGCTCGCTCGTCTACTGGGCCGCGTGGTGCGTCGCGGAGGAGGACGAGCGTGCGCCGCTCGCGGCCGCGGCGGCGAAGGCGTTCGCAACCGAAGCCGCGGTGGCCGCGTGCGAGCGCTCGATCCAGGTGCACGGCGGCATCGGCTTCACCTGGGAGCACCCGCTGCAACGGTTCTACAAGCGCGCGATCTGGCTCGAGGGCTTCGGCGCCCGCCCCGCCGAGCTGCGGCTCGAAGTCGCCGACGCCGTCCTCGCGTAGGAGAATGAGCCGGATGGACGGCCTGATGATGGACTTCCCGCTCACGCTGACGCATCTGCTGCGGCGAGCGGAGGCATTCTTCGGCGACGGCGAGATCGTGACGCGCCTCCCCGACAAGAGCTTCCACCGCACCAACCACCGCGAGACGCTACGACGCGCACGGCAACTCTCGGTCGCTCTGCGCAAGGCAGGCCTCGAGCGCGGCGATCGCGTCGCGACCCTCTGCTGGAACCACTACCAGCACCACGAGGCGTACTTCGGCGTCCCGTGCGGCGGCTTCGTCCTCCACACGCTCAACCTCCGCCTCCACCCGAACGACCTGAACTACATCGCGAATCACGCCGGCGACCGCGCAGTGATCGTCGACCGCGCGCTCCTGCCCCTGCTCGAGCAGTTCCGGGACGGGACGCCGATCGAGCACGTCTGGGTGGTGGAGGACTCGTACGAGGAGCTGCTCGCGACCGCCAATCCCGACGACTGGGAGGATCCGGAGCTCGACGAGCGCGAGGCGGCGGCCATGTGTTACACGAGCGGCACGACGGGCCGGCCGCGCGGCGTCGTCTACTCGCACCGCTCGTCGGTCTTGCATGCGCTCGGAGTCGGCGCCAACAACCCGCTCGGACTCGGCTTCGGCATCGACGACGCGGTCATGCCCGTGGTGCCGATGTTCCACGCGAACGCCTGGGGTTACCCGTACCTCGCGACGATGCAGGGCGCGAAGCTCGTCTATCCCGGTCCCCATCTCGACCCCGACAGCCTGCTCGAGAACATGGAGGCCGAGGAGGTCTCCTGGGCCGCGGGCGTGCCCACCATCTGGATGGGGATCCTTGCGCGACTCGACGCCGAGCCCGCACGCTGGGATCTCTCCACGATGAAGGCGATGCTCGTCGGAGGATCCGCGGTGCCGCGCGCGATGATCGCGGCCTTCGAGGAGCGGCACGGCCTGAAGATCTGCCAGGGCTGGGGGATGACCGAGACGTCGCCGGTCGCCTCCACCGTCGCCCTTCCCTACGACCTCGCCGAGACGGACGCCGAGACACGCTGGGACTTCCAGGCGACGGTCGGCTTCCCGCTCCCGTTCGTCGAGATCCGCGTTCGCGCCGGCGACGTGGAGGTGCCGTGGGACGGCGAGGCGATGGGCGAGCTCGAGGTGCGCGGCCCGTGGGTGGCGGCATCGTACTTCGACGCGCCCGAGACAACCGACCGCTGGACGGCGGACGGCTGGTTCCGCACCGGCGACATCGTCTCGATCCATCCACGCGGCTTCATCCAGATCAAGGACCGCTCGAAGGACGTGGTGAAGTCGGGAGGCGAGTGGATCTCGTCGGTCGAGCTCGAGAACGCGCTCATGGCTCATCCCGCGATTGCCGAGGCGGCGGTGATCGCCGTGCCCGACGACAGGTGGGGCGAGCGACCGCTTGCCGCGTGCGTGCTGCGCGAGGGCGCCTCCGCGACCGCCGACGAGCTGCGCGAGTTCCTCGCGCCACAGTTCGCAAAGTGGTGGATTCCCGAGCGCGTGGAGTTCGTGGCGGAGATCCCCAAGACGAGCGTCGGCAAGTTCCGCAAGATCGCGCTGCGCGAGCAGTTCGCCTCCCAGTCAGAGCAGGTCCATCCCGCCCAGACGCAGAGCGCTTGAAGGCAGCCGTCCTCAGCGAGTTCGACGGGCCGTTCGAACTTCGCGACGTCCCCGACCCGACTCCGGCAGAAGGCGAGGCGCTCGTCCGCGTGCGCGCGGCGGGGATCAACTTCGTCGACATCCTGATCCGGCGTGGCCGCTATCCGCAGATGCCGGAACTGCCCGCGGTTCTCGGCGTGGAGCTCGCCGGTGAGCTCGAGGACGGGACGCGGGTGATGGCGATGGTTCCCGGGGGCGGCTACGCCGAGCTCGCGGCCGTCCCTCGCGCTTCGCTCGTGCCGCTGCCTGACAGCGCGACGTTTGCCGAAGGTGCGTCCTTCCTCCTCACGTTCCTCACTGCATATGTCCCGTTGACGCGGCAGGTGCGCTTCGAAGAGGAGCGGGACGTTCTCGTCCACGCCGCCGCCGGCGGCGTCGGCTGCGCGGCGATCCAGGTCGCCCGCGCGCTCAACGCGCGAGTGGTCGCGGCCGTGGGCTCGCCCGAGAAGCTCGACCTCTGTCGCGAGCTCGGCGCAGCGGAGGCGTTCGTCTACGACGAGCTGCCGGACGACCTGCGGGTCGACGTCGTCGTCGATCCGGTCGGCGGCGAGCTGTTCGAAGCCGCCGTCGCACGGCTCCGGCCGCTCGGGCAACTGGTGGCGATCGGCTATGCGGGCGGGATGTGGCCCGAGCTGCAGCCGGCGCAGCTCGTGGGACGCAACGTCGGCGTGCAGGGCGTCTACATCGGCCGTCTCCTCCGCCACGCGCCGGACGTGATCGCAGCCGCGACGCGCGAGCTGCTCGAACTCTGGGCCGGCCGCAGGATCCGACCGGTGGTCGGCGCCGAGTTCCCGCTCGCCGAGGTCGAGGACGCGCACGCGCTCGTCGAGTCGCGCCGCAGTGTCGGGAAGGTCGTCCTCGTCCCTTGAGGGCCCTGGTCACGGGGGGCCGCGGCGGAATCGGCGCGGCGATCGTCGGGGCGCTCGGCGAGGCCGAGGTCGTCACGCTCGACCTACCGGAGTTCGACGTCGGCGATCCGCAGGCATGGCGGTCGATCGAAGGCGAATTCGACGCCGCCTTCCTCAACGCCGGCACGAGTACGGGCGTTGCAGACGCGGCCGAGCTGGCCGACGAGGATTGGGAGCGCATCCTCCGCGCCAACCTGGAGGGCGTCGTCTACGGGACGCGAGAGCTCGCGGCGCGGCTGATGCCCGGCGGCGGCTCGATCGTCGCCACGGCCTCGCTTGCCGGGTTGACGGGAATGCCCGGCGATCCGGCGTACACGGCGACGAAGCACGCGGTCGTCGGCTGGGTGCGGGCGGCGGCGCCGGCTCTCGCGGCGCGAGGTATCCGGCTCAACGTGCTCTGTCCCGGCTTCACGGACACGCCGCTCGTCGAGACCGAGCTGCGCGATGCGCTCGACGTCCCGCTCATGGAACCGAAGTTCGTCGCCGAGGCAGCGCTTCGCGTGCTCGCGGACCCGGAGACGGGTCGCGCCTGGGTCGTCCAGCCGAACCGCGTCGAGCCGTTCCGCTTCCCGGGAGTCCCCGGGCCGCGATGAGCCCTCGCGCGAGGAAGCCGTGGGGCGAGCACCCGCCGCCCGACCCGCATATCTGGAATACGCTCGACTACCGGGGCCTGGCGCAGGCCGACGGCAACGCGGTGATCGAGTGGGACGCTCCGGTCGAGTACTGCTTCCACTCGCCGTCGGGGCCGATCGTCCACGGTGGCATGGTGGCGGCGCTCCTCGACACGGCGATGGGCGGCGCGTGCTGGACGCTGATGGCGGACGACGAAGACTTCCTCACGGCCGACCTCCGCACGGAGTTCCACCGCTCGGCGCGGCCCGGAATCCTGCGGGCGGAGGGACGCGTCGTGCAGCGAAACCGGCGCGTCGTCTTCTGCGCGGCGGAGCTGTTCCAGGACGACCAGCTGATCGCAAGCGCCCGCTGCACCCAAATCGTGCGCGGCGATCAGGGGGCGTAGCTGGGCGAACTGCCCGTTCGGGCGAGAGGACTCTCGCCCAGGCCAGTGGCCCGTCCCCTGTTCAGCGGCTACTTGTTGCCAACTCGGAGGCTGCGGGCGATCTGCAGCGCGGCGTGTTGGCCTTGCGGTGTGCGGATCGTGATGTAGAGGCCGTGTTTCTTCAGGTAGCCGATCGAGAGCGTGTGGACTACGTGGTTGCCGACGGTCGTCAAGCCGCTCTGGACATTGATCGAGCCAGCGGGGACCCTGCTCCAGGGGTATACGCGGGGCGCCCGGGGAACCTCGTAGATGGTGGTGAAACGCGTCCTTCCACGTGGCCCCTTCCCGTAGACGTTGATCCGCGTCGGGACGGTCGGCGCGTATCTGTATGAGGCCGGCCCGTAGACGAGTTCGAGCCCGTGGGTGGCTTTGGGCTTGGGCGCCCCGTAGTAGAAGCGATGCTTGCTCCTGTGGATCGTGAAAGGCGTCACGGCCCGGAGTTTGAGACCGACCACTGTCGTCCCGGCGGTGAGCCACGGCGGGCGAACAACGGTGTCGGGGTGGCGGGAGGGATTGGTCGAGCCGAACGCAAAGCCTGTGGCCGGTTGCGTTGGGACGGCACGAGGGTGTTTCGGCCCGCGGCGCTTGAAGTCGGCTGGGTCGTAGGCGATCGCCTTGGCCACCAGGACGGGTACGTAGTAGCCGCCCGACTTCTCGCGACTGCTGCGGAAGCGAAGGACGATTGGCTTGTAGGTGTCAGGGTCGACGCCGACGTCGTCCCCGGCTACCTGTGGCCACGGGTGGTGGTGTCGCCACGCGGGCACGGGGGGTTGCCGCAAATGGAGCCAGTAGATGTGATGCCCGCCGAAGGTTCCGCGCCCCACGAGCTTGGCCGCCCCGCTCCTGAGCGCTGCGCGGTAGCTCGTGACGAGGCTGAGGTAGACGTGATCCACCGCGGCGGCCTCGCTATCAGGCTTGTAGTGGCTCTTCCAGACCTGGTCTTGGACCGGGCGCCCGTCTTCGGTGACGACGATCCGTTCCCGACCGCTTTGCCGGTCGAGCCACATCTCCTCGCGGGATACCCCTCCCGTCCTGTGGCCGGTCTTGAGGTTGAGGTAGACGGAGGTGCGGGGCTGCTCCATAACGACATGCACGACCGGATTCGGCCCCACCGCTGCCAGGCCAGAGCCGGAGCCAGAGCCCGACGGGAGTTCAAGAGCGGCTGCCACGGCCGCTCGCAACGAGCGGTTTCTCGACCGGCTGGCCGAGGAGTTCAACCCGCGCAGGTACGCACCGGGCGAACTGATGGCCGAGGAAGGCGAGCCCGGCGCTACGTTCTTCGTGATCGAAAGCGGTGAGGCCGCGGTGCTCGTGCACGGCAACGAGGTGCACACGCTAGGTCCGGCGCATTCGTTCGGCGAAATAGCTCTGATCGACAGAGCCCGCTCGTAGCGCCACAGTCAGGGCCGACACCGAAGTTCTCGGCTATCAGTTACGACCGTGACAAGCACGAACTCAGAGCTCAGCCACCGCCGCCGCCGTGCCCGCCGCTTCGCCTCCGCGATCAGCGGATCGAGCGAGAACGGCCATCCAGCGGACGCGCGCAAGCACTGGCGCCATTATCGCTAGCACCAGCTGCTACGTCAAGAGGACACTCTTCAGGGGTCATTCCGGAACGCTGGCCCAGGCGAGCGTCCTTCGCCACTCGCCGACGCCTGACCACAATCACGTCGTCGCTGATCGTGTGGCGTGACTGACACCCGTCAGGGGTCATTTCGAACACTTGCCCACGCGAACGTCCTACCGCCCGAAGTCGACGTCCTTCGCTTCGACCGTGCCCGCAGTCCTCCCGGGAGCCTCGTGGTTGCCCCAGTAGAGATTCGTGTGCGCGATGACGAGCTCCGGCGGCGGGGCACCCCACGGAGAGAGATCCTCGGTCGTGTGCGCGTCGCTGACGAGGGTGGCGTCATACCCGCGCGCGACTGCGCCGTGCAGCGTCGAGCGCACGCATTCGTCCGTCTGCGCGCCCACGACGACGAGGCGTCCGACCGCGAGGTCGTCGAGTAAGGACTCCAGCGTCGTCTCCTCGAACGAGTCCGGGTACCGCTTCTGGACGAGCAGCTCGCTGGCGTCCGGGCTCAACTCCGGGACGATCTCCCACGGCTCGCTTCCCTGCTCGAGGTTGTCGCTCGAGTGCTGCACCCAGACGACGGGAACCTCCGCCGCGCGAGCCTTCTCCACCACGGCGCCGACGTTCGCGACGACGGTGTCCCGCTCGTAGGCGTCACCCACGATGCCGTTCTGGACGTCAACGACGAGAAGTGCGGTGTTCGGGCGGTTGTCGAGTGTCGTCATGGCCCCTCCCCTGGTTGCGCAGCTCGGACAGCCGGACGTTAGCGGGTGCGATACTCCCCGGCATGGCTACGAGAACTGACTTCACCGACGAAGAGTGGAAGGCGATGCAGGAGGGGATCACCGGCGCCGGGCTGTTCGTCGCGCTCGTCGACCGGGGATTCTTCGACAGCTTCAAGGAGGCGAACGCGCTCGCGCATCATCTGCGCGACGCGCACGAGCACAGCGACAGCGTGCTTGTTCGCGACCTGGCTACCGGACACGAGCGACCGTTCGGGATGACGTCGTCGCCGGACGAGGTCGAGCAGACCACGGTCGCGACCATCAAGCAGGCCGTCGCGCTGCTCGAGGCGAAGTCGCCCGAGGACCTTCCCGCCTACCGGCAGCTCGTCCTCGAGGTCGCCCAGTCGGTCGCGGAGGCTGCGAAGGGCGTCTCGCCAGAGGAGAACCAGGCGCTCGACCACGTTCGGGCGGCGCTCGGGTCGAGCTAACCGAGCCTCCGCTCGAGGCTCGCCTTCACGTCCGGCCAGTCGTCGTCGATGACCGCGTACCACGCCGAGTCGCGCCGCTCGCCGCCCCGCACCAGCATGTGCTTGCGGAAGACGCCCTCGAACTCGGCTGGGAGCGCCGCCAGCGCTGCCCGCGCGCGGTCGTTCGTCGCGTCCGTCTTGAACTCGACCCGCAGATAGCCCTCGTCCTCGAGCGCGTGCCGCAGCAGTAGGTACTTCGCCTCGGTGTTCGCTCCCGTCCCCCACGCTCCCGGCCGCAGCCACGTGTTGCCGATCTCGACCACCCGGTCGGCTGGGCGATGGCTCATGTAGCTCGTGTGGCCGACCAGCTCGCCGTCGAAGAAGTGTGCGAAGCCGAGCTCGACCGACTCGAACCACGCGTGGAACGTCTCGCGGCTCTCGTGGCCGCGCACGCGCATCAGCCGCCAGGTGCGCTCGTCCTGCGCGACGTCCCAGAGCGGCTCCTCGTGTCGCGGCTCGAGCGGCTCGAGCCGGACCCGCCGGCCCTCGAGCGTCACGTGAAGCGCCAGCCGTCCCCCTCCGCGAACGAGCGCAGGATCCGGCGCGCGACAACGGACTTGTGCACCTCGTCGGGCCCGTCGTAGATCCTCCCGGCGCGCGCCGTCCGCCACATCAGTGCGAGCGGCGTGTCGTCGGTGAGGCCGAGACCGCCGTGCACCTGGATCGCGCGGTCCAGCACCTCGCCGAGCACGCGCGCCGCGAAGAACTTGATCAGCGAGATCTCGACGCGTGCCTCGTCTCCGGCGTCGAGCCGCTCGGCGGCCTGCAGCGTCATGAGGCGGCAGGCCTGGATGTCGGCGGCCGACTCGGCGATCCAGTTCTGGATCGTCTGCTTCTCGGCGAGCTGACCGCCGAACGCCTCCCGTTCGAGCGCGCGCGTACACATGAGCTCGAACCCACGCTGCATCTGGCCGAGCCAGCGCATGACGTGGTGGATCCGGCCCGGCCCGAGCCGCTTCTGCGCGATCCGGAAGCCCTCGCCGGGCTCGCCGAGCGTGTTCCCGACCGGCACGCGGACGCCGGTGAAGCGCGTCTCGCAGTGCGTCCCCCAGCCGCGGCCCTCATGTCCCATGACCGGGATGCGGCGCACGAGCTCGTAACCGGGCGTGTCGGTCGGGACGAGGATCATCGAGGCGCGCCGGTGGGGCTCGGCCTCGGGCTCGGTCACGACCATGACGACGCCGAAGGCCGCGCCGTCGGCGCCCGACGAGAACCACTTGTGCGCGTCGATCACCCAGTCGTCGCCGTCGCGCTCTGCGTGCCCGCGAAGCAGCGTGGGGTCGGACCCGGCCACCTCCGGCTCGGTCATGCCGAAGAAGGACCGAACCTCGCCGGCGACGAGCGGACGGAGGAACCGTTCCTTCTGCTCGTCGGTGCCGTAGAGATGGAGGATCTCTCCGTTGCCGGCATCCGGCGCCTGGCACCCGAAGATCAGCTGCGCGACGTTGCTGCGGCCGATCTCCTCGTTGAGGTGCGCGTACTCGAGGAAGCCGCCGCCCGAGCCGCCCGCCTCGGGCGGCAGGTGCGGCGCCCAGAGGCCGGCGTCCTTCGCCTTCTGCTGCAGCTCGGCCACGAGCGTGTCCGCCGGCTCGTCCTCCGCCGTCAGCGCGCGCTCGTTCGGATAGACGTGCTCCTCCATGAACGCGCGCACTCGCTCGCGCCTCTCCTCCACAGCGGCGATGATCGCAGACATGCGCGAGGCGCTCGAAGCAGTACTGGGACCGATCTCCGAGCCGGTGCTGCTCGCCGGTGGAGCGTCGAAGGAGGCCTGGGCGGTGGACGCGGGCGAACGGCCTCTGCTCGTGCGGCGTGCCGCCGTCGGCGTCATCCATCGACACACGCTGTCGCTGCGCCACGAGTTCGAGGTGCTGCAGGTCGCGCACGCGGCGGGAGTGAAGGTGCCGGAGCCTGTTCTCTACATCGGGGACCTCGACGGGCGTGAGGCGTTCGTGATGGAGCGCATCCCCGGCGAGACGATCGGGCGGCGCATCGTGCGCATGACCGTGCCCGAGCGGCTGCCGCTGCAGATGGCGGAGGAGCTGGCCAAGATCCATGCCCTTCCGGCGGCGGAGCTGCCGTTCCTCGCGGAGGCGACGATCGACCGGCTCGTGGACGAGCTCGACGAGGTAGGCGAACCGCATCCCGCGATCGAGCTCGGGCTGTGGTGGCTCCATGAGCACCGGCCGCCCCCACGCGAGCCGGTCGTCGTCCACGGTGACTTCCGGATCGGCAACCTCGCCGTCGACGAGAACGGGCTCGTCGGGGTCCTCGACTGGGAGTTCACGCACCTCGACGATCCAGCGCGCGACCTCTCGTTCGGGCTCGTCCGGGCGTGGCGCTTCGGCGCCGACGACCTCCGGCTCGGCGGCATCGGCGACGTCGAGCCGTATCTCGAGCGGTACAACGAGTTGACCGGCGTCGACGTCCGTCCCGAGGAGCTCGACTACTGGGAGCTCGCCGGGAACGTCGGCTGGGCGATCGGCTGCCTCACCCAGGCGCAACGGCACCTGACGGGACAGGACCGCAGCGTCGAGCTCGCGATCCTCGGCCGCCTCGGCGCCGAGGTCGAGTACGAGATCTGCCACCTCCTCGAGAGGCAGGGAGTGAGGTGAGCGAGCGTCCGACGGCTCAGGAGCTCGCCGAGGCGATCGAGGAGTTCCTCGCCGGCGAGGTCCTCCCCACGCTCGACGACCACCGCGCGCGCTTCCGGATGCTCGTCGCGCTGAACGCGCTCGGCATCGTCCGGCGGGAGCTGACGAAACTGCCCCCCGAGGACGACGAGGAGCAGCGTGAGCTCGCCGCGCACATCCGCGGAGGCGACGTCGCCGCGGGCACGCTCGCGCGCGTGAAGGCCGACGTCTCGGAGCGGCTGCGCATCGCGAGCCCGCACTATCTCGACCGGTACGGCGCGGACGAATAAGCTCCCCGGAATGCCCGATCTGAGCCGCAAGGTCGCGATCGTCACGGGCGCGGGACGCGGGATCGGGCGCTCCCATGCGCTCGCTCTCGCGACGGCCGGCGCGAAGGTCGTCGTCAACGACCTCGGCGCGGGCCTCGCCGGTGAGGGAGCCGACCCCGGCCCGGCCGAGCAGGTCGTCGAGGAGATCCGCGCAGCCGGAGGCGAGGCGTCCACGAACGGCGAGAACGTCGCCGACTTCGCCGGAGCGGAACGGCTCGTGCAGCAGGCGATCGACGAGTTCGGCCGGCTCGACATCCTCGTCAACAACGCGGGAATCCTGCGCGACCGGATGCTCGTGAACATGACCGAGGACGAGTGGGATGCCGTCGTCGCCGTCCACCTGAAGGGCCACTTCGCGCCGACGCGCCACGCGGCGGCGTACTGGCGCGAGCGGTCGAAGGCGGGCGACGAGGTGCGCGGCCGGGTCGTCAATACGTCGAGCCCCTCGGGCGTCTTCGGCAACGTCGGCCAGGCGAACTACGGCGCGGCGAAGGCGGGCATCGCCGGCTTCACGATCATCGTCGCGCAGGAGCTCCAGCGGTACGGCGTCACGGTCAACTGCCTCGCCCCGAACGCGCGCACGCGCATGACGGAGGAGACGTTCCAGATGAACGCGCCGCAGGAGGGCTTCGATCCGCTCGACCCGGCGAACGTCTCGGCGGTCGTGGTCGCACTCTGCGCCGACGAGGCACAGGCGATCACCGGCCAGGTGCTCCACGTCTGGGGCGGTGCCGTGAACGTCCTGCGTGGCTGGAGCGCGAACGAGCTCTTCGACTCGTCGGACGGATGGGAACCGGATGCGCTGCTGGGCGAGCTGCTCGCGCGGTTCCCGGACGGGGCGTCGCCGCCGGGGATGCTCGCCGGGATGCAGTCGGCAGGCGGCCGCTCTCTGCAGGCGGCGGACTGAGCGTGGCGCTGCTCGCGCTCGACAACGCTCGGCTGCGGTTCGGCGGGATCGTCGCGCTCGACGACGTCTCACTCGAGGTCGCAGAGGGCTCGATCGTCGGCCTGATCGGACCGAACGGCGCCGGCAAGACGACCGCCTTCAACGCGATCACACGCCTGTACAAGCTCGACTCCGGCGACATCGTCTTCGACGGCCGCTCGCTCCGACGGGTCAGGCCGAGCCGCATCATCCGGCTCGGCATCGCCCGCACCTTCCAGAACCTCGAGCTGTTCCCGCAGCTCACCGTGCTCGAGAACGTCCTCGTCGGCGCCCACATCTCGACGCGGCTGCGGCGCGAGCGCGAGCAGCGTCGCCAGGCGCTCGAGACGCTCGCCGACGTCGGAATCGCAGAGCACGCGACTCGGCTCGCCTCCGGTCTGCCGTACGGAACGCTGAAGCGCGTCGAACTCGCACGGGCGCTCGCCAGCCGGCCGCGGCTGCTCCTGCTCGACGAGCCGGCCGGGGGACTCAACCACGAGGAGGTCGACGCGTTGGTCAGCCTCATTCGCCGGCTGCGCGACGAGCGCGAGCTGACCGTCCTCCTCGTCGAACACCACATGCGGCTCGTGATGGAGGTCTGCGAGCACGTTCACGTCCTCGACTTCGGGCGGACGATCGCCGCCGGTTCGCCCGCCGAGGTGCAGCGCGACCCCGCCGTGATCGAGGCGTATCTCGGCGGAGAGCTCGCCGCGTGACGGCGCTGCTCGAGCTCGAAGATGTCGAGGCTCGCTACGGCCCCGTCCACGTGCTGCACGGAATCTCGCTCGAGGTGGACGAGGGATCGATCGTCGCCGTGCTCGGCCCAAACGGTGCGGGCAAGACGACGACGCTCCGCGCGATCTCGGGAACGGTCCGGCGCTCGGGCAGCATCCGGCTCGAGGGACGCGCGCTCCACCGGCTCGGCCCGGACGGCGTCGCCCGCCTCGGTGTCGCCCACGTGCCGGAGGGACGCGGCACGTTCTCCGAGCTCACCGTCTGGGAGAACCTGAAGCTCGGGGCCTACACGCGCCGCGGCTCGATCCAGCCCGAGCTCGAGCGCGTCTTCTCCTACTTTCCCTGGCTCTCGGAGCGACGCCGCCAGGAGGCGGGGACGCTCAGCGGCGGCGAGCAGCAGATGCTGGCGCTCGCGCGTGCGTTCGTCCTCCGGCCGCGGCTCCTCCTTCTCGACGAGCCGTCGCTGGGACTCGCGCCCGTGCTCGTCGCGGAGCTCTTCCGGATCGTCCGCGAACTCAACGAGCGGGAGGGCTTGACCGTCCTCGTCGTCGAGCAGAACGCGCACCTCGCGCTGCAAGCGGCCGAGGCGGGCTACGTGCTCGAAGCGGGTCATGTCGCGCTCTCGGGAACGAGCGCGGAGCTCAGGGCCGACGACTCCGTTCGCCGCAGCTACCTCGGCTACTGATGGCGACGGCAGAGACATCCCGGCTGGGCGGCCTGCGTAACCGCGGCGGCGCGCTCGGCGGGGCCCTGTCGCCGGTCACGCTCGTCCTTCTCGCCTGCGCCGTCGGCCTCGTCGTCGGGTCGTTGCGAAGCTCGCTCTTCGCGCAGCTGACTGTCCAGGGGCTCGCGCTCGGCTCCGTCTACGGCAGCCTTGCCCTGGCACTCGTCCTCGTCTATCGCGCCACCCGGATCGTCAACTTCGCTCAGGGCGAGCTCGCGATGTTGACGACGTACATCGCGTATCAGCTCATTCAGTGGGGCCTCTCGTACTGGGAGGCGTTCTTCGCGACGCTCGCGATCGCCTTCGTACTGGGAACTGTGCTCGAGGTGACGCTCATCCGGCCGGTGCTGCACCGCTCGACGATCGCGGCCGTCATCGTCACCGTCGGCCTCTTCATCCTCATCGACGGCGTCGTCAACTGGATCTGGGGGGGCGACTTCAAGTACATGCCGTCGCCGTTCGGGACGAAGGTGTACCGCGTCGGCGGCGTCTCGATCTCTCGGCTGTACCCGGGCATGTTCGTCGTCGTGCTCATCTCGGTGGTGCTCGTCTGGGCGCTCTTCCGGTTCACCAAGCTCGGCCTCGGGATGCGCGCTGCGGCACTCCGGCCGGCGGCGTCGGCGCTCGTCGGCGTCCGCGTCGACCGGATGCTCGCCATCGGCTGGGGCCTCGCTGCGGTGCTCGGCGCCGTCGCCGGGCTCATGGCCGAGCCTTCCCAGTTCTTCCTCGAGCCCACCCTGATGCAGCCGATTCTCGTCTACGCGTTCGCCGCGGCCGCCCTCGGCGGCCTCGAGAGCCCCGGCGGAGCTCTGGTCGGCGGGCTCATAATCGGCGTCGCCCTCAACCTCGTCGTCGAGTACGTGCCGGCGATCAGCACCGAGCTCCAGCTGCCCTTCGCCTTCGCCGTCATCCTCGCCGTACTCCTCGTCAAGCCGTCGGGGCTCTTCGGCCGCCGCGAGGTGAGGCGCGTATGAGGGGCCGGCTCGCCACGGTCGTCTCGATCGCCGTGGTGGTCGCGGTGCTCTGCGTTCTGCCGTTCGTCCTGAGCGACTACAACGTCGGACTCGTCACGCAGGTCGGGATCTTTTTCATCGCGGTGCTCGGCCTCAACATCCTGACGGGCTACACGGGCCAGATCTCGATCGGGCATGGCGCGTTCATGATGATCGGCGGCTACACGACCGCCGTCATGTCGCGCGACCACGACACCAACCTCATCGTGACGATGTTGATGGCCTTCGCGATCTGCTTCGTCGTCGGCGTGCTCCTCGGCCTTCCCGCGCTCCGGCTCTCCGGCCCCTATCTCGCGCTAGCAACCTTCGCCTTCGCGGTCTCCGTTCCGCAACTGCCGCTCGAATGGTCGAAGTTCCTCGGCGGAAGGGACGGTGTCGAGACGTCGAAGACCGTGAGCAACTCGTGGCTCTACGGCGTCGCGTGGGCCGCGTCGGCGATTCTGCTCGTGCTCGCGTGGCTGATCCTGCGCGGCCGCATCGGTCGCGCCTTCCGCGCCGTCCGCGACAGCGAGATCGCCGCGATCGCCTCCGGCGTCGAGCTTCCGATCTACAAGACGCTGGCCTTCGGAATCTCCGCCGCATTTTGTGGCGTCGCCGGGTCGCTGTTCGTCCTCGCCACGAACGGATTCGCGGAGCCGAGCGAGTTCGGCATCCTCCTCTCGCTCGAGATCCTCATCGGCGCGGCAGTCGCCGGCCTCGGGTCGCTCTGGGGGATCCTCGCCGGCGCTGCGTTCGTCGGGCTCCTGCCTAACGTCTCGAGCAGCGTGCCGGTGATCGGCTCCACTCACGGCCAGGACGTCGTCTTCGGCGCGGCGGTCATTCTCGTCATGCTCCTGCTTCCCGGCGGCGTCGCCGGCCTCATCGCAAGGCTGCGGGGAGTAGCACGTGCTTGAACCGCGAGTCAATCTCAATCAAACTGCCCGGGAAATCGTCTCTACGGACACAATCGAAATCGGAGGGGGCGCCCATGGGTGTCAGCCGTAGAACACTGGGAGCGCTGTTCTGCGCTCTTCTCGCCACAGCTGCAGTAGCCAGCGCCGCAGCTGCATCGCATACAGGCACGCCGGGAGTGACGAAGAACAAGATCACGATCGGCGGCACGTTCCCGTTCACCGGTCCCGCATCGTTGTACAAGACGATTCCGGCGGCCGAACAGGCGTACTACGCGTACGTCAACGCGCACGGAGGCGTGTTCCACCGCAAGATCAACGACATCGCGCTCGACGACGGGTACGACCCGTCCAAGACGGTCCCACAGACCAAGAAGCTCGTCGAGCAGGATCACGTCTTCGCCGTGGTGGGCAGCCTCGGGACGGCGCCGATCCTCTCGACGTGGAAGTACCTCAACCAGAAGAAGGTCCCGCAGGTGCTCGTCGCAACGGGCGACGCCTACTGGGGCCAGTGCGTCCACAAGGCATGTCCGAGCGCCGGTGCGACGACGCCGAGGCCGTGGACGGAGGGCTGGCAGCCCAACTACCCGGGTGAGGCGAAGGTCTACGCGAAGTACATCCTCAAGAACAAGCCGAACGCGAAGATCGGCGTCCTCTACCAGAACGACGCCTATGGCAAGAACTATCTCAACGGCCTCAACAACGGCCTGGGCTCACACAAGAGCCAGATCGTGGACGCCGAGTCATACAGCGTCGGCGACTCCGCACAGGTGATCGGGACGCACGTCGCCGTGTTGAAGGCACACGGCGCCGACACATTCGTGATCTTCGCGACGCCGACGCCTACGATCCAGGCGCTCGTCGCGAGGACCTTGATCGGCTGGAGCCCGCTCACGCTGGTGAACAACGTGTCCGCGAACCGCCTCTTCGCGCTCGCGGCCGGGCAGAACGGAGCCAGCCTCAACGGCATCATCTCCAGCACGTACACCGCGAGCCAGACGGTGCAGGCGAACCTCAAGGGGATGAAGCTCGGCAAGCAGATCATCCATCAGTACGCCCCCTCCCTCGATCAGAGCTGGGCGGAGGGCGACGGCAACCTGGTCTACGGCCTGGCGGTCGCGTGGACGTTCGTCGACGCACTCCACCACGCGGGCAAGAACCCGACCCGGGCCGGGCTCATGAAGGCGCTACGCAACCTGAACGAATCGGGCAAGAACAAGAACCCGTTCATCTATCCGGGCATGACGGTCAAGACGTCGAAGTCGCGCACCTTCCCGATGGAGCAGCTCAAGCTCATCAAGTGGAGCGGCGGCGCAGGCGGCGACTGGCACTCGTTCGGCAAGCTCTACACCGGGATCCACTAGATCTGCGGAATCCGGTCTGATCGCGCGAGGGGGAGCTCCGGCTCCCCCTCGTCGTCTCAGAGGAGCTCGTCCGCGTCGGTGACCGGCGCGCGGCAGGCGAAGCGCTCGCAGACGTAGACCGCCGGCTTCCCCTCGACGAGCGTCTTGCCCTCGACCAGCGGCACGTCCTCAGCCGGCCCGAAGGCGACGACCGCATTGGGATCGAAGCCGCGCAGCGCGGCGCGGGCGATGTCAGAGCCCGGACCGCCGGCGATCGCGAGCTCGCGCGGCGGCGAGAGGTGAAGGTCGAGCGCGCAGAGCGCCCAGCCGAAGGCGGTCGGTGCCCGCGGCAGGAGATCCCGGACGAGTCGCAGTGCGCCGACGGCCTGCCGCTCGAGCTCGTCGTCGCCCCAGATCCTGGCGAGCCGCAGGAGGACGAAGGCGAGCATCGAGCTCCCCGCCGGCGTCGGGTTGTCGTCGAACGCCTTCTGCCGCGCGACGAGCTGCTCTCCGTCCGCCGCCGTGAGGAAGAAGCCGCCACGTTCGGGGTCGCCAAAACGCTCGACCGCGCTCAGGGCGAGCCGCCGCGCCTCGTGCAGCCAACGGAGCTCGCCGGTCGCGACGTGCAGCTCGTACAGGCCGTGCGCGACGTTCGCGTAGTCGTCGAGGAACGCGGGGTACTTGGCGTGGCCGTCCCGGAGCGTCCGCCAGAGCGGGTCGACGGCCAGCAGCGTCCCGAGGTCGACCGCGGCGGCGAGGTAGTCCGCACGGTCGAGCCTGCGCGCTCCCTCCGCGAGCGCGGCGAGCGCGAGCCCGTTCCAGGCCGCGACGACCTTGTCGTCGAGGCCGGGCTGAGGCCGGCGGGCGCGAATCTCGAGCAGCCGTGCCCGCGTCTCCTCGTCGAGCCTGCCGCGCAGGACCGACTGCCCGTGCTCGAACGGCTGGAGGAGCTCCGCGGGAGCTCCCTCATCGGCCGTCCACGTGTACGTCAACCCCTCGACGCCGTCGGTGTCCGCGTCCTGCGCCGACGCGAAGCCGCCGCCCGGCAGCCGCAGCTCCCGAAGCATGTAGTCGAGCGTCTCCTCCGCGACCTCGCGATAGCGCTCGTCTCCGGTGAGCAGCCAGCCGTGCAGGTACGCCGGGACGAGGAGCGCGTTGTCGTAGAGCATCTTCTCGAAGTGCGGCACGAGCCACTGCGCGTCGACCGAGTAGCGGTGGAAGCCGCCGCCGACGAGGTCGTACATGCCGCCGGCCGCCATCCCGTCGAGCGTCAAACGCACCGCGTCCAGCGAGCCCAGCCGGGCGCCGTCGGCGCCCGCGGTCTCCGGCCGCGCGACGGCGGCTTCGCCGCCGTCGCTTGCAGCCACGCGCCTGAGGAGAAACTCCAGAACCGAGGCCGGCGGAAACTTCGGCGAGTGCCCGAACCCGCCCCAGCGCGGATCCGCCTGGGCGAGCAGGCCGCGCTCGGCCTCGGCCAAGAGCGTCTCGCTGAGCGGCTCGCGCGACGGCTCGGCCTCGGCCGCCTGCCGCAGCGCTCCGACGAGCGCCTCGGCCTGCGCGGCCACGTCCTCCGGCCGCTCCCGGTACGCATCGGCGACGGCACGAAGCACCTGCCGGAACGCAGGCAGCCCGTGCCGCGGCTCGGGCGGGAAGTACGTGCCGCCGTAGAAGGGCTCGCCGTCGGGCGTGAGGAAGACGGTGAGCGGCCAGCCGCCCTGGCCCGTGAGCGCCACGACTGCGTCCATGTACACCGCGTCGACATCGGGCCGTTCCTCACGGTCGACCTTGACGTTGACGAAGAGCTCGTTCATGACGGCCGCGGTCCCCTCGTCGTCGAACGACTCGCGCTCCATCACATGGCACCAGTGGCACGCCGAGTAGCCGATCGAGACGAGCAGCGGCTTCGTCTCGGCGCGGGCGCGGCCGAGGGCCTCCTCCCCCCAGGCGTGCCAGTCGACCGGGTTGTCGGCGTGCTGGAGGAGGTACGGGCTCGTTTCCCGCGCGAGCCGGTTCATCTGGGTAGCGTAGGCGCGATGTCCCAACTGCCAGGCGGCACCGTCACGTTCGTCTTCACCGACATCGAGGGCTCGACCCGTCTGCTGCAGGAGCTCGGCGACGAGGAGTACGGGCGCGTCTCGGGCGACCACCGGCGCCTGGTACGCGAGACGTTCGGGGAGCGCGGTGGCAGGGAGATCGACACGCAGGGCGACGCGTTCTTCTTCTCGTTCCCGCGGGCGCGCGATGCCGTGGCGGCGGCAGTCGACGCGCAGCGGGCCCTCCACGATCACGAGTGGCCGGGCGGACGCAAGGTGCTGGTGCGGATGGGCCTGCACACCGGCGAGCCGCACGTCGGCGAGGAGGGCTACCTCGGGCTCGACGTAGTGCGCGCGGCGCGGATCTCCGCCGCCGGCCACGGTGGCCAGATCCTCGTCTCCGAGACGACTCGCGCGCTGATCGGCAACCAGCTACCGGAGGGCGTCGCGGTGCACGACCTCGGGCAGCAGCACCTGAAGGACGTGCAGCACGAGCACATCTACGAGCTGACGATCGACGGGCGTTCGCTGGCGGGCAAGCCGCTGAAGACCGAGAAGCCGCAGTCGGCGCAAGAGGACATGTCAAAGCGCTTCGAGGAACGCATCAATGCCTTCGTGGAACGCAAGCTTCAGTCGGCCTTCGACTCGGCGCTCGACGAGGAGGACGAGCGCGAGTAGCCGACGACCGTCGCGTGCCGGCGGAAGCCGATCGACTCGTAGAGACCGCACGCCGCCTCGCTGACGCAGTAGACGATCGCCTGCCGGCCGCCCTCCTCGTACAGGCGGCGGAGCGCGAAGGTGCAGACGGCGGCGCCGAGGCCGCGGCGGCGGAACTCGTCGCGCACGCCGACGGGCTCGAGCTCACCGACGCGGTTCTCGTCGTCCGGCCAGATCAGGCAATACGCAGCGAAGCGGCCGTCCGGCGCTTCGACGACGCAGTCGAGGGAAGCGCGGTACGGCCATGAGGCCTGGACGTTCGCGAAGCTCGTCTCGGTGACGCGGGACGGAGCCCAGACGTCACGATGGATCGAGACGCGCTCCACCAGGTCGTCGGGCTCGACGGTCCGGTAGCGGAACCCGTCGGGCAGCGGCGGAGGCTCGGGCGCTTCGGGCAGGTCGCGCGCGAGGAAGTTCATGACCGAGCCCTGGCGGGTGAGGTGAGCCTCGTCGTCGGCGACGAAGCCGTTCCGCAGGAGCGCCGCGCGCACCTCCTCGTCGTCCTCGAAGGCGCCCGTGGTGCGCGCGTCCGGGTCGGCGAGGATCTCGTCGAGGAGGTCGAGCCGGTCGCGGCGGACATCGAACTCGAGCACCGCGCGATCTCCTTTGAGCCACGACCAGGCGACGGTGCGATCGCCGTCTTGCCAGATCCGGATCATCCACTCGTCCTCGCGTCCTTCGTGCTGGCGGAGCCCCCACGTGACGTCGCCGACGTGCCAGGGAGCGCGCACGCCGAGGTCGCGCCGCTGCTCGAGGGCGAGCTGGTGCATCGCTGCGATGATCTCCGGCGTGAGTCGCACGTACGAGGAACTCGAGGTCGGGGCCGTCTACGAGAGCCGCTTCGGCCGCACCGTACTGGAGGCAGACAACGCGTGGTTCACGCTGCTGACGATGAACACGAATCCGATCCACTTCGACGCCGAGTACGCGGCGACGACCGAGTGGAAGCGGCCGCTCGTCGACTCGACCTTCACGCTGGCGCTCGTCACGGGCCTGTCGGTCGCGGACGTGTCCGAGCGCGGCGTCAACCTCGGCTGGGACGAGGTGCGGCTGCTGAAGCCCGTCTTCGCCGGCGACACGATCCGGGCCGAGACCGAGGTGCTGTCGAAGCGCAAATCGCAGTCACGCCCGGAGTCCGGGATCGTGCGGGTGCGTTCACGAGGCCTCAACCAGCACGACGAGATCGTGATCTCGTTCGAGCGCGCGATCATGCTTCCGCTGTGATCGAAACAGAGCGGCTACTTCTCCGGCGACCCACCGAGGCCGATGTCGAGTCCCCGCCCGCCTGGCTCGCCGATCCCGAGGTGATGGACTGGCTCGGCGGGCTCGAGCCGCCGGCGGAGGTCGTCCAGCGGTGGGTCGACGACTGGGAGCGCTTCCCGACGGCAAAGTTCCTCGTCGAGCGGAAGACCGACGGAGCGCTCATCGGGCGCGTGGGTGCCAACTACTACGACCCGCGAACCTGGCAGCGGTCACCCGCCGGCGACCCTGAGCTCGGCTGGGCATTGGCGCGCGAGCACTGGGGATACGGCTACGCGACAGAGGCGGCGTTCGCCGTCCGCGAGTGGCTGCGCGCGCCACGGCTCATCTCGCTGATCGCGGAGGCAAACGTCCGCTCGCAGCGCGTCGCAGAGCGGCTCGGTGCAACTCCGGGCGAGACGATCGAGCTCTCCGGCTACGGGCCGCACGTCGTCTGGGAGCACCCGCGGTGATTCAGACCGGGCGCCTGCTGCTCCGCAAGCCGCAGGCGGAGGACGCGCCCGGCTTGCTCGAGGCGTTCGGCGACCCCGAGGCGATGCGCTACATCGGCGACGGTTCTACCACCGACCTCGCGGGCGCAGAGCAGGCCGTCGAGCGCTGGCTCGAGCGCTGGCAGAGCTGGGGCATCGGCATGTTCGTGGTCGAGCGCAAGGAGGACCGACGCGTGCTCGGCAGGGCGGGCTTCCTGCGCTGGGACCCGCAGACCTGGGAGGTCGGCGGCTCGGAGACGGAGATCGGCTGGGGGCTCGCGCGCGAGCACTGGCGGCACGGCTACGCGACGGAGGCGGCGCTCGCGTTGCGAGACTGGGCGCTGGGCGAGCGCGGACTGTCGCGGTTGATCTCGCTCATCCAGCATGGAAACGCGCCCTCGGTACGGGTCGCCGAGAAGCTCGGCGAGCAGTACGAACGGGACGTGGAGGTTCGCGGCCTGCCTACGTGGCTCTACGCGCTCGAGCGATGAGCGAGCTCGTGCCGCTGCGCGGAATCCGCGTCGTCGACGTCACGGCCTCGGTCGCCGGCCCAACGGCGACGCAGGTACTCGCCGCGCTCGGCGCCGACGTCGTCAAGGTCGAGCCGCTCGCCGGCGACCACGCCCGCGCCTGGGGGCCGCCCTTTCTGGGGGGTGAGGGCGCATTGTTCCTTGCCTCGAATGCCGGCAAGCGCTCACTCTCGCTCGACCTCGCGGACGACCGCGGGCGCGAGATCGTGCTGCGCCTCGTCGACCGTGCGGATGTCTTCCTCCAGAGTCTCCGGCCGGGAGCCGCAGAGCGGCACGGCCTCGGCGCGGCAGAATTGCGGGCGCGCAACCCGCGGCTCGTCCACTGCACGGTCGGCGCCTTCGGAGCTCTGGGGCCACTGAGCGAGCAGCCGGGTTACGACCCTCTGCTGCAGGCCGCGTCGGGGATCATGAGCGTGACCGGCGAGGCAGACGGGCCGCCGGTGCGGGTCGGCGTCTCGCTGATCGACCTCGGCACCGGCGTCTGGGCGGCGCTCGGCGTTTTCGCAGCGTTGTACGAGCGCGAACGGACCGGCACAGGCCGGACGCTCGAGATCTCGCTCTACGAGACAGCGCTGTCCCTGCTCTCGTCCCAGCTCGTCGGCTATCTCGGCAGCGGCTTCGTCCCCGGCCGTGAAGGGAGCGCGTTCCCGCAGATCGTGCCCTACCAGGTGTTTCCGACCCGAGACGGAGACCTCATGATCGTCGCAGGCAACGACAAGCTCTTCGCCGCGTTCTGCGGCGTCCTCGGCGAGGGGGAACTCGCCGGCGACCCACGCTTCCGAACGAACCCCGATCGCGTCACGAACCGCAGCGAGCTGGTGGCGCTGCTCGAGGAGCGGACGAGGGAGCGGGAGGCGGCAGAGCTGCTCGACGCGCTCGTCGCGGCCGGCGTCCCCGTATCGCCCGTGTACGACGTCGGTGAGGCGGCTCGCCATCCGCAGACCGAGGCGCTCGGGATCCTGCAGTCGCTCGGAGACCTCGTCACGGTCGCGCCGCCGCTCTCCGCCGACGGCGAGCGGGTTCGCCACCACGCCCCGCCGCCGGCGCTCGGCGCGCACACCGGGGAGATCCTCGGCGAGCTCGGCTACGCCGAGGACGAGATCGCGGGGCTCGCCTCCGCCGGCGTCGTTCGGCTCGGCTGACGGAACCAGAGACGCCAGACGGCGAACGCCGCGAGGAGGGACTCGCCTCACGATGGAGGCCAGCTCCCGGCGCGGTAGACGTACCCCTCGAGCGCGCGGCCGAGGACGCCCTCGAGCCACTGCGAGACGGTCACGAGCGCGTCGAGGTCGATGCCCGTCTCGACGCCCTCCCCTTCGAGCAGATAGACGAGATCCTCGGTCGCGACGTTGCCTGTCGCCCGAGGCGAGAACGGACACCCGCCGAGGCCGCCGACGGAGGCGTCGAGGACACGGGCGCCTGCTTCGAGCGCCGCGAGGCAGTTCGCGTAGCCCGTGTTGCGTGTGTTGTGGCCGTGGAAGCCCGCCGCCCGTGCGCGCCCGACGAGCAAGCGGACCGCGGCCGGCGTCGCGACACCGATCGTGTCGGCGAGGACGACCTCCGCCCGCTCGGCGAACCGTGACGCGAGCTCGGCGACCACGCCGGGATCGACGCGTCCCTCGAACGGACAGCCGAAGGCGCACGAGATCGTCACCGTCGCGGGCGTCTCCCCCGCCGCCGCGAGGATCGCCTCCGCGCGCTCGACCGCCTCGGCGAGCGTCGCGTTCCCGTTGCGGAGGTTGAAGGTCTCGGTCGCCGCAAAGGTCACGTTGACGCGGTCGAGGCCGGCGGCGGCGAAGCGTTCCCAGCCGCGCTCGTTGAGGACGAGACCGGACAGCTCGACGCTCTCGCGCCGCTGTACCCGCTCGACCACCTCCTCGGCTCCGGCCATCTGCGGGACGCGGTCCGCCCGGACGAAGCTCACGGCCTCGATGCGGCGCAGCCCGGCCGCCGCGAGCCGGTCGACGAGGTCCGCGCGCGTCTCGGGCGGCACGACCTCCGGCTCGTTCTGGAGGCCGTCCCGCGGACCGACGTCGCAGAGGAGCACCTCCATCACGCGCCGAGCGTACTCACTCCCCTAGCGCGTCCCGAGTTCCATCCCGAGCAGCCGGGGAAGCGCGGCCGCGGCTCGTGCGGTGGCCGGTGGACGGCGGCCCTCCTCCTCGGCTGCCTCGCAGGCCATGATCGCCCAGCGGACCAGGCCGCCTCCGACCCGGCGGAACGGCTCAGGTGGGAGGCGCGGCACGTCGCGCCTCGCGAGCGGCAGGCGCGTCCACTCGTCGTCGGCCTCGAGGACGAGCGACGCCAGGATGCGGCCGCCGAGCCAGCTTGGCCCGACGCCGTGCCCCGAGTAGCCCGCGCCGTAGTGAATCCGCGTTCCCGCCCGCGTGCGGAAGAACGGGAGGTGGTCGGCCGAGACGTCGATCGGGCCGCCCCACGCACGCTCGACGCGAACGTCGCGCAGACCCGGCAGCAGGCGCCGCAGGCCGGACTCGGCGCGCGCCGCCGTCGGCTGATCCAGCGAGAAGCGGCGGTCGATGCGCCCGCCGAAGCCGATCGGCCCGGAGCCGCTGCCCATCAGGACGCGCCCGTCGTTCGTCGTGCGGAAATAGTGGAGGAACATCCGCCCGTCGACGACGGCCTCGCCGCCCGTCCAGCCGATCTCGGCCAGCCGCTCCGGAGCCGGCTCGGTGAGGACGACGTAGGAGCCGAAGTTCGTCAGGTACCGCGAGGCCGGACTCCAGCCCGTCAGCGCGGCGTTCGTCGCGAGCACGACGTCAGGCGCGCGGAGGATTCCGCCCGGGGTCTCGAGCTCGTTCGGAGACCCGGCGCGCACCGTCGTCACCGGCGTTCCTTCGTGGACCCTGACGCCGGCCTCGAGCGCCGCCCGCCGCAGCCCGCGCACGAGAAGGCCTGGATGGACGGTCGCGCACTCGGGATAGAAGACGCCACCCCGGAAGACGGGCGACGAGATGCGCTCCGCAACGTCTTCCGCTATGAGCGAGACCGCCTGGTCCGCATGCTCCACGCTACGGGCCGCCGCGACGGCCTTCTCGATACCGGCGTCCTGGGCCGGCGCCGCCGACACCTCCAGCATCCCCGTCTCGCGCAGCCAGATGTCCTCTCCGCGAGCCTCGGCCCAGGCGCGGATCCCGGGAATGATGCGTTCGCCCGCACGGGCGAGGTCGAGCGCCCGCTCCTCGCCGAGCACGGGGAGGATCGAGGCCAGCGACGCCCAGTAGCCGTGGACGAAGCCGCCGTTGCGCCCGCTCGGCCCATCCCCGCAGATCTCGGCCTCGAGCAGGGTGACGCGCAGCTCAGGCGCTTGCTCGCGCAACGCGAGCGCGGTCCAGAGTCCCGTGTAGCCGCCGCCGACGATCGCAACGTCCGCGGTCGCGTTCCGTGACAGGGCAGGCGCCGGCGGGGGATCGCCCTCTGCCGCCAGCGCCTGCTCCAGCCACCAGGACTCCAGCCGCGGCTCGACCGTCAAGGAAGAAGGCCCGGCGGGGCGACCTCCGTCTTGCGGCGGAAGTACGGCCGCAGCTTGGCCGCCGAGAGCAACATGAACGGGATGCCGAGCAGCAGCGAGCCGATTCCGATCACGATCGGCACCTGGATGCCGAACAGCGCATGCGAGTAGTTGTAGTTCGGATCGCTCTCCACGATCCATGCCTTGACGAAGATGAAGCCCATCATCACTCCGCCGAGCACGGGCAGCACTCCGGCGAGCACGAAGCCCCGCGCGCTCTTGAAGAGCTCCTTGCGGAAGTACCAGCCACACGCGAGCCCCGTGAATCCGTAGTAGAAGCAGACCGCGAAGCCGAGGGCCGTGATCGAGTCGTTGAGGACATTCTGGTTCGAGTTGAACCCGATGAGCAGGACCGTCCAGACGGCCGAGAGCGCGCCCATTCCGAGAGTCGAGACGGTCGGAGTCAGATAGCGCGGATGGATGTTCCCGAAGACCTTCGGTATCGCGCCCCACTTCGCCATCGACAGCGTCGTCCTCGCCGTCGGCAGGATCGTCGTCTGGGTCGACGCCGAGGCCGAGGTAAGCACCGCGATGATCAGCAACTTGTCCCAGGGCGAGCCGAAGACCGCCTTTCCGAGCGGGTTGAGGACGTCGGCCGAGTTCGCGCTGAGGAACTTCGGGCCGGCGTACGCGATAGCGGCTGTCGAGACGCTGACGTAGATCATCACGAGCAGGATCGTCGAGAGGACGGCCGCCTTGCCGGGCCCTTCCGCCGAGTCTCTCGATTCCTCGTTGACCGACACGCCCGAGTCCCAGCCCCAGTAGATGAAGATTCCGAGCAGGACTCCGAGGATGAGCGAGCTGAACGACATGTCGAACGGGTTGAACCACGACCAGCTCACGTGCAGAGCGCCCGGCAGCGCGTTGCCGTTGTAGACCTTGACGAGCGCGACGATGGTGAAGGCGGTGAGGATGAGGATCTCGGCGCTGAGCAGGAAGACCTGCGTCTCGGCGGAGAGCTCGATCCCGCGGTAGCAGATCCACGTCATGATCGCGATCCAGACGACCGAGCCGACGATGATCCAGAACGACGAAGTCGCCCCGTGGTCCCAGTTGAAGAGCAGGTACGTGTACTGCGACGCAATCACCGAGAGAGACGCCATCACGATCACGTCGGCGACGAAGATCGCCCAGCCGTTCATCCAGCCGATCCAGGGGCCGAAGGCGCGCGTCGTCCACGCAAACGTCGTGCCCGCGTCCGGGTCCGCTCTGTTCAGCCAGCGGTAGCCGATCGCGACGAGGAAGATCGGGACGAAGGAGACGATCAGGACGGCCGGCGCCCTCACGCCGACTCCGTTGATGATCGTGATGAAGCCGAGCGTCGCCGCGAGCGAGTAGGCCGGCGCCGTCGAGGCGACCCCGATGACGAGATTCGACATGAAGCCAAGCGCGTCGGCCTTGAGGCCCTTGTCTCCTGTCGCGATGTGGCCCTCGACCAGTACGGGTGCCTCGGCCTCGGTCGTCATCGTCCGCTCCTTTCGTTCGAAGTCGTCAATGGACCTTCTCCCACGCCTCTGCGAGTACGTCGCCGAGGATCCCTGTCATCTCGTCGAACTCGGCCTGCGTCGCCACGAGCGGCGGCGAGATCTGCACCACCGGGTCGCCGCGGTCGTCGGCCCGGCAGATGAGGCCCTTCTCGAATAGACGCGGCGAGAGGAACCCGCGCAGCAGCGTCTCGCACTCCTCGTCGGAGAAGGTCTCGCGCGTCTCCTTGTCCTTCACGAGCTCGATCGCGTAGAAGAAGCCCGTCCCGCGCAGGTCGCCGACGATCGGCAGCTCGAGCAGCTGGCCGAGCGTCGCGCGGAAGGCGTCCTCATTCGACAGGACGTGCTCCATGATCCGCTCGCGCTTCATGATCTCGATGTTCTTCAGGGCGATCGCGCTCATCACGGGATGGCCTCCGAACGTGATCCCGTGGGTGTACATCGAGGATGCCTCGAGGAACGGCTCCATCACGTGGTCGGTGGCGACGACGGCTCCGATCGCCGCGTACGACGAGGAGAGCCCCTTCGCGCACGTGACGATGTCCGGCCGGATGTCGTAGCGCTCGGACGCGAACCAGTGGCCGACCCGGCCGAAGGCGGTGATCACTTCGTCGGCCGAGAGCAGGATGTCGTACCGGTCACACAGCTCACGGACGCCGCGCCAGTACCCGGCCGGCGCGATGAACGACCCGCCGGCGTTCTGGATCGGCTCCATGTGGACGAGGCAGACCGTCTCCGGGTCCATCTCCAGGATCGTCCGCTCGAGCTCGTCGAGCAGGAAGGCCGTGAACTCCTCCTCGGTCTCGTCGGACGGCCGGTGGTACCGGTTCGTGTTGCTCACGTGCCGCACCTCGGGAACGAGCGGCTCGAAGGGCTTGCGCAGAGCCTCGACGCCGTTGATCGAGAGGGCTCCGAAGGTCGTGCCGTGGTAGGCGATGTTGCGGGCGATTGCCTTGTACTTGTGGCCGGGAGCCGGACCGCCCACTTGCCGTTCGATCATCTCGCCGGGCGCGACGCCCGGCGCCAGGGAGGCACCGCCGCGGACGGCGAAGTACTGCCGCGCGAGCTTCCACGCCGACTCGACGGCCTCCGAGCCGCCCGAGCAGAAGAAGACCCGGTTGAGGTCACCCGGCGCCAGCGACGCCACCTCGGCCGCGAGCTCGATCGCGCGGGGATGGGCGTACGTCCAGTTCGTGTAGAAGGGCAGCTCGCGCATCTGCTCGAGCGCCGCCTGGCCGATCTCCTCGCCGAAGCCGTAGCCGAGGTTGACCGAGAAGAGCCCCGCGAGTGCGTCGAGATATCGCTTCCCGTGGACGTCCTCGAGGTAGCAGCCGTCGCCGCGGACGATGATCGGCGCTTCCTGGCCGCCTCCCATCTTCGTGAAGTGGAGCCAGAGATGTTCGTCCGCCAGCCGTCTGAGCTCGTCGGCGGATGTCGCGCCCTGCGTGATGCTCATCTCGTCGTGTCCTCCTTCGGCATTCCACTCCCCCAGTCGTAGAGCTGCTTCCACATCTCGAGATAGACGAAGGTCTCGGTCGAGACGACGTCCGGCAGCGCACGCAGACGACTCGTCAGGTCGAGCAGGTGACGACGGTCGGCAGCAATCAGTTCGACGACGAGGTCGAACTGCCCTGCCGTCGCCACCACGTAGTCGGCCTCCGCCCAGCGCGCGATCTCGTCAGCCGCCCTCTCCGGTGAGCCGGACGTCTTGACGCCGACGAGCGCCTGCTCGTAACCCAGCCCGAGCGGATTCGTAACCGCGACGACCTGGAGGATCCCCTCCGCCGTCAGCCGTCCGTAGCGCGCGCGAACCGTCGCCTCCGACACGCCCACCCGCGCGGCGATGGCGCGGAAGGACTCCCGCCCGTTGGCCTGGAGCGCCTCGATGATGCTGCGGTCGAGCTCGTCCGTCCGGCGTGCCGGGGCAACGGGGCCGCGCTCCGACCGGGTGGTGGGAAAGCGGAGCGGCTGGAGGTCGTCACTGCGCATCGCGCGGGATTCCTACCACTCTGCCGCGCATTTCGCCAGCCGAAGCGCGATCTCGCCCCGCTTCGCGCGGTTCGTCAGCAGAGCGCGCGGTGGGCGCGGCCGATCGCGTTCACGAAGCGGAGCCGCGTGAGCTGCAGCAGGTTTGGGGTGAGTTGACGTACGCGCGTTGCGGCCGTAACCTGCGTGTCCGTCCCCGGCGAGAGGAGGTTCGAAACAAATGATGCTTGCGCGTTTCGCCTCCTCGGTCTTCCTGACCTAACCGCCGGACGCTCCTTTTGCGGGACGCGTGCGGCGTCCCATCTGATCTGAAGGAGCTTTGTGCCTGGATTCGATCTACGCGAGCTTGGTTGGAACCCCGAGCTCGCCGACAACCTGGAGCCCGGCCTGATCCCGGGCCGCGTCGCAGCCGCCCACCGCGGCGCCTTCGACGTCTGGACGGCCGACGCTGCCGTCCGCTCCCGCCTGCCCGGCCGGCAGATGCACGACGGCCTCGACGTCGCGGTCGGAGACTGGGTCGGCCTCGGCGACGGCCTGATTCGCGCCGTCGTTCCGCGCCGCAGCGCCATCGTGCGCAACGCCGCGGGCCTGACCACCACCGCGCAGACGCTCGCGGCGAACGTCGACGTCGCGTTCGTCGTCTCGTCGCTCGGCCCCGACCTCGAGCCGCGCCGCATCGAGCGCTACCTCGTCACGATCTGGGAGAGCGGCGCCCTGCCGGAGATCGTGCTGACGAAGGCCGACCGGCTCGAGGATCCCTGGCCACTCGTGGCCGAGGTCGAGGCGGTCGCCCTCGGTGTTCCCGTGCACGTGGTCTCGGCCGTCACCGGCGAGGGCTGCGACGCTCTCCTCGCCCGGATCGCCGCCGGAACGACAGCCGTCCTGATCGGCTCTTCGGGTGTGGGCAAGTCGACGCTCGTGAACCGCTGGCTCGGCGAGGAGGTGATGACGACCCATGCGACGCGGGAGGACGACGACGAGGGGCGCCACACGACGACCCACCGGCAGCTGCTCGTCCTGCCGGGAGGCGGGATGGTCATCGACTCGCCCGGGCTACGCGAGCTGCAGCTCTGGGACGGCGGCGCCGCCGGCCTCGATGCAACCTTCGCGGATGTCGAGGAGCTCGCCGCCGATTGCCGCTTCCGCGACTGCTCGCACGTGCACGAGCCCGACTGCGCCGTGCTCGCGGCGGTCGAGTCCGGAGAGCTGGCGGGCGACCGTTTCCACAGCTGGCGCAAGCTCCAGCGAGAGCTGCGGGCGATCGCGATCCGCCACGACGTGCTGCTACGGAAGGAGGAGGCCCGCAAGTGGAAGCTCCGCGCCCGAGAGGGGCAGGCGCGGGCGAGGCTGCGCTAGACGCTCTCTACGGCGTCGGCGCGGCCGCCGCGACCTCGGGCGGCGCATCCGCGTGCTGCTGCGCGAAGTTGTCGACGAACATCTGCGCGAGCTCGCTCGCCTTCCGGTCGTACGCCTCGGGATCAGCCCACGTCGAGCGCGGGTCGAGAAGCGAGTCGTCTACGCCCGGCGCGCCCACGGGAACCGCGAATCCGAAGACCGGATCCGTCCGGAACTCGACATCCGCGAGCTCGCCCGAGAGCACGGCGCCGAGCAGCGCGCGCGTCGCCTGGATCGGCATCCGGTGCCCTTCGCCGAACGGGCCGCCCGTCCAGCCGGTGTTGATCAGCCAGACGCTCGCGGTGTGGCGGTCGAGCTTCTCGCCGAGCAGATTCGCGTACACCGTGGGCCGCTGCGGCCAGAACGGCGCTCCGAAGCACGTCGAGAAGGTGGGCTGCGGCTCGGTCACGCCGAGCTCCGTACCGGCGAGCTTGGACGTGTAGCCGGAGAGGAAGAAGAAGAGCGCCTGCTCGCGGCTGAGCCTGGCGATCGGCGGCAGGATTCCGAACGCGTCGGCGGCGAGGAAGATGACCGAGCGCGGATGCCCGGCGCGCTTCGCCGGGAGCGCGTTTGCGATCCGCTCGAGCTTGTACGCGGCGCGATTGTTCTCGGTCTTGGAGTCGTCGTCGAGATCGAGGACGCCGCGCTCGTCGACGGCGACGTTCTCGAGCACGGTGCCGAAGCTGTGCACGGCGCTCCAGATCTCGGGCTCGGCCTCGGCCGAGAGACGGATGGTCTTCGCGTAGCAGCCGCCCTCGAAGTTGAAGACGCCTTCGTCTCCCCAGCCGTGCTCGTCGTCTCCGATCAGGAGCCGCTCGGGATCGGCCGACAGGGTCGTCTTGCCCGTGCCTGAGAGGCCGAAGAACACCGCGACGTCCTGGCCGTCCCGCGAGACGTTCGCCGAGCAGTGCATCGGCATGACGCCCTCGAGTGGCAGGCGGTCGTTCATCAGCGTGAAGACCGACTTCTTGATCTCGCCGCCGTAGAAGGTTCCGCCGATCAAGATCTCCCCGCGCGACGGATGGAGACAGATGAAGACCTCGGTGCGGGTGCCGTCCTGCGCCGGGTCGGCCTCGACCTCGGGCTCGTGGAGGACGAGCACGTCCGGCTCGAAGCCCACGAGCTCCGCGGCGGCAGGCTCGATGAACATCGTCTTCGCAAAGAGCGCGTGGTACGGGTGCGTCGTGAGGACCCGCACAGCGAGCCGGTGGTTCGGGTCGGCTCCGCAGAACGCGTCGATCACGTAGAGCTCGTTCTTCTCGAGGCGCGCGACGACCTTGGCGCGCAGCCCGTCGAAGTGCTCCTCCGAGATCTCGCCATTCGTGTCGCTCCACCAGATCCGGTCCTCGGAACCCGGCTCGCGCACGATGAACTTGTCCTTCGGCGAGCGGCCGGTGAAGCGTCCCGTGTCGACGACGAGCGGCCCGTCCTCCGCGAGGACGGCTTCGCCGCGATCGAGCGCGGCCGTGTAGAGCTGCGACGTCGACGGGTTGCGGAGCACGCGCCCTGCGACGCGGAGTCCGTGGGCGGCGAGACCGTCTTCCGGCCGATCGGTGATCGTCAACGCGGTTCTCCTCCTCGGTGACGGGGCAGGCTTCGCATGGTAGATGGAGCAGGCCGCCGTGCGTTTCACCCGGGCGGGGTGAGGTCGCGGCGCCGTGACCCCGAGATGCTGACGCGATGGCCCACGTGCGCGAGCGCGTCACCGCCGTCTCCGACCGTGCGCAGACGTGGGTAGACGAGCAGGATCCGGCCTCCCGGAAGGGAGTCGCCATTGAGGCCTGGCGCCGCTACCGGGCCGTCGAGGGGCCGCTCCAGTCGGCCTTGCTGTCCCTCTACATGCTCGTGGCGGTGCTCCCGGCGCTGCTCGTGATCGAGGAGTATTTCGACGGCCACCCCGCCGCGCTCGCGAACCGTCTCGTCTACCACTACGGGTTCAACGCGGAAACGGCGAGCCTGCTCCGCAGCGTCCTCGCCGACTCCCGCGTCCACGAGCTGGGGTCGGCGCTCTTCGCGATCGCCGGCGCTCTGTTCTTCGGGCTCGGCTTCGGCCGCGTCCTGCAGCTCGTCCACATGCGCGCCTGGAAGGTCTCGGTTCCGACCCGGGCGACGGACCAGGGCGTGTACGCGGCCGTCCTGCTGGCTCTGTACGGACTGATCGTCCTGCTCCTGTTCCAGCTCAACGAGCTCAAGGGGAGTACACCCTGGGCCGGCAGGCTGCTCGCGCTCGGCTGGTTGGCCCTGCTCGTGCTCTTCTTCGCCTGGGCGCCCTCTCTCCTGCTGCACAGGCAGGTCAGCCAACGCGATCTGCTGCCCGGAGCCGTCCTCACCGCGGTCGGGCTGGTCGTCCTCACCTTCGTCTCCCGGCTCGTGATGGAGCCCTGGGTCAACCTCTACGCACGCGACTACGGTGGACTGGGAGTCGTGCTCGCGATCTACTTCTGGATCGCGTTCTACTCCTTCGTGATCGTCGGGGCGGCCAGTCTTGCGCCGGCCCTCGCCCAGCGACGCCACTCTGCGCCGTCCGGCTAGGACCGCCGCGTGAATCCGGCGGCGCAGTAGCGGTACCGACTTCGGGCGAGGGTTCCGTCCGCCGACGGCGGCGGATCGTCTTGCCGTAACCGCTAGCGCAACGGAGGTACATCTGATGCATCGCCAGAACCTGTTTGTCGACCTCCCCTGGGATGGCGAGGACGTCATCGGCCTGCCGTACCGCGTTTTCTGGCGGCCGGACGACGCGAGGACGGGCGCGACGCTCTATGAGCTCGCTCCCGGTTCTCCGGGCGACAAGGTCCACATGCACGACGGCGCCGAGGAGATGTTCTTCGTCCTCAGCGGCCGACCCGTCCTTCGCAACCTGGAGGGCGAGGAAGAGCTCGCCACGGGCGACTTCGTGTTCTGCCCTGAGGGGCGGACGGGCGTGCACGACTTCGGCAACCCGCACCACGAGCCGGCCCGGATCCTCGCCATGAGTGCGGGCAGCTTCCCCGACGTCGTCGCCTATCCCGAGGACGGCTTCGCGTGGGTCGCCACGCGCCATCCGCATCTTCCGCCCGGCGGCGATCCGGGGATCATCGCCCGGTTCGAGTTCCGGATGGACCGACCTGACCAGCGGCTCAGCTGACCGAAAGGGGCCGCGTGGGCGGCCCCTTTCTGCTCCTGAAACGCTGCGGCCCGAGCCGGACATGTTTCGGTTGTGCACGATGGCGTGATGGATCCAGAGGTCGCGGAGCGCCGCGAACGCTTCGAGGCTGTCTATCGGGATCTCTACGCGCCGATCTGCGGCTACACGCTACGTCGGGTTCGCGACCCCGAGGACGCCGCGGAGGCAATCGCCGAGACCTTCGCCACGTTGTGGCGCCGGTTCGACCGGTGCCCGCCTGGCAGCGACCTGCGGCCGTGGCTGTTCGGAGTAGCGCGGCGGGTCATCGCAAATCAGCGGCGCGGCGAGCGCCGGCGCAGCGCGCTCGGCGAACGGCTGGCCGCGAGCGTCGACCATGCCACATACGAGACTGTCCGCTCGGAGGAAGCGACGAGCGAGCTTGCCCGCGCCTTCGCGAGCCTGAGCGAGTCCGACCGTGAGCTGCTCTCGCTCGTCGCCTGGGAAGGACTGACGAGGGAAGAGCTCGCGGTCGCCCTGGGCACGAGTCGCGCCGCTATCCGACTCCGACTGCACCGCGCGGGGAAGCGGCTGCGCGATGTGCTCCCACCAACACAAATCCAATTCAGCGGAGGACAAGAGCATGAGTGGACATAGCTCGATCGACTCCTTGCGGCGTCTGGCGCCGATGTCCGACTCCGAAGCGGCAATGGTCTTCGGCGCCGCCGCCGATGAAGAACTGCTGGCCGGAGTGACGCAGCTGCCGCTCGGGCGCGTTGCGCGTCCACGCCGTGCCCCGCGCCGTCGCCGGCTCGTGCTCGCTGCCGTGGCACTCGCGCTGGTCGCGACCGCCACCGCCGCCACCTGGGCGATCGTCGGCTCTCCGGCGCGCGAGACCACGAGCGTCCAGTGCCTGATCGGACAGAGCGACGCCGTCATCCCGTCGACCTCCGGGAATCCCGCGCACGACTGCGCCGTCGACTATCGGCGTGAGTTCGGGACCGCCCCGCCGCAACTCGCCGCCTACGACAACGGCCTCGGCGGGGTGACGGTCATCCCGCGCAGCGCGAAGCCGCAGGCGGGCTGGAAGCGGCTCGTCTCCGGGCAGGACGTCGACCTGATCCAACTCCAGGATTCGCTGGACGACTACGTCAACGGCCTCAACTCGAGCTGCCTGGGCAGCGGTGCCGCAACAAGCCTCGTCCAGTCGAGGCTCACGCAGTTCGGCTTCACCGGCTGGACGGTCGCACTGCGCAGCTCCGGGCCGTCGTCGACGAACCTCCCGCCGCCGAAGGTGAGCCCTGGCGGGCCGAAGGCGGCGCCGGCCGTATCTGCAACCGGCACGAGGACGTGCGTCGCCGGCGACATCGTCGACCCCACGACGCAGTCGGTGACGCTGATTCCGACAGCCGTCGCAACCGGAACGGCGACGACGTTCGAGAAGCTCGCCGGCAAACTGCGGCCGCTCACGAAGAGCTGCGTGTCCCTACCGACGGCGGTTGCGTCGGTGCGCGCGGCGGCCGCCGGTCTCGGCCTCTCGGAGTCCGCCCGGACGTACGAGCTCAGTGCCGTCACCGACAACTCCCTCCACTGCGCGTCGATTTACGAGACGGTAGGCGGAACGATCTTCCTCACCGTGCGCGGCCCGCACGGCTGAGCAGCGGCTGATCCGCCGCTTGAGAGCAAGCGCTCCGTTCGTGGGTCGCACTCGTAGCGGGCGCTAGGCGCCGGGGACGCTCGCGACCGCGGCTTCGCGCGCCGGATCACTCCGCTGCCGCAGCAACACGGCCGCGAACGCGAGGCCGCCGAGCGTGAGCAGCGCCGGCAGCCCGACGAAGAACGAGCCGATGGAGGCGTGCCGCAACACGTATCCGGCGGCGATGAAGCCGAACGGCCCTGCCATCGTCGCGACCGTCATGAACGCAGTCATCACCTTCGGCCTGAGCTCGGTCGGCGTGCGCACCGTCAGGAGACCGACAACCGGCGCGTTGACGAGCGGGATGAAGAAGGCGAACGCGGCGAGGATGACCGTGGCGACCGGCCACGACGTCGTCGGCGAGAGGAGGAAGAGCGGCAGCGGCAGCGCGACGATGCCAAGCGCCGCGAGCCTCAGCAGCGGCACTCTCTGCGTCGCCTGCTGCGCGACGATCGCGCCGGCGAGCGCGCCGACCCCGAAGCCCGCGAAGAGGAAGCCGAGCACGTGGGCGTTCGCGTCGTAGCGGAAGTACGCGATCCCCTGGACGCCGAGGACGATCCCCTGAGCGACGAAGTTGATCACGCAGGCCGCGATCGCGATCGGGCCGAGCAACGAGTCGCCGAGCAGGAACTTGACGCCGGCCAGCAGGCCCCTCTGCCGCGCCGCCGCTTCGACGCGCTTCCCTGCGCGGACGACCGCCGCGATCACGACGAAGGAGAAGAGGTACGTGCAGCCGTCGACGACGAGCACCGTCGCCGGCGTCGTGGCGGCGATCAGCAGGCCGGCGAGCACGGGCCCCGCGAGCTGCGTCAGCTGGTTCGCGCCCGACAGGACGGCATTGACGCTCGCGACCGCCTGCTCGTCCTCCCCCGCGACTTCCGGTACGACGAGCCGCGACGAGGCGAAGTACGGCGCGGCGAAGATCCCGATGGCGAACGTCGTGACGAGCAGTGCTGCGAACGAGAGGTGGCCCGTGCTATGGAGGATCGGGATGACGAGCAGCAGCGGCCCGCGCGCGGCGTCGGAGATGAGCATCGTCTTCTTGGCGCCGAGCTTCGCGATCACGGTGCCCGCGGGGATTCCGAAGATGGCGATCGGCAGCAGCTCCGCCGCGAGGACCCAGCCCGTCTTCGCCGTCGAGCCCGTCGTGGCGAGCACGAACCAGGGCAGGGCGACGAACGTCATGGCCGAGCCGGTCAACGAGACGAGCTCGGCCGCCACCAATCCGATGAGCGAGCGGTTCTTCAACATGGCCGTAAAATAAAACGTACATACGGTTTTGTCAAATGGCTAGGATTCCGCCCCGTGCCGAAGGTGACGCAGGAACATCTCGACGCCCGCCGGGCAGAGATCCTCGACGGCGCCCGCCGTGCGTTCGCCGAGCACGGCTACGAGGGCGCGACGGTCGCGCGGCTCGAGGAGGCGACCGGCCTCTCGCGCGGCGCGATCTTCCACTACTTCAAGAACAAGAAGGAACTGTTCCTGGCGCTCGCAATGGAGATGAACGACCGCTTTGTCGACCTTCTCGTCCACCAAGGTCTGCACGAGGCCCTCCGCAGCCTGACGGCGGAGAGCCCTGAGTGGTTGGCCGTACTCATCGAGACCGAGAGCCGGATGCGCCACGACGAGGACTTCGTCCGGAGGTTCGACGCGCAGGCGGCCGAAGTCACCACCCCCCGCGCGCGCGACTGGTTCGAGCAGCAGCAGGCCGAGGGAAAGCTCCGCGCCGACGTCTCGTCGGTCGAGCTCGGGCGGTTCACGACCTCCCTCCTCAACGGTCTCGCGCTGCGCGTCGCGGGCGGAGATCCGTTCGACATCGAGGCGATGCTGCAGCTACTCGACGACGCGATCGCCCCGCGGCGAAGACGAGCGTCTTGATGGAGCTAGCCGGACTCGAACCGGCGACCTCCTGGGTGCGATTTAGACCTGAGGGCACCAACCGGCATCAACCCGAGGCGTAGGCGATCGCGACGCACGCTCATTGCCCGTTGCTCCGGGTCTGTCTGTGCCAAAGCTGTGCCAAAGCGGCCCCTCACACCTGAAGGCGTACGGTCGCACGGCCGAGAGTGAACCGCAGTCGATCGAGTTTCCGTTCCGCCCTGGCCCTCGGGAGCCGTAACGAGGGAGGCAACACTTACGTCGCCGTGGTTGCCTCCTCGGTCGCGACGCGCTTGAAGTGATGAATCTCCTCGTATCGGCGCACTCGCCTCAGGATCTCGTCGATCGATTGCGCGGGCAATCCCATCTCTCGGAGCAGCGCCATCTCAAGGAGAGCCTGCAACTCCAGAAGCAGCACGAGTAGCGCCGCGCCACGAGCGACCTTCGTCTCCAGCTTCGGGTTGTAGTGCGTGTAGTAGTTGCGGGCGATCTTCACTGCCTCAATGAAGGCGTGGCGATCCGTGGGAGATGAGCCGACGATCTGCTTCGACACGCTCCTGCAACGGTCGAGCAGGTTCCCCATCCGCTCCGCGAAAGTGTCGTTCCCAGGCTTGCTCCGACGCCGGTAGTCGTAGGTCTCCGCCGCCTGAGCGTGGAGCAGAAAGCGAACATCAAGGGACAGATCGGGGTGGTAGCGCGAACCGAAGAAGAGGTTGAAGACCGGGGCTAGACGCTCCTGTTTGGCGAACCAGGCACGCATCACACCCGAGATGTCGGGCTTGGCTTCTGGCAGCGTGAAGAACATCTCCCATGCCGCGCGGCGACGGACTGGCGGATCGGGATTGTGCGGGATCTGCCAGAGCAACTCGATCGGGATCATCTGCCCCGTCTGTTCGCGAACGAAGTCGGCTTGGTAGCCAGTGACCGACAAGATCGTTACCGGACGACCAATGGCGAGGCTCAGAAAGTTGCGCAACTGCCCGACGCGCTCGAAGACCTCTTTCAGACTCGCACGCTTCGCGAAGCACAGGTGAAGCGCTGCCTCCTGTTTCAGGCCAACGTGATCCGTACCGGGGCCAAGGCCCTCGCTCGGAGCGCTGAAACGGATGAAGGCACGCTCGCCCCGAGCGAGCGCGATGTCAATCTCGTCCGGCGACTCAAACGTGATCCCGACCTTGGACGAGAAGAGGTAGTCGTGCTCCTCGTGCTTCTCCATCCCTAACTCGATCTCGAACCCGGAAAACTGCGTCCAGGTGTTGAGGTCGCTAGCTTGGATCGAGATCTCGTCGAAGCCAATCTGCTCTTCTGCTGCAAAGTGCGCTCCGACGAGCGCTACACCGTGTCCATAGGTTGAGGTTGGGATCCCTGGGAAATGCTGGGAACTACTCAGAACCTCAGCGCTTTCCAAAGTGATCGACTTCCCGTCGATCGTGACGCCGAGGATCCGTGGCCGCTCCTCTAGTGCGTGCGAGAAGACCTTCTGGGCCTCGGTCTCCGAGATGAGGTGGTGACCGAAGTTCTGAAGAAGCTCTAGCTGCGGATCGCCGTTGCTAACAGCGAGCGTTCCGCAGAGCCTCCGGCTCTCGTCTTCTGGTAGCCACCAGAAGCCTCTGTACTCATCAATGCCAACCACCCTGGTTGAGGCTAGTTCTGCGATCGGTCGATGCCGCGTTTGCGGGAGACCTCTACCCGCTCTCGGCCACGATCGACTACGGCTGGCGGGTTCCCTGAAGGCGGCACCCTCGCGAGCACGTGCGCTGGAACTCCGAAGGTTCCTACATCGTGCGAAAAGCTGGAGACCTCATCTCGATTGCCGGGGGAACTTGATCACGCGGACTCAGCTAAGGAATCCAGGGTCGAGTCGGAGCGCGTAGGTGCGCCCTGCTCTTCTGAGAGGTACCGCCACGTCTCTCGCCGCTCGATCTGTCTGATCGTCGTCTTTGAAACGTCGTAGCGCGTAGCGAGTGCTTCCTGCGTGTGGCCCTCGGCTCGGAGATGCCTGATCTCGATCACCTCAGCCGGTTGGAGCTTCTTACCTAGTCGGCCCTTGGCCGAGGCGTCGGCCATGTTCTCGCGGTGCGTGCCGAGGCGGAGGTGGTTTGGGTTGCAGCAGGCGGGTGTGTCGCAGTGGTGGAGGACACAGAGGCCGCTCTTCTCGTCGAGGGCGAGGAAGAGGACTGCAACGAGGCGATGGGTGTACTTCGCCCCTCCATCGATCCAGAGCGCTCCGTATCCGGCCTGTGTGCGAGCTGCCGTCCAGATCCAGCAGCCGTTCTCGTTCGTCATCACCTTCGCGAGCACGCGCTCCAACAGGTGGATGTGCTCGGGGTGTGCGTCTTCAGTTCTTGCCATCTCGTTCTTTCAGTCATGGGGCGGCGAATTCCGTCCTCGTCTCTTAGGGAGGCGCAGATGGCAAGAAAGAAAGAAGGAAAGAAAGGGAGAGCTAGGAAGGTCGCGTGGGGTTAGCTACCGGCCTAGGCCGGTGTTCCGGAATGACCCCTGAGGGGATCGGTCCGAGTCCCTTGTCAGCGCGTGCGGGTGTGTTCGTAGAGAGGGCGCTTCCCGACCACGAGGTCGTTTTTGTCGCGAGCGATCAGGAAGGCGGGACGATGACCTTTGTTCCAGCGTGATGGCGGAACGGGATAGAGGAAGATGCCGTCGCGGACGGGGAGGTTCCTCTGGCTTCCGTCTTGGAAGGTGATGCTGAGCCGAGCGACGTTCGCACCGGCGATCCCCCAGAGCAGCGGCAGCGACCGTCCCTTGATCGGAAGCACGAGCGGCACAACCTCGGGGAGGCCGCGACGGTGCGTGTGGTTGCGAACACAACTGCCGCCCCAGACCGCTCCCCTGATCACAAGCCATTGGCAGTGCGCTGGTGAAACTCTGTCGGGTGCGCCCCAGATCGCGGCCCGCCCGACAGGGGTGGCCCGCGAGATGAGTTCTCGCTTCCGTCTGAGCGCGGCCCCTCCCGGCGGACGGGTGATACCGCCAAAGCTCTGGAGGGCTACGAGCGAAGTTCCGGGGTGTGCCTGGCTGTTACCCAACCAGTGATACTGAATCGCCACGTAGAGGGTGACGGTGCTTCCTTTGGCTAGTCGCGCGCCGGGCGCTCCGCTTTCGGCGTAGACCCGGTGGGCTGACGCGCGCGGGACGTTCCGTTCCCGGTAGACCACGCGTGCGCTTAGGCCAGCTTCTTCGACGCGCCTGACAGCGACCGACGCAGGCATGTTCAACACGCTAGGAACGCCGACCTGCGGAACGAACGGTGGCGCATGGGCAAGTCGAAGCGCACCGAAGGTCGCTGCGATAAGGACGAGAGCGGCCCCTGCGCCACCCGCCGCGCGTGGGAGTTTCTTGCGGCGCGGCGGCTCGCCACTGACGATCTGATGTACCCGCTGATGCGAGAGGCCAAGCTCCGATGCGATCTCTCGGAGCGGCGTACCGCTGCTGTAGAGGTCGAGGACGGCTTCGTGGTAGGCGACACGGCGAGACTCGGCTGCGTCCAGCGCTCGCTCGTAGTCCTCGCGCAGCTTCTTGACCTGATCCACGGAATCCATGTCTATGCCCTCTAGACAGGCTACAGGCTCGTCACCACGGGAGCAAGCTAACCGGCATCAAGCAAAGTCATCAGGCTCGCCTGGGCCAGTGTTCCGGAATGACCCCCGAGCGTTCGGTGCTTGACAAGTACTTTGGTACTAGCCAGAATAGCGCTATGACTACGTGGGTCAGGCGCCTTCCGCTCTCGTTGGATCCACTTATCGCCGAGGCGAAACGGCGCGCGAGGTTGAGGCGGTTGGCGGTCGCCGTCTTGCTCGTGCTCGCGGGCTGTGCGTTCGTAGCGGCGGACGCGTTGACCGGCGCGAGCCCTTCCCAGAGATCGGCTCTGACCCCAGCTTCGAGCAAGCTGCCGCCTCTTAGCAACCTCGCCGCGAGGGCTGTCTGGTGCGGCGACGCTTACAACGCGTCAGGGCGCGGTGGGTGCCACTCGCCGGACGGGAAGTGGGCAATCGTTGTCGAAAACGAGGGCCGAGATTGCACCATGACCCTGACCCGCGTCGGCACGGGACGGCATGAACGGATCAGCCAAGCTGGAAGCGGCGGCTGCGCTCCCGACCTCTGGATCGGGCATAGCTTCCTCGTTCAGGAGGGGATCTACGGGTCAAATGGCCGCGTGGTGAGCCTCGATCCGCCGACCCGCAGCGTGAAGGTGCTCGCCCGCTTCAGCAGCTTCGTCGTCTCGCCTAACAATCGCTGGATCGCAGGCCAGGCGGGGAGTGGCGAACCGTTCGGCGCGCGCGTCGTCGCGGTGATGTCGCTCGCGAGCCACACATGTCGCGTCGTGGCCGAGGCACAAAGTCCCGATCAGAATGTGTCAGTTGACAAGAGCCCGTGGTCGATCCGCCCGTCGTTGCCGACCTCGCCGTACACAGATCCCGTCGCATGGCGAAAGGTGGTCCAGGGAGGCCAGAAGATCAGCGTCGTCTCCGGGCCTGGGACGGGCTTCACGCGAAACAGTCGGAGCGTGATCGTGGCGAAGTGGCAAAAGTCGGGGACGCCCCCGCCGTACGCGATTCACAAGCGACTCGTGAGATTCAACCTTTCGACTCTCCACACCCACTGCCCCGCAGGTCTGGCTCCTCGCAACTAACTGAAGCTTCATCTCGCGCGAAGACCACCCGTGCGGCGCATACTGGCGTGAGTCCACTCGCCTGGCCCAGTGTTCCGGAATGACGCCTGAGCGCCACTACTAGGAGGGTTTGGCGAAACGGTCGCTAGAGCCGACCGTCGAGGCCTCTCATCGGGCCGACGGAGCGATCCGCGCCAGCTTCGGCGCTAATCCGTCGGCCGAAGGCCGTGCCATCTGGGGCGAGTTGGCGATGGCCGCAGCGTCCGCAGCAAATGTGTGTTTCAGAGTCGGTGGAGGTCTCATCCACGCGCCAACGATGACCAATCACAGAGCATAGGACCGCACCGATTCGCATGTCGAGAAGGGTAGTACTTCTTGCGGAGGATCGCTATGCCGCGAGTGGAATCGCTCGCCCTCTGGCGAGTTCCAGAGCGAGCCGACCGAGGATCGTCAGGTAGTGGCCCTCGCGCCTGGGCCAGTGTTCCGGACTGACCCCTGAGCGGGGAAGCAAGGCTAACCTGACGGGGTGAGCGGCTGGTTCATCCGCAGCATCCGCGATGTTCAGTGGTACGACGGCGGTTCCTCGGGCGTATACGGCGATTTCGAGCGGGGCGAGAGCTTCCCCGAGTTTGGCTTCAACTTCGGTGTTGTCTGGCCGGGACAGCGGGTGGCGGTGTATCACCGAGAAGACCATCAGGAGGGATTCCTTGTTCTCTCGGGCGAGTGCCTACTGATTGTCGAAGGTGAAGAACAGCCGTTGAAGGGGTGGGATTACTTCCATTGCCCTGCGGGAACCGCGCACACTCTGGTCGGTGCGGGCGATGGCCCCGCTTTCGTGATCGCTGTCGGAAGCAGGACGGGCCCCGGCAACGTCGTCCGTCCAGTTGACCCGGTGGCCGTGAAGCACCGAGCCGGAGTCGAGCGCGAGTCGAGCGATCGCGCCGAGGCGTACGCGCATTTTCCTGATCCGGAACCGATCCCCTTTCGAGAGGATTTCCTTCCGGGCTAGGTGCCGCTCGCCTGGGCCAGTGTTCCGGAATGACCCCGAGCGGTGCGCGTCTGGGCGACACCCCGAGCGGCGGAGGGAGCGCTAGCCGATGCTGATGTCCTGGTCGCCGATCGGGATCTGGCAGACATAAGCACCGCCAGCGCCGTAGCACGGCTTCAGTGTGAATCGGAGAACCTTGTGGAGCGAGCCGATGCGTCCGGCGAACACACTGGTGCCAGCACTGAGGGCGACCGTACGACCGTGAATGGCCAGGATCGGTGCTGGTAGCCGGGTAGACCGGCTCGGGGTCGCACCGGAGTGCGTGACCGTGTAGAGCCGGGTCACGTAATGGGAATGGTGGGCGGCTATGCCGATTCGCTCTGAGACCGCGAGACGCCCGCCGAGCCAGCCGACGCCCCAAGTCTGTCCACGCCAGACGACTTGATCGCGGCTCCCGACGAGCAGTGCGGCGGTCTCCGTCCCGATCGCGAGTTCGTTTCCGTGGGGCGCGAAGGCTAGGTGGGTGGCTGGCGATCGCGCGATCGGCCAGCGGATCACGTGGCGCGACTTGTGCCTGAGGTCGTAGACGATCGGACTGCTATCTGCGCCGAGTCTGGTACCTGCGCCGACGTAGGCGAGCGCGCGTGAGTCTGCCCGCCACGAGGGTTGTCCGGGCCGCGCGTCGCCAGCAATGACCGTGTCGTGCGTTCCGTCGCGCCAGATCACGTGGAGGACTTGATTCCTCGTGTTCGTTTCTACGACGTAGGCGATCTGGGAGCCATCCGGTGCCCATGCGATCGATGCGACGATGCCGCACGAGCTTGCCCCGTTGATGGGCGGGCAAGTAGCGAGCCGGTGTGACCACAGACGCTGGCCACTCGGGGCAAGAAGTACGAGCGAGTGCCCGACTCCTGCGGCCACATTGACCGCGTGAGGTGACAGCGCGGCGGCGGAAACGGGCAGTTCTTGAATGTGGAAGCCGCTCTTTGTTGTCACCGAGAGCCGTCCGTAGACGATCGTGGCGATTCCGTCCGCTCCCTTGGGGATCGCGAGCGCTTCTACGCTGCTAGGAGCCGTCGGGGTCGCAAGCCCGCCCCCCGGCCCGCCGCCCGACGAGCGGAAGCCGAGCGTCAGCCCTGTTGCGAGCATCACCAGGAGCAGGGCGCTGAGGGCAACGATGTACCGCCTTTGCCGCGCCCGCCGCTTCGCCTCCGCGATGAGCGCGTCGAGTGAGAACTGGCGTCGAGGGAGCGCAGAGGGCAGCATCGCCTAGCCGACGCTCTCGATGATCTTGATTAGCTCGTCGGTGCGGTAGCCCTGCTGGCGGGCGAAGCGGACAAGCTCGCGAGCACGGGCGAGGACAGCCCCGCGTTCGGGCGTACCGGCCACATGGATACCACGACCACGCCGGAATTCCAACAGGCCCTCGTCACGAAGGAGGCGGAGCGAGTGCAGCACTGTATTCGTGTTCACGCCGAGCACGGCAGCGAGGTCGCGTGCGGGAGGCAAGCGTTCGCCTGGTTTGGCTTCACCGTCGGCGATGGCGCGGCGGATCTCAGCCGCGACCTGCTCGAACAGGTCGGTCTGCTCCTGGCGGTTGATCTCGACGGTGAGCATGGGTCGGTCGTTATGGCGAAGCGGCGAAGGACTGCCCGGATCCCGACTGGGTGAGGGTATCCACGACGGTGGTTCCGTTGGCTGCGTAGACAGGGATCTTGCGCGGTTTTCCCTGAGAGGCAAGGGCGGCTGCCGGTGATACCGGGGCGGGTTGGCAGAACACGTCCGCGACCTTGACGTAGCCCGCATTTCCGTGGTCGCCCACGGCCGCGACGAGAGCAGGAATCCGCTCGTTGCCCGAGTCGGAGATGAGCCCGTCGTGGTTCGTGTCGCCTGGGAACTTGCCGATGGCCGGTCGTGGCCCCGCAGTGCATCCCGTGCTACTGGCTAAAGCTCGATACAACGACGGTGAGGTGCGCAGACCCGGCGCTGGGGACGAATGTCCGGCAGCAGCCTTAACCGCGATCGTTGCGACGGCGATTCCGACCAGAAGGAAGGCTCCGGCCAGAGCAAGGCGTCTCCGTCGCGTCCGCCGCTTCGCCTCTCCGATCAGAGGGTCTACCTGAGTTGGAAGCCGAGCAGAGGAAACCGTCATGAAATCACTATAGGTATCACCATGCACGTCTGTCAAAGATGCAGTCCCGCGTGATCTGCCGAGACGGCGTTCGCCTGGGCCAGTGTTCCGGAATGACGCCTGAGCCGGTGCTGCTCGGGCGTAAGGTGTGGTCGGCGTTATGTCAACGAGTGAACACAGGCACGAGTGGGTTCGGTCCGACCGGCTCCCCGAGATGTTTCAGTGCGCCTGTGAACCGAGTTCGATGTTTCACGATTTCATCAGCACTACGGCGGCGGACGCCAAGCAGATCGCTGGCCCGTCCTACTACACCGGGTGCTGGACACACCGCGACACGAACACGCTCGAACTGTGGTTAGCGAGCGCCCCTCCAGAGCTTCTGACAGAACTCGAAGAACTTCATCCTGGGACTTACTTGATCCACAACGAGGCTCCAAGGTCAGAGGCCGCCCTGTTCGAACTGAGGGATGCTCTCCCCATCGATCGGCTGAAGGCCGAAGGAATCCGTGTAGTCGGCGTCGGCCCAACTCACGACGGATACCTGCACGTCAGCGTGATGGGCGATGTACCCACCGCGCAGGCGAGGCTCGACGCGATGTTCGGCAGCAACGTCGCCCGCGTCGAGTACGGGGAGCCACTGCGGTTGTTGAGTCGAACGCCCTGACGCTCGCCTGGGCCAGTGTTCGGGAATGATCCTGAGGGTAAGCATCAACCGTCGCGCAGCAACCGCTTGAACGTTGGGTGCTCCTTTTCGACCGTCTCGACGTCGTAGAGGTCCGTCTCCTCGATCGACTTTCGATCCGTTTCCGTCATCCAGGCGGGAGGCTCGTCATAAACGACGACATCTCGGAACTTCGTGCGTATGTCGCCGGGCGACTCGGCGCGTATGTAGGCCCAGATGCCGCCCATGCCGTAGTCGTACACGGTTAAGAACGCACGGCGCACCGCACCATTATGCGGTTGCGCGTGAGGCCTCTGGACTGGGCGAGCGTCCTTACGCCTGACGATGGGGACGAAGGGGTATGCGTTGCGTGAGGATACCGCTGGGAACTTCCCGAGTCCCCACGCAATCGCTCGATGCGGATCCGTACTGATTCAACTCGGAGCCGTTCCGCCAGGCGTTCTCAGTTAGGAGTTCGAGAAGGCTGTTCAGTCGAGAATGATCACGTTTAGTCGAGACGCTGATCAGGTGGCGCGATAGAGACACGGAAAGGAGGAGAAGCGTGACTGGAGGGTGTCGGTCAGGCGAGAGGACGCTGGCACAGGCTTGCGTCCTCCACCCCGACTGCCGATAGTGCAGTCCGGTGAGCGCCTACTCCGTCACGCGAATCCCGCTGACTATCGAGTCTGCGTGGCAGAGCAAGACCGTCACGACTGACCCACCGAGGCTGACGCCACATCTCGAATGGGATCTGGCGATCACGTTGACCGCGGACGAACCGCTTCGCTTGGCGGTCATCATCGAAGCACCTCAGCGGATCGATTGGGGTTTGGTCCACAGCACCCCAGCCACGACCGTGAAAGCAACGGCGACATTCGCGCCACATGACTGGTCCAACTCGGAGAGCGTTCAGGTGCGGTTCGAATGGCAGCGGGTCAACGTGACCGACTCGCTGCTCAAGAACGATCCGCGGCAAGCGGTCACGGTTGTCGCGCCGCCTACCGCAGAGACAGCATCACGCATCCCCGTGGCGACGATGCTTTCGCACGCTCTGACGCTCGCCCTTGTTCCGCTCGCAGAGCGAGACACCGAGCACAGGCACGAAGGTCGGTGGCGACTCAAGCCCGCGCTAGCGGATGCCGTCGAGTGGAACGGGGCCGTCCTTGCCAGCGGCCACCAGGCGGGCACCATCTCGACGTAACGCTCGGGGGTCATTCCGGAACACTGGCCCAGGTCAGCCTCCCGTCACCTGAAAGTTGGCGGGGGCGAAGCTCGCGAAGGTGGTGCCGCCACCGCTGGGCGCTTCATGACCAGGAGCTTGGTAAAGAACCTCGATTGGATACGTGCCGGGCGGGACAGACGGGATCTTGATCTGCACCTGGTAGGTACAGAGCTTCGCCACATCTTGCGTGCCGAGAACCTTCACGGGCGACACCGGGACTGAAGTCACGGGCGTCGGCGAGTTCCCCAAGACCGACCACCATTTGTCGAAGCTGAGGTTCCAATACACGTCCACCTGGGACGCGGTCTGCCCGACATTGCTTCCATCTTCGCTCGTCACCGGCAGAGGCCCAGACACGGTCACTGTTGAGCCGGGCGGGCCGGATGCGGGACTAAGCCCGGTGTTGTAAACCCCAGCACCGTACCGGGCTGGGCAGTTCGTGACCGCAGTGGTGGACGAGACGGTCAGAGCGACGTTCGAGGCTCGCACGATTCTCGGCCCGTGTCCTTTGGCGCTGCCCTGGAATGCCACCGAGGCGGCTGCCGCTCCCGCCCCAACAACGACTGCCGCGACCCCAAGGGCAAGGAGACGCCTGCGTCGCCGCTGCTGCTGCCGCAGTGGTGCTTGTTCTCTGACGACGGCTGCCACCGCCGCCCGAGCGCGTCCAGTCGACTCTGCCGAGGGACGCGGGTACTGCTCGCGCAACTCCCCCTCGATCTCGCCTAGATCATCCATGTTCTGCCTCCGTTCTTTCTCGAAGCTGGGCAATGCCGCGACCGAGCCGCGAAGCCGCCGTCCCTTCCGGGACACCGACGACCTCGGCGACTTCACGCAGGCTGAAACCGAGGACGTGATGGAGCACGACCGCTTCGCGCTGCTCGACCGGCAGCGCACTCACAGCCGCCAGTAGTGCGGTCACGTTCGCTCGCGCAGGTGCCTGCACGTTGTCGTCGAGGCGTGTCACGCTCCGCCGCCCTTCCGCCCGTATCAGGTCGCGAGCACGGTTCACGGCGATCTTCGCGATCCATGGTGCGAACGGCTTTCTGCGGTCAAACGTCGACCACGACCGGATCGCGTTGATGAACGCATCCTGTGCAGCGTCGTCAGCCAAGTCGCTCCGCCCGGTCACCGCGTAAGCGGCCCGCCAGGCCGTCAGCCAGTGCTCGTCGAACAGGGCTTCGACTGCCGGGGCGTCTGCGACAAGGTTAGGTTCGCGAGCCATCCACTACCTATACGCCTGCCAGACCCTTCGTTATCCATCCGCGCTACGAATCGTCAGGCGTCATTCCGGAGCACTTGGCCCAGGCCAGATCTGCTAGCCCCGAGCCGACGACGCCTATCCTCAGGGACGTGCCCGCCCGACATAGGTCGAGACGGGCTGGGTGGCTAGCGTCCGAGATGGAGGCGAGGATCACGAGTAACGATTTCGCGGTACATCTTGCGTCTTAGTGTTGTGGGAGCTTCTTACCGCGATCTGGAAGCTGAGATCGAGCGGATCTATCGCGACCGCTACGTCGCTCTATGTCGGGTTGCGACGACCGTGACCGGCCGGATCGAGACAGCACGCGAAGCGGTGCAGGACGGGTTCGCGCTAGCGCTGACCCATCGGGATGAGTTCCGTGGAGACGGCTCACTGGAAGGCTGGGTAGGTCGGATCGTGTTGCGCGCAGCCCTCGACGTGCGGCGGCGTCCTGCGCCCGACCCAGTCGGAGTGGACGATCCCGATCACGGGGCGTTTCTCTGGGCACCTGAACTGCCGCACGGCGACGGCGACCCAGCGCTGGCTGCCGCCGTTGAGAGCTTGCCGCCTCGCCAGAGGCAGGTTGTCTTTCTGCGCTACTTCGCCGATCTCGCGAACGCACAGGTCGCCGAAATGCTCGGGATTTCGCCAGGCACGGTTTCGGCGCTACTCCACCAGGCCCGGACGGCGCTTGCTCAGCGGCTCGAATGTCAACACGCACTCTCGAAGGAGGTGCAGAGATGACCAGCAGTCTCGACCGCGTGCTGACCGACCGCTTCGCGTGGCAGCACGATGAACTGCCGGAGCTTGACTTCGCGGACGTGCGCCGACGGGCACGGCGGCTGTCGCCCGACCGCCCTGGCAACTCGCCACGGCGGCGGTTGTCCTGGCGCTTGCCGACCCGTGTCGTGCTTGTCGCCGCCGTGATCGCCATCGCTGCGGTGGGAACTGCCACGGCGTTCGCTGTCCATGTGCTCACCCAGTCGCCAGTCACGCAGGGTTTCTCCGCCCTTGACGATCCGAGTCTGCCACCGGCTCCCGCCACTGTGATGCGCCAGTTCAGCTACTTCGGCGCAGGTGACATCGAGCCGAGGGAGGTCGGAGACGGCATGTACCTCGGGCAGCGTGGCAGCGCTCTTTGCGCGGACGTGATTCACGGCTTCGGCGGCTGCACCAGCCAAATCGACGGTGACATCTGGCTTCAAGGCGACGAAGGACGCGAATACGACGCGGAAACCGCCCCGTTCCAAGTCCACTTCTATGGCTTTGCGCGAGACAACGTCGCCGAGATTCGGGTGACGACCGCGGACGGAACCACAGTCGCGCTCCCGGTCGTACACAACGCCTTCCAAACGACGTTCAAGAACACCACGTTCGCTGACATCGCCGTGATCAAGGTCGTCTACAGCAACGGCCAGACCACCAGTCTCGATCCGCGCAAGTACTTCCCCGCACTGCCGCCTACGCTGACCCTCACCACACCGACCGGGACAACGACCATGACCCAGACGAACTGAAGGCGAGCGTCAGTGAACCTGCGCGAGGCGACGCAGGATGGCTGCGCTCAGGGAACACTCCTGAACACTGGCCCAGCCGAGCGGTTCCCTCCCGTCGCGCTACCCGTGCGGAGGATCCCAGTGGGTGTCGAGAGGAACCGAATGGGTGCTGCCGTTACTCCAGGAAGCGGTCACCTGCTGGATGTCGCTGTCGTGGACGCCGGGCGGTAGCTGGTAGTAGAGGGCGTTGTTCTCCAAGATGGCGGGCTGTTCGACTCCTGCGACTTCGACGCTGACCGACGTGACCTTGTCGGAAGCGATGCCGAAGACGCGTGTCCCGCCGTCGCGGGTGGAGAAGATAGAGAAGGTGAAGCCGACGGTGTTCCACGGCCACTTCGCAAGGTTGGTGCAGCTTCCCGCGCCCTGGATCATGTAGCAGACAGCACCGCTTGAGGTTGGGTAGGCAGTGATCGTGTCGCCCGCCGTGCCAAGGCCACTGAGAAGATCCCGCGCCTTGCCGGTAAGCGGCTTCCCGCCCTTGTAGGTGACGCCGGGCGGCTCAATCGTCGCGGACTGGGCCATGTTTTGCACGTCCGCCGGATACTTGGTCGGCGGCGCGGGCGAAGACCACAAGGTTCCGAGGCCGGTGGCGATGCGATTGGCGAGGCTCGCGCCGCTGATCGGAGCGAACGCCAACAGAGCGAACACGCCCGCTACCAGCACGGCCGCGAGAGCGTGTCGCCGCTGGGGTGCGGGCCGCTCGATCTCGGCCAGTAGGTGCGTACGGCGGCGCTGGAAGTTGGCCTCGCTCATTACTGGAGCGGGAAGCTCGACTAGGTGATCGCTCATGATCGTTCTCCTTCGACTCGCGGCACTACGGGGGCTGGCTCGTGACCGTCGGCCGAGTCCGGTAGCCGTAGTCGTTTGCGTGCCCGGTGGAGGCGAGTTCGGACGGTTGACTCGGGGACGCCGAGGGCGACTGCGGCCTCCTTCGGCGTCAGATCCTCCCAAGCGCAAAGCGTGAGCACGTCCTGCTCGATCTGCGGCAACCCCTGGAGCCTCGCCACCACTAGGCGCATCCGCTCCTGGTCGGCCAGGTGCTCTACGGCGTCCTGAGCAAGGTCGGCTTCGTCGCGGGGACGAGGCAACCTCGCCAGTGCCGCCCGATGTCTCCGCTGCTTGCGCCACTGGTTGCGCACGACGTTGGCAGCGATGCCATAAAGCCAGGGCAGTTCGGCATCAACTTCAGCCTTGGCTCTGCGTCGCCAGGCTTCGAGAAACACGATGGAGGTCAGATCCTCAGCCTGTTCGCGATCAGCGGTGCGTCGGTAGCAGTAGCGATAGATCTGCTGCGCGTGTTCGTCCCACAGCCGCACATGGCGGATTGCATCTGGCGAGGTCGCCACAGACCTGCGGCTCACGCGGGGCATCACCCTCTCTATGTCCGCAGCCCCGACTTCGTTCGCGGTTCCTTTTAAGCCAGCGTCTCCCACAGCGACCTTCACCTGATCGTAAGCCTGGCTCGCTCACCGGTCATTCCTGAACACTGGCCCAAGCGACGGCCCTACTCCCCGCTACAGCTTGAACAGAAGGAGGCTTCCCGATGAGTGACATGCAGTTGATCGAAGAGAGGTTGTCTCGCCAGACGATGCCGACTGGCACGACGCGGGCATCGCCGTGGCTGCCGCTGCGGTCGTGCTTTCCGGATCGCTCAGTTCGTCGTCTGCGCCGCAGTGCTTCCTCGGAGGACTTGAACCTGCATGGTCGTCTCGTCGGTTGGGGCGTTCACCGTCACCGCCAGCGACGTGACTCGCTGACCCGAGCGCGTGAGCCGGAGAGCCATTGGCGAAAACCCGAGAGGACGTGACGGCGGTCTAGTGGTTTGTACGGGATTCGGCGGGAACGAACGGCTGCGAGTCGCTACGCGGAACGCGATCCGCCAGACCCAGGCTGCGAGCGAACCATCGCCTCGGTACTGCTCGCGGTCGCGAAGCGCCAGCGCGAACGCCTCCTGGACTACATCCCGCGCCGCGTCGTAGCTCCCGGTAATCGCTGTCATCCCGCCCCTAAAGGAGGCGTAGCGGCTCCGGTACAGATCCTCGATTGACTCTGCGCTTGCAGCCATGCTCACCTATTGAGGGAGGCTTACCGGCCATTTTCTTTATCGCGGAGCCATCTTCTCCCTCACCCGCTCGGGACGATTCCGGAACTTGGCCCAGACGCGCGTCGCACCGTTTCGCGGCGTCAGGGCGTGCAGGAGACGGCGAGCGAATCGTCGTCGTTCCGCGTGAGGTTGAGCGTCGCGGAGGCGGACTTGCCATCGGCAGAACCGCTAACGCCATGACCAGCAGACGGAACGTACGCGCTTGCGGCAATACCGTGATAGGTGCAGCGCATCGCCTGGCCTTCTATTGGGTTGGCGATCCTCGTGGTCGTCGGAGCGGTGAAGGTCATGATCGGGCCGCCTCCTAGGTGCGGTCCACGTTGCGAAGTGACCTTCGCGCCAGCACCACACCCGGCGAGGGCAAGGCCAGCCACGGCAGTGGTGATCACGGCCCTCGTCTTCATCTCACCTCTTATACGTCGCAGACCGCTTGGTTGTCACGGCTGATCCCTCACTGGCCGACAGTCAGGGGTCATTTCGGAACACTGGCCCAGGCGAGATGTTACGCCTGCGGCAGAGGCTCTAATTCGACTGGAGCGGCCTCTCGGCGACTTCGTTTCCGCTGGCGTCGAGAGCGACCACTTTGTCTAGTTTCGTCCCTTTCGGGAGCGAGCCGAGGAACAGGTTCTCGACGACCGGGAGGGTCACCGATGAACCATCGCCGAGGGTGATCTGCACGGTTGCCGCCGGGACGTACACGCTTCCATAAACGGTCATGACATCCGGGTGCGGGGCTACCCACACGTCACCCACACTGATTTTCGATGCGGGCGGTGGCGACTGCTCGCAGCCGTTGAATCCGTACCTGCTGCCGTCCTTTCCAATCGGATCGTTCGCCCAGTCGATGAGAAAACACTGGCCGCCCTGATTGTTCGGTGCAGCCCAAAGGTCTTCAGCGCCGTCCGGCGTCTGGATCTCGACAACACCGTGAGCTTTGCTCGCGTCCGTCTGCGGCAACTTCAAGGCGAAGCCCTTCTGGACAGCGGCGTCAGCAAACTGGTTGAGTTGCTTGAAGTTCGTGGAGACATCGGGGGGTGCCGGTGTGCCGTGGAACGCACCGAGACCAGCAGCGATGGCGACGCCTGTCCCCGCTAGCGCGATCACTGCGACGGCCACCACAACCAGCGGCCTCCACGAGAGCGGTCGCCCGAAGACCGGCGTGATCGGCAGCGAGAGGCGCAGCCCAGTCGGTTCGCGAGCGATCTCTCTGAGCAGGTGCTGCCTCCGGACCTCTAGGTGCCCGGCGGGCAGATCGCGAAAGGGTGGGATCGACGAGTCAGTCATGGCTGGCGTGCCTCCTGCTTAGTCGTGCTCTCACCCTGCTCATGTCCGAAGCCCGGATCGAGTTCCCGGAGCCGCGCTCTAGCCCGCGAGAGTCGGGAACGCACAGTGCCGATTCGCAGGTCGAGCGCAACCGCCGCTTCGTCGTAGCTCAGTTCCATCCAGGCGCAGAGCACGAATACGTCCTGTTCTCGCTGGGGCAGCCTCGCGATGAGGCTAAGCGCCCGTTGCGCATGTTGCTCATCGTCGATCCGCTCATCGGCTCTCCCAGCAAAGTCAGGCTCAGGGTCGATGCTCGGCAGGCGACGCAGGGCCGCTGCGTAGCGCCGCTCTGAACGTCGCTGATTGCGCATCACGTTCGTCGCGATCCCATACAGCCAGGGGAGCACCTTCTCCGGCGGCAACTTCTTGTCGCGACGACGCCATGCCTCCAGGAAGACGACGGAGAGCATGTCCTCGGCTGTCGCCCAGCTTCCGACCCTGCGGAAGCAGTAGTTGTAGATCGGCCTCGCGTATCGCTCGAAGAGCACGCCGAACGCATCGCGATCACCCGCTCGCGACCGCGCCCACAAGTCAGCGTCTGACGGCTCCACCCACCTCGTCATGTCCGAACTCGGCGATGAGGTTCCCGGCAATGCCCACCCGCCCAATCTACGGCGGCAACGTCACGCCGCAAACTGCGCTTCTGCGCAGCACTCAGGGGTCATTCCGGAACACTGGCCCAGGCGAGCGTCAGGCGTTTCGGTTACCTCGAACTCGGCAATGACGGCGGTGTGCCGGGAGCGAGTGATGAGGCGCGGCGAGTCAAGAACCTCAACGCCAACTGGATCGCGGGAGCAGACGGTGAGGACGGGCATTTCGATGTCCAGATCATCACCAGCGACGATGAGGTGCACATCCTCAGGCCGAGCCTCGCAGCAATGACCGCTCTCATTGCCATCACGCAGGGCGACACCGTGCTCGTTTGGGATCCCCCGAATCGCGCGCTGATTGCGGCGAACCTGGTCGGCACGATGCCGTGGACAGAGCGGATTCAAGCCGAGTCCTAGGGTCACGATTCTCGACCTCCACCTCGGGGGTCATTCCCGAACACTGGCCCAGGCGAGCGTCATGCAGCCGAGGTACCTCGGGGCCTAGTGACGTTTGCCTTTGCTGACGATGAGATCGACCTTGGTGCCGGAGGGAAGCCGGTCGCCGCGTAGCGGCCCCTGCGGCCCCTGTAGAAGTACGGCGCTGCCGCCCCGACGGCGACTAGGCGCACGTTGATGTTGAGGCCGTCGTGGCGGCGAATCACATAACGGAGCAGCCGTCCGTAACTATCGACTGAATCGGTCGCTGGCTCGCGGATCAGGCGCACTGCCGTTCCCGGTGGGAGCAGGCGCTTGGTCAGCGCCGACGCTCTCTTGCCGTAGCACTCAGGATGGAAGTAGACCTCCGGGGTATCGATCTGAACAAGCCGCACCTTCGCACCGTTTGTGAGATCGACGGTGTCGCCGTCCGCGACGTGATCGATGCGTGCGAGGCGCACTACCGAGACCGACGCGGGCGCTGCGCCAGCGATCGACAGGACGAAGGCGAACAGCAGAACAAGGACGACCCCGTGCCGAGAAGTCATGGAACGCGGGAGTCTAGGCGGGTCTGATGAAGGAAAGGCCGGAGCGGCGAGCCGAACGCCTCGCGCTTGCCCATAGCGGCTCCGGCCCGCCGCTGAAGCTATCCGCTTGACGGTGCTTCGTCTAGATGTCCGTTTCGGACAACGACTAGGACGCCGACTTCGGCTTTCGACCGCGGCGTGCGACCTTACGACCGCCAAGCTTTTCGGCTTCTGCGTCCGTCAGGTCAAGCTCGCGGGCACCCTTACGCGCATCAGCGAACGTGATCCGCGCAGTCGCCCCCGTACCTTCTGGGATTTCTGCTCCGGACTGATCGCTTACCCGAATCGTCTTCTTCATGCGCTGTCATTCCTTCCAATTGCGTTTCGCCTTCGATTGGCTCCTCACGAAACCATAAGCGCTCACGAGCGGCGATGCTAACGGAGTGTAGGACTACGTCGCTAAGAGACCTCACAGCCCGGTTGAGAGGTCTTCTACGGGCACGCCAGAGCTTTGTGGACATCTAGCCTGTCCTTCACCCTCCGCACTCACATTGGCGTAGCCCCCTTCGGAGAGACACCGAAGGGACTGAGATATATAACGAAACTTTGCGGGCCGTCGCTAAAGAGCGGGCCGCGAGCTTCGTAGCTTCCCGCGTTGACTGTGATCTCCGAATTCACGGGCAATACTCATCGTCAGGGTGGCGCTGCAACGATCACGAGGTCTCAAGGGTCGAGTGATTGGCCGTACGCCTCAGCGACCGCCGCTTCGTACTCCTCATGCAGGTCGATGCAGCGGCTTGCTAGAGCCGTGACCCAGCAAGGCGGCAAAGCTGGGCCGATTGAGTACTCGCGTTCGCAGCGGAGGCAACGGCGAAGCTCCCACGTCATTGATCCTCGACTCGCCGCTGCCACCAGCGCCAACTCCGCTTCGCAGCACTCGCGCTGCCGTTCCGCCCGTCGCATGACCAGGACGCCCTCAACCACTTCGCCCACGCTCGCATCCCAGTTCCCCAACCCCTCGCGTACGGCAAGCACGATTCTCTGGTTCCTCTCGTGCTCTGCCATGTCGTTCTCCCGATCTGTCACGGGCTGAGTGCGGCCTCCCGTTGGTCGTGGTCGGACTGCGCTGCGGCGAGGTAGCGGAGTGCTACCGGCTCTTGGATCTCGCGCTGGTCGAGCCAGTCGCTCGCTTCCTCGGGGTCATCGAAGATCGCCGCATCGGCGAGATCGTGGACAGCAGGCGACCAGACGAGGATCGAGTTGAGTAGAGAGCGAGACAAGTAGCCGCCGGTGACGTACTCCACTACGACGGGTAGTGGCTCCGTGCTCGGATGCTCAGCGGGCCAGAGTGAGACGCTCGAAGCGGGTGCGAGCTTAGACCGAGCGGACTGGACGCTTCTGGGAAGTTGCGCCTCTTCAACGCACTCCACGTGCGCCGAGTACTTGGCTCCGATCAGGCTTCTCGCCATCGCGGCGAGCGAGTCGTGTGGCTCAGGTGGACGAGTGAACGCGACAGCCCGACCGGCCTCGGTTCGGTAGCAGATGCCTCCGACCGCGTTGAATCCGAAAGAGGGCGCGAATCCCAGTCGTGCGCGGGCCTCTCGGAACAAGTTCGTACCCGGCGTGCCTTCCAGGAGCGACCACCGAGCCGCGACGAAACTTCGTGGGTCGCGCCTCACGGAGCTTCCCAGATGCGAGTCCTAGCGAACTCGACTGCGCTTGAAGCCCCGATCCGTGATAGGTAGGTCTGAGTTGTCGCTGCGCTCGAATGACCCAGGAGGTCGCGGACGGTGAGCAAGTCCGCCCCCTCTTGGATCAGGTCGATTGCGTGACGGTGCCGGAAGAGGTGGGCATGCACCCGTTTCTCGATCCCAGCCTTCTTGGCGAGCCGAGGTAAGAGGTGCCGGATGTACGACTGGTCGATCTGTCTGCCGGAGAGAGTGCAGAACAGCGGCCGGTGCGCAGGAATGCCGAGCTTCTTGCGGGCCACCAGCCAATGCTCGATCAGCAGACCGGTCGAGAGGTCGAGACCGACGACCCGCTTGCCGGTCTTGCCCTTCTGGATGCGAATCGCGAACTCCTGGAGGTCAACGTCCTTCGGCTCCAGGGCAAGGGCTTCACCCAGCCTCAGGCCGCAGCGCCAAAGTGTCGCGATCAGTGCTCTGTTTCTGCGTCCGCTCGGTGCTCGCTTCGAGCAGGCCCGAAGCAAGCGGTCAATCTCCTCATGGCTGAGCAGGTCAGCGTCGAGTGTTCTTTTCAGGATGGCTCCTCTCTGGCAAGAGGCCAGCCCACGCCCACTGCGAGTACTTCTGCCGTTTGCTCCCAAAAGAGGGAACCAGATCGTTGAACCACGGTTACGGCGTCCGCTGGCGGGCGTGAGCGAGGCTCATGCCACTCTTGATCTATAGCCCTTACTGTAGCCGGATGACCTCGAAATCGCCAGTCTTATGTGCGAAGCCCCATGTAACTACATGCCGAATGTGGTTGAGGGCGTTAGAACGGTTCCTGTGGCCTCACAGAGGCAATCCTGAGCGAGTTATGCGAAGTCGAGAAGTACATGGAGTTCACGTTCGCTAGGTGTCGCGCTAGCTCATCCGCCACGGCACCTTCTTCACGAGTAGCCAGTCGTCATCGATGCTTGCCAGCGTCACTTCTGCGTGTCGCGGATCGGCCATCTCGGTCAGGAACGTGTCAAGCGAAGGAAGTTTGTAGTTGAGTGCGAGCGCGTCTCCTGCGACCCGTGACCAGTATCGAACCGAGGTGTCCTTCCTGCCGTCGCGCTGCGTTTCGCTCGCCTTGCGGAAGACCTTGATCACATGGCTCATCAGATCGGGGACGCCCATCAGCGGCGAGTAGAAGTTGCTCCACGCCTGCGCGATCAACCCGACGTTCTGGATCTCCTCTCCGTCTTCGATTCTCGTTGCGACCTCGAAGCCGCCTCTTGTTGTGCGCATCTCAGCAGCCCAGGCAAAGGAGCGTTTGGCGGGCGGGTAGCCTCCGTCCCTTAAGACGCGCTCGCCGATCGGATCGGACGCACCGGCTCCTTCCGGGCCGGGATCTGTCGGGCTGATGAAGCTATGACGGACGGTCTGGCCCTGAGCGTCGCGGCCGATTCGTAGCTGCTCGTGCAGCAGCACACCAATCGCATCCTCAGGATGTGTGAGCATCTGCACGTACGTTGGTCTCCCGCCAAAGTGGACCCGGTAGTGGTCGTTAATCAGGTTGCGCTCTCGTCGCCGCTCCTCGGCTGCGAACTCCTTCCGGGCCTCCGCCTCAGGATCTAGTGGCTCCGTCTTCCGGGTCGAGCGCGGCTTTGACGTGGCCCGACCTGCATGCACCTTCGCCCGAGGCTGCTCGCGACTCTCTCGCTCGTCCTGCTCGACCTTCGTGACCTTTGGCTTCGGGATCCCGAGCACGAACGGGAGCGGAATGCCTGGCCAACGCCAGCTTGCTAGCCGCTCTATCCCCTTGTCGCTGCGACTGAGAATCCTTCGTCTCGCATCGTCAGGAGCAGGGATCTTGTCCAGCCAGCCCTTGTCGCTCAGCCACTTCAGATCCTCTTGGGCTTGAGTGCGCTTGATCTCGAACCGCTCATGGATGTACTTCTCCGCCTCCCCGACCGAGAGCCCTTCAGGGAGATCACGCAGGATCACCCAGCGCCGCGCCCACCAGCCGATCGGCCTCTGGTCAGCCAGATCATCCTCCTCGTCCTCTTCGTCGGGGATGTATCCGGTTTCCCTACTCAAGGTAGGTGGTGTAGGGGGAGAGGTTATTGCCTCTTCCGAGTCCACATCTGAGGGCTCTGTAGATCGATTCAGGCGAGCATTGCGGAGGGAGAACAGAAACCATCCCATCCCTCGCTCCGAGAACTTCGGCGGCTGATGGTGTTCGAACCAGGCACGGATCTCGCCATCGCTACAGCCCTGGTTGACCATCTTGCAGATGATCCGTTGCTCGGTCCCGCCTCCCTTGATGCCAAGGCGCTCCCGCTCCTTCTTCGAAGGACGGTTGGCCAGGTACTCCTCCAACTCGGGCGGAAGACGTAGATCGACGACGTAATCGACCGCCGTCACAGAAGGCAACGGGGCGCTGTCTCTCCTCTGCGAGCCGTTCCTGTTCGAGGAGGCAGAGGGCTCCATCTCCACGAGTCGGGCCAAGTTCTCGAAGGACATGAGAGGCGTCTCTGGCGGAACCAGCCACTCGTACACATGCCCCGACTCATGCACTGAGGGAGGGGCGACGACCATCCCACCTTCGGCTTTTAGCTCTCCCCAAGAAAGGGCGCGACCAACAACTGGTTCAGATGTCTGCGTGTAGAGATGGACGCCACGCGCGGTGCGGACGGTCGGTGTCTCCACGTCCGGCCAATCTCCCCGATCGAAGTCAAAGACAACCAATCCCGAGACGGAGCCCAGCACGATCCCGACACCTGCCTGAGGTTCACGTTCATACCATGCTGTGATCTGCGTCTCCGTCGCCGGATGGGACATGAACCGCTTCCAGCGAGGGGATCCGCCACAGGCAAGCAGAAGATCCGTGAACGGCTCCTTCTTCTCCGGCACGAGCGGAATGACTGACCAACCCAGCCGCCGATACGCCAATGCCCACTCGACGGGATCCCGGAGATGGCCGTCACAACCGCCACCCCCATTCACAGTCTGCGCTGTCCTACTCATCCCTACATTGTTGCATCCAAACAGATGAACATTTCACCCGCCGTCCTCGCGCACGGACAGGTTGCCGGGACGAGGGCCATCTTTTCCTTTGATGTCGCGCTTGATATCGAGATGCCTTAGGTCGTGACTTGCTCCGATTTGGCTGATTTACGGGCAAACCGTGAGATCCACCATCCCAAATTCCCGCACCCGCGAGTAACGCTCTTGGCCGTCAGCCTTTACGAAAGCGCGATCGGTCTCAGTTCGGCAACTTTCTCTAAGTCCAAGTTTACAAACACTTAATGTCGCAAATTCCGGGCAATCTCCTTTTGAGTTCCTACTAACTTCTATTGAGGGTACTTGCCTGCTACAAGCAATGAATGGCGCTGAGTTTTGAGATCAATTCCGAGTCCTTCACGCAGCTTGTCGAGGCGGTGCGATTTGGGATCGAGGAGCGGGAAGGGTGGGTGACCGCCCAGGGTCTAGCCGAGAGGATGGGCTGCGAGATCTCTCATATCTACGATCTGCGACAAAGGGGACTTCCGGCTCGACGGATTGCGCCTGACGGAAGGCCCTCAAAGAAGCTCTGGTTCTGCCTATCCGAGGTATGGGCTTGGCTGGATGCCGAGTCGATCCCCGACTAGCCTGGAACTGCACCTATGCCGATGAAGAACGCCATTGACCCGTACAAGCGCCATAAGACGCGCTGGCCGGGCGTCACCTACCGGGAGAAGTCTGACGGCTCGCGTTCGTACTTTGTCAGAGCCGGAGGTAGCCACATCCCAGTCGAGGGTGGTGAGAAGGAAGCCCTCGAACTCCAGGGCAAACTAAGGACGCAGCCGAAGGGGACTGTTGTCTCCTCCAACCTGCGCTTCGAGCCCCTGTCCGAGGAGTGGCTTGCGAGCAAGCGCCATCTTCGCCCTCGGACATTGACGTGCTACAGGGACGCGCTCGATCGGATCGTCCTCCCCACCTTCGGTTCGATGAAGGTTTCGGCGATCACGACTCAGCACATCGCGAAGGCCATCCGCGAACTCGAAGAGCGCGACCTTTCGTCCAGCACGATCAACAACTACCTCCTGCCGCTTGGTTCAACGCTCGCCTTCGCAGCCTCACGCGGGCTGATCCCTCGGAGCCCGTTCTCACTACTAACAAGGGACGACCGCCCGAGGAAGAAGGTCACCCGCACCCAGGATCACGTCTGGAACGACGAAGAGATCCAGGCTCTGTTGGAGGCCTCGGAATACCTCGCGAAGCAGCCTGAAAGTCGATACGACTACTCCCCCATCCTCCGTCTCGCTGTGAAGACCGGCCTTAGGCCAGGGGAACTGCTCGGACTCCAGTGGCAAGACATCGACTTCGAGGGCGTTGACCTTCACGTAAACCGGCAGTGGACGCGACAGGGCGTCTTTGGCCCGCCGAAGACAGATGCTGCCTACCGCCGCATTCCTCTCTCAGACGACCTGGCCGCGTCCCTGCGCGACCATCACAAGAAGGCGCTCGCAATGGGCCTCGCCTCCGAAGTGATCTTCCCCTCTCGGACGGGTGGCCCACTGTCGCACCGCAACGTCGAGCGGCGCGGCTTCGACCGGGCTGCTGAGCTTGCCGAAGTGGAGGGAGTCTCGTTCTATTCGCTACGGCACGCCTTCGCCAGTCGGATGATCTTCCGGGGCATCTCACCGACCGTCCTCGCTCGCCTCATGGGCCACGAATCGAGCGCCATCACGGAGCGCCGCTACACCCACCTATTCGACATGGTGCGCACCGACGATGCCGTCCGGCAGGCCATGTCGGGCTAGCTGTGCCAAAGCCTGTGCCAAGCCGGTGCGGTGCCCCCGGCGCGGCCTCTGGGAGGACCTTCTTTTGGGCTCAACCAGGCTACAATCCGCGCTCCAGCCCTCTTAGCTCAGTTGGTAGAGCACCTCCATGGTAAGGAGGGGGTCGACGGTTCGAGTCCGTCAGAGGGCTCTAAAAGACCTGCAAATCGCGTTTTCTTGTTGTCTGTGCTGAATCGCGGGTAAGGAGGGGGTCAGCGCCCCGGGGCAGAAGTCGGTCGTTTGCAGGGCTTTCGCTACTCGAGCCTCCTCCGATTCGTGCTTCTGACCGCCCGCAAGGTCGCACCAGGGTCGCACGCGCTTCAATTCGGCCGCCCGGATCCCTGCCCTGTCGACCCCCCAAGCCGAGGGAGCGCCTCGTTCATGCACCTAAGGGATGCACGAGAAGACCGGTTCCTTTAGTCCGCCCTTCGTCCAGGCGCACACCCGCCAGGGTCACTCCGGAACACTGGCCCAGGCTAGTGGGCCGCGTCTCGGCCTTGCGGGCGGGATCGTCGGCGCCGCTCGCCACGAGCGGCTCAGGCAGCCACTCGCCCACGTAGGTCTCGCGCCGGACCCGCGCCGAGCGGAGGTGGTCGAGCGCGAGCCGCGAGACCACCGTCGACAGGTAGGCACGCGGCGACTCGATCCGCTCGCCGCCCTCGCGCGCCCGGTGGAGACGGAGGAACCCCTCCTGCACCACGTCCTCCGCCTCGCTCACGCTGCCGAGCATCCGGTAGGCGATGGCGAACGCTGGCGGACGGAGCGCGTCGAACTCTTCCTCGGTCATCGCTCAGCCGAGTCCCTGCGCGAATCCCTGTCGCCAGCTCGGATACCGGAGCTGCCAGCCGAGCTCGCGCTTGGCCTTCTCGTTCGAGGCTCCCCTCGCCTCGGTCATCATGGCCGTCGCCGTCTCACCGGCCAGGAGCCGACCGAGCCAGCGTGGGATACGCCTTGGTGGCTTGGCACCGAGCGCGCTCGCCAGCACCGGTAGCCACTCCCGCACGGGCGCGGGCTCGTCGTCGACGATGTTGTAGATGGCCGGCTGGCCGTGCTCGACCGCGATAGCGGTCGCCGCCGCGGCGTCCTCGATGTGGACGTGCGAGAAGACGCCACCACCATCGCCGACGATCGGGAACCGACGCTTGCGGATCGGTCCGGCCATCACCGCATCCGGAGCCTGGCTGATCGATGTCCCCGGACCGTAGAAGCCGCCGTAGCGCAACACGAGACCCTCGCCCCACTCGATCGTCGTCACCGCCTCCTCCAGATAGAGGATCGCCTCCAGCCCCGGCCGCAGCGCCCGCCGGCGAGTCGTCGGGGTCGAGGGGATCGGCCTCGGTCTACATCGGCCCGCCCGTACGGGCGAATCGAAAGGCCCCAAAGCTCTGCGCCACGAAGCGCCGTGCCCCCACGGCGCGGCCCGCCGCCAGGAGATGATCCGTCGCCTCGGTACGCAGCCGGTTGGTCATGATCGCCCACGGAAGAGCGGTCGGGGTGCCGCGCGTCACGGACGCTCATCTTCCCGGACAACGCCGTGAGCTGATGCACGATCACCTCGGGCTCGGCGGACGCCACCGCCTGGGCGACCGCGTCGGGATCGAGAGCGTCGGCCACGACCGGCCGCGCCCCCAGGCCGCGCAGCCCGCTCCTGCTTCGACGCTGTCCTGGTCATCCCGACCACCTCGTGGCCTCGCGCCACGAGCTGCGGGACGAGCTCTCTGCCGAGAACGCCTGTGGCGCCGGCTACGAAGACCTTCATGACTGCTCCTTCCCTCTCATTCGTCTTCTAAGACGAGAGAGAGGCGCCGCCTGTGACAGCGCTCAGCGCGCGCACGTCCGATAGCCGCGGGTGTGCACACGACCGCGTCCAAGCGGTCGTACTCGCCTACCAAACCGGCTTCGCCCAGCCGCCGCACTAGCCAACCCGCCACACCCCAACCCTCATCCGCACGACGCGGACGCAAGCGTGCGCACATACTCTGGATCAGTCCCATCGTCTGTTTTTGCACGTGAGCCGAGGATCGGGTCGTGCGTTGGGTTCCGATCGCCCCGCTCGCGCAGTTCCGGCCGGGGACCGAAAGCGTGGAGCGGGGTTGAACAGGGGGATATACGCGAACGAGTACGGCGTGATGTACGGGGCGAGG
>CAVSAK010000008.1:0-41447 GCA_963725965.1 uncultured Actinomycetes bacterium | reverse complement strand
TCGCCGCGTGCGTCGAAGGCCCGCAACCGGGGCGCGATCGCAGGGTCGAAGTCCTCGCGGAAGAGCGTGAAGATCGTCACGTCGCGCAACGGACCGGCCCGATGTCCCGGCAACCGCCGGCGAAGCGTGGCCTCCTCGACGAAGCCGAGCTTGCGCGGAACGCCGAAGCTCGCCTTGTTGCGCGGCTCGATCCGGATCTCGACCCTGTCCGCCTCGCACACCTGGAAGCCGACCCGCGTCAGTGCCGCCGCCGTCTCCGTCGCGATGCCCTGACGCGTCGCGCTCGCACGCACCCAGTACCCGATCTCGAGCCCGCCCGGGCCGATGCGCGGATGGAGGCCCGTGCCGCCGAGGACCTGCACCTCGTTCGGGTCGAAGATGCCCATGACGAAAGATTCGCCAGTGTCGAAGAGCGAGCGGAAGCCACGGAGGCGCTCGGCCTTCGCCTCGACCGGCTCCGGCTCGTCGTGCGCCCAGTCCATGAAGGGTCGTAGGTGCTGGAGGCTCGAGTCGAGCGCGTGCTTCAGCAGCGACGCGTCCCTCGGTTCCCAGCAGCGGATGACGAGACGCTCCGTCTCGATCCGGTACGGAGCGGGCGGGCCCTCCCAGCTCATTGCACGCGTCCGACGAGGACACAACCGTTGTGTCCGCCGAGGCCCATCGCGTTCGAGAGCGCGACCTCGACCTGCGTCTGCCGCGCCTCGTTCGGAACGTAGTCGAGATCGCACTCAGGATCGGGATAGACGTAGTTCATGGTGGGCGGCAGGACTCCGTTGCGGACGGCGAGGACGCACATCATCGCCTCGATCGCGCCGGCTGCTCCGAAGCAATGGCCGGTGACGGACTTCGTCGAGGAGACGGCAAGCGCGTACGCGTGCTCGCCGAAGACCTCCTTGATAGCCCGCGTCTCGGCCGCGTCGCCGAGCGGCGTCGAGGTGCCATGGGCGTTGATGTAGCCCACGCGCTCGGGCTCGAGCCCGGCGCGGTCGAGCGCGTGCCGCATCATCTCCGAAACGCCGAGCGACTCGGGATCCGGCTGCGCGAGATGGTGCGCGTCGTTCGACATCCCGTAGGCGAGGATCTCGGCGTACACGGTCGCGCCGCGACGCTCGGCCGCCTCGAGCTCCTCGAGCACGAGCACGCAGGCGCCCTCCCCCATCACGAAGCCGGCACGCGTCGCGTCGAACGGGCGGGACGCGCGCGGCGGGTGCTCGTCCTCGGCGACGAGGCCGCGCATCGCAGAGAAGCCGGCGAGGATCAGGGGGTGGAGGCAGGCCTCGCCGCCGCCGGCGAGCACGGCGTCGGCGTCGCCACGCTTGATCACCTCGGCCGCCTCGCCGATTGCGGTCGAGCCGGTCGCGCAGGCCGAGACAGGCGCATAGTTCGGACCCCGGAAGCCCAGGGAGATCGCGAGCTGCCCGCTCGCCGTGTCGACGAGCACGTTCGGGAGGAAGGTCGGCGCCACGCGGTCGGGCCCGCGCTCCCGCAGCACGTCGGCCTGCTCCATGATCCCGAGGAAGCCGCCGATCGCGGTGCCGAAGAGGATGCCGACCCGGTCCGGCGGGTAGGCGCCGTCGAGCCGCGCGTCGGCCACCGCCTCCCTCCCGGCGCCGAGCGCCAGCAGGACGTTCCGATCGAGCTTGCGCGCGTCCTTCGGCGAGGCGACCAGCATCGGGTCGAAGTCCTTCACCTCCGCGGCGATCCGCACCCGATACTCGCTCGCGTCGAAGGAGCGGATGAAGTCGATGCCGCTCTCGCCGGCGACCGCTGCGCGCCACGTCGACGGCGCGTCGGCGCCAATCGGCGTCACAGCGCCGAGCCCGGTCACGACCACCCGCGGCATAACGCGAAGTTAGACGCGCGCTCCCTCCGTGGGTTGCGCCTACCTACGCCGTCTTCGCAACAGGCGCGTCGCCGAGGACGGCGAACACCGTCGTCGGCTCGGTCTTTCCCTTCATGAGCAGCTCGCCCTGAGCCTCGACGACGATCCCGTCGCCGATGCCGTCCCGCGTGTCCTCGTCGATCAGGATCGGCTGCCCGAGCTCCTTCGTGTGCGCCTCGAGCCGCGCTGCGACGTTGACCGTGTCGCCGACGCACGTGTACGTCGCGCGGTCGTGCGTCCCGGTGTAGCCGGCGACGACGCGACCCGAGGCGATCCCGACGCCGATCTCGATCTGCACCTTGTCCTGCGCCACCTGCTCTTCGTTGAACAGCCGGATCAGCTCGACCATCTGGCGTGCCGCGAGCACGGCCGCCTGGCGATGGTCGTCCCGTGGCACCGGGGCTCCGAAGATCGCCATCAGGCCGTCGCCGACGATCTGGTTGACGATCCCGCCCTCGCCCGTGATCGCGTCCATCATCAGGAGGTAGTAGTCGTTGAGCAGCTCGATCGTCTCAGCCGGCTCTCGCGCCTCCGCGATCGTCGTGAACGAGCGGATGTCGCAGAACATCGCCGACGCATCGACGTGCTTGCCGCCGAGGGAGAAGCCCGAGGTGAGCAGATCCTCCGCCACCTCCTTCGTCGCGAACTTGCTGATCAGCTCGCGCTGCTGGTCGCGGAGGCGCTTCTTCTCGAGGCTCGCGTTGATCCGCGCGTTCAGCAGCACGGGATTGACCGGCTTCGTCAGGTAGTCCTCGGCGCCCATCTCGAGACAGCGCACCACGCTGTCGATCTCGTCGAGCGAGGACGTGACAACCACCGGAATGTCACGGAGATGCGGGTCGCCCTGCAGCTTCGCCAGGACCTCGAAGCCGTCGAGCTCGGGCATGAGGACGTCGAGCAGCAGCAGGTCGAACGACTCCCGCCGCAGCAGGTCGAGCGCCTCGCCGCCGTGCTCTGCGAAGCCGACAGTGTGTCCCTCGTGCTCGAGGCCGCGTGCGAGCAGGAGCCGGTTCACCCGGTTGTCGTCGGCGATCAGGATCGTGCCGTGCCCGGGAGAGGAACGGCTCACGACGGCGCGGCTGCGCGGAGGGCCGTGAGGGCTTGCTCGAGCGCCAGGTATTCCTGCTCGATCCCGTCGACGAGCTCCGGTGCCCCTTCGAGGTCACCCGTCTTCGCGCTGTGCTCAAGGGTGCGGCATAGCTCCGAGAACGTCTCTGCTCCCAGTGTCGCCCCGTTCGACTTCAGCGTGTGCGCCGCTCGTCGCAGCTCCTCGTTGCTGTCTTCGGTGAGCGACCGGCGAAGGGTCGCGATCAGCTCGGGCGCATCCGCGAGGAACGCGTCGATGACCTCGCTGAGGAAGTCGTCGCCGCCGAGGTCTCGCAGATTCTTGAGCGCGTCGTCGTCGAGGCTGACGAACCCGACGTCGGGCGCGTCGCCGTTGCCATGCGCGAGCGACCCGGCGCGCTTCAGAGCAGCCGCGAGCTCTTCGGCGCGAATCGGCTTCGCCACGTAGTCGTTCATGCCGGCCGCGAAGCACGCCTCGCGGTCTTCGGGCAACGCGTTCGCCGTCATCGCGACGATGTAAGGACGGCTCTCCGCCGGCCAGCGCTCGCAGATCCGGCGCGTGGCGTCCAGGCCGTCGAGCTCGGGCATCTGCACGTCCATCAGGACGGCGTCGTAGGGGCGGCGCTCGAGCGCGTCGATCGCCTCGAGCCCGTTCGCCGCGACGTCGGCGCGGTAGCCGAGCCGCTCGAGCAGGCGGAGCGCGACCTTCTGGTTCATCGCGTTGTCCTCGGCGAGCAGGATGCGTAGTGCCGACCTCGCGTGCTTTCCGTCCGTCGCGATCTCGACCGCTTCCTCGCCGACCCTGCCCGCGGTCAGCAGCTGCAGGAGCGTGTTGTAGAGCTGCGATGCCTTGAGCGGCTTGGCGAGCTGCGCCGAGAACACGCCTCCCGACTGCAGCTGCGGCATTCGCCCCAGCGAGGTCAAGAGCAGCAGGGGCAGCTCGGACTCGCTCCGGAGTCGCCGGAGCTCTCGCGCCAGAGTGACCCCGTCCATCTCGGGCATCATCATGTCGAGCACCGCGACGTCGAACGGCTCGCCCGTAGCGATCAACTCGAGGGCGTCGGCCGGACGCTCCACGGCGACGGGTTCCATGCTCCACGACCTCGCGTGTCGAGTGACGATCTCGCGATTCGTCGTGTTGTCGTCGACGACGAGGATGCGCTTGCCGGCGAGATGCGGCAAGCCGTCGTCGAGTGCGATCTTCGCCGGCACGTCCGCTGCGGCGACGGGCAGGGCGATCCGGAAGGTCGAGCCCTCCTGCTGCTGGCTCTGGACGGTGATCGTGCCGCCCATCAGGTCCACGAGGCGCTTCGAGATGGCGAGCCCAAGGCCGGTGCCCCCGAAACGGCGCGTCGTCGACGCGTCCACCTGACTGAACGAGGTGAAGAGCTTGTCCATACGGTCGGCCGGGATACCGATCCCGGTGTCGCGGACGGCGAGCTCGAGACGGTACGAGCCCGCTCCCGTCTCCTCGGCGTCCACGAGCACCATGACTTCGCCGCGGTCGGTGAACTTGACGGCGTTCGAGAGGAGGTTGAGGAGCACCTGGCGCAGCCGCGCCTCGTCGCCGACGACCCCGGCAGGCGCAGCCTCGTCGATGAGGCACCCGAGCTCGATCTCCTTCTCCCAGGCCCGCGGCGCGACGATGTCGAGCGCCCCTTCCACGCAGTCGCGCAGGCTGAACGGCTGGCGCTCGAGGTCGAGCTTGCCGGCCTCGATCTTCGAGTAATCGAGGATGTCGTCGATCACGTGCAGCAGCGCGTCGCCGCTCGCATGGACGACTTCGGCGAACTCGCGCTGCTCGCCGGTCAGCTCGGTGCCGAGGAGCAGGTCGGTCATTCCGATCACCGCGTTCATCGGCGTCCTGATCTCGTGGCTCATCGTGGCGAGGAAGGCGCTCTTCGCCTGCGTCGCCGCCTCGGCCTCCTGCCGGGCGCGCTGGAGCTCGGTGATGTCGTGGTAGATGGCGTAGAAGCCGGCGTTGTCCCCTTCGAAGCGCAGCGGTACGAGCTCCATCTCGACGTCCAGGAGCGCGCCGTCCTTGTTGGTGCGACGAGTGATGCGACGCGTTCGGCCCTGCGCGAGGGCCTCCACGGTGACGTCGCGGCTCTCGCTCCGGAGAACCTCCGGGACGACGAGCTCGTCGATCGTGCGGCCGACCGCTTCGTCCTCGGCGTAGCCGAAGAGCGCCGCCGCGGCGGGGTTCCAGCCCGTTACGCGCTCGTCGGCATCCATGACGACGACGGCGGCCGGGCTGACTTCGACGAGCATCTCGAAGTACTGCTTCTGGCGGTCGATCTCGGAGAACAGACGCGCGTTCTGAATGGCGACGCCGACATTCGCGGCGATCGTCGCGAGCAGGCGTACATCGGCCTCACCGAAGCGGCCCTCTTCCTCGATGCTCTGGACGCTGATGACGCCGATCGACCTGCTGCCGAGGACGATCGGCACGCCGAGGAAGGAGAGCGAGGGTGTTCCCAGGCTCACCAGCTTGTCGTGCTGCTCCCTCCGGTTGAGCAGGAGCGGCTCGCGTGATTCGAGGATCTGTGACGTGAGGCCCTCGCCGTACTCGATAGGAGCTTCCGGCCGGCGCTCGCCGCTTTCGTAGTAGTAGGCGAACTCGATCCGTCCGGCCACTTCGTCGTGCAGCGCGACGTAGGCGATGTCGGCCCCGAACGTCTGGCGCACCTGCTCGCCGACGAGCTCGATCAGCGCGTCGGGGTCGAGTTGCGACGAGAGCGCGTGGCCCACGCTGTTCACGGTTCCGAGCTCACCGACGCGCTGGCGTGTCTCCTGTACGAGGCGCGCGTTCTCGAGCGCGACGGTGAGGCTGCCGGCGAGCGTCGTCAGCAGCCGCTGGTCGTCTTCGTCGAACGCGTGCTCGCGATCGATGTTCTGCAGCGAGATCACGCCTACGGCCTTGCCACCCGCGACGAGCGGGACGAACAGGACGGACTTCGGCATCTCACCGGCCACGACGGCGCTGCCGTAACGCTCCGACTCGACATCGAGGTTCTGGGTGAGCAGCAGCGGCTCCCGCGTTTCCAGGACGTGCTTCGCGAAACCGGCCAGCGGCCGAGGCTCCGCCTGCAGCCGCTCGCCCCGTTCGATCAGGTACGGGTAGTGCACGAGCCCGTCGTCCAGCGTCGCGATCGAGACGACCTGCGCGTCGAAGACGTCTCTGAGCCGGTCGCCGACTGCGTCGTAGATCGCCTGCGGATCGAGCTCGCCCGCGATCGCGTCCTGCACGCCGTTGATCAGCGCCAGCTCGGCGTTCCGCTGCCGCGTCTCGTGCACGAGCCGCGCGTTCTCGAGCGCCACACTGAGGCTGCCGGCCAAGGTCTCCAGGAGCTGCTCGTCGGACTCACCGAACGCGTGCTCGCGATCGATGTTTTCCAGCGAGATCAGGCCCGTGGCCTTTCCGCCGGTGACGAGCGGGACGAAAAGGAGGGACTGTGTGCTCTCCCCGGCCACGATCGAGCTGCCGTATCTCTCGGCCTCGGCGTCGAGATTCTCGACGAGCAGCAAGGACTCGCGCGTCTCGAGCACGTGCTTGGTGAAACCGCCGAGCGGAGCCGGCTCTGCCTCTAGACGCTCGCCCCGCTCGAGCATGTACGAGTAGTGCACGAGTCCGGTGGCGTCGTCGAGTGTCCGGATCGAGACGCTTTGCGCGTCGAAGATCTCCTGGATCCTGTCGCCGACGGCGTCGTAGATCGCTTGCGGGTCGAGCTCGCCCGCAATCGCATCCTGCACACTGTTGATCAGCGCCAGCTCCGCGTTACGCTGCCGCGTCTCGTGCACCAGCCGCGCGTTCTCGAGTGCCACGCTCAAGCTGCCGGCAAGCGTCATCAGCAGCTGCTGATCGGAGTCGGTGAAGGCATGCGTCCGGTCGACGTTCTGGAGCGAGATGACCCCGGTCGCCTTGCCCCCGGTGACGAGCGGCACGAAGAGCCCTGACTTCGCGGGATCGCCGCTGAGCACCGCGGGGTTGCCGTAGCGCTCCAGCACCTTTGCCGTCGTCTCCTCGATCATCAGAGGCTCGCGAGTCTCCATCACATGCTTGCGGAAGCCGATGAGCTCGATCGGGTCCTCGTCCAGCCGTTCCCCGCGCTCGATCGTGTACGGGAAGCGAAGGAGGCCGGCCGACTCGTCGTAGACGGCGATGTCCACGACCTGGGCGTCGAACACCTCCCGGAGCTTGTCGCCGACGACGTCGTAGATCGCCTGCGGGTCGAGCTCCCCGGCGATCGCGGCCTGCACGCTGTTGATCAGCGCGAGCTCGGCGTTCCGCTGCCGAGTCTCGTGCACGAGCCGCGCGTTGTCGAGCGCGACGCTCAGGCTGCCGGCCAGCGTCTCCAGGAGCTGCTGGTCGGAGTCGGTGAAGGCGTACTCCTGATCGATGTTCTGGAGCGAGACCACGCCCGTTGCCTTGCCGCCCGTGACGAGCGGCACGTACAGCACCGACTTCGGCATTTCGCCCTGAACGACCGGGTTTCCGTGTCTCTCGGCCGCAGCTGCGAGGTCCTCGTCGATCCGCAGCGACTCGCGTGTCTCAAGCACGTGACGGCGAAAGCCGTAGAGCTCGATCGGCTCGTCCGGGAAGCGGATGCCACGCTCGATCGAATACGGAAAGCGGAGCAGCCCCGCCGGCTCGTCGTAGACCGCGATGTCGACGACCTGCGCGTCGAATACGTCCCGGATCCGGTCGCCGACGGCGTCGTAGATCGCCTGCAGCTCGAGCTCGCCGGCCAGGGCGTCCTGGACGCTGTTGATCAACGCCAGCTCGGCGTTCCGCTGCCGCGTCTCGTGCACGAGCCGCGCGTTCTCGAGCGCCACGCTGAGGCTGCCGGCCAGCGTCTCGAGCAGTTGTTGGTCCGACTCGCCGAAGGCGTGTTCGCGATCGATGTTCTGCAGCGAGATCGCACCAGTCGCCTTGCCGCTCACCACGAGCGGGACGAAGAGCACCGACTTGGGATCCTCGCTGCCTTGGACGGTCTCGCTCTCGTACCGCTCGGCCGCTGCTCCCATGTTCTCGACGACCAGCAGCGAAGCACGGGTTTCCATCACTTGCTTCGTGAAGCCGCTCGGCGACCACGGCTCCTGCTGCAGCCGCTCACCGCGTTCGATGAAGTACCGGTCGTGCATGAGCCCGGTCGCCTCGTCGAGCATCGAGATCCCCACGGCCTGCGCCTCGAAGACGTCCCGGACCCTTTCGCCGACGGCGTCGTAGATCGCCTGCAGCTCGAGCTCGCCCGCGAGCGCCGACTGCACACTGTTGATCAACGCCAGTTCCGCGTTCCGCTGCCGCGTCTCGTGCACGAGCCGCGCGTTCTCGAGCGCGACGCTGAGGCTGCCGGCGAGGGTCGTCAGCAGACGTACGTCCGCATCGTCGAACGCATGCTCGCGGTCGAAGTTGTCGAGCGCGATGACGCCGGTAGAGCGCCCTCCCGAGATGAGTGGGATGAAGAGGGCCGACTTCGGCATCTCACTGTCGGCGACCAACATGCTTCCGAACCGCTCGGCCTCGCCCGCAAGATCCTCGTTGATCAGCAGGGGCTCACGGGCCTCGAGCACGTGCTTCGTGAAGCCCCGAGACAACGGCATCGGGTCCGGCCAAAGCCGCTCGCCACGCTCGATGAGGTACGTGTGGTGCAGAAGACTCGTCGCCTCGTCGAGAATTGAGATCGCGACGCCCTGGGCATCGAAGATCTCCCGGATCTTGTCGCCGACGACGTCGTAGATCGCCTGCATCTCGAGCTCGCCGGCAAGCGCCGACTGCACGCTGTTGATCAGCGCCAGCTCGGCGTTGCGCTGCCGCGTCTCCTCAATGGCGCGGGCACGCGAGAGCGCGGCGCCGACGTGCTGCCCGACGAACTCGAGTAAGTCCCTGTCCTGCTCCGTGTAGCGAACGTCCTTCGAGTACGACTGCACCACGAGCACCCCGACGGTCGCTTCCTCGGCTTTGAGTGGGACGCCGAGCCAGTCCTCGCTCTGCGGGCCGACGAGGTCGAGTTCGCCGCATTCCGCAAGGTCCGCGAACCGCTCCAATGAAATGAGCTGTGGCTCGCCCGTGCGGAGGACGTACGCCGTCGTGCCGCGTCCGCTTCCTCCCTCGCCGATCGGATACCACTTGTTCGGCTCGGGATAGGTGCCGCTCTCGTCGACGTGGTACGGCCAGTTGATCAACTGCCGTTGTTCGTCGTATAGGGCTATGAAGAAGTTCTGGGCAGGCATGAGCTCGCCCACGACCTCGTGGATCGCGCGGTAGAACTCCTGCATGTCCTCCGCCGCGCTCGCAAGCTCGGCGATCCGGTAGAGCGCGCCCTGAACCTTCTCCGCGTTTTTGCGCCCCACTACGTCGAGTATCGCGCGTTGTGAACGACTCGTCTAGTTTGAAAGCGTGGCTGACGCGCCTGGCAAGAACGTCCCCTTCCCGCCGATGGAGGCCGAACTCGTCTCGGAGCTTCCGGCGGGCGGCGGCTGGCGCTACGAGCCGAAGTGGGACGGGTTCCGCGGCGTGCTCGAAAACGACGGCGGCGAGCTGGCGCTCTGGTCGCGCAACGGACGGCCGCTCCTCCGCTACTTCCCGGAGCTGAGGCCGCTCGGCGAGCTCATGCCGCCCCACTCGGCGCTCGACGGCGAGATCGTGATCGCGCGGGACGGCGCGCTCGACTTCGACGCGATGCAGATCCGCCTGCACCCGGCGGAGAGCCGCGTCCGGAAGCTCGCCGCCGAGATCCCGGCCACCTTCGTCGCCTTCGACCTCCTGCTGTGGAAGGGAAAGAAGCTGCACGAGCGGCCGATCGAGAAGCGGCGTGCCGAGCTGGAGAGGGTCGGCGAGGGATTCGAGCTGTCACCGGTCTCCGACGACGTCGAGCAGGGGCAGGAGTGGCTGCGGACGCTGCGGGCGGCGGGCTTCGACGGGGTCGTCGCCAAGCGGCTCGGCCTCCCCTACCTGCCGGGCTCGCGCGACGGCGTCGTCAAGGTCAAGCCGCACCGCACTGCCGACTGCGTCGTCGCCGGCATCCGCTGGAAGAAGGGCGGCCGCGAGACGATCGCCACCCTCCTGCTAGGCCTCTACGCCGACGACGGGCACCTCGACTATGTCGGCTCGGCGGCGGTGGGCGCGAAGAACCAGGCCGAGATCGCGGCGAAGGTGCTTCCGCTCGTCGACAAGAAGAGCGAGCGCCGCTTCAGCGAGCCGAACCGCTGGGGAACAGGTGAGCTCGAGGAGACGCCGCTCAAGCCGAAGCTCGTCGTCGAGGTGCGCTTCGACAAGCTCGAGAAGCATCGCTTCCGCCACGGCACGCGCCTTCTCCGCTTCCGTCCGGACAAGGATCCATCCGACTGCACGTGGTGCGAGGTGCGCCCGCCGCGCAGCCCCGACGACGTCGCGGTGGAGGACCTACTCCGCTAGGCGGCCGCGGGAAACTCGCCGCGGTGGACGGCCTCGATGTTGTTGCCGTCCGGGTCGAGGAGGAACGCCGCGTAGTAGAGGCCTCCCGCCTCCGAGCTGTACCGCTCGCGCACTCCAGGCGCGCCGTTGTCGCGGTAGCCGGCTGCGAGTCCCGCAGCGTGGAAGGCGTCGACCTCGTCGCGGGTTCGGGCGACGAAGCCGATGTGGGTCGGAGCATTCGGCTCGCCCGGGCCGACCACGACGAGGTTCGCGTACTGGCCGCCGCGTTCGCTCTCCCACAGCGGCGGGATCTCGAGCGTCGCGAGCACCGTCCGGTAGAAGGCCTTGCTCGCCTCGGGATCGCTCACCGTGAGCTTGACGTGGTCGATGACGACGCGGTCCCAATCCCAGTCGGTCACGGCTCGAGCCTATCCCTTCTTCGCCCGCGAGGGCTGAACGCGCTTCGGCTCGCCCGGCATCTTCGGGAAGTTGGGCGGGTACGGCGCCTCCCCGGCTCCCTCGGCCTCTTCGCGCTCGACCCACTCGAACAGCTTCCGCAGGTCGCAGACGGCGTCGTCGAGACCGGCCTGGACGTCGCCGAGCTCCGCGAAGCGCCCGGGCATCGTCGCCATGGTGAAGTGCTCGGTCTCGAGATCGTCGAGCTCGTCCCAGCGGAACGGCGCCGAGACGGTGGCGTCGGGCCGGGCGCGAACGGAGTAGGCCGACGCGATCGTCCGATCGCGCGCGTTCTGGTTGTAGTCGATGAAGACGCGCTCTCCGCGCTCCTCCTTCCACCACGCCGTCGTGACGAGCTTCGGCGCGCGGCGCTCGACCTCGCGCGCGAACGCCAGGGCGCACCGGCGCACCTCGCGGAAGCCCCACTTCGGCTCGATCCGGCACGCGACGTGGATCCCGCGATTACCCGACGTCTTCGGCCAGCCGACGAAACCGAGCTCGTCGAGCGTGTCCTCGACGATCGCTGCGACCTGCTTCGCTTCGGCGAAACCGGTGCCCGGCTGGGGATCGACGTCGATGCGCAGCTCGTCCGGGTGCTCGACGTCGCGGCGGCGGGACGGCCAGGGATGGAAGTCGATCGTGGCGAGATTCGCGGCCCATGCGACCTGCGCGAGCTCGGTGACGCAGAGCTCGTCCGCCGTGCGACCGGACGGGAACGTCACGGTCGCCGTCTCGATCCAGTCGGGCCGGTGCTTCGGCACGCGCTTCTGGTAGATCGCCTCTCCCTCGGCTCCGTCCGGGTGACGCTTGAGCTGCGTCGGGCGCTCGTACAGCACGCGCACGATGCCCTCCCCGACCGCGAGGTAGTAGCGGACGAGGTCGAGCTTCGTCTCACCGCGGGTGCGGAAGAAGACCTTGTCGGGATTCGTCACCTTGACGGTGCGCGGGCCGACTTCGAGCTCGACGAACGGCGATTGCGACGGCATCTTGCGGAGTATCGTGGACGTGTCCACGCCTGAAACGGACATGTCCGGTGTCTGACACCGGACATGTCTCAAGAAGACGGAGAGGGCGGGATTTGAACCCGCGACGCACCTTTCAGCACGTACGCGATTTCCAGTCGCGCTCCTTAGACCGCTCGGACACCTCTCCGAGGCGGTTCAGCGTATCGGGCTAGCAGGGACGGAGATCGTCGAGCTGGTCGCCCGCGCCGTGGTCGGAGGTCGGCGTAACCGAGGCCTTAGAGATCTCCCTCGGTGCCGCGGACGACGCAGATGATGCGGTTGGTGGCGATCGCTACTCCTGAAACCTCGGCCGCTTAGCGCTCGAGCTCCTCAAGCGCGCGCTTGCTGCGCGCAGCGTTACCTCAGCGGCGTAAGACGTCGACTTCGGCCTCTTCGGCCGCCTCGGCAGGATTTGCCGTGTCGATCGTGAGTGTCGGGACGTTGCTGTGGTAATGAACGTGGTTGTTGACGCTCCCGAGGATCTCGGTCGTCAGGCGGCCGTGGCCGCGTGAGCCGAGGACGATGAGGTCGTAGTCGCCGGATTCGATCTCGCTCACGATTTCGTCGCCCACGTGGCCGTTGCGCTCGACCGTGCGGACCGCGAGTCCGGCCGGTGCTGCGTCCTTTGCTTCGTCCAGCTTCGCCTTGGCCCACTCGCCCGAGCAGCATTTCCGCTGCTGTGCGCACGCACGTCTCGGGGAGCCTCGGCAGCCCGCGTCAGTTCTCGCTCGAGGCCGCCCAGAGGTTCATGCCGCTATCGGTCGCGTACCGATCGATCTCTTCCAGTTCCACCGCGCTGAAGTCCGGCTTCTGGAGCGCGCCGAGGTTCTGCTCGAGCTGCTCGATGCTGCTCGCCCCGGCCAACGTCGAGGTCATCCGCGGGTCGCGGAGCGTCCAGGCAAGCGCGAGCTGGGCAAGTGTCTGACCGCGACGCTCGGCGATCTCGCTCAGGCCGCGTACCTTCGTCATCGTCTCCTCGCTGAGCTGGTCCGGCGACATCGAGCCGGGCCGACTGGCGCGAGACCCCTCGGGGATTCCGGTGAGGTAGCGATCGGTGAGCACCCCCTGGGCGAGCGGCGAGAAGCAGATGCAGCCGACGCCGAGGTCGCCGAGCGTGTCCAGGAGCTCGGCCTCGATCCAACGGTTGAGGAGCGAGTACGACGGCTGGTGAATGAGGAGGGGCACGCCGAGATCGCGGAGGATCGCCTCCGCCTCGCGGGTCTTCTCAGCCGAGTACGACGAGATGCCCACGTAGAGCGCCTTTCCCTGGCTGACCGTTGCCGCGAGCGCCCCCATTGTTTCCTCGAGTGGGGTCTCGGGATCGAAGCGGTGCGAGTAGAAGATGTCGACGTACTCGAGCCCCATGCGGCTGAGGCTCTGGTCGAGGCTTGCCAGCAGGTACTTGCGCGAGCCCCATTCGCCGTAGGGGCCCGGCCACATGTCGTAGCCCGCCTTCGTCGAGATGACGAGCTCGTCGCGGTATGGCGCGAGGTCGAGTCGGAGCACCTCGCCGAACACCTGCTCCGCCGAGCCGTAGGGCGGCCCGTAGTTGTTCGCCAGGTCGAAGTGTGTGATCCCGGAATCGAACGCGCGGCGGAGAATCGCGCGGGACGTTTCGAGAGGACGCTCGTGACCGAAGTTCTGCCAGAGGCCGAGGCTGATCGCGGGCAGCTTCAGACCGCTCACTCCGCAGCGGCGGTAGGTCATCTGCTCGTAACGGCCGGCAGCCGCCGCGAAGCCCACGGCCGGAGTAATACCGCAACGAGAGCTAGCGGTAGACCGCGTCGCGTGTCTGCGAGTCGAAGAAGTAGAGGCGGCTCGTGTCGACTGCGAGCTCGGCAGCGTGGCCGATCGCGATCCGAGTGCGAGGGCTGACGCGTGCACACATCCGCGTCTGCACGGGGCCGTCGCCGTTGGAGGCCGCACTCGGAACAACACTCGTTGCCGCGGTGCCGAAGTAGAGCAGCACGTCTGCTCCGAGCGGCTCCGTCAGATCGACCTCGACCTTCATCTTCCGGTCGTCGGGGACTCCCGACTCGAGGCTCACGTCCTCGAAGTCCTCGGGCCGAATGCCGAGGATGACCGACTTGCCGACGTAGTCCTTCAGGCCTGGCCGGTTGCGCGCGAGGTCGTCGTCGACCGTCAGCCGATGTTCGCCGAAGGAGACGGAGTAACGACCGCTCTCCTGCTCGAGCTGCGCCTCCACCAGATTGATCGCAGGAGAGCCGATGAAGCCGGCGACGAACTCGTTGGCCGGCCTGTCGTAGAGGGCTTGCGGCGTGTCGACCTGCAGCAGGCGCCCGGCATTCATGACCGAGACACGGTCGCCCATCGTCATCGCCTCGACCTGGTCGTGGGTCACGTAGATGGTTGTCGTCTCGAGCCGGCGCTGGAGCTGGTGGATCTCCGCGCGCATCTGGACGCGCAGCTTGGCGTCGAGGTTCGAAAGCGGCTCGTCCATGAGAAAAGCATCCGGGTCGCGCACGATCGCGCGGCCCATCGCCACGCGCTGGCGCTGGCCGCCCGAGAGAGCCCTGGGCTTCCGCTTCAGCAGCTCCTCGATTTCGAGGGTCTTCGCGGCGTTCCGAACGCGCTGTTTGATCTCGTCCTTCGGCAGCCGGTGCATCTTCAAGCTGAAAGCGAGGTTCTGTTCGACCGTCATGTGCGGGTAGAGCGCGTAGTTCTGGAAGACCATCGCGATGTTGCGCTCCTTGGGCGTGACGTGGTTGACGATGCGGTCGCCGATCCTCAGCTCGCCGCTCGTGATGTTCTCGAGCCCGGCAGCCATTCGGAGCGCCGTTGTCTTGCCGCATCCCGATGGGCCGACGAGCACCATCATCTCTCCGTCCTCGATCTTCAGGTCGAGGTCGGAGACGGCCTTCGTGCCGCCGTCGTAGACCTTCGAGACCTCGTTGAATTCAATCTCTGCCATTCCGGGTCAGCCCTTGATCGCTCCGCCGAGGCCGGTGCCACCGAGGAAGGAGCGCTGGAAGATGAGGAAGCCGGCGATCGGGACGACGCAGGCGATGAGCATCGCCGCGAGGAAGACGCCGAGCGACGTCTGCAACTCGATCGAGGGCAGGCGCACGGAGAGCGGCTGCTGGTTCGGGTTCGAGAGGACGAGAAACGGCCACAGGAAGTCCTTCCACGACGCGAGCACGGCGAAGACCGAGACCACGCCGAGGATGGGCTTCGACATCGGCAGCACGATCCGCCAGAAGAGCTGGAACGGCCCCGCGCCGTCGATCTCGGCCGCCTCGAAGATCTCCCGCGGCAGGTTGTCGAAGAACCGCGTGACGAGGATGACGTTGAAAGCGCTCGCGCCGTAGGGGAGCCACAGCGCCCAGTAGCTGTTGATCAGCGACTTGTGCACGAGCGGGAGGCGCACGATCTCGATGTAGAGCGGCACGAGGAGCACGATCGCCGGGACGAAGAGCGTGGCGAGGAGCAGGCCCTTGATGATCGGTGCGTACCGTGGACGCAGCACCGAGAGCGCGAAGCCGCCCGTCGTCGCGACGACGATCTGCACAGCCCAGGAGCCGAACGCGATCACGACCGTGTTCCAGAAGTAGCGGCCGACGTGCACGTCGTTCCAGGCCTGGCTGAGGTTGCTCCACGCCGCGCCGTGCGGGAAGAGCGCCAGCGGATGGCTGATCGTGTCGATCGTCGGCGTGATTGCCGACTTCGCGAGCCAGAGGATCGGGCCGAGGCCGATCACGACGAGCCCCACGAGCAGGAGCGCTTGCAGTGTGCGCATCCTCCAGCGGGTACCCGGCCTGCGCCACTCGATCTCGGAGATGAGGCCGCCACCGCTGCCGGGCTTGCTCATCGTGTGCTCCAGGACCGCGTCGCGCGCAGGTAGACGAGCGAGAAGACAACGAGGAAGCCGGCGAGCATGAGGCTGAGCGCCGTGGCCATGCCGTAGTCGCCGCCGAGCGAGTTCCCGAACGCGTAGTTGAAGATCAGGAGCATCACCGTCAGCGTCGCGTAGTTCGGCCCGCCGAAGGTGAAGAGGTACGGCTCAAGGAACACCTGCGCGGTCCCGATGATCTGCAGGATCAGGGTCACGAGGAGGATGCCGCGAATCTGAGGCAGGGTGATGTGCCAGATCTTGCGCAGCACCCCGGCGCCGTCGACGGACGCCGCCTCGTAGAGCTCCGGATTCACGCCGATCAGCGCCGCGAGGTAGATGATGATCGTCGCGCCGGCGTTGGCCCAGGTCGAGTAGAGCACGAGTGAGGGCATCGCCCATCTCTGCGACTGCAGCCACGGGTACGGCCCGAGACCGACCCAGTGCAGGATCGTATTGAAGACGCCGAGTGAGCTGGCGTCGTAGAACGTCTTCCACAGGAGCACGCCGACGACGGGCGGGATCACGACCGGCAGGAATGCGAGCACGCTGTAGAGGCCGCGCCGCTTCCGCACCTCGCTCATCAGCACCGCGGCGACGAGCGGGATCGGATAGCCGAAGATCAGCGCGAGGAGCGCGAAGTAGGCGGTGTTCTTGACCGCGATCGGGAAGAGCGGGTCATGCCAGACGGCGGCGAAGTTCTGGAAGCCCACCCACGTCGGCGCCTCGACGAGATTCGTGTGCTGGAACGCCATGATCGCCGTGCGGACGATCGGATACCACGAGAACGCGCCGAAGACGAAGAGGAGCGGTAGCAGGAACAGGAACGCCGCGAACCCGCCGCCGCGAACCCAGTTGAGGGGCGTCCGCCGAGACCGTGCATAGGAGTGCGAGAGCCCGCGCTCGCTCGGAAGCGCGGGCTCTCTCGGCTGATCTACGGCCGTCAAGCTCAATCCACTATGAACCCTGCTCGATCGCGGCCTGAGCCTGAGCGTTCGCCTGCTGGAGCATCTGCGAGATGTTCGTGCTCTTGTTCGTGAGCACCGCCTCGACGACGGCGTTGAGCGCGGCGTAGACGCTCTGAGTCGATGCCTCGGGCTCCGGGATCAGCTTCTGCTTGAAGATCCCGGTCAGGAACGGCTTCATCTGGCCGAGCGGGACGTTGATGTACGGCTTGATCCACTTGTTCGCCCGGTCGTACTGCTTCTTGTTGAAGAGCGGCAGCGCAGGAACGCCGACGGGCTGCTTGTTCGCGACCAGCGTCTTCGCGTTCCGGATCGCCTGGCCCTTCGAGACGAGCGGCTCCTCGTAGAAGAAGCTGATCCACTTCATGGCCGCCGCGAGCTGGGCCTTGTTCACCCTCGGACGAACGGCCGCGAGCGTGCCGCCGCCGAGCACGCCGGCGTTCTTGTTCTTGGCGAGCGGGATCGTCGTGAGGCCGTAGATGTGCGGGTTGACGTTGTAGGCCTGCACGAGGTTGGTGTACACGTCGGAGCCGCTGATGTACATGCCGACCTGGCCGGCGGCGAACGCCTGGTTGATGTCACTCCAGCCGAGGTCGAAGTTGGAGCCCATCGAGTTGTCGGTCCAACGCATCGTCTTGAGCATGTTCAGCGCCTTGACCGTGTACTTGTTGTTGACGGTCGCTTTGGCATGCGTGCCGATCCCCTTCTCCATTCGCCCGCCGAGCGAGTAGACGACCGTGGTCAGGATCCAGCCGGCGGTGTTGTCGTTCTTCGCCATCTCGACGTAGCCCGGCTTGCCGGTCTTCTGGCTGATGATCCGCGCGTCCTTGCGAATCTGTCCCCAGGTGGTCGGCGGCTTGTTCGGGTTGAGCCCGGCCTGCTTGAAGAGTGCCCGGTTGTAGTGGAGGGCCTGCGCGTAGGCGCCCTTCGGCAGGGCGATGATCTGCCCCTTCGCGTCGGTGCCTTCCGCGAGGACGGCCTTGTTGTACTTCTTGTGGTACGGGAGCTTCTTGAAATACGGCGTGAGATTTGCCAGCTGGCCGTTGTCACCGAGCGTGCGAGCGTCGGTGAACGGCACCTCGAATACCGTCGGAAGCGTCCCGGCGGCGAGCTTGGCCGCGAAGGTGGGAGCTGTCCACTGGTAGTCGACCGGCTTGACGGTGATCGTCGGGTTCTTCTTCTCGAACTCCGCCACCTGGGCGTTGAACTGGTCGATCGCCTGCTGCGTGCTTCCGGGGATGAGCGAGGCGACGCTGATCGTGACCTTCTTCGCCGACCGCGTGGAGCCGGCGGCGCTGGTCGCGCCGACGCCGAGCAAGACTGCCACGGCGACGACTATCGCTACACGAGACTTCATCGTCCCTCCTTCTCGGTGACCTCACCGATGCTGAGACGTGTTTGTGGTTTCTCAGTTAGGGGGTCGGCTCCACCGTTCTCGTGGTAGAGCCAGACCGTAGTGTCCTGCGGAAGCGCACCTCCTTCGAGCTCATCGCTAGCGATGAGGATGGGGGCACCAGCCGGCACTTCGACCGGCTCGGGGCCAAAGTTGACGAGACAGACGAACGAGTCGCCACGCGCGAATGCGAGCGCCTCGGCGCCCGCGTCGAGCCAGCGGAATAGGCCTTCGCCCCAGGGCCGGGTGCCGCGGATGCGCAGACCGTTGCGGTAGAGCGAGAGCATCGACGCCGGGTCGTCTGTCTGCGCCGCGACCGTCAGCGGCGCCCAGTCGTCCGGCTGGTCGAGCCACGGGCGCTCGGCGCCATCGGGGCTGAAGCCGTGCGGGGGCTGTACGCCCCGCCACGGGATCGGCACGCGGCAGCCGTCGCGCCCAGGATCGGTACCTCCCGAGCGCAGCCACATCGGGTCGCGGCGACGTTCGGGCGGGATGTCTTCGACCTCGGGCAGGCCCAGCTCCTCGCCCTGGTAGACGTACATCGAGCCGGGCAAGGCCATCGTGAGCAGGGCGGCGGCACGCGCGCGGCGTGTGCCGCGCTCGAGGTCGGTCGGGACGCCTGGACGCTTCGTCGCAAAGGCGAAGGAGCTGTCGGCCCGTCCGTAACGGGTGACCGGCCGGGTGACGTCGTGGTTCGAGAGCACCCAGGTGGGGGGCGCGCCGATCGGCTCGTGGACGGCGAGCGATGCGTCGATCGAGTCACGGATGCGCTGTGCCTCCCAGGGGCAACCGAGGAAGTCGAAGTTGAACGCGGTGTGCAGCTCGTCCGGCCGTAGGTAGCGGGCGAGCCGGTCGGCATCGGGAAGCCAGATCTCACCGACAAGGACGCGCGGGTCGTCGTAGGAGTCGGCGATTTTACGCCAGCGGCGGTAGACGTCGTGGGTCTCGTCCCGATCGTTGAACGGGTGCTCGCCAGGCCCGGGGTCAGGGCGCTCGTCGCGGAGCTCCGGGTCCTTCATCAGCAGCGCTGCGGAGTCGATGCGCACGCCGGCCGCGCCTCGGTCGAACCAGAAGCGCAGGACGTTCTCGTACTCCGCCCAGACCTCGGGGCGCGTCCAGTTCAGGTCAGGCTGCTCGGGGGCGAAGAGATGCAGGTACCACTCGCCGTCGGTGACGCGAGTCCAGGCGTTGCCGCCGAAGATGGACTGCCACTGGTTCGGCGGCTCGTCGCCGTTGGGGCCTCGGCCCGGTCGGAACCAGAAGCGCGCGCGCTCGGCGGAGCCCGGCGTCGAAGCAAGCGCCTCTCGAAACCACGGGTGCTGGTCGGAAACGTGGTTCGGTACGACGTCGACGATCGTCCGGATGCCGAGCGCACGCGCCTCGGCGATCAGACCTTCCGCCTCAGGGAGGGTGCCGAAGGCGGGGTCGATCGAGCGGTAATCCGAGATGTCATAGCCGTTGTCCGCGCCGGGCGACGGGTACCAGGGGTTGAACCAGAGCCCGTCGATTCCGAGGTCGCGCAGATACGGAAGCCGGTCGCGGACTCCGGCGAGGTCGCCGACCCCGTCGCCGTTCGCGTCGGCGAAGCTTCGCGTGTAGACCTGGTAGATGACCGCCTCGCGCCACCAATCTGCGTGGACGCCTTCCTCGAGCGGTGCCGCTACGACGCGAACAGCCACGCCGGCGAGCATGCCACACTCACCAGATTATTGCAAGATCACGCGCTAATCTTGCAAGCCACTTGCAACGCTACGCCGAGGCGGCTACCGGGCGCGGACGCAGCACAGCTGCAGCCCCGGTAGACGCCCGCACGACCAGCTCCGGCGCGAACAGCAGCTCCTCCGACGAAACCGCGGCGCCGTCAACGAGCGAGAGGAGTGTCGTCACCGCACTCCGCCCCATCGGCTCGATCGGCTGCCTGACGGTGGTCAGCGGGGGTTCGGTGCACGCCATCAGCATCGAGTCGTCGAAGCCGACGACCGAGAAATCGTCGGGAACGCGCGGGCCTTCGCGGTGGACGCCCCGGATGACGCCGAGTGCGAAGACGTCGCTCGCGCAGACGGCAGCGGTGGCTCCGCGTCGAAGCAGCTTCGTGCCGGCAGCCTGGCCACCTTCCATCGAGAACATCGTTCGTTCGACGAGCTCGGGTGCGCCGCCGAGCTCCTCGAAGGCTGCCAGCTTCCGGGCAGACGGAACGTGATCGGCGGGGCCGAGCACCATCCCGATCCGCTCGTGTCCCAGAGAACGCAGATGCACCACCGCCTGTTCGACCGCACTCCGGTCGTCGGTCGAGATGCGCGGAAACCCGAGGTCCTCGTAGGCGGCGTTCACCAAGACCGCCGGCAAGCCACGTTCGCGCAGGCGCAGATAGTGCTCGTGGTCGGCGGCGGCCTGCGCATAGAGGCCGCCGGAGAAGATCACCCCCGAGACCTGGTGCTCGAGCAGCATCTCGACGTACGCAGCCTCGGAGATCCCGGCCGACGTCCGAGTGCACAGGACGGGCGTGAACCCACGCTTGGCCAAGGCGTCCGCCACCACCTCGGCGAAGGCGGGAAAGATCGGGTTCTGCAGCTCCGGAAGCACGAGCCCGACCAGCCGTGCACGTGCCCCGCGCAGCCCGGTCGGACGCTCGTAGCCCAGCACGTCGAGCGCCGTCAGGACGAGCTGCTGGGTTCCCTTCGCCACGCCGGGCCGCTCGTTGAGCACGCGACTCACCGTCGCCTCGCTCACTCCCGCGTATTGCGCCACCTCGGCAAGCCGCCGCCGCATAGGCGTCAGGCTAGCGCAAGAAACCGACAGACACGGATGGGCGTCACCAGACTGCCAACTATCGGACCGTCCCGTAGTTCTGACAGCACATAGCCTCTGAGCGTGTCGAGCCTGGTCGGGCGCGAGTCGGAGCTGGGGGCCGTCGAGACGTTCCTGCGCTCGGGCCGACCCTGCGCGATCGCGATCGTCGGCGAGCCGGGAATCGGCAAGACGACGTTGTGGCAGGCGGCGGTCGAGCATGCTCGTGCGCAGGGTTCCCGCGTGCTGATCGCGCGGCCCACCGAGTCGGAAGCCCGGCTCGCCTTCGCGGGCCTCGCGGATCTGCTCGCCGAGGTCCCGGACGAGCTCTTCGCGCGATTGCCCGAGCCGCAGCGGGTCGGTCTCGACGCCGCGCTCCTGCGCGCTCCGTCGGCACGGCCGCCCGAGCGTCGCGTCGTCGGCGCCGGATTCCTCACGCTGCTGCGGGCGCTCGCCGGCGAGTCGGAGGTCGTGTGCGCGATCGACGACCTCCACTGGCTCGATGCTTCGTCGGCGGCGGCGGTCGAGTTCGCACTGCGCCGGCTCGGCGAGGAGCGCACGCGAGGCGTCTTCTCGGTGCGTGCGACCGAGCTTGCACGAGCGCCGATCCCTGCGCTCGAACGCGACAGTCAGGTCGAGTTCATCGAGCTAGGACCGCTCACGGTCGCCGGTCTTCACCGCGTGCTCGCGCAGGAGCTCGGGACCACGTTTCCGCGACCGACGCTCGTGCGGGTCGCGCAGGCGTCGGGCGGCAATCCGCTCTACGCGATCGAGATCGCGCGTGAGCTCAACCGCCGAGGCGAGCACGACATCTCGGGGCGCGTTCCCGTCCCGCAGGATCTCGACGCGCTCGTCCGGGCACGCGTCCGGGCCCTTCCTGTTGAGGGGCGCGACGCTCTGCTGCGCGCCGCGACCCTGGCGCGGCCCAGCACGGAGACGATCGATCCCATCGAGCTCGCACCTGCGGAGGAGGCGGGGCTCCTGCGCATCGAGGCGGACGGGCGGATCGAGTTCGTCCACCCGCTCTTCGCGTCGGCGGTCTACTCGGCGGCTCCCGCGGCCCGGCTCCGCGAGGCGCATCGCAGGGTCGCCGACCTGGCGCACGACCCGGAGGAGCGGGCGCGACATCTCGCACTCGCGGCGCCCGGGCCGGACGCCGGGGTCGTACGGGAGCTCAAGGCAGCCGCGCGCCACGCGCGCATGCGCGGCTCCCCCGACTCCGCCGCCGAACTGACCAGGCTCGCGCTGCGGCTACTTCCGCCGAACGCTCCGGCGCGACCGGAGTTCCAGCTCGAGCTTGCCGAGCAACTCCTTCTCGCAAGCGACTTCCCGGCCGCGCGGGCGCTACTCGAAGAGTTGCGCACGACGCTGCGGCCGGGTGACCTGCGCGCCCGAGCGCTGCTGACGCTCGTCGAGATCGACTACTGGCGCAGCGGCGAATCGGCCGCGACGGCGCTCGCAGAGGAGGCGCTCGCGGACGCCCGCGATCCCATTCTGAGGGCCCGATGCCACGTCGCCGTCGCCCTGTACGCCGGCACCGTCGACCTGCCGAAGGCGGCCGCCTCCGCGCGGGAGGCGCTCGCGCTGCTCGAGAGCGTTCCGGAGCCCGATCCCGGCCTCGTCGCTGCGGCGTTGAGCGCACGCGTGCGTGCCGACCTCTTCCTCGGCGACGGATTCGACCGGAAGACGGCGACGCGGGCGCTCGCGCTGGAGCAGAGCGGCCCACCGGCAACAGTCGACACGCGCGTCGTCTTCAAGCAAGGCCAGTGGCTGCGCTACATCGACGATCTCGACGGCGCTCGTGCGAGCCTCGAGCAGGCGGAGCAGCAGGCACGCGAGGAGGGCGACGAGTCGTCGCTCGCAAACATCCTGCTCAATCGGGTGATCGTCGAGACCTGGGCCGGCGACTTGACCGGGGCGGCGGAGCTGGCGGAACGCATGCTCGACGCGTTCGGCCAGCAGGGGGTCGGCCCGGGCGGAGACGTCTGGCGCGCGTACGTCGACGCGTATGCCGGGCGAGTCGAATCCGTCCGCGAAGCCGCCGCGAAGGCGGAACCGGAGGAGCCGCTGGTGACAGCGCTCTGGAGCCGGTGCCTGGGACTGGCCGAGCTCGCGGCCGGCGATACAGTCTCGGCCGATCGGCACCTGGCGGAAGCGGTCGAGATCTTCGAACGCGTCGCCTTCCGCGAGCCGGCGATCTGGCGGGTCGACGGCGACGCGATCGAAGCGGCGCTGGCGGTCGGTGACATCGACCGAGCGCAGGATCTGCTCGCCCGCTTCGAAGAGCGTGCGGCCCGTTCGCGCATCCCGTGGAGCCTGGCGGTCTCGGCGCGGTGCCGAGGTCTCGTGCTCGCGGCGCGGGGCGAACTCGATGCGGCCGCCGAGGCTCTCGAGCGCGCGCTCGCCGAGCACGAGCGCTGTCCGATGCCCTTCGAGCGCGCCCGGACCCTACTCGTCCACGGTCAGCTGCAGCGGCGGCTGAAGCGGAAGCGCGAGGCGCGCCTCTCTCTCGACAAGGCGCGTGAGCTCTTCGCCTGCGAAGGCGCCGAGACCTGGCTCGCGCGCGTCGACCAGGAACTGGCCCGGGTGGCAGTTCGGCGCGCGCCGGACGAGCTGAGCGCGACCGAGCTCCGCATCGCACAGCTCGCCGCCGAAGGTCTCAGCAATCAGGTGATCGCCGAGCAAGTGTTCGTGAGCGTCAAGACGGTCGAGTCGAATCTCAAGCGCGCCTACCGCAAGCTCGAGATCTCCTCCCGAGCGCAGCTCGCACGCGCCCTCGATCGCCGCGACGCGCAGGCGATTTCGTAGGGTCTTCAGGTCTTTCTCCGACTTGCGCGACGAGTCATGTTGGCGCCATGGCGGAACAAGTCCCGAGCTTCGTCGCCGAGTGCTACTGGCCGGACGTGCACGAGGAGGAAGTGCGAACGCTCGATCAACGGATCGCTGCCTCGCTCTCCGACGACGTTCGCTACCTCGGATCGGTGCTGATCCGCGAGGACGAGGTCGTCCTCTGCCACTTCGAGGGAACCGCCGACGCGATCCGTCGGGTCGCCGAGCGAGCGCACGTGCCGTACGAGCGTCTGCTCGCAGCCACCGTCTCGGTGCGTACGGAGGAAAGGACGCAGGAATGAAGGGAAAGCTGATCAGACCCGCACTCGTGGCTCTGGCGATCGTCGGGACCCTGCTGACGGTAGGCGGGATCGCCTACGCCACGATCCCCGACGGGGGCGGAGTCATCCACGGTTGCTACCAGAAGAACCAGGGCACGCTGCGCGTCATCGACACAGGTACGACTAAGACGTGCTCGAGCTCCGAGACCCCGCTCGACTGGAACCAGAGCGGGCAGCAGGGGCAAAAGGGGCAACAGGGGCAACAGGGTCCGCCGGGGCCGACGGGGCCCTCCGACGTCTGGTCGGTCGACGGCTACAACGCGGGGGGCAAGAGCCTGGCCCCGTTCGACACCTGGGTGAATCTGGCGACGACGTCGCTTCCCACCGGGAGCTATTCCGTGCAGGCCGAGGCTGAAGTCGAAAGCATCACATCCACCCTCACCGACTACGCCTGTGACCTCGTCGACTCGTCGAGCAATGTGTACCAGGACACCAGGGTCACCAGCTCGGACTGGGTGACCATCCCGGTGCAGGCCGTCGTCACGCTCACGAGCCCCGACACGATCTCGCTCTCTTGCTTTGCCTCCCAGCCCCTCACCGAGGCCTTCAACTGGCAGCTGGCCGCGATCAAGGTCGGGACGGTCCACTGATGACGAGAAAGGAGCTCAACATGACGGACGTTCAACCTCTATCTCGGAGACTTACACGACGGCTTCCCGCTCTGTGGATCGCCGCGTTTCTTGCTCTCGCCTGCTGCGGCACTGCGCTCGCCGCGACCAGCGCGTCGAGCTCCCACGTCGCAACCAGATCGAAGCTCGCCGGCAAGTGGACCGGCCAGTACGGCGGCGCCGTCTCGGGTCACTTCACGATTCACTGGAGGAAGACGGGGTCCACGCTGCACGGGCACATCACGCTCTCGAATCCGCAGGGGACGTACAACATCAGCGGCAGCGTGCACAAAGGGAAGATCAAGTTCGGCGCAGTCAGCGTCGGCGCCAAGTACAAGGGCAAGGTCAGCGGGACGTCGATGTCCGGCACGTGGACGAGCCCACAGGGCGGCGGCAGCTGGAGCGCCACGAAGGACTCCTGAACGCTGTAGATGACGTGGGAGGCGGCGCCGGCACGAGTGCCGCCTCCCCGGGCGTCGACTTGTAACCACTGTGTCACGCCAAGGCGGTCACCGAGTGCTTGAATCCGTTGCGGGCGACGTCAGCGCACGCGTCGCCGACGTATTCGTGGCGGCGCTCGAAGCGCGGCCACCTGATCGGAAGGAGGCGTGATGCCATACGTCAAGGTCGGAGAGGAGAACTCTGGCCACATCAAGCTGCATTACGAGGACTACGGGGCGGGAGAGCCGATCGTCCTGATTCACGGCTACCCGTTGAGCGGCCGCGCCTGGGACAAACAGCTCCCCGTGCTGCTCGACGCCGGCCATCGTGTCATCACCTACGACCGCCGCGGCTTCGGCGACTCGAGCCGGCCAGCGACCGGCTACGACTACGACACGTTCGCCTCTGACCTGAAGATGCTGGTCGACGAGCTCGACCTGCACGAGGTGACACTCGTCGGGCACTCGATGGGAACCGGCGAGGTGACCAGATACCTCGGCAACTACGGTTCGGACCGAATCGCTCGAGGCGTCCTCGTCTCGCCGATCCCGCCGTTCCTGCTCGAGGCCGACGACAACCCGGACGGGTTGCCCGGCAGCCTCTTCGAGGGCTTCATCCAGTCCGCGAAGGACGACACGCCGGCCTGGATGAAGGGGTTCCTCGACAACTTCTACAACATGGATCAGTACGCAGGAAAGCTCGTCAGCCCGGAGGCCTTCGCGAGCAGTCTCGACCTCGCTCTCGGGGCATCGGCGATCGCCGCAGTGGCCTGCATCCCGACCTGGGAAACCGACTTCCGTGGCGACCTGCCCAAGATCGACGTGCCGATCCTGGTAATTCAGGGCGACGCCGACCGGATCCTGCCGTTCCCGAAGACGGGCAAGCGTCTGCCCGATCTGGTCGACTGTGAGCTCGTAGTGATCGAGGGCGGCCCGCATGCGATCGCCTGGACACACGCCGACGAGGTGAACGACGCGCTGCTCCAGTTCGTCGGCGCGACCGTTCCAGCCTGAGCAAGACAGAGGGGCGTCGGTGGCCTCGGAGAAGCCGAGCTGGTTGCTCGGGCCGAGGAACCGCCGCCCCTTCTGTCCTCCCGCCGAACGGCTCGCCATGCGGCGGCGCACCGGCGGAGTCGAGTTCCATGCTCAGTCGGTTCGGAGGCTTGCGATCGCGCGCTCGATTGTCTTGGCCTGCCGTGTCCAGGTATGGGCCGGGGCTGCGCCCACAACGACCGAACTGCTACGAGCGCCCGCGACCAGACACGCGATCTCGCGATAGCGGTTTCGCGACGTCGGATAGCTGTCGATCACGCATGAGCCCGTGCCGGAACGAAACCGGAGCCCATGGGCACCGGCGATCAGACGAACGTCCTGCGAGTGCTCCTCCTCACCCAAGTGCCGGATCCGGAAGCTTGGCCAGTTCGCAAGTGTCTCGGTTCCCTGGCGGGGAGTTGCATTGAGGTAGCCGCGGATGCGATCGCCGCCGCCGGCCAGCGCAACCGAGACCGTTCCCGGGTCGGTGCGAATCGTCCTCCAGGTCCTCGGGTACCCGAATGCGGCCGCGCCCGAAGGAAGCCGGGCGAGCTTCCACCCGCGCGGCGAGGGCTGCGGATGCAGCCAGCGAAACGCCGCCGCCTCACCGTTGACCGACACGCTTCCGCGTGCAACGCCGCTCCAAACGCCGACGATCGCAGTGATGGACGCGGCGACTGCGAGAAGCCGCCGCAAACCGTCGGCCATCCGATCAGATATTTCCATCGCCGTCGCTCGGACCGCCGTTGTTGTCCGAGTCGTGGTCGCCGCCGTTGTTCTGCGGAATTCCGTTTCCAGCACGCTTGGGTAGAACCTTGGCTCCGGACGGCGAGACTGCGTACCACTTCGAGCCGAAGGCGCTTACGCCCTCGCCGTGAGTCTGACCCTTGCTCTTGTCCTTGACGAACGTGTAGAGCGGGTGGTGGTTGTACGTCACCTGGCGGCGTCCGTCGGCACGCTTGATCACTCCAAGAAGGGACGCCTTCGCGACTCCCGCCACCCGCGGCTTGCCGCTCGCGATCAGCGGCGGCCAGAAGGCCGCGCACTGTCCGGAGCACGCACTCTTCCCGTTGCGATCCTTCCCGAACAGATAGAGCGTGCGTCCGCGGGAGTTGACGACGATCCGGCCCAGGCTGGTCTTCGCGGTCGAGACGACTGTCCCACTGCTAGCCGAGGCATGAAGCTTCGGTGGGTTGAGCAGAAGGATCGCCGCGGCGAGCAGGGCGAGGGCAGCGGCGGCTCCGACGATCAGCTTCGGGCTGGGCAGTGAACGGGCAAGACCGCTCGGTTGGTTCGTTGGCATCGTGTGCTCCTTGGTCGTGTGGCTTTTGCGCAGCGCATCCGCTCCATCGGCCAGTCCTTCCAGCCGGGGGAAGATGTGCACTTCGAGGTTCGCTCGCGGGCGCGCTTCTGCACTACGACGCCAGCGCCCATTCGCACCGGCCGCTGACCTCAGACCGCGGCTGGCGGCTGGCCGGTACTCGCCTTGTGCGGTGCCCGCTCGGACGAACCTGACGCGGCCTCAGGCCATGAGCGGCATGAGGTCCGACGGCATCGTCACGAACGGCCGCATCATGTCGCGATCCTCGTGCTCGAGGATGTGGCAGTGGTACATGTACCGGCCGCTGTAGTTCGTGAAACGGACCGCGATCTCCACGAGCTCGTTCGGGTTCACGCGGATCGTGTCCTTGAGGCCGCGCTCGTTGTCGTCGATCGTATGGGCGAACTCGTCGTCCGGGCCGCGCTCGAGCGTGATCACGGCCGTCAGGTCCCGGTCGGCGATGCCGCCGGCCGGAATCTCGTACCGAATTGCGCGGCGCGAGAGCACCTGGAACGGGTCGAGGTGGAGGTGGATCGGGTGCGTATCGCCGGTGAGGTTGACGAGCTGCCAGACCTCGTACATGCCGAGCATCGGGAAGAAGGTCGTCGTGTCCTCGAAGTGCGCGGCGACCGAGCGGTAGCGGCCGGTCTCGCCGCCGCCGCGGACGGTCACCAGCGGCCCGGTTGCATCACCCCCCACCTGTTCGAGCTCGCGCATGGTGAGCATGTTCGGCGCGTCGTCCAACTCCATCTCGACAAGCGCGATCATCCGCCGGGGCGCGCCGGACAGGGCATCCGCCGGCGGCGAGTCGTAGTCGGTCGCGAGCTCCCGCGGGATCGATCCTCTCCTTGCCGTGCCGCCGACGACGCGCACGAGCAGGACCTGCGGATAGGGCAGGAGGCCGTCGAGATCAGCGGCGCGCTCGGCCTCCGCCGCTGGGAACACGGCACCGTCGAACGGAGCGCGTGCAGTGTTGAGGAGCGTGAGCTCGGTGCCCGCGTCGAGGTCGGAGAAGTCGACCAGGAGGTCCGCGCGTTCCGCCGAAGCGAGCACCAGCCCTTCCCCGGGCACGGCCGCGGGAGCGCGCAGCAGTCCGTGGTCGGTCCCGATCTGCGCGATCCGATCGAGCGCGGGGTTGCCGTCGTGCAGCAGGACGAGTCGGTAAGTGCGGGCATTGGACCCGTTCAGCAGCCGGAAGCGGTACGTCACCGGCTCGACCTCGAGCACCGGCCACACTTTGCCGTTGACGACGGTGAACGGTGCAAATGCCTCCATCACCTCCGGATCGGTCTTGTGAACGAGGCGGCCCGTGAGCTGCCCCTGCTCGTCCACGTCGAAGTTGCGGTCCTGGATCAGCAGCGGGAGCTCGAGCGGCGGCCCCTCCGGCAGCCCGAGCTCGCGTTCCCGCTCGTCGCGCACGATCCAGAGCCCCGCAAGCCCGGCGTACACGTCGAACTTCGTTGCGCCCATGACGTGGTCGTGGTACCAGAGCAGCGCGGCACGCTGCTCCATCGGGTAGTGGAACACGGCCGGCTGGCCGGGCGCAAAGATGTTCTCAGCCCAGCCGTCGTAAGCCGCGGGCGTGAGCGCACCGTGCAGGTGGATCACGGTGTGGCCGGTCAATCCGGCGGCGTCGACGTCCAGCTCGCCGCCGCTGAGGCCGGGGACGCACTGCACAGGCACGCCGTCGGCATCGGCTGCCTGCGGGGCGACGGTCACCGACACCGGGTACGCGCCGCCCAGCTCGTTCCGCCACTCGACCGTGACCGGCCGGCTGCGCTCCGCTTCGATCGTCGGCCCGGGAACCGTCCCTTCGAACCCCCAGATGCTCGACCCGGGGAGGTCGCGGTGAAACGAGTGCACGCCCGCGCGGATGCGCACCGCCAACCGACCGTCATGCTCCGCTGCGATCAAGCGCGACGGCAGCGGAAGCCGATCGACGAATGGGGCCAGCACCGGCTCAGGATCGCACACGGGGTACCGGCGCTCATTCCGACGATGCCCCGCGGCGATCGGAGGGGATCGCCACGCCCGAGCGACGTGGCGATCCCTCCGTCGATCAGTTGATGGTGAACGGCGCCGACGCTGCGACGTCGTAAGGTGTGGTGTTGTTCTTGTTCAACTGGACGACGTAGGCACCAGGGGCCACCTTCGCCGGTGCGGACGCATTGATGTCACCCTGCGTCTCGGCCAGCGTTGAGACCGGGAAATGAACGTCCACGATCTTGGACTGGCCGGCGTCGAGCGTCACCCGCGTGAAACCCACCAACCGCTGCGGTGGCACGACCACAGTGCTGACCGGCTGGGCCACGTACACGGGAACGATGTCCGTCCCGCTGCGGGACCCGGTGTTGGTGACCGTGAAGGTCGCGCGTCGCGGTGCCGTTCCGGCCGACGTTCGGTGTCACCGAAAGACCGGTGGTCGTGAACGTGGTGTACGACAGGCCGAACCCGAACGGGTACAGCGGGTTGTATGCATGGCCTTGACCGGAACCGGTGCCCGGTAGCTGGTCGAAGAACTTCGGCTGGTCGCCCAGCGGTGACGGCGCACCGCCGTCGAAGTCCCCACCAGGCGCGGCGGCGTCCGACGGCCAACTGACCGATAGCTTGCCGCTCGGGTCGATCTTGCCGAAGATCGCGTCGGCGACGGCCTGGCCTGCCTCGGTGCTGCCCTGGTAGGCCATCAGAATCCCGTTCGCGTTCTCCGCATCGGGTCCCAGGCCGACTGGACGTCCGGCGATGACGACGACGATCACCGGCTTGCCGGTGGCTTCGAGCTGCTTGATTAGCGCCTTCTGGTCAGGCGGCAGCTGGGGCGCGGGGTTGTCACCGAGCCCTTCGGCGTATGCCTTCTCGCCGACCGCGACGACGTACGCGTCTGCGGGTGTGCCCGCGGCCGCGGTGCCGTCCGGCACGTAGACGGCGTTGGAGTCGTCGTTGACGATCCCCTTCTGGACGGTCGTGCCGGGCGGAATCTGGTCGGGCGGACCCATGCAGCACACGTGGCCCGCACCGAACACGCCCTGCCAGCTGACGCTCCACCCGCCGAGCTGGTTGGTCATCGAGTCGGCGCTCGGGCCGGTGACGACAACCTTGGCGGACGAGGAAAGCGGCAAGGTGTTGTTCTGATTGCGCAGCAGGGTCATCGATTCGCGGGCGGCACTCAGCGTGCCGTCCCGTCCGGCGGTGACCGCGGCGTTGGCTGCATTCGCTTCGACGCACGGCGTGTTCGGATCGCTGACACACGGCTGGTCGAACAGACCGAGCTCGAACTTCAGCGTGAGGATCCGCCCCACGGCCTCATTGATCCGCCGCATCGAAATCGCGTGGGACTGAACGTCCTGGAGGATGGCCGACTGCCACTGATCGGGGCTCGTCACGTACATGGCCATGTCGACACCCGCGTTTACGGCCTCGGCGATCGCCTCAGCCGGGTTGGCGGCGACGTGGTACGCCGTCTGTAGGGCCTGCACGTCCTGGTAATCGCTGATGACGACGCCCTTGAAGTGCATCTGGTGGCGGAGGATGTCGGTCAGCAGGTAATGCGACCCGGTCGCCGGAACGCCGTTGATGGAACCGGAGTCGGCCATCACCGTGCCCGCTCCCGCATCGATGCCTCCGGCGTACGACGGCAGGATCACGCTCTGGAGGTAACTCATCGGCAGCAGGGCCTCGTTGCGGTCGTGCCCGTTGATCGACTGCGAGTAGCCGGCGAAGTGCTTGACGGTCGCCGTGACACCGAGCGAGCCGGCCGGAGCCGGAGACTGGAGGCCGCGGATGTTGGCGGCGCCCATGGCCGCCGACAGCACGGGCTCCTCGGCCCAGGTCTCGTACGTGCGGCCCCACCTGTTGTCGCGGGCAAGGTCCTGCACCGGGGCAAAGGTCCAGTTCCAGCCGGTGGCCCGCAGCGCGTTCGCCGTCGCGGCTCCGCCGGCTTCGGCCGCCGACGGATCCCAGGTGGCACCCATCCCGATCGACTGCGGGTACAACGGCGCCTGCCACGGGTGGCCGAATCCGTGGACCGCGTCCACGCCGAAGATCAACGGGATATGCAACCGCGAGTTCTGGATCGCGTACTTCTGGATCATGTTGTACTCGTTCGCCCAGTCGTAGCCGGTATTGCCGCTACCGCCCTGACCGGTCGTGTCCGGCGGGTTGTCCGTCCCACCCGCGAGTACCGAGCCCGTGTCGTTGTCGACCAGCCACGTCTTCATGCAGCTCTCGTTCAGCTGGGCCCAGCCCTGGCCGCCGCAGTTGTCGGACGGCCCGGTCAGGTCGTCGACGAGTTGCTGGTCCATCTGGCCGACCTTCTCGGGCAAGGTCATCGCGCCCAACAGGGCGTGGACCCGTGCGTGGATCGGCTTGTTGGCATCAAGCCACGGTGTTCTCGGGGAGTTGCCGGCCTGCGCAAAACCCGCGCCTCGGATAGTCGCCAATCCTCCCACTACCAGGACGCAGACGGCGACGGCGATGACTGCGTTTCGTCGCCCGCGCACATGGCTCGTCCAATGCGAACTTGACATGACTCGACCTCCCTGTGGTCGCGGATAGCCGCAGTCGATGTTCTTGTCGCCGAACACACGAGCCTGAAACACGGCTCCACCTCGGGCCCAGGCGCCACGGGCTGCGCATTCGTCACGACGAGTCCTTCAGGTGCGCCGACCAGCGCTCCTCGATCCGGCCAAACCGCCAGGTCACGAGGGCGACGGCCCACGTGGCGACGAAGAGAGCGACGATCACGAATCCGAGAGCGTTGATGTCGATGTTCTCGAACCAGTTCCAAAACGATCCGGACAGGTCGAGTTCTGAGCTGATGAGTCCGCCGAGCTCGATCGTGCCGACGACCAGCGCCACCGCCACCGACAGACACGTGATCGTGAGGTTGTAGAAGACCTTCCGGACCGGTTTGGACAGCGCCCACCCGTACGCGTAGTTCATGAACGACCCGTCGATCGAGTCCATCAGCGACATCCCGGCGGCGAAGAGGATCGGCAGGCAGAGGATTGCGTACCACGGCATCCCGGCTGTCCCCGCGCCGGCAGCGATGACCAGGAGCGCGACCTCGCTCGCCGTGTCGAATCCCAGGCCGAAAAGCAACCCAACCGGATACATGTGTCGTGGCTTGGTCACGGCTTTGGTCGTGCGGCCGAAGAGGCGATTCATCAGGCCGCGACTGTTCAGCTGGCGCTCGAGCCCGGCTTCGTCGTAGCGTCCGGTCCTCATCTCGCGGAACACCTTCACGATGCCGAGCAGAATCACGATGTTGATCGCCGCGATCAGGTAGAGAAATCCACCGGACACCGCGATGCCGACGGCGCCGGTGGCCTGACGCAGGGTCGAGTGACCGTGGGCAGCAGGCGCGTCGAGCGACTTCACGCCGAGCGAGATCAGGAGAGCGAGCGCGAAGACGATCGTCGAGTGCCCGAGCGAGAACCAGAAACCGACGCTCAATGGCCGCTTGTCCTGGGCCATCAAGTTCCGGGTGGTGTTGTCGATGGCAGAGATGTGGTCGGCGTCGAATGCGTGTCGCAGCCCGAGGGTGTAGGCAGTCACACCGAGTCCGATCGTCGGTATCCCGGCCGTGGCGAGGTGACGGCTCGGCGCGATGAAGGCGAACAGCGCGACGAAGCCGAGCACGTGCAACCCCGCCACCGCCGAGACCATCCCCGCCACCGACCGGCGTTCGCTCCTGCTCAACGATGCCCAGAACACGACTGATCTCTCGGGTCGGCGCGACCGCTAGGCCGACAGCAGCGCGCCTTCCTTCTCGTCGGCCGCCGGTTGGGCGTTCGGCACGCCGAGGAACGGGAACTCGCTCAGGTAGTCGTCGTGCGGCTCGACACCGTCCGAAGTCACGCGTCCGTAGGTCAGGAACGCCATCCGCATGTCGTAGACGTCATCCGTGAGAACGCGTCCGTTGGGATAGTGCGCCGGCCGGGTCCGGTCGTAGTGCATGAGGTCCGGGAGCACGGTGAGCGCGGTCTCTCTGGCCACCGCCGCCGGGTAGCCGCGGCTCTCCAGCAGCTTCGCCCACGGCTCGAGGAAACCCGCCACGTCATCGGCCGGGTGCCCGGCGTTGAACTGGTTCTTGAGCTCGTCGACGAAGAACGGATTGAACGACGGGTTCCCGAACCGGTCGACCTGCACCAGCGTGCCGTCGCGGCGCACGCTGGACGTCGCCCAGACCGCGATCTCCGGACCGCTGCCCAGCATCTCGTCAGGCACCTCCAGCGCCATCGACAGGACGTTCTTGCCGGCGAACGTGTCGTCGCCTGTGAACTTGAAGTCGTGGAACGCGCCCTCGCCGTCGGCGAAGAACGGATCGCTGCGGACGCCGATGAACACGCGGCACTCGCCGGCCTGAACCGGCTTCGCCATCGCGTCGAAGCCGACCGGCACGCCCTCGATGAGCACCTCGCCGACGGGCTCGACCTCCCGAGCCTGGTTCCCTGTTGCGTAATGGACAGTCCCGCTCTGGGCGACGTCATCCGACTCGGAGAAGACGAACGAGAAGGCGACATCGGCGCGAGTGTCGCCGTCGTTGTCGACGTTGAGGCGGTAGACCGCCTCGGGGTTGAAGTCCGCTCCGGTCATGAACGGATTCACGTCGAAGATCAGCACCGTCTTGCCGGCGTTCTCCGGTGACGCGAAGACGAACAGGTCGGTCAAGTCCAGGCGCGCGTCGTCACCCGGGAACTTGAGCATCGCTGCGCTGAAGTGATTGGACATCTGGGCTCCTTTCGGGCGCTCCCCTTCATGGGGATCGCGGCCCAGCGTCGCGCGTCAGCCGGCAGGTCGCGCCCGTGGAGGCCCCGGTCGGCCCCCGGGTCTGCGCTTCGAACTCGCAGCTAGAGCCAGATGCGCGCGGTGAATCCCGCCGGCGACTGGAAGAACTCGATCCTCCAGGTCAGCTGCCGGGCCACCCAGAGGCCGGAACCGACCCCCTGGCGCGGAGCGAGATATCCCGCCGCCGGGTCGTCGAAGCCGTCGCCGCGGTCGACGACCTCGCAGACGAAGCGCCCGCTTGCACGTCCGACCCGAACTTCTTGGATGCCGCCGCCGTGTTGCACCGCGTTGTTCGCGATCTCGGTCGCTGCGAGCAGCAGGTCGAGTGCCTGCGCCTCGCTCACCGTTTCGGCGGTGAGCTCACGAGCGAGCTGCTCTCGGAAGTCCTCGACGCTGCGGCAGAACGGGATCGGCCGCAGGGCCGTGAGCGGAGCCGGCGCCGGCGTGAGGCGGCGCAGTAGGCGGTCGGGATCCTCGTAGCGGTCGCTGCTCGTCCAGCTGTCGTCGGCAACGACCTCTGGGTGCGTCTGCCAGACGCCCTCGATGATCGGATCGGGTGTGCCGTTCGCGTCGTATGAGCAGAGCACCCAGGCAGGCAGGTGCCCGAACGAGCGGTTGAATACCGCCTCGTATGCAGTCCACAGGTCCCATTCGTCGGGATCAGGCCCGAACTGGACGTCGGCGACTGCACGCAGGGTCGGCGTCTTTCGGAGCTGGGCGACGTAGACCTCGTGGTAGGCGGCGAGGGTTCGCGCCGGCCGCGTGTAGGCGGCGCTGACGTCGACGAAGGTCACACCTGCTGCCTCGGGGCCGAGCGCCTCGCGCATCAGAGCGAGCCCCGCCTTCGTGTGCGCCACGATCGCTCCATCACCCGCCTCGATCCCGGCTTTGAGGAACGGCACGGCGCGCGCGACGTACTCGTCCATCGACTCGTAGACGAGGGCGTTGTGCCGAAGTGCCGTGGCGTCAGGGCTCATTGGTCATCGATCCAGGAATCGTGCTGCGTGTCCGCATCACTTGTACTAAGCCGACAACCCGCGGTTTCAAGTCCGAGCCTCTCCGCTCGCAGCGGATTGGGAGAGCGCTGCCCGCAGCTTGCTCAGCGCGCCTGCTTCGATCTGCCTGGCGCGCTCGGCGGTCAGCCCGAGACGCGCGCCGATCTCGCCGAGCGTCTGAGCGTCCTGCCCGAGGCCGTAATGGGCCCGGATCACGAGGCGCTCGCGCTCGTCGAGCCGTTCGGTCAGGTCGCGCACGTCGCCGATCTCAACGGCGTCGAGGACCTGCTGGTAGGCGCGCTCGGCTGTGGGATCGACGATCGTGTCGCCGACGGTCGCCGTTGCTTCGTCCCCGTCGGTCAGCCGTTCCTGCAGGCTGCGCGGCGCGCGCTCGGTCGCCTCCAGGCGCTCCAGCTGCGCGGGTGTCAGGCCAGTCACGCGGCTGAGCTCGTCGGTATTGGGCTCGACGCCGTACGTCCGGAGATGCTCGGTGCGGACTCTCCTGATTTTCGCGAGTTCGCGAACGGCGCGATCCGAGAGTGCCAGCGGCCGTGTCAGGTCGGCGACGAGCTCCTGCATCGCTTTGCGGACCCAGAACGAGGCGTAGGCCCAGAAGGGTGTATCCAGCGTCGTGTCGTAGCGCCGCGCGGCGATGAGGAGGCCGGCGACTCCCTCCTGAAGGAGCTCCAGACGTTCGACCCTGCTGTTCCTGAAGCTGCGGGCGAGATCGCCGATCGCCGGGAGAAACGCCTCGACCAGTTTCCGGCATGCGTCGGAGTCGCCGGATTCGGCCGCGATCACCAGATCCCGCTCCTGCAAAGCGGTGAGTCGTTGCTGAACCACGGGCCTCCGTTCGGGAGGAGGTCCCGATTCTTCCACTCCCGGCTTGAGTCGGAGCGGCAGCGGCTTATTGGATCAGGAGTGAGCACCGTCCAGGTCCGGACCGAGACCGAGACCAAGACCGGGAGCGCCGTCGAGCTGGTTCGCGTCCCGGGGGTCTCAGGACCGGTGCTCCGCGGCCGGGCCGGCGAGATCGCGAGGCTCGAGGAACTGCTGAGCGCGGTGCGCCGGGGAGAGAGCCGCGCACTCGTTCTGCGCGGGGAGGCCGGCATGGGAAAGACGGCCCTGCTGGAGTACGCCTCGGGCTCGTGCGGGGCGTGCCGGGTGATGCACTCGGGAGGAGTCGAGTCCGAGATGGAGCTTCCGTTTGCCGCCCTCCATCAACTGTGCCTGCCACTGGTCGACGGCCTGGAGAGGCTGCCGGCGGTCCAGCGCGATGCGCTGCGAACGGCGTTTGGCCTGACGTCGGGTCTGCGCCCCGATGGATTCCTTGTCGGTCTCGCGGTACTGACCCTGCTCTCGGACGCGGCCGAGCCACAACCGCTGATCTGCGTCGTCGACGATGCGCAATGGCTCGACCGCTCCTCGGCCCAGGTCCTGTTGTTCGTCGCGCGGCGTCTCCAGGCGGAGTCGGTGGCGATGCTCTTCGCCGAGCGCGATCAGGATCAGCCGACCCAACTGTCCGGACTGCCGGAACTCGAGTTGCAGCGTTTGCCGGACGCCGAGGCACGCGAACTGCTCGCTTCTTCGACCCCAGGGCGGCTCGATGAGCGCGTCCGTCAGCGGATCATCGACGAGGCACGCGGCAATCCACTCGCGCTGCTCGAGCTGCCTCACGGTGTCTCGTCGGCGAGTCTCGCGGGCGGCTTCGCGGTGGCGGATTCGTTGCCGCTCGTGCGCCGCGTCGAGGCCAGCTTTCGGCGTCGTGTCAACCAGCTACCCGAGGAGACGCAACGGCTGTTGCTGCTAGCCGCGGCCGAACCGACCGGCGACCCGATGCTCCTCTGGCGGGCTGCGGCCGTGCTCGGTCTTCCGCTCGAAGCGGCTGCTCCTGCCGAAGCGGCCGACTTGATCGCCGTGGGTACGCGAGTGACGTTCCGCCACCCATTGCTCCGGTCCGCGATCTACGCCGCTGCCTCAGGCGACAAGCGTCGGAGCGCACATCAGGCGTTGGCAGAGGCGATCGATGCCGAGCGGGATCCCGATCGCCGTGCCTGGCATCGGGCTCACGCGGCGCTTGCACCCGACGAAGAGGTCGCGCTCGAGCTCGAGTTGTCGGCCGACCGGGCGCATGCTCGCGGCGGCATCGCGGCTGCAGCCGCATTTCTGCAGCGAGCCGTTGCGCTGACGGCCGACCGAGAGCGGCGCGCGGAGCGCGCATTTGCCGCGGCCCAGGCGAGCCTCGAGGCCGGGGCGTTCGACGCGGCGCTCGACATGCTGGCGACGGCCGAAGCGGGACCACTGGACGAGTTTCAGCGCGCGCGAGCCGATCTTCAACGCGGGCGGATCGCAGCGGCCTCGAGCTTCGGGCTCGGCGCGGCGCAACTGCTTCAGGCGGCGACGCAACTCGAGCCACTCGATCTCGACCTCGCGCGCGAGACCTATCTCGAGGCTTGGGGCACCGCCCTGGCGGCGGGCGACCTTGCGCGAGCCGGGACGCTCCGCGACGTCTCGCAGGCTGTGCGCTCCGCACCTCCGGCGGTGCACGAGCCATTGGCATCCGACCTCCTGCTGGACGGGCTCGCGCAACTCGTCGCGGAGGGGCTCGCATCGGCGGCGCCGACGCTTCGGAAGGCGGTGAGCGCGTTCCGGGACGACGACCGGGTGCTCCAGTTCGGAGCGATGGCGGCGACCGCTGCCGCCGCGCTCTGGGACGTGGAGAGCTGGGACGAGGTCAGCAGTAGGCAGCTGCAGCTGGCCCGTGACGCCGGAGCGCTCGCGCAGCTTGCCACCGCGCTGCAGGGCAAGGGCATCGTCGTCGCGTGGAGCGGCGACTTGAGGGGAGCCGCCTCGATCGTGGCGGAGGCCGATGCGGTCACCGGCGCAGCCGGCATTCGCATCGCGTCGTACGGCGGAATGGTGCTCGCTGCCTACCGGGGGCGCGAAGCCGAGGCCTCCGCGCTGCTCACTACGACGATCGAGAACGCGAGCGCCCGCTGCGAGGGCCTCGGCGTCCAGTTCGCGCACTGGGCGAGCGCCGTCCTCTTCAACGGCCTCGGCCGCTACGAGGAAGCCCTCGCCGCGGCCCGCCAGGCGAGCGATGCCGCACGTGAGCTGTTCGTTTCCCGCTGGGCGTTGGCCGAGCTGGTCGAGGCGTGCGCCCGGAGCGGGAACTTGGGCCTCGCCGCCGAGGCCCTCGAGCGACTCGTCGAGGCCCCGAGCGCAAGCGGCACCGACTGGGGGCTCGGGATCGTGGCGCGCTCGAGGGCGCTCGTGAGCGAGGACGGGACCGCGGAGGCCCTGTACCTCGAGGCGATCGCTGGGCTGGGCCGTACGCCGCTCCGGCCGGAGCTCGGCCGCGCGCACCTGGTCTACGGCGAGTGGCTGCGGCGCGAGGGCCGCCGGACGGACGGGCGTGAACAGCTCCGCTCCGCCTATGAGATCTTCACGAGCGTCGGCGCCGACGCGTTCGCCGAGCGCGCCCGCCGCGAGCTGCTCGCCACCGGCGAGAAAGTGCGCAAACGGAGTGACGAGACCCGCGGCCAGCTCACCGCGCAGGAGGAGCAGATCGCGCGGCTCGCTGCCGGCGGGCGGACGAATCAGGAGATCGGCGCCCAGCTCTTCCTCAGCCCGCGCACGGTCGAGTGGCACCTCCACAAGGTGTTCACGAAGCTCGGAATCGGCTCCCGCATGCAGCTGCGCGACAGGCTGCCCGCCGCCACGCGGACTGACGTAGCGGCCTAGCGGCCGGAGCCGCAGACCAGGCAAGAAACCCGGGACTCCATGGGCGCGACCGGGGCCACCCGACGCGCACGCTGTCCCATGACGGCATCAGACCGACGAGAAACGGAGGAAACGTATGCCCCGCATCGCTGTTGGAACCGAGAACGGCGCTCCGATCGAGATCCACTACGAGGATCACGGAAGCGGCGAGCCGGTGGTTCTGATCCACGGCTACCCGCTCAACGGGAACTCGTGGGAGCGCCAGGAACGCGAGCTGCTCGCGAGTGGTCGGCGCGTAATCAGCTACGACCGGAGGGGGTTTGGCCGCTCGAGCCAGCCGGTCGTCGGCTACGACTACGACACCTTCGCCGGCGACCTGAACGCCCTGCTCGAGCACCTCGACCTCTCTGACGTGGTGCTCGTGGGGTTCTCGATGGGGACAGGCGAGGTCAATCGTTACCTGGGGACGTATGGCTCGAAGCGCGTTCGCAAGGCGGCGTTGCTCGGGACCATCCCGCCGTTCCTGCGCAAGACCGCCGACAATCCCGAAGGGGTCGACGAGCAGGTCTTCGAGGGCATCAAGGCGGCGATCGTCAAGGATCGCTACGCCTATTTCGAGGACTTCCTCAACAACTTCTACAACGTGGACGTCCTTGGCGGCAGCCGGATCAGCGACCGCGCTTGGCAGGCGAGCTTCAACGTCGCCGCCGGCGCGTCCCCGTTCGCGACCTACGCGTGCGTCGACACCTGGCTGACCGACTTCCGCGGTGACGTGTCGAAGATCGACGTGCCTGTGCTCGTCATGCACGGCACCGAGGACCGGATCCTCCCGTTCGACTCGACCGCGGCGCGGCTACCCGCGCTGATCGCAGACTGCACGCTCGTCCCCGTCGAGGGCGGCCCACACAACATCGCCTGGACGCATCCCGACGAGGTGAACAGCGCTCTCCTGGAGTTCATCGCCGCGAAGGTGACGGTGTCGGCATGAACGGGGAAACGACGAAGCTCGCAATCCTGCTGACGCTCGCCGCCGCCGTGGCGCTAGCGGCCACGGCCGCCGTCGCGGCCACGAGCAACTCGTCGAGCATCTCCCTCCGGACGACGAGCTAGTGGAGTTTCTCGTCGAGTTCGACGTCGAGGTTCCGGACGGGACGGCCGAGGCCGAGGTCGAGCGGCGGACGCGCGCGGAGTCAGTCGCGGCGGCCGGGCTCGCCGCCGACGGCCACCTGGTTCGCCTGTGGCGGCCGACCGCAGCCCCGGCCGACCCGGCGGCTGTCGGCCTCTACGCGGCTGACAGTCGAGCCGAGCTCGATGAGCTGCTCCGCGCGCTCCCGCTCGCGGACTGGATGGAAGTGCGGGTCGTCCCGCTCATGCCGCATCCGAACGATCCGGGGAAGCGTGCCCGATGACCCGGTTGCCCGAGCCCCGGCTGTTGCAGGTCTACCGCCTCGAGGCTGTGCTCGGGGACCCGGTCGACGTCGGCGACGTCCACGCGGGCCTGCGGCGGATCGTGCCTTTGGTCGGAGGCACGTTCTCGGGTCCCGAGCTGAACGGAACGCTGGTACCGGGAGCAAGCGCTGACTGGCAGATCGTCCTACGGGACGGCACGGCCCTCGGCGACATCCGGTACACGCTGCAGACCGACGGCGGCGCACTCCTCTACGTGCAGTCACAAGGCGTGCGCCACGGCAGCCCCGACGTGCTCGAGCGGCTCGGCCGTGGCGAGAACGTCGATGCGAGCGAGTACACGTTCCGCACCGCGACCCGGATCGAAACCGCATCCCGTGAGCTCGACTGGCTCAACAGGGGCGTCTTCGTCGGCGTGGGCGGCCGTCAGCGGGGAGCCGTGATCTACGAGACCTACCTGGTCGCATGAACGTTAGTCTGCTGCCTCTAGATGTCCGGGCCTGTTGACTCCCATCATCTTCTGTTGATCGGGGCTGGACCAGGAGTCGGCGCCGCGGTGGTTCGGCGCTTCGGCCGCGAGGGTTTCCGCAGCACACTCATCTCCCGCAGCGCACCGCTCGACCAGCTGGCCCCCGAATTGCGCAGTGGCGGCCTCGAGATCGAGGCGATCGGTGCGGATATCGAGGATCTGGATGGCTACCGCGAGACGCTGGACCGGATCTTCAGCGCCCCGGGGGCGCCCGGTGTCGTCGTGTACAACGCTGCCCTGCCGGATCCGGGCGAGATCCTCGACACCACTGTCGAGCGGCTCCGAACCGCCTACGACGTGGATGTCCTTGGCGCCGTCGTCGCGGCGCAGGTGGCAGTGCCCGTCCTGCGGGCGGCCGGCGGTGGGACCCTGCTGGTCACGAGCGGCGGCTTCGCCGACAATCCGGTGCCCGGTCTGGCAAGCCTCTCGATGGGGAAGGCGGCTCTACGCTCGGCGCAGACGCTGATTGCGGCGAGCGTCCGGGAGGACGGCATCCACGCGGCGACCGTCACGATCGTCGGTTCCGTCAAGCCGGGGACGGATTTCGATCCGGACAACATCGCGGAGCTTTTCTGGACCGCCCACACCGACTCGAAGGACGGCTGGCAGACCGAGTATCGGTTCACAGGCTGAAAGTC
>CAVSAK010000007.1:0-95239 GCA_963725965.1 uncultured Actinomycetes bacterium | reverse complement strand
GTTCGCCTCCACGAGCAAGTGCCGCCCTTCCTCGTCGCCGAAGCAGGACAGGTCCCACTTCGACTCGTGAACGGCCTCCCAGGCACTCGACACGACGTCGTACCGGGAGACGGCGAACGTGTCGCGTTCGTCGTTCGTCGCGACGTAGAGCGATGAGCCGTCGGCCGACCAGACCGGCGTGAGGTACTCGGCCGCCCCGTCGTGCGGAGTGATGTGAACCACCTCCCCGCTCTCGACTCCGAGCAGGAACAGGTTCGAATCGCCGCTCGCCTCGCCGAGCTGCTCGGCGAGGACCCAACCGCCATCCGGCGAGATCTCGCCGGCGGCACACCAGCCACCAAGCTCGAACGCACGCTCGTCTCCGTTGTCGAGCCGTCGCACGACGATGTCGAAGTCGAGGCCGTTGCGACGGTTCGTCGCGTAGGCGAGCAACGCGCCGTCGCGCGAGACGTGCGGCGACCGGTGGATATACCGCGGGTCAACGACGAGCGGTTCGCCGTCCAGGTAGAGCTGCGTCCGCTCGTTTCCGCCCTCGTCGATCTCGAGCAGAAGCCGGTCGTCCGGGAGCAGCTGCCCGTCGACCGGCTCGGCGTAGCTCGTCAGCGCCTCGAGCTCGCCGCCGTCCAGCCGGAAACGATAGAGCTGGCGCGTGCCCGAAAGGTCGGACGCGACGAGCAGCCACGAGCCGTCGCGCGACCACGACAGCGGATACGCCTGCCGCAGCTCGAGCAGCGTCCGCAGATCCGCCACGATTCTGAGGCTATCGGTCGGGGCTCACGCGGGTGCGCTTGCCAGGTCGGGGATGATCTCGTCGCCGAACGCCCGCAACGTCTCCTCCTGCCCGTGGGTCATCAGGTAGATGTTGAACTGGTCGACGCCGACCCCCTGAAGCTCCTGCAACTTGGCCTTGGCTTGCTCCGCCGTCCCGAGGACGCAGAAGCGGTCGCAGATCTCGTCGGTGACGAACTCACCGTGCGCCGCGCCGACCCGCGAGTGCTCGTTGTAGTCGTAGAACTTGCGCGCTTGGACGTAGTCGGTGAGCGCCTTCGGCACCGCGCTTCCGTCGGCGCCGTAGCGGTCGATCAGGTCCAGCACGTGGTTCGAGACCATGGCCGGGAACCACCGGACCTGCTCGCGCGCATCGACGAGATCGTCCGAGATGTGGGCCGGCGCGCCGACGATGCAGCGGAGGTCGCTCGGATCGCGGCCCGCCTCCTCGGCCGCGCGGCGGGCGGTGTCCATGATCCACTGGATGATCTCGGGGTCGGCGAGCTGGATGATCACGCCGTCAGCGACGCGGCCGGCGACCGCGAGCGCTCGTGGTCCGTAGCCGGCGATCCACATCGGGATCGGCGGCAGCTCGGGCCGGACCCACTTGAGTTGGAGCTGCTTGTCGTTCCACTCCACTTCACGGCCGTTCATGAAGTCACGCACCATCGCGCAGGACCGTTCGAACTCCGCGACCTTCATAGGCTGCCGGCCGATGTAGCGGACGGCCGAGTCGCCGCGCCCGATGCCCATCGCCATGCGCCCGTCGGACAGGTCCTGGAGCGTCGCGTACGCGCTCGCAAGCACGGTCGGGTCGCGCGTCGCCGGGTTCGTCACGAAGTGGCCGAGCCTGATCGTGGAGGTCTCACGCGCGGCGACCGCGAGCATCGGCACCGACTCCTGCCAGAGGACGTGGGAGTCGTACGTCCACGCGTAACCGAAGCCGTGGCGCTCGGCGAGCTGGATCAGCTCGAGCCAGCGCGAGAACGGCGGATCCGGGAGAACCGTGACGCCGAAGTCCACACCACGAGCCTACCCGGCCGCCGCGGACCCGTCCCGGTGCCAGGCACCGGGACATGGCCTAAAGGGAGGTGCCGAGTCCCGGTCGTGGCTTGGTCAGAGCGGCCGGAGCCCAGGACCCCGCCGCGGGGGACATGACCCGGTGCCTGGCACCGGGACGTGTCTGCCCGAGACAGTGTGCGGGGCGCGGCGGCGGGCTCGTCTAGATCCGGTCGAGCACGACGACGGGGATCTCACGGTCGGTCTTCGTCGCGTACTCGTCGTAGTGCGGCCAGATCTCGTTCATCCGCTCCCAGAGCCGCTCGCGCTCCTCGCCCTCGGCGACGCGTGCCCCGGCACGGAAACGGTCGCCCTCGATCTGGACGCCGACCTCAGGCGTCTTCGCGAGGTTCTTGAACCACCCGCGGTGGTCGAGCGCACCGCCCTTCGAAGCGACGATCACCGGCGTGTCGCCGTCGAGCCCGTAGATGAGCGGCGTGGTCGTCTCTCGCCGGAGCGGCGACCGGTCGTCGTCAGGAGAAGGATCGTCGACCCCTCTTTCCAGATGTGTCCGAGCTCGCCGTCGGTCTCGCGGTAGCGGCGGACGTGCTCGTCGCCGAAGAGCTGTGTGGCGTCGGTACTGCTCATGCAGATCCCCCCAGTGTCTTGGTCGTCAGCCGGTCGAGCGCCTGCACCGCGAGTTCGAGGTGCTCGTCCTTCGTGTCCTCGAGCTTCGTGTGCGAGAGCCCTCGTAGGGACTGAACGAACAGCATCACCGTCGGGATTCCCGCCCGTGCCACCTCGGCAGCGTCGTGGAGCGGGCCGGACGGGAGCCGGTGCGACGAGCCGGCGACCTCGTGCACCGCCTCGTCGGCGAGCTCGAGCAGCCGCTCATCGAACGGGATCGGTTCGATCGACCAGATCTTCTGCCACTCGACCTCGATGTTCTCCTCGTCGGCGAACCTCCGCGACGCGGCCTCGGCGTTGCTCAGCATCTCGGCGAGCCAGGTCGCATCGAGATGCCGCTGGTCGAGCAGGCACTCGGCGGTCTCGACAACCGAGGTTACGATCCCGGGTCTCGTGACGACGCCGCCCATCGTGCACACAGCGCCGCCACCCACTCGCCGAGCGATCTGCGGGAGCTCGAGCTCGAGCTTCGCTGCGCCGGCGAGTGCGTCGCGGCGCTGATCCATCGGCGTCGAGCCGGCATGCGCTGCCTGGCCTTGGAAGGTGACGAGGTGGCGCTCGACGCCGAACGTGCCGAGCACGACGCCGAGCGGCAGGTCGAGCGACTCCAGCACCGGGCCCTGCTCGATGTGGAGCTCGAGGTACGCGGCCGCGCCTTCCAGCTGCTCCTGCGCCTCCAGCGCGCGGTCGAGGTCGACCCCGTGCTCGGCCAGCGCGTCCGGCAGCGCGACTCCGTCGGCGTCGCGCCGCTCGCGCAGCTCGTCCTGGTCGTTCATGGAGCCTACCGCTGCGGACGAGCCGAAAAGGGAGCGCCCGAAGCGGGCCCCTTCCTCGTCGGCCCAGTTGACGAGTCGGACGGTCAGCGGTGGCGTGCCCGCCTCGGCGAGGCGGCGGAGCACCTCTACGCCGGCGACGAGGTTGAGGCACCCGTCGAGCCAGCCTCCATTCGGCACCGAATCGATGTGGCCGCCGATGAGGAGCGCCCGTTCCGAGGCGCCCGGGAGCGTGAACCACTGGTTCCCCGCCTCGTCGACCTCCTCCGCGGCGCCGGTCGGGACGACCTTCTCACGCAGCCACCGGCGCGCGCGCTCCCACGGCTCGGTCCAGGCGACCCGCTGCGCCCCGTTCTCATCACCCGTCAGCTCTTGCAACTCGCGGAGCTCCGCGACGGTGCGTTCCGGTGACAGGGCCACGACCCGAGCTTAGACTCATACGTGATGTCGATCCTGATCCGCGGAGGGCGCGTCGTCACCGCCGCCGACGACTACGTCGCGGACGTCCTCGTCGAGGGGGAGCACGTCGCGCTGATAGGCGCCGACCTCGACGTGGCGGCAGACCGGACGATCGACGCGAGCGGCAAGTACGTCCTGCCGGGCTGCATCGATCCCCACACGCATCTCGACATGCCGTTCGGTGGCACGGTCACGATCGACGACTTCGAGTCGGGCCAGGGCTCGGCCGCGTGCGGCGGCACGACCTGCCACGTCGACTTCTGCATCCAGGCGAAAGGCCAGACCTTCGCGCAGGCGCTCGAGGGCTGGCACGCGAAGGCGAACGGCAAGACGCTGATCGACTACGGCTTCCACATCGCGATCACCGACCTCGCCGACGAGGAGCGGCTCGAGGAGCTCGCCACGCTGCCCGAGCAAGGGATCACGTCCTACAAGCTCTTCATGGCGTACAAGAACGTCCTGCAGGTCGACGACGAGACCCTCTTCCGCGCGATGGAGGTCGCCTCTGCGAGCGGCGCGCTCGTGATGGTGCACGCGGAGAACGGCGACGCGATCGACGTCCTCGTCCGCGAGGCGCTCGCGCGCGACGACACCGCGCCGATCAACCACGCGCTCACGCGCCCTCCCGAGCTCGAAGGCGAGGCGACGAACCGCGCCATCCAGCTGGCGCGGATCGCCGGCAGCCCGCTCTACGTCGTCCACGTCACGTGCCGGGAGGCGGTCGAGCCGATCCGCCGCGCGCGCGAGCAGGGCTGGAGCGTCTGGGGTGAGTCGTGCACGCAGTACTTCTTCCGGTCGATTGACGATCTCGCGCAGCCGGACTTCGAGGGCGCGAAGTACGTCTACTCCCCGCCCGCCCGCGACCGTGCGAACCACGACGTGCTCTGGGACGCGGTGCGCACCGACGCACTGTCCGCGATCTCGACCGACCACTGCGCGTTCCTCTTCGCAACGCAGAAGACGCTCGGCAAGGACGACTTCACGAAGATCCCGAACGGCGGTCCCGGCCTCGAGGACCGGCTGAAGATGATCCACCACTTCGGCGTCCGCGAAGGCCGGATCACCCTCAACCGGATGGTCGACCTCCTGGCGACGCAGCCGGCGAAGCTGTTCGGCCTCTATCCGCGCAAGGGGACGGTCGCGATCGGAGCCGACGCCGATCTCGTCGTCTTCGACCCCGAGCGGCGGGAGACGATCTCGGCGTCGACGCACCACTCGCGCTGCGACTACAACCTCTACGAGGGCGCCGAGGTCGTCGGCGCGCCGGAGCTCGTCTTGCTCCGCGGCTCCGTCCTAGTCGAGGACGGCGACCTGGTTGCCACTCCCGGCGGCGGGCTGTTCGTGCGCCGTGCGCGGTTCGGCGAGCAACTCGAGACGGGCGCTGCAGTTTCTTCCTAGCTGCTAGCAGGGCTTTTTTTACCTCGGACGAACAAAAGCTGCGCTAGCCTCTTGCGAGTCGTGGGGTTCGTCATCGGAGCGCGGCGCGAGCAGCTCGGGCTGCTCGCGGGTCTCGTCATCGCGCTAACCGCGCTCGTCTTCGCGAGCGCGTCCGACGCTGCTACGACCCGCGCGAAGGGCCTCGACGTCTCGAACTACCAGGGCACGATCAACTGGGCGAAGGTCGCGAAGGCCGGCTACCGCTTCGCGTTCGGCAAGGCGACGGAGGGCACGACCTACAACGACAAGACTTACACGGCGAACCGCAACGGGAGCGAAGCCGCCGGCCTCGTTTTCGGCGCCTACCACTTCGCGCGACCCGGCGGCGCAAGCGTGGCGGCAGCGAGCGCCGGCGCGATCAAGCAGGCCAACCACTTCCTCGCGATCGCGGGGCCACAGCCGGGAGAGCTGCCGCCGGTGCTCGACCTGGAGAAGACGGGCTCCCTCCCCAAGCAGCGCCTGCTCGCCTGGACGATCGCCTGGCTCGACCAGATCTACGCCCGCACCGGGGTGCAGCCGTTCCTCTACACCTCGCCGCTCTTCTGGAAGAACAGCCTCGGCAACTCGACGGCTGCCGCCGCCGCCGGCACGGGCCTCTGGATCGCGCACTGGACTTCCACCGGCAAGCCGACGGTGCCCGCCCAGAACTGGAACGGGAGCGGCTGGAAGTTCTGGCAATGGACGAACTGCGTCTCCGTCCCGGGAGTCAAGCACTGCAGCGACGGCGACCGCATGAACGGCACGAAGCTGGCATCCGTCGCCATCGACCCCTATCCGGCCGGAGTACCTCTGCTCTCGACCCCGCCGACGATCGTCGGGGGGCCGCAGGTCGGCCAGCTGCTCGCAGCTGTACCGGGGACGTGGGAGGGCGGCAAGCCGCTCACGTTCACGTACCAGTGGAGGCTCTGCGACGCGGCCGGCGCGACGTGCACGCCGATCTCCGGATCGACCGGCGAGACGTACCGTCCCGTCAGCAGCGACGTCGGCCACACGCTCAAGGTCGTCGTCACCGCCACCGCCGCCGACGGGACGGCGACCGCCACCACCATCGCGTCCGCCACCGTTTCTCCCGCAGGCACGCCGCCGGGGGTGCGCCCCACGAACGTCAAGCCGCCGCAGATCGTCGGCAACCCCCAGGACGGACAGGTGCTGACGACCTCGGTCGGGAGCTGGACGGGCGTGCCGACGAAGTTCACGTATCGCTGGCGGCGCTGCAACGCAACAGGCGCCTCCTGCCTCGCGATCCCGCACGCGACCGGGCCGCGCCGTACGCTCACGCCGGACGACATCGGCTCAACCCTCTCGCTCGTCGTGACGGCGACCGGCAAGGGCGGTTCAACCTCGGCGACCACGCTGCCGACGACCGTCGTCGTGGCAGCTCCGCTACCGGCCGTCTCCATCGGGACGCAAACGGTGCGGCGCGGCGTCGCGGGGAACCTCCAGACCGACGACGGTCGCGCAACCGTCACGTGGCAGCCGGGAGCGGTACCCGTGGGCAAGACCGTCTCGCTCACGACCTTCACCGGCACCCTCAACGTGCCGGGCACCGAGGTGTCGCTGTCGGTTCCAGGGCTGTCTTCGAAGGGATTCAGGTGGCCGCTCGACCTCAGCTACACGCAGCCGCAGGCAAGCCGCACGGTGCTCGGCTACTCGACCGACGGGAAGGTCTACCACTCCGTCCCGTCGCTCCAGCCTGCGCAGCTTCCGGCCGGAACCGCCGTCGGCTGGTACGTCGACTCGAACAACCTGACCCACGTGCTGACGCGGACGCCGTTCCAGATCGCCCTGTTCAAGCAGGGCGCTTGGGGCGATCCCACCTACACCTCGCCGAACGGACCGTCGCTCGCCAAGCAGACCGCCTTCCAGGCGCTGCCGCACCCGGCCGACCGGACCGTCCTCCTCACCACGCGGCTCGCCGTGCACTCGCAGGCGAAGGTCTCCGGCACGGTGACCGGCCCGCACGGCATTCCCGTTGCGATCCTCGGCAAGGGCAGCCGCTTCGGCGGCCGGCTCGGGGCCGGGAGCTTCGACGTCGTGCAGTCCTACCGGAGGAAACCGGGCTCGCTGCAGATCCACTTGCGGCTCAAGGCGCGCGGACTACGCCCCGGCTCGTACAGCCTCCGCGTCGTCGCCCTTGATCCGTGGGGCCGGCGAAGCCGCCTCACGCTGCGTTTCCCGCTAAAGCACGCAGGCTGAGCAGCTCGTAGGCGACGTTCGCGCCCGCCAGCGCCGTCTGCTGTCCGGGGCCGTCGTACGACGGCGAGACCTCGACAACGTCGGCGCCGACGAGGTCGATCCCACCGAGCGCGCGGAGGCAGCCAAGCGCTTCCGCGGTCGAGAGCCCACCGACCTCGGGCGTGCCCGTCCCCGGTGCGAACGCCGGGTCGAGGACGTCGATGTCGAAGGAGAGGAAGACGGGACGGCGACCCACCCGTTCGCGGACGATGCTGGAGTAGCCGCCGGGCCCGAGCGTCCGCAGCTGGTCGCACGGCAGAACGGCGAAGCCCAGCGCACGCGCCGATTCGAGGTCTTCCGGCCCGTACAGCGAGCCCCGGAGGCCCGCCTGCACCGACGCGGCCGGATCGATCAGCCGCTCCTCGAGCGCCCGCTTGAAGGTCGTGCCGTGGAAGAAGCGCTGGCCGAAGTACTCGTCCCAGGTGTCGCCGTGCGCATCGAGCTGGACGAGCGAGAGCGGCCCGTACTTGCGTGCGAGCACGCGCAGCTCCGCAAGCGTGACCGAGTGGTCGCCGCCGAGCGCGAGCGGAAAGACCCCAGCCTGGACGAGCGGTGCGAGCGCCGCCTCCACCTGGCCGTACGTGCGCTCCGTGTCGCCCGGCGAGACGGGCACATCGCCATAGTCGACGATCGAGAGCGTCTCGACGAGGTCGACCCCGAGTGCAGGGTTGTACGGGCGAAGCAGCGCCGACGCCGAGCGGATCGCCTCGGGGCCGAAGCGGGCGCCCGTCCGGAAGCTCGTCGCCGTGTCGAAGGGGATGCCGTAGACGGCCGCGTCCACTCCGGCCAGGTCCGTCGTGTGCGGCGCGCGCATGAACGTCCGGATCCCCGCGAAGCGGGGGATCTCCTTCGCGTCGAGCGGACGGTGATGCGGCGCGTCCACGTCGGCTCCTACACCGACTCGACCGGCCGGCCGACCGTCAGCGCAGCGCGGAACGCCGGGTCGAGTTGCGCGAACTCGGCATCGGGCTGCACGCCCAGCGCATCCAGCGTCTTCGAGAAGAAGCAGCGGATCGTCGCGGCGAGCACAACGTCCAAGATCTCGTCGTCGCTCAGGCCGAACCCGCGCAGCTCCTCGATGTCCGCCGAGGTGACCGCAGTTGCGTCGGCTACGACCTTCTCCGCGAAGGCCATGACCGCCCGGTCGGCCTCCTCCAGGCCGTCCGGCAGCTTCGGCACCGAATCGAAGTCGTAGAACTTCTCCGCCAGCACTTTCGCGTGCGCGAGCGAGCAATAGGACGAGCGCAGCCGCCGAGCCGCCGCGAGAGTTGCGAGCTCGTAGCGCCGCTCATCCGACGTCGCCTTCACGGCCGTGACGAGCTCGCGCCAGGCCGCGTAGACCTCCGGGCGGAGATCGAACAGCCGCTCGAGGTTGTCGCCGTCTCCCTCGGGAACGTCGATGAACGGCATCGTCAGCGTGTCTGAGGGAAGCCGAGGTCCACGCGCGAGGTCGCGGGATCGGGCCAGCGCGACGTGACGACCTTGCCGCGCGTGTAGAAGTCGATCGCCTCGGGCCCGTAGACGTGCCGGTCGCCGAAGAGCGACGACTTCCAGCCGCCGAAGGAGTAGTACGCGACCGGCACCGGGATCGGGACGTTGATCCCGACCATCCCGGCCTGCACGTCGAACTGGAACTGCCGGGCCGCGCCTCCGTCGCGCGTGAAGATCGCGACGCCGTTGCCGTACGGATTCTCGTTCACGAGCCGGACGGCCTCCTCGTACGTCGCAACGCGCGTGACGCCGAGCACCGGGCCGAAGATCTCGTCGACGTACGCCTTCATCCCGGGCGTCACGTCGTCGAGCAGGCTCGGGTTGAGGAAAAAGCCCTCCTCCGGCACGCCCTCGCGGCCGTCCACCACGACCGTGGCGCCCTCCCCGGGCGCGTTCTCGACGTACGCCGCGACGCGGTCGCGGTGCTCGCGCGTCACGAGCGGGCCCATCTCCGACGCCGGGTTCATGCCGTCGCCGACCTTCACCCTCGGGATCCGCTCCCGGATCGCGTCGACAAGCGGCTGCGCGACGTCGCCGACGGCGACCACGGCGGAGACGGCCATGCACCGCTCGCCGGCGGAGCCGTAGCCCGCCGAGACGGCCGCATCGGCAGCCGCGTCCACGTCGGCATCGGGCAGGACGATCATGTGGTTCTTCGCGCCGCCGAGGGCCTGGCAGCGCTTGCCGGCCTCGGTCGCCTGCTCGTAGACGTACCGGGCGATGGGCGTCGAGCCGACGAACGAGATCGCCGCGACGTCCGGATGCTCGAGCAGCGCGTCGACGGCCAGGCGGTCTCCCATCACGACGTTGAAGACACCGTCCGGCAGGCCGGCCTCGCGCAGTAGCTCGGCGACCCAGAGCGAGGCCGACGGGTCCTTCTCGGACGGCTTGAGCACAAAGCAGTTGCCGCACGCGATCGCCGGAGCCCACATCCACATGGGAACCATCGCCGGGAAGTTGAACGGCGTGATCCCGGCCACCACGCCGAGCGGCTGCCGGATCGAGTAGACGTCGATCCCGCTCGAGGCCTGCTCGGAATGCTCGCCCTTGAGCAGGGTCGGAAGGCCGCAGCAGTACTCGACGACCTCGAGCCCGCGCGTCACCTCACCGAGCGCGTCGGAGAAGACCTTGCCGTGCTCGCGCACGAGGATCTCGGCCACTTCCTCGCGCCGCGCATGGAGGAGCTCCCGAATCCCGAAGAAGAGCTCGGCCCGCTTTGCCAGCGACGTCTCGCGCCAGGCGGGGAAGGCTGCGCGCGCCGCCTGGACGGCAACGTCCACCTCCTCGACGCTCGCGAAGTCGACCGCTCCGGTCTGCCGGCCCGTGGCGGGGTTGTAGACCGGGCCGCTGCGACCGGAGCCGCCGTCGACCCGGCGGCCGCCGATCCAGTGCGGGATGCGCGTTGCCGTGGGCGCGTCGACGGTCTCGGTCATCCTGAGTAGCGTAACGCCGTGTCCGAGCTCGTCGATTTTGCGGAGGCGATCGGCCCGTTCCTGGAGCCGGCGCCGGGCCGTCTCCTCCGCGTCGGGGAGGGCTACACACTCAGCGGCGAGGTCGGGCACACGTGGACTCAGGTCGAGCGCATCCGATTGCGGGAGGACGAGCTCGCGGCCGCGATCGCCGATGTGGACGCCTTCATGCACCAAAGCGGGAACGAGCGGGCAAGCTGGTGGCTGACCGAGCGCTCTACGCCCTCCGAGGAAGCGTTCCTCGGCGCCGGCCTGCACCGCCAGGAGGCGGATTACCTCCACGCGGCGATGGTGCTCACGGTCGAGCCGCGGGCGGTCGAGGACGTCGAGGTTCGCCGGGTCGAGACATTCGAGGAGTTCTCGGAGACGCGCCGGCTCGCGCTGGAAGCGTTCGCCAACCCGTACCAGCGCAGCCCGAGCGAGGAGGAGCTCGCGGCCGACTGGGAGCAACAGCTGAATCCCGTCTTCGCCGCATGGCTCGACGGACGGATGGCCTCGGTCGGATCGGCGGTCTACACCCGCGCCGGCGGCTATCTCATGGGCGGCTCCACCGCGGCCTGGGCGCGCGGGCGCGGCGCCTACCGGGCTGTGGTGCGAGCGCGCTGGGACGAGGCGATGCGACGCGGCACACCGGCGCTCGCGGTCGGCGCCGGGCCGATGTCCCGGCCGATCCTCGAGCGCCTCGGCTTCGAGCAGGTACTCCAGTTCCGTCGGCTCGAGTCCGTACGCTCCGACCTGTGACGAAGGAGACCTGCCCGCGTTGCAACGCCGAGATGGAGTGGCGCCACGGCTGTTTTCAATGCCCGAAGTGCCGCTTCAAAGCGGGTTGCTGTGAAGGCGAGACGGGTGACTGCCGGGACCCGGGCTAGGCTCGAGGATCTCGAGCGATCGGGGCTCGACCCGCGCGCGAGCGAGCTGCTCGTTGTTCTCTGCTGGCTCGTCCGGAACGACATCGCGATCGACGAGGCCGAGCTGAACGGAGCTCGCCGCCGCGCGATGTTCGTCCTCGCCGCCGGCGGCGACCCGCACCGCGACGTCGAGCTCGACTCGGTCGCGGCCGAGCGCCTGGCCGCCGAGCTCGACACGCCGGGACGGCGCGCCCAGCTCGCAGCTGCGCTCGAGGAGCTACCCGCGAACGACCTCCCGGCCGTGGCCACCGCTGTGGAGTCGCTCTGCGCGGATCCCGAGCTCGCCTGGCGGTCGTTCGCCCTCTCGTTGCTCGCCGACGAGCTCGCGGACGAAGACCGGTAGCCCGCCGGAAAACCGACTACTCTGGACGTCACTCCGTGCCGATCTCGAGACCGGAACCTCGCCGTCGGTTGAAGCTCCCCCGCAACCTCCCGGGCGAGCGGCAACTCCAGCCGTACTCACGCGCTGACGCGCCGTACTTCCGCAGCCCCGGGTTCTACGTCCGGGTGGGCGGGCTCGCCATCGTCGTCGCCGCAGGACTCACGCTGCTTCTGTTGCGCGCGTGGTCGATCCAGGTGCTGCACGGCAAGCAGTACGCGCGGGCTGCCCACAGCCAGGCGTTCCGGACGGTCGATCTGCTGGGCGCTCGCGGCGCGATCCTCGACGACAAGGGAAAGCTGATCGCCGGCACGACGGGCCACGCCGTCGTCGACGCCGACGCGGCTTCGCTCGGGAGTCGCGGAGTGCACGGCCGCTGGAACCCCAGCCCCGCCGGCCTCGAGGCACTCGGCCGTCTCGCCAGGCTCACGGGCAAGAGCCGCGGCGTCCTCGTCGCGCGCATCCGCGTCGGGCATCTACCACGCGCCCTTCGCGCCCGCAGTCGTGATCGAGCATCCGACCGCGGCGCTCACCAGCTACGTACAGGAGCGAAGCGGACAGTTCCCCGGCTTCAAGGTCGGCGTCGAGGACACGAGGAGCTACCCGCAGGGCGCCTTCGGCGGCGAGTTCCTCGGCCTGCTCGGCCAGGTGTCGAACTCGGAGCTCAAGTCACAGCGCGTACAAGGGAGCAAAGTCGGGCGAGGTCGTCGGCCAGAGCGGCGTCGAGGCCGCGTACGACTGGATCCTCAACGAGGGCTTCGTGCGGGCGAAGATCCCGGTCGACTCGCTCGGACGGATCGCGGGGCCGCTGCGCGTGCCGCCACAGCAGCAACCGCCGACGCTGCAGCTCTCGATCGACACGCGTCTCCAGAAGGCGGCGCAGAGCGCGCTCCTCTACGGGATGGAGACAGTCGCGCCTCAACGGCTCCTCGCCGACCGGCGCATCCGCCGTCGCGATCGACCCGTGGACGGGCGCGATCAAGGCGATCGTCAGCTATCCCACCTTCGACCAGAAGCGGGCCGCGGAGAAGCCGGGCTACCTCTCGTACCTGTACAAGCAGAAGCACACGACGCCGACGCTGAACCGCGCGATCAGCGGCGCCTATCCGACCGGCTCGACCTTCAAGCCGATCATCGCCGAGGCCGCGCTCAGCGCCGGGATCATCACGCCGTCCACCCCGCTCGCCTGCACCGGCGTCTTCTATCTCGGCAACTTCCCCTTCCACAACGTCGATCCGAGCGTCAACGCGTCGATGACCCTGCACACGGCGCTCGAGGAGTCGTGCGACACCTGGTTCTACCGGCTGGGCAACCTGGTCTACCAGCACAACCCGCGAGCGCAGGGAACGCTGATCCAGGACTGGGCGAGCAAGCTCGGGCTCGGTAGGACGCCGCCCGTCGACCTGACGGGCGCCACGTCGGGCTACCTCCCGCGCCCGGGTAAGACCTTCGACAAGGTCGAATGGCTCCCCGTGGACGGAGGGCCAGACGATCAACCTCGCGATCGGCCAGGGCAGCGCTCCAGGTGAGCCCCCTCCAGCTCGCGGTCGCGTACTCGGCGCTGATCAACGGCGGCAAGGTCGTGCGGCCGCACGTCGCCCAGGCGGTGATCAAGGGCCGCACCCGGCACATGCTCCACTTCAAGCCCGTCCGGACCCTGAAGCTCTCCCCCTACACGTCGGCGATCAGGCAGGGCTGTACGAGGCGGCGAACGACCCCGGCGGCACGTCGCAGCCCGTCTTCGCCGGTTTCCCGCTCAAGGTCGCCGGCAAGACCGGAACGGCGGAGCCGGATCCCGTGAGTTCCTGGTACGCGTCGTGGGCGCCGTACAACAGCCCGAAGCTCGTCGTCGTGGCGAACGTCGAGCACGGCGGTTTCGGCGCACAGGCGGCGGCACCGATCGCGAAGAAGATCTACGAGGCGTACTTTCACCTGAAGAACTCCTGATCGCCTTCGCCTCCCTCCACCTAAGGTGCTGACCCTTCCCGGTCGTCTAGGGGAGGCCGACCGTCGGCCGACCGCCTAAGAGAGATGCAGGGTCAGGGACCAACTGCGGCGACGGCACGCTGACTAGCCAGTAACGCCCGGTGTTCAAGGGGGCGAGTACGAACCGGGGGCGTGCCTTCCCTGATGTCCGTGACAACGGCCACGGGGGCTTGCGCTCTCGCCTGACGAGTTCTAACTTCAGGCAACAGAACAGCAGACTCCGTTGCGGCACGGACGATGAGGGGAGGTCCCATGAACACCGTGCTCGCACGACTCCGTCCCGGCCACGGCGACGCAGACGCCACCGCCGTTCGCCACCCGAAGGAACACCCGGGGGTGCAGCAGGTGACGTTTCCCGACCTCACCTGGGACCACTTCCATTGGGAGCACCAAAGGCGCACGGGCCACTCCGAACACCCTGAAGCCGCACGCCGCTATCGCAAGACGCGAGCCGCCTTTGAACAAAAGCACGGCGAGATCATCGGCGAATACTGGTCGATCGTGGAGCCGTCTGGGGTCGCACTCACGCACAAGAAGGTGCCACTTCTACTCAGCTCGATTTTCAACGACACGCGTCAGTTCCACCGTTCCACTGATTGGGTGACGCGACACAACCCCCCGCTGGCGGACGTGCTGTTCGACTGCGAGAACCTCGCGATCCGTATCACCGAGGTGTTGAGGTATACGAGCGAGAGTGTCGGGCTGAAGAGGATCATGGCCGTCGCGAGCCATGTACTGGGGGTGATCGACCGCGACGAAGGCAAGGTCGACCAGGCCGAGGCAAAACGCATCGCGGCCGAGGAGAACCATGAGCTCGGGGAGATCCGCGACTACTATCGCCGGGCGGGCGTGCGGATCGGCCTGACGGTCTATACGCAAGGGATGATCATCGGGGTGCTCCTGATCGCCGCGTTGCTTGCACTCGCCGTAGTGGCGCTCGTGCTCTGGAGCTCGGTCGCCTGGGACTCTCAAGACACCCGCATCGTGGTCTCGATCGTCGCCGGCGCGATCGGCGCGTTCGTCAGCGTCTTGCAGCGAATTTCAGCGGAGAAATCCAAGTTCAACGTCCACTACGACCTCGGGAAGCGCACGCTCTACATGCTGGGGAGCTACAGGCCCGTCCTGGGAGCGGTCTTCGGCGCCTTCACATACTTCGTGCTGGCCAGCGGGATTCTCCAGACCAAGCCGCTGCATGACACGAGTAAGGCCCTCTACTACTACGGCACGCTCGCCTTTGTCGCCGGCTTCAGCGAGCGCTTCACGCAAGTGCTGGCCAAGAGCGTCCAGGGCCTGGTGCCTGCCCAGGGAACGGCGGACGAGTCCGGCACCGGCTCATCAGGCGCCGACGATGAGGGAACGGATGGAACGCGGGCGTGAAGCAGCCGAGAGCAAGAACGAACGGCGTTTCCAGCGGGCTTCGGGAGAGAGCGGATGATGGGACTCGAACCCACGACCTTCTGCATGGCAAGCAGACGCTCTAGCCAACTGAGCTACATCCGCGTGGGACGCGCATTCTAGCCGAGGTCGGCCGCGTCCAGAGCCTCGTTCACGAGCCGGTCGGCGAGCTCGTTCTGCTCCCTCCGGACGGCCGTGTAACGCACCCTGCCGACGCGCCGCGCAAGTCGCGCGGCTTCCAGGGAGAGCTCACGTAGCGCCTCGTTCTTGACGCGGTACTCCCCGTTCATCTGCTTCACGAGCAGCTCCGAGTCGGAGACGACCTCGACCTCGCCGACCTGCAGCTCGGCCGCTCGCTCGAGGCCCGCGACGAGGCCGCGGTACTCCGCCACGTTGTTCGTAGCGACGCCGATCGCCTCGCCGTGCGTCGCCAGCACCGTTCCGTCCTCCGCCTCGAGCACATAGCCGTACGCGGCCGGGCCGGGATTCCCGCGCGCGCCGCCGTCGGTGAAGAGCCGGGCCTTCACTCGGCGAGCTCGTAGATGTCGAACGCAGGCTCCTCGTAGGGGTGGGCGCTGCGCAGCGCCGCGATGACCTCGTCCTGCCGCTCTCTCGGGAAGACCGTCTCGAGCCGCAGCTCTGCCACCCGCTCCTCCCGGCCCGCCCGTCCCACGCTCGGCGAAGTTCCCTCGCCGCCGAGGAAGGTGCCGGTCCCCTCCGTGTACCAGGAGCAGCGCTCGTAGTCGCCGATCCGCCCGGCGCCGGCCTCGAAGAGCGCGGCACGGACGTCGTCGAGTGCTTCGCGCGGCACGAAGACGACGAGCTTCCGGTTCATGCGAGCACGGTGTTCATGCCAGAGCAGTGTCGATCGCCTGGAGCGTCGCTTCGTCGAGGTCGACTCCCGACGCGGCAACGTTGTCGCGTAGCTGTTCGGGACGGGACGCGCCGACGATCGCGCTCGCGACGTTCGGCTCGCGCAGGATCCACGCCAGCGCGAGCTGTGCCATCGTGAGCCCCAGGCCGTCCGCAATCGGGCGCAGCCGCTGAACGCGCTCGAGCACCTCGGCCCCGAGGTACTCCATCAATTCACCGCGCGCAGACGCGCGTGTCCCCTCGCCCGCCGCCTCACCCGGCGCGTACTTACCAGTGAGCACACCCTCGGCGAGGGGCGAGTAGACGATCTGTGAGACCCCGTTCGCCTTGCCGGCCGGGATCACGTCCTCCTCCGGCTCGCGGTGAAGGAGCGAATACTCCGGCTGCGACGAGACGATCTTCGCGAACTCGCGCTCGCAGGCGAGCTCGACGGCGCCCCGGATCTGCTCGCCGCTCCAGTTCGAGACGCCGACGAACCGGGCCTTCCCCGCGTCCACGACCTCGGTCAGCGCGCCGAGCGTCTCCTCGACGGGGACGTCGTCGTCCCAGGTGTGGCACTGATAGAGGTCGACGTGGTCGAGCTGCAGGCGGCCCAGCGAGTGGTCGATCTGCTTCAGCACCTGCTCGCGGGAGAGACCGCGGTCGCCGTTCGGCATCTCGCCGTAGAGCTTCGTCGCCGCGACGAACGACTCGCGCGGCCGGCCCGCCAGCGCACTGCCGAGCACCTCCTCGGAGCGGCCGTAGCTGTACACGTTGGCGGTGTCGAAGAAGTTGACGCCTTCCTCGAGCGCCGTATCAACGAGGGCGATCGCGTCGTCGTCGGCGAGGCTCCTGCCGAACGTCGTCCACGTGCCGAGACAGATCTCCGAGACACGGAGGTCGCTGTCCCCGAGCGTCCGGTATTCCACTACTGCTCGGTGTCGATCTGGGCGCGCTGCAGCCGGCCGGAGTAGTCGACGTAGATCGACTTCCACTCGGTGAACACGTCGAGCGCCGCCTGACCTGCCTCGCGGTGGCCGTTGCCCGTGTCCTTCGTGCCGCCGAACGGGAGGTGCACCTCGGCGCCGATCGTTCCGGCGTTGACGTATGTGATCCCCGCCTCGAGGTCGCGCATCGCGCGGAAGGCGGCGTTGACGTCCTGCGTGAAGATCGAGGAGGAGAGACCGAACTTGATCCCGTTCGAGACGCGGATCGCCTCGTCGAGGCCGCTCACCGGGATCAGCGCCGTCGTCGGCCCGAAGATCTCCTCCTGGGCGATGCGCATCTGCGGGTCGACGTCGGCGAAGATCGTGGGTCGGTAGAAGAAGCCCTTGCCGAGATCGCCCTCGCGCGCGACCTCGCCGCCGGTGAGGAGCTTCGCGCCCTCGTCCTTGCCGATCGAGGTGTAGGAGTCGATCTTCTCGAGCGCGGCGCGGTTGATGACGGGGCCGATGTCAGTGTCGTCCTCCCAGCCCGGACCGAGCCGCAGCTTCTCGACGCGCTCCACCAGCCGGGACTGGAGCTCGCCGTAGGCGCCTCTCTGGACGATCACGCGCGAGGCGGCGGTGCAGCGCTGGCCCGACGTGCCGAACGCCGACCACAGGATCCCGTCGACCGCGAGCTCGAGGTCGGCGTCGTCGAGCACGACGATGCCGTTCTTGCCGCCGAGCTCAAGGTGGACATGCGTGAGCGTGTCCGCGGCCGCCTTCAATACCTCGACGCCGGTCTCCCGCGAGCCCGTGAGCGTGATCACGCGGACGTCGGGATGGCGCACCATTCGCTCGCCGACCGTGCTGCCGCCTCCGTGCACGATGTTGACCACGCCGCTCGGGATGCCCGACTCCGCGAGCAGTTCGACGAAGCGCTCGGCGAGGGCAGGCGTGTCCGTCGCAGGCTTGAGCACGACGGTGTTGCCGCACACGAGCGCCGGGATGAGCTTCCACGACGGGATCGCGACGGGGAAGTTCCACGGCGTGATCGCGCCCACCACGCCGATCGGCTGGCGGATGCTCATGTTCCACTTGTCGCGCAGCTCGGACGGCGTCGTATGGCCGAAGAGGCGCCTGCCCTCGCCGGCCATGTAGTACGTGATGTCGATCGCCTCCTGGACGTCGCCGCCTGCCTCGGCCTTCACCTTCCCCATCTCGCGCGTCATCAGGTCGGTGAGCGCAGGCTTCTCCTGCTCGAGCAGGCGCGCGAGACGGAAGAGGATCTCGCCGCGCTTCGGAGCCGGCACCAGCCGCCACTCCGCGAACGCCTCCTTCGCAACCGCCACCGCGCGGTCGACATCCTCCGGGCCCGAGCGCGGGAAGACGCCGATCGTCTCGCCGGTCGCCGGGCTCGTGCTCTCGAAGGTCTCGCCGGAGGCGGCGTCAAGCCACTCGCCGCCGATGAAGTTCTTGAAGTTCGCGCTCGTGGTCGTCGCCATACGGCGAGACTAGCGGGCGCTACTCGGGCGGGGAGTCGACATCCGGAAAAGTCCCCGGATGCGCGCGGCGGCGGTCGCGCACCGTCCGCTGCTCCTTGTCCTCGAGCCGCTCTTCCCCTTGTTTACGGCGATCGGGCCCGTCGCGCCGGTCGACGATGACGGTCACGTTCGGGTTGTCCCTGTAGTACTCGACCATCTTGTCGTAGAGCTCGTCGGCGAGCTCGCGGGGAATGACGCAATAGATCATCGCCGGGTGATTGTAGGACGGAAATCGGTTGAGGGAACCCCGGCCGCCTGTATAAGAGGGGACATGCTGCGCCGGCACATCTGGTGGCTGGCGCCGCTCGCCGGCGCGGTCGTCGCCGGAGCGGTCGTCGCAGCCGTGTCGCTCGGCGGCGGTTCGTCATCGAATCCGCCGCAGACGAGCCATGCCCGCCTCAAGCCCGCAGCGGCTGCGCTCGCGTTCCAGCAGGCGATTACGGCCGTCGTGCGTGAACTCTCTCCGTCGGTCGTCCAGATCCAGAACTCGCAGGGCCTCGGCTCGGGGATCGTGTTCGACTCGAACGGCGACATCGTCACGAACAACCACGTCGTCGCCGGCGGCGGCCCGTACACGGTCACCGCCGGAGCCCACTCCTACGGCGCCTCGCTCGTGGGCCGTTTCGCTCCCGACGACCTCGCCATCCTGCACGTCTCGGGCGCGCACCTGACACCGGCGTCGTTCGCCGACTCGAGCAAGCTCGACGTCGGAGACTTCGGAATCGCGATCGGCAACCCGCTGGGACTGCGCTCGAGCGTCACCGAGGGGATCGTCAGCGCCTTTCGACAGGGCGTCTCGGAGGGGAACGGCGTCGCGCTGCCTCTCATGATCCAGACGAGCGCCGCGATCAACCCGGGCAACTCGGGCGGGGCTCTAGCCGACCTCCAGGGGCGCGTGATCGGGATCCCGACGCTGGCCGCGACCGATCCCCAGCTCGGCGCCGGAGCCGCCCCCGGGATCGGCTTCGCGATTCCGAGCAACCTCGTGAAGGACATCGCGACGCAGATCATCCGCTTCGGCCACGTCGTCCACTCGCACCGCGCCTACCTCGGGGTCGAGATCGGGGACACGAACGGCGCCGGCGTCCTCGTCCAGAGCGTCACCGCCGGCGGACCTGCGGCCAAAGCGGGGCTCGAGAGCGGGGACGTGATCACGTCGGTCAACGGCCATCAGACGGCGACCATCGACGACCTGACGAGCGTCGTGTCAGAGCTCAAGCCGGGAACGACCGTCGAGCTCGGAGGTCGTGAAGCAGGACGGCGGGCACAAGACGGTCCACCTCACGCTCGGGACGTTCCCCGGGACGAGTTAGATCCTGGCGATCTCGGGGACGAGGCGGCCCTCGTCCTCGACCTGCGCGTTCCAGTCCTTGAAGCCCTCGTCGAGCTCCTCGAGCTCGTGACCGCGCCGCTCGAGCCGCACGGGCTGGGCGGAATCGGGGCTCACGCGATACTGGTACCAGGAGAGCTCCCAGGCGACCGTGACCGCGAGCTCGCCGGATGTTCCGGACAGCGGCATGATGCTCGCCTTCGGCTCGCCGAGGCTCTTTGCGATGCCGCCGACGGTGCGCCGGTAGGCGCTGCCGTTGAAGAGGTCCGCCGCCTCGAGGAGTGAGACCTCGCCGTCGGAGAGCCGGCGCAGGATCGGCTCCTGCTGCGCGAGCGCCTCCTCGTCGGACGCGCGTGTGATGCCGAGGATCTCGACGAGGTTGCGCTTCCGCTTACGGCGGCGTCCGGCCTCGAGAGTCGGCGTGGTCGGCGCGCCCTCCCTGATCCAGCCGGCCTCGACGGCCAGCTCCTGGCAGAGCGGACAGACGTCGACGAGTTCGGCGCCCTCCGACGGAGCGAAGCTGACGGCGCGTTCGCCCATCAGCAACGTCCGTTCGCAGACGGCGCACGACTGCGTCGTTCCGACGTTCGTGATCCTCATCCGGATTCGAGTCTAGCCCGCATTGCGCAAACTCCTCCACAATCGGTAATGTGTCTTACATGTGTGTTTTACATGTAGGTCGTTCTCGATGAGAGGTCGCCCGCGCTCCCGCCGTCACCACCACGGCCGCTGGCGCGTACTCGCCCGGGTCGAGCGATTCGCCGAGCCGGCGCTCCTGCTCCTCCTGCGCGAACACCCGGCGCACGGCTACGACCTGCTCGAACGGTTGCCGGAGCTGACCGGCGAGGCGCGAGTCGAGATGGGCAACCTCTACCGCCTCCTGCGTGGTCTCGAGGAGGAGGGACTCGTCACGTCGGAGTGGGACGACTCCTCCCCCGGCCCGGCGAAACGCCGCTACGCGATCACACCCGCGGGCGAGCGACTCCTCGACCACTGGGTCGAGGCGCTGCGCCGCTCACAGCAACGCACAGCCCAATTTCTCGCACGCTATGAAGAGAGGAGGTGAACCATGCGTCACCACAGTCACCATGGCTGGGGCGGCCGGGGCCCGCGGATGTTCTTCCGCGGCGGCTTCCCGAGCCGGCCCGAGCTGATCGAGCGGCTGGAGTCATTCCAGCGCGATCTCGAGCAGCAGCTCGCCGACGTCGCCGATGTTCTCGCGCACCTGCGCGACGGCGACGAAGGCCAGCCCCAACAGCAGATCTGACCTGTCCCGAGGGGCCACGTCCCGGTGCCAGGCACCAGGACGTGGCTCGAAGGGACAGTTGCTCCTCCCGCACGTCCCCACGTGCAGCGGAATCCTGTGCGGACCGGTCCTGTCCTGAAACGTCTCGGTGCCTGGCACCGAGACGTGGCTGCAGATGAGGTGTCCCCGAGGCCGCTGTACGGAGGCTGGCTGCTCCTGAGCGGCAGGTCGGTCAGCCCGCCAGGGCGCCGGCGACGAACTCGGTGATCGCCGCCGTGAACGCGTGGCGGCTCTCCTCCCACGCGTAGAACATGTGGCCGCCCTCGAAGTGGTGGACGGTCAGCCGCCCGGTCGTGTCCGGATCGAAGCGCATCAGGTTGCGGAGGCGGTCGCTCGCGTAATACGGCGTCGCCATGTCGTAGCGCCCGTGCGTGAGGAAAGCACGCATGTGCGGGTTCAGCGCCATCCCGTAACGGAACGAGTCGGTCGCGCCTTCCGGCGGCGCGAAGAAATGCCGCTTGGTGTCCTCCTTCCACGCCTGGTTCACCTCGAGGCTCAACACGCGGTACTCGCGGTCGGTGCGAACGCCGATCTCGGACCGCAGCTGCCGGTTGATCGCCGCGGTGTACGCGGGAGAGATCCCGGCGAGGGTCGGATCGGGCGCCTCGTGCTCGGGCCGGTCGGGGAAGGGATCGGTCGCCGTGATCGACACGTCGTAGTAGCCGAGCACCTTCCGCTGCTCGCGGAGGAGCTCGCGCGCATAGACGATCGGGGAGACGCGCCCCTCCGCGCGCGTGACGAGCTCGAGCGGGAGGCCGACCAGGTCGGCGAGCCGCCCGAGCGTGCGCTCCCGCTCCGGCACGCCGAGCGAGGCGCCGCGGATGAGGAACGACGCATAGTCCCCGCTCGCGAACTCCTCGGCTCCGGCGAGCACGTCGGCGAGCGCGGTCCCCGCCGGGAAGGCACGCGAGCGGCCGTGGTAGGCGGCGCCCGCGGCCATCGTCGGCAGCAGGTCGACCCACTGCACAACGCCGTAATCGTCTCCGATGAGCCCGGTCAGCTCGAGCGCCGGCGAGATCAGGATCGCGCCGTTGAGTCCGATGCCGGCCTCCTCCTGGAGCATCCGCACGAGCCGCCCGACGCGGTAGCCGCCGTAGCTCTCGCCGGCGATGAAGACGGGCGAGCCCCAGCGATCGTGCTCGGAGAGCCAGCGCGCCATGAACTCGCAGAGCGACTCGAGGTCGCGCTTCTGGCCGAAGTACTCGTCCGGGTCCGTCTTCTCGTCGGAGCCCGGCTTCGGCCCGCCCTCCGGCTTGTCCTGCCCCTCGCCCTTCTTCTCGGGCTCGATGATGCGGCTGAAGCCGGTGCCGATCGGATCGACGAAGACGAGGTCGGCGAACGCGAGCCAGGAGGATTCGTTCTGGACGAGTTTCGGCGGCAGCTCGGGCAGCGTTCCGTCGGCCGGAAAGGAGACGCGCTGCGGGCCGACCGCCCCCATGTGCAGGTACGCAGATGATGCGCCCGGGCCGCCGTTGAAGACGAACGCCACCGGCCGGCTCCCGTCGCCCTCCTCGGCGACGTAGGAGACGGAGAAGATCTCGGCGGACGGTTTCTCCTTCTTGCGCAGAACGAGCCACTTCGCGGTCGCCGTGTAGCCGAGCGACTTCTCGCCACCCTTCCAGCGCGCCGATGTCTCGGCGCCGGGCGGCGGCTCGTGATCCGGCTTCGCCTTCTTCTCGTCGTCGTCCGCCACGTCGAGAAGCTACACGTTCGCTTCTTCCCGTTCCCTCTTCGTCTGCTCGATGATCTTCTGGGCGACGTGCGTCGGGACTTCCTCGTAGCGGAGGAAGTGCATCGAGTAGTCGCCGCGGCCGCCTGTCATCGAGGTCAGCGCCTGCGAGTACGTGAGGATCTCGGCCATCGGCACCTCGGCCTTGATCGTCGTCATGCCGCCCGCCGGCTCCATCCCCTGGAGGCGACCGCGCCGCGAGTTGAGATCGCCGTTCACTGCGCCGACCGTGTCGTCGGGCACAGCCACCTCGACCTCCATGATCGGCTCGAGCAGGACGGGATCTGCGTTCTGGTACGCCTCCTTGAAGGCCATCGAGCCCGCGATCTTGAAGGCCATCTCCGAGGAGTCGACGTTGTGCTCCATTCCGTCAACGAGCAGCACGCGCACGCCCTGGATGGGTGCGCCGGCGAGCTCGCCGTGCTCCATCGCCTCGCGCACGCCCTTGTCGACGGCCGGGCGGTAGCTCTGCGAGATGACGCCCCCGACGATCTTGTCGACGAACTCGTAGCCGAGCTCGCCGTCCTCTGCGGGGAGCGGCTCGAGCACGATCGCGCAGTCGCCGAACTGGCCGCGGCCACCGGTCTGCTTCTTGTAGCGGTGACGCGCCCGCGCCTCCTTGCGGATCGTCTCCTTGTACGGGACGCGCGGCGGATGGAGCTCGACGTCGACGTGGAAGCGGGTGCTAAGCCGGTCGACCGCGACCTCGACCTGCATCTGTGAGAGGCCGGAGAGGAGCTGCTCGCCGGTCTGCGGGTCGCGGTGGAGGATCAGGGTCGGGTCCTCCTCGTGGAGGCGGCGGAGGCCGGTCGCCATCTTCTCCTCGTCGCCCTTCGCCTTCGGGGTGACGGCGAAGCTCAGCACGGGCTCGGGGAAGTCGATGTGCGGCGGCTCGACCGCGACCTCGTGGTCGACGAGCACGTCGCCTGTGACGACGTCCTTGAGCTTCGCGACCGCGCCGAGGTCGCCGATGCCGAGCGCTTCGACGGGCTCGGAGTCCTTGCCCTGCAGGAGGAGTACCTGGCCGAGCCGCTCCTTCGCGTGCGTGCGCGGATCGACGAGCGTCGTGTCGCCGGTGACCGGGCCGGCGAGGACGCGGAAGCAGCTGATGCGTCCGGTGAACGGGTCGGCGATCGTCTTGAAGACGAACACGGCCTGCTTGGCGTCGCCGAACTCGATCGTCGTCCCCTTCTTCGCCGGTGACGGGACGCCCTCGACGAGGAGGTCGAGGAGGGCAGTCGTCCCGAGGTTCTTCGTCGCGACGCCGCACGCGACCGGGTAGAGCTCGTCGCGGGTCACTGCCTGCTTGAGCGCGTCGGCGACCGCCTGCGGGTCGAGCTCCTCTCCTTCGAGGTAGCGGCCCATGAGCTCCTCGTCGGTCTCGACGACCGCGTCGAGGAGCTTCTCGCGGTGCTCCCTCACGAGGTCCGCCATCGAGTCCGGAATCGGCTGCGGCCCGCCCTCGCGGCCGCCGGACGGATCCATGTACGCGCACATGTGGAGGAGGTCGACGATTCCCGTCAGCTCGTGCTCGCTGCCGATCGGAAGCTCGATCGCCACGCAGCGATCGGACAGCTGCTGGCGCGCCGCCCCGAGCACGCGGAAGAAGTCGGCGCGCTCGCGGTCGAGCATGTTGACGAAGACGACACGCGAGAGCTCCTGCTGCTCGGCGCGCTGCCACACGCGTGCGGTGTTGACCTCGACTCCCATCACGCCGCTGAGGACGACGCAGACGCCCTCGACGACGCGCAGCGCCGCGAACGTGTCGGCCTGGAAGCCCGTGTCGCCGGGCGTGTCGACGAGGTTGATCTTGCGGTCTTTCCACTCGAGGTGGCAGAGCGAGCCCGAGAGCGACATCGCACGCTTCTGCTCGTGCTCGTCCCAGTCGGAGACCGTCGTCCCCTGCTCGACGGTCCCGAGCCGATTCGTCTTCCCGGCCTCGAAGAGCAGCGCCTCGACGAGCGACGTCTTCCCGACGCCGCGGTGTCCGGCGACGGCGATGTTGCGGATCTTCGATGGCTCGGTGGCAGGCATCGGGGACGTGTCCTCCTCGGTCGCTTCGAGCCCGCATCGTATCGCCGCGTTTCGCGGCTATCTGCGACTACAGCGCGGCGGGGGCGCCGTACGACGCGATGTGTGCCTTGAGCCGGAGGATCGCCTTCGTGTGCAGCTGCGAGACGCGCGACTCGGTGACGCCGAGCACCTCGCCGATCTCGCGCAGGGTCAACTCCTCGTAGTAGTAGAGGGTGACCACGAGCTTCTCGCGCTCGGGGAGCCGCGCGATCGCGTCGGCAAGCGCCTCCTTCTGCTCGGTCACCGAAAGCGTGCCTTGCGGGTCGGGAGCGCCTTCGTCCTCGATCGTGTCGATGAGCGCCACCTGGTCTCCGCCGCCGCCGGAGCCCGACACGGTCCACAGCTCATCGAGCGCCGCGATCGAGGAGCGGGAGATCTCGCCGAGGCTCTCTTCGAGCTCTTCCTCGGTGATCCCCAGCTTCTTCGCGATCTCCTCGTCGGTCGGGGCCCGGCCGAGCCGCGCCTCGAGCTCCCCGATTGCGCGCTCGATGTTGCGGGCCCGCGCACGGACCGAGCGCGGCACCCAGTCCATCGAGCGGAGCTCGTCGATGATCTGGCCCTTGATACGCGCCATGGCGTACGTCTCGAACTTCACGTCGCGGGAGGGGTCGTACCGCTCGATCGCGCCGATCAGGCCGAGCAGGCCGTACGAGACGAGATCGCCCTCGTCGACATGGGCCGGCAGACCCGAGCCGAGACGACCTGCGACGTACTTCACGAGCGGCGCGTACGTGAGGATCAGCCGGTCACGGATCTTCTGGTCGCCGGTCCGGCGAAAGTCCAGCCAAAGCTGCTGCGTCTCGTCGGCGCGCGCCACGTTCGAGAGAATACGGCGTTTTCCGGCCGACTCCTCAGTGTCTCAGCGGCTGCGGCGGCGAAACGCGCTTGCCGAAAGCGTGGCGAGCCAGCCCGCGACCGCCGCAGCGGCGACGCCGATGACGAGGCGACGAGCGCTGTCGCCACCCGAGAACGCGTATACGGCCACCGCCGCCAGGGCCGAGGCAAGTACCGCGAAGAGGACAGTCAGGGCATATGCCTGCACGGGCCGAGGTTAGTACCGAAAGCACGCGGCTAAACTGCTTCCCGCCTGACCGGCACAGGGGCGTAGCTCAGTTGGTAGAGCGGCGGTCTCCAAAACCGTAGGTCGGGGGTTCGAGTCCCTCCGCCCCTGCTAGCCGAGCTGTCGACGCCCTTGCGCCTGCGTCCGGTTCGCGCCAGACTCGAGGTCGACTGTGGGCCGGTACGAGGAGATGTGTGGAGCGCACGAGTGGCGTGTCCCGGAGCGCTACAACATCGCCGCGGATTGCTGCGACAAGCACCCGCGCGGGAAGCCGGCCATGATCCACGAGAGCTTCGACGGAATTCAGCGGGAGCTGACGTGGGGTGAGCTGCAGGATCTCTCCAACCAGGCCGCGAACCTCCTCTCCTCCCACGGCGTGAGAAGGGGCGACCGTGTCGCCGTCGTGCTGCCGCCGACGCCGGAGACGGCGGCGATCTTCTTCGGAACGTGGAAGCTCGGCGCGTTGCTGCTCTCGATGTCGGTCCTCTACGGCGACGAGGGGATCGCACACCGGCTCCGCGACTCGGAGCCTGCGGTGCTGGTCACGGACACGGCAAACGCGCCGCGCTTCGCAGCGAGCGGCGTGCCCGTGGTCCAGCTCTCGGCCGGCCTGCTCGCCGAGCACTCCGCCGAGCACGGGACGGCCGACACGGCTGCGGACGATCCTGCCCAGCTCTACTACACGTCGGGCACCACGGGGCTCGCGAAGGGGATCGTCCACGCGCATCGCTACCTCCTGGGGCACGAGGAGTTCGTGTATTGCCACGAGGTGGAAGACGGCGAGCGGTTCCACGGGATGGGCGAGTGGGCGTGGGCGGCCGGAATCGCGCCGTTGCTCGGGCCGTGGCGCCTCGGTGCGGTGCAGTGCGTCTATCAGCGCGAAGGCGGCTTCGACCCGCACAGGCAACTCGACTTCCTCTCGCGCCACCGCGTGACCAACGTCTTCACGACGCCGACCGCGATGCGGGCGATGATGGCGGTCGACGACGCCGGGACGCGCTATGCGTGCGGGTTCCGCCGCGTCTGCTCGGCCGGAGAGCCGCTCAACCCAGAGGCGATTCGCTGGTTCCGCCGCCAGTACGGCGTCACGGTCCTCGACTACTACGGCTTGACCGAGTCATATCCGCTCGTCGGCAACTTCCCGTGGATGGAAGTCCGCGAGGGCTCGATGGGACGGCCGATGCCCGGCTGGGACGTCCGCATCCTCGACGAGGACGAACAGGAGGTGCCGCGCGGCGAGCGCGGTGAGATCTGCCTCCGCGCGCGGTCGAATCCGCACTACCCGCTCGGCTACTGGCGGAACGACGAGGCGGCGCGCGAGACGTTCGGCGGTGACTGGTTTCACAGCAAGGACGCCGCCGTGATGGACGAGGACGGCTACGTCTGGTATGCCGGACGCAGCGACGACGTGATCATCTCGGCCGGCTACCGCATCGGACCGTTCGAAGTCGAGTCGGCCTGTGTCGAGCACCCCGCCGTTCGCGAGGCGGCGGCCGTCGCCTCGCCCGACGAGCGTCGCGGGGCCGTTGTCAAGGCGTTCATCGTGCTCGCCGCCGGTCACGAGCCGAGTGACGAGCTCGCACAGGGGATCGCCGGCTTCGTTCGGACACGCCTGTCGCAGTACGCGTACCCGCGGCGCATCGAGTTCGTCGACGACCTGCCGAAGACGTTGACGGGCAAGATCCGCCGGATCGAGCTGCGCGAGCGCGAACACGCGGCCGCGACTGCTCAGACCGCTTCGAGCGCGAGCTGACGGAAGTCGGCCAGCCCGGAGACGCCGACGCCGACGAGTCGCAGCGCCCCCGGGCGGTCGCTCAGCCCACGGTCGAGCTGCTGGCAGGCGAGGGCGCCGATCGTTTCAGCGGTGTCCACTCCCGTGGCCAACGAAACAGAGCGGCTGCGGATGGAGAAGTCCGCGTAGCGGAGCTTCGTCGTCACCGTTCGCGCCACCTGGCCCCGGCGTTGCAGCGCCTCTGCGACCTCGGTGGCCATGCCGCGCAGCTCGTCGTGGAGCCGCTCTCGGTCGGAGATGTCGCGCTCGAACGTGTTCTCGACACTGATCGAGATCCGCTCGGTGTCGAGCTCGAGCTCGCGCGGATCGATGCCTCGCGCCCGGTCGCGGAGCATCCTGCCGACCACGCCGGGAAGCAGCCCGCGCAGATCCTGATCCGTGAGGGCCGCCAGATCTCCGACGGTCTCGACGCCGGCGCTCCGCAGCCGCTCCTCCGCCTTAGGCCCGACACCCGGCAGCCGTCGCACGGCGAGCGGCGCGAGGAACGCAGCCTCGCGGCCCGAGCGGGACGACGACGAGCCCGCCCGGCTTGCGCGCGTCGCTCGCGATCTTGGCGACGACCTTGCACGGGGCGACGCCGACGGAGCACGTGAGGTTCGACGCCGCGCGCACCGCCGTCTGCACGGCCTCCGCGACGACACGGGCGGCGAGGAAGTCCCCGGCAACTTCGCCCCGGGGGCCGCCGGCCCGGTCTTCCGGCCGCTCGGCGGCGGCTTGGCCGCCGCCGATTGCAGCCCCAATGTCGAGGTAGCCCTCGTCGATGCCGGTCTGCTCGACCGTCGGGACCACGCCGCGCACCGTCTCCCAGACACCACGCGAGTACTCGCGGTACAGCGAGTGGCGCGGCCGGACGAAGATCGCCTGCGGGCAACGGCGGAGCGCCTCGGTGGCGCTCATCGCCGAATGGATTCCGAACTGCCGCGCGACGTAGTTGGCGGTAGCTACGACGCCGCGCCCACGCGGGTCGCCGCCGACCACGAGAGGCTGTGTCCGGAGCTCCGGGTTCTCCAGCTCCTCGACAGCTGCGTAGAACGCGTCGAGGTCCAGATGGGCGACGATCACAAGCTGAGATTAGGCTCTGCCTCCGATGGCGGTCCTGACCTCGCAGCTCGACCGCGACGCCGAGGAGTTCGCGCGCCGCGGCGAGCGGATGGGTGAGCTCGTCGCCGTGCTACGCGAGCGCACGGCGCAGGTCGCGCGCGGCGGTGGCGAGAAGGCGACCGAGCGGCACCGCTCGCGCGGCAAGCTGCCGGCGCGGGAACGGGTCGACCGCCTCGTCGATCCGGGCACCGCCTTCCTCGAACTGAACGCGCTCGCGGCCTGGGAGATGTACGACGACGCAGCGCCGAGTGCCGGCATCGTGACGGGCATCGGCGTCGTCGAGGGCCGCGAGTGCGTGATCGTCGCGAACGACGCGACCGTCAAGGGCGGCTCGTACTTCCCGCTCACCGTGAAGAAGCACCTCCGCGCGCAGGAGGTGGCGGAGCAGAACCGGCTCCCCTGTCTCTACCTCGTCGACTCCGGCGGCGCGTTCCTGCCGCTCCAGGCCGAGGTCTTCCCCGACCGCGACCACTTCGGCCGGATCTTCTACAACCAGGCGCAGATGTCCGCGAAGGGCATCCCGCAGATCGCCGTCGTGATGGGCTCCTGCACCGCGGGCGGCGCGTACGTCCCGGCGATGTCGGACGAGACCGTGATCGTGCGCGGGACGGGGACGATCTTCATCGGCGGACCGCCGCTCGTGAAAGCAGCGACCGGACAGGACGTGACGGCGGAGGAGCTCGGCGGCGCCGACGTCCACACGCGGCGCTCCGGCGTCGCCGACCACTACGCGACCTCCGACGAGCACGCACTCGCGATCGCCCGCGGCATCGTCCGGAACCTCGAAGGCCGCGGCCCGCAGCCGACCTGGGACGTCGCCGAGCCGGCGCCTCCCGCGCTCGACCCGTCCGACCTCTACGGCCTGATCCCCGAGGACTTCCGCCACCAGGTCGACCCGCGCGAGCTCATCGCGCGCATCGTCGACGGCTCACGCCTCCAGGAGTTCAAGCAGCTCTTCGGCGAGACGCTCGTGACCGGCTTCGCGCGCATCGAGGGCTTCCACGTCGGGATCCTCGCGAACAACGGCGTCCTCTTTGCCGAGTCGGCGCAGAAGGGCGCGCACTTCATCGAGCTCTGCTGCAAGCGGCGGATCCCGCTCGTCTTCCTCCAGAACATCACGGGCTTCATGGTCGGCGCCGAGTACGAAGCCGGCGGGATCGCGCGCGACGGCGCGAAGCTCGTGATGGCCGTGGCGAACGCGCAGGTGCCGAAGTTCACGGTCGTGACGGGCGGCTCGTTCGGGGCGGGGAACTACGCGATGTGCGGCCGCGCGTACGGGCCGCGGCAGCTGTGGATGTGGCCGAGCGCGCGCATCTCGGTGATGGGCGGCGAGCAGGCGGCGACCGTGCTCTCGATCGTCGGCGACGTCGACCAGGACGAGATCCGCGCGAAGTACGAGGAGGAGGGGAACCCGTACTACTCGACCGCGCGGCTCTGGGACGACGGGATCATCGACCCGCTCGACACGCGCCGCGTGCTCGCGCTCGGGCTCGCGGCCGCGCGCAACGCACCGATCCCCGACACGACCTTCGGCGTCTTCCGGATGTAGGCGTTCTAGGCTTTGGCCATGACCTCCATCGAACTGAACCCCGACGAGCTGAAGCTCGTGCGCGCGGCGCTGCATTCGTTCCTCGACGATTTCGGTCACGAGGAGGCCGACGTCGTGCGTCAGATCCAGGCGCTCCTGGCGAAACTGCCGGGCGAGAACGACGCTCCCGCCGCGTGATCGCGCGGATCCTGATCTGGAATCTGTTCGACTCGAAGACCACGCTCGAGGAGCTTCGCGAGCACCTGCCCCTGCTTCCCGAAGGCGACGTCTGGGTCGCGAACGAGGCGCAGGACCGCTTCGGGCTCATCTCCTTCGGCGACCGGCTCCCTGACCTCGGGGAGGTGCCCGAGCTGATCGGGGACGAGCCCGCGGTCGCCGAAGCGTTCGACGTCGAGTGAGCCGTCCCCGGGGGACGTGGACTGCGGTCGCCGCGGCCGCCGTCCTGCTCGGGATCTCGTTCTACGCACTCATCGCCTGGCTCGAGCTCGGCCAACTCTCGGACGTACCGATCTACGCGCACTACGCCGGGCTCGTCCGCGCCGGCGCCGTGCCGTACCGCGACTTCGCGTTCGAGTATCCGCCTGCCGCGCTCCTGCCCATGCTCCTGGCGGAGTTCATGAGCTGGAGCTACCCGACGTCGTTCGCGGTGCTCATGGGCGTCTGCGGCGCCGGCTGCATCGCCGCGGCGGGCCTGGCTCTTCGCGCGGTCGGCGCGGATGCCACGCGCACGTGGGCGGCGTTGCTCGCGATCGGCGTCTCGCCGCTCGTCCTCGGCTCCCTCTTCGACACCCGCTTCGACCTGTGGCCGACGCTGCTTGCGATCGGCGCCCTGGCGGCGCTCGTCCGGGATCGTCCGCTCGTCAGCGGCGTCCTGCTGGGGCTCGGTTTCGCCGCCAAGCTTTGGCCGGCGGTGCTCCTGCCGATCGCGGTCGTCCACCTCTGGCGCCGTCGAGGACGGAGAAGTGCCCTCATCCACGTGGGCGCCTTCGTCGCCGTGGCGGTCGTGTGCTTCCTGCCGTTCGCGGTGCTGGCGCCCGACGGCCTGCGGGCGATGTTCTCCGACCAGCTCGACCGGCCGCTCCAGGTCGAGAGCCTCGGCGCCGCGGTGATCATGGCGGCCGAGCACCTCGGCCTGCACCCGCTCACGACCGTGACCTCGCACGGTGCGCAGGCGTTGAGCGGGCACGGCGCCGGGCTCGCCGCCGATCTGTCGACGGTGCTCGAGGTGGCCGCGGTCGTGGCGATCTGGATCGTCTTCGCGCGGCGCCGCGATGTCGACGGCGAAGCGACGCTGCTGGCCGCCGGGGCGGTGCTCGCCGCGGTCGTCGCCTTCGACCGCGTGCTCTCACCGCAGTACCTGATCTGGTTGGTCCCGTTCGTCGTCCTCGTCCGGGGCGTGCGTGGCGTTCTCGCAGGCGGTTTGCTCCTCCTCGCCCTCGGCCTGACGCAGACGTGGTTCCCCTGGCACTACTGGTCGCTTGCGCTCGACCACGCGGCGCCGTGGTCGTGGTACCTGCTCGCCCGCGACCTCGCGCTCGTCGCGCTCGCGGGTGTGCTCGTCGCCGACCTCAGCCTCGCACGAGATTCCGGAGCAGGAAGAGCAGGTTGGCCGGTCGCTCGGCGAGCCGCCGCATGAGGTAGCGGTACCACTCCGGCCCGTACGGGGCCGCAACGAGCACTTCGAAGCCACGCCGGACGAGCTCGAGTTGCAGCTGCGGCCGGATCCCGTACAACATCTGGAACTGGAAGCGCTCGTTCGGGATCCCGTGCCCGCGCGCGAACGAGATCGCGTGCTCGATCAGCGTCTCGTCGTGCGTCGCGACCGCCGTGAAGCCGCCGCCTGAGAGCGAGGCCTCGAGGAGACGGATGTACGCCGCGTCGACGTCGCTCTTCCGCGGAAAGGCGATCGCGGGCGGCTCGAGATACGCGCCCTTGACGAGGCGGAGGTTCGGGGCCAGCGGTAAGAGCGCGGCGAGGTCGTCCGCGCTGCGGAACAGGTACGCCTGCAGAACCGCGCCGACGTTCTCGTGCCCGTCCTCGCGGAGCCGGCGGTAGATGCCGAGCGTGGCCTCGACGTGGCCCGACTCCTCCATGTCGATGCGGACGAAGTTCGTGATGCGGGCCGCGTACGCGACGAGCTCGGCCACGTTGCGGTATGTGAGCTCCTCGTCGATCGAGAGCCCGAGGTGCGTGAGCTTGAGCGCGACGTTCGTCCGCAGCCCTTCAGCCTGGATTCGGTCGAGCAGCTCCCGGTAGGCGACGACGACGGCGCGCGTCTCGGCCTCGTCGCGCACACCTTCGCCGAGGAGGGTCGTGTTCGTGAGCAGCCCCTGGTCGTTCAGCCGCCGCAGGACCGGGACGGCCGTGTCGAGGCTCTCGCCGGCGACGAAGCGGGCGGCGCCGAGCCGGAATCCGTACCGCTGGACGAAGCGCTGCAGACGCGGGCTGTCCGCGGCCGCGAGGATCAGGCTGCGGAGCGCGCTCAACCCGACCAGGCCGCGACGATCCGCTCGACCTCGGTCCGCTCCGTGTCGGTGAGCCCACGGAGCGGCGCGCGCACCTCCGGGCCGACGGGGACGCCTCGGAAGCCCAGCACCGCCTTCGAGGCCGCGTGGAACGGGAAGCGCTGCAGCTGCCCGCGCAGCGCCGTCGCCTTCTCCGAGGTCTCGGCGGTCGGCCGGCGGACGAGCGGGACGACCGCGTCGGGGAAGCTCGCGGCGAGGCCTGAGACCGCGCCGGCCGCTCCCGCGGCGAGCCCACGCTCCAGGAGCGACTCCGCGCCGACGAAGACGTCGAGTCCCTCGAGGAGGTACGGCTCGAGCCGCTCCCAGGGACTGTCCGAGACCTTCATCCCGGTGAAGTTCGGCGCTCGCTCGCGCAGCCGCTCGATCACCGGCAGCGGAATCGCATAGCCGCTCCGCGCCTCGAACTCGTAGAGGTAGAACGGCAGTGGCGCGCAGGCAGCCGCGGCCGCCTCGAAGTGGGCGACCAGCTCCTGCTCGTCGAGCGCGTAGTACGGCGGTGCGATCACTGCTACCGCTGCGGCGCCCGCGGCGGCCGCGTGGTCGGCGAGGAGCACCGTGTCCCATGTCGTCTGCGCACCGCAGTGGACAGCGACCTGGAGCCGGCCCTGCGCCGCGACGACGAACTCGGTCGCAATCTCCCGCCGCTCCTCGGTCGAGAAGAGCACGCCCTCGCCCGTCGTCCCGAGCGCGAGTACGCCGTCGAGCCCGTGCTCGGCGAGGAAGTCGAGATACGGCCCGACGCCCGCGGCGTCGAACCGCCCATCCCGGAGCGGCGTCACGGCCGCAGCGAGCGCTCCCCTCAGCACGGCCGCACTCTAAGCTCCGCGCCGTGCCCGACAACCTCCGTACCGAGCGCGACGGCGACGTCCTGCGCATCACGTTCACGCGTCCCGACCGGCGCAACGCATTCGACGCGGCGCTGATCGCCGAGCTTGCGGAGGCGTTCGTGGCCGTCGGCCGCGCCCGCGCCGTCGTGCTCGCCGGCGACGGCCCGAGCTTCTCGGCGGGCGCCGACGTCGACTGGATGCGCTCCTCGGTCGACCTCTCGTACGAGGAGAACGTCGCCGACGCGAACGCGCTGCGCGCGATGCTCGAGGCGATCGACGGCTGTCCGGCACCGGTCGTCGCGCGCGTGCAGGGGCACGCACTCGGCGGCGGAGCCGGCCTCGTCGCTGCGTCGGACGTCGCCGTCGCTACACCGGATGCGGTCTTCGCCTTCTCGGAGGTGAAGCTCGGGATCATCCCGGCCGTCATCTCCCCCTTCGCGCTCGCCCGGATCGGCCCCGGCGCGGCGCGGCGCTACTTCGTGACGGGCGAACGCTTCGACGCCGAGACGGCCCTCCGGATCGGGCTCGTGCACGAGGTAGCGGACGAACTCGACGCGGCGGTCGAGCGCGTGGTCGACGAGCTCCTCTCGGCCGGCCCGCAGGCGGCCCGCTGGGCCAAGCGTCTCGTACGCGAGCGTCCGGACGGGCCCGAAACGGCGCGCTGGATCGCCGAGCGGCGCACGAGCGAGGAGGGACAGGAGGGTCTGCGCGCCTTCCTCGAAAAGCGCGCGCCGAGCTGGCGCCGGCCTTCCTAGGGCTGGAACTGCTGTGCGAAGGACGTCACGGTGTCGACGTTCACAGTCAGCCACACGCCCGAGACCAGCGTCTCGGTCAGATGCGGCGTCTTCGCGCCGGCGACGAGCGCGGAGAGCTGGGCTCCCGACACCGCGGTCGTGCCGTTGTTCCCCACTCCCGTCAACACAGTGCCGTTCGTCTTCGCCGGGAGGATGAACGTGAGCGGCCGGCTGCCGGCCGGAAGGACGAGGCGGTCGTCGTCCACGCCGGGACACGCGAGCGGTGCGCACTGAGTCCCTTGCTGGGCCGCGCCGGCGACGTTCGCGGTGATGCCGACGAGGTAGAGCTGCGGACGCAGGACGAGCAGGAACCGCTTCGCGTCCGCCTTCGTGACCGAGGCGATCTGGCCGAAGTAGGTCGCGTTCTGCGGACCGGGCACGGCTGCCTTCGGTGGCTTCTGGACGGTCACGGTCACCGTCGAGACGGTTTGCTTGCCGGAGGCACAGCCGGCGAGCATCAGCCCCAGGACGAGGGCGATCGCGACGCGCACGGCGACGACGGTACCCCGGGCTGCGGACGAGCTAGCGGCAGTCGGCGCAGAGGCCGACGATCTCGACGCGATGGTCGGTCGCCACGAAGCCGTGTTGCTTCGCGGCCGCCGCGACCCAGTCGTCGAGCCCGCACTCCTGCACCTCGACCACGCGATGGCAGTGCTCGCAGAGCAGGTGGTGATGATGCTCGCCGCCACAGAGCCGGTAGCACTGCTCGCCGCCGTGATGCGAAAGGACGTCGACGACACCCTTCTCGCTCAGGAGGGCGAGCGTGCGGTAGACGGTGGCGAGCCCGGTCGCCGAGTCACGTCGGCGGAGACGACTCCAGAGCTGCTGCGCCGTCACGTCGTCGCGCTCCTGCGCGAGTTCCTCGAGGACCTCGAGACGGCGCGCTGTCGCCCGGACCCCGTTCCGCTCCAGGAGCTCCGACAGGTCTTCGCGCGTCCTTGTCACGTTGAGTATCCTAGCCAAGATGCGAATGAGAACCGTTATCGTTCTCGGTGTCACGGCACTGCTTCTCGCAGCGTGCGGGAGCTCCGGTGCTGCGAGCGGCAAGCTGCAGGTCGTCGCCGCGGAGAACGTCTACGGGAACGTCGCGGGCCAGATCGGCGGCCCCCACGTCGCGGTCACTTCGATCCTCACGAGTCCGACCGCCGACCCGCATCTCTTCGAGCCGCGCACGTCCAACGGCCTGGCGGTCGCCGAGGCGAAGGTCGTGCTGCAGAACGGGCTCGGCTACGACGCCTTCATGACGAAGCTCGAGGATGCCGCGCCGAGCAAGAGTCGCGTCGTGGTGACGATGGCGGACGTCCTGGGCGTCCACGGCAAGGACGCGAACCCGCATCTCTGGTACGACGTGCCGCACCTAGATCGCATCGCTGCGGCGATCGCCGGCGCATTTGCCCATGCCGATGCGTCCCACGCTGTCGCGTACCGCCGCGGCCTCCACCGCTTCGAGCGCTCGCTCGGGCCGCTCCGGCGCGAGGTCGCGACCATCCGTGCCCGTTTCGGCGGCGCATCCGTCGCGTACACCGAGCCGGTGCCCGGCTACCTCCTCTCGGCGGCGGGACTGCGGAACCTCGCGCCCGACTCGTTCACGCGGCCGATCGAGGAAGGGACCGAGCCGTCCCCTTCCGCTTTCGCGGCCATGAGTGCTCTCGTGGCGCAGCACCGGATCCGCGCGCTGCTCTACAACCGCCAGGCCGTCTCCCCCATCACCGCACGGCTGCAGGCTGAGGCCCGGAGCGCCGGCATCCCGGTCGTCCCGGTGAGCGAGACGCTCCCGGCGCACCTGACCTTCCAGCAATGGCAGCTCGCCCAGGCCCGCGCACTCGCGGCGGCGCTCGCGAAATGAGCGTCGTCACGGTCGACGATCTCGCACTTCGCTTCGGCGACCGCACGCTCTTCGAGGAGCTCAGCTTCGAACTCGAGCGGGGCGAGCTCCTCGCGGTGCTCGGGCCGAACGGAACCGGCAAGACGTCGCTGCTCCGGATCCTGCTCGGGCTGCTCGAGCCGAGCGCCGGGAGCATCGTGATCGAGGGCTGCCCGCCGCGCGAGCGCTGCCACAGGATCGGCTATGTGCCGCAGCAGCGCGTCTTCGACCGTGACATCGTGCTGCGCGGCCGCGACCTCGTGCGGCTCGGACTCGACGGCCACCGCTGGGGCTTCGGCCGGTTCAGCGCCGAGGATCACGCCCGGGTGGACGCGTCCCTGACCGAGGTGGGCGCCTCGGCCTATGCGGATGCGCCGATCGGCCGGCTCTCGGGGGGTGAGCAGCAGCGTCTGCGCGTGGCGCAGGCCCTCGTCGCCGACCCGGTGCTCATCCTCGCCGACGAGCCGCTGCTCTCGCTCGACCTCGCGCTCCAGCGCGGCGTCGTCGACCTGCTCGATGCGCGGCGCCAGAGCGCCGGGACGCCCGTCGTCTTCGTCACCCACGACGTCAACCCGGTGCTGCACAGCGTCGACCGCGTCCTCTATCTCGCTCCCGGCAGCTGGGCGATCGGGACGCCCGACGAGGTGCTGACGTCGGAGACGCTGTCGGGCCTCTACGACACCGAGGTCGACGTCCTGCGCGTGCGTGGCCGCGTCGTCGTCGTGGGGACGCCGGACGACCAGCACGTCCACCACGTGGAGAACGGCCACTGATGTTCACCCAGCTCCTCGACCAGCATTTCGTCCACACCGCGCTCTGGGCCGGCGCCGTGGTCGCGGTCGTGTCGGGCGCGATCGGCGTCTTCGTCGTGGCGCGAGGGATGAGCTTCGCGGTGCACGCGATCTCGGAGCTCGGATTCACCGGCGCCGCGGGCGCGCTCGTGATCGGGATCGACCCGGTGCTCGGGGTGCTCGGCGGCTCGCTGCTCGTCGGGCTCGTGCTGGGGCTGCTCTCGCTGCGTGGGCGCGAGCGGGACAGCGCCATCGGGGCCGTCCTCGCCTTCGGCCTGGGCCTCGGCGTGCTCTTCCTGTCGTTGTACCAGGGCTACGCGACCGAGGCGACGAACCTTCTCTTCGGCAGCATCGTCGGCGTCTCGGACGCGCAGCTGCGGGACCTCGCCATCGTCGGCGGGATCGTCCTCGTCGGCCTCGCGGTGGTCTATCGGCCACTCTTCTTCTCGAGCGTCGACCCTGAGATCGCGGCCGCGCGCGGCGTCCCGCTGCGGGCCCTCTCGGTCGCGATCTTCCTCCTGCTCGCGCTGACGACCGCCGAGGCGATCCAGGTGGTGGGCGTCCTGCTCGTCCTCGCGCTCGTGATCACACCGGCGGCGGCCGCCCTGCGGCTGACGGGACGGCCCGCGCTCGCCCTTCTCCTCAGCGTTGCGATCGCGCTCGTCTCGACCGAAGGCGGGATTCTGCTCTCCCTCGCGAAGCCGTGGCCGACGAGCTTCTTCATCACGTCGATCTCGTTCGCCGCCTACGTCGGAGCGCGGCTCGTCGACTGGAGCCGCAGCCGTCCGGTGGCGAATCGCGTTACTGCTAGCGCAGGCTCTGGAGCTGTCGCCTAGTGAGTTGGAGCGAGGTCTGAGTGGCCGCGAGCCTGCCGGCTGCGACGCTGATCCTGTATTCGACCGGACGCAGCGGCAGCGGCGTCCGGAACCTGCCGCTCGAGTCCAGGATCGGATGGGCGACGACCCGCCACTGCCCACGCACCATCCGCGAGACCGCGACGGACGCGCCCGGAGCCGGCGAGATTGCCCCGGCGAGTAGCCGCGCGCTGAGCGCGTGCACCTGCACGTGCGGCGCGACCGCGACCGACACAGACGTCCCGTTTGTGCCGGGGGCGACGAGGCGGAACGCGGTGCTCGCGCGCGGCTGGAGCTGTAGCTGCGCCAGGCCCGTCACCTGGCGGACGGTCGCCCACGCGCCGGTCGGGCTCCTTTGCTGCAGCAGCGCGGCTTTCACGCCCATGGCCCGCGCTGCGAGCGTGACGTGGCTTCCGTAGAGCACGTGATCGCTGCTTGCGGAGAGCTGTAGGTTGCCGACCGAGAACCAGCTCGACAGGAGGTGCAGCGCCCGGGCGACTGCGACTCCGCTGCGGGTGGCGACGCCGCCCGAAGCCAGTCCGAAGCTCACCGACTCGACTCGTGCGCTGCTGTCGCGCTGAACGTGAACCGACTCGACGGCGCTGCCAAGGCCGAGCCGCGCAGCCAGCCGCGGACCGGAGAAGTTGTACGGGCCCCAGTCGTGGTGCGGGGAGTAGGTGTCGTACGGATCCGGCACCGAGCGTAGGTACGGGGTCGGCGCCGAGCCCGGCCACGCATCCTGCACGGCCTCGGTCCGGCCGCCGGAGCTCGAGGAGTAGTACGTCCGCGCCGGGTTGCCGTCGTACGTCAGCACCTGTCCGAGCGTCGCGTACACGGCGTGATCGGAGCGCGGCGTCTCGGCCCTCACACCGCCGTAGACCTGGTCGGCCGTGGTGGGCACGAGGTCGTACCACGAGCTCGGCCGCAGCTGGTAGACGGCGTAGGAGCGGGCGGCGACCGCCTGCGCCTCCAGTGCGGCGACCGGCCAGTGCGACGGCGACTCCGACGGGACGACTGCGCGCAGATACGTGTCGAGCGAGAGGCCGTTGACGACGGAGACGCCTCCGCCCTGGCTGCGCAGAGCGAGCGTCCCGTGGTACTCGCGCCCGTCGAACGTGAGCGGCGCGCGGGCGCAGTCGAAGACCGCGAGGTGCCCGAACGAAAGGCCCTGCCCCTTGTGGCGCACCGGAAGGACGAGCCGCGGCCCCACGCCGTACGTCCCGGCCGAAAGCGTTCGCGTCAGGCGCCTGCCGTCGGTGACACGCATCGGCGTGGCGCAACCGACGGTGACCGAGCTTGCGCCGTGCGTGAGCAGAACGCGCACGCGCATCTCGCCGACGTGGCCCATCTGCGTTCCCGGGTAGTAGTGCGAGAGGATCCGGCGGTACTTCCAGCCGTGCAGCGCGTAGCCGTACGAGCCCCACTGGCTCAGCCCGACGCCGTGTCCCCAGCCGTGGCCGGTGACGATCAGCGCCGTTCCCGCGCGCGCGGTTGCAGCGCTCACGGCGGCGACCGCCGAGACTACAACCACCACCGCAATCCCCAGCTTCACCCGCAAACCGCAGTACCTACCTTCGCGTCGCGTAATCGGGGAAGAGTAGAGCCGACTCCGCCGGCTCGCACGAGTCTTTTGGCGAGGCGAAGCCTAGACTCGGCTCCATGCGCCGCCTGTTGGTTGCAAACCGCGGTGAGATCGCGCTGCGCATCTTCCGCGCCTGCCGTGCCGAAGCCATCGAGACGGTCGCCGTCGCGGCCCCCGACGACCAAGGAGCGCTCCACGCAGAGTCCGCGGATGCCCTTGTAGCGATCTCCTCGTATCTCGACCCGGCCGAGCACGTCCGCGCCGCGCGAGAGTCCGGCGCCGACGCGATTCATCCGGGCTACGGATTCCTCTCCGAGAGCGCGGAGCTCGCCGAGGCGGTGCTCGAAGCGGGACTGACCTGGGTGGGACCTCCGCCTGCGGCGCTACGGGCCGGCGCCGACAAGCTCGCCGCGAAGGAGACGGCGCGTGCAGCGGGAGTCCCGGTCTTGCCGAGCGGGACTCCGGAGGAGATCGGCTTTCCGCTGCTCGTCAAGGCGGCGGCGGGCGGCGGTGGGCGCGGCATGCGCGTCGTGCGCGCGCCCGACGAGCTCGACGAGGCGCTCGCGGCAGCGCGGCGCGAGGCGGCCGCGGCGTTCGGCGACGACTCCGTCTTCTGCGAACGCTTCCTCGAACGGCCGCGTCATGTCGAGATCCAGCTCCTGGCCGACGGCCACGGCAACGTCGCGGCGCTCGGCGAGCGCGACTGCTCGATCCAGCGCCGCCACCAGAAGGTGCTCGAGGAGGCGCCCTCCCCCGCGCTCGACCCCGAGCTACGAACCCGGATGAGCGACGCGGCGGTCGCCTTCGCGCGAGCGATCGGCTACGAGAGCGCGGGCACCGCCGAGTTCGTGCTCGACGGCCGCGACTTCTGGTTCCTCGAGCTGAACGCGCGCATCCAGGTCGAGCATCCGGTGACGGAGCTCGTGACGGGGATCGACATCGTGCGGGAGCAGCTCCGGATCGCGTCCGGAGAGGCTCTGTCCTTCCAGGGCACCGAGATGCGCGGGCATGCGGTCGAGGTGCGCCTCTACGCGGAGGATCCGCGCTCGTTCCTTCCCCAGGCCGGCCGACTCGAGCGACTGCGGCTGCCCGAGGGGATCCGTGTCGACTCCGGCGTCCGGGAGGGCGACGAGATCGGCACCGCGTACGACCCGATGATCGCCAAGCTCATCGCGGCGGGCGACACGCGCCGGGACGCGTTGGACCGCCTCGGGCGGGCCCTCCGGGAGACGGAGATCGGCGGCGTCACGACGAACCTCCCGCTTCTTCGTTGGCTCGTCGCGCACCCGCTCGTGCGCGCCGGCCGCGTCACGACCGCGTTCCTGACCGAGAACCCGCCCCTGTCTGAGCCGCCGGCGGCCGCGCCCGCCGGGGTCTGGAGCAGCCCGTGGCGGCTCAACCTCCCCTCTCCACCGTCCCGGCCGGCGCCCGACGTCGATACGGAAGCCGCCGGACACGGGCCGGGCTCGAGCGAGCAGTCGGAGGTCGTCGCGCCGATGCCCGGCACGGTCATCCGCGTGCTTGTCGAGCCGGGTGCGAGGGTGGATGCGCGGCAGCCGCTCGTCGTACTCGAGGCGATGAAGATGGAGACGCCGCTCGTCTCTCCGTACGAGGCGACGGTGCGAGCCGTCCACGTCGTCGAGGGCGACCGCGTCGCCGGCGGAGCCGTGCTCGTGGAGCTCGACGAGTAGTGGACGTCGTGCAGCCCGGCGATGCGGCCGCCTTCCTCGAGGAGGCCGGGCCGCTCCTGCTCGCCGACGAGGCACGGCACAACCTGATCCTCGGCATCGCCGCCAACGCCCGCGACGGCCTCTACGAGGACATCCGGCTCTGGCTCGTTCGCGACGGCGTCCGTCCGGTCGGTGCCGCACTGCAGACGCCGCCGTACAACCTCATCCTGGGCAGACCCCAGTCCTCGGACGCCCTCGCGGCGCTGGTCGAGGCGGTTGCGAGCGAGGAGCTGGCCGGCGTCGTCGGCTCGGTGCCCGAGGTGGAGGAGTTTGCGGGGCTGTGGTCCCGGCACACCGGTGGTCGGGCACGCACGAACATGCGGCAGGGCGTCTACGCGCTCGAGCGGGTGACGCCTCCGCCGGCCGTGCCCGGGTCGGCTCGCGTCGCGAGGACGGACGATCGTGAGCTCGCGCTGCGCTGGTGGATCGCCTTCGGCGACGAGGTCCTGCACCAGGGCGGGCCGGGACATGACCGCGCCGAGGTGATGATCGGCCATCGGCTCTCCTCGCCGTCGGCCGGGATCCTGTTCTGGGAGGACGGCGGCGAGCCGGTGTCCGTCGCGGGCTGGGGCGGGCCGACGCCGAACGGAGTCCGCATCGGCCCCGTGTACACGCCGCCGGAGCTCCGCGGCAACGGCTACGCGACCGCGCTGACGGCAGAGCTCTCGCAACGCCTGCTCGACGGCCGGCTCTTCGACGGCGGCCGGCGCTTCTGCTTCCTCTACACCGACCTCGCCAACCCGACCTCGAACGCGATCTACGAGCGGATCGGTTACAGGCGCGTGGCGGAGTCGGCGGAGATCGCGTTCGGCTAGCTCGGGAAGAGCTTCTGGAGCTTCATGGCGGCGCCCATGTCGCCCTTGAGCTTGAGCTTGCCGGTCATGTAGGCACTCGTGGGGTTCTGCTCGCCCGCGACGATCTTCTCGAAGATCTCGTGGGAGGCGCTGATCGTGCAGTCGGCGCCCTCGTCGAGACCGTCGTGGACGCTGACGCTGCCGTCGGTGACCTTGACGGTCCACTGGCCCGCACCCTCGATGTCGAAGCCGTACGAGTTGTTCATCCCCTCGATCTTCGACGTGTCCGCGCGTGACGGAAGTGTCTCGAAGAACTCCTGCACGGTGCCTGGCATCTATCGCTCCTTTCGGGGTCGAGGGCGAGTCTATGCGCCGTCGTCTTCGTAGCAGCGATACCATCGCGCTCCGTGACGAAGGTCGAGATCGCCCTTCCGGGGCAGGCGGAAGCGGATGCGCTGGCGCTTCCCGTGACTCAGCCGCTCGGCGGGGACGGCGCGAAGATCGTCGACGACAGGCTCGGCGGCCTGCTCGCGAAGCTCGGAGAGAGCGGAGAGTTGCGCGGCGAGCGCGGCGAGGCCGTCCTCCTCCACCTGAACGGAGAGCTCGAGGCGCCTCGCCTCGTCGTGGCGGGCGTCGGGGAGCGCGACGACGTCGACGCGGAAGCGCTGCGCACGGCGGGCGCGGCCGCGGCGCAGGCGCTGGCGCGCGTCGGCGGAACGCTTGTCTGGCTGCTCGACGACTCCCTTCCGGTGCCGCTGCCCGAGCAGGCCGCGGCGCTCGTCGAGGGGACGATCCTCGGCGGCTATTCGCCCGGCCACTGGAAGTCGCAGGACGAGACCCGCGCACCGGAGCGGATCGTCGTGGGCCACGCGGACGACCCCGGGCTGCGAGCGGCCGTCGAGCGCGCGGCGATCGTCGCCGAGCGGGCGAACCGCGCGCGCGACCTCTCGAACACGCCGCCGAACGAGCTGACGCCGCACACGCTGGGCGAGAGGGCGAAGGAGCTGGCGGCCGAGCACGAGCATGTGACGTGCGAGGTGCTGGCGACGAAGGAGCTCGACGATCTCGGCATGGGAGCCCTGACGGCGGTCGGCCGTGGGAGCCGCAACGAGCCGCGCCTGATCGTCCTGCGCTACGAGCCACCGAACGCGAAGAACGACCTGGTGCTCGGGCTCGTCGGCAAATCGATCACGTTCGACGCCGGTGGCATCTCGATCAAGCCGTCCGGCGGGATGCAGGACATGAAGGGCGACATGTCCGGCGGCTCGGGCACGCTGCACGGAATCGGCGCACTCGCTGCGCTCGGCACTCCGGTGCGCGCGATCGCCGCCCTCGCCGCGGCCGAGAACCTGCCGGGCGGCGACGCGTTCCGCCCCGGCGACATCCTCCGCGCCGCGAACGGCAAGACGATCGAGGTCATCAACACCGACGCCGAGGGACGCCTCGTCCTTGCCGACGCGCTCTGGTACGTGCGCCGGGAGGGAGCGACGCACGTCCTCGATCTCGCGACGCTCACGGGCGCGATGGAGCTGGCGCTGGGCGACCTCTACGCCGGCGCCTTCGCAAACGACGCCGACTGGGGAGACAAGATCATCGAGGCCGGCCGCCGCAGCGGCGACCTCGTTTGGCCATTCCCGCTCCACCCGCGCTACCGGCGCTACATCGACTCGGCATTCGCGGACATGAAGAACGCCTCGACGCTGCGCCAGGCCTCGCCCGCGCTCGCCGCCGAGTTCCTGCACGAGTTCGCAGGCGACGGCCCCTGGTGCCACGTCGACATGGCCGGCCCCGCCTTCCTCGAGCGCAGCCGCGGCGACTACTTCCGCGTGCCCGGCGGAACCGGCTACGGCGTCCGGCTCATCGCCGAGCTCGGCAGGATGCTGGCTTGAACTTCGAGCTGACGGACGAGCAAGAGCTCATCCGCCGCACCGTCCGCGAGTTCGCCGAGACGAAGGTTGCGCCCGTCGCCGAGGAGCTCGACCGCGAGGCGCGCTTCCCATACCAGCTCGTCGCGGAGCTCGGCGAGCTCGGCCTCATGGGCCTCCCGATCCCCGACGAGTACGGTGGCGCGGGCGGCGACACCGTCTCGTACGCGATCGCGGTCGAGGAGCTGACGCGCATCGATTCGTCCGTCGCGATCACGGTCGCGGCGCACACCTCGCTCGGGACGATGCCGATCCTCCAGTTCGGCAACGAGGAGCAGAAGCAGGAATGGCTGCCGCGGCTCGCCTCGGGCCAGGGTCTCGCTGCGTTCGGGCTCACCGAGCCGAACGCGGGCTCGGACGCAGGCGCGACGCGGACGAAGGCCGAGCTGCGAGAGGGCGAGTGGGTGATCGACGGCTCCAAGATCTTCATCACGAATGCGGGCACCGACATCAGCGCCTGCGTCACGATCACCGCGCGCACCGGAGACGACGAGATCTCGAACATCATCGTTCCGAACGGCACGCCCGGGTACGAGATCTCGGGGCCGATGCACAAGCTCGGCTGGCGCGCATCCGACACGCGCGAGCTCTCCTTCCACTCGTGCGCGGTGCCCGAGGCGAACCTGCTCGGCCCCCGCGGACAGGGCTTCCAGCAGTTCCTCGAGATCCTCGACGGCGGGCGGATCTCGGTGGCGGCGATGGGCGTCGGGCTCGCTCAGGGCGCGTACGACCTCGCCGCCGTCTACGCGAAGGAGCGGCAGCAGTTCGGCCGGCCGATCGCGAGCTTCCAGGCGATCCAGTTCCAGCTCGCAGACATGGCGACCGAGATCGAGGCCGGGCGGCAGCTCGTCTACCGGGCGGCGTGGCTCAAGGACGCCGGCCACTCGTTCGCCCTCGCCGCGGCGCAGGCAAAGCTCTACACGGGCCTGCTCTCGAACCGCGTCGTCAACGTCGCGCTCCAGATCCACGGCGGTTACGGATTCATGGAGGAGTTCGCGATCTCGCGCCTCTACCGCGACCAGAAGATCCTCGAGATCGGCGAGGGCACGAACGAGGTTCAGCGCATGGTGATCGCCCGCCTCCTCGGGTTCTAGCTCCGACTCCGGCGCATCGGAGGCACAATCGGGGGCGTGATTCCGGTCATCGCGGCCGCGGTCGCGGCGCTCCTCTTCCTCCAGGCTGTAGTGCGGCTACGCCGGCGCGGCCGTCGCGACCTCGCCGGGTGGGATCGGGTCCTGCTCTTCGGCGCGGGGCTCGGGGTGACGCTCTTCGCGCTCATCGGTCCGCTCGATCGCCTCGCCGACGAGAAGCTCCTCTCGGCCCACATGGGCCAGCACGTCCTGATCGGCGACCTCGGGCCGGCGCTGATGGTGACCGCGCTCCGCGGGCCGCTGCTCGTCTTCTTCCTCCCCGCCGCCATCCTCGCGCCGCTCGCGAGGAACACCCGCGTCCGCGCCGTGTTGGGGACGCTGCTCAAGCCGCGCGTCGCCTTCTCGCTCTGGGCCGCGAACCTTGCGATCTGGCATATCCCCTACCTCTACGATCTCGCCCTCCGCCACGAGCGGCTCCACAACTTCGAGCACGTCTGCTGGGTGTTCTGCGGGTTCCTCGTCTGGACGCTGCTCGTCGATCCGGGCTCGCACCGGCGGCTGACTGTCGGCGGCCGCGTCGCGTTGGCGGCGGCGATGTTCGCGGCGGGTCAGATCCTGACCGACGTACTCGTCTTCTCGTTCACGCCGCTGTATCCGTTCTACCACGGCGCCGACGGGATCTCGGCTCTTACCGATCAGCAGCTCTCGGGGATCGTGATGATGGTCGAGCAGCTCGTGACGCTCGGGATCTGCGTCGCGCTGATTCTTCGCCCGCGCTGGAGTCGCGCTCGCGCGGGTCGCCTTGCCACATCGCCCACGTGAACGCGACAGCCTTCAGCTTCGAGCCGCTCTTCCTCGTGCTCGCGGTCGGCGCCGCTGCCCTCTACTGGCGCGCAGCGCGCGCCGACCCGCCGGCGACCTGGCGCATCGTCGCCTTCGCGTCCGGCCTCTTCCTGATCGCGGCCGCCCTCAACTCGCCGCTCGAGACGGTCGCAGCCCACTTTCTCCTGCTCATGCACCTGCTCCAGAACGCGCTGATCGCGGACGTCGCACCGCTACTCGTCCTGCTCGGGCTGACGCCGCGGATGCGAGCCGCGCTCGGTCGACGAGGCCTGGGTCGTGTGCGCGCGCGCTGGATCCTCCCAATCTGGCTCGGGGCGTGGTACCTGACGCACCTTGCCCCCTTCTACGAATGGGCGCTCCGGACCGGCTGGGGCCTGAACATCGAGCACGCGATCCTGATCGGCGTGGGCCTCCTCTTCTGGTGGCCGATCGTGAGCGGGCGGCTCTCGGTGCCCGCCGGTCTCGGCTACCTCGCGATTGCCTTCATCGGCTCTTCGTTCCTCGGCCTCGCGTACATCTTCTCCAGCCGTCCGTTCTATTCGTACTACGAGCATGCGCCGCGACTGTGGGGACTCTCGCCCATACGCGACCAGAACCTCGGCGGGATCCTCATGAACGGCGAGCAGACACTCGTCTTCCTGCTCGCAATCGGCTGGTTCGTGATGCGGCTGCTCGACGAAGAACACGCGCGCGAAGAAGTCGCCTCGACGCCGCAAGAGCCGCTTTCGGATACATAGCGGAGGACGGTGGTAGCGTCGCTCCGTGCTGTTCAAGCAGTTCCTGGACGACGATCTGGGCTGCGCCTCGTATCTCGTAGGGGACGAGCACGCCGGCGTCGCGGTCGTCGTCGACCCCCCGTATCACGCGGAGCCGGTTCTGGCGGAGGCGGAACACCGAGAGGTCCGGCTCGTGGCCGTCCTCGAGACCCACACGCACGCGGATCACGTCTCCGGTCACGGACGCCTCGCGCTCGAGCATGGGATCCCGATTCGCGTCCACGGAGCGGCCCAGGCGGCGTTTTCGCACGAGCCGCTCGCAGACGGAACGGAGATCGCGGTCGGCGAGGTCGTCCTCCGGACGATCCACACGCCCGGACACCGGCCCGAGCACTGCTGCTTCGCCGTGATCGACCACTCCCGCGCGGAGGAGCCATGGCTCGTCCTCACCGGCGACTCGCTCTTCGTGGGCGACGCGGGACGGCCGGATCTCGCGGTCGAGGCGCAGGAGGGAGCCGAGGGCCTCTTCCACAGCCTGCGCAGACTCGTCGAACTCGGGGACGGCGTCGAGGTCTTCCCCGGTCACGTCACCGGCTCGCTCTGCGGCGCGGCGATGAGCTCGAAGGCGTCGACCACGATCGGCTTCGAGCGCCGTTTCAACCCGGCCCTTCGGCGTGAGCTCGCGGACTTCCTCGCCGCGGCGCTCGGGCCGCAGCCGCCCCGGCCGCCGAACATGGAGCAGATCGTCGAGCTGAACCGCGGCCCCTTCCTCGGCGCGCAGCCGCCGCTCCGGCGGGTGGGTTCGCTCGAGGAGGAGACGATCGTCCTCGACGTGCGCCCGACGGACTTGTTCGCAGCGGGTCATCATCCCGGCGCCGTCGGCATCCCGGTCTCGGGCTCGAGTTTCGCGACGAAAGCGGCCTTCGTCCTGCCCGGGCGGCCCCTTGTCCTCCACGCAACGGACGAGCACGAGGCGCAGTGCGCCACCCGTGCGCTGCACGCCGTCGCACTCTTCGCGATCGAGGGGTGGCAGGAAGGCGGTGGCGCTGCGAGGCTCGAGCCGGTGTCGCTCGACGAGCTCGAGCGGTTGCTTGCGGACGAGGCCGTCGAGCTGCTCGACGTGCGCGAGGCCGACGAGCGCGACGAGGGGCACATCCCCGGCTCGCGCCATCTCCCCTACCGCACGGCGCGATCGGCGGCCGAGGCGGGACTGCTCGACGGCCGGCCCCTCGTCACGATCTGCGAGTCGGGGCCGCGAGCCGCCGTCGCGGCGAGCGTCCTCCAGGCCGAAGGTCTCGACGCCCGGCCCGTGCTTGACGGCGGCATCGCCGACTGGCGCGCCCGCGGCGGCGAGACGACGTCGTTCCGCCGCTGCGGCGGCTCCTAGCTACCCCCCCGCGACCCAGCTGACGAACGGGATCGCCATCTCGTTGTCCGACAGTCCGCCGTGCTGGCCCAGGAAGCGCTGCTCGAAAACGCCCGGCTCGAGCCAGTAGGCGGCCTCGCCCGGTGCCGGCAGGACGATCAGGTTCGCCAGCCGCGAGGTTAGTGCTCCCGTGACGTTCGCTCCGAACAGCCCCTCTCGAAGCAACGCGTCGACCGTCCGGACCTCCGCCACACCGGCGAGGAGATCCCTGAGACGTGCCTCGACCTCTTCCAGGCGGTCCGGCAAGACGTGCAGGAAGAGATCGCGGGCGGACCCGGCGGGCGCGAGCGCCTTGCCGTCGGCACCCACCGCCAGGTGCTGCGCGAGCTCGGGCCAGACCACGTTGACGTACGTCGTACGCTCCGGCGAGATCTCTTCCATCCCATGATCGGCCGTCAACAGGACAAGAGTCCCCTCGGGCCAGGGCGCAGCAGCGATCGCGGAGAGGTTCTCCTCGATCAGCGCCGCGACCTCGGGCGCGTCGGGCCCGGCCATGTGCATCAGCGCGTCGGCGTCGCCGAGGTAGATCGTCCCGTAGGCGCGCTCCTCGGCTGCGAGCGCGCTGCACAACCGGGAGAGGCCTTCGACGTTCTCGTCGAACGGATGGACGATCGCGTCCTGGAGCAGCACTCGGCTCGTCTGCGCGCGTGCGATCCCGGCCGGCACCGCCACATGGCTCGGTACCGGCAGCAGCCGCCGGTAGAGCGTCTGCTCGGGGAAGAGGTCGTGCGGGGTGAACCCGGCGTCGACGAGCGTTCCGGGGCGCTCGTCGCCGGCGAAGCAGAACCAGAGCGGCGTGACCAGCCGGTTCAGGCGCGGCTCGAGGACGTTCCACTCGTAGAGACCGTGTTCGCCCAGCGGGAGGCCGGAATGGATCGTCGTCGAGTGAACGGTCGTCGTCGACGGGAAGCAGGACGACCAGCGTTCCACGTCCGCGCGGGCAAAGAGCGGGTGGTCCGCGTGACGGTCGAGGAAGCGCCAGCCAAAGGCGTCGAAGTAGACGAGGACGACCCGCTCATGCGCACCGAGCTTCTCCTCGATCAGCCCGGGCAGCTCGTCGAAGCGGCGGCTCAATCGAGGCGCTCGGCCGGATAGCCCCACTCGGCGAGCTGTGCGATGAGCTGCTCGCAGTGCTCGGGGTCGCGGGTGAGGAGCGTGAGCTCGACGCCGGTCTCGCCTACTGGAACTCCGACCGCTTCGCGCTGGTGCTCGACCTCGACGACGTTCACGCGCTCCTCGGCGAGCAGGCCGAGCAGCTTCGCCAGCTCGCCCGGCCGGTCGGGGACGCGCGTGCGCAGCACCAGGAAGCGACCGTGAAGGGCGAGTCCGCGCCGCATCACCTGCACCATCAGCGAGGCGTCGATGTTGCCGCCGGAGAGGAGCGCGAGCGCAGGCCCCGAGCCGCCTACGAGGCCGCCGAGGATCGCCGCTGCACTGGCGGCGCCGGCGCCCTCGACGACGAGCTTCGTCCGCTCGGCGAGCAGCACGATCGCCTCCGCAATCTGCTCGTCCTCCACCGAGACGATGTCGTCGAGCGTCTCGCCGAGAATCCCCATCGTGAGCTCGCCTGGCTCCTTGACCGCGATCCCGTCGGCGATCGTGTAGCCGGCGCCGCCCGGGCGCGTCCCCGCCGCCTGCACCCCGACGAGCCGCAGCCCCGGCCGAACGGCGCGCAGCGCGAGAGAGATGCCCGAGGCGAGCCCGCCGCCGCCGATCGGGATCACGACCGTCTCGAGCTCCGCGACCTGCTCGGCGAGCTCCAGCCCGATCGTCCCCTGGCCGGACATCACGTGGGTGTCCTCGTACGGGTGGATGAACTCCGCTCCCGTCCGCTCGACGTACGCGAGAGCCTCCGCCAGCGTCTCCTCGAACGCCGGACCGGTCAGCTCGACCTCGGCGCCGTAGTTGCGCGTCGCCTCGACCTTCGCCATCGGCGAGTCCTGCGGCATGAAGATCCGCGCAGGCGCGCCGAGCTCGCGGGCCGCCCAGGCGACAGCCTGGCCGTGGTTGCCCGCGCTCGCAGCGACCACGCCGGCGGCGCACTGCTCGGGCTCGAGGCTCGAGAGCTTGACGTAGGCGCCGCGGATCTTGAACGAGCCCGTCCGCTGCAGGTTCTCGGCCTTGAGGCGCACCGACCGGCCGGCGAGCCGCGACAGCGTCTCCGACGGGAAGACCGGGGTGACGCGCGCGACTCCGTCGAGCCGCTCGCGCGCGCGCTCGATCTCAGGAAGTCCGGGTGCCGTTACCTGCGTCGCCATCGTCGATCCGGAACACCTTCACGAGTATCTCCCTTACCGCCGTCAGTGGGTCGAGCTCTCGTGCCTGCACCTCCGCGAGCAGCCGCCGCAGCTCGGCGTCGTCGGCCACGGCCCGCTCGAGATGACGGCTTGCCCGGCTCGACGCGACCGCGAACACCTCGCGAGCGAGATTCGCGCGACGCCGCGCCTCGAGCTGTCCGCTCTCCTCGAGAAACGCGCGGTGCTCCTCGATCTTCTCCCACAGCTCCGGCACGTGCTCGCCGCGCATGGCCTCGGTGAGGACGATCGGCGGGTTCCAGTCGCCGCCGCGGCCGAGCGCGAGGATCGAGCGCACCTCGTTGAGCATCGTCTTCGCCCCCGGGAGATCCATCTTGTTGATTGCGATCACGTCCGGGATCTCCATGATCCCCGCCTTCAACGCCTGCACCGCGTCGCCGGAGCCCGGCATGAGGACGAGGAGGACTGTGTCGGCGATGCCGATCACCTCGACCTCGCTCTGGCCGGCGCCGACCGTCTCGAGGAAGACGACGTCCTTCCCGGACGCGTCCAGCACGAGCAGGGCCTGCAGCGCCGCTTCGGACAGGCCTCCGAGATGGCCTCGCGTCCCCATCGAGCGGATGAAGACGTCGGGATCGAGGAAGTGGTCGCTGAGCCGGATTCGGTCGCCGAGCAGAGCGCCGTGCGAGAAGGGGCTCGACGGATCCACCGACACCACACCGACGGTGACAGTGCGCTCGCGGATGTGACGGATCAGGGCGGAGAGGAGGCTCGACTTGCCGACGCCCGGCGGTCCTGTGACTCCCACCGAGTACGTCGAGCCGGTGTGCGGATAGAGGTCGGCGACGACGCCGTACGCGAGCGGGTCACCGTCCTCCACGAGCGAGATCGTGCGGGCGAGGGCGCGCCGGTCGCCGTCGCGGACGCCGGCCGCCAGATCCTCCCGAGTCCAGTCGCGGCGCCCGGCCACGCGAGGACTCTAGAGGCTGGATGCCTCTCTAGTTGGCGGCTGCCACCCGGGCGGGCTCTCGGCGGCGCTCCGCCTCGGCGGCGGTCTCGCCGCCGAGGTTACGGGCGAGGAGCGAGCCGGCCACCGCGGCTATGACCAACGCACAACCGGCGCCGGCCCAGATCCACCGCGCGCCGACGTTGTGGACGAAGAGCCCACCGAGCACTTCGCCGACGCCGACGAGCACGTACGTCGCGCTCATCACGAAGGTGAGCGCGCGCCCTCGCATCAGGTCGAACGTGCCGCGCTGGACGAGGAGGGCGTTGCAGAGGATCGCTACGCCGTTCCCGACGCCCGCTACGACACAGAGGACCGCGGCAACCCAGACGTTCGGGCTCACCGCGGTTCCGAGGTACCCCGCGGCCATCACGGCGATTCCGGCTCCGTACACCGTCGAGACGCCGTATCGCGTGAGGGCCCCCGCGCCGGCGAGGCTGCCGAGGACGAGTCCGGTGCCCATCGCTCCGAAAAGCAGCCCGTAGCCGAAGTCGCCGGCCGAAAGGGTGTTCTTGGCGAGGAAGATCTCGGTGACGTTCGCCAGCCCCGCCGCGAACGAGGCGATTCCCCACGCGACGAGGACGGCCCGCATCGAGGGCGAGCGAAGCGCCGCGCCGAAGCCGTCACGAAGGTCGCGCCAGTGCCCGCGCGAAAGCGCTCGTTCACTCTGCAGCAGGTGCGCCGGGATGCGCACCACGAGCACGATCGAGACGACGAACGACACTGCGTTGATCGCGTACGCGGCCGAAGGCCCCGCCGCTGCCGTCAGCGCGCCGCCCACGAGCGGCCCTACCGCCCAGCTCACGTTCTCGATGCCCTGGAGGAGGGCGTTCGCAGCAGGCAGGTCTCCTTCGGGCACGAGGTTGGGCACGCCGGCGTAGACGGCCGGACGGAAGAACCCGGTCGCGAGGCCGGCGACGAACGCGAGGCCGACGACCATCCCCGCACTCGTGGCGAAAGGCAACGCCGCAAAGACCACGACGCGGATCGCGTCGGCGGCGATCATCAGCGACCTTCGGTCGAGCCGGTCGAGCAGCGGCCCCAGCAGGAGCCCGACGAAGATCGTCGGCAGGAACTCGACGATGAGGACGGCGGCCACCCAGACGCCGGAGTTGGGCGACGAGGAGGTCTTGTCCTTGACGTCGATCGCGAGCGCGACTGCCGCGAGCAGAGTCCCGACGCTCGATCCAAGCGTCGCGAGGAAGAGGTTGCGGAACGCCTCGAGACGGAGCGGCGCGAACTGGGCGGACGACAGGAAGCTCACCAGCTTGCGGTCGAAAGTACCACCTCGGGCCGCTGGTTACGAGACGCCCGAAAGGACGTGTCCCAATGCGACCGCGAAGACCTCGTTCTCCTCCGGCGTCCCGACGGTCACGCGGATCGCCTCGGGCGCGCCGAAGCCGTCGAGGGGCCGGACGATGACCCCTTCACCCTGCAGCCGCTCGAACAACTCGCGGCCACCGCCGACGTCCACGAAGAGGAAGTTGCCGCGCGCAGGCCCCGCCGGCTCGAGGCCGTGGCCGCGCAGGATCTCGGCCAGTCGGTCGCGGCCTTCCGCGTTCAGCGCCCGGCGCCGCGCGATCTCGTCTGGCTGGTCGAGGCTCGCCAGCGCCGCCGCCTGCGCGGTCGCCGCGACGTCGAATGCGCGGCGCACTTTGCTCGTCGCCGTGGCGACGTCCACCGGGGCCACCGCCCAGCCGACGCGGAGGCCGGCGAGCCCGTAGATCTTCGAGAACGTCCGCAGCACGGCGATGCGGCGGCCCTCGCGGAAGAGGTCGAGTCCGTCCACGTAGTCCGGGTCGTCGATGTACTCGAAATACGCCTGGTCGAGGACGCAGAGGACGTGCTCCGGCAGCCGGTCGAGGAACGCGCGCAACTCGTCCTGTCCGTTCGCCGTCCCGGTCGGGTTGTTCGGGTGGCAGACGTAGACGAGCTTCGTCCGCGGCCCGATCGCCGCGAGCAGGCCGTCGAGGTCGTACGTGTGGTCGCGCAGCGGGACACGGCGGGTCTCGGCTCCGAGCTTCATCGCCGTGAGGGCGTAGCTCGGGAAGGACGGCCAGCCGCACACGACCTCGTCTCCCGGGTCGAGCGTCGCCTGCGCGAGCAGGTCGATGATTCCGTCCGCGCCCGCGCCGACGATCAGCTCGTCGAAAGCGACTCCGTGTCGCTCCGCGAGCTCGGTGCGAAGCGTCCAGGCGCCGCCGTCGGGATAGCGGTTGAGCTCGAGCGCTGCACGCTCCATCGCCTCGAGCGCGGCCGGGAACGGCGGGAAGGGCCCCTCGTTCGAGGCGAGCTTGACGACCCGCTCCAGCCCGAGCTCACGCTGCACCGCCTCGACCGGCTTACCCGGCTCGTACGGCACGAGGCCGTCGATCGAGGAGCGGAAGAGACTCAAGCGCTCTTCTTGCGCAACGACTCGACCTGCCCACGAGCCTGCTTCGCCCTGCGCCGCGCATTGCGCTTCCAGACCTTCAGCATCATCCAGCCGACGACCGCATTTCTCCTGTTCACGATGGTCATGGGTTCCTCCTATCCGGCCTTACGCGGGAGCGGCCGCTCGCGGCTTGCGGTTCGGGATGTGAATGGCGCGGCCGAGCGCGACCAGTCCCGCTTCCTTGATCGCCTCGGACAGCGTCGGATGCGGCGCGATGCCGTCCGCGACCGTCTCCACGGTCGACTCGGCCTCGATCGCGACCACGCCGGCTTCGACCATGTCGGTCACGTGCGGACCGACCATGACCAGCCCGAGCAGCTCGCCGTAGCGCGTCTCGTGGATCGACTTGACCCAGCCGACCGTCTCGTCCTGCATCACGGCGCGCGCGTTCGCGACCCACGGAAACCGGCCGACCGCGACGTCGTCGCCGTACTGCTCGCGAGCTTCGGCCTCCGTCAGCCCGACGGACGCGATCTCCGGATCCGTGTAGATCGGACGCGGGATCGCGCGGTTGTCGAACTCTGCCTCGTGGCCGGTCGCGTTCTCGGCCGCGATCTCGCCCTCGCGGAAGGCGGTGTGAGCGAGCTGCCAGTAGCCCGCGCAGTCGCCGACCGCGTAGATATGGGGCACGTTCGTGCGGCGATGTTCGTCGGTGCCGATCCCGAAGCGACGGTCGTACAGAACGCCGGACTGCTCGAGCCCGATCCCCTCGACAAGCGGCCCGCGGCCGACGGAGACGAGCATCAGATCCGCCTGCACGGTCTCGCCGTCACCGTAATGGACGGTGAGCTGTGACCCGTCGTCGGAGACTTTCGTGCACTGCTTGCCGAGTTGGAGCACGACGCCGCGGCGCTTGAACTGCTTTGCAAGCTCACCGGCCGCGTCGGCGTCCTCCTGCGGGATGAGCGTCTCGAGCATCTCGACGATCGTCACCTCGGAGCCGAAGCGGTTGAAGATCGAGGCGAACTCACAGCCGATGATTCCGCCGCCGAGCACGACGAGCCTGCCGGGTACCTGCTCCTGCGCGAGCAAGCCGGTCGAGTCGACGCAGCGGGGCGAGTCGAGTCCCTCGATCGGCGGGCGCAGCGGGTAGGAGCCGGTTGCGACGATCGCCGACTTGAACGAAACGCTGTCGCCGCCCTCGACTGCAATCGTGTTTGAGTCGGTGAAGCTTCCCGAGCCCTTCACCCACTCGACGCCGTTCGCCTTGAAGAGGCTCGCGACGCCCGAGGTCATCTGCTCGACGACGGCCGCCTTCCACGTGTTCGAGGCCGCGAAGTCGAGTTTTGCCTCCCCTACCGAGACGCCGAACTTTGCGAAGCTCTCCTCCGCCTCCTTGAGCGCGAACGCGGTCTGCACCCATGCCTTGGTGGGGATGCAGCCGACGCGCAGGCAGGTGCCGCCGAGCTCGGGCTCCTTTTCGATGCAGGCGACCTTCGCGCCGAGCTGCGCGGCGCGGATGGCGGCGGTGTAGCCGCCCGGGCCGCCCCCCAGGACGGCGACGTCAACTTCCATGCTCACTCTCCCTTTGTCCCTATCTCGTCCGGACTGACACTAATCAGAGGTCGGCGACCATCGTCACGGTTCCGTCCTCGCGTCGCAGCTCGCGGAAGCCGTGCTTCTCGTAGAAGCCAGTCTGGCCCGGCTCGGCGCTAAGGCTGAGCCGGGAGAAGCCTTCCGCCCGCGCGCGCTCGAGCAGCGCTTCGAGCAGCTCGCCGCCGGTGCCCTTGCCGCGGTGGCTCGGGACGACCGCGATCGTGACCTCCGGCGTCTCCTCGTCGACGAACCCGAAGCCCGGCGCCGAGGCCGGAAAGAGCCGGTACCACGCAGCGCCGTACGCGTTCGGGCCTGCCGAGGCGACCACGCCGGAGTCGCCGGGCCGTCCCCAGTTCTGGACGTAGCGGAAGACCGGCAGGTCGGGATCGCCCATGCGCCAGTGGTAGGCGTGGCGGACCATGTCGCGGAGAAAGCGCGCGTCCTGCTGGTCGACGGGACGCAGCATCAGCTCATCAGCTCCGTAGCTCCTGGGCGAGCTGGATCCGGTTGCCGTCAGGGTCGTAGACGTCGAGCAAGCGCATCTCGCCCGTGAGCTCAAGGAGGATCCCGACCTCGACGCCCGCCTCGCGTAGCCGGTCAGCCTCCTGCTTCAGGTCGGCGACGTCGACGTGGGCGACGCCGTCCTCGCTCGGCTCGCCCTCGACGAGCCCGATCTCCATCTCGTCGCGCTTGAGCGTGGACCACCCGTCCTCGAAATCGACCGACAGCTCCTCGAAGCCGAGCACCTCACGGTAGAAGCGGCGCCCCTCGTCGAGGTTGCGGACGTGGTACCAGACCGTCGGCGCCATGGGACAGTTCTACAACGCGAGCCCCGGGTCCTCCAGGCTCTCCTTCAGCGTCTGGAGGAAGGCGGCAGCGGGGGCGCCGTCGACGGCGCGATGGTCGAAGGTTCCCGTCAACGTGAGCATGGGGCGCACAACCGTTTCTTCGCCGGCCGGTACGACGCGCTCCTCGGTCGCGCCGACCGCGACGATGGCGGCCTGCGGCGGGTTGAGCACGGCCGTAAAACGCTCGACGGCGTACATGCCGAGGTTCGAGATCGTGAACGTGCCGCCGTCGATATCCTCGGCTCGGAGCTTCGCCTCGCGCGCACGACCGACGAGATCCGCCCGGACGGCAGAGATCTCGGTGAGCGAGAGCCGTTCCGCACCGTGGATCACGGGTACCACGAGACCCTGCGGCGCCGCGACGGCGAGGCCGACGTTCGCGGTCGGGTGGAGCAAGATCGCGTCCTCCGTGAACTCTGCGTTCACCTCGCGGTGGTGCATGAGGGCCTGCGCCGAGATCTTGGTCAGGACGTCGGTGACGGTGACGCGAAGGTCGGGGTCGCGCTCGCGCAGTCTCGCGACGAGCGCGTTCACGCGCGTCATGTCGGCCGAGGTCTGCAGCTGGAAGACCGGGATCTGCCACGCCTCGGTCAGGCGGCGCGCGATCGTCTTGCGGATGCTCGTCAGCGGGACGCGCTCGACCTCGCCCGCCGGGACCGCAGCCGGAGCGGCGAGCGGCGGCGCCGTCGGGCCTGCGGCCTCGGCGCGCTCCACGTCCTCGGCCACGATGCGGCCGTCGGGGCCGGTGCCGCGAATCCCGGAGAGCTCGACCCCGCGCTCCCGCGCGATGCGGCGCGCGAGCGGCGACGCCTTGAGCCTGCCGTTCGTCTGCTGCGGACTGGTGCCGGGCACTTCGTCGACAACTTCGCTCTCGACCACCGTCTGGTGCCTGGCACCCGACTCCGGAGGCGCCGCAGCCGCAATGTCCGGCACGTCCTCACCCTCGGCGCCGATGAAGGCAATGGTCTGCCCGACGGGTACCTCGCCCTCGGGAACCGCGATCTTGAGCAGGACGCCCGCCGCCTCTGCCTCGACCTCCTGCGTCACCTTGTCGGTGTCGAGCTCGAACAGCGGCTCTCCCTTCGCCACCGGCTCGCCCTCGGACTTGAGCCAGCGGACGATCGTGCCGGACTCCATCCCCTGGCCGAGCCGCGGGAGGATGACCTCGGTCGCCACCCCTATTCCTTCCCCACTGTCCGCTTGATCGCGGCGAGCACGTCCTCGGCGTGCGGGATGACAAACCCCTCCATCACGGGCGCGAACGGGATCGGCGCGAACTTCGCGCCCACCCGCTCGATCGGCGCGTCGAGCCAGTCGAACGCCTGGTACTGGAGCACGGCGGCGACCTCGGCGCCGAAGCCCATCCGTGTTACCGCCTCGTGCGCGACGACGGCTCGGTTCGTCTTCTTGACCGACGAGACGAGCGTGTCCTCGTCGAGCGGCTGAAGCGTGCGCGGGTCCACGACCTCGACCGAGATCCCGTCTCGCTCGGCCTCCTCAGCCGCCCGGAGGCTCTCGTGCACGAGCCGCCCGGTCGCGATCACCGTCACGTCTTCGCCCTCTCGGTGGACACGCGCGCGGCCGATCGGGATCGGCTCGATCTCCTGCGGCACGTCGCCCTTGATCGGGTAGAGCGTCCGGTGTTCGAAGAAGACGACGGGGTTGTCGTCGTAGATCGCCGACCAGAGCAGCCCGCGGACGTCCTCCGGCGTCGAGGGGAACACGACCTTGAGACCCGGGATGTGCACGAACCACGCCTCCAGCTGCTGCGCGTGCTGCGCGCCCGGCGACCAGCCGGCCCCGCCCTGCGTGCGGAAGACGACCGGGACGGTGAGCTGCCCGCCGGACATGTAGCGGTGCTTCGCGGCCTGGTTGACGATCTGTTCCGTGGCGAGCGTGAGGAAGTCCTCGTACATGATCTCCGCGACCGGCCGCATGCCTTGCAGCGCAGCGCCGATCGCCGCGCCGGCGATCGCCATCTCCGAGATCGGGGAGTTGCGGACCCGCTCCGGCCCGAACTCGTCGAGCATCCCAGCTGTCACGCCCATCGAGCCGCCCATCTCGGCGATGTCCTCGCCCATGATGAAGACGTCGTCGTCGGAGCGCATCGCCCGGGAGAGCGCGTCGCGAACGGCCTCGCGGTAGGTCAGCTCAGGCACCCTGAGGCTCCTGACTCGAGAGCGCGCCGCGGAGGCCGGCTCCGCCGGCCGGGAGCGGCTCGCGGTCAGGGGCGTCAGGCATAGACGTTTTTCAGGGCGTCTTCGGGAGCTGGATCCGTGCCGTTCTTGGCGAACTCGACCGCGGCCTCGACGATCTCCGTCACCTCGGCGTCGAGTGCGGCGAACTCCTCCTCCGAGACCTCGAGCCTCGCCCGCAGCATCTCGATCGGATCGTGCGTCGCGCGCAACTTCCGCGCCTCGTCTCGGTCGCGATAGACCTGCGGGTCGCCGATGTAGTGGCCGGAGAAGCGGATCGTCTCGAGATGGAGGAAGACCGGCCCCTCGCCGCCGCGCGCGTGGTCGAGCGCCTTGCGCGCCGTGCGGTAGACGGCCTCGACATCCTGCCCGTCGGCCTTCAGCGTCTTCATCCCGAAGGCCTTCGCGCGCTCCGAGAGGTCGCGGATCGGGGAGTGCTGAGACTCGGGCGTCGACTCGGCCCACTTGTTGTCCTCCAGCACGAACACGGCGGGCACCCGCCAGAGCTGCGCGAGGTTGAGCGCCTCGTGGAAGGTGCCGATGTTCGTCGCCCCGTCGCCGAAGAACGAGACGCCGACGCGCGGCTCGCCGCGCAACTTGAACGCGAGAGCGGCGCCTGTGATCTGCGGCAGCCCACCGCCGACGACGGCGTTCGCGCCGAGGTTGCCACGTTCGACGTCGTAGAGGTGCATCGAGCCCCCGTAGCCGTGCGAGCAGCCCTCCTGCTTGCCGTACAGCTCGGCCATCAGCTCGTTCGGGTGCGTGCCCTTGGCGAGCGTGTGGCCATGTGCCCGGTGCGTCGAGGCGATGACGTCGCCGTCCTCGAGCGCACGGCAGACGCCGACGGCGCACGCTTCCTGGCCGATCGCGACATGGAGGAAGCCGGGCAGCTCGCCGGCGCGGAAACGCTCCTCGACCTTCTCCTCGAAGCGGCGGATCAGGAGCATCTCCCGCAGCACGTCCCCGAGCTCAGCCTTGCCGAGACTCGCTTTCTGTTGCTCCACCGCCACGGGCCGGAGTGTACGGTTCTCGCCGTGCCGCTGGTCGAACGCTGGAACCGTGTCGAAGGTGGCCTGGATCCAAGTTGGACCGAGGTCACGCTGAGCCTCGCGATCCACGACGATGCGGCGAGATCCCGCGCCGCTGCGCTGCTCGGACCGGCCGGTCCCGGGGTCTCGGCGAAGGAGATTCACTTCCGGGTCTCGACGCAGGGGGACGGCATCGGACCCGAAGCTGCGCGACGGTTTCTGCGGCGCATCGACCAGGAGGGCATCCGCGGACGCCTCGAGCTCGTCGCGACCCGCGGGGCCCGACCGGAGCCGGTCGAGACGCGGGTCGCGCTCGCCGCCGAGTGGCAGGCCGCCCTCGATGTGCTGCCCTCCGATTGGAGCGACGTCGTCGCGGAACTCGAGCTCGATTCGAGCGCCGACATCGACCGCGCCGCCGTCCTCTGTGCTCCCATCAACCCGGGCCAGCTGACGGAACGCACCGGCTTCCGCTTCCGCTGCGCGAGCGCACAGGGTTACGGAGCCTCCGCGGGGATGGCCGGCCGCTGCCTCGCACGGCTCGACGAAGCCGGGATCACCGGCCGCATCCGCATCACGCGCGCCCTCAGCGACGTGCAACCCCTCGGCACGCAGGGTGCCAACTTCCTGGTCGGCCGCCGACCGGCCTGACGTCAGTTGGGTTACGGTCAGGGCTCCGTGGTAAGGAGGTGGACATGGAAGGACTAGGTCTTTCAGGCGCGACCAGGCGTGTCGCCGAGCACGCGCGGGAGTTCGTGCGGCTGGAGGTGCAGCTCGCCACGGCCGAGATCAAGGCGAAGCTCGCGGCGCTCGGCACCGGTCTCGGGCTCCTTCTCGGGGCTTGCGTGCTCGCGTTCCTTGCGCTCTGCTTCGCCCTCTCAGCAGCCGCGGCGGGGCTGGCGACCACGCTGCCGTGGTGGGCCTCTCTCCTCATCGTGTGCGGAGCGCTCATCCTGGTCGCCGCGATCCTCGGCATCATCGGTTACACCATGCTGCGGGACAACGCGAACCCGGTTCCCGAGCAGGCGGTCCAGGAGGCTCAGGCCACAACGGATGCTTTGCTCAACGGCGAGGGAGTCAATGGCGACCGAGTCTGAGCTCAGGCGCGACGTCGCCAACGAGAGGCAGCAGCTCACGCACGCGGTCGACTCCCTGAAAGAGGAGGTCGGCAAGACCGCCGAGCGCGGGAAGCAGATCGGTGCCGCCGTCGGCGCCGTCGCCGGGGCGGCACTCGCCCTGCGGACGGCGCTACGCATCCGGCGCCACTTCCGCGACTAGGAGCCGGCTCTAGGCCCGGAGCACGGCGTCGAAGCGCGTCGCGAGCGCATCGACGATCGACGCGCGCACGGGCGCGACGTCCTCGTCCGTCAGCGTCCCCTCCAGGGAGCCGAAGGCGAGCCGGAACGCGAGCGACCGCTTCCCCTCGCCGATCGTCTCGGGGTTGCGGTACTCGTCGAAAACCTCCAGCTCGCGGAGCATCCCGCCGGCCGCCTCGCGGATCGCGGCGAGGATCTCGGCAGCCGGGACGTCCTCGGCCATGACGAAGGCGAGATCCTGCCGCACCTCCGGGTACGGGCTCACCTCCTCGAAGTCGACGACGTGCTGCGCCGCCTCGGCGAGGGCGTCCAGGTCGAGCTCGAATGCGCCCCAGACGCCGTCGAGCAGCGCCGGGTGAAGCTCGCCGACCCAGCCTTCCACGGTGTTTGCCGCCTTCCCCGGATGAAGGTACGGCTCGCTCGTCCGCTCGTAGGCGGGCTCGAGGCCGAGCGCGGCATAGACCTGCTCGACCGCCCACTTGGCCTCGGCGAAGCCACCGTCGGCGATCCCCGCGACGTGCCAGCGCTCCCGAGGGAGCTGCTCGCCGACGTCCCGGTACACGCGCGCGACCTCGAAGAGCGCGACGTCCTCGGCGCCGGCGGCGGCGTTCCGACGGGCCGGGTCGAGCAGCGAGGCGTAGAGAACCGTGCGGAGCGCAGCCGCCTCCGACGAGAGCGGTTGGAGAAGCCTCAACTCGCCCTCGGTGACGAAGGTCGGCGTGTAGACCTCGGCGTAGCCGGCGCCGACGAGCGCGTCCTCGACGGTGCGCCTGAGTCGTTGCGCGCGTGTCAGCCGGCCGAACATGGCCTCGCGCCGTGGCAGCGTGAACGGAACCTCCGGGAGCTTGAAGCGCGCGACCTCCTCGATCAGGTCGACCTCGCGCGTCACGTCGCGCGCGCGCCAGGTCGGGACGCGAAAGCCTCTCTTCAGCGGCTGGAAGCCGATCGACGCGAGGATCTCGGCCTGCTCGTCCTCCGCGACCTCGAGCCCGATCAGCGCGCCCGCGCGCTCGGGCCGGAGCCGGATCACGGCCGGCTTCGGCAGCTCGCCGACGACGTCCTCCGCCCCGGTCCAGCGAGCACCGCTCAGCTCGACGATCAGCTGTGTCGCGTAGATCGCCGCCTGTCCTGCGACGTGCGGGTCGACGCCCTTCTCCCAGCGGTTCGAGCCCTCGGTGCGCAGCGAGTGCCGCTCGGAGCTGCGCAGGATCCCGACCGGCTCGAAGTTCGCCGCCTCGAGCAGGACGTTCTTCGTCGAGGCGGAGACCTCGGTCTCCTCGCCGCCCATGATTCCGGCGAGTCCGACCGCCCGCTCGTCGTCGGCGATCACCAGATCTTCCTCGGTCAGGGTTCGCTCGACGCCGTCGAGCGTGCGCAGCTTCTCGCCCTTGCGGGCGCGGCGCGCGACCAGCCCGCCGTGGAGCAGGTCGCGGTCGTAGGCGTGGAGCGGGCTGCCGAGGGCGAGCATCACGTAGTTCGTGACGTCGACGACGTTCGAGATCGAGCGGACGCCGGCATGACGCAGGCGCGCCCTCAACCATTGCGGCGACTCGCCGATCACCAGGTCGCGGAAGACGCGGCCGACGAAGCGCAGGCAGCGCTCGGGGTCGTCGATCCCGACGCCGACCGGCTCGTCACCGTCTTGCGGAGGGTCCACTCCCGGCATCGGCCGCAGCTCGCCGCCGAGCAGCGCGGCGACCTCGCGCGCGACGCCGTAGACCGCGAAGAGATCGGGGCGGTTGCCGGTCGGCTCGAGGTCGAGCACCTCGTCGACGATCGGCAGCACGTCGGCGAGCGCCGTCCCCGGCTCGAGTGCGTCGTCGAGGACGATGATCCCCGTGTGATCGGTCCCGAGGTCGAGCTCGTCCTCGGCGAGGATCATCCCCTCGGAGACCTGCCCGCGCAGCTTGCGCCGTTCGAGCGTCAGCCCGTTGGGGAGGATTGCGCCGGGCAGCGCCACCGCAACCTTCGCTCCCGCGCCGAAGTTCCAGGCTCCGCAGACGATCGAGTACGGCCGGTCCTCCCCCACGTCGACCGACGTGAGCTGCAGCCGGTCGGCATCCGGATGCTTCTCCGCCTCGAGCACGTGGCCGACGCGGAAGAGCGAGAGGTCGCCCAGCACGCCGACCCGGGTGATGCCGTTCACCTCGGCGGTGGAGATCGAGAGCGCGTCCCCAATCTCCTGTGCACCTGCTTCGACCCGGACGTAATCGCGCAGCCAGCTGAGCGGAATCCTCACCTGAACTGCCTCAGGAAGCGGAGGTCGTTGTCCCAGAACGGCCGGATGCCCGAGATGCCGTAGCGGAGCTGCGCGGTCCGTTCGATGCCCATCCCGAACGCGAAGCCTGTGTACTCCTCCGGCCCCCAGCCGACGAACTCGTACAGGTACGGATCGACCATCCCGGAGCCGCCCATCTCGATCCAGCCGGAGTGCTTGCACACCGGGCAGCCGGCGCCGCCGCAGTTGAAGCACGAGACGTCCGGCTCCATGGAGGGCTCGGTGAAGGGGAAGTAATGCGTGCGGAAGCGCACCTCACGGTCAGGCCCGAAGAGCTGGCGCATCACGTAGAGGAGCGTCCCCTTGAGGTCGGCCATCGTGATGCCCTTGTCGATCGCGAGCCCCTCGAACTGGTGGAAGATCGGGAAGTGCGTGGCGTCGATCGTGTCGCGCCGGTAGACGCGTCCGATCGAGATCATGTAGATCGGCGGGAGCCGCTCCTCCATCCGGTGGATCTGCGCCGGGGACGTCTCCGTGCGGAGGACGGTCTGCTCGTCCAGGAACAGCGAGGCACGCGGTGAGCGCGCCGGATGCCAGTCGGGGAAGCCGAGGGCGTCGAAGTTGTAGCGCGTCGTCTCGACCTCGCGGCCGTCGACGATCTCGTAGCCGAGGCCGAGGAAGATGTCCTCGACGTCGCGGCGGACGAGGGTCGACGGGTGGAGCGTGCCGCGCGGGCGCAGCTTCGGCGGGCCTAGCAGCCGCGCGGGCAGGGTCACGTCGACCCGCTCGGTCGAGAGGCGTTCCTCGAGCTCGGCGCGCGCGAGCTCGTCCTCCCTGGCGGCGAGCACGGACTCGACGGTCTCGCGCACCGCGTTGAGCGTCATGCCGGTGTCGCGGTCGCGCACCTCGCGCAGCGCGAGCTTCAGTGCGCTGCGGCGGCCGAGGTAGCGATTGCGGACCTCCGAGAGCGCGGACAGCGACCTCGCCTCGGCCGCGGCCGCAAGTGCCTCTTTCTCGAGGTCGTCCGGATCCACGATGGCGACCTTATCCAACGGTTTCTCCTCCTTTCAGCGCATGGGAACGGGGGCCGAACAGCCCCGGCTCGCGCTCAGGAGGAGACGACGCCTTCTACCGCGCCGACGCCCCGGCGACGAGCCGGGGCTGCGTAAAGGCGAAGGCGCGCGAATCAGACATCGACCCGGATACTACCCGCGATGAGCGAATACGACGCCTGGGCCTCGGTCTATGACGCGTGGGGCGGCGCGATGCCCGAGGACGTCGCCCATTACGTCGCGCTCGCGCGCGAGGCGGACGGACCGATCGTGGAGCTCGCGGTCGGCACCGGCCGCGTGGCGATCCAGGTCGTGCGGGAAACCGGCGAGCCGGTGCTCGGCATCGACTCGTCGCCGGCAATGCTCGAGATAGCACGCGAGCGCTCGGACGGCCTGCCGCTCGAGCTGCGGCTCGGCGACATGCGCGACCTCGAGCTGAAGGAGCCTGCCGCGTTGATCTACATCCCGGGCCGCTCGCTTCTGCACTTGCACGGGTGGCACGACAGGCGGCGCGTCTTCGAGCGCGTCGCAGCGTCGCTCCGGCCGAGCGGCCGCCTTGCGTTCAACGCCTTCGCGTTCAGCCACACACTCGCCGCGCGACTCGACGGCACTACGCAAACCCAGAACGGCGTCGTGCACACGCTGCGCTACGCGCCGGCCGACAACCGGATCGAGATCATCCGCGACGACGGCGCCACCCTTCGGCTCTGGTGGGCGACGAAGGCGGAATGGGACGGACTCGTTGAGGTCGCCGGGCTCGAGGTCGAAGCGGTCTACGGAAGCTTCGAGCGCCAGCCCCTCACGGACGAGTCGATGGAGTACGTCTACGTGACCCGTAAACCCTGAGCGTCTACGACCCCATTGCGCAGCTGTACGACCCGTGGAGCGCGAGCGTCATCGAGGACGTGTCCTTCTACGTCGACGAGGCGCTTGCGGCAGGCGGCGAGGTCGTGGAGCTCGGTGTCGGAACGGGACGAATAGCGATCCCGACGGCGCTCGCGGGCGCGCACGTGATCGGCGTCGACTCCTCGGCCAGGATGCTGGCGGTCTGCGCAGAACGGGCACGCGAGGCCGGCGTTGCGGAGCGGCTCGACCTGCGGCTCGGCGACCTGCGCAAGCCGCCGGTCGACGAACGCGTTCCCCTCGTGACGTGCCCGTTCCGCTCGTATCTCCACCTGCGCGACGACGGCGAGCGGCTCGAGGCGCTCCACGCGGCGCACGAGCTGCTCCTGCCCGGCGGACGGCTCGTCTTCGACGTCTTCACGCCGTCGCGCGAGGACGTCGAGGAGACGCACCGCCGCTGGATCGAGCGCGAGCCCGGCATCGACGAGCGGGCGGACTGGGATCTCGCGGCGCAGACGCTCACCCTCTCGGTCCGCGGCCCACAGGGCGCCTCGACGATGACGCTCTGGTGGGTCGAGCCCGAGCGGTGGTACTCGCTCCTCGCCGAGGCGGGTTTCGACGTGCTCGCCTGCTACGGGTGGTTCGACCGGCGCCCGTTCGCCGGCGGCGAGGACAGCGTATGGATCGCCGGCCGAAAATGATCCGCTCGCAAATTGCGACAAAAAAGTTTCCAGGGGGTCTTGATCCGGTGACGGCGTTCGCATAGGTTCCTCCTTGCGCCGAGCACGGAGCGCAAGTAGGTCGAAACCACGACCGAGCGGTTAGACGAAGAGGGAGCAATCCCGAAGCGAAAAGCCGGTTGGACGAGGTGGACGAAAGCGAAACCGGCTCGGCGAATTTTTTGGTCCGGCCCCGCAAGGGGCCGGTCGTCTTTCTAGGTCCGTCGAGCCAGCTCGTAGAGCGCGATCGCGCCGGCCATGGCCACGTTGAGCGATTCGGTTCCGCCCGGCTGTGGGATCGAGACGCGTTCCTCGCAGCGGTCGAGGACCTCCGTCGGCAGGCCCTCCCGCTCGGCGCCGAGTACGAGCACGACGGCGCCGTCCATCCGGAGCTCAGGCAGCGGGATTCCGCCGTCCGGGACGAGGGCGACTCGCTTCCCGGGAGCCTCGTCGAACGCAGTCAGCGGCACGCGGAAGAGCGATCCCATCGACGCCCGGACCGCTTTCGGCCCGGTCGGGTCCGCGCAGCCTTCCGACAACGCGACGCCGGCCCCGAAGGCGTCGCCAGCCCGCAGGAGCGTCCCGACGTTCCCCGGATCGCCGACGTGCCAGAGCGCGAGCGTGACGGGCCGAGCGCCGCGCGGCAGGTCCTCGCGCCGGAAGACGGCGAGGACACGTGGCGGATGCGCGAGCGTCGAGACCTCGGCGAGCAGAGCCGCCTCGACGTCCTCATCCGCGACCAGCACGTCTGCAGGGTCGAGCCCGGCGTCCAGCCCGGCTTCGACCAGATCCTCCCCCTCGACCACGAACAGCCCGAGCTTGTCCCGCCAGCGCCGGTCGTGGAGCTTGCGGACGAGCTTGAGCCGCTCGTTGTCGCGTGAGCTGATCAGCTCTGGAGCGCTGCTTTTGCCTGCTCGGCGATCGCGCCGAAGGCGACCGGGTCGCTGACCGCGAGGTCTGCGAGCACCTTGCGGTCGAGCTCGATCCCGGCCTTCGAGCAGCCGTGCACGAACTGGTTGTAGGAGAGCCCGTTCGCGCGCGCGGCCGCGTTGATCCGCGTGATCCAGAGCTTCCGGAACTCCCGCTTCCGCACCTTCCGGTCGCGGTACGCGTAGACGAGCGAGTGCTCAACCTGCTCCTTCGCGTAGCGGTAGTGGGTGCTCTTACGGCCCCAGTAGCCCTTCGCCTGCTCGAGGACCTTGCGGCGCTTCTTGTGGGCGGCGACGGCTCGCTTGACCCTGGGCACCGGTCAGCCCATCCCCAACATCTTCTTGAGCGCGCCGCGGTCGGCGCCCGTGACCTCGCGATTCTTGCGGAAGCCGCGCTTACGCTTCGACGACTTCTTCTCCAGGTTGTGGCTCCGCATCGCCGGCCGGCGCAGGATCTTGCCGCTGCCCGTCACCTTGAACTTCTTCTTCACGGAGCTCCGTGTCTTCATCTTCGGCATCTCGTTTCACTCCTGCATTCTTCGTCGGGCCGAGCAGCATCACCATGTTGCGCCCGTCCTGGAGGGGCTGAGACTCGATCTGCCCGATCTCCTTGACGTCGTCGGCGAGGCGGAGGAGCAGGTCGCGGCCCCGCTCCGGGTGCGTTTGCTCGCGGCCCCGGAACATGATCGTGACCTTCACCTTCGCGCGCTGGTTGAGGAATCGCTCGACGTGTCCCTTCTTGGTGTTGTAGTCGTGCACGCCGATCTTCGGCCGGAACTTGATCTCCTTGACCTGGATCTGGCTCTGGTGCTTGCGGGCCTGCTTCGCCTTCTGCTCCTGCTCGTACTTGTACTTGCCGTAGTCCATGACCTTGGCGACCGGCGGATCGGCCTGGGCGGCGACCTCGACGAGGTCGAGGTTCTTGCCGTAGGCGTACTCGCGCGCGTCGTCGGTGGTCTTGATTCCGAGCTGGCTGCCGTCGTCGTCGATCAGCCGGACCCGAGAGACGCGGATCGCATCGTTGATGCGCGTCGTGTCACGTGGGGCCGGGCGGGTCTGGTCGAACGGCCGGCGTCTAGGCCTCAAAGGGAATTCACCAAGTCGGGCTTACTCCTCCTCGTTTCGTGGTCGCAACATGAAAAGCCGCTGCATGCAGCGGCCGTTTCCTCGTCAGACCCGGTGTCAAGTTAACACCGCGACTCGGTTGAACCCCCGCGGTCCTTGTGGCCCGGGAGGTGAGGAACGGTCCGCCCCTGCTTTTCAGACGTCAGAGGTTAGCAAGCCTGGCGAGGAGCTCTGAGAGCGAGAGCGTCGATTGCTCGCCGCCGCGCTCGCGCACCGCCAGGCTCTCGTCCGACTCGCGGTCGCCGTAGACGACCGTGACGGGGATCTTCTCGAGCTCGGCCGCGCGGATCCGCTTGCCGATCGTCTCGGTCGGCTCCGCCACCTCGATGCGAAAGCCGGGGGCGTGGAGGACCTCCTCGAGCGCCCGCGCAGCGTCGAGATGCGCCTCGCCGACCGGCAGCACGCGCACCTGCACGGGCGCGAGCCAGAACGGCAGGTCGCCGCCGTAGTGCTCGAGCAGGATCCCGATGAAGCGCTCGAGCGAGCCGAACAGCGCCCGGTGGATGACGTACGGCGTGTGCTCACGGTTGTCGGAGCCCATGTACGTGCAGCCGAGCCGCTCGGGCTGCTGGCCGTCGAGCTGGATCGTCCCCATCTGCCAGGCACGGCCGAGCGCGTCGTCCATGAAGAAGTCGATCTTCGGCCCGTAGAACGCACCCTCCCCTTCCGCGACCCGATAGCGCAGGCCGATCCGCTCGAGCGCGCGTCGCAGCACGCTCTCGGTGTTATCCCACTGCTCGTCGGTGCCGAGCTTGTTGTCGGGCCGCGTAGCGAGCTCCGCGTGGGCGAGCTCGCGCACGCCGAACGCGTCGTAGAGGAAGTCGACGTAGTCGAACATCGCGTCGATCTCCTCCTGGATCTGGTCCTCCATGCAGAAGACATGCGCGTCGTCCTGGCTGAACTGGCGCGCGCGGGTCAGGCCTTGCAGGCTCCCGGTCGGCTCGTCGCGATGCAGGACGGCGGCCTCCGCGTAGCGGATCGGCAGGTCCCGGTAGCTACGGAGCTGCGTGTTGAAGAGGAGCATGTGCCCGGGGCAGTTCATCGGCTTGAGCCCGTAGAGCGACTCGCCCTGCTCGATGCGGAAGAGCGCGTCGCCGTACTTCTCCCAGTGGCCGGAGCGCTTCCACAGCTCGACATCCCACATGAGCGGCGTCTTCACCTCGCGGTAGCCGCGCTTCGCGTTCTCGCGCCGTCGCAGGTCCTCGAGCGCGTTGTAGATCGCCATCCCCCTCGCGGTCCAGAGCGCCGCACCCGGCGAGTACTCCGACATGTGGAAGAGGTCGAGCTGCGGTCCGATGCGGCGATGGTCGCGCGCCCGCGCGAGCTCGAGCCGCTCGAGGTAGGCGTCGAGGTCGTCCTGTGAGTAGAAGGCGGTGCCGTAGATGCGGGTGAGCTGCTGGTTCGCCGAGTCCCCGCGCCAGTAGGCGCCTGCGAGCCCCGTGAGCTTGAGCGCCTTGATCGGCTTCGAATCCTGCAGATGCGGCCCGCGGCAGAGGTCGGTGAAGTCGGCGACCCCGTCGTGGGACTGCGTGTAGAGAGTGATGTCCCCCTCGGCCGTGTCCACAAGCTCGACCTTGTAGGGCTCGTCCTCCGCCTCGAAGCGCTCGCGGGCCTCGTCGCGCGAGATCTCCTCGCGCTGCCAGCGGCGGCCCTCCTTCAGCTCGCGCCGGATCTCCTCGTCGATGCCCTCGAGATCCTCCTCCCGGATCGGCTCGGGGAAGTCGAAGTCGTAGTAGAAGCCGTTCTCGATCGGCGGCCCGATCGCGAGCTTCACGCCCGGATAGAGGCGGCGGACGGCCTCGGCGAGCAGATGGGCCGAGGAGTGCCGCAGGACCGCGAGCGCGTCGGGATCCTCGCGGTCGCGCGTCGTCAGGAGCTGGATCTTTTCGCCGTCGGCCAGCGGCCGGCGGAGATCCTGCACATGGCCGTCGACCCGCACGAGCACGGCCTGCTCGGCGAGCTTCGGCCCGATCGCCCGCGCGGCATCGAGTCCGGTCGCGCCGGACGGAAGCTCGAGCTCCGAGTTGTCGGGAAGGACGACCTTCATGGAGCGTCAAGGCTAACCGCGGAACTCCATCAGGATCCAGGTCGTGGTGTGCTCCTCGTCGGGCTCGTGACGCGAGACCTCGACGAAGCCGGCGCGTTCCCAGGCGCGGACGGCGCCGGAGTTCCAGGCGTACGGGTCGACGGTCACCCGTTTCCGCCCGCGCTCCTGCACCAGGTGCTCGGCCATGGCGCGTGCAGCGTCTGGCCCAAGCCGGCGCCCTCGAGCCGCCGGAATCAGAAACATGTCCATCCCTTCGGGATGCACCTGGAGGTAGCCCGCCGGCTCACCCGCCTCCTCGACGATCCAGGCCTCGACGTCGCCGCGCGCGAGCCGCTCCTCCATCTCCGCGCGCGTGAACGTCTCGTCGCCCCAGAAGCGCGAGACGTCGGGATCCGCGTGCCATGCGACGAGACGGTCCACGTCGTCCGCGCCCGCCGCGCGTAGCGTCGTCAGTCGTCCTCGTACGAGAAGGCCCATTGAAGGGTCATGGTGTCGGTCGCGCCGCCCGCAGTGCGGTACAGCCCGTTCGCCGGGCCGTTGTCGGGCTCCGTGAGCACGAAGCCGGTCCTGATGCCACGCTCGCGGAGGATCGCACTCAGTCCCCGACTCTGCTAACGATCAGGTTGCTGCGGCACGAAGGCATCGCCCAACAACGAAAGGGTCGGAGTCATGTCGGAGAGCTTCTGGCGCCGCAGCCGGCGCTTCCCGGGGGCACCACGCCCTCGCTACGTCCTGATCGTCCTCGCCCTCAGCGTTCTGGCCGGATCACTGCTGGGCGGAGGCGCACGCCCCGCCGCCGCGTCGGGGATCGCGGCTCGCTTCGTGCGCACCTGCGCAGCGGTTCCTCAGGGAGAAATGAGGTGCTTCGCGCTGCGCCGCACGACCGGCGTCGTCGCGCATGTCGCAGCCGGCGCCAACCCGGCCGTCGCGGTCAGCGGCTACGGGCCGTCCGACCTCGACAGCGCGTACAACGTGCCCACCACGCTCGGCTCGGGGAAGACGGTCGCGATTGTCGACGCCTACGACGACCCGAATGCCGCGAGCGACCTGAGCACCTATCGCAGCAACTTCGGGCTGCCCGCGTGCACGACGGCCAACGGCTGCTTCAAGAAGGTCAACCAGACCGGCGCGACCAGCCCGCTGCCGTCGGCGAACACCGGCTGGGCGTCGGAGATCATGTTGGACCTCGAAATGGTCTCGGCGATCTGTCCGCAGTGTCACATCCTGCTCGTCGAGGCGAGCAGCCCCACCACCGCGAACCTCGGCACGGCCGTCAACACCGCCGTCGCGCAGGGCGCGGTCGCCGTCTCGAACAGCTACGGCGGCTCGGAATCATCGAGCGAGACGAGCTATGACAACTCGTACTACAAGCACCCGGGCGTCGCGATCGTCGCTTCGTCCGGCGACTCCGGTTACACCCGCGAGTATCCGGCGGCGTCGCCGTACGTCACGGCAGTCGGCGGAACCGCCCTGTCACGAACGAGCAACTCACGCGGCTGGACGGAGTCCGTCTGGTCGACGTCCTCGACCGAGGGTGCGGGGAGCGGGTGCTCGGCGTACGAGCCGAAGCCTTCGTTCCAGACCGACACCGGGTGCGTACGGCGGACTATCGCCGACGTCTCCGCGGTCGCCGACCCGGCGACGGGCGTGGCCGTCTACGACTCGTACGGCTCGGGCGGCTGGACGGTGTTCGGCGGCACGAGCGTCGCGTCGCCGATCATCGGCGCGATGTACGCGCTGGCCACCTCGCCGCCGTCAAACGTGTTCCCGAACTCGTACCCGTACGCCGATCCGAGCGCGCTCTACGACGTGACGACCGGTCACACCGCCACCTGCTCACCGGCGTACCTCTGCACGGGAGAGGTCGGATACGACGGCCCGACGGGGCTCGGAACGCCGAACGGCGCCGCCGCGTTCGGCCCCACGTCGACGGGGCAAAGCGACTTCTCGGTCTCGGTCAACCCGACGAACGTCACCGTCGCCGCCGGCTCGAACGCGACCGCAACCGTCTCGACCGCGGTCACCTCCGGCAGCTCGGAGTCCGTCTCGCTCAGCGCGACCGGCCTGCCGAGCGGCGTGACGGCATCGTTCTCTCCGTCGACCGTCAACTCCGGCTCGTCGTCGACGCTGACCTTCACGGCGTCCTCGTCCGTGGCCGCCGGCAACTACAGCGTCACGATCACCGGGGCGGGCTCGACGGGTTCGCACACGGCGACGCTCACGCTCAACGTGACGACCGCCGGCGGAGGTTGTACGGCGGCCCAGAAGCTCACGAACCCGGGCTTCGAGTCCGGGTCCACCGGCTGGTCTGCGACGTCCGGCGTGATCGGGCAGAACGGGCCGTTCGAGCCCGCGCACTCGGGCACCTGGGACGCATGGCTCGACGGCTACGGGACGTCGCACACCGACTCGGTCTCGCAGTCGGTCACGGTCCCGAGCGGATGCAGCACGTACACGTTGTCGTTCTGGCTGCACATCGACACGGCCGAGAGGACGACGACGACTGCGTACGACAAGCTGACCGTGACGCTCGGCTCGTCGACGCTCGGCACGTATTCGAACCTGAACAAAGCATCGGGTTACGTACAGCACTCGTTCAACGTGTCCGGCTTCGCCGGCCAGACCGTGACGCTCACGTTCAAGGGCGTGGAGGACAGCTCGCTTCAGACGTCGTTCGTCATCGACGACACGGCGCTGAACGTCAGCTGACACAAAGGAAAAGGTGGGGCGCCTCCAACGAGGCGCCCCACCGCACGTCGGCTAGCCGACGGGGACGACGTTCCGAGCCTCGGGGCCTTTCTGACCCTCGGCGGGCTCGAACTCGACGCGCGAGCCTTCGGCGAGGGACTTGAAGCCCTCGGAGTTGATCGCGCTGAAGTGGACGAACACATCCTTGCCGCCCTCGTCCGGGGTGATGAAGCCGTACCCCTTCGCATCGTTGAACCACTTGACGGTTCCGGTTGCCATATAAAAACACCTCCCTCCGCGGAGTTCTGAACGGACAGGAGGCGCGCATCGGACGCGCGACCGGTACTCGCTCTAGTTCTAGTGCACTACCAACGGTAGCGAGAATTCCCGCGAGATGCGACTCCTGTCAGCTCCCGACAAGTTCCGCGGGACCCTCACCGCCCGACAGGCCGCGGCGGCGATCGCCGCGGGCGCCGAGCAGGCGGGCTGGAGCGCCGTCGAGCTGCCGCTCGCCGACGGCGGCGAGGGGACGCTCGACGCGCTCGGCGGCGGCAACCGGTGGACGGTCGTGAGCGGTCCTCTGGGAGAACCGGTCGAGGCGGCGTGGCGTCTCGAGGAGGACGGTACGGCCTTGATCGAGGCGGCACTCGCCTGCGGTCTGACGCTCGCCGGCGGCGCGGACGGGAACGACCCGCTCGCCGCGACCAGCCGCGGCGTCGGGGAGCTAATCGCGGCCGCCGTGGCCGAGGGCGCGGAGCGGATCGTCGTGGCCGTCGGCGGTGTCGCTTCGACGGACGGCGGAGTAGGAGCCGGGGAAACAGTCCCGCATCCGCTGCTCGTACCGCTCGTAGTCGCGTGCGACGTCGACGCGCGCTTCCTCGACGCTGCCGACGTCTTCGCACCCCAGAAGGGAGCGACCCCGGAGCAGGTGCGGATCCTGCACGAGCGCCTCGCACGGCTCGACGTTCCCGATCTTCCCGGCTCGGGCGCGGCAGGAGGACTCGCCGGCGGGCTCGCGGCGATCGGCGCGAGCCTCCTCCCCGGCTTCGATCTCGTCGCCGAGCGGCTCGGCTTTACGGCCCGACTCTCGGAGGCCGATCTCGTCGTCACCGGAGAGGGCAAGCTCGACGCGACGTCGTTCACGGGAAAGGTCGTCGGCCGTGTGCTCGAGGCCGCGGCTGCCGCCGGAGTCGAGACGCTCGTCCTCGTAGGCGAAGTCGCTGCAAACAGCCCGATCGACGCGCTTTCGCTCAGCGAGCGCTACGGTCCCGAAAGAGCCCTCGCAGAGTCGGCGGACTGCCTCGCCAAGCTCGTCGAAACCGCCCTGGCGGCCCGCCGCGCCGGACCGTAGGCTGCCTGCCGAAAAATGCCGAAGCCAGTCGCCAACGCACCGCACATCGGTTACCGCCCTGGGCTCGACGGCCTGCGGGCGTTGGCCGTCGTGGCCGTGTTCGCCTACCACGCCCGGATCGACTGGCTGCCGGGCGGGTTCCTCGGCGTCGACCTCTTCTTCGTCCTCAGCGGCTACCTCATCACGTCGCTGTTGCTCGTCGAGTGGGAGGCCCGGAACCGCATCGACCTGCGCCGCTTCTGGCTGCGACGCGCTCGTCGGCTGCTGCCGGCCCTCGTCGTCGTCGTGCTCGGGGCGCTCGTCCTCTCGGCGATCTTCGCCCGCCAGGACCTTGCCCACACGCGCGGCGACGCGGTCAGCTCGCTCCTCTACTACACGAACTGGCACGAGATCTTCGCGAACCGCTCGTACTTCGTGCGCACGGGGAACCCATCGTTGCTGACACACCTCTGGTCGCTCGCCGTGGAAGAGCAGTTCTACCTCGTCTGGCCGCTACTGCTCGTGCCGGCGCTCGTGCTCCTCGGCCGGAGGCGCCTGCCGATGCTAGTCATCGCCGGCATCGCCGCTTCGGCCGCGCTGATGTGGATCCTCTACAACCCGGGGAGCGATCCCTCGCGCGTCTACTTCGGCACGGACACGCGCGCCTTCCTGCTCCTGATGGGCATCCTCCTCGCGCTCGTCTGGCCGGCGATCGAGCGGCTGCGACGCGCGCTGCCGCTGCTCGAGCTGCTCGGCATCGCGGCGCTCGTGGGGGCGGTCCTCCTCTTCCGGAACATGCAGGACTTCAACCCGACGCTCTTCCGCGGCGGCGACCTCGCCGCGTCGTTCTGCTTCGTCGTGCTCATCGCAGCGGTCGCGCATCCGAAGACCGGGATCGGCAAGGCGCTCGGTGTCGCGCCGCTCCGCTGGATCGGTGAGCGCAGCTACGGGATCTACCTCTGGCACTGGCCGATCATCGTGCTGCTGGCCGGGGTGAACACGCGGCCGGGGTTCGGCATCGTGGCCGCGGAGGCCGCGCTCGTCCTCGCGGCGGCGACGCTCTCGTACCGCTTCGTCGAGCAGCCGATCCGGATCGGGAGCCTGCAGCGGCGGCTCGCCCAGAGGCCGCGGCGACGGCGCCTCGAGCTGCTCGGCGCCGGAGCGCTCGGCCTGGCCGCCGCCTTCGCCGTCCTCTTCGTGACGCCGTCCGGGCTGAATCCGGTCGCGACCTACGTCAGCCCGCCGAACGTGAGAGCGGCGGTCAAGCCTTCGATTCAGGTTGTGAGCGGACCGCCGCTCGCGTCCATCAACCCTGGTGGCCCCAGGCAGAAGCCGAAGCTGTCACCCCTCCCTGCGGGCCGGATGCTCGCGCTCGGCGACTCGGTGATGCTGAGCTGTTCGACCCAGCTGGAGGCGGCTCTCGACCACCGCGTGCGCGTCGACGCGACGGTGGGCCGGCAGATCGACGACACGATCGCCGACCTCCAGCGGTACCGGCGGCACCACGAGCTGCCGCAGACGATCGTGATCCAGGTCGGGAACAACGGGCCGCTCTGGTACCACGACCTCGTTCGGCTACGTCATGCGCTGCACGGGATCCCGGACGTGACCGTGGTCAACGACCGCAACTCCACCAGCTGGCAGGACGAGTCGAACCAGGCGCTCGGCAGCTGGCTGCGCGACTGGCCGGGTGCACACCTCGCCGACTGGTACGGCAACTCGACGAGCAAGATGCTTTCGGACGGCACACATCCGTGGCCGTACGCGTGCAGGATCTACGCGCACGTGATCGCCGACACGCTGCGGTCGGCGGCCTGACGGTTTAGCGCTCCCGCTCTTCCTCGACCGTCAACTCGGCGGTGGGATGGATCTCGAGGCGCTCGTCCGGGATCGGCGCGCCGCTCTCGACCGAGAGTCCGTACGTGCCGGCCTCGAGCCGCGCTTCGGCACGCTCGACGGCCGCGAGCTGAGTCTGGAGATCGTCGCGAAGACCCTCGTCGAACTCATCCTGGTAGAGGTCGGTCCCGAGGTTCCCCGGATCCTCGTCGTCCGCCTCCTCGCCGTCATCTTGATGGCCGTGGGCGGCCAGCGCCCGCTCGATTCGACTGCGCTCGGCCTCCAGCAGCTCGCGTGCACGATCCGGATCCATGGCGAGATCCTACGCGCGCTGAGCCGTCAGCCGGTGGGCTCGGTGACAGCGGCAAGCTCGTCTCGCGGCGCACGGGACACGACCACCGCGAGCACGGCACCGACCGCGTAGCCGACGAGCACCGCCGCGATCGCGCCGCCCCAGCCGGGCTTCTCTGTCATGTTCCAGACGATCCCGAGCACGAGGCCGAGGTTCGAGAACTCGACCACCCAGAGCCCGGGATGGAGCGTCATGCGCCGTGCCTCGGCGCCGAGCGGGCCGGGGCCGTTGGCGCGCATCGCCGCCTGGAGCTTCTTCGCCGTGTGCTCGGCGATGCCCCCGCCCTGGGCGCCGAGCACGACGAGGCCGACGATCGCGAGCACGATCCAGCTCGTCCCCCACGTCCAGAACTTGTGCGTCATGTAGGCGCCCGTCAGGAACAGGCCGACGATCGCGACCGGAAAGAGCTTGGCGACCTTGCCGGAGACCATCCCCCACGGCACGGCCTGCTCGACCGTGCGCGCCGTGCGCAGCTGGAAGAGGCAGGTGAGCAGAACGGCGCCGGCGCCGATGCCGACGAAGAGCGCGAGCAGGTGAACGTAGAGAACGACGTGGTACGTGTCCAAAGCAGATCTCCCCGGTAGTCAGAAAACCGCGACTTGCCGAGGAGGCTAGGACACGAGCCGGCGATGTTCAACCCAGGGCTGCGTCCTACCCTCCCGCGAACATGGAGCCGTGACCGAGAACCCTCCGACGCACATCGACGAGGTGATTCGCCGCCTCAGGGCGATCGAGGCGTCGGCAGCTCGCTCCGACGGCGTGGTCTGCTTCGCCCGGCTGTACCGCGAAGTCACCGTGGGTGTCGCCGCCGAGTTGACGCAGGGCGGTATCGCCGACGCCCGTTTTCTTCAGGCGCTCGACGTCCACTTCGCGGACCTCTTCTTCTCGGCGTTCGACTCCTACGGTCACGAGCCCGCCAGCACGCCTCCGGCGTGGGTTCCGTTGTTCGCACAGCGCTCGCGACGCGGCATTGCGCCGCTCCAGTTTGCGCTCGCAGGGATGAACGCCCATATCAACCGTGACCTGCCGGTCGCGCTCACCGAGACCTGCCGTGAGCTCGGGCTCGATCTTCGGGAGGGCTCTCCGGAGCATGCGGACTTCGAGCGGGTGGACACTCTGCTGGCCGAAGTCGAAAGGCGCGTCAAGAGCTCGTATCTGACCGGCTGGCTGGCGTGGGTGGACCGCCTCGTCCACCGGGTGCGGCGGATCGACGACGTGGTGGCGATGTGGGACGTGGGACGGGCGCGCGATGCGGCATGGACGAACGCGCAGGCGCTCTGGGCGCTCGGCGACGAGCCCCCGCTTGCAAGCGAGTACCTGCTTGCGCTCGACCGCATGGTCGGTCTGGCGAGTCGCGGACTCCTGATCCCGGCCGACTCGTGGCTCCTCAAGCTCGAGCGCGCCCTGTCGCGGTAGACGTCGTCAGGGTACCGGCCGGCTTGCGAGCTCGTGCACCTTGTCCTGCGCGCCGTGCGTAATCGGGTCGCCGTGGCCGACGCCGACGACGGCCGCGTCGAGCGCGGCGAGGCGCTGCAGGGTCGCGTGGTGCTGCGGCCGGTTCAGGTTGAACGAGTGCCAGCCGGGGCAGAGCTCCGGCCACGTCGCCACACCGTCGCCGGCGATGAGAAACCGGCGCTCGGGCCACCAGAACGTGAGATGCCCGGGCGAGTGGCCGGGCGCGTACAACACCTCGAACGGCCCGAACGCGTCGCCGTCACGCAGCAACTCGTCCACGGGGCACGAAACATGCTTCGGCCGGTCGAGCCAGAGCCCGATCTGGAACGGGATCAGCTTCAGCGACTGCCGCGGCCAGATGCTGACCGCCTGCGCCCGGCGGTCGCCGGCGACGATGTCCGCCTCCCACTCGTGCGCGTAGAGCCGCGCGCCGCTCGCGCGCACGAGCGCAGCCATCCCGCCGAGGTGAGAGCGGTGCCCATGCGTGATCGCGATCCGCTTCAGATCCTCGGGGCTCTTCCCGAGCTGCCGGATCGCCTCGAAGACGAGCCGACCGTCGCTCTCGAACAGCGTGTCCACGAGCGTGAGCTCGCCGCCATGGTCGATGAGGAACGCGTGGACGTGCCCGCCCTTGCCGTGGCCGAGGCTGTGGACCCCGGGCGCGATCTCGGTCACGTCGCGCCGCTCGTGCGCTGCCACGGCGCGAACGGGTTCGCGACGCCCTCGAGCGCCGGCTCGAGCTCCGGGAAGTGCCGCAGGAGCAGCGACCGCATCGAGTTGTTCTCGACCCAGTCGATCCCCTCCTGCGTGTACACCTCGGGCCGAAAGTCGTTCGTGAAGAAGCGGTCCGACTCGAGCCGCCGCGACGCCATGAGGATGAAGATCCTGAAGGCGGTGTCGCTGAAGCCGAACCCCTTCGGCTTCGGCTCGGCGTACATGCCGATCATCGCGTCGACCTCCTCCGGATCCTTGTAGACGCGGCGCAGGTCTTCGGCGTGCTCCGGCGTGTCGGCCATCTCCTCGAAGGTGTCGTACGCCTCGAGGTGGAGCAGCCGGCGGAACTCGTTGTACCGCGGTACGCCGCGCTCGCGGATGCGCAGGACGTCGATCGAGGCGAGGTCGACGTGCTCCCCGTCGGCGCGGTGGAAGTCCTGGAGATGCCGCGGGAAGTTGTGGAGCGTCAACGCGCCCGGATGCATGGTTCCGAACGAGTAGAACACGTCGCTCATCGACATCTCCGTTAGTCGCTGCCGCACCTGGAGCACCTCGAGGTCCGGCAGCGTGCACTGCTGGAGCGGCTTGTCGTCGGCGAGCGCCCGGAAGTCGAAGTCGTCGGGGATCAGCGGGTGCATCCGGTAGACCGCGACGAACTCCTCCGTCAGCTGGTACGCGACGCCGTGCAGGTCCGTCTTCGTCCCGGGGATGCCGCGGATCACCTCGTTCCCGGTGATCCGCCCGAGCCGCTTGTCGAGCGTCTCGCCCTCCAGGCCCCACCAGTTCGTGTGAAGTGCCTTCACGGTCGTCGGGTGCGCGATGATCGCAGGCGTCCAGTCGACCGTGTGGATCTTCGCCATCAGCGCTGCGACGACCAGGCGCGCGGTGTCGTAGAGCTCGTCGCCCGTCTTCTCCGGATACGTAGCGTGCAGGTGGTCGCAGACCGCGTTGTGCTCGCGCATGAAGAGCGAATGGAGGAGCGCGAGCCCGACCCAGAAGTTCCCGGCGACGCTCGTGAGGTCGACGTGCGCCTCGACCTCTTGCGGGATCAGGCCGCGGTCGTCGAGTTTCAGCTTGCCGTTCTCGCCGGTGCGCAGCGCCTGCGCGAACGTGGGCTCGTTGCCGTACACCTGCGAGCCGTCCCACCAGTGCGTGTCGGCGGTGACGAAGGTCGGCGGGCCGTCGGGCGCCGCGCTCGGGTCGCGGCGCGTTCGCTGGATCTGCATCGGGTTCTGCGGCCACGGATCGTCGGCCGCGAGCTCGACCCTCCAGGGATTCTGCTGCTCGTTCTCGCCGTGGCTGAACCAGTCGTGCACCTCGAACTGGATCCACGCGCCGGCGAGGAGGTTGAGCGTGGTCGCCGGGATGAACTCCTTGCGCGTCAGCAGCTCGCGGCTGACCCTACGCGGGTTCGGCTCGAGCGGGTTCTTCTCCCTGATGGTGTACTCGAGCGGGACGTTGCGGCCGAAGCGGCTGCCTAGGCTCCCCATCAGGGGGTCCTCGAGGTTGTTGAAGGTGCCGTCGAGCGTACGTGCGGCCAGGTAGCGCGGGTGGTCGTCGATGCTCGGCTTGTCGAGCGGCCCGCGACCCGTGTCGTAGAGGTTCTTCTGCCGCAGGATGTTCCGCAGTCCGATCAGGACGAGCATCGCGACAGGCAGCGGCAGCTTGTCCCAGCCGTACCTGCGGTCCAGCTTCTCGGCGAAGGCGTCGTACCACGTGATGGGCCAGCGAGACACAGCTCCTCCCGGGCTTCGTGGCTCCTGGCACGCCCTCGCAACCTGCCGCGACGGCGGACGACGCACCGTTGAACGTCAGACTCAACCACTCGGGGCCGGGCAAGTCAAAGAGTCGCGCCTTGACCTACAGTGGCCGTGAGAGGGAGGGTGACGCCGTGAGCTTGGACGCTGCCTATCGGAAGCTGTCGGGTGCGCGCGGCAGGCTGTTCGCCGACCCGCAGCCTGCCGCCGACGAGATCTCCTTCGAGGTGGACAACACGAGTGCCGCCTACTACGAGAGCGCCTACTACAAGCTTCACAAGCGAGACCTCCAGCCCGTCCCCGAGCCTCGGACGCCGCAACCCCGGGTCGATCTCGCGGACGTCCTGCGCCCGGATTTCGTCGACGCGATCACCGCGACCAAGAAGATCAGCTTTCACGCGGTCGGCGACACCGGGGCGGCCAAGGTGAATAGCTTCCAGACGGCGAGACAGGCGCTGGAGAACGAGGCGAGCGTGGCCGACGCGATGGCCCGGGACGTCCAGGAGGGTGGTGCCACCGGACCCGCGTTCTTCTTCCATCTGGGAGACGTCGTCTACAACTTCGGCGAGGGCCAGTACTACTACGACCAGTTCTACGAGCCCTTCCACGCCTACGACCGCCCGATCTTCGCGATCCCCGGCAACCACGACGGCATGGTCTTCGGCGACGAGCCCGACCTGCCGCGCATCCCCACCTTGACCGCGTTCCTGCGCAACTTCTGCGCCGACGAGCCGGGCTCGTCCCCCGATGCGGGTCCGATCGTCCGCTCCACCATGAACCAGCCCGGCGTCTACTTCACCCTCGACGCGCCCTTCGTCTCGATCATCGGCCTCTACACGAACGTCCTGGAGAGCCCCGGCGTCATCTCGAGTCAAGACGGCGCCTACCCGACGCTGGCCGGCGACGAGCAGCTCCACTTCCTCAGCGCCGAGCTCGCCCGGCTTGCTCCGGCCCGCAAAGCCGGCGAACGCGCCGTGCTCATCGCGTGCCATCACCCACCCGCCTCGATCGACTCGAACCACGGCGGCAGCAAGGGACTCGCCGGCGACATCGATACCGCGTCGCGCGCGGCCGGCTTCTGGCCCGACGCCGTCCTGTCCGGGCACGCCCACCTCTACCAACGCTTCACGAGGCGCGTCGACGGGCGCGAGATCCCCTATGTCGTCGCCGGTTCAGGCGGCTTCGCCGCGACTCGCCCGGTCGGAGGACTCCCCCAGACCCCGGTGACCGTGGGCGAGTACACCCTCGACCAGCCCCCGATCGTCGAGTTCGGCTACCTCACGGTGATCGTCGACATGACCGGCCGCGACCATCACCTCACGATCACCTTCCACGACCGCACCAACACGCACATCCACGACACCACCCACCTCAACCTCAGGACCGGCAAGATCCTCCGCCGCTGAGGAGGCTTGGACCTTTCTCGTTACTCGACCTGCTCGATCACCCAGAAGTCCCTCGCGAGGCTGCTGCTCGTGACGTAGCTCGTGGGCAACCAGAAGTAACCGTCGTCGCCCCAGTCGGGCCCCCAGGAGTTGCGGCACTCGAAGTAGAGCTGGCCCCGGATGTGCTTGTAGCCGATCGCAACGACTGCGTGGCCGCCGAGTGTGCGCTCGTCGGGCTCGGGCATGGGGACGATCCCGTCGGACCCCACGTCGTTCTCGAACGACTCGTAGACCGTGAAGCCGAATGAGATCGGGTACCCGGTGGCGAGCACGTTCTGGATGCTCATCTCCGTCTGCGGCACGCGCGCGTACCTGATCGCCTGGTGCTTGAGAGCGTCCCTGTACGCCTTCGCGGGCGGCTTCGTCGCGAACTTCGTGATCACGTACCGCCAGTCGGTCTCCGGCGGCGCACCCAGCTGTGCGACGGACTTGATCCCGTCTCGGATCTCGGCGCCGGAGTCCTGCTTGATCGTCCCCTCCATCGCGCGCTCGTTGTAATAGATGAAGAGGCGCGAGGGCGTCGCGGCGTCGGCCTCGGCCTGCCTGAGCTGGTTGAACTCGAGGATGGCGCCGATGCTGTTCGCGGTGCACGAGCCGAGCTGCCCCTGGTCGTACACGGGCGGCATCCGCGACCGCATGCTCACGCGCCGCGGCAGGGTCTTCGCCGGCTCGACCGCAAGCAGGTAGTCGCGCATGTCGGGATGGTCCGTCCTCCAGCCGAAGTGCTTCTGCGTGCGTACGGCGAGACCCGCCGGTGCGTCGCTCACGAGGTGCTCCTTTCGGGGGATGGATCCGGGGAAGGCGGAGAAGCCGTCCCGGACGAGGGCGAGGGCGAGGCCGCAGGTGTCGATGCCGGCGCGGTCTTTGCTTCGGGCAGCGCGGCGGTGAGCGTGTCCTGCGCAAAGCGCTCGCTGAACCCGGCGAGAAAGCTGATCACGAGCAAGGCCAGACGGCGGTGGTCGGTCGTCTCGCCCGCGGCGACCGGGGCGTGGAGCAACCCCCCGTCGAACGCGAATGAGATCGCCACCGCGAACGCGCCGCCGATCAGCGGCCGTAGTCCGCCGAGGAAGAAGATGTACGGCCCGCCGACGTCGTACTCGAGCTCGAAGCTCCCGCTGTTGATCCGCTGCACCACGCTCACGACCGCGCCGATGGCACCGGCGATGAGCGCGGCAATGGGGGTAGCCCAGGTGAGCGACAGCCAGAGGGTGCAGATCGCGGCGATGACGACCATGACCGTCGCGATGCCCCCGAAGTAGATGAGCTGCGCCTGCCCGTTGGCCGCCTGGCAGTAGTAGTCCTTGACCTTCTTCATCTCGCCGCGCTCGAGCTCGACCGCGGCCGCCGTCTTGGCCTCATCGCCCACACCCGCGCGCGTATCGACCAGGCTGAGCAGGTGTGACGCGCACGAGACGACGAGCTCGAGGCAGATCCGCTGCCGCACCCCTGTCAGCACCGCGTTCGCCCGGACCGCGAGCTCGTCGCAGCGGTGCAGCTCGGAGGCGACCTCGGGAGCGCTCTGAGTCGCCCAGTCGCTCTCCCGGTGGAAACCGAAGACGGGCGAGCGCAGGCCGCCGAGCCGCTTCCTCTCGGTCAACGCGACCGCGCTCTCGATCTCGGAGCACCAGTAGACCCGAATGATCTGGCCGTGCTGTTCCTCGAACGCGCTGAGAACGGAGTCGTAGGCCGCCTCGGCCGCGGAGTCGGGCTTACCGGCCTGACGCGCCCGCCACCAGTCGTGATGGGCGTAGACCAGTTCCGCGAACGTGGGCGGATGGCCGGCCTGGGTTCCGCCGGATTGCGCCTCTACCTGCCGCACGGGTGAGACGTCGCTCATTGGCTCGATGAGCTCGGTCACCCGAACCTCCGATCCGTGACGGCAGCCTCTCCGTTCCTGACCATAGGCCCTCGACGCCAGGTGCACAAGGGGCTGCGCGGCAGCGCGCGTGACGGACGCGTGACGCTTGCGTGCGATCGTCGGCCGGCCACCTCTACGAGGGTCTCGTGGTCGCCCAGCTCGGAGTCGAGCCCTCGGCCGCCATCCGGCTCATGCTCGAAAGCGAGTATCCGGTCAGCTCACCCTAATCCGATCGAGGAGGCAGGCGCCCTCGATCCTCGCAAAACGGCTGTATGCAGCCCCCACCGGAGTAGATTTACCGGCGTGAGAAGGACACCTCTGATCGTCTTGGCGTTTCTCGTCACTGCTTGTGTAGTCGGATCAGCGGGTGCTGCCGGAACCGGATGGCACGTCATGCACGTCCGCAGTCTCGGTCACCGGATCGGGACGGCGTGGGGAGCGGCAGTCAGCAAGTCTGGAACCTCGCTCGTCGTGTTTGGGTCCAAGGGTTCGCTCACGATCGTTCGCCGCACCGAGCACGCCTCGAAGTTCGAGATCAGTGCGCGACTTTCAGCGCACAAGCCTGAAGTGATCAGCCTGACCGCGCTCGACAGTGGCCGCTTCCTGCTCGTCTACACGACCGAGCGCGGACTCCTGGCGAGGGAGATCAACGGAGCGGGGCATTTCGGCGGACGCGCTCATGTCCTGGCTGCTGGACATTCGATCAGCTTCATCAGTCTTCCTCTCGTCTCTGTGGTGTCGGAGGCGTCGCGCACCGTCGTCGTCTGGGGTGTCCATCAGGGGAAGACCGAGAGAATCAAAGGAGCGATCGATGACCAGGCAGGATGGAGCGGCGCGAAGCTTCTCTACTCGGCGAGGTCATTGAAAGCGGGGCCGTTCTTCCTGCAGGTGGTGAGCGACAGCCAGGATCGGTTCCTCGTCAGCCTGCAAGGAAGCTATACCGCTGTCCCGGCGGCCGTCATGTGGGGGGTGGCGCACGGCTCGCAGCAGTGGGAGCCGGTCACGCCGCCGCAGACCACGGACGACTCAGCGCTCGCCGAGCAGAACGGGGCGACGCTGGCCTCACTGAGTGGAGTGATCACCGCGGCCTGGCAGGACGCCTCGGGAGCGCTCGTCATCTCGAGCTGGGACGGCTCAACCTGGACGACGCCGGTGAGGGCGATCGCCGGTAGCCAGACCTCTAACGGCAGCCCTGCTGTCATCTACCCCCGTTTCGTCTCGGACGGATCGCGCGCAGCAATTGTCTGGGGCGACGAGTCGGAGAGTCCGTTCGGGCCGCTCAAGGCCACAATTCGCGCCGGCTCGGGAGGCAGCTGGTCGGCGCCGCTCACCTTCCCGCACTCGCGCAACGATCCGAACAGCTACCAGGAGAAGTTCTGGTTCGCACCGTCAGGTGCCCTGGCTGGAATCTGGAGTGACAGCAATTTCCCCAAGCTCGCTTCTCCGCCCACTCTCTACACAGGGACAGTGTCAGGGAACGCTGCCTCGGCCACGGCACTTGCTCGAACCCAGAACCCGGAAAGTGCCCGGAGCTGGTTCGTGCTCCCTCGCGCAGCCGGGCTACGCACCATCGTCTGGGCGGATCCGAAGGATCGCGAGTTCTCCGCGACTTTGACCGCAAACGGCGCCATTGAACAGAAGCAATCCTTTCCTGCCTGCGCCGATCCGGGAGTCGCGGCCTCGAACCCGGATGCGTCGGCTCACGTCGTCGCGGTCACGCCGATCGGAGACTCGCCCGGCACCAGCGGCCCTAAGTGTCCTGCGCTTCTCCTCTGGTAACACGGCTCGAATTCCAGGCTCCTTCGATTCTCAGAAGGGGATCTGACCGGATACCCCCTTTTGCTCGAAAGGCCTGGGCGTTGTCCGCAGCTGGATCGAGCGCTTCGTCGCGCGCTAGTGACCCGGCTCGCCGAGCCGGCGCGACCCGCTGCTAGCCTGTTTGTAGGGACGGCGGTCAGCGCAGTCCCGTGAGATTCAGCTTCTCGGTCCCTCCTTCGGCGGTTTCGGGTCTGCGTCTCGAACCCGAGTCAAAGGAGTAGAACCGGTATGTCCCAGTCGTTTGGTGCGCTCGGCGTGAGCGCGGAGGTCGAGCAGGCGCTCGCCGCCCGCGACATCGTCGAGCCGTTTCGTATCCAGTCCCTCGTCGTGCCCGACGCGCTCGAGGGCCGCGACATCCTCGGCCAGGCGCCAACCGGCTCGGGGAAGACGCTCGCCTTCGCGCTGCCGATCGTCGAGCTCGTCTCGGCTCGCGAGCCGGTCCCGGCCGCACTCGTGCTCGCGCCGACCCGCGAGCTCGCGCTCCAGGTGACCGAGGAGCTCACGCTCCTCGGTAAGCCGAAAGGCATTCGTGCGGCGGCCGCCTACGGCGGCGCCCCGGTCGGGCCGCAGGTGAAGCGCCTGCGCGGCGCGCACGTCGTAGTCGCAACCCCCGGCCGGCTCAACGATCTCGTCCAGCGACGCCTGCTCTCGCTCGAGCACATCAGGATCCTCATCCTCGACGAGGCCGACCGGATGCTCGACATGGGCTTCCAGCCCCAGGTCGACCGGATCGTCCGGAGGTTGCCGGCCAGGCGTCAGACGATGCTCTTCTCGGCCACGCTCGACGGCGCGGTCGGCGAGCTCGCCCGCGCCTACACGACCAATCCGTCGCGGTTCGAGGCCGAGCTGCCCTCGCGCCATGCCGACGGCGCCGTCGAGCACGAGTTCGTGGCGGTCACCAGCGCCGACAAGCTCGAACGGCTCATCGACGTGCTCGGTGAGGAGCGGGAGCTCGCCCTCGTCTTCGTTCGCACTAAGCGCGGCGCCGACCGGCTCGTCCACAAGCTGCGCGCGCGGGGAGTCCAGGCGGCCGCGATGCACGGCGACATGTCCCAGGGCGCGCGCGAGCGCGCGCTCGAGCGCTTCCGCAGCGGCAAGGTCACGACGCTCGTCGCCACGGACGTCGCCGCCAGGGGCCTCGACCTCGACGCGATCAGCCACGTGATCAACTACGACCCGCCGGAGGACGGCACGGGCTACGTCCACCGCGTCGGCCGGACCGGCCGCGCGGGGCGCTCCGGCCAGGGGATCACGCTCGTCCTGCCCGAGCAGCAGGCAGACGTCAGCCGTGTCGCGACCATGCTCGGACACCGCGAGCAGTTCGAGGCGACGGGCATGAAGACCGCGAGGCCGAAGCTGATGTACACGAGCCGTCGCGGGCGTCGCTCGAAGTGGTAGCGACGGTACGCCTTCGTACCTTCGGGTTGCTCACGCCTGCGCGGCAGCCGTGCGCTCGCGCTTGGCGCGCGACGTCAGCGTTTGCCGCTTTGACGCGGACAGCTCGACCTTCCTGAGCCGAATCGACTGCGGCGTGACCTCGACCGCCTCGTCGTCGCGGATGAATTCGAGCGCCAGCTCGAGCGACAGCGGCCGCGGCGGAATCAGGCGCACGAGCTCGTCGCTGGCCGCGGCGCGCATGTTCGTCAGCTTCTTCGGCTTCGACGCGTTCACGTCGAGATCGTTGTCGCGCGCGTTCTCGCCGACGACCATCCCTTCGTACAACTCGTCGCCCGGCGCGACGAACAGCGACCCGCGCTCCTGCAGGTTGGCGATCGCGAACCCGGTCGCCTGACCGCGCCGGTCGGCGACGAGGCTGCCGGTCGGCCGCGTGCGCAGCTCGCCGTGCCACGGCTCCCACGCCTCGAACACGTGATGCAGGATCCCGGTGCCGCGCGACTCGGTGAGGAACTCCGTGCGAAAACCGATCAAGGCCCGTGCGGGCACGAGGTACTCCATGCGCGCCCAGCCGGTGCCGTGATTCACCATCTCCTGCAGCCTGCCCTTGCGCAGCGCGAGGAGTTGCGTGACGACACCGATGAACTCCTCCGGAATATCGATTGCGACGCGCTCGACCGGTTCGAGCCGTTTGCCGTCGACGTCCTTCGTCAGTACCTCCGGCTTGCCGACGGTCAGCTCGAAACCCTCGCGGCGCATCAGCTCGACCAGGATCGCGAGCTGCAACTCGCCGCGTCCCTGTACTTCCCAGGCGTCAGGGCGCGGCGTCGGGAGGACGCGCAACGAGACATTGCCGACGAGCTCGGCATCGAGGCGCTGCTTCACCTGACTCGCGGTCAACCGGGTCCCCTCGGTGCCGGCGAGCGGGCTCGTGTTGATCCCGATCGTCACCGACAAGCTCGGCTCGTCGACCGTCGTAACGGGCAGCGGCCGCGGATCGTCGGGGTCGGCGATCGTCTCGCCGATCGTCACCTCGGGCAGTCCGGCGAGCGCGACGATCTCGCCGGGCCCCGCCTCGTCGGCGGGAACACGGTCGAGCGCCTCGGTGACATACAGCTCGGTCACACGTGCCGGCACGATCGTCCCGTCGGAACGGCACCAGGCAATCGGCGCGCCCTTGCGCAATGTCCCGTGGCGGATCCGCAGCAGCGCGAGCCGGCCGACGTACGGGTCCGCGTCGAGATTCGTGACCAGCGCCTGCAACGGATGCTCGGGGTCGTAGCTCGGCGCCGGAACCGTGTCGAGCAGCGTCGTGAAGAGGGGGCCGAGATCGGGTGCGAGATCGTCCGCAGCGAGTCCCGCGCGACCCGCGCGCGCGTTCGCGTACACGATCGGAAACTCGATCTGCGAGCTCTCCGCGTCGAGGTCGAGGAACAGCTCGTACACCTCGTTCACGACCTCGGCCGGCCGGGCGTCGCTGCGATCGACCTTGTTGATCACGAGTACGACGGGCAGCTTCCGCTCCAACGCCTTGCGCAGGACGAACCGCGTCTGCGGCAGCGGCCCCTCGGACGCGTCGACGAGCAGCAGCACGCCGTCCACCATCGTCAGCGCACGCTCCACCTCGCCGCCGAAGTCGGCGTGGCCCGGCGTGTCGACGATGTTGATCCTCGTGTCGCCGAGCGATACCGCCGTGTTCTTGGCGAGGATCGTGATGCCCTTCTCGCGCTCGAGATCCATCGAGTCCATGACGCGCTCCGCGACGTCCTGGTTCTCGCGAAACGAGCCGGACTGCCAGAGCATCGCGTCGACCAGCGTCGTCTTCCCGTGGTCGACGTGCGCGATGATCGCAACGTTGCGCAGGTCATTGCGGCGAGCGAGCACGACTAGCGCGTGCGACGCTGGGAGGGAAATGCGTGCATAAGAAGGTGCGAGCGCCGAACCGCGGCCGCTCGTCCACGGTAGCAGCCTTCAACGAACGGAGGACCACGCATGCCCACCATCCACCTCCACCAGACGACCACCTCCACGCCCGAGCAGTTCGTCGCCGGACTCACCGACTTCGGACCGGGCCGATCGAAGCTGTTCGGCAACAGCGCCGACGCCTATCTCGAGGTGCACGACGAAGGCGCCGATCAGGCCGACGTGACCGAGGGTTCGAACGGCATCTGGGAACGCCTGCACTACGACTGGTCCGATCCGACCCACGTCGTCCTCACGACCACCGACTCCAACGTGTGGGGAGGCAACTCGGGTCATACGTACCGTCTCACGCAGGCGCCCGACGGAAGGACCGACGTCGACGTCGTCGTAGTCCGCGAGGGCAAGAACTTCAAGGGACGAATGCTCGGGATCGGGGTCGGGATCATCGGCAAGCGCGTCCTGGAAAAGCAGCTGGCCAAGACCCTCAAGGCAATCGAAGCCCGGAACGACGGGCCGAGCCCGGCAGAGCACACGTAGACGCTCCTCCTCCGGAGCGGTCACCTCGCGCTCCGGCGCGGCAGTGTTACCGTCACGCTCGTGTCGGTGGCCTCGGCGGATCGCGAACCGAATCGATGGGCGGTCCTGGCGCTGCTCGGCGTCGCGCAGCTGATGGTGGTGCTGGACGCGACGATCGTGACCATCGCAATCCCTTCGGCACAGGAGGCGCTGCATTTCTCCACGGAGAGCCGGCAGTGGATCGTCACCGCCTATGCGCTGGCGTTCGGCAGCCTGCTGCTGCTTGGTGGAAAGCTCGGTGATCTGTTCGGACGCAAATGGGCGCTGATCGCGGGCCTGGTCGGGTTCTCGCTCGCCTCGGCGATCGGCGGCCTGGCCCAGTCCTTCGGCGTGCTCGTGGCGGCCCGAACGCTCCAGGGGGCATTCGCTGCGCTGCTCGCACCCTCGGCGCTCGGCTTGCTGACCGTAACGTTCGCGGGGTCTCCTGACCGGCCCAAAGCGTTCGGGATCTTCGGTGCGATCGCCGGCGGTGGCGCCTCGCTCGGGTTGATACTCGGCGGCGCCCTCACCCAACTCTTGTCCTGGCGCTGGTGCCTCTACGTCAACCTCGTGATCGCTGTCCCGGCGACCATCGTGGCGCTACGGCTGCTCGTCAATCACCGTGCTCCCGAACGAGATCCGATCGACATCCCGGGGGTTCTCACCTCGGCGCTGGGCCTGTTCGCGCTGGTCTTTGGGTTCTCCAACGCCGAGACCCACTCCTGGACCGCCACAGCCACGATCGTGGCGTTGATCGCCAGCCCCGTGCTCCTGGCGGCCTTCGTGCTGATCGAGCGCCGAGCCGAGCATCCGCTGCTGCCCCTGCACATCGTCTGGAACCGCGCCCGCGGAGGCGCCTACACCACCCTCGCGCTGGCCGGCGCGGGCATCTTTGCCGTATTCCTGTTTCTCACCTACTTCCTGCAGCAGCAGCTCGGCCTTTCACCGCTCACCAGCGGACTGGCGTTCCTGCCGCTGACCGGCGTTCTCGTGGTCACCTCGACGACCGTGCAGACCCGCGTGATCCAACACACCGGGGTCAAGCCGCTCGTACTCGCCGGCTTGACGCTCGGGGCGATCGCGATGTTCCTGTTCACGCGCCTGACGCCCGGCTCCAGCTACGTCGGCAATGTCCTTCCCGGTCTGCTCGTCCTCGGCGTCGGGATGGGCTGCATCTTCGCGCCGGCGTTCTCGACCGCAACTCTGGGCGTGGAGGGAAGCGAGGCCGGGGTCGCCTCGGCGATGGTCAACACCTCCCAGCAGGTCGGTGGCTCGGTCGGCACCTCCCTGCTCAGCACGATCTTCGCCAGCGCCGTCGCCAGCTACACGGTTAGTCACCTCCACACCCCCGACCTGGCTGACGCCGCGGCAGTTCACGGCTACACCACGGCCTTCTGGTGGTCGGTCGGAATCTTCGCCCTCGGCTTCCTTCTGGCGCTGGTGATCCTCCCCGGCCCGGTCAAGCCTCGCGTGGCCACCTTCAGAGCTGCGCTCGCCCGTCACGCGATCGGCAACTGCCACTTCGAACCGGCGGATGGAGCCCGGCCTGGGCTTGGCGCTACGACGGGCGCTGCGGAGCGATGAGCAGCGGCCGCTTGGTGTGTGCTGCGAGTGCGCGGGAGACGCTACCGAGGAGAGCGCTGCGGATGGCGCCCCGGCCGCGCTGGCCGCAAACAATCAGTCCGGCGTCGATCTCCTGGGCGATCTCATCGATCGTCTTGGCCACCGATTCGTTGGCTTCCGCGATTCGTGCGGACGCGTTGTAGCCGCGCTCGCGCGCAGCCGCGGCGCCCTCCTCGGCGATTTGTCGCGCGACAGCGGCTTCCTCGTCGTCGATCTCGCCTTCGTTCGGGACGGCGACTACGAACGAGCCGGCTCGAGCCAACTGCACTGCTGCCGGTGTCCACACAACCAAGACCACGGCATCGGCGGGCTTGATCAATTCGACCGCGGCAGCGAGCGCAGTCCTCGAGCCGTCCGATCCGTCATGGCAAAACAGCACGGGCTTATTCACCGCTCAGCCTCCTGTCGCAAGCATCACGCAGACCCGCGTCAGGGTACTTCGCGGCGGGGCTCAGGGATGTGACCACGAGACGTTCCACGTCGTGCCGTCAAAGAGCTGCGGCGGCCTCCGAAGGCACTATGCCGCCGCGGCGAAGCGAGAGACCCGCGCTCGGCGGGTCGAGAATGAGGTCGGCGACGAGCGCGGTCCAGCCTGTCTGGTGGCTTGCACCGAGGCCGGCTCCGTTGTCGCCGTGGAAGTACTCGTTGAAGAAGAGGTTGTCCTTCCAGGCCGGATCGGTCTGGAGCCGCTTGGTTCCGCCGTAGAGAGGCCGGCGGCCGTCCGGTCCGGGCAGCCAGATCGAGATGATTCGGTCCGCGAGGTCCTGGGCTATTGCCCCGAAGGTGCGTTCCTGGCCTGAGTCGGTGGGGTATTCGAGCATGAAGTCGTCGCCGAAGAAATGGTGGTAGATGATGAACTGGCGGATCGCGAGGTAGTTGAGCGGCATCCAGATCGGTCCGCGCCAGTTCGAGTTGCCGCCGAACATCGACGTGGTCGATTCCGCCGGCTCGTAATCGATCCAGGCTCCCGGGATGCCCTCGAGCGTGTACGGGTTTCCCTCGTAGCGCTTGGAGACGGCACGTAGCCCGTGTGGCGAGAGGAACTCGTCCTCGTCGAAGAACGCTGCGAGAGTCTTCCGGAGCTCGTCCGGGTCGATCACCGAGAGGAGCAGAGACTCGTCGCCGCCGACCTCGCGGACCCGACCGACGCCGAGCGTTCCACCCGCCTCGGTCCAGGCGGCGCGCAGCCGGGCAAACCGCTTCCCGAACCGGTCAGCGGCCCGGACGACCCGGGAGGACAGGGGGACGGCCGGGAGCACCGGGAGGAGACCCGCGATCGTCTTCACTCTCACCTGGGTCGACTCCCCGGATGGGAAGAGGAGGCGGTCGTAGAAGAACGCGTCGTCGGCGTCGTAAAGCCCTTGTTTCTCGAGTGCCCGGGCGACGAGCACGAACTGCTCGAGGAACTTGATCACCATGTCCCAGTAGACGTCGTTCTGCTCGGCGAGCCCGAGCGCGATCACGAGCATCCAGAGCGAGTAGTAGGCCATCCAGGCAGTCCCGTCCGCCTGCTCGAGCTTCACGCCCTCGGGCAGGTTCGAGCGGTCGATCGGGCTGATGTTGTCGAGGCCGAGGAAGCCGCCGCCGAAGACGTTGTTGCCGTCGGCGTCCTCGCGATTGAGCCACCACGTGTAGTTGATCAGCAGCTTCTGGAAGATGCGCTCGAGAAATTCGCGGTCGGTGCGGCCCTCGATGGCGAACACCCGCATCGCCGCGAGCACGTGCACCGGCGGGTTGATGTCGTCGAAGTTCCACTCGTAGGCCGGCAGGGCGCCGTTGGGGTGCTGGAACCACTCGCGCAGCAGCACGATGAGCTGATACTTCGCGAACGCGGGATCCAGGTGCGCCCAGGGGACGCAGTGAAAGCCGAGGTCCCAGGCGGCGAACCACGGGTACTCCCACGGGTCCGGCATCGCGAGCACGTCGAACGAGTCGAGGTGCCGCCAGCCGCTGTTCCGGCCGTGGCGGTGCGCCTCCGGCGGCGGCGGCTCGCCTGGGTCGCCGTCGAGCCAACGCGCCACGTTGTACGGGTACATCTGCTTGCTCCAGACGAGTCCGGCGCACGCCTGGCGCAGGATCGGCAGCTGCTCGGGCGGAGTCTCGTCCGGCGCGAGCGCGGCGTAGAACTCGTCGGCGTCGTGCTCGCGCGCGGCGACGACCTGGGCGAAGCGGTCTCCCGCCCAGGCAGCGCCAGGCTCTGGAACCGTCGCGGGCTGGTGCAGCCGCAGCCGAAGCTCCGCCTTGCCACCCGCCGAGACGGTCACGCGGTAGCTGAGCGCGGCCTTCGTGCCGAAGCCCTCCGGGTTGACCGTGGCTGCGCCCGAGACGACGTGGTCGTTGATGCCGTCCTTCGGATACGGGGTCGTCGCCTCCGAGCCGAACAGACGTGGCGCGTTCGACTCGTTCTCGCAGAACAGCGCTTCCGGCGCCGCGCCGTCGGGGCCGGGCGCCGCCTCCAGCCGGTAGCCGGCGAGGCGGTGGTCGGCCACGGCGAGCGCCGTCCCGTCGCCCTCGATCCTCGGCCTGGCACCGTTACCGCTCCACGACCATGTGTTGCGGAACCAGAGCGTCGGCAAGACATGGAGGGTCGCCTCGTCGGAGCCGTGGTTCTCGAGCGCGATCCGCATAACCAACTCGGTCGGCGAGGCCTTTGCATATGTGACGTCGACCGACCAGTAGCGGTCGCCGTCGAAGACGCCGGTGTCGAGCAGCTCCAGCTCGGGATCGTCTAGCCCGCGGCCATGGTTCACCAGCTGCTCGTAGGGGAACGCCGCCTGCGGATAGTGGTAGCGCCAGCGCAACAAGGCGTGACTCGGCAGCCCTTCGAGGTACCACCAGTACTCCTTGACGTCCTCGCCGTGGTTCCCCTGCGGCCCGGTCAGGCCGAACATGCGCTCCTTCAGGATCGCGTCGTTCCCGTTCCAGAGCGCCAGCGCGAGACAGAGCTCATGGCGGATGTCCGAGATGCCGGCCATGCCGTCCTCGTTCCAGCGGTACGCACGGGAGCGCGCGTGATCGTGCGGGAAGGAGTCCCACGCGTCGCCGCTCTCGGAGTAGTCCTCCCGCACGGTGCCCCACGCGCGCTCGCTCAAATACGGGCCCCACTCGTACCAGGGGTTGGCATTGAATAGGTCGTCCTCGGCGCGTCCGGTTGCCTCGGCGAGACGTGCATGCTCGGCCGTCTGGGAGTTCGGCATCGCGTTCAGTCCTCCCGGGGATGGAGCGGTGCCAGGTCGAAGAGGTTCCAGGCCCACGGCTCGAGCGCGACGTACAGGCCGTCGCGGAGATCGTCTCCGTTGCGCTCGTAGATCACGTCGGTAGCCGCGTCCGCGAGACGCCACGCCTGCCCGCGCAGGTCGTCCCACGGCAGGGAGACGTGGCCCTCGGCGTGCGTCTCGCCGAGGTTGACGACCATGAGGGCGCGCGGGACCTCGCCGCGCCAGCCCCAGGCGACGAGGTTCTGCCAGCTGTCGTTGCCATCCCAGCCGCTGCGATCGGCGAGCCGCCACTCGCCGGCCCGGAAAACCTCGTCCCGCAGGCCGCCGAGCAGCCGCTCGTAGAACGCCCGCAGGTCGGCGTCCGGCTCCTCGTCGGGACGACGGGCGAGGAAGACCGGCAGCTGCACGCGGCGGCCGTCGAGTTGCCCCTCGTGGACGAGCCGCGCGCCCGTCTGTCCCAAGGTCGTCGCCGCCGCCGCGCGGGCCTTGGCGGGCGGGAAGGTTGCTGCCGCCCGCGGCTCGTCGTGGTTCTCGATGAAGCGGATGAGTTTCCGCTGGTATCCGATGTCGCCGCTGAGGTGGCCGTGAACCGAGTCGGCTCCGTCGTGAACGAGCCGGTCGTAGAGGCTCTTGTCGTAGCAATAGTCGAAACCCTGCTGCTGCAACGCGTACTCGAGGTCCCAGTAGGCCTCGGCCAGGAACACGAAGTCGGGATTGCCGCTCCTGACCGCGTCGATCACGGTCGGCCAGTAGTCGTCGGCGGGTCGCGAGCCGCCGCGCTCGCCCCAGGTGCGTTCGAAGACGTCGTTCATCACCAGCATCGCCATGTCGCAGCGGACGCCGTCGCACCGGCGGGCGACGGAATTGAGCGTCTCGATCACCGCTCCGCGCAGATCGGGCGAGAACGCATTCAGTTGCACGACGTCCGGCCACGCGGGAAAGAACGGATCGCGGCCGTTCGCCAGCACCCGGCCGCCGACCTCCACGAAGGAAGCCGGGTCACGCTCGAGGTCCTCGTCGGTTCCGCCCACGAAGTACTCCGGATGCTCCGCCGTCCATGCGTGGTCGGGGGCGACGTGGTTCGGCACGAAGTCGAGGATCAGCTTCAAGCCGCGCTCGTCGAGCGCCTTGCGTGCCGCGGCGAGACCCGTCTCACCACCGAGATCCGCGGCGACCGCGTAGTTACGGATGCAGTACGGCGAGCCCACCACGTCCGCGGGCGTGAAATCCGGCAGCGCGCGCCGGAAGCTCTCGACGAGCGCGTCGTTCCGGAGTGCGATCGCGACTCCGGCGGGGCTTCGCTCCCAGACGCCCATCAGCCAGACGGCGTCGAAACCGAGCGCCGCGATCGCGTCCCACTCCTTCTTCGGCACACCGGCGAGACCGACCGTCTCCCCCAGACGCGTCCGCAGCTCCTCGAGCCACACCCACGTATTGACCTCGTAGATGAACGGGTGTTCGGCCAACGGCCGTTCCGCTGCCGGCGTTGCCGGACGAGTCATCTCTACGGCCGCTGCCATGCCCGCCTCACTTCGGTGGAGTGGAATGGGTTGAACCTGAGGTTCCGCCTTTGCAGATGACCATACGTGTGACGGTCGGCGCGCTGGTGGGCCTCGTGTGGGAAGGCCTGGGGACCGGATCGAGGCCGAGGAAAAGAGAACTGACTCCACACAAGCGGTTTCGTGGATGGCGGTACTCGGGCTCGAATCAGTTGTGG
>CAVSAK010000006.1:0-353033 GCA_963725965.1 uncultured Actinomycetes bacterium | reverse complement strand
CGAAAACGGAGGAGGACCGTGTGAAGTACGCGATGGCTCCGGTCGCGGAGCGGTTGCGGGAGCTGCTGCCCGACGAGCGGATCCACGTGCTCGAGAACACGCGCTTCGACTCGGGCGAGGAGAAGAACGATCCGCGTTTCGCGCGCGAGCTCGCCAAGGGCTGCGACCTCTACGTCGACGACGCCTTCGGCTCGGCGCATCGCGCGCACGCCTCCACGGAGGCGGTCGCGCATCTCCTACCGGCTTACGCGGGACTGCTCCTGCTCGCCGAGCTCGAGCATCTCGGTCGCCTCCTCGGCGACGTCGAGCGTCCGTTCGTGCTCATCTCCGGGGGCGCAAAGGTGGACGACAAGCTCGGCGTGTTGAGCAACCTCGGCGACCGTGCCGACACGGTGCTCGTCGGGGGCAAGATGGCCGAGGAGCTGAGGCTCGAGAACCCACTCGACTTCGAGGTCGAGCTGCCGGTGGACGTCGTAGCCGCTGCGAGGTTCGCGTGGGACTCGGAGCTACGGCTCTGTGCGGTCGACGAGATCCCGGACGGCTGGCTCGGGCTCGACATCGGCCCCGAGACGCGCACGCGGTTCGTCGAAGCCATCGAGGCGGCACGGACGATCTTCTGGAACGGGCCGATGGGCGTCTTCGAATGGCCGCGCTTTGCCGACGGGACAAAGGCGGTTGCGCGGGCCGTCGCGGCCAATCAGGACGCGTTCTCCGTCGTCGGCGGCGCCGACTCGGTGCGGGCGCTCAACGAGCTCGGCCTCGCGGAGCTGGTCTCGTGGGTCTCGACCGGCGGCGGCTCGAGCCTCGAGCTGCTCGAGGGCAAGGAGCTGCCAGGGGTGGCGGCGATCCCCTCTGCCCGGGACGACGCCTGAGCGTCGTCGGTCTGCGGCCGGGCGTCGGCGGCTTCGCCGCCGACGCTTCCAGCCTTAGGATCCCGCCGTGCTGATCGCCGGCAACTGGAAGATGTTCCGCGGGCCGGACCCGGCGGCGCTCGCCGGGCTCGACGCGGTGGTCTGCCCGCCGTTCACCCGTCTGCGGGACTGCGTCGACGCGGGCCTGACGACGTACGCGCAGAACGTCCACTGGGACAAGGAGGGTGCGTACACGGGTGAGATCTCGGCCCCGATGCTGCTCGAGCTCGGCGTGGTGGGCGCGCTCGTGGGGCATTCCGAGCGGCGCCAGTACTTCGGCGAGAGCGACGAGACGGTCGGGCTGCGGGCGCGCGGGGCGCTCGCGGCCGGGCTCCTCGTGATCGCCTGCGTCGGCGAGACGATCGAGGAGCGTCGTGGCGGCAGGACCGAGGCCGTTCTCCGCCGGCAGCTCTCCGTCCTCGAGCCTCACCCGGATCTCGTGCTCGCGTACGAGCCCGTCTGGGCGATCGGCACCGGCCACACCGCGACGCCCGAGGTCGCCCAGGAGACGCATGCGTTCATCAAGTCGATCCTCGACGCGCCGGTGCTCTACGGCGGCTCGGTCAAGCCGGACAACGCGGGCGGGTTGCTCGCGCAGCCGGACATCGACGGCGCGCTCGTCGGCGGGGCGTCGCTCGACGTCGACTCCTTCAGGGCGATATGCGAGACGGCCGCGCGTATCCCCTCGTAGCGCTCGTCATCCTCGACGGTTGGGGCATCGCGCCGCCCGGGCCGGGCAACGCGATCGAGCTCGCCGAGACGCCCGTCTTCGACCGGCTGTGGCGCGAGTTTTCGCATGCGCGGCTCGAGGCGTCGGGCAAGGCCGTCGGCCTGCCGGCGGGTCAGATGGGCAACTCCGAGGTCGGGCACCTCACGATCGGCTCGGGGCGCATCCTCCTCCAGGATCTCGTGCGGGTGAACGAGGCCATCGAAACGGGCGAGTTCTTCGAGGACGAGGCCCTGCGGAGCGCCTTCGAGCGCGGCGAGCGCGTCCATCTGCTCGGGCTCGTCTCGCGCGGTGGTGTCCATTCGCACATCGACCATCTCCAGGCGCTGTTGCGGCTCGCGCCGGAGAAAACCTGGGTCCACGCGTTCACCGACGGGCGAGACGTCTCGCCGCACTCGGCGCTGCACGACCTCGCCGAGCTGCCGGTCGACCGGATCGCCACCGTGGTCGGCCGGTACTACGCGATGGACCGCGACAGGCGCTGGGACCGCACCGAGCGCGCGCTCCGCGCGATCGTGGACGGCGAAGGAGAGCACGCGGAGGATCCGCTCGCGGCCGTCCAGGCGAGCTACGACCGTGGGATCGCCGACGAGTTCATCGAGCCGGTCGTCATCGACGAGAGGCCGCGCCTCGATCCGGAGCGTGACAGCGCGATCTTCTTCAACTTCCGCCCCGACCGGGCGCGTCAGCTCAGCGAGAAGCTCGGCGAGCTCGGCGTCGACCTCACGACCATGACTCGCTACCGCGACGACTTCGAGTTCCCCGCCGCCTTTCCGGAGCACGTGGTCGAGCACACGCTCGCGGAGGTGCTCGCAGAGCACGGCGTCCGCCAGCTCCACGCGGCGGAGACGGAGAAGTACGCGCACGTCACCTACTTCCTCGACGGCGGCCGCGAGCAGCCGTTCGCGGGCGAGGATCGGATTCTGGTCGACTCGCCGCGTGACGTCCCGAGCTACGACCACAAGCCGGAGATGTCGGCGCAAGAGGTGGCCGACCGTGTCGTCCGTGCGATCGACGAGGACGGTTACGGCTTCGTCGTCGTGAACTTCGCGAACCCGGACATGGTCGGCCACACCGGCGTGATTCCGGCCGTCGTCCAGGCTGTCGAGACGACCGACGAGTGCCTCGGGCGCGTCGTCGACGCGGTGGAGCGTGCAGGCGGCGTTTCGCTCGTGATCGCCGACCACGGGAACGCCGAGACCCTCCTCGAGGCGGACGGAGTAAGCCCACACACGGCCCACACCACGAATCCGGTTCCGGTGCTCCTGACGGCTCCGAGAGCTCGCCTGCGAGATGGTGAGCTGGCCGACGTGGCTCCTACGATCCTGGCGCTACTTGGCCTAGATGGGTCATCTGAGATGACTGGCAGAAATCTCGTACAATTCCCGTGAATATTCGGTCTATACTGCGGCACCTTGTCGCTGCCCCAGCCTGATTTCGGCGTTCTGCGGAAGGCGCAGCGGGGCGATGAACGAGCTTTCTCGATCATCGTCCGCGCTTATCAAATTCCGGTCTACAACTACGTCCTTCGCATGGTCGGCGATCGCTCGCTCGCCGAGGACCTGACGCAGGAGGTCTTCCTCCGCGTCTTCCAGGGCCTGCCGCGGTTCTCGCTCCGCTCGAAGTTCACGACCTGGCTGTTCCAGGTGACGAAGAACCGCGTGCTCGACGAGCTCCGGGCAACCGAGCGCCGGCCCCGCGCGGTGGTCGATCTCGACGACATCCCGCCGCTCGAGGTGCTCGACGCGCCGTTCGAGCGGCTCGAGGCGATCGACGCGGTTTGGCGTGCGGTCGAGGCGCTCAGCGTCGACCTGAAGATGGCGCTCCTCCTGCGCGACGTCGTGGGGCTGTCGTACACGGAGATCGCCGAATCGCTCGAGGTGACCCTCGCCACCGTCAAGTGGCGGATCTGGAAGGCGCGCGAGGACGTCCAGCTCTCCCTCGCCCGCGAGGGGATCGAAGTCTTCGGGGACCGCGAGGTACCGCCGGCGGCCGCTGCCCCGGCCGCGGCTGCTACCCCGGTGTTGAGCCCCGTGCCGGTCCTGGCGCCGCCCGCTCTTCCCGCGGCCTAGCCACAGCGCAGGCGCTCACCCGCCAGAAAGGGCGGGCGAAGGGCTAGATCCCGAGCTCCAGCCGCGCGGCGAGCAGCTCGGGCAACCCTGCCTCCCGCATCTCGCGCTGCGTGCGCTCAACGTCGTACTCGACGCGGCCGAAAGTCGCGTGCCGGGCGTCGAGGTCGAGGAGGAGGTAGGCCGCGCGCGGATCGCCGTCCCGGGGCTGCCCCACGGACCCGGGATTGAGCAGCGCTCGTGCACCGCCGAACTCGAGCTCCGTGCCTGCCGGTGCGACACCGCCTGCGAGCTCGTCCTCCGTCTGGACGACTCGCAGCGCGACGTGGCTGTGCCCGACGAGGACGAGCTGCGAGTCCGTGAGCTCGAGCGTTGCCAGTGCGGTCTCGTCGCTGAGGACGTACTCCCAGATCGGGTCGCGCGCGGAGGCATGGTAGAGAGCGACGCCGTGAGCGGCTCCGGCGGGCTCGAGCCTGTCGAGGAGCTCCTGCGCCTGCGGTTCGAGTACGTCGCGCGTCCACCTGGCCGCGACTGCCGCCTCGCCCCCGAACTCCTCGAGATCGATCGTGCCGCGTACGGCGAGGTCGTGATTTCCGGCGAGGCAGACGTCGGCGCGCTCCGCGATCGCCCGGCAGCACTCGTTCGGCCGCGGTCCGTAGCCGACGAGGTCGCCGAGGCACCAGAGCTCGTCAGGTGCCTCCGCCTCGATCGCCGCGAGGACCGCCTCCAGCGCGTGCAGGTTCGAGTGGATGTCGGAGACGACCGCGACGCGCATCGGCAGCGGCGAACGCTAGTCCCGCCAGAACGGGCACCGTCGCTGCAACCTCCGACGTGACGAGGAGGAGCAGCCCCCAGAGGCCCGCGGCGACGCCCGTGATCGCGGCGGCGCCGAGCTTCGTACGCCCCGCCACGACGACGCCGAGCAGCGCGGGTGCCAGGAGATCGAGCCAGCCCATGAGAGCCGACCCGAAGATCGCCTGCTGCAAGCTCGGCAGGGATCTACCGGCGGCGTGGGGGAGGGTGACGGTCTCGAGCGTCGTCGTCGCCTTCTCCACGCTCGGCGTCCCCCAGACGAGGAGGACGTCGAGGGCCGCGAGACAGACGAGCCCCACGCGAATCGACCACGCCGGCGCGACGATCGCGATTGCGGAGGCGGCCGCGAGACACGCGAGTGCGATCAGCACGGTGCCCGCTGCATCCCGCGCGAGCCCGCTCGCCAGCCACGCCACGAGCCACAGGACCAGGGCGGTCGGCGGCCAGACCCACCAACGGTGGCTGCCCTTGAAGATCCCGCCCGCGGCGGCGAGCACGGGCGTCCCGAAGGTCGCGATCAGCGCGAGGACGTGTGGTCCCTGCGGGACGAGATTGATGATTGCGACACCCGCACCGAGCAGCGCAGCCGGCACCGCGACCCACACCCAGCTCCGCCCGCGAGGACGCGCCTGTCGCGCCGGTGCCGCAACGGTTGCCGCCTGGGCGGCGCAGAGAACGGCGTAGGACGGGACGAGGGAAAGCGTCAGGCTTCCGGGTCGTCCACGTTCGGATGGCCCGGAGCCTCGGGCAGGTTCCGGATGCCTTCGCGTGTCACGTACTTCGACCACGAGTCCTGGAGCGCTTCGATCAACTCGGGGATGAACCGCGCGGAGGCGTTCACCCTCGCGACGACGGCCCCGGGCACATCACCCTCCTCGACCTCGTGTTCGATCCGGGCGAAGGTCAACGTGAACTCGTAGGGCGAAAAGCTGACGTTGGCGAAGTTCGCGTACGTGCCGGAGATCAGCTCAGCGGGCATCTGGATGTTGAGTCGCCGCTCGTCCGAATCCGGCTCGGGTTGGTCGAGCCCTTCTTCGTCCATGGACACATACTAGGAGCATGTCCCCGGACATCCGTCCGCGTCAGGTCGTAAAGCTGCTCATCGCGGTCGCGGCCACGCTCGCAGTCGGGACGATCGCCTTTCGGGAGACGCTCCACGAAGCATGGTTCCAGTCGTTCTACCGCGCGGTCGTCACGTTCACCCTCACCGGCCTGGACTCGGTGCCGCAGGGCAACGGAGCGAGGATCACCTCGCTCCTCCTCGTCGTGGCGGGCGTGGCGATCATCGGCTACGCGGGTGCGGTTATCGTCGAGGCGATTGCCGGCGGCGTCTTCTCTGGCGCGCTGGCCGAACGCCGGAGGGAGCGGACGATCGAGCGCCTGCACGACCACTTCATCATCTGCGGCTACGGCCGCGTCGGGCAGCGGGTCGCCGAGGAGTTCCGGGCGGAGCACGTGCCGTACCTCGTGCTCGACTTCCACGAGGACGCGATCGCGGCTGCGAAGGAGGACGGGACGCTCATCGTCGAGGGTGACGCGACGAAGGACGAAAACCTGCGCAAGGCGGGCCTCGAACGCGCAAAGGGGCTCGTCGCCGCTTCCGACTCCGACGCCGACAACCTCTTCGTCGTGCTCTCCGCGCGCTCGGTCCGCCCGGACCTGACGATCGTGGCCCGCGCCTCCGGTGCGGATGCCGAGCGGAAGCTGGTCCTCGCCGGCGCCGACCGCGTCGTGCTCCCGTACACGGCCGCCGGGCGCGTGATGGCGAACCTCGTGCTCAAGCCGCAGGTGACGGCGTTCCTCGATGCGGTGACGACCGCGACCGGCCCCGATCTCCAGTTGGCGGAGATCGAGGTGCGCCAGACGTGCCCCGCGGCGGGGAGGACGATCCGCGAGCTCCGCATCCGCCACGAGACGGGAGCGATCGTGATCGCGCTGCGCAAGCCGGACGGAAGCTTCGACACGACGCCCGAGCCCGACACGCCCCTCGACGTCGGCGACGTCCTGATCGGCGTCGGCTCTCCGGACGAGCTCTCGGCGTTGGAAGACCTCTTCGCCCCCAGCGAGACCGTTGCCGGCTGATCCGGTCAGGACGCTCGCGGCCGCGCTCGCCGAGGTGGCAGGGGCGGAGCTCGAGCTCGAGCGCCCGGCGGAGCCGGAGCACGGCGACTACGCGACGAACGTCGCGCTGCAGCTCGCAGGAGCGCGGCGCCGCCCGCCGCGGGAGATCGCGGCCGAGATCGCCGAGGCGGCAAGCGGGCTCGAGGCCGTCGAGCGCGCCGAGGTCGCCGGCCCGGGCTTCGTCAACCTCTTCCTCCGGGACGAGTGGTTCAGGTCGGCGCTCGGCGAGATCCTCGAGGAGGGAGCCGGGTACGGCTCAAGGGACCCGGAGCAGCCGGAGCGCGTGCAGGTGGAGATGGTCTCCGCGAACCCGACGGGGCCGGTCACCGTCGCGTCCGCCCGCAACGGCGCGTACGGAGATGCCGTCGCCCGCTTGTTCGACCTCGCCGGGGACGCCGTCGAGCGCGAGTACTACTACAACGACGCGGGCGCGCAGATGGAGCGGTTCCGGGCCTCGGTCGAGGCAGTGCGGCGCGGAGAAGAGCCTCCCGAAGACGGCTACACCGGCGCGTACATCGACGACCTCGCCGCCCTGAAGGGCGATCCGGTGCCGCTGATGCTGACGGAGATCGAGACGTCGCTCGAGCGCTTCCGCATCCACTTCGACTCCTGGCGTCGCCAGAGTGAGCTCGAGCAGCAGCTCCCCGAGCTCTTGCCGAGCCTCGACACGTACGAGAAGGAGGGAGCGCTCTGGGCTCGCTCGTCGGCCTACGGAGACGACGAGGACCGCGTTCTCCTGCGCTCGGGCGACCGGTCCCCGACCTATCGCGCGGCGGACGTCGCCTACCTCGTGGACAAGCTCGAGCGGGGCTTCGACCGCGCCATCTACGTCCTCGGCGCGGACCATCACGGCACCCGCAACTGGTACGCGGCCGTCGCGCGGATGCTCGGCTACGACCCGGAGCGCGTCGAGGTCCTCCTCTACCAGCTCGTCCATCTGACGAGGGGCGGCGAGCAGACGAAGATGTCGAAGCGTCGCGGCGACGTCGTCTTCCTCGACGACTTCATGGACGAGATCGGCGTCGACGCCGCGCGCTGGTACCTCGTGAACCGCGGCCCCGACCAGACGATCGACATCGACGTCGACCTGGCGGCCGAGCGGTCGCAGAAGAACCCCGTCTACTACGTCCAGTACGCGCACGCGCGCATCGCGGGAATCCTCAGGAATGCGCCTGACGACGCTGGTAACAGTCCGTTACTTGCCGGTTCTCTGGCCCCGGAAGAACGGGAGCTCGTGAAGCGGCTCGCCGAGCTGCCCGCCGTCGTGGCCGACGCGCTCGAGAAGCGCGGGCCGCAGGGCGTACCGAACTACGCGATCCGCGTCGCCGACGACTTTCACCGCTTCTACCACGAGCACCGCGTGCTCGAGAGCGAGCAGGAGTCCTTCCGGCTCGGCCTCTGCCGCGCAACGCGGTCTGTCATTGCGCGCTGCCTCGATCTCGTGGGAGTCGAGGCGCCGAATCGGATGTAACACTTCGAGTCGTGGACGGCCTGCTGCTCACGCGTCGCGAGCGCCTCCGCGGATTCGGCGAGAGGACGGGGCTCATCGTCGGTCCTTCGCTCGTCCTCGCCCTCATCGAGCTTGCGTCTGGGCTCTGGGCGGTCGCCTTACTGGTGACTGCGATCGCCGGGTTGACCGCCCTTGCCCTCGGCTCGGCAGTGCGCAGCCGGCGGAGCGCAGCTGTCTTCGGCTTGCTGCTCGCCGGCGGGATCCTGCTCTTCCTGCTTGCAACCGGCTGGTTCATCTCGCACCCGATCCAGCGCGGCGACTGAGCCCCATTTAGGATCACGGTCGTGGACCCCGAATCGACGGAAGCGCCACCCCCGGGAGTCGCCGTAGGAGGCGACTTCGAGCTGGTCGCACTCGTCCTGGCGGCGGGATATTTCGTCGCACTCTTCCTGCCGTGGTTCACATCCATCTCGGGCTGGGCCCTCCGGACCGGGGACGACGCCGGCGTGATCGCGCTCGCGGTCGTCCTGGTCGAGCTCCTTCGTCTCACGGGAAGCTGGACGTCGCGCGCGGCCCAACTCGCGGCGTTCTGCCTCACTGCGGCGGCGGGGATCATGGGTGTCACGAATTTCGTCACGTTTCGTTGGGGGGCCGGCGCGGGGATCAAGTTCTCCGCCTTCAGGTACGGCGCGTGGATCGGGCTGGCGTTCGGAATCCTCCTGGTCGTCCTCGCCGTCGCTCAACTGAGCGCGGTACGCCGATCGGCTTCGTGAGCGCTCGCACAGCTCCGGACCGCAACATCGCGATGGAGCTGGTGCGCGTTACCGAGGCGGGCGCGATGGCGGCGGCGCGCTGGATCGGCCGCGGCGAGAAGGAGAGCGCCGACCAGGCGGCCGTCGACGCGATGCGCTTCGTCCTCGACAGCGTCTCGATGCGCGGGGTCGTCGTGATCGGCGAGGGCGAGAAGGACGAGGCGCCGATGCTCTACAACGGCGAGGAGGTCGGAAACGGCGAAGGCCCGGAGGTCGACGTTGCGGTCGATCCGCTCGAGGGGACACGGCTGACCGCGCTCGGGCAGCCCAACGCGATCGCGGTCATCGCCGTCGCGGAGCGCGGCACGATGCTCTTCCCGGGGGCCGCCTTCTACATGGAGAAGATCGCCGTCGGCCCGGCAGCGATCGACGCGATCGACATCGAGCGAGCTCCGGCCGCGAATGTGGCTGCGGTCGCGAAGGCCCTCGGTAAGACGTCGCGCGAGGTGGACGTCGTCGTCCTCGAGCGGGAGCGGCACGAGGACCTGATCGCCGAGCTCCGCGAGGCGGGCGCGCGCGTGCGCCTCGTTCGCGACGGCGACGTCGCACCCGCGATCGCGGCGGCCCAGCCGGGAACCGGCGTCGACATGCTCTACGGGATCGGTGGCACGCCCGAGGGCGTGATCTCGGCCGCGGCGCTGAAGTGCGTCGGCGGAGGTATCCAGGCACGCCTCTGGCCCCGGGACGACGAGGAGCGGCAGAAGCTCCTCGACCAGGGCCTCGACCCTGCGCGTGTCCTGCGCACCGACGATCTCGTCTCGGGCGAGGACGTCTTCGTCGCGGCGACGGGCGTCACGACGGGCTCGCTGCTCCAGGGCGTCAGGTACACACCCGGCGGCGCGGTCACCGACTCGATCGTCATGCGCTCCCGGTCGGGAACGGTTCGCCGCGTCGTCGCACAGCAGTCGCTTGCGAAACTCTCCGCCTTGACGGGATTCGAGTACACCTAGCCGTGGCAGCCGGCGAAGCAGAGATTCAGGACACGCCGTACGGGCGGAACCCGGCGGCGGAAGGCTGGTTCGTGCTCAACCTCGGGGACGCGCTCGCCGTACGAAACGACGTGAAGGGCGGCGCCGTCTATCCGCTCGAGCCGGAGGGAGAGCCGTTCACCGGCTTCGGTGCCAACGTCCATGTCGTCTGGCCCGGCGAGCCGAGCGCGATGTACCACTCCGAGGGCGTGCGGGAAGCATTCCTCGTTCTCTCCGGCGAGTGCACGCTGATCGTCGAGGAGCAGGAGCGCCCGCTGCGTCGGTGGGACTTCTTCCACTGTCCCGCCGGGACGCGCCACATCTTCGTCGGCTCCGGTAACGGCCCGTGCGCGATTCTCATGATCGGCGCCCGGCCCGACATCGAATTGCACTACCCGGTGAGCGAGCTCGCGGCAAAATACGGCGCCTCCGTCGCCGAGGAGACGCCGAACCCCCGCGAGGCGTACGCGGACTGGCCCGGGACCTACGCCCCGGTGCGCCTGCCCTGGCCTCCGGTCGACTAGCCGCTAGGCGGCAACCGCCTCGCGTTCCATCTCGGGCGCGTACGCGCCGGTGCGCGCGGCCGAGTTCATCTTCGCGCGGTGGTAATAGGCGCGCTGTCCGGCCTCGACGTTCTCCTCCTTGCCGCCCCACGCCTTCAGCGCCGGCGCCTGCAGCGCGCGGCCGTAGGAGAACGACAGCTGCCACGGGTGTGGGCCGTGCGCGTTGATGGCGTTGAGGTGCGCGGTCGCATCCTCGTCGGACTGGCCGCCCGAGAGGAAGACGATTCCCGGCACCGCTGCCGGCACGTGCTTCGACAGCGTGTGGAGCGTCGCCGCCGCGACCTCGTCGACGCCGGCGCGCGCGGATGCCTCGTAGCCGGAGAGGACCATGTTCGGCTTGAGCAGCGTGCCTTCGACGTCGACGCGCTGGTCGAACAGCTCGGTGTAGACGGCTGCGAGGACACGCGAGGTGACGAACCCGCTGCGCTCGATCGTGTGCGTGCCGTCCTGCAGCACCTCGGGCTCGACGATCGCGACGATCCCGGCCTCCTGGCAGAGCGCGGCGTAGCGGGCGAGGGCGTGCGCGTTCGTCCAGATGCAGTACTCGCTCGGCATGGTGTCCGTGATCGAGTACGTCGCGCGCCACTTCGCGAAGCGGGCGCCGAGCCCACGGTACTCCTCGAGCCGCTGTCGCAGGCCGTCGAGGCCCTCGGTCACCGTCTCGCCCTCGGCGTGCGCGAGCGGCTTCGCGCCGAGGTCGACCTTGATCCCGGGGATGATCCCCTTCGACGCGAGCAGCTCGGGGAACGGCGTCCCGTCGTCGGCACGCTGTCGGATCGTCTCGTCGTAGAGGATGACCCCGCTGATGAACTCCTCGGCGCCCGGCGTCGTGAAGAGCATGTCCCGGTAGGCACGGCGGCTCTCCTCGGTCGACTCGACGCCGATCGAGTCGAGGCGCTTCTTGATCGTGCCGGTGCTCTCGTCGGCGGCGAGGATCCCCTTCCCCTCGGCGACGAGCGCGGCAGCGGTCTCGTGCAACTCGGTGTGCGGCATGGAACTCTCCTGTCTCGCTGTCTCGGCCTCCATTATGGCCGGGCTAGAATCCCCGCAGCCGGCGGACGTAGCTCAGTTGGTAGAGCATTGGCTTCCCAAGCCAAGGGTCGTGGGTTCGAGTCCCATCGTCCGCTTCCTTATGGTTGAGCCGAAACCCTCGCATTAGCGGGGGTTTCGTGCTTCTTGGGGTCTCGTTCGGTTCTCCGTTTAAGACCGCCCAAAACCGCCCCGCAACGGGCTCGACTGGTACGCAACTGGTACGCACGGCGGCCAATGTGGTCCGGACTGCGCCGTAGCCTTTGAGCGAGCCTTGTCGCTTGCCAGCTGGAGCCTCGTTGTCGCGGTCGCTGGGTTCGTTCTCGCGGCGTACGTGACGGCGGTGATCGCGAGCAGCACGACAGCTGTCGCTAGGAGACCCTCCTCAGCACGCTGTTCAGTGTTGCCCGGATCGCCGCGTTCGTCAACGGCTAATGCGGCGCACAGGCTGGGGTATCGGAGAAATCCACGACTTGGGATGGGGGGTCGGGCCGACTCCATTCTTGAGCCGTGGACGCTAGCCAGCGGGAGCGTCGCAGGTCTTGAGCGAGTACGGCGCACAGACTGCGACCCCGAGCGGGATGTTGCGACGGTACGTCCCGCCGCCGTGGTAAAAGATCTCCAAGGCCGTGAACTCATGCCGGCCAAGCTTGGCCGCCGTCACTCCGACTACGAGCTCGACTTGCGAGTGTGGCGCGACGGTAGCGCCGGGAACGGCGTGCCCGTTCGCCGGCACCCTGTAGCCGTGCACCTCGCCGATGGCGTTTGGGCGAGAAAGGACGTACGCCCCACGAAAGTCGAGCCCGTCCTGCAGCCCGACCGGTTCGACGCGGTCGAGCGTAAGCGTCTGACTCCCCGTGTTTCGGATGATCAGCGGTCCGCTGATCGATGCCGACTGGTCAAGGTGGAGCACGGCGCTGACTCCGACCTTGCCGTCGATCAACGGCACGAGTGGCCCCGGTCCGCTGGCGGAGCGTGTGACCGCGAACACGGCCGCACCGGCGGCGACCACCACCGCCAGTGCGGCCAGGGCCACACGTCTCGGCTTAGCCGAACCCCGCAAAGATCCGGTGTGCGCTTGTGACTGGGCCGTCGTTTCCGCAGAGGTAGTGGTTTTGCGAGGCCGATGTTTGATCGCCGCCTCGGTCGCCGACGAGTTGGATAAACAACTTGTCTCTCAAACCTCCCGCCGGCCGTCGTTCCGGCGACATCGCAAGACCGGCGAGCGGCCCTCCGGGGGCCAAGGGAGGTGGTGCGGATCCCTCACCAACCAGGCCGAGTGGAAGATCCCTCGCCTGGGTCGGGCGCGAACTCGCCCACGAGCTGAACAACCTCGAACTCGTTGCCGTCCGGGTCACCGAAGATCGCTTGGCGCACAATCCGGAGTTCCGCGGGGCGGTTGTCTTCTTCAACGACGTCTCGTCGCACCGTTCCGCCGTGTTGACCGATCCGCTCGAGCGCGGTCTCGATATCGGCCACCTCAAAGTGGAGCGCAAGTGGAGCCCCCGTTCGATAGCGAGTCGCGTCGCCGTATCCTCCGTGTAGGCAGAAGCGCGTATCTCCCATCCGAAACTCCACCCAGGGTGGGTGATCGTCACCGCGGAAGAGGCGAAGGACCTCGAGTTCGAACACGTCGCGGTAGAACGTGAGACAGCGCTCGAAGTCCCGCACCCAGAGCGTGATCGGATCGAAGTGAATCCCATTCATCTCATCGCTCGCCCGCACGATCGCGGCAAGGCTACCCTCGCCCAGCACCCGGCAGCCGAAAGCTCGTAGTCCAGCTCTCGGGGCTAAGCTCGGTCGCCTGGGCCAGTGTTCCGGAATGACCCCTGAGCAGACGGGCGTCGCCAGACCGGCCCGTTGAACCTGTTCCTCGGCTGGACGATGATCCGGGAGTGCGGCAGATGGTCCTCGTAGCCCTATTCGCGCTCCTCGCCATGGGCGCGAAGACCTACAGATACTCCGAGCCACCGTAGGTGGTGTGAACGCGAGATGGATACGCCATCACATGACTCGGCGCGAAAACGTCGTCATCGCAGACGACACCTATCCGTTGACGGCACGGCAACTCACGACGATCGACGGCTGCCTGCGCGGCTGAGGCCGGGCAACCCCGCCGTCGACGCAAGTCATCCGGGTGAGTGAAGCGCAAGGATTCTGGACTGGGCCAGCGTTCGTGGATGACCCACTGATCACCCGGCGGGCCTACGCCGGGATTGAGATCCAGGCGTCGGCCCCTCCCGTGTCGGCATTGGCGACATGAGCCGTCCCTGCGTGAGATTCGGCGATGGTCTTCACGATCGAGAGCCCGAGCCCGCTGCCGCCGCGACCACGGGCGGCGTCGGCGCGGGTGAAGCGGTCGAAGGCGCGCGTCAGAAACTCCGCAGGGAGCCCGTTGCCGCTGTCTCGCACGTGGAGCTCGATCCGCACGTCGTGGCGTGCCGCCTCCAGCGTGACCTCGTCGCCGCCGTAGCGGAGCGCGTTATCGACGAGGTTGCCAAGCGCCTGCTCGAGGCGCATCCGGTCGGCGTGGACGACCAGCCCATTGGCGGACGCCGACCTCAGCGTCTTCCCGAGCTCCTCCGCACGCCACTCGAAGCGGCTCCGAATCGAGCCGAACAACGCCTCAACCTGGACCGCTTCGATGCGGAGTGGCAGCTGGCCTCGGTCGGTGCGTGCGATCAGAAGAAGGTCCTCCGCGAGATGCGCGAGACGGTCGGCTTCATAGGAAGACCAACGAACTGCTGCCCGCAACTCCTCGGCTGTTCGCTCTTGCCGCATCGCAAGCTCGAGCTCGGTCCGGAGCAGCGCGAGCGGCGTCCGGAGTTCGTGGCCCGCATCGGCGACGAAGTCTCGCTCTCGCTCGAGTGCCGCCTCAAGCCGGTCGAGCATCCCGTTCAGCGTCTCGCCTAGCCGTTGCAACTCGTCGCCGGTCGGTGGCACAGGCAGCCGCTCTCCCGGCCTTTCCCCGGTGATGGCCGCGGCACGTCGCCGCATCGATTCGACCTGGCGCAGCGACGAGCCAGCGAGCAGGTAGCCGACTCCCGAGGCCAAGAGCAGGGCGATTGGTCCTGCGATCAGCAGCTCATCGCGGAAGTTCGCCAGCGTCTCCACGTTGTTCTGCCTCGTTACGCCCACGACGAGCACAGCCGGCCGGCCGCTGCGAATCACCCTCGTCGCGAGCAGCCGCGATCCTTCGTTCAGGCCGGGGACCGAGGCCTTGTCTACGTAGATCGCCCCACGATTGGCACGATCCAGCTCCGTGCGGGAGAGAAGCGATCTTCTCTCTAGCGGGCGCGTGGCGTCGAGGACGCGCCCGTCCGTAGTGAGGAGCTGCACGTAGCTTTCGCCACGCTCGACGAATTTGCCGCTGTCGTCCCTCGCCAGCGACACACTGGGTTGGCTGGTCAGAGCCGCGAGATCCTGGGCGCGCAGCCGCAGGTCACGATCGAGGGAAGTAGTGAGGTGCGAGCCGAGGTGCAGATAGAGGTAGAGACCCGAGCCGGCTAGGACGGCGGCCATCGCAACGGCGAATGCCGCAGTCACTCGAAGCCGGATCGGCAACCGGCTCACGCGTCGTCCTCGCTGCGCAGTCGGTAGCCGATGCCGCGTACCGTCTCCAGGGACTCGCGCCCGAACGGTTCGTCGATCTTGCGCCGCAGCCGGCGCATATAGACGTCGACGACGTTCGAGCGGTTCTCGTAGGCGAAGTCCCACGCGTGTTCGAGCAGGTGAAATCGGGACAGCACCTCGCCCGGGCGGCGCATGAATGTCTCCAGCAGCGCGAACTCCTTTGCCGACAGCGCGATCGGTGTCGCCGCTCGTGCCACCTGCCGTGTTGCCGGATCGAGCCGCAAGTCGCCCACGGCGAGCACTGCCGGCTGGCCCGTCTCACCGCGGCGCGCCAGTGCCCGTAGCCGGGCGAGCAACTCCGCGAACGCGAACGGCTTGACGAGGTAATCGTCCGCGCCGCTGTCAAGCCCGGCGACGCGGTCATCGACCGAGTCGCGGGCCGTCAGCATCAGCACGGGCGACCACACCCCGGCGGTTCGCAAACGACGGCAGACCTCGAAGCCATCGAGGTCGGGGAGCATCACGTCGAGCACGACGGCGTCGTAGTCGTGCGCGGGCGCCATCCAGAGCGCGTCTTCGCCGCTGCAGGCGATGTCGGCCGCGAGTCCCTCGTGCTCGAGGCCGCGGTGAATCAGGCTCGCCATACGGAGCTCGTCCTCGACGATGAGCACCCGCATGCGCCGATTCTCCCGCATCAGCATGAACTGGAGATGACAGTTCTATGACAAGCGGTCATCACGAGTTCATCTCCGCTTCCTACTGTCCGCCCGATCGACGGAAGGCGTACAGACATGAAGACACGCATGCTCTCCCTCAGCGCGTTAGCGGTCGTGGTCGCGGTGGCGATTGCCGGAGCCGCGTTCGCGCCGCAGGCGCGTTCACAGGAGGCCGGCGGGCCGCCAATCATGCCGCCGGCCTCAAGCTTCAGCCCGCACGTCGACAACCCCTGGTTCCCGCTCCTCAGGGGCACCCGCTGGGTCTACACCGGCGTAAAGGACGGAAAGCGGACTCGCGACCTTGTCACGGTCACCAACCAGACCAAGACGATCCAGGGCGTCCCCTGCGTCGCAGTTGACGACCGCCTTTACATGCGCGGTCGGCTCGAGGAACGCACCACCGACTGGTACAGCCAGGACAATCGCGGCAACGTCTGGTACTTCGGCGAGAACACGGCCGAGCTCAACGCACGCGGCCACGTCACGACCACTGAGGGTACGTGGAAGGCAGGCGTCAGTGGCGCCAGGGCGGGGATCTACATCCCCGGCCACCCCCGGATCGGCCAAACCGGGCTACAGGAGTTCCTCAAGGGCCACGCGGAGGACCACTTCAAGATCATCGGTCTCTTCGGCACCGTGGCACCGCCCGGGAAGGCGAGCATGCTGCTCACGAAGGAATGGACGCCGCTCGAGCCGCGCGTGATCGACCACAAGATGTACGTCCGCGGCGTCGGCACCGTCCTCGAACAGTCGCAGCGAGGCCCCAACGAGCGCAACGAGCTCGTCTCGATCCAGCGCTGACCTACAGTCAAGATACGAGAGCACGCTTGCATGGGCCAGTGTTCCGAATGACGCCTGCGCGCGGCAAGACATCTTGCGCGCTGGATATGGGTCGACGATGATCGGGGAGGTTCTCCAAACCCCGTGCGCTCGGTCACGGGCTCATGAGAGTAGCGGCATGGTCGCGATGGTTCTTAACCTCGAAGTAGAGGACTACGACGAATGGAAGAAACTCTTCGATTCCGACCCAGGCGGGCGTAGAGGCATCGCCACGGGACACACGGTCTCCCGCAACGTAGAGAACCCCAACGACGTCTTCATCCGCACCGAGTACCGCTCCGTCGAAGACGCGAAGAAGGTTCGCCAGCAACTACTCGACTCCGGCGCGCTCAACCGCTCGACTGTCAAGACGCCGCCCACCATCATCGAAACTGCAGACCTGGCCACCTACTAGACGACCTCAGACACAGCTGTCGGGCGACGAGGAATCCCTGACGCTCGGCCTACGATGCGTCGTCCTCGCCGCGACAATCACTCGCCCTGAGTGTGGTTTCGCGAAGGCCAAGACGTGCCGACTGACGCCTGCCGGTTCTTCTACACGTGCTCGGCCTGCGGCACGCTGCTCCGGCCGCTCCCCGGTGACTGCAGTGTGTTCTGCTCGTATGCGGATCAGGTGTGTCCGCCGAAGCAGAGCGGCACCGACTGCTGCTGACTACTGCGAGCGGAGGGGCGATCCGAACCTGATCATGTTGCCGTCGGGATGCCCCTCCGGCTGCGCGAACGCATAGCCCTCGTCGTAGTAGGAGACCTCGAATCCGAGTCGCTCGTAATGCTCGGCGGCTCGCACCATGTCCGAGATCGCGAAGATTGGTTCGACTGCGACGATGCGCGTCACGTCAGGCAGGTTCGTGCTCGCGCTTCCACTCGGACGAGTGCCCTGTCGCCTTGTGCTGGAGGCCGATAAGCCGCCGGTTGAACCACCATTTTACCGCGCGTCCGAGTGTCGTCCGGTTGCACCGGCAGTCGGGGTCGGCACCCGCACTGACGGTTCCGTGGATCGTGAATGCGAGAGAGCAGACCGCCACTCACGAGCTCTCCTTTCGTCGAGCGAACCCGACGCATTCTTCTTCGAGTTCGAGAAACCCTGGGCGCGTCGATCGAGCCGTGAGTCCGGACGCCGGGGGATACGTGGCGTGACGTCGAGCCAAGGTTCCGGCTGCTACACCGTTGCGGCGCTTCCCCTCGGGTTAGTTGACGTCGCGTCGGACTGCGACCGTGATCCCGATGAGTGCGAGGGCGGCGGTCCAGGCGATGAGCATCAGCCCGCCGGCGGTTGCGTGGAGGAGGTGGTCGGTGGTGAGGCCGATGAGTGCGTCTGATGCGTGGGCGGGGGCGAAGCGGCCCACGGAGGGAAGGAAAGCGAAGAGGAGGTTTTCAGCGACGAAGCCCCAGGCGAGCAGGCCGATGATCGCACCGACCTGGCTGCGGATGATCGCGCCGAGTCCGACGCCGATCGCTCCCCAGAGCGCCGTGCCCGCGACGGTGCCGAGCAGGAGGAGGGTGATCTGGTTGCCATTGAGGACGAGGTGGATGCCGCGGCCGGCGAGTGCGGCGTAGCCGACTGCGAAGCCGAGCCCTTCGGCGACGATGCCGAAGATGAGGCCGGCGAGGAGTCCGGCTGCGAGCTTGGCGGCGAGGACGCGCGATCGCTTGGGTGTGAAAAGGAAGGTCGGCCGGATGGTGCCGTAGCGGTATTCGCTCGTGATGAGCATGATTCCGGCGAGGGCGGAGAAGACGCCGGCGAGGCTGCCGACGCTCAAGAGGCCGCGTTGGTCTTCGGCGGTGACGAGGCTGGGTGCCTTGGTCAGCAGGCCGGAGAGCAGCGAGAAGAGCAGGATCAGGGCGACCATGCCGAGCACGAGACCGATCGTGGTGCGGGTGGAGCGGATCTTCAGCAGCTCGGCTTTGAGCTGGGCCTTCACGCCTGCTGCTCCGAGGTGAGCTCGAGGAAGACGTCTTCGAGCGAGGAGCTGTCGGCGATCAGTTCGTGGATTGGTACCTGTGCGGCGAAGGCGAGATCGCCCACCTGTTCGCTGGTTGTTCCATGTGCCAGCAGGGTGTGTTCGTTGCTCGGTGTCGTCTCAATGCCGGCGCGTTTGAGAGCCGCGCTCAGCTTGTCGGGTTCGGGGCTGCGGACGCGGACTGAGCCGCCGACGCGAGCGGTCAGCTGCTCGAGCGAGGACTCGACGACGAGCCGGCCGCGGTTGATGATCAGCACCTGGTCGACCGTTTGCGCGACCTCGGCGAGCACGTGACTGGATACGAGCACCGTGCGTTGGTCGGCCACAAACGTCCGCAGAAAGTCTCGCAACCAGCGCACCCCCTCCGGGTCGAGGCCGTTTGCCGGCTCGTCGAGAATCAAAAGCTCAGGGTCGCCAAGCAACGCCCCCGCGAGACCGAGCCGCTGCCGCATCCCGAGCGAGTAGCCCTTGGCGCGCCTGCCGGCGGCATCGGTCAACTCGACCATGCGCAGCACCTCCTCGACGCGTGAGCGCGGCAGCTCCACCGCGTCGCTGAGCATCCGAAGATGGTCGCGTCCGGAACGTCCGGGGTGAAAGTCGGTCGCCTCCAGCACCGCACCGATTCGCAGAGCAGCGTCGCCAACGCGTGCATACGGCTCGCCGAAGACAAGCGCCCGGCCGCTCGTCGGCGCCGCCAGCCCGAGCAGCATCCGCAACGTCGTCGTCTTGCCCGCACCATTCGGGCCCAGGAACCCCGTGATCGTCCCAGGCTCGAGCGCAAAGGAGAGATCGTCGACGGCGACAAGCGCCCCGAACCGCTTCGTCAACGATTCGGTTACGACCGCCGGCGCCATCGTCCATCTTTACCCACGCGAGACTTCAGCTTCAGTTTGCTCATCGATCCTCCCTCTTTCGACATGCTCGTAGGACCGACCGACGCGTCAGAAGTCATCGTCTAGCCGAGAGCTCGAAGAGGCTGGCGACAAATCGGTCAACGCGCTCGCCGCGAGCAGGAGACCGCCCAGCCTGAGAGATCCTCGAGCGGACGGCGCCCTCCGACGCATCAACCTGGCCTGGCCAGTGTTCCGGAATGACCCCTGAGGGCTTGGGCTTTTTACTCAGAGACGCTGGGCCTAGAGATCGAAGGCGAAAGTGAAGACGACATGGAGTTCCGCCTCGGCCAGGTGACACTCGACATCTTCAACCCGGCCAGCATCGGGCAGCCGTTTGCGCCGAGCCTCGTTGGCCTCGCGATTCGCGTTCCGGACGTGGCCGCTGCCCGAGCCGAGCTGGAGGCAAAAGGCGTCAACTTCGACGGCGAAACGATCGACAGCGGGGTGTGCCACATGGCGATCTTCCACGATCCGGACGGGAACGCTCTGACACTTCACCGACGCTACGCCCCGTTCCCGGACGGACGCCTGCCCTAAGGAAGCTCGGCTGGGCCAGTGTTCGGGAATGACCTCTGACGGTGCTACGGCCGGGGTGTCACGGCTCGAGTTCCTTGTGTTCGCCGCGCTCGATCGCTTTGATCACTTGGCCGATGGTTCGCTTCGCCCAGGCAGCAGGGACACGCCAGGCGTCGATGCCGGCGAAGATCCCGAGCGCGATCACGCGCACGAGCGGCGTTCCGGGCCGCGGCGGTGGGTCGTTGCCGTTGGCGGATCGATGCCCGAATACGATGAGTCCGTGTAGGTCGAGGTCAACACCCTCCGGGACGTATCGAGTGCCGAGAACGCGCCGAGCAGGAGGATCGTCACGCAATCCCGCTCGAAGGTTGCCTGACGGAGATCGAGATCGATGTTCCCAAAGCCGGCCAAACAGAGCACACGGCGCCGCACCCGCAGCCTGCCCTCCCGCTCGCTCGACCCGAACAATGCGAGCACGAAGCGGGTCACGCCCCGACGCGCAGCAGACGCGACTTGCAGGTCGCGCAGCGGAGCCTCGAGCTCGGCGAGCGTCGTCGCCTCGTAGAGAGCATTAACGCGCTCGACAAACTCTTCGAGCGCCAGCCGCCCTTCAACGAAATGCTCGCGCAAGAGCGCGACCGATCCCTCCCGTTCGGCGTTGGACGCGCGCACGGGCTCGCCGCTCACGCAACCGAGCCTAGTAGAGGGAAGGACGCTCGTCTGGGCGAGTGTTCGGGAATGACCCCCGAGCGGTGAGGCTAGAGTCGCGCCGCAGATGGACGTGATCCTCCGCACCGCTCCGTCTTCGCCGACGTTTGGTCCATCGGGTTCAGTGGGTCGCCTCGGGCCGGAGGAGGCGACTTCAAGTGTCTTGCCACGGTCGAGGCCGACAGCCAGACGTACCAAGTCGAGCTGGAGATGCTTGACGCCTACCGGAGAGGGATGCTTGGCTTCTTCGAGGGCCTCGGCCGGATGGCTCGAGTCCCATCGTCCGCTTTCTCTCTCCGCTGATCGAGTCGAGCTCAGCCCTTGCCGACGCCCAGGTTGATCTTGCCTCGGTCGGCGAGCGTCCTGCCCGACTTCGGGCTCTGCGAGACGACACGGCCTTTCTTCGCGGGGCTGGACGTCTTCCTGGTGATCTGTCCGACACTGCATTGTCGGGCGCGGATCTTCGCCTTCGCCGCGGCCAGCTTCAGGCCGACGACCTTCGGGACGTGACATCTCGGGACTGCCGCCACGACGGGGGTGTCGCTCGAGTCGGCCGGGGCAGATTGCCCGCCGGCATTGACGGCTACGACCTCGACGACGAGACGCTTTCCCAGGTCGCTGCCTGCGAGCGGATACGCCGCTCCTACCGCGCCGCTGATGCTCGTGCAGCTGGTGCCGGTCGAGCTGCAGCGCTCCCAGTGGTACTGGTAGCTCGTCGGGCTGTTCGTCCAGGAGCCGGGATGGGCGGTGAGCGTCCGGCCTACCTCAGCCTTGCCGGCGATCGTCGGCGCGAACTGAAGCAAAGGTGCCGCCGGTACGACAAGTTTGGTCGCGTTCGAGCGCTTCTCGGGGGAAGGTCCGCTGGAGTTCCTCGCAACGACCCCGGCGACCAGCCTCCGGCCGAGTGCCCCGGAGCCGACCTGGTACGAGCTCCCGGTTGCCGTCGGGATCGCAGTGCAGCTGTCGAGCGCGTCGTCGCAGCTGTACCACTGAAATGCGAAGTCGGTGGGATTGCCGCTCCACGTTCCCTGGCCGACGGTGAGCGTGTCGCCCTCACGGGCTGTGCCGGTGATCGCGGGCGGCGTCAGGTTCGCCGGTGGCCCAGTGACGGGTCCGATCACATCCGAGTCGGCGGGGAAGGAGTCCCCGTTCTGGTTGGTCGCGACCACTTCCACCCCGACCAAGCGGCCTACCTCGGCGGCTTGGACGACGTACGTCTGGTCGGTGGCGCCCGAGATGTCGGGGCAGTCGTCGAAGTTGATGTCGCAGCTGAACCACTGGTACGTGAAGCTCGTGGGGTTCCCGTCCCACTGGCCGGGATCGGCAGTGAGCTGCATTCCCACCACCGCGGATCCCGAGATCGTGGGCGACGACGAGTTTTCTGGCGGAGGCGGGAGAACCGGGTCCGTCTGCGCGGAATCGGCGGGCGCCGAGTCACCGTCGGCGTTGGTGGCAATTACACGCACGACCAGCCGGTCACCGACGTCGTCGGAGGTGGGGAAGTAGAACTCGTCCGTCTCGCCGTCGATGTCGGAGCACGACGACGGGTTCGTCGTCGTGCAGCGCCGCCACTGGTAGCTGAAGCTCGTGGGATTGCCGCTCCACGTTCCCGGGTCAGCGGTCAGGAAGCCGTCCTGCTGGGCTGTTCCATCGATCGTGGGCAGCGTTTTGTTCACCGGCGGGCCGCTCGCACTCCCGCCGACCGCTTCCGATGCGGCAGATTCGACCGCCGCGGACGAGCCGTTGCCGTTGGTCGCAACGACCTTGACCCGCAACGTCGAGCCGGCATCGTCGGGAGTCGGCGTGTACGTGAAATCCGTGGCGCCGTCGATGTCCGCGCAGTTTGCGCCGGCTCCGTCGCAAAGCTCCCACTGGTAGGAGTAGCCGGTGGGGAGCCCGGACCAGATTCCCACGTCGGCGGCCAGAAGCTGCCCTACCTCGGCCTTGCCGTCGAGCGTCGGAAGTGACTGGTTCGCAGGCGGGTCCGTGATCGACCCGGCGGTGCGATACGCCGTCACATGATCTCCCGCGCCCGGGACGATCAGAGTCCCGTTCGCGGCGCCGAAACTTGTCGCGTCCATGGCGAATCCCGTGGTCGACCAGCTCGTCGTGCCCGTCGCCGCGTCGAGCGCGTAGAGATTGCCCTGCGAGGAGCCCACGAACACCAATCCGCCGACGACGATCGGGGGGGTGTCGAGATGGGAGTCCCCAGTGAACTGCCAGGCGTTCACTCCTTGCCCGGCGTCCTTGACGGCGGTGAGCGTGGTGCCGGAGAGCATGAATGCCATGTCGTTCGCGACGGCGGGGGGCAGATCCGCGTTGAAGGGGCCGAGCTCGGATCCGTCGTTGGCGGAGAGGATGAGGTTTCCCGTCGCGAAGCCGGGCGAAAAGACCAGCCCGTTCGCGACGACCGGCGTCGCGCCGCCCCCTCCCTCGCACCCGGTGCTGTGATGCCACAGCAGAGTGCCGGCCAGGGGGTCGAAGGCGTAATCCTGCTGACACGCGTAGGTGACGTACACGCCCTGTGCGTCCACGGCCGGCGAGCTGTCGTCGCCGTTCTCGACCGCCTGCGTCCATAGGAGCTGTCCGTCGCTCTCGCGTACCGCGTACACGGTTCCTCCCGAGCCTGCTCCACCGGTGTAGACGATCCCGTTCGCGGCTGTGGGTGCCGAGGAGAAGAGGTACTGCCCGGGCAGCTGCTTGCTCCAGTCGATCGAGCCGGCTGCGGGATCGATGGCCGTCAGCAGTCCGCTGGAACTCACTACGAAGATTCGCCCGAGGTCGTACGAGAGCCCTACCGCCGAGCCGACGCCGCGTGACCAGGAGGTGCTCCCCGTCGCCTGGTTCAGGGCATAGAGCGTGCTGTTCGCGATGACGAACACCGTTCCGTTGACGATCAGGGGGTACGAGGCTGCGGCGGGCAGAGTGATCGACCACGCCTGGGTGAGCGGCGCCGCCAGGCCGGCATCCGTGATGGACCCGTCGTGGGCGGCGTCGACCTGATAGGCACCCGACTGATCCGCGGGGGAAGCCAGCGCCTGTCCGGCAGGCGCGATTCCAACGAGCACGCCGGCGAGCGCCGCGACGACTGCGGCGCGCACGAACACGCCCCGGATGATGATGGCCCCCTTCTGCATCGCGGTCCTAATAGTCAATCCGGGGACGCTCGCCGAGTCAACCCCCCGGCGTGCAGGTCGTTCCGCCGTAGGGATTGAATGGCCGTGGCCGGCGACTAGGAGCCGTCGCGGTGGACCGGGTCGCGCCGGGGCTCCGTGTCGACGAACAGCATGCGGAAGACATCCCCGGCCATCAGGACGAGCACGAGCACCGCAACCGCCTCGACCAGCATCTACTCGTCATACCCCGAGTTCCCCTTGCCGACTCACGCCGTTCGGCCGGGGTCGGCTACCGCTGCGGCCAGGCCTCTGCCAGCTTGCGCCGCGTCTCGAGCAGGTGCTCGGGGATGACCTTGACGTCGGCCAGCACCGGCATGAAGTTCGTATCGCCGTTCCAGCGCGGCACGATGTGGACATGGCCGTGGTCGACGATCCCCGCGCCGGCGGCGCGGCCGAGGTTCCAGCCCACGTTGAATCCCTGCGGCGAGAAGACGGCGCGCAGCGCTGCGATGCCCGCGACGGCGAGCCGGTGCACCTCGACTGCCTCCGCATCGCCGAGGTCGTCGAACGCCGACCCGTGCCGGTACGGCGCGACCATGAGGTGCCCCGAGGCGTACGGGAACTTGTTGAGGAGGACGAACGCGAGCTCGCCGCGGTGGATCACGAGCTCCGGCTCGTCTTCGGGCAGCTCGGCGGCGCGGCAGAAGACGCACTCGTCTCCGTCGTCTGCGTGCTGGACGTACTCGAGCCGCCAAGGCGCCCAGAGCTTCTTCACCGCGGGGAGGCTACTAGCGTGGCGTGCCCAGGCCTTGTAGCATCGGGCGCATGATGAATTGGCTGAAGCGCCTGCTGGGCGGAGGCTCCGACTCCTCGACCGAGTCCGCCGCCGCCACGCCGGCTTCCGAACCTGCCTCGATGCCCTCCGAGCCTGCGGCCGCCGCCGGAACTGCCGCCGACGAACCGGCGACCGACGAGCCCGCGGGCAACGAGCCCGCATAGACCTCTAGGCCTTCGCGGCGAGAGTCAGTCCGACCAGGCGAGCGAGAGCCCGCTGGTCGCGAGCACCTGCATCACAGCCACCGCTTCCAGCGGAAGAAGCCGAGCATGCCGAAGACCGTCACGACCATGATCGCGACCGAGGCGAAGAAGGCGTCCCAGCCGTCGAAGCCGGGGAAGTGGACATTCATCCCGAAGAAGCCGGTGATGAACGTGAGCGGCGTGAGGACGACGATGAAGACGGTGAGGACGTACAGGATGTCGTTCTGCTGGTGCGAGATGAGCGACTCGTTCGTGTCCTCGAGCGCCTCGACGACCTCCTTGTAGTTGTCGAGGAGGTCCCAGATGCGCTCCGACGCGTCGACGAGGTCGTCGAAATAGTCCTCGAGCTCCTCCGACAGGAAACGCTCGGTCGAGCGCTCGAGCAGCCGCAGGGTGGGCCGCTGCGGCTTGATGATCTTGCGGTAGGAGATGATCTCCTGCTTGACCTTGTGGATGTCGGTGACGAGGTCCTTCGCGCCTTCGGCCGCCCCGATCTCCTCGTCGATCTGCTCGAGCTTGAAGCCGATCTTGTCGAGGATCGGGAAGCAGTAGTCGTAGAGGTCGTCGAGGACCTCGTAGAAGAGCCGGCCGGACCCGCGTGACAGCAGTTGGCGCCGGAACTCCTCGTTCTCGTACGCCCGGCGGAAGAGAAGGGTGACGGGCCGCAGCTCGACCGCGGGCAAGGTGACGAGGTAGTCCGGGCCGATGAAGGCGTCGAGCTCGCCGGCGTTGAGGCGGCCCACCGTCTTGTCGTAGACCGGGAAATGCAGGACGGTGAAGAGATAACCGCCGCTGCCGTCCTCCTCGCTTTCGTAGACATCGACCTTGGGCCGCTGGCGGCGCGAGAGGACGTCCTCGACGTCGAGTGGGTGCCAGCCGAAACGGCTCGCGAGCTGCTGCGCCTCGTCGGTCGTCGGCGCGAGCAGATGGACCCAGGCGACGCCTTCGTCGTGGAGCTCAGTGATGCGAGGGCGCGTGTCCTCGACCGGAACCCGCACGGGTACCCCGCGGCGCGAACGGATCCGCGGCAGATTGGGCACCGGTACTGAGGGGGTCTGCGGTCGAGGGCATGGCCGGAGAATGCTACCCGCTCGCCGGAATTGGCAACGGAACTGGCTCCCCGTACGGCGTCCGGCGAACCGGCTCCGGCAGCCGAGGCTCGAGCGCGAGCGCGCCGGCCGCGCAGGCGAGGTTGACCGCTGCGGCGATCGGCCAGAGCAGAAGCGGCCGGTGCTGGAGGAGGAAGCCGCCCGCGGCCGGGCCGATGATCCAGCCGATCTGCCACGAGATGCTCGCTGCCGCCACGTAGCGGCCGACGAGCTGGGGCGGCGCCAGGTCGACGCTGAGCGGCGCATGGATCGCACCGTGCAGGCATTCGCCGATCGCGAAGACGAGCACCGCCCCGGAAAGGATTGCGAAGGCCGCCGTTGCGTGCGTCCACAACCCGGCGGCCCAGACGCCGAGCATCGTGGCCGCCCACAGCGTCCCCATGAGGGCGAGCCCACGCATCCGGCTCCTGCCCTCGGAGAGCTTGACGACCGGAAGCTGGAAGATCGCCACGCCGAGGGCGTCGAGCGCAAACACGATCCCGACCTCTTTCTCGCTGATGCCGGTGACGTTCTTCCCGAACGCGGGCAGGAGCTCGACGACGAGCGAGATCGCGGCCGTCATGAACGCGGCGTTGAGCAGGGTGTAGACCGTGAAGACGCGGTCGTGCAGCACCGCGCGCCAGCTGCCGCCGAGCCGCCCTTCGTGCAGGGCCGGAGGGCGGACCCGGGTGAGGACGGCCATGTAGCCGACGAAGGTCACGCAGTTGACCGCGAAGAGGACGGTGAACGTCTCCGGATTCCCCACCGACGCGATCAGGCCGGCGACGACGCCGCCGAGCGCCACGCCGACGTTCATCGCCAGCCGTTGCAGCGCGTACGCGGGCGCGCGTCGCACGGCCGGCGTCAGAGCAGCGAGGAGCGCCGACTGGGACGGCCAGAACGCGCCGCTGCCGATGCCCCAGAGCGTGTAGATCGCGAAGGCTTCCGGCGCCGTGCGGATCAGCGGCATGAGCGCGAAGGCGACCGTCATCACCGCGAGCGACCCGAGCAGAACGCGCTTCGGGCCGATGCGGTCGGAGAGCGTCCCGCCGAGGAATCCGCTCGCGAGCGCCGCCGCCGACTGAACTGCGGCGGCGAGGCCGGCGAGCCCGAACGGGATCCCGCGGACGTTGTGGAGGTAGATGAGCAGGAACGGGAGGACGACGCCGTTCCCGAAGGCGTTGACGAGCGCGCCGAGCTCGAGCACGTAGACGGGCCGCGGCAGGCGTGGGTCGAGGCTGCGGAGATAGGAGCGCACCCCGCGCGAGGCTAGCCGCGGAGGAACCTGTAGGTCGAGGCAGCGGGTTGCGCCGAAATGTCGAACGAGACGCCCTGACGGAGGACCGATCCGAAGAGGATCTCGCTGTCGATGACGCAACCCGCGCCACCCAGACTCTGTCTTAGATCGGGAGCAGCTTCGTGTCCACTAGCTGAGCATTGGGGCTTCCCAGCGCAGGATCGAAACAGGACGATGCGCCAGGCAGGAATCGAACACCCCTGCTAACCGCGATTTTTTGCGGTTCAGGTACGCACCGGGGTACGCACCGTCCGGGCACACGAGAGCGTCAGCGAACTTCGCCGACCGGTCGGCGAGACGAGCGGCGCGGCGCTTCCGATCCTTCCGGCCCTAAGCTCAGGCTACGCCTGGAGCTCGCTGTCGCCTAGTCGCTCTTTCGGCATGGCCCGACGTTAGGAGTTATCGCCCCTGTTAACTCCGCGGGGTGTAGCGTGCTTCTGAGGTCGCACGGTAGGCCCACCACAGAGAGCAAAGGAGCCGCTGATGTATGCAGCCGTCCGGGTCTACGAGGGCATCACGGATGATGTCGAAGCGGGACGCCTCGTCCGTGAGAGCTTCCTCCCCCTCCTCGATCAGGTGGAGGGTTTCATCGGCTATTACTGGATCGATGCCGGTGACGGCGCGATGGCATCGCTAAGCCTGTTCGACGACAAGGCCGGAGCCGACGCGTCGGTGGAACTGGCGCACCAATGGGTTGAGGAGAACGCCGCCGCGCTCATGCCGAACCCGCCTCAAGTCACCGAAGGCTTGGTAGTCGCCAGCGAAACGAAGTAGCGCGTTCCCTCAGGCGCAAATCCACATGCTGAATCATCCGATCGAACCGCCACCGAGTTCGACCCACAGACGGCTAGGCCCGCCAAGGCTGACGGTCCTTCATCATCCTGTACCGATCAACCGGGGTCATGACCTGGTCCCAAGCCGGGTTCATCGCAGCATCTCCTCGTAGTTGATTTCGGCCTCATCCAGCAGCACGTGGCCGTACACGTCGAGCGACATCGACGCCTTCGCGTGGCCGACAAGCCGCGACACCGTCACCGGATCCTCCTCGCGGAGCAGCAGCGAGATCCTGCGGTGCCGGAGGGCGTGCGGCGAGAACGCCGGGAGGTCCGGTGTTCCCCCCGAGCGAGTCCCATGGAGTGCGGCTGAAGACCAGTTGCCTGCCATCCGGTGAGAACGCGAGAAGCGAGTCGAAGATCGAGCTTTCCTGCTCCTCGGCGGTAAGTGGTGTCGGGAGCACCGCCGGTTTCGCAGCGTTCACCGTTGCGAGCGCGATCCCGTCGGGGACATGTGGGTCGAAGTCGCTGGTGTCGACCGCGGCGATCTCGCGATTGGGAGAGAGAATGAACCCCGCCGGGTAGCACTGGGTGCAGGCGCCAGATGTCGTGCGTGCGGTAGATGGGGCCATGGAGGTCGCCTCGGAGCCGGATCTGGCAGTCGCCGACGCGAGGGTTCTTCACAATTCGAACAAGCTCGCTTTGCGCTTGCTGCCTTGCGACGTCTTGGCCCGGGTGGCTTTCGCCGGGCTCGAGGAGTTTCAGACAGAACTCGAGATTGGCCGTCGGCTTGGCGAGGTCGAAGCTCCCGTGGCGAGTCTCGAGCCCCGAGTGGAGCCGCGTGTCTATCAGCGGCACGGGTTCGCGGTCACGCTCTGGACCTACTACGAGCAGACGCGTCAGGAGGTCTCACCAGCCGACTACGCGAAGGCGCTCGAGCGGTTGCATGCCGGTGTGGCGAAGATCGATGTCACGGTGCCGCACTTCTCGGACCGAGTCGCGGAAGCTCAACAACTCGTTGCGAGCCCGGACCGAACTTCAGAGCTTGGAGACTCGGACCGGAAGCTTCTCAGCAAAACGTTACGAAGCCAGAGACGTGCCATCAGCCAGCGCTCGTCCGCCGAGCAACTGGTGCATGGAGAGCCACACGCGGGCAACCTGCTCAGCACGAAGGGCGGGCCGCTGTTCATAGATCTTGAGACGTGTTGCCGTGGGCCTGTCGAGTTCGACCTCGCGCATGTGCCGCAAGAGGTCAGCGAGTGCTACGCCAGCGTCGATCAGGAACTGCTTCGCGCGTGCCGCCCGCTCGTTCTGGCAATGGTCGCCGCCTGGCGCTGGGATCCAGACGACCAATTCCCGAACGGGAAACGGGCAGGGCAAGAGCTTCTTGGCGCCCTACGCGCGGGGCCACCGTGGCCGTCACTCGACGTCGTGTGGCCGGACCCTGGCGGGTCGAAGCATCACACACCTCCGTAGGGCGAGGCGAATCCACTCGCATGGGCCAGTGTTCCGGAATGACCCTGAGGAGGTAGTCAGTTTCGAGCGGGCCGTCACTCGCAGCGCGGCCATCCGCGCCACTGTTCGGCGGTGTCGCCCGGAGTCTCATCCGTCCTGTTAGAACCTGGGTCAGTGCCACCCCGTCTCGCGACGATTACACCGGAGAACGTCGAAGCCGCTTGCAAGCTTCAACTGCTGGCCGGTCAGGAGCGGTTCGTCGCTCCGGTCGCCTGGTCGCTCGCGCAGGCTTATGCCGAGCCCGGTTTCGCATGGCCTCGGCTCATCTACGAAGGCGACGAAATCGTGGCGTTCGTCATGGCCGGCTTCAAGCCCGGCGATCCCTCTCTGCACTCGACCATCTGGAGACTCAACGTGGCGGGCGCCGCGCAGCGCCGCGGTTATGGAGACTTCGCAGTCCGGGCTGTGGCAGAAGAGGCCCGACGGCGGGGGCGAGATGTCCTGTTCACTGCATACCTTCGCGGCGAGGGCTCACCGGAGGCCTTTTACCTCAGGCTCGGCTTCGAACCAACAGGGCGCTCCCTTAACGGGATCTTCGAAGCAGCCGCACCTGTTGAGGCGCTTCTCGCATGACCGACGGCGCTTAGCGGGACGTCGGGGTCGAGGAACCTCGGCTGGGCCAGTCCTCCGGAATGACCCCTGACGGCGCTATTTGAGCCGGGTGTCACGGTCGTCGCCGAAACGTCCGTAGAGGAATCCCGAATGGCCGAGGGGGCAGCGGGGTCATAGGGATCGACCGAAGTCGCAAACACCGAGCCGCCGCTGGCTCTTCTGGGGGCCGGGCGCCCAGGCTCGTCGGCCAGAGACTCGCCACACCAAACGGCGTAGGATGGTCTTACTGGCCCTGCGGCCAGGATTCCGGCTGAAGGCCCGAAGTCCGTCGATCGAGCCCCCCGGGCGCGGGTTGCGCTTCTGCCAACGGATTCCGCACTGGGTGGGCGACGGGGGTTTGTGCGAGAGTGGCTTTGCGGCGCTGCGGTGTGGGCGTGGCGGATCGGCCGGCCGGGTTCAACCGACAAAGCAGCAAAGGGGCTTTGCTCGTGGCAGAAGGGGTTGGCGTCGACAAGACCGACCGGCTGCGGAAGCTTCAAGCCCTCACGGATGCGGCTCTCGCGCATCTGGAGCTCGACGTGCTGCTGTCGACGCTGCTTGTTCGCACCCGCGAGATCCTGGCGGTCGAGACGTGCGCGGTCTTGTTGCTCGACGAGGCTACGAGTGAGCTGGTCGCTCGGGCGGCTGTCGGGATCGAGGAGGAGGTCGAGCAAGGGGTTCGGATCCCTGTCGGCGGCGGCTTCGCTGGTCGGGTCGCAGCGAACAAGCAGCCGGTGATCCTCGACGATGTCGATCACGCAGACGTGCTCAATCCGATTCTGCGTCGGAAGGGGATCAAGTCGATGCTCGGCGTGCCGCTGCTCGTTGGCTCGCGAGTGCTTGGCGTTCTCCATGTGGGGACGCTCGTGCCCCGGATCTTCGACGAGGACGACGTGGAGGTGTTGCAGTTCGTCAGCGACCGCGCCGCAGTCGCGATCGATCATGCCCGGGCCTTCGAGGCGGAGTCGCGGGCACGGCAGCGGCTCGAGCAGGTGCAGGCGGTCACCGATGCGGCGCTCGCAAATCTGGAGCTCGACGAGCTGTTCGTGGTGCTGCTTCCGCGAATCCGCGACATCCTCGAAGCGGACACCTGCGCAGTGCTCCTGCTCGACGAGGAGACCAATGAGCTGGCTGCGCGGGCGGCTGTCGGGATCGAGGAGGAGGTCGAGCAAGGGGTTCGGATCCCCGTCGGCGGCGGCTTCGCGGGCCGCGTCGCAGCGAGCAAGCAGCCGGTGATCCTCGACGACGTCGATCACGCGGACGTGCTCAATCCGATCCTGCGGCAGAAGGGGATCAAGTCGATGCTCGGCGTTCCGCTGCTCGTCGAGGGCAACGCGTTGGGCGTGATCCATGTCGGCACGCTCGTCCACCGCCGGTTCACTGCAGACGATGTTGAACTGCTTCGGCTCGTCGCCGACAGGGTTGCGATCGCAATCGAGCGCGGCCGGCTCCATGAGCAGACCGTACGGCTCGATGAGTTGAGAGCGAACTTCGTCGCGATCGCGTCCCACGAGCTACGAACCCCTTCCACGGCTGTGTACGGCGTCCTCAAGACCTTGTTCGAGCGCGACGCCGAACTGGACGAGGGTTTGCGCACAGAGTTGCTGCGTGTCGGGGTCGAGCAGGGCGAGCGCCTAACCCGGCTGCTGGAAGAACTGCTCGACCTGTCACGCCTCGACACACGCGGCGTCAGCGTCCGACCCAGGCCACTCGTGCTCGCAAGCGTCCTCGGTGAGATCGTCTCAGAAGCGCTGCCGACCGGCACAAGCATCAGGGTGCACGTTCCCGAGGATCTCGTCGTCGTCGCCGACCGACTCGTCCTTGATCGCGTCATCTCCAACCTACTGGGCAACGCCCTGCGCTACGGCGCCGAGCCGATCACGCTGACAGCCCAGACAGGAAACGCGGAGCTCCAAATCACCGTCGAGGACAACGGCAAGGGAGTGGCCGAGGAGATCCGCCACAGCTTGTTCGAACGCTTCGCACGCACAGAGTCGGCCAACGTCGGTAGCGGTCTCGGCCTCTCGATCGCCCGCAACTACGCCCGCGCCCACGGCGGAGACCTCGTCCACGAGCCCGGCGCCACCGGCGCCCGCTTCACCTTGACCATCCCGCAGCCCTGAATCCCGACCAGCACACTCGTTCGAGCACGCCCCAGCCGCCACATGCCCCCTGGAGGCCGGCAAATGCCCGGCCAACTCCGGGCTACCCCTGGGGTTTTGTCCGGGTTTGGTCGACCGCTATAACCCGAGTACGCGCTAGCCTATCTCGACCTGCTCGCCGAGCAGAAACCTGAAAAGCTCGAACGCGCCTGGGTACGCTGGCACGGTCGTCTGGAGACGGAGGCGACGTTCTGCTCGCTGGCGGAGTCGCAGCTCGCACTCGCCGCGTTAGCGAGTCTCTGCGCAGGCGAGCGGGACGCGCTTGAGGTGTTGCGGCGCGTCAGGCCGACGCTCGCTCAACACGCGCGCTAAGAACAACCAGCCGAGCGCGCCCGTATCGGCTCGTGCGTGTCCACCGTTGTTCAAGCAGTTCAAGGGTCATCGCCCGGCGAGCTCTTCGAGAGCGACCCCGGCGGATTCGTTCATCCATCTGGCTGGCGTCGGCTCACGCGAGCCCGAGGCAGCCAAGAAAACGGGAGGTCGATCTTGATCTGGATTCTCGTACTCCTACTCGTAATCTTGGCGATCGGCGGCGGTCTCGCCTTCTCGAAGTTTCTCTTCATCCTGTTGGTCGTCGCGGTGATCGTGGCGCTACTCGGGGCCCGTTCAGCCGCCTAGGTGGCAGACCCAACCGACAAAACGAGAGAGAGGAAAGACGACGTGAGAGGGCTAATCAAGTCTCTCTGGGCGTCCGTTCAGGGCGACCCAGTCTTCATGCGTCGCCTGAACGGCTGGCTGACGATGTTCTGGATCCTGATGATCCCGGTCTCCTTCCAGCTCGGCTGGTTAAAGAGCGTCACCTATGTGTCCGCTCTATCGCTATGGGCGCTCGTGGCTGGGCACTGGTCTACTTGGCAGGCCGCGCGGGTCGAGGTCACGCAAGAGACGCAAGCCCAGAAGCAGCGCGATCACCCCGTCGAAGAACGAGTAGTCCAGAAGATCGTTGACGAAACGACCGTGGAAGAGTCCGGAGTCTCTGAATCGCCGGCCTGAGGACGCACTGCGTATCCCGCCGACACTCGCGGGCGTTTCAACTCAGCTATCTAAGAAGGGAGACCCTGAAAATGGGTACCGGAGTGAGTTTGATCCTAATCGCGGTCGGCGCCGTTCTCGCGTGGGCTGTGAATGTCACCACCAGCGGCTTCAACGTTCACGCGGTGGGCTACATCCTTCTCGTGGTCGGTGCCGTGGGCCTCGTACTCTCGCTCGTGTTCTGGTCCTCCTGGGCTGGGCCTGGCTACTTCAGCCGGCGGCGAACCGTCACCGACAGCAGCCCCGGTTACGGCCGACGGACAGTCGTCGAGGACGATGCGAGCTATTGATCAAGCCTGCCCGAGGTCCCGGTGCTCCAACCTGGGGGACCGGGAACTCGGATCGGGTCTCTTCTTAACGGAGGTTCCAAATGCCGCCACGCGGAGTGAAAACCAGGAGCAAGCGCGCACGCCAGTACGAACACATTAAGCAGAGCGAACTCGATCAAGGGCGGTCCGAGTCGCGTGCCGAAGAGATCGCCAGTCGAACCGTTAACAAAGAGAAGGCCCGTCAGGGCGAGTCTCGTACCAGCTCGCAGACGTCCAAGCGCGATATTTCTTCGGGACGCCGAGGCGGGCTCCGTTCCGGGACCAAACGGCCGAGAGGTAGGACCAAAGAACAGCTGTACCAGGAGGCGAAGAAGCTCGACATCAAGGGGCGCTCAAAGATGAACAAGGACCAGCTCAAGGCGGCTCTAACGCGACACGGTCACTCCGCCTAGACCGCGTTAGGACGCTCATGAAGACCGTCGAAGAGGAGCGCGCGTTGAAGGTGGCGACGAACGAGTCGGTCGCCCGCACCTCCAACGAACGGCTGAGCCGCTTGGCGACCAGCTACCGCTTCGCACCGCACCAACGCGTGCCATTCGTCTGTGAGTGCTCCGACGCGAAGTGCCACGAGAACGTGATGCTGAGCCTCGAGGAGTACGAGCGGGTGCGCGTCCACCCCGACTGGTTCTTGCTCGTGGCCGGGCACGAAGACGCCGAATCGAGGCACGAGCGGATCGTCGAGGCTGAGAACGGATATGCCATCGTCGAGAAGCTCGGCGTAGCGGGTAGAGAGGCGGCCAGGCTCGACCCGCGGCACACCAGCCCGCCTCAGTGACGGATAGTGTGCGTCAGCCGTGTCATCGGGGAGCAGCGGGCTGCGCGTAACGAAGCCCTGCTCCGCGAGGTCAACGAGAACATCGCGCGCCTCGAGCAGGGCTCCGGCGCCACACTGACGGAGCCGGTCTTCGTCTGCGAATGCGCCAACGACGAATGCACCGAACCGCTCGCCGTCGACCTTGAGACCTACCGGCGGGTACGCGAGCAGCCCAGGCTCTTCTTCGTCCTCCCCGGCCACCAGCACCCCGAGCTCGAACGCGTCGTCGAGACCCGCCGCGACTACCTGGTCGTCGAGAAGACCGGCAAAGCCGACGAAGTCGCCGAGGAAACGCAGCCCTAACGGGTTCGCCCAAGGAACGCAGGAGCGGGTTGCGCCGAAATGTCTAACGAGACGCCCTGACCCGCCGTGGCCGAAAGAGGACCTCGCCGTCGATGACGCAACCCGCCTTGTGCGATCGTCTCCTACGGCAGCCGTCGCGCCTAGTCCTTGCCCGAGATAGGCGCTCACCATTCGCAGCGGCGGTGGAAGGACGAACGGCCCGCGCAGGGGGAGGAGGGGAAGGCGGGCCGTTCGCCAGGGCGAACTTGACCCAGTGTTCATCGTGCCCGCCATGGGGTAGCCGACATCCCCCGAGCGAGGGGATGCTCATACCCGCTGCGCCCATCTTCTGTGTCCCTGTGCGTTCGCGTTCGCTCACTTGTCGCGGTCCGCTCGAGGACCTAGGAGATCGTCGGACTCCCGCGGTGTGAACTCGGGAGAGCCGGCCAGGCCGATGATCTCGCCGCCGCGGGGAACCGGACAATGCCGAGACGGCGCGGCATTGATGGAAGCTATCTCCGAGCATGATCTGAGATGATCCGAGAGGGATGAGCGCCGAGTACGACGTCGCGCGACAGCAGCGGCTCCGCCGAGCACTCGAGGCGATTGCTGACGCCTACGGCTTCACGGGCGAGCTGCGCCGCGAGCGGATCGGCGAGTGGTGGCTGTATCCCAACTCGATCGGCTATGACCGCGAGCAGGAGATCGCGCACCAGCACGGCCTCGAGGTCAAGTTCGGCAAAGAGCAAGTCGACGAGTTCGGGCAGCTCGTCGCCGAGGCCGAGCGCGAAGGTTCCTGAACCGATCCTTGTCAGCAACGGCCAGCGATTCCGCGTCCTCGCAGTCGTTCCGTTCGAAGGAGAGGAGGACGAGTCGCCGTTCGTGGGGCTGCTACAGGTCGAGGACGCCTAGCCGATTGCGATCCACTGTTCGGCGTCGATGAGACCGTCGTATCTGCCGCACGGGTCCCGGACGACGCGCCGCACCACGTAGGCCCTCAACGGAGTGCCTTCATGGGGCCGGTTGCGCAGGTGGGAGTCACGTCGGAGCGCGTTGTCGGATCGGTACTCGAACTCTCGGTGGCCGCCCTCGAACTCGGTGACGGTGACGAAGTAGACAGGCACGCGGGACATCCTCCCATGGGCGGGAAGTGGACACCGGACGGCAGACTCAACCCACGACCGCCGTACTGCGAAAATCTGCGAGCGAGTCCACACTTAGCTGCAAGGCGCTGTCGGTGAGGCGCTAGTGGAAGTGGCCCCAACGGGTCGCAACGATCAGAAGCACGAAGCCGATCGCGAGCGCCAGGCCGCCGAACGTCGTGGCTCCGCGCCTGCCCATGCCGCCTAGCATGAGAAGGGCGCCACCGATCGCGCCGGCCAAGAAGCCGAGTTCGGCAAGCCTGATTCCCGTGTGAGCCTTGATGGTGAGCGCCAGGAGTGTCATGCCGCGATCATCGCGACGGCGCCGGACGGGAGGATGCGGACGCGTCTTTCTCAGGTACGCACGGGGGTACGCACGCCGCGAGCACCCGGGGTGTCTGGCGGCAACCGCGACCGCGTAACCATGCGGATCTCGCTCACCGTGCGGCTGCCAATGCGCCAGGCAGGAATCGAACCTGCGACCTCGCGCTCCGGAGGCGCGCGCTCTATCCCCTGAGCTACTGGCGCCGGGGAAGGGCCAGTCTACCCGGCGCGCGAATCTTGCCGACTTGCGGCTGAAAAGGAAGGGTGCGGTTCGGCGACGGTCAGCCCAACGTCCTCGAGCTGGGCACTGGGGCTCGTGGACGGAGGCCGGTCCCCCGCAGTGCTGCTCGTCGTGATCCTCGTTGCGCCAACCTCCTCGGCGACGCCGTCGCCGACGCCCTCCGCCCGGCGCGCGCACGCTGATCTCTGGCGCGTTGCCGGCGTTGGTACGTTCCGGCCGTGGACGTTTCCGCGCGAGTCGTGACGCTCGAGCTGGCCGAGACGTTCGTCATCTCGCGCAGTGCGCGGGACAGCGAGGACGTCGTGGTCGTCGAGCTGCGGCACTCCGGCGTCTCGGGCTTCGGCGAGGCGCAGCCGCTCGACCACTACGGCGAATCGGTCGAGTCGGTGCAGGCGTACGTCGAGGAGCAGGCGGCGCTGGTCGGGGACGACCCGTTCGGGCTCGAGGAGGTGATGGAACGGCTGCCGGGCCGCGAGTTCGCGGCGCGAGCGGCGGTCGACGCCGCGCTCCACGACCTCCAGGGCAAGTTGCTCGGCCAGCCTGTCTGGCGGCTCCTGGGGCTGCGTCGTCCCGGGCCGCCGACGAGCTGGACGGTCTGGCTCGGCGATCCCGACGACATGGCCCACCGCGCCCAGGAGGCGCTCGACCGCTTCGGACGCCTCAAGCTCAAGCTCGGCGGCGGGGACGGGCTCGACGTCGAGCGCGTCCGCGCGGTGCGCGGCGTGGCGGGCGACCTCCCGTTGCAGGTGGACGTGAACGAGGCGTGGAGCTTCGACGAGGCGCTCGAGGCGCTGCCGGCGCTCGCCGAGCTCGGCGTCGAGTACTGCGAGCAGCCGCTGCCCGCCGGCGACCCCGCCGGCCCCGAGCTGAAGACCCGCTCGGCGCTCCCGATCTACGTCGACGAGGACTGCCACACGCTCGACGACGTCGCCGCGTGCTCGGAGCGCGCGCACGGGATCAACGTCAAGCTCGCGAAGTCCGGTGGGATCCGCGAGGCGGTGCGGATGGTGCACGCCGCCCGCGCGCTCGGCCTCGGCTGCATGCTCGGCTGCATGGTCGAGTCGGGTCTGGGCATCTCCGCCGGCGCGCAGATCGCATCGCTGTTCGACCACGTCGACCTCGACGGCAACCTCCTGCTCGCGCACGACCCCTGGCCGGGCGTCCCGTTCGTCGAGGGCGTGCAGCTTCCACCGGAGGAGCCCGGACTCGGTGTCCACGCGGTATCTGCTGCTCGCTGAGGGCTCGTCCGGCGACCCGCTCTACGGCAAGACGATGCGCGGCGTGCTCCGCTACCGGCGCGAGGACGTGGTCGCAATCGTCGACTCGACGCGCGCGGGGGAGACCGAGGACGGCGTGCCGATCGTGGGGAGTGTCGAGGAGGCCGTCGAGCTCGGCCCGACGACCGCGCTCGTGGGGGTCGTGACGCAGGGCGGATATTTTCCGCCTGCGTGGATGGAGTTTCTGCGGGACTGTGTCGAGCACGGCCTCGACATCGAAAACGGGCTCCACGTCTTCCTCGCCGACGATCCGGAGCTCCGCGCGCTCGCCGCGGAGCGAGGTGTCGAGCTTCACGACCTGCGCCGTCCTCCAGCTGATCTCTCCACCGCGACGGGCGAGAACCTCTCGGTCGACGCGACGATCGTCCTGACGGTCGGCTCCGACTGCGCGATCGGGAAGATGACCGTCTCGTGCGAGCTCGATCTCGAGGCCCGGCGGCGCGGACTCCGCTCGGTCTTCGTCCCGACCGGCCAGACGGGCATGGTGATCGCGGGCTGGGGAATCGCAGTCGACGCCGTGGTGGCGGACTTCCTCGCGGGTGCAGCCGAGCGGCTCGTCGTCGAGGGACGCGAGCGCGGCGGCGAGCTGCTCTGGGTCGAGGGCCAGGGCTCTCTCGTGCATCCGGTCTTCTCGGGGGTGACGCTCGGCCTCTACCACGGAAGCGCTCCCCATCTGCTCGTCCTCTGCCACGAAGCCGGTCGCACGCAGATCGAGGGCGCCGGCGGCGGGCCGCACCCGATCCCTCCGCTTCGTGAGCTCGTCGAGTTGCACGAACGGCTCGCCCTGCCGGCGCGTCCGGCGAGGGTCGCCGCCGTCGCGCTCAACACGCGCGCGCTCGGGGAGGACGAGGCACGCGCGGCGGTAGCGGCGGCGGAGGAGGAGACGGGACTGCCTGCCGACGATCCGGTTCGCTTCGGAGCAGCGAAGCTCGTAGACGTGGTACTCGCGGCCAGGTCTTGACACCGAACAGACGTTCGCCTACTATGCGAACAGATGTTCGGGAAGCTTTTGATCCTGGTCTGCGTCGCGGCACTCGCCGTCGGGCTCGCGGCACGAGGCTCGAACGGAGCCGGGCCGAGGCGGACCTATGTCGTGCGGCCGGGAGACACTCTCTGGTCGGTCGCCGAGCGCACGTACGCAGGGGATCCGCGCGAGGGCGTCTGGAAGCTCCAGCAACGGAACCATCTCGCCTCGCCGACGATCGTCCCGGGCGAGAAGCTCGTCGTTCCCTAGCTCAGGCGGCCGGCAGGTCGATCCCGATCGAATAGACCTTCTCGCCGCGGAAGAGCCGCCGCTCGGGATCCCACGGGAACCAGATCACGACCTTCCACTCGAGCCGCCCCTCGGCCGGCGGAACTCCGAGCCACGGCGCCTGCTGGGTTGCCGAGACTCTCGCCTCCTCGCAGACGCCCTGCGGGCCGATCACGATGTCCGTCAGGTCGAAGCGGATGTCCGGGAAGGCGGTCAGGAGCTCGGTGTAGAAGCGCCGCGCGCCGTCGTGGCCCTCCCAGCGATGGCCGGTCTGGACGAGCTCGTAGACGCAGTCCGGTGTCAGCGTCGAGATCAGACCGGCGAGGTCGCGCGCGTCCTCGGCAAGGGAGTGCTTCTTGTAGAGCTCCCGCACGTCGCGGTACAGCTCGGGGGTCACCTCGCGGCGATAGACCTCGAGCACGGTCGGATCGGCCACCGCACGATCCTACAATCGCCGCGTGGACCTCGACGTCGTCTTCCTCGGCACGGCCGCCTCGATGCCGACCGCGCAGCGCGGGCCCGCGGCGCTGCTCATCCGGCGCGGCAGTGAGCGACTCCTCTTCGACTGCGGCGAGGGGACGCAGCGGCAGCTGCAGCGCTCGACGATCGGCCTACCCGACCTGCAGGAGATCTTCCTCACGCACTTCCACGCCGACCACTTTCTCGGCCTGCCGGGAATGCTCAAGACGTTCGCGCTGCGCGGCCGCGACGAGACGCCTCTCACCGTCTACGGCCCGCGTGGCCTGCGCGAGCTGTTCAAGCGGCTGCATCCGTTCCTCGGCCGGCTGCCGTATCCGCTGACCCTCGTCGAGCTCGAGGTCGGGGAGAGGCTGGAACGTGGGGACTACGCGATCGAGGGCTTCGCCGTCGAGCACGGCGCCGAGGCGCTCGGCTACCTGCTCGTCGAGCCGGAACGCCCCGGCCGCTTCGACGTCGCAGCCGCGAACGCGCTCGGTGTGCCGGACGGCCCGGCGCGCGGAATGCTGCAGGCGGGCGAAGAGGTGATGGTCGACTCCGGCCGCACGGTGACTCCCGCCGACGTCCTCGGCGAACCGCGGCCGGGGCGCAAGGTCGTCTACACCGGCGACACGGCGCCCTCGCCGGCCGTCGTCGAGGCCGCGTACCGCGCCGACCTGCTCGTGCACGAGGCGAGCTTCCTCGCCGAGGAGGCCGAGCGCGCGAAAGAGACGATGCACTCGACGGCCGCCGAGGCCGCCGACGTCGCGCGCCTCGCGCAGGTGCGGCTGCTTGCGCTCACGCACGTCTCGCCGCGCTACTTCGGACCGGAGCTCGCGGACGAGGCGCGGGAGGTCTTCCCCGACACCGTCGTGCCCCGCGACTTCGACCTCATCGAGGTGCCGTTTCCCGAGCGCGGGGCGCCTCGGCTCGTCAGGAGCGGCGCGCGACCTCCGCGAGCGGAGACGGAACGGGCCGAAGCCCCTATGATCGACCAAGCATGAGCGGGATGATCCAGGTCGCGATGGCCGGCGACGTGGCCGAGGCGGAGGAGATGCAGGAGATCCTCCGCAACGCCGGCATCGAGTCGTCGATCGAGCAGGCGCCCGAGGACGACGCGGTCAGCGTCCTCGTCCCCGAGGGCGAGCTCGAGACGGCGCAGGACGCGATCGAGGCGCTCACCGAACCCGACGACCTGATCGCGGAGCCGTAACCATGCCGACGACGGCTTTCCTCCGTGGCAGGGCGCGTCTCATCGCAGGCGCGGCCGCGCGGCCGCCACGCTCTTCGTAGTCGCGCCTTTGCAGACGAGCTCGTTCGCGACGCCGGCGTCGTGCCCGGCATGCTCGTGCTCGATCTCGGTGCCGGCAGCGGCGTTCTGACTCGCGCGCTCGCGGACGCAGGGACCTGCGTGCGCGCGGTCGAGCTCGATCCTGAGGCGCTGCGACAGCTCCGGGCGCGCTTCGGCCGAGATCCACGCGTCGAGGTGGTGGAGGGCGACGCGACCCTGCTCCCGCTGCCGGACGAGCCGTTCGCCGTCGTCGCGAACCTTCCCTTCGCCGCCGGCACGGCGATCCTGCGCAGACTGCTCGGCGACCCGCGCGTGCGGTTGACGCGGCTCGACGGGATCGTGGAGTGGGGGCTTGCCGCGAAGCGAAGCGCCGTCTGGCCCTCGACGCTCGTCGGCTGCACCTGGGGAGCGTGGTACGAGCTGAGACTCGTGCGGCGCGTGCCGCGAGCCTGCTTCGCCCCTCCGCCAAGCGTCGATGCGGCGGTGCTGCGCGCGACCCGGCGGCCGGAGCCGCTCGTCGCGCCCGCCGAAGCCGCATCGTATGAAGCCTTGTTGCGGCGCGCGTTTGCAGGACAGGCGCCACTCGACCGGATCCTCCCTCGCCGCCTCGTGCACCGGGCGGCCTACGAGCTCGGCTTCGACCCGCACGCGAAAGCCCGCGACCTCGACGTGCGCCAGTGGGCTCGGCTCTACGCCGCGGTCAGACGCGTGTAGCTTCTCGGCGGACGGACGTCACGACACCGCGTGGGGGTGCTCAGGGCGGCCGTCCGCAGTCGCCGCTAGGCTGCCTGCAGCACGAACCCCTTTAACCCGGTCCAGCGAGGCCGGAAAGGAGTCGGATGAACGCGCACGCGCCCGTACAGGGCAAGATCCTCCTCGACGCCGACGGGCTGGCGAGGACCCTCTCCAGAATCGCCCATGAGATCATCGAGGGCAACCCTTCGCTGAATGACGTCGCGCTCGTCGGCATCCAGACTCGCGGCGTGCCGCTCGCGCGGCGGCTCGCGCGGTTGATCGAGGAACGCGCCGGAGTCGAGCCCGCGCTCGGCGCCGTCGACATCACCTTCTACCGCGACGACGTCAGCGTCCGCGGGGGCGAGGCTCCGCTGGCTGCGCAGCCGGTCGTCCGGGCGACGCAGCTCGACTTCCCGCTCGACGGGCGAACGGTCGTCCTAGTCGACGACGTCCTCTACACCGGCCGCACCATCCGCGCGGCGATCGAGGCGCTCTTCGACTACGGCCGGCCTGCGCGCGTTCAGCTCGCCGTGCTCGTCGACCGCGGCCACAGGGAGCTGCCGATCCGCCCGGACTACGTCGGCAAGAACCTGCCGACCACGCGTGGTGAGCGGATCCAGGTGCAGCTCGTCGAGGTGGACGAGGTCGACGGAGTCCTGCTTGTCGCGAGCCCCGAGGAGGACAGCAAATGATTCGTCTCGTCGGCGACGACCTCCGTCCACCTGGAGACCCGCCCAAGAGGCATCTCCTCTCGATCGGCGACCTCACGCGTGAAGACGTCGAGCGCCTGCTCGGGACCGCCCGCACCTTCGAGAACTCGCTCGACCGCCACGTGAAGAAGCTGCCGACGCTCAAGGGCCACCTGATCGTCAACCTCTTCTACGAGTCCTCGACCCGTACGTCGTCCTCGTTCGAGCTTGCGGCGAAGCGGCTCTCGGCGGACACGCTCACGGTCAAGTCGACCGGTTCCTCAGTGGACAAGGGCGAGTCGCTGAAGGACACCGCGCTCACGCTCGGCGCGTACGACCCCGACGTGATCGTGATCCGGCACCCGCAGATCGGCGCGCCGCAGCTCGTCGCGCGTCTCACCGACGCGCACGTCGTGAACGCCGGAGACGGCAAGCATCAGCATCCGACGCAGGCGCTGCTGGATCTCTACGCGCTGCGCAAGGAATTCGACGAGCTCGACGGGCTCCACGTCGCGATCGTCGGCGACGTCCTCCACTCGCGCGTCGCACGCTCGCTGCTGCAGGCTTTCGCGCTCGTCGGGATTCGGACGACGCTCGTCGGCCCGCCGGCGTTACTGCCGCGCGAGCTTCCGGCGGAGACCTCGATGGACATCGATGCGATCCGCGACGCCGACGTCGTCTACGTCCTCCGGATGCAGAGCGAGCGGATGGAGGCCGGCGCGAACTTCGTTCCGAGCTTGCGCGAGTACACGGCGCGCTGGGGGATCACGCCCGAGCGGCTGCGCCCCGGGCAGAAGGTGATGCACCCGGGACCGATGAACCGAGGCGTCGAGATCGACTCGCGGGTCGCAGACTCGCCCGAGTCGCTCGTCATTTCCCAGGTCCGGTCCGGGCTCGTCGCGCGCATGGCTGTCCTCTACGACCTGCTCACGGGCGGCCCCGTCGGGGTACAGGCGCTCGCGGCCGCGGAGGTGGCGTGATGCTCTGGCAGAGAGAGCTTCCGGCTGCGGATCTCGTGATCCGCGGCGCGCGCGTGCTCGATCCGGCCGAGGGGATCGACGCACGACTCGACGTGCGGATCGACGGCGGGACGATCGTCGACGTGTCCGAGCAGGTCGACGCGAACGAGCACCGCGTCGTCGAGGCGGATGGGCTCGTCCTCGCGCCGGCCTTCATCGACCCTCACGTCCACCTGCGCACGCCCGGCCGTGACGACGAGGAGACGGTTGCGAGCGGCACGGCGGCCGCGGCGGCGGGCGGCTACTGCGCGATCCTCGCGATGCCGAACACCGATCCGGTCGTCGATTCCGCCGCGACGCTCGGTGCGCTCGTCGAGACCGCGCGCCGCGAGGCGGACGTGCCGGTCGGTTTCCTCGCGGCGATCACGCGCGGGCAGCGCGGCGAGGAGTTGACGGAGATGGGCGAGCTCGCCGACGCGGGTGCGGTCGCGTTCTCCGACGACGGCGTGCCCGTGGCCTCGGCCGGACTGATGCGCCGGGCGCTCCAGTACGCCTCGACCACCGGCCGCCCGCTCGCGCTCCACTGTGAGGAACCGGCTCTCTCGCACGGTGGCCACGTCCACGAGGGACGCGTCGCGGCGGAGCTCGGCTTCGCCGGCTATCCCTCCGTCGCCGAGTCCGTCGCGGTCGAGCGTGACCTCTCGCTCGCCGCCTACGAGGACGGCCGCGTCCATGTCCTCCACCTCTCGGCCGCCGAGTCGGTCGATGCGCTGAGACGGGCGCAGGAAGCGGGGATCGCAGCCAGCGGAGAGGCGACGCCGCACCACCTCGTCCTCACCGACGACGCGGTGCGCTCGCTCGACCCGAACGTGAAGATGAACCCGCCGCTGCGGGCCGAGCAGGACCGGGTCGCGCTGCTCGAGGCGGTCAGGTCCGGGACGATCGAGGCGATCGCGACCGACCACGCACCGCACGCGGCGTACGAGAAGGAAGTGCCTTTCGAGGCGGCGCCGTTCGGGGTGACGGGCCTCGAGACCGCCTTCGCCGCCCTCTACACGCACCTCGTCAAGCCCGGGCTGCTGCCGCTCGAGACGCTACTCGAGCGGATGTCCGCCGGGCCGGCGCGGATCTTCGGGCTCGACCGGCCGCGCGTCTCGGTGGGAGCGCCGGCGAATCTCGTCCTGCTTCACCTCGAGCAGGAGTGGACGGTCGGCGAGCAGCCGTTCCGTTCGCGGTCGGGCAACTCGTGGCTGCTCGGGGCGTCACTCACGGGTGCAGTGGGGATGACGATCGCCGGCGGAGGGGTGGCGCACGAATGAGCTACCTCGCGCTCGCGGACGGCACGGTCTGGCCCGGCGAGTCGGTCGGCGCCGGCGGCTACGCGCTCGGAGAGGCCGTCTTCACGACAGGCATGTCCGGCTATCAGGAGGCGGTCACCGACCCGAGCTTCGAGGACCAGCTCATCTGCTTCACGGCGCCGATGGTCGGCAACTACGGCGTGGCCGGGGAGCGGAGCGAGTCCGACCGCACCCACGCCCGCGCCGTGCTCATGCGCGAGGCGCGCGGACCGGAGTGGATCGAGTGGCTGCGCGAGCGCGGCGTCGTCGCGCTCACGGGAATCGACACGCGCAGCCTCGTCCTCCATCTCCGCGACGCGGGCTCCGCTCCGGGCATCGCCGTGGCGGACGATCTGCCGGTCGAGGGAGCGGTCGAGCTCGCGGCGCAGCAGCCGTCGATGCTCGGACGGGCGCTCGTCGAGGAAGTCTCGACGGACGAGCCGTACGTCTACGCCGGCGAGGGCCGCGTGCGGATCGGCGTCGTCGACTACGGGGTCAAGAACTCGGTCCTGCGGCGGCTCGTGAAGGCCGGCGCTGCCGTGACGGTCCACCCGCACGACACCGACGCCGACGAGCTCGCGGGCTACGACGGCGTCCTTCTCTCGCCGGGGCCGGGAGACCCGGAGCCGCTCGAGGCGCAGACCGACACGGTGCGGGAGCTGCTCGGTCGCACGCACGTGCTCGGCATCTGCCTCGGCCACCAGCTGATCGCGCGCGCGACCGGCCATGAGACGTACAAGCTGCCGTTCGGCCACCGCGGGGCGAACCACCCGGTGCACGAGCGCCTCACAGGAAGGGTGCTCGTGACGAGCCAGAACCACGGCTTCGCGGTCACGCCCAGCGAGGCGGCCGAGGTGTCGCACGTCTCCCTCTACGACGGGACGGTCGAGGGGCTCGACCTGCCGGAGCTGCGTGCTCGTTCGCTCCAGTTCCATCCCGAGGCGGGGCCGGGGCCGCACGACGCATGGCCGCTGCTCGAGGCGTGGGTGGAGGAGGTCGCACATGCCTAGGCGCACCGACCTCGAGTCGATCTGCATCGTCGGCTCGGGCCCGATCGTGATCGGCCAGGCGGCCGAGTTCGACTACGCGGGCTGCCAGGCGCTCAAGGTGCTGCGGGAGGACGGGTTCCGCACGATCGTCGTCAACTCGAACCCGGCGACGATCATGACCGATCCCGGCTTCGCCGACCGCACCTACCTCGAGCCGCTCGACGCCGAGTCGGTCGCCGAGGTGCTGAGCCTCGAACGCCCGGACGCGCTCCTGCCCACCATGGGCGGCCAGACGGCGCTCAACCTCGCGCGCGAGCTGGCGACGGAGGGCGTCCTCGACGAGCTCGGGATCGAGCTGATCGGCGCACGGCTCGACGCGATCGAGCGCGCGGAGGACAGGCTCCTCTTCAAAGAGGCCGTGGAGTCGTGCGAGTTGAAGGTCCCGACTTCGAGCATCGTCACTTCTCCGGGCCAGCTCGCCGGTCTCGCAGTCCCCGCGGTCGTGCGTCCGGCGTTCACGCTCGGCGGCCACGGTGGCGGCTTCGCGTACACGGAGGACGAGCTCTACCGACAGGTGGAACGCGGTCTCGCGGAATCCCCGATCGGCCAGGTGCTCGTCGAGGAATCGGTGCGCGGCTGGGACGAGTTCGAGCTCGAGGTGGTGCGCGACCGGATCGACAACGTCGTGATCGTCTGCTCGATCGAGAACCTCGACCCGATGGGAGTTCACACGGGCGATTCCGTCACCGTCGCGCCGCAGATGACGCTGCCCGACGAGGCGTACCAGGAGCTGCGCGACGCGGCCGCGGCGGTCATCCGCGCGGTTGGCGTCGACACCGGCGGCTCGAACATCCAGTTCGCCCGCAGCCGGGAGACCGGCGACGTACGCGTGATCGAGATGAACCCTCGCGTCTCCCGCTCCTCCGCCCTCGCCTCGAAGGCAACCGGCTACCCGATCGCCAAGGTCGCGGCGCGCCTCGCGGTCGGTTACACGCTCGACGAGATTCCGAACGACCTGACGGGAACGACGCCCGCAAGCTTCGAGCCGACACTCGACTACGTGGTCGTCAAGTTCCCGCGCTTCGCGTTCGAGAAGTTCCCGGGCGCTGACCGGACACTCGGCACGCAGATGAAATCGGTGGGGGAGACGATGGGCATCGGCCGCACCTTCGCCGAGGCGTTCCTCAAGGCGCATCGCTCACGCGAGCTCGACCCCGGCGCTGCGACGCCCTGGCAGGCGCTCGCGGACGTCCCGGAGGACGTGCACCCGTTCTTCCAGCGCGAGCTCGCGACGATCCGCGACGCGCTCGAGGGCGTCGGCGAGGTCGAGTCGCTGGTCGCCGACGACTGGCTGCGCCTGAAGCGCCTGGGGCTCGCCGACGCGGACATCGCCGCCGCCGCCGATACGACCGAGACAGCGGCCCGGCAGCGCCGGCGCGACTGCGGCGTCCGTCCGTCGTACCGGCGGGTCGACTCGTGCGCCGGCGAGGTCGAGGCTGCCTCCAACTACTACTACTCCACGTGGGGCGAGGCGGATGAGGCGGCGCCGACCGGCGACCGCCCGCGGGTCGTCATCCTCGGCTCCGGCCCGAACCGGATCGGGCAGGGAATCGAGTTCGACTACTGCTGTGTGCACGCCGTCACGACGTATCGCGAGCTCGGCTACGAGGCCGTGATGGTCAACTGCAATCCCGAAACCGTGTCGACCGATTACGACACCTCCGACCGGCTCTACTTCGAGCCGCTCGACACCGAATCGGTGCTCGCGATCTGCGAGCGGGAGAGGCCCGACGGCGTCGTGATCCAGTTCGGCGGCCAGACGCCGCTCAAGCTCGCGCGCGCGATCGAGGACGCCGGCCACCGGATCCTCGGCACTCCGTTCGACGCCGTCGACCTCGCGGAGGACCGCGAGCGCTTCGCCGGCCTCCTGCGTGCGCACGGGCTGCGGTCGCCGGAGTGGGGGATCGCCGCCTCGCCCGACGAGGCGGTCGAGATCGCCGAGCGGATCGGCTATCCGGTGCTCGTCCGGCCCTCCTATGTCCTCGGCGGGCGTGCGATGCGCGTCTGCTACACGGCCGACGAGGTGCGGGAGATGCCGCCGTTCGAAAGGATCCTGGTCGATCGCTTCGTCGAGCATGCGGTCGAGGTGGACGTCGACGCGCTCTGCGACGGCGTCGACACGTACGTCGCAGCGGTCATGCAGCACGTGGAGGAAGCCGGCGTCCACTCCGGCGACTCAGCGTGCGTCCTGCCCGCGCCGAGCCTCTCCTTCGCGCAGACGCAGGAGATCGCCCGAGTCGTGCGGATCCTCGGACGCGCGCTCGGCACCGTGGGGTTGCTCAACGTCCAGCTCGCGGTGACCGGCGACGGCGAGGTGTACGTGCTCGAGGCGAACCCGCGCGCGTCCCGGACGGTGCCGTTCGTGAGCAAGTCGACCGGAGTCGAGCTCGTCAAGGCGGCCTGCCGACTGGCGCTCGGGGCGAGGGTCTCGGAGCTCGGCCTGCCGCCTGAGCGCCCGCCGCGGCAGTGGAGCGTCAAGGCCGCGGTGCTGCCTTTCGCACGCTTCCCCGGCAGCGACCCCGTGCTGGGCCCGGAGATGCGCTCGACCGGCGAGGTGATGGCGAGCGCCGCCGACCTCTCGACCGCGTTGGACAAAGCCGAGCGGGCCGCGGGCCGAAGGCTGCCTCGCTCCGGCTCCGTCTTCATCTCCATTCGCGAGCCCGACCACCGGCAGGCCGTGCCGATCGCCGCGACACTCGTCGGCCTCGGGTTCGAGTTGTACGCGACGGAGGGGACGGCGGCGACACTCGCCGCCGCCGGGATCGCGGTCGAGCCGGTGCGGAAGCTCAGCGAGGCGACCGACGGCGAGCCGACGGTCGTCGATCTCATCCGGCGCGGCCGCTGCGACCTAGTGATCAACACGCCGGAGGGCCGCAACGCCCGCTCCGACGGCTACGCGATCCGCGAGGCGGCGCTCGTGCGGCGCGTGCCGTGCATCACGACGCTTTCGGGCGCGGCCGCCGCTGTGCACGCGATCGCGACCGCGAGAGCCGAACAGGCCAAGTCTCTCCAGGAACGGATCGATGCCGAGCTCGGCCTCACGCAGTCGGCATAGCGTCACCGGATCCGAGCGGATCGGGCCGTACACGCTGCTGCGGCTCCAGCGCGGCGACCTCGACCCGGGGGTGCCCGGGCAGTTCTTCATGCTCGAAGCTCCCGGACGCCTGCTGCCACGGCCGTTCTCGCTCTGCCTCGCGCCGGCCGGCGAGCTCGCCTTTCTCGTCGATCCGATCGGGCCGGGGACCGAGGCGCTCTGCCGGCTCACGGTCGGCGACGAGATAGGGGTGCTCGGACCGCTCGGGCACGGCTACCGGCTCGACGTCGAGCAGCCGCTTCTGGTCGGCGGCGGCATCGGAATCGCGCCGCTGCCCTACCTCGCCGAGCAGCTCGGGGGGTCGTCGCCTGTCGTCCTCGGTTTCCGCACCGCGGCGCACGCCGAGGCTGCCGTGCTCCTCCCCGCGGCGGAGGTCGTCATCGATCCCGTCCTCGTGACAGAGCTGATCGACCCGGGACTGGATGTGCTCGCCTGCGGCCCGGAGCCCATGCTCCACGCCGTCGCAGGGCTCTCCCCGACTGCACAGCTCGCGTGGGAGGCGCCGATGGCGTGCGGTTACGGCGCCTGCTACGGCTGTGTCGTCGAGATCGACGGCGCCTTGAAGCGGCTCTGCCTCGAGGGACCGGTATTCGATGCGACTCGCCTCTCCGGACACGTCCGGAACCAGGTTCCGGACGTGGCTCGAAGGGCGGTCTCAGCTTGAGGATCCTCAACGCGAGCGGCTGTCTCGACGCGCTCGCCGCGCCCGAGGTCGCGCGGCAGCTCGATGCGTTCGTATCGAAGACGGTCACGCCGCTGCCTCGAGAGGGGAACGCGCCGCCGCGGATCGCCGAGACCGCGCACGGAATGCTCAACGCGATCGGTCTCGCGAACCCCGGGCGTGAGCGCTTCGTCGACGACCATCTGCCACGCCTGCACGAGCTCGGGATCCCGCTCTGGGTCAGCGTCGGCGGCTTCTGCGCCGACGACTACTCCGAGACCTGTTCGCGCCTGGACGGCATCGAGGCGATCGAGCTCAACCTCTCGTGCCCCAACGTCGACGAGGCGGCGGACTCGGCGGCGGAGATCGTCGCCGCTTGCCGTCACGCCACAGCGCTGCCCCTCTACGCGAAGCTCTCGGCCGCGCACCCCGACGTGGCGGAGGTCGCGGGCGCGGTCGCCGCGGCCGGAGCCGACGGCCTCTCTCTCATCAACACGCTCCGCGCCACGGCACTCGACGAACGCCTCCGTCCGTTGCTCGCGCGCGGCAGCGGCGGCTTCTCGGGCCCGGCGCTGAAACCGATCGCTCTCCACGCGGTGACCGTCTGCCACGAGGCGACCGGCCTGCCGATCGTCGGGATGGGCGGGATCCAGACAGGCCGCGACGTCCTCGAGTTCGTCGCCTGTGGAGCCCGCGACATCGCGCTAGGAACCGTCCTCTTCGCGGATCCCGGAGCTCCGGCCCGGGTCCGCGCCGAGCTCGCGGTAGCGTGCGAGGCCGCTGGTGTTGCCGGGCCGGACGACGGGACGACCCAGGGAAAAAGCCCGGAAACCGGGCGAAAAGTCCACGCTTGAAGCTCGCGGGCACATTGGTAAGATCGGCCGGCCGTGAGTCCGACCAAGACCCAGGCGCATGCTCCGCTTCGTTCCCTCGATCAGCGGATGGACGCCCTCAAGAGAGCGAACGACGTCCGCGTCAAGCGCGCCAAGCTCAAGAAGGACCTGAAAGAAGGCAAGGTCCGGATCGAGCAGATCCTCGGTAACCCACCCGAGTACGTCTCGACCGCGAAGGTCGTCGACATCCTGATGGCCGTGCCGAAGTTCGGACGCGTGAAAGCCGCGCGGTTCCTCAACACGTGCAGGATCAGCCAGTCGAAGACCGTCGGTGGACTATCCGACCGGCAGCGGACGGAGCTGATCGGCCTCTTCAACGCGAGGTAGTGGGGAGTCGGATGCCCACGGTGCTCGTCGTCACGGGCCCGTCGGGCGCCGGCAAGGGGACGTTGATCCACGAGCTCGTCGAGCGCGTGCCCGGGATCGAGGTGACCGTCTCGGCCACGACCCGCGAGCGGCGGCGTGGGGAGGAGAACGGCCGTGAGTACTGGTTCCTCTCGGACGAAGACTTCCTTGCGGGCGTCGCACGGGGCGAGTTCCTCGAGCACGTGGAGTACGTCTCGGGGCATCGCTACGGCACGCTCCGCTCGGAGCTCGACCGGATCGCGGCGAATGGACACGTGCCGCTGCTCGAGCTCGAGACCGAGGGAGCGCTTCTCGTCAAGGACGAGGTTCCGGGCGCGGTGACGATCTTCATCTCCGCGCGCGTCGAGGAGCTCGAGCGTCGCCTGCGTGAGCGGGCGACGGAGAGCGCCGGCGAGATCGGAGAGCGAATCGAGCTCGCCCGGATGCAGCTCGAGCAGGCTCGCAGGTTCGACTACGTGATCGAGAACGACGATCTGGTGCGGGCGGTCGCCGCGTTGACGACGCTGGTGCGCGGACTTCTCAGTCCCGCAGCTACCATGCCGCGGCAATGATCGAACCCCGCGTCGACGACCTGCTGGAGAATGTGGACTCGCGCTACGCGCTCGTGATCGTGGCGGCGAAGCGCGCCCGGCAGATCAACAACTACCACCACCAGCTCGGCGAGGGCACCTTCGGCGACAACCTGCCGCCGCTCGTCGAGAGCCGGTCGAAGAACTACCTGACCATGGCCCTGGAGGAAGTCTCCCAGGACATGCTCAAGTACGACTACACGGCGTAGCGCCCGGGCGGCGGTTAGCCGCACCCGCGGCGGGTAGGCATCATTTCGGCATGTCTCGCGTCCTCCTCGGCGTGACGGGCGGGATCGCTGCCTACAAGGCGTGCGAGCTGTGCCGGTTGCTCGTCAAGGAGGGCCACGACGTCGTGCCGCTCGTCACGCCCCGCGCCGAACGCTTCGTCACCGCCGAGACGTTTCGCGCGCTCGCGCGGCGGCCGCCCGCGGAGGACGTCTACGTCCATCTCACCCGCGCCGACCTGCTCGTCGTCGCGCCGTGCACCGCCAACACGCTGGCCAAGCTCGCATACGGGCTCGCCGATAACGTCCTCACCGAGGCCGCGCTCGCGCACCGCGGGCCGGTGCTCGTCGCGCCGGCGATGAATCCGCGGATGTGGGTGCATCCCGCGACACGCGCGAACGCCGAGCTGCTCAGGACCCGTGGCGTCGTCCTCGTCGGCCCGGACGAGGGCGAGACGGCGGAGGGCGAGCTCGGCGTGGGGCGGATGGCCGAGCCGGACGAGATCTTGAGCGCGGTTCGTACCGTGCTCATGGGCAGTGGGGTGGCAGCTTCGGCGGCCCGGGGACCTCTCCGGGGCAAGCGGGTGCTCGTCTCGGCCGGCGGCACGCGTGAGCCGCTCGACGCGGTCCGCTTCGTGGGCAATCGCTCGTCGGGTCGGATGGGTGTCGCGCTCGCTGCCGAGGCGCAGCGGCGCGGCGCCGAGGTGACGCTGCTTGCTGCGAACCTCGCGGTGCCCGTGCCGGCCGGGGTGGCGGTCGTCGAGACGCCGACTGCCGCCGACCTCGAGCGCGAGGCGCTCGGCCGCGCAGCGGATGCCGACGTCGTGATCATGGCCGCAGCCGTGGCCGACTACCGGCCCGCCGAGGCGCTCGCCGCGAAGCGGCCGAAGGAGGCGACCACCTGGACGCTCGAGCTCGAGCCCACGACGGACGTGCTCTCGGAGCTGGGGGAACGCCGCCGCGACGGCCAGCTCCTCGTCGGCTTCGCAGCCGAGACGGGCGACGCCGGCCTCTCGCGCGCGCGAGAGAAGCTCTCCCGGAAGGGCGCCGACCTCTTCGTCCTCAACGACGTGTCCCGTCCGGACATCGGCTTCGACGCGTCCGACAACGAGGTCACCCTCCTGGCGCCATCCGGCGAGCGGACCGTTGCGAAGGCACCGAAGGAGGAGATCGCAGCGGCGGTCCTCGACGAGGTGGAGGTTCTCCTGGGAAATGGCTGAGCCGGCGGTCGAACCGGTCCCGAGCGGACAGATCGCGACGATCGTCGAGAATCTCGGCCGGGTGGTCCACGCGCCCGACGAGACGCTGCGGCTCATCGTCCTCTGCCTCGTCGCGGAGGGCCACGCGATCATCGAGGACTTCCCGGGCGTCGGCAAGACGATGCTCGCCAAGGCGCTCGCTCGCTCCCTCGAGGCCCGCTTCTCGCGCCTTCAGTTCACGCCCGACCTGCTGCCGTCGGACGTGACCGGCGTCAATGTCTTCAACCAACAGCAGAACGAGTTCGAGTTCCGGCCGGGGCCGGTGTTCGCGAACCTGCTCCTCGTCGACGAAGTGAACCGCGCCTCGCCGAAGACGCAGGCGGCGCTGCTCGAGTGCATGGAGGAGCGGCAGGTGTCGGTCGACGGCGTCACGTACAAGCTCGAGCCGCCGTTCATGGTGATGGCGACGCAGAACCCCATCGAGTACGAGGGCACGTATCCGCTGCCGGAAGCGCAGCTCGACCGCTTCACGATGCGGCTCTCTCTCGGCTATCCGTCGCTCGCCGAGGAGGCGCGGATGCTCGACGAACAGACCAGTGAGCCTCCGCTCGACTCGCTCCCGGCGGTCGCCGACGCGGCCGACGTGCTGCGGCTCGTCGAGGGCGCGCGGGGCGTGTACGTCGAGGAGAGCGTCGGCCGCTACGTCGTCGCGCTCCTTCGCCAGACGCGCGGCGACTCGCGCCTCTACCTCGGCGCCAGCCCTCGAGCCGGGATCGCGCTCCTCAGGGTGGCGAAGGCGCGGGCGCTGTCCGAGGATCGCGACTACGTCACGCCCGACGACGTGAAGGCCGTCGCAGCACCGGTGCTCGCACACCGCCTCATCCTCGCGCCGGAGGCGCGCTCGGCTGCGCTCGGCCCGGAGGAGCTCGTCGCCGACGCGCTGGCGCACACTCCGGTTCCGGTCTGATGACCGCCCGGGGTCGAGCGGTACTCGCAACCGGCGTCGTCTGCTGGATCGTCGCCATCGTCTTCGGCTCGCCGGCGCTCTATCCGGTGGCGGCCGGGCTCGTCATCGTCGTGCCGCTCGCGGTCGCGTGGGTGCGGATCACCGTGCGCCGGCCGCACGTGAGCCGGCGGTGGCCGCACGACAACCTCGTCGAGCGGGACGACGTCCGAATCGAGCTCGTGCTCGAACGCGAGCCCGGAGTTCCGCTGCCGAACGTCGTCGCCCACGAGCAGGTCGGTCGGATCGGCGACGAGGAGGTCGAGCTCCTGCCGCGGGGCCGCGCCCGCCATGCGGGCTCCTACCGGCTTCACGACGTGCCGAGAGGACGGCACCGCTTTGCGCCCGTTCGCCTGTCGATCGCCGACCCGTTCGGGCTTGCCGAAGCCGGCCTCGCGGTCGAGGAGGAGCAAGCGCTTGTCGTGTACCCGCGCCTGACCGAGCTCGAGCGGCTGTTCTTCGACGGCGGCGCCGGCGCCGACCACGGCAGGCGCCTCCTGCTGCGCCGGCCGGTCGGCTTCGAGCTCCACAGCGTTCGCGACTACCAGCAGGGAGAGTCGCTTCGCCGCGTCCACTGGCCGTCGACCGCACGGCGCGGCTCGCTGATGGTGAAGGAGCTCGAGGACTCGCCCCGCGACGAGGTCGCCGTCCTCCTCGACGGAGACCCCGCAGGCGCCGTCGGCTCCGCGCCCGACTCGTCCTTCGACGTCGCAGTTCGTGTCGCGGGCTCGATCCTCCGTGCGCAGGTTCGGCGTGGGCGCCGCTGCGTGCTCGTCCTGAACACGGCGGGGCGGGGGATGCAATCCGTCTCGTCGGAGGGGCCTGAGTGGCAGCGGGCGCTCGAGCTCCTGGCCGGCGCGGAGCCCGACGCACGCGGACCGGCGGCCGGATTGCTCCGATCGGCCGATGGACCGGCCGCCCGCTCGCTCGAGCTCGTGGTGGTCACCTCGAGAGTCGAGCCGTCGCTCGTCGACCGTCTGCTCGAGCGCGCACTGACGCGACGCCCTGTCGCGCTCGTCCACGTCGAGCCCGAAAGCTTCCTGGGCCGTCCACGCCGGCCGGAGCCCGCACTCCTGCGTCTGCAGGCGGCGGGCGTACCGATCGCCGTCGTGCGGCGGGGAGAGGACATCGCTCGCGCGCTCGACGGCGCCGGTGCGACGAAGGTCGCGCGTGCCTAGTCGGGTTCGGACAGCCGCCGTCAGCGCTCCCGCGCTCATCGTCGTCGCGGCGGCTTGGCTCCGCCTCGAAGAGCCGCTGACGTCGCTGTGGCGCGTGTTCGCGCTTCTCGTGCTCGCCCTTGCGGCCGCCGTCCCTCGCCGCCGTTGGCTCCGCGTCGCCGCCGCCGTGGCGGCAACGGTCGTCGCGGCTCGGGTTGCGGTGGGAGTCGATCTCGTCCCGTGGCGACTCGACCGTCCCGGCTTCGGTCTCGCGGATGCGGTCTCGGCGCTGGGGACGAGGTTCGGGAACGGCTTCGGAGACTTCTACGGCACTCCTCTCCCATTCGACCCACGCGTGCACGTAGCGATGAACGAGCTCGTGCTCTCGGGGATCTTTCTCTTTGCGCTCGGCGTCGCACTGCTGGCGGCGGCACGGAAGCCGCTTGCGTGCGCGGTCGTGCTTCTCGTGGGGGCAGGCTGGCCGGCGACGCTCCTCGGGGCGTCGCACTCCGTCGTCATGGGCGCCGCGATCCTTGCCGCCGCACTCGTCCTGCTCGCCGGGCTCGGCTCTCGGCGAATGCCTGCTCTCGCGCTCCCTGCCGCGGCGGTCGTCGCGATCGCGGCTATTGCCGTCGGCTCCGCGACGGCGGCCCGGCACGGACTCGTGCACTGGCAGACGTGGAACCTGGCCAACGTCGCGCGCGGCCCGGACGACGTCGGATTCGTCTGGAACGCGCAGTACGGCGGCCTCAACTGGTCAGGCCACCCCACGACCGTCCTGCAGGTGCAGTCCGCTCGGGCGCCTTCCTACATGCGTGCGGCCGTGCTCGACGACTTCGCCGGCGACGCGTGGAAGCTCGGTCTGCCTCGCCCGTCCGACTCCCTCGAGCCTGCGATCACCCGACGGCCGCGCAACCAGACGCGCGAGGTCGTGACCGTGAACGCTCTCGCGGACACGCACCTCGCCGGCGGCAGTATCCCGATCCGCTTCGAGACCGCCGACGGCGTGCCGCTCGTCAAGTCGGAGCCGGGCTTCGCCGCGCTCGACCAGAACCTCCCTCACGGGCTCCGGTACACGGTGACGAGCTACACCGCCAGGCCGAGCGCGGCTTCGCTGCGCCGCTCGCCTCCGCAGTATCCGCCGGAGCTCTCCGCCGACGGGATGCTCAACGTCGGTCAGGGTGTGTCGATTCCGGCCTTCGGAACGCCGCAGCAGGAGAGGGCAGTCGAGGAGTTGCTCACGCAGAACCCGGATCTCAACCCCTACGTGCCCCTGGCGCGGCTGGCGGGGCAGGTAGCCGGCCAGGCCCGCACTCCGTACGGCGCGGTGGCCGACCTCGAGAACTGGTTCGTCGCCTCGGGCACGTTCCGCTACTCGAACCACCCGCCCGTGATCTCGCCGCCGCTCGTCAACTTCGTCACCAAGACCCACGCCGGCTACTGCCAGTACTTCGCGGGTGCGATGGCTCTCATGCTGCGTTATCTCGGCATCCCGGCGCGAGTCGCGGTCGGCTTCGCCGGCGGGACCTATGATCCGAAGCGGCACCTGTGGGACGTCACCGATCGCGAGGCGCATGCGTGGGTCGAGGTCTGGTTCAAGGGCTACGGGTGGCTCCCGTTCGACCCGACGCCCGCCGGCCCGGGCGCCCCTGCGCGCACGAACCAGGCTGCCGCCGGCGCGACGGTGGGGCAGCAGGGAGCCGGGGGATCCGGCTCGTCGCAGGCGAGTAGCGCAGCCAGGTCGTCGGGTGGGTCCTCGTCGGTCGCGCAGAAGATCAGCACGCAGAACGGGTTCTTCCGCTCACACGCGGGGCACGCTCCGTCGCGATCAGCCGCGGCCGGCGTCGGCCGCGACAGCGGCGGAAGCACCAATCGCAGCAGGCCGGTGCTGTTTCTGCTCGCCGTCCTGGCTGCCGCGATCGGAGGCATCGTGCTGACCAAGGCCGCTTTCCGCGTCGCCCGCAGGGTCCGCCGGGATCCCCGCTCGGTCGCAGCAGCCTGCCGGCAGGAGCTCTCCTCGTTCCTCGTCGACCAGCGGATCGAGGCGCCGCCCAGCGCCACGTTCGGCGACCTCGGCGAGCTCTTTCGCCGCGAGTTCGGCGTGAGTCCCGACGCGTTCGTCGCGGCGGCGACCGCCGCGCGCTTCGCCCCGACCGGGGAAGCCGCGCCCGCGGCCGCCACGGCTCGGCGCGAGCTGCGGGCTCTCCTCGAGGTCGCGCGCCGCAGCCTCACCCGGCGGGATCGGCTGCGCGGCCTGCTTTCGCTCCGTTCGCTCAGCCGTCCCGTGGTCACCGCGTCATGAGCGAGTCGACGTACAGCCTCTTCCAGCGCGGACGCCGTCACCTGCGGGCGGGCATGCCCGCGCAGGCGACCGTCTCGCTCGAGAAGGCCAAGCGGCGAGAGCCGGACAAGACCTCGATCCGCGAGACGCTCGGCATCGCGTATTTCCGGATCCGTCGCTGGAGCGAGGCCGAGGAGGAGTTCCGCAAGGTGCTCGAGCTCTCGCCGGTCAACGACTACGCGCACTACGCACTCGGCCGCTGCCTCGAGAAGCAGGGGCGGGACGTCGAGGCGAACCGGCACTACAAGCTCGCAAGCTCGCTCCGGCCCGGCTCGAATCAGTACCGGGCGCGCATCCGCGAGCTCGACTAGCTTCCGCGTCGGATGCGCGTGGTGGTGCAACGCGTCTCGCGTGCCGTGGTCTCGCCCGGCGGCGAGATCGGGCGCGGCCTCTGCGTGCTGGTCGGCATCGCCGGCGGCGACGGGGAGGAGCAGGCGGCGCGCCTCGCGCGCAAGGTCGCGCGGCTGCGGGTCTTCCCCGACGACGAGGGACGATTCGCCCGCTCCGTGGACGACGTCGGCGGTGCGGTCCTCGTCGTCTCGCAGTTCACGCTCGTCGCGGACACTGCGAAGGGCAATCGGCCGAGCTTCGCGGAAGCTGCTCGACCCGAGGAGGCGGAGATGCTCTACGAGCGCTTCTGCGCCGAGCTGCGCTCCCTCGGAGTCCCGGTCGAGACCGGCGTGTTCGGCGCGAAGATGGAAGTGGAGCTCGTGAACGACGGGCCTGTGACGATCGTCCTCGACGCCTGAGGGGCCTGCGGCGAAGCGCCGTTGCTACACTCGACTGACCACATTTCACCGGATCGGAGAAATGGGCCTGCGGGCCCATTTTTTATGACGGGGACGCAGGGACGAGGACACGAATGCCGACGACACTCGAGAAGGAACAGCAGCTGCAGAAGGAGATCGCGCCGCGGGTCGACCGCGACCTGCCGGGCGTGGATGTCCTTGCGGTGGAACTGCTGACCCCGTCGCGCTTCCGTGTCTACGTCGACCGTCCGGAGGGCGTCGACCACGCCCTGTGCGCACAGGTCACCGACGTCCTACGTGACTTTCTCCGCGAGTACAGCGTCGAGGTCTCGTCCCCCGGACTCGATCGGCCACTGCGCCGGCAAGAGCATTTCGAGGCCGCGGTGGGACGCCGCGTCAAGCTGCGCACCGCCGGACGAAGGTTGAGCGGGGAGGTTCTCTCCGCGGGCGAGCAGAGCGTGAAGGTCGCCGCCTCGGACGGCGCCGAAACCGAGATCCCGTACCCAGAGATCGTACGGGCCAACCTCATCCCAATATCTGATGTGAAGGGGAGCGTGACATGACCCAGGAGATCATCGAGGCCGTCCGCGAGATCGAGCGCGACAAGGGAATCGAAGAGGGCGCGCTCGTCGCGGCCCTCGAGGACGCGCTGCTCGCGGCGTACAAGAAGACGCCCGGGGCGTCCCGTCACGCCACGGTGGAGATGGACGACGACACCGGCGACTTCCGCGTCTTCTCGGTCGAGCTGCCCGCCGACATCGAGGAGCGCCTGCTCGACGACGCCCGCGAGCGCAAGCTCGAGGAGCTCGAGAAGCTCGAGGAGGAGACGGGCGAGCGCCAGCACACGCTCATCTCCGACGACGACCTCGACATCGACTGGTCCGACGTCCCCGACCAGGACGTGAAGCGCGAGGACGTGACTCCGGAGGGCTTCGGCCGCATCGCCGCGCAGACCGCGAAGCAGGTCATCCTCCAGCGGATCCGCGAGGAGGAGCGGCGGATGATGTACGACGAGTACATCGACCGCGTGACCGAGGTCGTGACGGGCATCGTCCAGCAGGCGGGTGACCGCAACAACGTGCTCGTCGATCTCGGCAAGGTCGAGGCATTGCTGCCGCGCTCCGAACAGGTCGACGGCGAGCGGTACGAGCAGGGCTCGCGGATCAAGGCGGTCATCACCGAGGTGCGCTCCGGGACGAAGGGCCCGCAGGTCATCCTGTCGCGGCGCGATTCCGAGCTGATCAAGACGCTGTTCGAGCTCGAGGTGCCGGAGATCGCGGACGGACTCGTCGAGATCCGCGGCGTTGCCCGCGAGCCGGGCTACCGCTCGAAGATCGCGGTCGAGTCGCACGCTCAGGGCGTCGACCCTGTCGGCGCGTGCGTCGGCCCCCGCGGCTCCCGCGTCCGCATGGTCGTCTCGGAGCTCCGCGGCGAGAAGATCGACATCATCCCGTGGAACCCGGAGCCGGCCCGATTCGTCGCGAAGGCGCTCTCGCCGGCCCGCGTACGCGAGGTCTACCTCGACGACGAGGCGCGTGAGGCGACGGTTGTCGTCCCCGACGACCAGCTCGCGCTCGCGATCGGCAAGGAGGGCATGAACGCCCGCCTCGCCGCGCGCCTCACCGGCTGGAAGATCGACATCCAGAGCGACACCGAGTTCGCGCAGGCGGAGGCCGAGGCGGCGTTCGGCGGCGGTGAGGAGGGCGCGGAGGACTTCTCGGGCCGCTGCGCAGCGATCCTCGCGAACGGCAAGCGCTGCCCGAACGCGACGTTGCCCGGATCGAAGTACTGCGGCGTCGCCGCTCATCAGGAGCTGGCGCTCCACGACTCGGATGACGAGGAGTCAGTCGTCACCGAGGCCGAACCGGAGCTCGAGGCGCTTGCCGACACGATGGAGCCCGACGCCGAGAGCGTCGGCCCGTCGCTTCCCGAGCTCGAGGTGTCCGAGGTCGACTCCGAGGCTCCCGCCGACGTTGCCGCGACGCATGGGCCCGACGCGGTCGCGGTCGCGGAGGCCGAGGGCGAGGTCGACCTCGATACGATCGCGCCACAGCCCCGGCTGGCGGCCGAAGAGGACGAAACGGAGGGCATCCCGATCGAGGTCGAGGAGGCCCCGGCCCAGGAGGAGGCGTAGCAGCCGAACCGCTACGGCGATGCGCCGGCTGCGGCCGGCGGGCGCCCCAGCGCGAGCTGCTCCGTTTTGCGGCCCGTGACGGCGTCCTCATGGCCGGCCGAACCGAGCCCGGTCGCGGCGCGTACACGTGCCGCAGCGTCGCCTGCTTCGACCGGGCGGCCGAACGCGGCGCGTTCGCACGCGTCCTGCGGCAGCAAGTCCGCGTCGGGCCTGAACTGCGGCGCCTCTACACTGGTGTGACGAATGGCTAACGGAGGCAACAGACCGAACCGCCCGCTCCGCCCGCGTGGCGGCGGCGGCGGTGCAGGCGGCGGTCGCCGGCGGCGCGTCGTCATCGACCAGGGCGCGGCGCGTCCGCGCGACCAGCGGCAAGCCCGCCCGGACACTCAGCGGCGCGAGCAGAAGCCGCCGGCCGCAGCGCCGCCGACAGGTCCCGTCTCGGTCGAGTCCGGCGTCAGCGTCCGCGACCTCTCCCAGGCGCTCGGCGTGCCGATGCCGAACATCATCAAGATCCTCATGGCCCTCGGGGAGATGCGCACGGCCACCCAGTCGCTGAGCGACCAGGAGGTCGAGCTGATCGCGACCGAGGTCAGCCGCGAGATCACGATCAAGCACGCCGCGGACGAGGAGGAGGAGCCCGAGGCGTTCGACGACCCGGATGAGGCGTTGGAGGCGCGGCCGCCGGTCGTGACGATCATGGGCCATGTCGACCACGGCAAGACGACGCTGCTCGACGCGATCCGAAACGCCCGAGTCGTCGCCACCGAGGCCGGCGGCATCACGCAGCACATCGGCGCGTATCAGGTCGACGTCGACGGCCGCAAGATCAGCTTCCTCGATACGCCGGGCCACGAGGCCTTCACTGCGATGCGCGCCCGCGGCGCGAAGGTGACGGACATCGCCGTGCTCGTCGTCGCCGCCGACGACGGCGTCATGCCGCAGACGAAGGAGTCGATCGCCCACGCACGCGCCGCCGAGGTACCGATCGTCGTCGCCGTGAACAAGATCGACCTCGCCGACGCGAACGTCGACCGCGTCAAGGGCGAGCTGGCCCAGGAGGGGCTCAACCCCGAGGACTGGGGCGGCGACACGCAGTTCGCGGAGGTCTCGGCGAAGACGCAGCAGAACCTCGACGATCTGCTCGAGAAGGTGCTTCTGGTCGCAGACCTCGAGCTCGAAGGCCTGAAGGCGAATCCGAATGCAGAGGCCTCGGGCCCGATCATCGAGTCGCGGCTCGACGTAGGCCGCGGGCCGGTCGCAACGATGCTCGTCCATCGAGGGACACTCCGGGTGGGCGACGCCGTCGTCGCCGGAGACGCGTACGGCCGCGTGAAGGCGCTTTTCGACTACAAGGGCGAGCGGCGGGAGAGCGCGGCTCCGGGTGATCCCATCGAGATTCTCGGCTTCGACAAGCCGCCGGCGGCCGGCGAGCTGGCGCGTGTCGTGGCCAACGACCGCGAGGCGCGCGACGTCGCGAACCGCCGTGGCGAGAGGCTACGGCGCGAGCAGCTCGCGGCCGTGCGCCCCGACACCGGCGTCTCGCTCGAGGGACTGTACGAGCAGCTCCAGGAAGGCGAGGTCTCCGACCTCAACCTCGTCGTACGCGGCGACGTCGTCGGCTCCGTCGAGGCGGTCGTCTCTGAGCTGTCGAAGTTCGAGCATCCGGAGGTGCGGCTGAATGTGATCGCGGATGGCGTGGGGGCGATCACACAGAACGACATCATGCTCGCATCCGCGTCCGACGCTCTCATCGTCGGCTTCAACGTCCGGCCGAACGCCGAGGCCCGCGAGCTCGCCGCGCGCGAGGGAGTCGAGATCCGCACGTACGACGTCATTTACAAGCTCACCGAGGACATCGAGCAGGCGCTCGTCGGCAAGCTCGCTGCGGTCACGACCGAGCAGACGATCGGCGAGGCCGAGGTGAGAGCGCTCTTCCGCGTCTCGCGTCTCGGCACAATCGCCGGCTGCATGGTCATCGACGGGGTCGTCCGGCGCAATGCAAGCGTCCGCGTGATTCGCGACGGCGCCGTGATCTACACGACGACGATCGCGCAGCTGAAGCGCTTCAAGGACGACGTCCGTGAGGTCGCCGAGGGATTCGAGTGCGGCATCCTCCTCGACGGCTACAACGACGTCAAAGAGGGCGACGTGCTCGAGATCTTCGAGACGCGTGAGGTCGAGCGGACGTCGCTCGACGAGGCTCCCGCAGCCTCCTAGGCGCTCGAGTCCAGCAGCTCGAGCACCGCGCGTGCTCGCTGGCCGCCGGCTTCAGCATGTGCGCGTAGCGGGATGCCGTGCGGCCCGAGAGCGTGACGCGTCTCGGGACGCGCCGCCAGCACCGCGCGTACGACCTCGAGTTCCCCGAGCATCGCGGCAGCGAAGACGTCAAGTCGTGCCTCACGGTCGAGCAGCAGCTCGGCGATGTCGCGCCGTCCGACGTGTGACGCAGCCCCGAGTCCGGTCTCCCAGTCGCCGCCGCCCCAGTCCCAGCAGGCATTTGCGAGGGAAGGGTGGTCATCGAGAGCCTTGCGGGCAGCTTCGAGATCGCCGTGAGCATTCGCGACGAACTCCCGGACGAGGTCTGTGTCGAGAGCAAGAGGAGCGTCGGTCTCTGCCATGGTTAGGTAGCCTAACTAAATGTCCGATTCTGCGCAACGTCGGCGTGAGGCTGCCGACCGCATCCACTCGGCCGCCATTCATCTCTTGCGTCGGGTACACGAGGTCGATGGGGAGGCGATGGGGATCTCGCCGGCGCGGGCGTCGGCGCTCTCGGTGCTCGTGTTCGGTGGCGCCCGCTCCTTGACGGAGCTTGCCGGTGCCGAGCGTGTGACGAGCGCGACCATGAGCAAGCTCGTGGCGGGAATGGTGGGGGAGGGTCTCGTGCGCAGGTATCCGGACGTGAACGATGCGCGGTCGGTCCGGCTCGAGGCTACGGCGAGGGGTCGACGCATCCTCGAGCGTGGCAGAGCGCGCAGGCTCGACCTCCTCGAGCGGCTCCTGAGCGATGCGAGTGAGGACGAGATCACGGCGATACGCACGACCGCGACGGTCGTCGAGCGTGCGATCGACTCCGCTTGAATGCGTTCGTGTCGAGCGGCTGGGTCGGGATCCTCACCTGCGAGCTTCACTTCCCTGAGGCCCACTCGCTGAAGGAGAAGCGGCATCATCTCCGGTCAGCGAAGGCGCAGCTGCAGAGGCGCGTCGGCGCCTCGGTGGCCGAGGTCGAGCATCACGACGTCTGGCAGCGCGCGCGAATCACGGCCGCGTGCGTCGCGCGTGAGCACCGAGAGGTCGAGCGGCTGCTCGACGAGGCGGAGAGGTGGCTACGCGGCCAGGAGTGGGAGGTCGCGCTCGCGGAACGGTTGTTCGTCGATCCGGGGGACGAGTAGGGTCGCGCGGATGCACGCCGTCGAGCTGATCGAGCGAAAGCGGAACGGCGGCGAGCTGCCGGCGGAGGATTTGCGCCGGTTCGTCGCCGCCTACGTGGCCGGGGAGGTTCCCGACTACCAGGTGGCCGCGCTGCTGATGGCGATCTGGTTCCGGGGCCTTTCCTCCGCCGAGACGTTCGCGCTGACCGAGGCGATGGTCGCGAGCGGCGAGACGGTCGACCTGGCCACCCGGCTGGGTCGGCGCGTCGTGGACAAGCACTCGACCGGCGGCGTCGGGGACAAGACGACCCTCGCGCTCGGCCCGGTCGTCGCCGCGTGCGGTGCCCCGTTCGGGAAGATGAGCGGCCGCGGGCTCGGCCACACGGGCGGCACGCTCGACAAGCTCGAGTCCATCCCCGGCTTCCGCGTCGAGCTCACGATCGAGGAGCTCGTGCGTCAGGTGAAGCAGATCGGGATCGCGGTTGCCGGGCAGACCGCAGACCTCGTGCCCGCGGACCGAAAGCTTTACGCCCTACGCGATGTGACGGCGACGATCGACGAGGTCTCGCTCATCGCCGCGAGCATCATGTCCAAGAAGATCGCGGGCGGTGCCAGCGAGCTCGTCCTCGACGTGAAGGTCGGCGAAGGTGCGTTCATGAGGACGCAGGAGGATGCTCGGCGCCTGGCCGAGGCCATGCGCGGGCTGGGGGAGGAGGCGGGCATGGACGTGGTCTGCCTGCTCACGGACATGGAGCAGCCGCTCGGACGCGCCGTCGGAAATGCCCTGGAGGTGCTCGAGGCGTACGAGACACTCGGCGGCGCCGGCCCATCGGACTTTCGTGAGCTCGTTGTCGTGGCCGCGACGCAGCTGCTTGCGCTGTCGGATCTCGAGCTGGACGAGGAGGAGGCGCGGAAGCGTGTTACGACCTCCCTCGCCGACGGCTCGGCGCTCGCGGCGTACGAGCGATGGATTCGCGCGCAGGGCGGCGATCCCGATCCAGTGCTTCTCCCGCGTGCCGAGGTCGTTCGGCCGGTGGCGGCGCCGAGTGCGGGCGTCGTACGCGAGGCGCGTGCGCGGGAGATCGCCGTCGTCGCGATGGAACTCGGAGCCGGTCGCGAGCGCAAGGAGGATCCGATCGACCACGCGGTCGGTGTCGTCTGCCACGCCAAGCGCGGCGACCGCGTGGAGCAGGGCGAACCGCTGGCCGAGATCCACGCGCGAGACGAGGCGGCGGCCGCCGCGGCGGAGACTGCGCTGCTCGGGGCGTACGAGATCGGCGAGGAGATCGAGCCGCGGCCGCTCATCCTCGAGGTGATCCGCTGACGCGCAAGCCTCGGCTGCCCCCGGCCGAGACGTCGGTGCAAATGCCAGAGCTTCGCGATCCATGACGATTCGTGCGCTAGCGTGGTACGAGGGCGGAGGGACGGCAACCCCACCCTGGGTGGGGGAGCGGGCGATCGCCGCAAGCCGGGCGCCCGTATCCATAGTTGCCGAGACGCGGCTCGCGTACCCAGGCGCTTGAATAACGCCATGACCGAGCGCATGCGGAGGGTGAACGAGTCGGTGAGGCAGGTGTTGGCCGACGCGCTCCCCGAGCTCAAGGATCCCCGAATCGGCCTCATCACGGTGACAGGCGTCGACACGGCTCCGGATCTGCGTCACGCCACCGTCTACGTCAGCGTGCTCGGCTCTGGCCGCAAGCAGCGCGCGAGCCTGCTCGGGCTGGAGGCGGCGCATGGAGTTCTGCAGTCGCGACTCGCCCGAGAGCTCAGGCTGAAACGAACCCCTCAACTGACCTTCGAGTACGATCCCACGGTCGAGCGCGGCGTGCGCATGACCCGCCTGATCGACGAGCTCGCGCCGGACGACAATGACCCAGACGACTGATCTGAAGGCGATCGCAGACGCGCTGCGGCAGCACGACCGCTTCCTCGTCGTCACGCACGAGAACCCCGACGGCGACGCTCTCGGCTCGCTTCTCGCGGCCGCGATCGCCCTCCGTCAGCTCGGTAAGGACGCGGTCATGTACCTCCCCGGCCGGACACCGGTTCCGGGCGAGTATGCGTTCATGCCGCTCGACGACGTCGTCCGCGAGCCGCCCGACGATGTCGCCGAGCGCGTGCTGTTCGCCGTCGACTGTGCGAAGGAGGAGCGGATCGGAGACGAACAAGCCGTCTCTCGCGCGCCGCTCGTGCTCAACGTCGATCACCACCACGACAACACGCGTTTCGGCGATCTCGACCTCATCGTCGCCGACGCGTCCTCGACCAGCGAGGTCCTGCGGGACGTGTTCGCCGAGCTCGGCGTCAAGCTGACTCCGGAGCTCGCCGAGCCGCTTTATATCGCCCTCGTCACCGACACCGGGCGGTTCCAGTACGCCAACACGACGCCGAAGGCACTCAGACTCGCAGCCGAGCTCGTCGAGGCCGGAGCCGACATCCATGAGGTCTTTCAGCAGGTCTACGAGTCGGTGGAGTTCGCAAAGCTGAAGCTGCTGGCGCGCGCTCTTGACCGCGCCGAGGTGCTCGAGGGAGGGCGGATCGTCGTCTCGCACCTCGTGCGCACCGACTTCGGCGAGGTCGGGGCGACCGAGCCCTACTCCGAGGGGATCATCGACTACCTGCGCGCGGTCGAGGGAGCGGAGCTGGCCGTACTGATCCGGGAGCAGCTGAACGAAGACGCACCCGCGTACAAGGGGTCGCTCCGCTCGAGCATCGACGAGCTCGACGTCTCGGCGATCGCGCGGCTCTTCGGGGGCGGGGGACATCGACAGGCCGCCGGCTTCTCCACGGATCTTCCCCTGGAGGAGATCGTCGAGCAGATCCGCCAGGGCTTCCTCGCGCAACGTGCCACCTCGCGCGCTTGATCCCGCAGGAGTCGCGCTCGTCGACAAGCCGAGCGGGCCGTCCTCGTTCGCCGTCGTTGCTCAGATCCGCAGGATCACGGGCGCGCGCACCGGCCACGCCGGCACGCTCGACCCGTTCGCGACCGGGCTCCTTCTTCTGTTGTCCGGTAGGACAACTAAGCTTGCACCATGCCTCGTCGGGCTGGACAAGCGATACCTCACCGAGATCGACCTCTCGTGCCGGACGTCGACCGGGGATCCGGAGGGGGAGGTCGTCGAGCATCAGGTACCTCCCGGCGAGGACGAGCTCGCCAAACGGCTCGAGCGCCTCCGCGGCGAGATCGAGCTTCCGATCCCCGCCGCCTCGGCGGTGAAGATCGGGGGCGAGCGCGCGTACCGGCTGGCGCGGCGCGGCGTCCAGGTGGAGATGCCGATCCGCCGCTCGACCGTGCGCAAGCTCGACGTCATCGCGTATACGGGCGAGAGGGTCACGCTCGACCTCCTCGTCAGCTCCGGGACCTACGTGCGCTCGCTCGCAATCGCGCTCGGCGGGCACTGCGCGACGTTGCGGCGGACGGAGGTCGGGCCGTTCTCGGTCGCCGATGCAGTCCGGCCGGAGGCGTTCGCAGCCGAGCGGCTCCTGCCGGACGCCGAGGTGCTGCAGCGCGTGGAAGCCGGGCGCTCGACGCAGGGCACGTGAACGTCGCCCGCGAACCGGCCGGACTGCCGGACGCACGGCGCGCCGTCGCACTCGGCACGTTCGACGGCGTCCACCGAGGCCACCTGCGGGTCATCGACGCCGCACGCAGAGCCGGACTGCGGACGAGCGTCGTGACGTTCGATCCGCATCCGCGAGCCGTGCTAGGCGGACGCGTCGAGCTTCTCGCCACGCTGGAGCGCAGGCTCGAGCTGCTCGCGGACGCGGGAGTAGAGGACGTTCTCGTGCTGCCGTTCGACGAAGAGCTCGCAACGCTCTCGGCCGAGGAGTTCGCGGAGCGGATGCTGCGCGGGATCGGGGCAGAGACCGTCGCCGCGGGGGAGACGTTCCGCTTCGGCCGCGGCCGCGAGGGCGATCTGGACCTGCTCGACCGCCTCGGCTTCGACGTGCGGCGGGTGCCGCTCGTCGAGCACGTCTCGTCCAGCCGGGTCCGTGAGCTTGTCCGCGCGGGCGAGATCGGGCGAGCGGCGACGTTGCTCGGACGGCCGCCCGAAGTCGAGGGGATCGTCGTACGCGGTGACGGACGCGGTCGCGAGCTCGGGTTCCCGACGGCGAACCTCGACGTTCCGGAGAACCTTCTCGTCCCGCCCGACGGAGTCTACGCCGGCTGGGCCGGCGATCATCGAGCGGCAGTCTCGATCGGCACGAATCCGCACTTCGACGGCGTCGAGCGTCGGGTCGAGGCCCACTTGCTCGACTTCGACGACGACCTCTACGGCAAGCGGCTCATCGTCGAGATCTGGGCCCCGATCCGGGAGCAGCGCCGGTTCGACTCGCTCGAGGACCTCGTTGCTGCGATCGACGACGACGTCGAGGAGACACGCGGCGCCACTCGGCCCGGCTGAGTCGAGGTGGGGCTCACGAATCCGCGGCCGGCAGCGCGGTCCAGCCGACGCGCGCGACGCCCGCCCGCGGGAAGTCCAGCCGGTGGCTCATGAGCAGCCCTCCGGCGAATCCGTAGACGTCGCGGCCGAGCGGGTCGACCGCGTAATCCGGTCGCTCGATCCGCACGCCTGTCAGCGGATCGGTCTCGCTCTCGGCCACGCGCCAGCGGCCGTCTCGCTCCGCAAGGACAGCGACGGCGTCGTCGAGTGCGTACCGGCCCGGCTCGACGTCCGCGACGCCGGCTCCCTCGAGGGCCGCCGGCAGGAGCCCGAGCTCGCGGACAACCCGCCGGATCAGCGCACTGCCGCGCCAGCTGTTCGTGAGCACCGCGAGCGCGGTCATCTCCTCCGGGAGGAGCAGGAGGAGCGATTGGTAGCCGCCCACCGACCCCTCGTGGTCGAAGGCCAGGCGGCCCCCTACGAGCTGGCGACTCCAGCAGCCGAGGCAGTAGCGGCCGCCGAGCGCGTCGGCTCGTGGCTCGTGGACGGCGCCTAGCTCGGCCGCCGACAGCGGGCCTGGGCCTCCGAGTTGGTGCGCCGCGAACCGAAGCAGGTCGCCAACCGTCGACCAGAGCCCTCCCGCGGCCCGCCGCGACTCCGGATACACGACCTCGGGGGCGGGCAGGTGCCCCGCAGCGCCGTCGGGGACATTTCCCGGTGCGGCCCCGTCGGGCTCCTCGAAGCTCGTGCTCTCGAGCCCCAGTGGCTCGAGTAACCGTTCCTGCACCGCCTCCGAGAAGGACCTGCCTGCCGCGGCGGCGCACGCGTCGCCGGCGAACACATAGCCCGCGTTCGAGTACGACCAGAGGCCCCGGCATGCCTCGGGAAGCAACCCCCTCGAGTTCGGCCGCAGATCGGCGGTGTGCGAGAGGAGCCTGCCCGCGCTCGCACCGCCTGAGCCCAACGGCGCTTCGAGGTCGAGCACGAGGGCCGCGAGCGACGCCGTGAACCATTTCGTGATCGAAGCGATCCTGAACGGGGTCTCGACCTCGACCGGCCCAGCGGCGGCGAGCTCTACCCGTTCGCCTACGAGGAGCCCCGCGGTCACGGCTGGTACGCCGCTCCGCGCGCGCGCCTCGCGCACGATCTCGGCCAGCCCCTCGTGCGGAATCGCGGTCGCCATGCCGGTTTCCGCTACCCTACCCGCGACCCAGGCCCGGCTCGCGCCAACGTCCTTGGCGCACGCGGGCGGAGCCTCGGGAGGCGAACAGGAAGGAGAGGGCATTGGCCCTGACCAAGGAAGCGAAGCAGGAGATCATCACGAAGCACGGCCGCAGCGAGGCCGACACGGGCTCGCCGCAGGTACAGATCGCGATGCTCACCCAGCGAATCAACGAGCTGACCGAGCATCTGCGTACCCACAAGCACGACCACTACTCGCGGCGCGGGCTGCTCAAGCTCGTCGGGCGCCGCCGACGCTTCCTGAACTACCTGCAGAAGCACGACCTCGAGGGCTATCGCGCCCTCATCAAGGAGCTCGGCCTGCGCCGCTAGCTCCCGAGAACACGGAGGGTGGAAGTTCGAGCGAATCCACGGGCGTTGGGTTGGCTCGAGCTCCCGCCCTCCACAAGCAGAGTGGAGGACAATTGATGAGTATCGCGACCGAGAGCCGGGCGCAGGTCTCCGTCCAGATCGGAGATCAGGAGATCAGCTTCGAAACCGGCCATCTCGCGAAGCAGGCGGACGGCGCCGTCGTCGTCCGCGGAGGCGACACGATGGTGCTTGCCACAGCCCAGGGACGCGCCGAGGCGCGCGAGGGCGCAGACTTCTTCCCGCTCACCGTCGACGTCGAGGAGCGGATGTACGCCGCCGGCAAGATTCCGGGCGGCTTCTTCAAGCGTGAGGGGCGCCCGACCGAGCGCGCCATCCTCACGGCACGGATGATCGACCGGCCGATCCGGCCGCTCTGGCCGAAGGGCTTCCGCAACGAGGTGCAGGTGATCTGCACCGTCCTCAGCGCGGACCTGGTCACCGCGCACGACATCCTCTGCATCAACGGGGCATCCGCCGCGCTGATGCTCTCGCCGTTGCCGTTCCTCGGCCCGGTCGGTGCTGTCCGCATCGGCCTCATCGAGGGCAGGCTCGTCATCAACCCGACGCTGCGCGAGAGTGAGGACAACGCCGAGCTCGACCTGATCGTGGTCGGCACGAAGGAAGCGCTGACCATGGTCGAGGCCGGAGCCAACCAGATCCCCGAGGACACGATCCTCGAGGCGCTCGAGCTCGCCCACGGCGAGATCGTGAAGCTCTGTGAGGCGCAGGAGGACCTGCGCCGGCAGGCCGGCAAGCCGAAGTGGCTCGACCTCGAGCTCACGGCGGAGATCGAGCGGGACCGCGGTCACACGATCTGGGACCTCATCCAGCAGGTCGGCATCCGCGAGTCTGGAGCGATCGTCGACGAGCTCCTCGCAGAGCTCGCTCCGCCGATCACGATGGACTCGACCGACGAGGACATCACGCGCCAGGTGCAAGTCAAATCGGCCTTGACCTCGCTGCTCGAGAAGCAGCGGTCGGTTTCGGTCGAGGGGCCGGTTCGCGAGCAGTTCGGTGACGAGCTCAAGGCGCTCACCGACGCGGAGCAGGACTCGAAGGCGCTCCGCTCGGCGAAGCGCCAGCTCCTGTTCGACCGGATCGTCGAGCAGGTCGAGCTGCCGTTCCCGGTCGGGAGCGCGTCGACCGATCCCGACACCGGCGAGACGCTGCCGGCGCAAAAGGACTCCCAGACACGCTCGTACGTGAAGAAGGCGTGCGAGTCGATCTACAAGGACATGGTGCGGCAGAAGATCGCCGTCGACAAGCGGCGCCCGGACGGACGCGGGGCGGAGGAGATCCGGCCGATCGAGGTCGAGGTCGGCGTCAACCCGCGCGCGCACGGCTCCGGCCTCTTCACGCGCGGCCAGACGCAGATCCTCTCCTCGCTGACGCTCGGCACCGCGAAGGAGGGGCAGCGCATCGACGACCTCTCCCTCGAGGAGGAGCGCCGCTACATGCACCACTACAACTTCCCGCCCTACTCGGTCGGGGAGACGGGCTTCATGCGCGGCCCGAAGCGGCGTGACATCGGCCACGGTGCGCTCGCGCAGCGCGCGCTCGAGGCGGTCATCCCGAGCCCCGAGGAGTTCCCGTACACGATCCGGATCGTCTCGGAGACGCTCGAGTCGAACGGCTCGTCGTCGATGGGCTCCGTCTGCGGCTCGACGTTGTCGCTCATGGACGCCGGCGTGCCGATCAAGGCGCCGGTCTCGGGCATCGCGATGGGCCTCGTCAAGGAGGGCGACGACTACGTCATCCTGACCGACATTCAGGGCGCGGAAGACCACCTCGGTGACATGGACTTCAAGGTCGCCGGCTCCCGCGACGGGATCACCGCGCTCCAGATGGACATCAAGATCACCGGCGTCACGCAGCAGATCATGCGGGACGCGCTCGAGCAGGCGAAGCGGGCGCGCGAGTTCATCCTCGAGAAGATGCTCGACGTCATTCCGGAGTCGCGTACGGAGCTCTCGGACAACGCACCGCGGATCACCACGATCAAGATCGATCAGGAGAAGATCGGCATGGTCATCGGCAAGGGCGGCGAGACGATCCGCGGCCTCGAGTCCGACTACGAGGTGCAGATTGACATCGAGGAGGACGGCACGATCCTCATCTACGCGACCGACGGCACGAAGGCGAAGGAGGCAGTCACCGCGATCGAGGCTCTGACGAAGGAGCCCGAGGTCGGCGACACCTTCACGGGCAAGGTCGTGAAGACGACGCAGTTCGGCGCCTTCGTCGAGCTGAAGAAGGGCACCGATGGGCTCCTGCACGTCTCGAACGTCGGCCCGGGGCGGGTCGCGCACATCGAGGACGTCATGAGCCGCGGCGACGTCGTCGACGTCGTGGTCCAGGAGGTAGACAAGGCGCGCGGGCGCATCGGCCTCAAGCTCGTCGCAAAACACGAGAACGGCGGCCTCGTCCAGCCCGAGGAGCTGATCGAGCGGGCGAAGGACGCACCGCCGCGGCCTCCGGAGGAGGACCGGCCGCGCGGCGACCGCCGCGGCGGACGCGGGGGCGGCGGACGTAGCCGCGGGCCGCGCCGCGACGATGGCGACTAGCCAAGTCGGGGGCGGGCGGCACGCGCCGTCCGCCCCCTTGACTCCATCCGAGGCAGGTTCTAGGTTCCGCTGGCCGCAGGGGCTGTGGCGGGGGGACAAAGGAGCAGTCGGATGGGTAAGGACTTCGGTCGGTGGGCGCCGCTCACGGGCGTCGTATTCGCGGTTCTGTTGCTGGTTGGATTCGTGGTGAGTCCGAGCACGCCGGACTCCGACGCCTCGGCGCAACACGCGGTCTCATCGTTCGTGTCGCACCGCACTCATGATCGGGTGAGTATCTTCCTGATTGCGTACGCCAGCGTGTTCGCCATGTTCTTCGCCGCAGCGTTGCGCTCCTATCTGAAGGCGCGCTCGGAGGGCGACGGGCTGATCACCCTGGGGTTCAGCGGCATGGTCATCTACGTCGTCGGTGCGCTCACACTCATCGGGATGGAGTTCGCCGCAACCGACGTCCCCGCAAAGATCAGCCCGGCGGCGGAGCAGGCGCTGAACGTCTTGCAGGACAACGTCTTCTTCGCACTGTTGGTCGGGGCCGGGGTCTTCCTCATCGGCAACGGCCTCGCCATCGTCGCGACTGGCTCGCTGCCGAGGTGGCTTGGCTGGATTGCGGTGCCGCTCGGGGTGATTGCGGTCACGCCGCTCGGCTGGCTCGTCGCCATCTTCGCACTGCCGATCTGGGCGCTGATCGTCAGCACCCTGATGTTCCTGCGCCGGGAAGCGCCCGCGGCGGCTCCGGCCGTCGCCACCGGTTGAACGAAGCGCGGTAGGCGGCCGCCCTCCAGCGGCCGCCTACCGTTCAATTCACCCATTCGGGTCAGCGATCAGACCCGAAATCGACTCATCCCCGGCTCGTGGGCTGCCGATGACTCGAGAGGACGCATCACTTGAGCCTTCCTACCATCTCACCGCTGCGGGGCCTCGTCGAGGTCACCCGCCTCCTGCGGGCGCGTGAGGATCTTCCTGCGCTGCTCGACGCCGTCGCCCGAACCATCGGGGAGTCGCTCGGCTACCAGACGGTCGCGATCAACGTCTACCGGCCGGCCTGGGACGACTTCGAGGTCATCACCGTGCACGGAAACGAGGAAGCTCGAGCGACGCTGCTCGGCAATGCACGTCCCGGCGACGACTGGACCGTCCTCCTGTCCGATCGCTTCGAGCGGCATGGGGCTTACGTCGTTCTCAGCGGGTCTGTCGACTGGGGCACTCTCGGCCCGAGCTACGTGCCGGAGGGAGGACGGTCGTGCCACCCCGACGCCTGGGACCCCGAGGACGCCCTCTTCGTCCCGATGCGCGACCACCGGGGCCTCCTCCTGGGGATCATCTCGGTCGACGAGCCGGTGAACGGCCGGCGGCCGACCGACGAGGAGCTCGAAGTTCTCGTCTCGCTCACCGACCACGCGGCGCTCGCCGTCGAGGCCGTTCGCGAGTCCGCAGAGTCGGCGCGGCACCAACGTGCCCTCGAGGAGCTGCTTGCTGTGTCCTCCCGCATCACGGGTGAGACGTCGAACGCCGAGATCCTCCGGCGGGTCTGCACCGGCATCAGCGACGCTCTCGACTTTCGCAACGTCTGCGCGGCTCTTGTCGACCCCGAGACCGGCGCCGTCGTGCCGCAGGCGACCGCGGGGTGGCGGCTCGAGGACGTCCAGAAGCGCCAGCTCGTGAACGTCGCCCAGCTCGAGCCGCTGCTCGACGAGGTGTTCCTGCGTGAAGGCTGCTACCTCCTCACGCACGCCCAGGCGCGGACGAGGCTCGGAAACGAGGTCGACGTCTACCCGTCGCAGCTGAACGGCCGCGGTCCCTGGGCCTGGAACCGCCACTCGCTGTTCGTGCCTCTGTGGGACGGCGGCGGCGCCCTGCTCGGGATCATCTGGGTCGACAACCCGTCCGACCGGCTCGTGCCGTCCGCGGACCGCCTCCAGGCGCTGCGGATCTTCGCCAACGACGCCGCCGCCGCGCTCGTCTCGGGGCGGCATCTCGGGGAGCTTCGCTTCCTCGCCGACCACGATCCGCTGACGCGGCTACTCAACAGGCGCGCGTTCGTCGACCGGCTCGAAGGCGAGGTCGCGCGCGCCGTGCGCTACGGCCGCTCCTTCGGGCTCGTGATCACGGACCTCGACGACTTCAAGCGGCTCAACGACCGCTACGGTCACGCCGCCGGCGACGAGGCGCTCGTCGCGTTCGCGAACGTGCTCGCCGAGTCGCTGCGGAAGCCGGACGACGCGTTCCGCATCGGCGGCGACGAGTTCGCGGTGCTCGTCGCCGAGGCGACGGAGGAGGACACGCGTCAGGTCGTCGCGCGGGTCGAGGCGCTGCTCGAGAAGCTCGCCGACGGCGGCGAGCCCTGGGCTGCCGACCTCGCCGCGTGCTTCGGCTGCGCGGCGTGCCCGGAAGACGCGAAGGACGCGCAGACGCTGTTCCGCCTCGCTGACGAGGCGCTCTACGACGCGAAGCGAAACGGCACCGTGCTGCGCTTCGTCGCGCGCGCCTAACCGTCTCCGACGGACACGTCTGGAACCTGGTTCCGGCCGTGTCCTGTTGAGACCTCGCGGTTCCCCTACGATCGAGCAATGCAGAAGGTCGTCCTGAGCGAGCTCGACAGCGGCGAGAGGATCATCTCCGAGCGGGTTGCGAGCGTTCGCTCGGTCGCGCTCGGCTTCTGGATCGACGTCGGCTCCCGCGACGAGCGCGCCGACCGCGCCGGCGTCTCGCACTTCATCGAGCACCTCCTGTTCAAGGGCTCGCGACGCTTCGACGCGCAGGAGATCGCGGAGACGTTCGACGCCATGGGCGCCGAGCTGAACGCCGCGACCTCGCGGGAGAACACCGTCGTCTACGCGCGCGTCCCCGACCACCACGTCGAGACGGCGCTCGAGGTGATGACGGACATGGTCTTCGCGCCGTCGTTCGCCGAGGTCGACCAGGAGCGGGACGTCGTGCTCGAAGAGATCGCGATGTACGAGGACACACCGCAGGAGCTCGTGCACGACCTCTTCTCGCAGGCCGTCTTCGCCGACCACCCGCTCGGCCGGCCGGTCATCGGCACCGCCGAGGTCATCTCCACGGTCAGCCGCCGAGCGCTCTCCGGCTATCACCGCACTGCCTACGCGCCCGGGAACGTCGTCGTCGCCGCCGCCGGGAATCTCGAGCACGACCGGCTCGTCGCCCTCCTGCAACGCAGCGAGCGCCGCGCGGGCGCGCCGGCGCGGGCGGGCACCCGGGTCCGCCGGCCGCTCGCGCAGCTGCCTGGGCCTGGCCTCCGCTTCCAGCGCAAGGAGACCGAGCAGTACCACCTCTGTCTCGGCGCCATCGGCATCTCCCGGTCCGACCGCCGCCGCTTCGCCGCGTCACTGCTCGACTCGATCCTCGGCGGGTCGGCCTCGTCGCGGCTCTTCCAGGAGATCCGCGAGAAGCGGGGGATGGCGTACGCGGTCTACAGCTTCGGCGCCCAGTACACGGACACCGGGATCCTCGGGGTCTACGTCGGCACGCGGGAGGAGAACCTCGCGTCCTGCGTCGAGATCTGCGTCGAGCAGATCGCCGAGATCGCGGCCGGCCGGCTGCGCAAGGGAGAGCTCGAGCGCGCGAAGGAGAACCTCAAGGGGCGGATCGTCCTCTCGCTCGAGTCCACCTCGAACCGCATGAGCCGCCTCGGCAAGTCGCTCGTGACAGACACCGAGCTGCTCACGCTCGAGCGGGTGATCGCCGAGATCGACGCGGTCGACGGCGACGAGCTGGCGGAGCTGGCCGCCGCCTTGCTTCCGCCGGAGAGGCTCGCCGCCGCGGGGGTCGGGCCCGACGAGGCGCACTTCCGCGACGCCGTCGGCCGGGCGAGCGCGGGTCTCGTCGCAGAAGCTGGAAGCGTCGCCGGCGGAGCCGGCAACGCCGAGCCGAACACCGCGACGCCTGCGGCTTCGCCCGGGGCGGCCGCGTGAAGGTTGCCTTCTTCGGCGCCGACGGAAAGGCGGGGAGCGCGGTGGCGAGGCGGCTGGAGGCCGCCGGTTACGAGGTGCGCGGGATCGAGGTCGGCGACGAGCCGGACGTCGGCGGCTGCGACGCGGCGGTCGACTTCACGACGCCGGAGGCTGCGCCGGCCAACGTCCGCGCCGCGCTCGAGCAGGGCGTTTCGTGCGTGGTGGGCACGACCGGCTGGGACCCGACGGATCTCGGTGCCCTCGCGGAGGAGATCGGACTGCGCCTCTTCGTGGCGCCGAACTTCTCGATCGGCGCCGTGCTGATGATGCGCTTCGCGCGCGATGCCGCCGCGCACTTCCCGCGAGCGGAGATCGTCGAGCTCCACAACGAGGCGAAGAAGGACGCGCCGTCGGGTACGGCGAAGGCGACCGCGAATCTGATCGGCGGCTCGCCCTCGATCCACTCGGTGCGCCTTCCGGGGCTCGTCGCGCACCAGGAGGTGATCTTCGGCGGCGAGGGGCAGCTCCTCACGATCCGCCACGACACCACCGGCCGCGAGTCGTTCGCGGACGGCGTCATGCTCGCGCTCGAGAAGCTTCCCGAGCTCCCTCCGGGCCTGACCCTCGGCCTGGAGACACTCATCTCGTAGAAGATTCCACCCATGCCGAGCGAGGCGGCCGAGCTCGTCTTCGACGAGGCGACGAAGGTCTATCCGGGGCGGGACGGCGCTGCGGTCGACCATCTCTCGCTGACCGTGCCGGCCGGGGAGATCTGCGTGCTGGTCGGCCCGTCGGGCGGCGGCAAGACGACGGCGCTCAAGCTCGTCAACCGGCTGATCCCGCTCACGAGCGGTTACATCCGCATCGACGGCAGGCAGATCGGCGACTACGACGTGACAGAGCTGCGCCGCTCGATCGGGTACGTCATCCAGCAGGTCGGCCTCTTCCCGCACATCACCGTAGAGGGGAACATCGGGACGGTGCCGCGGCTGCTCGGCTGGGACCGGAAGCGGATCAGGGAGCGCACCGGGGAGCTGCTCGAGCTCGTCGGGCTGGACCCGGAGAAAGACAGGAAGCGCTTCCCGGCGGAGCTCTCGGGCGGCCAGCGCCAGCGCGTGGGTCTGGCCCGCGCCCTGGCGGCGAACCCGGCGCTGATGCTGATGGACGAGCCCTTCGGCGCGATCGATCCGATCGTCCGCGCGCGCCTGCAGGACGAGTTCCTGCGGCTGCAGCAGGAGATTCGCAAGACGGTCGTGTTTGTCACGCACGACGTCGACGAAGCGATCAAGGTGGGCGACCGCATCGCGATCCTCCGCGAGGGCGGCCGGCTCGCCCAGTACGACACACCCCAACAGATTCTCGAGCATCCGGTGGACGAGTTCGTCGCCGACTTCGTCGGCCGCGACCGGGCGCTGAAGGCGCTCGCCCTTCACACGCTCGGCGAGCTCGAGCTCGCGAGTCCCGGGAGCGCGGACGGCCTGCCGCGGCTGCCGGTCGAGACGAACCTCCGCGACGCGCTTGCGCTCCTTGTCGCCGAGCGGCGCGACACACTCCTCGTCGTCGGCCCCGACGGCTCACCGCTGGGCGTTGCGACCCGCGAGGACCTGCTGCGATGACGGGCTTCCGCGTGGCCGGCGGTGGGCCGGTAATCCCGAACTTCGGCCACGCGAGCAAGTGCCTGAAGGACAACGGCTGGTTCTGCACCGGTTGGGTGCACGAGCACTGGGGCGACACCCTGCAGCCCGCGCTCATCCAGCACATCAAGCTGACGGTGATCGCGGTCGGGATCGGCTTCGTGATCGCGTTTCTGCTTGCTCTCATCGGCTTCCGGTGGCACGTCTTCGACGCGCCGATCGGCGCGTTCTCGGACTTTCTCTACGCACTCCCGAGCATCGCTCTCTTCCAGCTGCTCTTACCGGTGACCGGCATCACCACGACCACGATCCTGATTCCGCTCGTCGCCTACACGCTGTTCGTCCTCTACCGGAATATCGTGGCGGGACTGGAAGGCGTTCCGGCGGAGGTTCTCGAGTCGGCGCGCGGCATGGGGCTTACCCGAAGGCAGACCTTCTTCCGGGTCGAGCTCCCGCTTGCGGTGCCGGCGATCATGGGTGGGCTGCGCGTCGCCACGGTGGCCACGATCTCGATCGCAACCGTGGCCGCGTTCCTCATCCACTACGGGCTCGGTGCTCCGATCTTCGACGCGCTTGGCATGCCCGACATCTTCCGGACGGAGCTCGTCGCTGCCAGCGCGCTCGCGGTCCTGCTCGCCCTCGCCGCGGACACTCTTCTCGCCGCGCTGCAGCGCGCGCTCACTCCCTGGAACCGGATCCGCTAATGCTCGCCTCGCTGTTCGTGGACGCTTTCCGCTTCATTCCGGACAACGCGCATCTCCTGCTGCAGAAGACGCTGGAACTTGCGGAGCTGGCATTCACGGCGCTCGGCATCGCGATCCTGATCGCCCTGCCGCTCGGTCTCTGGCTCGGGCACCGGCATCGCGGGCTTTTCGTGGCGCTCGGCGTGTCGTCGCTCGGCCGCGCCTTGCCGAGCATCGCACTGATCGGCTTCTTCGTCGCATGGCTCGGCGTCGGCTTCTGGAACATCCAGATAGCCCTGGTCGTGATCGGGCTACCACCGATCCTCACGAACTCCTACTTCGCCGTCGAAAACGTCGACGCCGACGTCGTCGAGGCGGCGCGTGGAATGGGTCTGACCGAGACCCAGATTCTCACCCGCGTCGAGCTGCCGCTCGGCTTGCCGCTCATCGTCGGCGGCATCCGCATCGCCGCGGTATTCGTGATCGCGACGTCCACGATCGCCGGCATCGTCGGAGGCGGCGGCCTCGGCGACATCATCGACAACGAGGCCACCTATGGGCTAGCCGGCGTCCTTGCCGCCGCGCTCTGCGTCTCCGCGATCGCTCTCGTCACCGCCGGGCTCCTCGCGCTGGGGCAGCGGGCGGCCTACCGCAGGATGGCTCCGAGCGCATAGGGTCCCTCGGGAAAAGGGCAACTGAAGTGGCAATTCGAGAGGAGGGAGAAATGGTGCGGAAGCACACGCGTCGCGCCGCAAAGGCGGCGTTCGCGGTCTCGTTCGGGGTCGCGCTTCTGATCGGACTCACGGCCGGTGTGGCCGGCGCGCAACGGAGCGTTTCGTCGGGCAAGCCGACGATCGTGATCGGCACGAAGAACTTCACCGAGGAGTACATCCTTGGCCAGCTCTACGGCCAGGCTCTGCAGGCGAAGGGCTTCAAGGTGAAGTACAAAGGGAGCTTCGGCTCGTCCGAGCTCGCCAACACGGCGATCGACAGCGGGAAGATGAACTTCTACCCGGAATACACGGGCATCATCGTGCTCGACCTCGCCAAGTCGAAGACGTTCCCGAAGACGGCTGCCGCCACGTACAACGCGGCGAAGAAGTACGAGCAGAAGCACGGGCAGACGCTGCTCAAGCGGACGCCGTTCGTGGACGCCGACACGTTCACCATGCTGACGAAGACGGCGAACAAGCTAGGGGTCAAGAAGATCTCCGACCTGAAGAAGGTTAAGCACTTCTCATACGCCGGCTTCCCGGAGTGCAAGACGCGGATCACGTGTCTGCTCGGCCTCAAGAACGTGTACGGGCTCAAGCAGGTGAAGTTCGTCTCGCTCGGCTCGATCAGCGTCTACACGCTCATCGACAAGGGCCAGGTGACGGGCGGTGACGGCTTCACGACCGACCCGCAGCAGAACAGCAAGACGTACACGGCACTCGTGGACAACAAGCACATCTTCGGGTTCCAGAACGTCGCGCCGGTGGTCTCGCCGAAGCTGCTCAAGGGCTCGGCGGGAACGCAGATCGCTCAGATCTCCAACAAGGTCTCGAGCCTGCTCACCATCAAGGCGATGCGGGCGATGGACAAGGCCGCCTATGTGCAGAAGGCGACCCCGAAGGACATCGCTGACGGGTTCCTCAAGGCCAACGGACTGAAGTAGTTGAAGGTCGTAGTTCTCGGCGGAGGGTCGACCGGCGAGCACTTCGTCGGCGCCCTCCGCCGGTTCGACGACGAGGCGGAGATCACGCTCGTCGAGAGCCGGCTCGTCGGCGGCGAGTGCTCGTACTTCGCCTGCATGCCCACCAAGACGATGCTGCGGACGACCGAGCTCGCCGGCTCGCTCGAGCGGGCGCCGGGGCTGCGCGGCGAGCGTCCCGAGCCCGAGGGCGTCTGGTCGTGGCGCGACTGGGTCACGAGCGACTGGGACGACGCGGGCCAGCTCCACTACCTGCAGGAATGGAACTGCCGGCTCGTGCGCGGCGAGGCGCGCGTGGCGCAGCCCGGGGTCGTGGACGTCGACGGACAGGAGCTGCCCTACGACCGGCTTGTCCTGGCCACCGGCTCGCGGCCGGCGATACCGCCGGTCGACGGACTCGACTCGGTCGAGTACTGGACGAACCGCGAGGCGACCCGCACGCACAAGGTGCCGCGGAGCCTCGTCGTCATGGGCGGCGGCCCGGTCGGCGCCGAGCTCAGCCAATTCTTCTCCCGGATGGGATCGCAGGTCACGATCGTCGAGCGCGGCGAGCGGCTGCTCGGCCGGGTGCATGAAGACGCCGGCGAGCTGCTCGTGGAGCACTTCCGCGAGGAGGGGATCGACGTCCGGGTGGGCGTCGGAATCGACCGCGTGGAGCCGGGAATCAAGCTCCATCTGTCCGACGGCTCGACGCTGGAGGCCGAACGGCTGCTCGTCGCTACCGGCCGGCACCCGAACGTCGAGCGGCTCGGTCTCGAGGAGCTCGGCCTCCAGATCTCGCAGCGCGGGATCGAGGTGGACGAACGCTTGCGCGCCGCCGACAACGTCTGGGCGATCGGCGATGTGACCGGTGTGGCGCTGTTCACGCACGTTGGGAAGTACCAGGCTCGCGTCGCCGCGGCGGACATGGCCAGGCGCCGCGCCAAGGCCGATTACCGGGCGATTCCCGCCGGAATCTTCACCGACCCCGAGGTCGCGACCGTCGGTCGCACCGAAGGCGACGGGCTCGTGACCGTCCGCGTGCCGTTGAGCTCCCTGCCCCGGCTCGCAACCTACGAGAGGCCCAAGCGCGACGGGTTCGTTCGCGTCTTCGCCGACCCGCGGCAGCGCGTGCTCGTCGGCGCCGTCTGCGTCGGGCCGCAGGCGGCAGAGTGGCTCGGCCAGTTCACGCTCGCGATCCGCGCCGAGGTGCCGGTCGAGACGCTCCTCGACACGATCCAGCCGTACCCGACCTTCTCCGAGGGCCTCTTCTACTCCTTGAAGGAGTTGGTACTCCAGCTCTCGTAGAATTCCGGGACATGCTGGGTTCTCACAGGCTGGGCTCCGTGCTCACCGCGATGGTGACGCCGTTTCGGCCCGACGGCGCGGTCGACCTCGAGCGCTTTCGCGAGCTGGCGACGTTCCTCGTCGAGAACGGCTCCGAGGGGCTCGTCGTCTGCGGCACGACGGGCGAGTCGCCCACCCTGTCGGACGAGGAGAAGCTCGACCTCTTTCGGGCTGCGGCCGAGACCGTTGGTGGCCGGGCGACGGTGATCGCCGGCACGGGCACGTACGACACGGCACACTCGGCCGACCTGACGCGCGCGGCGACCGAGCTCGGCGTCGACGGGATCCTGATTGTGACGCCGTACTACAACAAGCCGCCGCAGCGTGCGATCGTGCGCCACTTCGAGGAGATCGCCGCCGCGACGCACCTGCCGGTGGTCGCCTACAACATCCCGGGCCGCGTCGTCGTCGACATCGAGTCTGCCACGATCGCGCGGCTCGCCGAGATCGAGAACGTCGTGGCCGTGAAGCAGGCGCACGACGACGGCGAGGAGGCCCGGTTCATCGCCGAGGAGACGCGGCTCGACCTCTACTCCGGCGACGATCCGAACACGTTCGCCTTCCTCGAGCTCGGCGGCGTCGGTGTCGTGTCGGTCACCGCGCATCTCTGGGGTCCGCAGATTGCCGAGATGATCCGCCGCCACCGCGACGGCGACGTCGACGCGGCCCGCGCGCTCCACGAGGCACAGCAGCCGTCGTACGACCTTCTGCGGATCCAGACGAACCCGATCCCCATCAAGGCGGCGCTCAACCTGACCGGTCACGAGGTCGGGGGACACCGTCTGCCGATGGTCGAGGCGGACGAGGAGGAGCTCGCACAGATCCGCTCCTGCCTCGAGCGGTCGGGCCTTCTCGCCGCCGCGTCTGCCTAGCGGCCATAGACTCAACGCCGATGGGCGTCTGCCGAATCATTCCTCTCGGCGGCCTCGGCGAGGTCGGAAAGAACATGACGGTCTACGAGGCGGACGGGGCGATCGTCGTCGTCGACGCCGGGCTCGCGTTCCCACGGGACGAGCACCTCGGCGTCGACCTCGTCCTGCCGGACTTCTCCTACCTGCGCGACCGGGAGGAGATGGTGCGCGCGGTCGTGCTCACGCACGGTCACGAGGATCACGTCGGGGCGCTGCCGTACCTGATGCGCGAGGTGCGGGTACCGCTCGTGCTCGCGACGCGCCTCACGCTGGCGCTCGTCAAGTCGAAGCTCGACGAGCACGGCCTGCTGCGTTCCGCCGAGCTGCGGGAGCTGGCCCCCGGCGACGAGCCCGTCCAGATCGGCCCGTTTCGCCTCGAGTTCGTACGCATGGCGCACTCGATTCCCGACGCGGCCGCGGTCGTCCTCGAGACGCCGGGCGGCCGCGTCGTCCACACCGGCGACTACAAGCTCGACCACACGCCGGTCGACGGGCAGCGGACCGACGTCGGTCGCCTCGCGGAGATCGGCAGCAGCGGTGTCGACCTCCTGCTCGGGGACTCGACCAACGCCGAGCGGGCGGGCGTAACGGAGTCGGAGCGCGTCGTGGGCGAGGCGTTCCGCCAGATCTTCCCGAGCCGGGAGGGCCGGATTCTGGTGTCTTCCTTCGCCTCCAACGTGCACCGGATGCAGCAGGCGGCCGACGTCGGGGTCGACTGCGGGCGCAGGGTCGCGTTCGTCGGCCGTTCGATGCGGAAGAACGCCAACATCGCGCGCACTCTCGGCTACATGGACGTTCCGGAGGAGGCGATCCTACGGCCGCACGAGCTCGCCGAGCTCCCCCGCGGCGAGCAGCTGATCCTTTGCACGGGCAGCCAGGGCGAGCCGATGTCGGCGATGACGCGGATCGCGTACAACGACCATCCCTCGGTCTCGGTCGAGGCCGGCGACACGGTGATCATCTCCGCGAAGCCGATCCCCGGCAACGAGCTACGCGTCCACGACGCGATCAATCGCCTCGCGAAGATGGGCGCCGAGGTGCTGCACGAGGACAACGCTCCCGTGCACGTCTCCGGTCACGGGCGGGCCGAGGAGCTGCGCACGATCATCGGGCTGCTGCGGCCGAGGTCGGTGATGCCGGTGCACGGCGAGTTCCGGATGCTTGCGGCGCACGCGCAGCTCGCGCGCGAGGGTGGGGTGGAGGAGGACAGGATCGTGCTCGCCGAGAACGGCAGCGTCGTCGAGCTGGAGGACGGCGTGGCGCGGATCGTCGGCGAGGTCGAGGCCGGCATGACGTTCGTAGATGGTCTCGGCGTGGGGGACGTCCACGACGTCGCGCTGCGCGACCGGCGGAAGCTCTCCGAGGACGGCATCCTCATCGTCGTGGCGACGCTCGCGGCGCAGGATGGCGGTGGCCTGACGGCGCCGCCGGAGCTGATCGCGCGCGGCTTCGGCGATGGAGCCGAGCCGCTCCTCGACGAGCTGCGCGGGGAGGCGGACAGGGTCTTGCGGGGGCTGATCGCCGACGACGTGACCGAGATCAAGCTGCTGCAGGAGCACCTGCACGACGCGCTCGGCGGCGTCGTCTACGACCGCACGCGGCGGCGGCCGATGGTGCTGCCGGTGATCGTCGAGGTCTAGCCAAGGCCGGAGGGTCCGGGAGCGCCAGGGATTCGCGTCGCTACTTCGATGGCAGGGAGCCTGCGTGCGTCGCGCCGCGTTCGACCCACTCCCCGAGCGCAGAGTCGTCCGCCACCGCGGCCGTGTCGACCCGGAGCCAGCCGGCCATCCGGCGGCCGCGCATCTCCATCGGCTCCGCGGGAGTTGTCGCCACGAGCTCCTCCGACTCCTCGGGATCGACTCGGACGAGGATCCCGCCCTGGCCGCTCGCGGCGATCGCCATGTTGCCCCCGACGAGAAAGGCGAGCCCGCCGAACATCTGCTTCTCGGTAAGACCGGGCCGGTCGCCGAGGAGCGCCCGGATCCGGCCGGCAAGCTCCTCGTCGTAGGGCATCAGTCGTCTTCCAGCGGCTCGCCGTCGAAGTAGTCGAGGTGCTCGACCCGGCCGATCACGCCGAGTCCACGCCATGCGATCTTGTTCGAGCGCGGGTAGAAGCACATGTCGTTCGGCTCGCGCGTGCCGTAGACGAGCATCGTCGCTCCTTCCGGTCCCGCGCGGAAGGAGTGGGAGATCCGCGTGCCCGGAGGGCGCGCGACGAGGTGACCGGCATGCAGCGGCACCTCCTCCTTTGTCGCGCCGTTACGCGCCGGGCGCGGTGAGGGCCACAGCTCGAGCGTCGCAGTCCCGTCGAGGATGACGAAGACCTCCTCCTCGGCCGAGTGGCAGTGCGGGACGCAGCCGCGTCGACCTGCCGCGAGCTTCTCCCAGCCGAGCCCGGCGAGCCTGGTCTTGTCCGGCGGCGTGAAGTACGCATAGGTCTGGCTGCCCTCGCTCTCGAGCTCGACCTCGTCGACGTTGACGATGTTCGCCGGACGCGGCGCCGGCTCGGCCACTGCCAGGCGCTCGACGGTCGCCTCGACATCCCACGGGTCGTCGTCGCGGCCCTCCACCCACGGCCCGCCGAGCCGGATCGCCCGCGAGCGTGGGAGCCAGCCGAGCTCGGTCGGGTGGCGCGTACCGAAGACGAGGTACTCCAGCCCGTCAGGCCCCGCCACGAACGTGTGCGCCATCTCGTCGGGACGGTGGATGACGCAGTCGAGCGGCCGCACCTCGTGCACCGCACCGTCCTGCCAGGCAAGTCCGGAACCGGCAAGGACGAAGTAGAGCTCCTCGGACGCGCGGTGAGAGTGCGGCGGCGTCGGGAGTCTTCCCGGCGCGACCCGGACGCGGTTGACACCGACGCGGCGCGTGCCGGCGGCGTTGCCGAGCGATTGCCAGGTCGCGTCCATCTCGCCTTTCGCGCGATGGTGGCTCTCGACCTCGTCCCAGTGCGCGACGGTCACCCGCCGCAGTCTGTCAGTTTCGCGGGTCGGTCTTCTCCGCGACGTCGACCGCGCCGGGCGCCTGCTTGCGCACCACCTCGTAGGCGTCTGCGGTATCGACGACTTGCTCAATCTCGGGGAACTCGTGCCCCTTCGCAATCACGTAGAGGAGGCTGTCGTCGCGGACGCGCTCGTAGTTCGCCAGCGGCAGCTCGATCCGCTCCGTGCACTCGGCGTCGCCGCACTCGCAGATCACGGTGATCATGCCGTCCGCGACCCCGAGCTCGTCGCCGAGACTCCTTATCTGCTCGTTGACCTGCCGGAAGATGGCCTCGTTCAGTCCCACCCGTCTGTCTTGATCCATCCCGTCGGCCTGCCCCGAGGCGGCCGCGGCTACACATCGGGATAGGCTCGACCGCATGGCGGCACCCCGGCTCACCGTCGTCGGCTCGATCAATCTCGACCTCGTGGTTCGCGCAGAGCGACTGCCGCGACCCGGCGAGACCGTGAGCGGCGCGCGGTTCGTTCGCGTCCCCGGAGGCAAGGGAGCGAACCAGGCGGTCGCCGCCGCTCGCCTCGGAGCCGCGGTCGCGCTCGTGGGCTGCGTCGGAAGCGACCAGCTGGCCGAGGACGCGCTCGCGGGCCTGCGTGCGGCGCCCGTCGACGAGCGGTGGCTCGTGAAGGACGCGCCGACGGGGATCGCGCTCATCACCGTGGACGCCGCCGGGGAGACGACCATCGTGGTCGCGCCCGGCGCGAACGGCGAGCTGCGCCCCGAGGACCTCATCCTGGAGGATGCCGACGCGGTGCTGTGCCAGCAGGAGATCCCGGTCGAGACGGTCGCGCGGGCGGCAGAGCTCGCGGCGCGGTTCTTTCTCAACGCGGCGCCCGCCAGGGAAGGCGCCCCGGCCGCGGAGCTCACCATCGTCAACCGGCTCGAGCTCGAGGCGCTCGGCCAGCGGGAGGGTCTCGTCTGCCTCACGCTGGGCGCAGAGGGGGCGGTCCTGCTCGAGGACGGAGTCGAGGTCGCGCGGGCGGAGCCTCCCGCCGTCGAGGCGGTCGACGGTACCGCCGCCGGGGACGCGTTCACCGCCTGTCTCGTCGTCTCGCTGCTCGAAGGGCGCTCTCGCGACGAGGCCCTGCACCGCGCGTGCGCCGCCGGCGCATTTGCCGCGTCGCGCTTCGGCGCGCAGACCTCGCTTCCGACCGCCGAGGAGGTGGACGCGCTTCTGTGAGTACTCCAATCGTCATCGACTGCGACCCGGGCCACGACGACGCGATCGCGATCCTGCTCGCCCTCGCCTCGCCGGAGGTGGAGCTGATCGGCGTCACCACCGTCGCGGGCAACCAGACCCTCGACAAGACGACCCGCAACGCACTCGTCACGCTCGAGGTCGCCGGTCGGAGCGACATCCCGGTTGCCGTGGGGGCCGAGTCGCCGCTCGAGCGCGACCTCCGCACGGCGGCCCACGTCCACGGCGAGACGGGCCTCGACGGGCCGGAGCTGCCGCAGTCGTCGGCTGAGCCGGTGGACGCGCCAGCCGCCGACTTCCTGGCCGACCTGATCGAGCCGGGCGTCGTCCTCGTTCCGACGGCTCCGCTCACGAACCTCGCGCTCATGCTCGAGCGCCACCCCGACGTGCGAGACCGCCTCGAGCGGATCGTCTGGATGGGCGGTTCGATCGGCCAGGGAAACATCACGCCGGCCGCGGAGTTCAACGCCTTCGTCGATCCGGAGGCCGCCGCGCAGGTCTTCGCAAGCGGGATCCCGATCACGATGGTCGGGCTCGACGTGACGCACAAAGCGCTGTTCACGCGTGCGCACGCCGAGCGCCTGCGCGACACCGGCCGTGCGGGCCGCTTCGTCGCCGAGCTGTCGGACTTCTTTCAGGCCTTCCACGAGCGCTCGTATGGCTTCGAGGGCTCACCGATCCACGACGCGATGGCGGTCGCGCACGTCATCGACCCGACGTTGCTGACGGTTCGTCATACGAACGTCGCGGTCGAGACGCGATCGGAGCTCTGCGACGGTCGGACTGTCGTCGATCTCCGGGGCGTCTCGGGGCGCGAGCCGAATGCGGATGTCGGGATGGACGTCGACGCCGAGCGGTTCCTCGAGCTCCTCGTCACCCGGATAGCGTCGCTGGGGTGAGTCTGGTCTTCGCCTGCATCGCGCCGCACGGCGACGTCGACCTCGCGCCCGAGCTGCGGGCCGCGATGGAGGAGCTCGGCCGTCGGTTCGCCACGGCCTCGCCCGAGGTCGCGGTCATAGTGACGCCGCACTCCGTCCACGTCGGGGGTCACTTCGCAGTCGTCACGGCCGGGAACGTGGGGGAGTGGGAGACGGACCGCGAGCTTGCGGCCGTCCTCCTCGAAGCCCCGCTCCCGATCCTGGGCGTCTCATACGGCGGCAACGACCCGCGGACGGCGGAGTTTCCGCTCGACTGGGGGACCGAGGTGCCACTCGCGTTCATGCGCGCTTCGAAGGTTGTCGTCGTCTCGCCCGCGCGAGACCGGCCGCTGGAGGAGCATCTCCGGCTCGGCGAGGCGATCGCGGCGCTGCCGGCACGCGTGGCGCTCGTCGCAAGTGCCGACAACGGCCATGCGCACGACGCCGACGGCCCATATGGCTTCGATCCGGCTGCGGCCGCCTACGACGCGCAGCTGCAGGAGATCCTGGCCTCGGACGGTCTTGACTTCCTGCCGCTCGCGGAGCTCGTCGAGCCCGCGAAGGCGGACTCGTTCTGGCAGCTGCTCGTCCTGCAGGGCGCGCTCGGCGAGACGGCGCGAGCGGACGTTCTCGCATACGCTGCGCCGACGTACTACGGCATGCTCGTCGCCGAGGTGACGCGGTAGGAGGAGCGGGGCGGGTGCGGGCGAATTCGGCCCCATGCCGCGCCGCAAGCGGAAGTCGAAGCTGCGCCCGAAGCTCCCGAGCCGCGTCCGCAAGACGCGGAGGAAGCGAAGCGCCCGCGCTCAGAGTCAGCACCCCGAGCTCTGGGGTCTCGGGTCGGTCGCGGTCGGCCTCTTCCTCGGCGCCGTCCTCTACTTCGGTTGGAACGGCGGCTACGTCGGCGGCTGGCTCGGAGAAGGGCTCGACAAGCTCGTCGGGGACGCGAAGTACGTCGTGCCGGTCGTGCTCGTGGCGCTCGGCGCGCTGGTGGTGACGCGCAGCACGCTCGTCGACGTCCGGCCGTTCCGTACCGGTCTCGCGGTGCTCGGCTGCGGTCTCATGATCACGCTCGGCAAGGACCAGGGCGGCTACCTCGGCCAGCTCCTCGGCGGCGCGGTCGGGGTCGCGCTCGGCGCCACCGGGTCGCTGCTACTCGGCGTCCTCCTCATGCTGGTCGGCTCGCTGCTGCTCACGGGCGCCTCGCTCGGAGCGATCCTCCGGCGTTCGGGACGTGGCCTGCACCACGCCGCCCGGAAGGCACGGTCGCGGCGCACACCTCCGCAGCTGGAAGCCTGGCCGGAGCCAGAGTCGGTGCGTCCCGCTCCCTCGCTGACGCGTCCGGTCGACGCCGTCTCGGCGTTCCCCGACGTCGTGGGGGAGAGCTCGTCGACGCCGTACGCCGGCGCACAGCCCGCTCCTCTCCAGACGGAGCCGCCGCCGCTGCTCGAGGATCCGCCGACGCTCTTCGATGAGGTCACGTCGGAGAAGGCCGAGTACAGGCTCCCAGACGCCGGCGTGCTCCGCATCTCTCCGGAGCAGGGCGACGACTCAGGCGAGACCGCGGCGCGTGTCGCCGAGCTCCTCGTGCAGACGCTGGCCCACTTCGGTGTCGAAGCGACGGTGATCGGCCAGATCTCGGGCCCGCGCGTGACGCGCTACGAGCTGCAGCTCGCGCCGGGGACGAAGGTCGCCAAGGTCGCCGCACTGAAGGACGACCTCTCGTACGCACTCGCGACCACCGAGATCCGGATCCTCGCGCCGATCCCCGGCAAGCAGGCGGTCGGCGTGGAGCTGCCGAACCTCTCCCCGAACCTCGTCACGCTCGGCGACATCTTCGAGCCGCTGCCGCCGACCGCCAGCCCGGTCTCGGTCTGGCTGGGGAAGGACATCTCCGGCGCGGCCGTCTGGACCGATCTCGCCCGCATGCCGCACCTGCTCATCGCGGGCACGACGGGATCCGGTAAGTCGGGCTGCCTCAACGCGCTGCTCACGTCGGTCCTGCTGCGTGCAACCCCCGACGAGGTGCGCCTCATCCTCATCGACCCGAAGCGGATCGAGCTCAGTCACTTCGAGGCGGTGCCGCATCTCCTGACGCCCGTCGTCTCGAGCCCGAAGGAGGCGAGCGCCGTCCTCGCCAACTGCCTCGCCGAGATGGAGCGCCGCTACGAGCGCCTTGCAACCGTCCGCGCTCGCAATCTCAACGAGGCGAATCGCGCCTTCCGCCAGCGCGGCGAGCCGACGCTCCCATACGTCCTCGTCGTGATCGACGAGCTCGCCGACCTGATGATGGTCGCGCCGCAGGCCGTGGAGGACGCCGTGATCCGGCTCGCGCAGAAGTCGCGCGCGGTCGGGATCCACCTCGTCCTCGCCACCCAGCGCCCGTCGGTCGACGTGATCACCGGGATGATCAAGGCGAACGTTCCGTCGCGCATCGCCTTCGCCGTCTCGTCGCAGACCGACTCGCGCGTGATCCTCGACTCGGGAGGTGCGGAGTCGCTGCTCGGCCAGGGCGACATGCTCTTCAAGCCGCTCGGCACCTCACGCCTGCAGCGCGTGCAGGGCGCGTACGTCTCGGAAGAGGAGATCGCGCTCGTCGTCGAGCAGACTCGGCAGCGCGAGCAGGAGCTCGACGAGAGCTACCTCGAGCTTCCAGAGGTCTTCGCGGAGCCGGGCGAAGACTCCGAGGACGGCGAGTTCGACCCCGACGACGACCCGCTGCTCGACAAGGCGATCGACATCGTCGTCCAGACGCAGACTGCCTCCGTCTCCCTTCTGCAGCGGCGTCTGCGCGTCGGTTACACGCGGGCGGGCCGGCTCATCGACATGCTCGAGCGGCGCGGCATCGTCTCCGGGTACGAGGGATCGAAGCCTCGCCGCGTGCTCGTCGACGAGAACCAGTACCACACGTACGCCTCCGCCGAGTAGTTCCTGTGGAGCCCAGCCGCGCGCCGTTCTAATATCGCTGGTCGAGAAAGAACGATCGATCGGTCAGGGACGAACCACAGCAAGAGGAGGAGGGCATCTTGAGATCGAGGACACGCACGCTCGCGGTCCTGCTAGCGGTGTCGGCCGCCGTTGCGCTCGTCGCGGCAGGCTGCGGCGGCGGTGGCGGTGGAGGGAGCAGCACGACGACGACGACGTCGGCGGCGAGCAAGTTCAAGGCGGCGTTGATCAGCGACATCGCCGGCTTCAACGACAACGGCTTCAACAAGAACCAGCTCGCGGGGCTGAACAGTGCGGCGAGCTCGCTCGGGATCACTCCGATCTCGAAGGTCTCGCACTCGTCGAGCGACTACCAGCCGAACTACAACGCCGCCGTGAGGGCGGGCGCGAACGTCATCATCGCGGCCGGCTTCCTGCTCGGCGACACGATGAAGAAGTACGCGAAGCAGTACCCGAAGATCGACTTCGCGATCACCGACGACCCGGTCAGCGCCGTCGGCAGTCTCAAGAACGAGATCGGGATCACGTACTCATCCCAGGAGGCCGGCTGTCTCGTCGGGGTGCTCGCGGCCAAGGAAGCGCAGAAGATGAACGGCGGCAAGGCCGGCACGATCGGCGCCGTCGGTGGCATCAAGATCCCGCCGGTCGACTCGTACATCGCCGGCTACCAGTACTGCGCCAACAAGGCCGTACCCGGTACGAAGACCCTCGTCCAGTACTCGAACAGCTTCACCGACGAGGCCGCGTGCTCGAACGTGGCGCAGAACGAGATCGGTTCCGGGGCCCAGGTGATCTTCCAGGTCGCCGGCCTCTGCGGCGACGGCGCACTCAAGGAGGCGTCGAAGCTCGGCAAGTGGGGCATCGGCGTCGACGCCGACGAGTACAACGTTGCGTCGAAGATCCTCACGAGCGCGATCAAGAAGACCGACGTGGGAGTGGAGCACGCCGTCCAGGACTCGTTCCACAATCACTTCCCCGGTGGCACGAACATCGTGCTGGACCTGAAGAACGACGGCGTCGGCGTGGGCAAGATCAACCCGTCGGTACCGCAGTCGTGGATCAACACGATGAACCAGTACAAGTCGCAGATCATCTCCGGGAAGCTCACGCCCCCGGTGGCTGTGAGCAAGTAGGAAGGACACGCCGCGTGCGGCGGGAGGGCGGGTCGATTTCGCCCTCCCGCCGACGGGCGATAGCATCGACTTCGGTGAGCGACGAGCTCGTCCTCGAGATGCGCGGCATCCGCAAGGAGTTCCCGGGAGTCGTCGCGAACGACGATGTCTCGTTCGACGTGCGCCGCGGCGAGGTGCACGCGCTGCTCGGGGAGAACGGCGCCGGCAAGTCGACGCTGATGAACATCCTCTACGGGCTCTACCGCCCGGATGCGGGTGAGATCCGGCTGAACGGCAACCCCGTCACGTTCGGCTCGGCGAGCGACGCGATCGACGCCGGCATCGGCATGGTCCACCAGCACTTCATGCTCATCCCCGTGATGACCGTCGCCGAGAACGTCGTCCTCGGCACCGAACCGGTCAAGGACGGAATCCTGCTCGACGAGGGGGCGGCGGAGCGGAGGGTCGCCGACATGGCGAAGACGTTCAAGTTCGCGGTGGAGCCGGGCGCGCTCGTCGAGGACATCAGCGTGGGTCAGCAACAGCGCGTCGAGATCATGAAAGCGCTCTACCGGAACGCCGACCTCCTGATCCTCGACGAGCCGACCGCGGTGCTCACCCCTCAGGAAGCCCTGGACCTCTTCGAGATCCTGCGGACTCTGACGCGGGAGGGCATCTCGGTCATCTTCATCAGCCACAAGCTGAACGAGGTGCTCGAGATCGCGGATCGCATCACCGTTCTCCGCCGCGGCAAGACAATAGAGACCGTCCCGCGCGAGGGTGCGACCGAGGAGTCTCTCGCCCGGGCGATGGTCGGCCGCGAGGTCCTGTTACGCGTCGACAAGCAACCCGCGGAGGCGGGCGACGTACTGCTGTCGGTGCAGGACCTCCACGTGCGGGACGACCGTGGCATCGAGAAGGTTCGCGGCGTCTCGCTCGAGGTGCGCGCAGGTGAGATCGTGGGGATCGCGGGCGTCGACGGCAACGGCCAGACCGAGCTCATCGAGGCCCTCACGGGCCTGCGGCGCGCCGAGAGCGGCCGGATCGAGGTCGGCGGACGCGAGCTCCACCATGCGACGCCGCGCGACGCTCTCGACGCGGGGCTGGGTCACATCCCCGAGGACCGCCAGCGACTCGGACTCGTCCTCGAGTTCTCGCTCGCCGAGAACGTCGCGCTGCACGATTACGCAGACCCGCCGGACTCGAAATGGGGCTGGCTCTTTCCCAACCGCCTCGTCGAGCGGGCGAGGGGGCTGATCAAGGAGTTCGACGTGCGCGGCGGCGGCCCGTTCACCCCGGCGGGCTCGCTGTCGGGCGGCAACCAGCAGAAGCTCGTCGCCGCCCGTGAGATCTCCCGCGACCCCAAGGCGCTGATCGCGGCACAGCCGACGCGTGGCCTCGACGTCGGCGCGATCGAGTATCTGCACCGTCGGCTCGTGGGCGAGCGCGACGAGGGTCGCGCGATTCTGCTCATCTCCCTCGAGCTCGAGGAGATCTTCTCCCTCTCGGACCGGATCCTCGTCATCTACGAGGGCGCGATCGTCGGCGAGCACACGGGTGAGGTGTCGGAGGAGCAGATCGGCTTCGAGATGGTCGGCGTCAAAAGGAAGGCCTCCGCCGCATGAGCGAACCCGAGCAGCGCGATCCCGTCGAGCCGCCCGAGGAGGCGGCGTCGTCCGGAACCTTCGCGGCGCGGCTCTCGCTCAGCCAGCGGGCGGGCGGGATCGCCGTGCCGGTGGCGACGCTCGTCCTCGCGTTCCTGCTCGGCGGCCTCATCGTGCTCGCCACCGGCCACAACCCGCTCACCGCCTACCACGACATCTTCAACGGCGCCGGCCTGAACTGGATCTTCCATCCGACGACGAGTACCACCCAGAGCGCGGCCGCCTACAACCTCTCCCAGACGCTGCTCATTGCGACGACGCTCATCCTCACGGGCCTCGCTGTCGCCTTCGCCTTCCGCTGCGGAATGTTCAACATCGGCGGCCAGGGTCAGTATCTCGTCGGGATCGTCGTGGCGAACTGGCTTGGCGTGAACTTCGCCGGCCTGAGCCTGCTGCCGCACGCCCTGATCGCAATCGTCGGCGCGACGCTCGCGGGCGCGGCCTGGGCGGGTATAGCCGGCGTGCTGAAGGCGACGACCGGGGCGCACGAGGTGATCTCCACGATCATGCTCAACTACATCGCGATCTACACGGCGTCGTGGCTCTTCGGCGACGGCGGACCGTTGCAGAACTCGACCCAGCCGACCGTGCCGATCTCGAACCCTGTCGCGTCGAGCGCTCAGCTCCCGGTCATCTGGGGGACGAAGGGCTTCCAGGGGCTCGATATCGGCTTTCTGATCGCCATCGCCGCGCTCGTCGTCTTCTGGGCGCTCATCAACCGCACGACGCTCGGCTTCGAGGTTCGCGCCGTCGGCTTCAACCCCGAGGCGGCCGCGTACGGCGGCATCAACGTCAAGAAGAACATCATCCGCGCGATGGCGATCTCGGGTGCGTTCGCAGGCCTCGCGGGTGCGCTCGACATGCTCGGCTACCTCTACCAGTACGGTCAGCTCGACGTTGCGGTCAGCCAGATCGGCTTCACCGGCATTGCAGTGGCGCTGCTCGGTCGCAACACAGCCGTCGGAGTGTTCCTGGCGTCGCTGCTCTTCGGCGGCCTCTTCTACGGGACGACGCAGGGCCTGACCTCGAACGTGATCCAGCCGGAGCTCGCCACGAACCTGACGTACATCATCCAGGGCCTCGTCGTGCTGTTCATCGGCGCGGACATCCTCATCCTCTACCTCTGGAACTCCCGCAGGCGCCTGCGGCCGCGGCGGCCGCCTGCCCAGACTCCCGCAGAGGCGACGACAGCATGACCGCCTGGGGGCAGCGTCTGGAAAATCCGGTCAGCGAACGGCTCCGGGATCCCGCCTCCACCGGCTACGCGGCGATCTTCCTCGGGGTGTTCGCCGCCTTCCTCGCGATCCCGCCGATCGAGGCTCGCTCGCCGACGTGGCCGATCGCGATCGGCATCGTCGCCATCGCCCTGGGGATCTGGACGGCGACCCGCGGACGCAGGAGGCTCGGCTGGGGCGCCGCGGTGGCCGGACTGCTCGGAATCGGACTCGGAATCCTCGCGACGCGCTCCGGGACGGGGAACCTGGAGACCGTCTTCGACACGACGCTCATCGCCCAGACGTTCGGGCTGGCGACGCCCCTCGTCTTCGGCGCGATCGCAGGGATGTTCTCCGAGCGGAGCGGTGTCGTGAACATCGGCCTCGAGGGGATGATGCTGATGGGCGCCTTCTGGGGTCTCTACGGCTCGGACAAGAGCGGCACGTGGTTCGTCGGGCTCCTCTTGGGGATGGCGTCCGGCGGCCTGCTCGCGCTCGTGCTCGCGTTCTTCGCGATCCATCTCCGCGCCGACCAGATCGTCGCCGGCTTTGCCATCAACTTCCTCGCGCTCGGCATCACCGGCTACTTCTTCCAGCAGTTCTACAACGGCCAGGTCACCGGGAACATCTCGGTGGTGCCGAACCTCCACATCGCAGGCCTCGGAAACTTCTTCGAAGGCTCGATCGGTGACCTGAGCATCCTCACCTGGGCGAGCTTCGCGCTCGTGATCGTCGCGTACGTCGTGCTCTTCAAGACGCCGATCGGGCTACGGATCCGCGCCTGCGGGGAGCATCCGCGGGCCGCGGACACGGTCGGCATCAACGTCTATCTGATCCGGTACGGCTGCGTGGTGCTCTCGGGTCTTCTCGTCGCGATCGGCGGCGTCTACCTCTCGCTGGGCCCGCAGGGGAACGGCACCTTCATCTTCAACATCACGAGCGGCAAGGGCTTCATCGCCCTCGCCGCGATGATCTTCGGGAACTGGCGTCCGGCGGGCGCGTTTGCGGCCGCGCTTCTGTTCGGCTTCTCCAGCGCGCTCGCGCTCAAGCTGCAGGTGTACTCGAGTCAGGCGGCGACGCTGTTCCAGATCCTCCCGTACGTGCTCACGCTCGTCGCGCTCGCAGGCGTGATCGGCCGCACGGTGGCACCGGCCGCAGACGGCAAGCCATACGCGAAGCAGTAGCTCGCGAAGCCGGCGCTTCGCTCGCTGGGGAAGGGAACTCCGCGGGCCGGAAAGCGTGGGTTCCGGCCCGCTCCGTGCTGTTCTTTCTCGGGATCTCTTGGTGGAAGGCCTCCGTCGTGCGCTCGCGCGCGGCGGAGGCCGGCGAGAGCGCAGTCGGCCTCCGGCTAGCCGCCGCTATCGCGGAGCCTTAGCCTCCGGCCCTGGTCCTGAGTTCCGGGTCACGCGGTTGAACCCGAGGACGCTCGGCTGGGCCAGGGTTCGGGAATGACCCCTGAGCGACCTCACCCGGACGGCGCTTCGAGCGAGTCGGGGCAGTTCTTGACCGTGTTGGGCGAGGCAGCTCGTTAGTGCTGGAACCCTCTAAGGCTGAACGTCACGCTGACTCTCCACTGGCCGCAGCCCGCTTCTCGTCGAGCTTCCCGGCACGGATCGTCGCGGCCATGTCTCTCGACTCTTCGCGGTAGATCGGGCCGTTCTCGAACTCGACCACCGGATAGAGCTGCTGCCCGGAGAGCCGCCGCAAGTCGGCGCGCTTGCCAGGCCGCAGCGGCCCCCTCACGATCTCGTAGTCGATCCCCCGCTCGTCCAATGCCTTCTGCACGCGCCAGCACGGGCCAAACTTCCAGGGCGTCGAGCACCGATGGAGCTTGACTCCCATGCGCGCGACGATACTCCACCGTCTGCCGATCGGCGGTCACGCGCACGCCCTCGCTCAGGCGTAGGTTCCCTGACCCGGGCCAGTGTTCTGGAGTGACCCTGAGCGTCGGGTCAGAGAATGGCGGGTAGCCTCCGGCCGTGCCTGGCGAGTCAAGGGCGTGTCGAGAGGCTGCGCGATCGATACTCCCGACGTTCGGCGTGTCGGGAAGCTCGCCCCTCACGTTCCTCGCTTCGACTCAGAGCTACGTGTTTCGCGTGGAAGACCGTGGCCGTCAGTTCGTGCTCCGGCTGCAGCCTCCCGGAGACCCGAGCGCCGTGCAGATCGATCTTCAGGCGCGCTGGCTACGCGAGCTCGCACGCGAGCCGTGTCTCTGCGTCCCGGCGCTCGTCGCGACGATCAACGGGGAAGTCTTCGCCTCGGTGCCCATCGAGGGCGAGCAGTCCCCGTGGCGCGCCGTCCTGTTGAGGTGGGTGGAGGGCTCGCCGCTTCGGCCGGCGAAGCGGTTCGTGACGCCGGACGTGCTACGCGAGGTCGGAACCGTCGTGGCGCGGATGCATCGAGTGTCGGAACGGTTCGCGCCCAATACGTCTCCCGCCCGGATGATCGACGCGGACGCGCTCATCGGCAGTTGCTCTTGCCTCGGCGGCGATGCCGCGCGTCTACTGAGGGAGGAGGACCTCGACTCGCTGCGGGAGTCCGCCGCTCGCATCGACGCGGTGCTGTCCTCGCTCCCCACGAACAGTGAGCACGTCGGCCTCATTCACGCCGATCTCGAGCCTTCCAACTGGGTCTTCCAGCGCGGCAAGCCTTCCCCGATCGACTTCGACGCGTTCGGCCGCGGCTTCTACCTGTTCGACCTGTTGACCGTCCTCTGGACGCACGCGAGCTGGGACGACTACCTCGTCTACCGCCAGCACCTGTTCGACGGCTACGCGCAGGTCCGCCGGCTCCCGAACTGGACTGCACAACACGCTGACGTGTTCCAGGCGGCGACGTTCTACGCCTGGCTCAACCACGGGTGCACGCTGGTCGACGACGAGGCGCGCGACGAGTTCTTGACTTGGGTGCCGTTCACGGCGGAGCTCGTTCGGCGTCTCTGCTCGGCCTGAAGGAACCAACACCTGCCGAGGCAGTGCCTGCGCGACCACGCCTTCGAGATGCTACGCGACCACTCGCAACACAATGGCCACAAACTCGTCGATGTCGCCCAGGCGATCGTCGACAGCCACCTCCTGTTGCTACCGCCACTCCAGCAACCGGCGCCTCTCGAGCGGCCCGGGTAGCTCGGGAGTTCACGCACCCTGAACGTGCGGAGGGGCCGGCAAGCCGACCCCTCCTTTGGCGCTGCGGCCGAGTTACGCGACCGCGAGCTCGTTGCTCTGAGCGATGATCTTGCCGCTCGTGATCTTGGGCTCGTTGGGCATCAGCGTCTCGAGCTTCTCGTCGTGGATCCAGGAGCCGACGAGCTTGCTTGACTCCTCGCCCTGCTCACGGGTCTCGAAGAGACCGAGCGAGCTGAAGACACCGTTGCCGCCCTCGATCAAGTAGTAGCCCTTGAAGCCGGGCAGCTTGCGCAGCTTCGGAACCAGGGTCTCGTTGACCTTACCGGTCAACTCGGTGATGCGATTCTGGTCCACACCGTCATAGCGGCGAATGGTCGCATGCATGAGAAACTCCTTCAGTTCATCTATCAGGACAACAGAGTCCGAACGGACTCGCTGCAGCGCTCAGGCCAGGTGTGACAGACGAAGAGGAAGGTGCAGATAGCCTCGGCGGCTTCAACGCTAGAGCCAACGCGCTACCAGCGAGTCTAGCAGTGATCAACGCGGCGGGCGGACGGCGCAGAGACTAGAACGTCGGCTCTTCTGGCGATGCCCAGGCTCGTCGGCCGGAGATACGCACACCAAACGGCGTAGGATGGTCTTACTGGCCCTGCGGCCAGGATTCCGGCTGAAAGCTCGAAGTCCGTCGATCGAGCCCCCGGGCGCGGGAGACGACACGAGCCTAGGCAAACAGAGTTCGAGTTGCAGGGCCAGCTGCTCGGTCCCCAACGCGACAGCCGCTCCTCACCACCCTCGGCCACGCCCCGGCCGGAGACCGCTCGCCTGGGCCAGTGTTCCCGAATGACCCCCGAGCATCTGCACCGTTTTAAGTCGGATCCCGATTCTTAGTTGCAATCAGCACCTGATCGGAAGGATCATGGTGCCGACTCTTCGAAGGGAGGTGGTCAATCGATGGTCTTGAGCAGCCGCCTACAGTGTGATCGCGGCGCCCGTCCCTTGAGGACGTTTCGGCTCTAAGTTCCGTCCGCGGGTTCCCGCGATTCCGCTCTGCAGCTGCTGTTGAGGCACGTCCTCCCTGGACGTAGCTACGGCACAGCATTGAGGAGGAATCGCACATGTATCGCATGACATGGTTCGCGACAGCAGTCATTGCTGCCGCCGCAGTACTGGCTTCCGCCGCACCCGCGGCGCAGACAGGACGAGACGCCTCGCCGACGAACGTCGCCACGGATTGGAACCGCACGATGATCGGCGCGCTCGAGGCGTCCCATCTGCCGCCGCCGCCGGCGATGCGGGCCGGGGCGATCGTCCAGGCGTCGGTCTTCGACGCGCTGAACGGGATCGAGCGACGCTACACGCCGATCCACGTTCAGCCCGCCGCTCCGCGCGGCGCCTCTCGCGCCGCGGCCGTCGCGGGCGCAGCGTACGAGGCGCTGGTCGGGCTCTTCCCGACTCAGAAGGCGTCCTTCGACCTGCAATTGCAGGCGTCGCTGGCGCAGATCACCGACAACCCCGACAACCAGTCCGTCGCCCGGGGTCTGGCCTGGGGAGAGAGTGTGGCCGATCAGATCCTCGCTTGGCGCGCGACCGACGGCTTCACCGCCGCACTCCCGCCCTACGTCCCATCCGGCCTACCGGGGCGCTGGGCGCCGACGCCGCCGCTCTTCGTTCCGCCGGCCTTCCGGCAGTTCGCGACGATGACCCCGTGGGCGATGACGTCGCCAGGGCAGTTCCTGCCGCCTCCGCCGCCTGCACTGTCTAGCGTCCGGTACGCACACGACCTGAACGAGGTTGAGAGGCTCGGAAGTTTCGCAAGCACCGATCGCACGGCGTGGCAGACCGAGACCGCGGTCTTCTGGAACAGCGACACGCCCGTCGCGATCTGGGACAGGGCGGCAGACGACCTGATCGACGCAAATGACATTCCGCTCACGCAGAGCGTGCGGCTCCTCGCGCGCATGAACGTCGCGATGGCCGATGCCGTGATCTCGATCTGGAACGCAAAGAACGTCTACGACACCTGGCGCCCGATCACCGCGATCCAGCAGGCGGGGACGGACGGGAACCCCGACACGACGGCGGATCCTTCCTGGACTCCGCTGCTCGTCACGCCCGTCTTCCAGGAGTACCCGTCGGGGCATGCGGGCGTGAGCCGGGCCGGATCCGCGGTGCTCGCCGCGGTGTTCGGCGACAACACGTCGTTCACCCTCACGGCCTTCGGCCTGCCGGGCGTCGACCGCAGCTTCAGCAGCTTCTCCGACGCCGTGAACCAGGTGTCCCTCGCCCGGATCTGGGGCGGGATCCACTTCCGCTTCGCCTGCGACGCGGCGGTGCTGGAGGGCGCGCAGATCGCCGACTACGTCAACGACAACATCGCCGTCCCCGTCCACGGGCCGAACCGATGAGCGGAGGGGCCATGCGAATGCGCTTCACACCACGCCCGCTCGTCCCGCTCTAGTAAGTCGCATGGACTTGGGTGGCGGTGCCTGATCGCCGCCACCCAACGGCCACTGTCCGGCCGCCCCGGGCGCGTTCCGAGGGCGGCCGGTGCGGTGGTCACTAACCGCGCGCGAGCCGGGCGACACGAGCGCCGCCCGAGCTAGCGGTCACTTGGCTGGGCCAGTGTTCCGGAATGACCCCTGAACTGCTGGGAGCCACCTAAGTCTTCAAGGGACGCGAGCGATGGGCTGCGTCAAAGCCTCGCGACCAGCCTGCGGGTCGTACGCCATCGGCCAGTACTCGATCTGGTGCGCGATCTGTGAGCCGTCGAGAATCGAGAAAGCAACGACGCGGGCAGCCTGCTCTCCGTCAGTGACCGTCGCCTCGCTGACCACGATGTCTTCCTCGGCAACTATCCGGTGCACATCGAAGCTCCAGCGGCCGGTGTTCGTCGGATACCGCGATTGAATCGCTGCGAAGTTTTCTCGCCCGACGATGCGCTCGCCCGAGCACGGCCAGTCGATCTCGCAGTCCTCGGTGAAATGATCGGCCGCACCGTGCCAGTCATTCTCCTGCATGGCAGCCCAGAACGACTCGACTCTGGCGCGACTCGACACGACCGCGAGCATAGAGCGACGACGGCACCTATGTGGCGGGCTGCTCGCCTGGGCCAGTGTTCCGGAATGACCCCTGGCGCTCGGTTTACGACGGCCGTGTCATCCAGTAATGACGACGCCGCGTCGGCTGTGGAGGTCTTCCGTGGCCGCTTGCAGGAGGAACGAGGCCACGCCCGCGCGTGAGATGTTCTGCGACCCCCCGACCTTCTCGCTTTCGGGGACGACCCTAGCCTCGGTCTTGGGCCCGTTGGTCAGCTTGGTGGGGTAGACAATCGTCCAGTCGAGGCTGCTGGCGCGCAGGATTTCCTCACCAGCAGTCTTGTCCTTGATCTGACTACCCATTCCTATGCCGGTTACGACCTTGGTGACGAGAGTGAGCCGGTCACGCGCGGCGACGAAGGAGGACAACATGACGACGCGCTCGGGACCCTTCTGTTTGGCCGCGTCCACAATGGCGCGCGTCGCCTCGGTTATCACCGGTCCTCTCGCGCCGAGGACGCTGATGACGGCGTCGCTCCCGTTCATGGCCTCGGAGACCGCTGCGTGGTCGGTGGCGTCGCCTTCGACAACATGGAGGTTGGGGTTGGTGAAGGTCAGTTTCTGGCCGGACCGAACGAGCGCCGTGACGCTATGTCCCCCGGCGAGCGCCTGCTCGACCAGCGGAATGCCGGTGGCGCCAGCGGCGCCGAGGACGCTCAGTTTCATCGGTCTCCTCCCATTGCGATCGCATCGGCGTCGGCTTCGACGCCTGGCGATGCCGCGCTGCCTTCTTGGAGCCTAAAGCGAGCTTTGTTCCTGTGCGGCCCGAGTGTGGGATTGTCCGGCTCGAACCGCCGCTTGCTCGAACAGCGAGGGGCGCTGGCGTGGGCCAGTGTTCCGGAATGACCCCTGAGTGACTAGAGCAGACCCTGCTCGACCTGTTCAAGACGGCGGGCCAGAAACGCTCCCCTGCTCGAAGCGCCTCGTGGTCGATGCGCCTGAGTTCTTCGGCGATCTGTCCGGCGGTCGAGGTTGCGTCTTCGTCGGGCCCAAGCCTGTGTCGCTCCGCTTGAAACACGGCCATTGATTTGTAGAAGTGGTCTGTTGAGCTGTTCAAGAAGAGTCGCGGCTCGCCTCTCTCCGGGACAAGCCAAACGCTGCCCGCTTCATCCAGAACGAAGAGTGCGTCAGTGCTGCGTCCCACCACGCTCAGGTCGTCGTCATCGCGGCGACGCCAATGGAGCGGGGGTGCGTCCGGAAGGTCGTTCAGCGCCACGTGCCGAATAGTGCCGGGCGAAGTGGCACTCGGCTGGGCCAGTGTTCCGGAATGACCCCTGAGCGTGCTGTCCTAGAGCAGCGGATGCCTGCCGTCAGGGCTTGGCTGGCTTCAGCGCGGTGCCCCGTTCGTCACCGAGCCGCCCGGCACGTCATGGCTGACACCGCTGCCGTTCGTGCAGGGTGGGGTGAGCGGTCCCGGCGCTTTGCCTGGGAGGCCGGCGACGACCTTCTGGCGCAGGTACGCCGTCCAGGACTGAGGCGCTCCGCCGGTGCCCTGCTCGCTGAGCAGCTGTCCGGTCTTCGGGTCGAAGATCAACTCGCCCTGCCTCGGGAGGGAGAAGCCGACGCCGGATCTTCCGGCATGGTCGCGCACCGTGCCGAGCAGTTCGATGCCGGGGATGACGCCGACTGCTCGTAGGAGCTTCGCGCGCGCGTCGGGCGGAGCGTCGGTCTCGTGCAGGAACGACTCGATGTCCGAGAACTCCTCGGCCGGCCCACTTCGCGCGTCCCCTTTGGGCATGATCTGCTGCAGCAGCACCTGTGGGTCGCTCGAAAGACTTGACCAGTCGAGGTCGTTCCTCGGCTTGAGCGAGAGGCACTGCGGTGCAAACCACTGGTTGCCCGATTGTCGAGCGAGCTCGAACGGCACGTCCGACCGCTTCCCGTACCTGCGGAGCATGCCCAGGCAGGTTGCGCGGTCGGCCGGTGAGGTGAACACACCGGGTTCCCAGGTCTCGCGGATCAACCCCGAGCCGTCCGTCCCGATCCAGGTCTCGCGTCGATAGACGTGGAGGGTCTCGCAGTTGCCGTGCCTGCCCATGATGAACGCCGCCTGTTTGCCTTCAGAACCGAAGTAGAGGTACTGGCCGGGCTGGGGCGTCAGCGAATGCGTGGCCAGCCGCGCTCGCGAGCCGATCGAGAGCCGCCGCGGCAGCGCTCGGGCCGCCGCCTGCGGGGAGGAGCGCCAGCGCGGCGATCGCGGCGGCGGCGACAGCCACCGTGACAGCTCCGGTCGCTAGCACCCAGCCGCGACGGCGCCGTGGGCGGTCTAGGCGCCCGAGCACGTCGTGCCAGTCGCCCTCCGCGCCGGGCGGCAGCGGGTCCAGGGCGACGAACTCCTCGCGAATCGTCGACTCGACGTCACTCATCACTCCACCTCCTGAACGGAACGACGCAGGCTCTGATGCGCTGCGCTGAGCGTGGCCGAGACCGTGCCGACCTCGACCTCCAACACTTCGGCAATCGCGCGGTAATCGAGGTCGGCCCAATACCGGAGGAAGACGGCCACCCGCTGACGCTCCGGCAGGTTCCGCACCCACAAGGCGACCTCCGATGGGCGATTGCCGTTCGCCGAGACATCCTCTGGCTCAACCGATGCCTCGGATTCCTCCCTCGCCATCCGCACGCTGGCGGTCTTGGCCGTGTTGAGCACAATCCGCCAGACCCACGCCTCCAACGGGCAGTCGCCACGAAACTGCTGCCGCTGCTCTATCGCGCGAGCGAACCCCTCCTGGACAGCCTCCCTACCCACGTCGACGCTCCCTGCGATCGAGATCGCAACTCGCGCGAACACCGCCCACCGCTCCCGATAGAGCGCCTCAAGCTCACCAAGCTGCCGCTGCGAGTCACGCACCACTCATAGGACTATCGAGCAGTCCGGTTTGTTTAGCCGCCACACTCGCCTGGGCCAGCGTTCGGGAATGACCCCCGATGATGTGACTTGGATCGGCGCGGCGTCGTATAAGAGGAGTCGGGATGAAGCGCTACGCGATGCTGATAGGAGCGGCAGCCGCGATCATCGCTGTAGGAGCGGGATCACTGTTCCTCGCGAGGGCCTCAGCGGTGCCCGGTCCTGCGCCCGGCTTCGGTTTCATCGCGACCCACAACCGTCCTATCGCAGGACGGCTGTTCATTGGTGTGGTTGTCGTGAATCGCGATCCGGCTAGGGCGGCTATAAGACGAGTCCGCTGCGATGCGCAAGTGGGGAACCAGCGTCTGCGTGGGCAACAACAAGAGTACTTCGCGTCGCCGTACAAGGACGCGGCGGACATCGCCTGTAGCTGGCGCATCCCTGCTGACGCTCGGGGCGAGAAGCTACGGCTTTGGAACTACCGGTTCGGGCGGCGTGTAGACGTGCTCGGCACCTCGGGCCTTGCCGCCAAGAGTCAAGCGTTCTCCTGGCTCATCAAGCGCTAGGTACCGACCCTTCCGGCGAGCGAACCTCGCCTGGGCCAGTGTTCCGGAATGACCCCTGAGCAGCGGTCACAATGCGTGGGATGGACGAGCCGGCGGAGCTTCAGCGCAACAGCTACCGGAGGGTGGCCGTCTGGGCCCTTCGCGTGGGCTATATCGGGCTGACCGTCGTCATTGCGGGCTTGATCGTGACGCTGTTGGGATCCACGCCGTGGGTTCTCGCCGTCGGGATGGTCATCTGGCTCGGCGCCGTCGCCGTGACGTTGACCGGATTCCTGCGCGCTCGGCACGAACTGCCCGAGGCGCGACCCACGTTCTGGTCGATGCGGTTCACGCTCATCCACGATTCCACCCATGCCCTGTGAGGGCCTAGCAGTCGCCCGAGGCCAAGCACGCTCGGCTGGGCCACTGTCCCGGAATGACCCCTGATCGTCGAATCTTTGCCGCGATACCCCTATCGGCCGATGGCGAGAGTCGGGGCGGACTGAGACCTTGACCGGCGGACTGGGCGTCTGCGAAAGTCGCCCAGAAACCACCTGCGGCAGTCGGCCACAGCGACTACAGGAACGGATCATGAAGGCAACGCACATTGCGCCTGTGGGTCCGGAAGACAGGAGGAAACACATGAGCATTCACCTCAAGACGTGGCAGTGGGTTGTTTTGGGGCTCCTGCTTCTGTTCGTGATCTGGCTGTCGTTGGTCATCGTCCCCTAGCCGAGCTCGCGATCGCCTCACTTCACTTTCTAAAGTAAAGTGAGGCCATCTCACTCGCCTGGACGAGCGTCCTTACGCCTGACACACCCCCTACTCGGCGGCGCCGACCTCGCCTAGGTAGAGGCGCCCGTCGGCCAGAGAGGCGCCCCTTCGCGTCGCCGCCTTTCGCCACCCTCGACGTCGGACTTAGATGCCTTTGCGCGTCGAGGTCCTTGAAGGCGTCCCGATACCACTTGTCAGGCGTCACGTCGGCGTAGTCGGCCATGAGCTCGCGGAAGCTATGGAGCTCGTGGTTGCCCTCGATCGCGTCGGCTGCTCCGATCCGCCCGCGGAGCAGGTCGACGAACTGACCGAAGTTGAGTGTGTCCATCCCTCGCAGCGTAGGTTGCTATCGCGGACGTCGTGCCTGTATACGCGGCAGTCATCGTCTCCCTTCGAGGGTGGGCGGGGGCCCTCCGACCATGCGAGAGCGTGATCCCCGGAGGAGCGCCTTGCTATGACTCCGTGCGTGTCGAGAACGGGGATTACGCTCGCTGCGGCTGCCGCGATCCTCGCTCTGACAGCTTCAGGATGCGGGGGCGGGAGCGGGGAGAGGGATTACGACCGGCATGACGGCTAAGGCAGTGCGTGCCACGGCTGGGCCTCCATTACGTGTCGTCAGGAGTAATCCTCGAAACCCGGACTGTTGGGTCTTGCGCAATCGCCGGAGCGTCTGCTTCAGGCACGGTCGGGTCGACTACTACGGACCCTGAGCGCCCAGGGGTAAGGCCTCTGGGCTGGGCCAGTGTTCCGGAATGACCCCTGACTGGCTTTCTTCGGAGTCGAGTAGCGGCGGCGCATCCGCGCCCGCGATGACGCGGGCGTAACCTTTCTGTCTGCGCGACGCTCTTTATAGGTGCATGAGCGTTCCGACACCCCAGGAAGCGATCGAGCGTGCGTATCGGGACTACGGGACGCAGTTGTGGCGGGGCGTCTACGCGTATTCGGGTGGTCGTGCGGACATCGCCGATGAAGCTGTCGCTGAGGCGTTTGCCCGTGCGCTGGAAGGGACGGAGCGGATCCGTTCGCTGCTGCCTTGGCTCTATCGGGTCGCCTTCCGGCAGGCGGCGGAGCGGCTTCGACGCGAGGAGAGCTTCGGCCCGCTGGCGGATGTCCCCGAGGTGGATGACATCGGCGGCGACACCACGAACCCAGCCCTCGATGTTCTCGCGCTCCTAAGTCCGCCGCAGCGGGCGGTTGTCTTTCTCTTCTACTACGCCGACCTCTCGATCACCGATATCGCGGATGCGACCGGGTCGAGCAGGATCGCCGTCCGCGTTCAACTCCACCGCGCCCGCGAGGCACTGCGCCGCCGCTACGGCAGCGCCGCCGCGATGCGCGACTGGTCACCTACAGGAGGTACCGATGAACACGAGTTGGTCTGACGAACTACGGGCGCTCGACCGGGTCGGCCCGTCGCGCGATCTCTGGGCGGAGGCGCTTGCACGGGCCGAGTCGCGTCATCCCCGCGGCCTCGCACGGTTCCCGGACGCTTCCACGCGCTCGCCTGGGTGCGTTCGTGGCGGCGTCGCACCGCTGTCGCCGTCAGCGTTGCGGTGCTCGCTGCTGCCGGTGCAGGTTCGGCGCTCGCCTACCACTACCTCGGTCCATCGCCGGGCTTCACCGCGGGCCTTTCCGGGCTGAACAGCCTGCCGACGGTTCCCTGGCCGTCCAGCATCCCGACGGACGGGCTTCCCCGGCTGGCCTCGGCGACCGGCCTTACTGCCAACCAGGCCGAGCAGCGCATGCGCCTCGTCCAGAGCGGGCTGTCGCTCGGCAATCAGAGCGGGCTCGACCTGTACGCGTTCCCCGGCGAGGATGGGAGCGCCTGCATCTTCCTCGCCCCTTCGGGCGGAATCTGCCTCCCAACTGATGCGACCAGCAACCCCGCACAAGACGGCGTGGCCTGGGCCGCCTGGGGCGGCGATGGCCCCATGACGCCGACAGGCCCCCTGGGCGTCTTCGGACTCGTCGCCGACAACGTGAGCGGGGTCGAGGCCGACATCAGCGGAACCACGCGCAGCATCCCGATCGTGAACAACTCCTTCTACGCGAACTACGACCAGATAACGAACACGGACTCGATCAAGCTGATCGTCCACTTCGACGACGGGACGACCAGGACGTTCACCGCGCCGAACCCTTACGCAGACAACGGGCCAGGCCAGCTCTTGCCCTCGTCGCCAACCCAGATACCCAACCCGCCAACCCATTAGTGCCGGGCGGCAACGGAATCAGCTTCCTCGGGAGGGGTCGTGAGCCTCGGCCACGGCCCCTCCGAGGCGCACGAACCGCATCAGCTTGCGGCAATGGTCAGGCGGCTGCCTGGCGACCAAAGGGTGAGGGCGCAGAGCCGGGCCAGTGTTCCGGAATGACCCCTGAGCGAGTCACGGAAATCGTTTGCTCCGGCTCGCTACCTCGCATTTCGGCTCGCCTCGCGGTAGACGGCCGCCTGCGTGCCTTCGATGTCGAAGCAGGCGTACTGGTTGTCGCGCATCACCCGGTGCGCGACGGCGATCGCCTGGCGTTCGGTCAGGTCCCCCGCGGCGACCTCGGCTTCGAAGGCCCGCGCGAGGCCGCGCCGTGCCTGCGCCGCATATGCAACGGACGCGGTCGGCCAGCTGGTGTCGCCGCCGTATGCGAAGAGCTTGTTGCCGGGCACGGCATGCAGGAAGCGGCGCACGAAGTCGGTTGCGCTGTACGGGTTGATCGACCACGCCCAGCACAGATCGACCCAGACGTTCGGGAAGTGCTTCGCGATCGAGATGAGCTCGTCGCTGTACGGATAGGAGATGTGCATCAGTACGAACCGCGTCTGCGGGTACCGCGCGAGCAGCCCGCAGAGATGACTCGGCCGCACACGATCGACTGGCATCGAACCGGTGCCTGCCAGATGGCCTGTATGGATCTTGAGGGGCAGGTTGCTCTCGGCGGCGACTTCTGCCGCGCGTGCGAGGCACCAGTCGCCGAGCGCCAGACGGGCGCTCTCATCTACGTCGCCGCCGGCCAACACCACCGCCAGACCGTGCGACGCTTCGTCATCCGAGCGCTCTGTCCACGCCAGCGTGCGGAAGTACGCGTGCTGCGTCTTGACGGCGATCGCACACGCCGCGTAGCGCTCGAACACTCCGCCGATGACCGCGCGGAGCTCGTCGAGGCTCGACACGTCGAGGCCCGTCACGTCCCCGCTGGCCAATTTCTCCCAGGAGATGTCGTAGAGAAAGAAGTCCAGTCCCGACGCGTCCGGCAGGCAAGCGGGCTCGAAGTCGTCGATCTGGATGTGGTCGAGCCGCGCGACGTCGCGGAGGAGCCGCAGACGCTCACCCGGGCGCCGCAACGATGTGAGGGTTACCTGTGCCGCTTCGAGGCCGTCGACCGTCAGCTCTTCGAGTCCGTAGATCTCGTGGGCGATCAGTCGCACCGCTTCGCCGTATCCGGTGAGCTGGATTGCCTCCCAGGCGTCCCGCACCGGCAAGAAGCGCGAGGCCAGGTCGCCTGCCGACGAGTCGAGAAGCCGCTCGACCGCGTCCGGTGGCGCCCCTGTAACGAGCAGATCGCTCGTCGCGTAATTGCCGAAAAGGTCCTGAAGGATGTCGGGGCCGTCGCCGACCCAGCGATCCTCTTTGTGGAGATGCTCGTGCGTGTCGACGAGCGGCAGCGACTCGATCTCGTGCTGTAGATCGGTCTGTGCGCTCACCGTCTCCATGCTACGGAGCGGCGCTATCGGTCGAGTCGTGTGATCACGCGCCGCACCTGCTCATCGAGGTGGGCAAGTGACAATTGCCGGTTGGGTACGTGGCCTTGTTCTCGGTACGCACCTAGGGCCACCTGGGCGTGGTGCCGGATGTTGAACAGCCAGATGAGGTCGTAAACGGCAAGGTCGTCGGAGGTATGGCCGACGATGGCCGCGTATGCGTCGGCCAGGCGATCGGCGACATCAGGCCCGAGAAGCAGACACACATCGGCCCTGCAATACGCGAGCTCAGACCATCGAGCGCCGAGTCCTGCTGCGCTCCAGTCGACGACCCCACTGATACGACCGCGATGCCAGAGAACGTTGCCGGGTGGAAGTCCCCGTGCGTCAAGACGCGCTCGGAGGAGAGCAAAGACAGACGGGCCGTGACGGCGCGGACTGCGGCTGCGGTCAGGGGATCGTGTTCTCCCGCCGGCGGGTGCCACGTCTCGATCGGCGGGGAAGGCGTGAGCGCACCCGCGGCCCCGTCCAACACCGTTTCGTGTAACTGGGTCAGCGCCTGGGCGAGGGCGGCAACCCACAAGTCGGCGTCTTTCGGGGTCAGCGTCCGGGCGCCCCGGCAACCTGGACATGACGACCGCGGGCCTGCCGAACCAGACCGACTCCAGATCAGCCGCGATCGGCTCAGGCACCAGCGCCGTTAGCCGCTGGGAAAACTCGAGCCGACTCCACTCCAACGATGCCGTGCCGTCACCGTCGGGGTAGATCTTGACGACCACTCTCCGCGCGGGGCCGGTCAGTGTCACGTCGTAGGCATCGGTCCCCCGGCTCCCCCCGTGAGGCGACGTAGCCGCGCGACCCGCGCACCCGGCGCTACAGCTTCGGCCAACGACTCCCACCCAGAGTGCCTCTGCGACATGAGCCCACGGTATCCACCCCCGCATGGACGCTGACCTGGGCGAGAGTCCTCAACGCCTGACCGCCGGATAGACTCGCCAACGCCGGCCCCACCTCGGCGATGACGAGTCAAGGGACGGCACACGGACGCTTCACCCGCGCGATCCAGCAGCGCAACCTCTGGGCCGCCGAGACGTCGCTGCGCGAACTCGGCACGCGCCGACCCTCGAGGACGCGCTCGCCTACCTCGACCTCCTCGCCGAGCAGAAGCCGGAGAAGCTCGAACGCGCCTGCGTCCGCTGGCACGGCCGGCTCGAGACGGAGGCGACGTTCCTGCTCGCTGGCGGAGTCGCAGCTCGCGCTCGCCGCGTTGGCGAGCCTCTGCGCCGGCGAGCGGGACGCGGTCGAGGTGTTGCGGCGGCTGCTGCGGCGGGTGCGGCCGACAATCGCTGACCGTTCCCGCGTGACCAGGGCACCCGGCCGATCCAAGCTTCAGCCGGACGAGGTCGTGGTCTCGGGGGTCGTCGGTGTGGTTGGTGTGGTTGGTGTGGTTGGTGTGGTTGGTGTGGTTGGTGTCGTCGTCGTCGTCGGTGTTGTCGGTGTTGTCGGTGTTGTCGGTGTGGTTGGCGTTGTCGGCGTCGTCGGCGGCGGAACTGGATGGTGCGTTTGACCGGCGACCACCGTGCGGCGGGCCACGCTTTTCGCGTGTTGCGTGCCCACGGGCCTAGCACTAACCACCGTGAACCCGAGTTGTTGCAGGTATGCGCTAGCTACCTTCGTCGGTGCCGTTGAGGTGCCGTACCAGATGTAGCTCGAGAAGAGCCCGTCAGCGGCCCCGCCAGCCGCAATCGCGTTCGGGCAGGCGTCAGCCGTGAACACAAACACGAGTCTTTCCCCGCTACGGGCGTTCAAGCCCGTGGTCAAGTCACTTACGGCAGCGTTGACCGAGCTGAAGTAGCCCCGCGCCGACTGACTGCCGGAAGCGAGATCACTGAAGAGCGCTTGATAACCACGTTTGTTATTCGCCCGGAACAAGATCGCTGGCTTCCGATACACCCCCGATCCCACAGCCACTGACAAGGCGAAGCGACGTCGGGATCGCCCCGGAACGCGGGGAGGATACTGAGGAGGTCGTGCTCCGCCTTGCGAAGCGCCGTCCTCTGCATCGTTGGAGACACGTCAAGGATGAACACGACGCTCTTCTCGGGTGGTTTGCGGCGGGTGGGAATATCTTCGGCCAGAGCTGGCTCACACCAACGCTGATGCCCACCAACGTGGCCACGACTCCGATCGCAGCCGAGATCCGTGCCGCGAACGACTTAGGGATCCAGAGCTTCGCCATGCGAGCCTCCTGATCGGCGCTCGCCCGGCTTCGTCTCGCCGCCCAGAAGAGTCGAGAGCGCGCTACCAGTTAGCTAGCCGAGCCTACAACTCGCCCATCACGTGGTCAATCGACCGGGGATCGAAAGGGCACGCTCCGCAAGCGGGGCATCGGGGCATCGTCCTCCGCGCCCGCGGAGGCAAAGCTCGCCTGGGATAGGCCGCCGACGATCGGGCGGAATCCCTCGCAGTCGCATGACCAGCTCGTCCCGGTCTGGAAGTCCCCAAGCCGGCGGTCGCACCCGACACGAACGCCGCGCAAAAAACGTGCGTGTGATCGGAGCGGGGATGGCCGCACCGGTCACAAAGTGGGGAGTCCTCACAGGCGGCGCAGATCTCCAGCGGCCGGCGCGCACCGGAAAGTTCGTCGCCGCAATATCGGCACAAGCCGAACACCCGACGGCTATCGGCAGCCTCCATCATCGGGCTAAGTACCTCGCTCGGCCGATAGTCGCGCTGCAACTCGCCGAGTAGCGTCGTCTCCGGCCGGAGCCGCTATGGGCAAGCGCGAGGGCGTTCGGCTCGCCGCTCCCGGCCGCTACTCGGTTTGTATGCCGCGAGTCTGGGGCAGTCTCGTACGAGAAGGGGAGTGAAGGCATTCAACGGGCCGCTGCAACGCGGCTCGTTGTCTGGACCAGCCACACGGCTAGGGGAGAGTGGCTCGTGTGTCTGGCGCCCGGCCCCGTGGTCCATGCCAAGAAGAAGAGCGCGGGGCCTCGGGAAGGGGACTTGCGACCGGGACCCCGCCCACTGCTTGAGGTTCGGCTGAGGTTCGGCTCGGGTTAGCTAACCCTCGGAGCTCACCAGTTCGGTTCGGGCGCACGCCGGCGCGTCAGGCCCTCCCGCCACACATCAGCCATGTCTCGGACCTCAACGTGCTCGTCGCGGACTGTGACCGCGCGGCGGTGGAGCTCCTGGGCGAGGCCCATCCCGTCACCGGCCGACAGGCCGTATGACCCGACAAGTTCGATCACCTGGCGGACGTTCGTTTCGTGAACCGCTTGCTCGTTGCCGCGGCGGCCATGCGGTATGAGAGACATCGGTCAACCCAGAACCTAGGGGGCAAGGGGCGGGTTGCGCCGAAATGTCGAACGAAACGCCCTGACCCGCCGCGGCCGAAGAGGATCTCGCCGTCGATGACGCAACCCGCCGCGCGATCGTCCCCTACGGCAGCCGTCGCGCCTAGTCCTTGCCCGGAGTTAGGCGCTCACCATTCGCAGCGGCGATAGAAGGACGAACGGCCCGCGCAGGGGGAGGAGGGGAAGGCGGGCCGTTCGCCAGAGCGAACTTGACCCAGTGTCCATCGTCCCCGCGATGGGGTAGCCGACATCCCCCGAGCGAGGGGATACTCGTGCGCGTACCCGTTGCGCCCATGTGTGTGCCCTGTGCGTTCACGTTCGCTCACTTGTCGCGGTCCGCTCGAGGACCTATAGTCGAGCGCATGACTGATAGGAGCAGTCATCCTGTAGACGCTGTACGTTGCGCGCGGCCCTCGGGCCGGCGCTCCTATCGCCGCGTCCGGGGGCCTTTGCGCTGAGAGGAGGCGGCTATGACCGCCATCACAACCCCGGAGACGAGCGATGCGCTCGTCCGGCTCGCCGCGCTATGCGAGCGTGTCACACGACTCGAGCCCGAGGTGAACGCGATCTCGGAGGAGCTCGACAACATCGCGTCCGTCCTCGACGCGCCCCAACGATCTGACCCGCGCGTCGAATCTCTCCTCAGCAAGGGGAGCCACCGTGGCAGCTGATACCGCAACCCCGTCCGCGCTCGACAAGGCAATCGACATCGATGCAGCGTCTCTCTTCATCGGCTCTCTTGTCGAGCTGCCCATGTTCGCCGGCCAGTACGAAGCACTCAAGCCGCTCGAGAGAGCGCTCGCGGCCGCGTTGGCGGAATGGAAGGAGAAGCACGGACTCGAGGAGGAAATCGACGGAGGCGACCGGCTCGACGAGCTCGGTCTCTGGGCGAAAGAGGATCACTTGTCATCGTTCCTCGTAGATCCCGGGTTCGGCCGCGATATGGCGCTCCTATACGAGAAGCTGCGTTCAGCTAGCGGAGAACGTCATGGGTGTCCGGTGGAGCGACGAGGACCTCTGCTGGGTCGGCATCTCGAACGGCGACAAGTACCCGACGACGCGGTACTGCTGAAACGCCGCGAAGGACGCCACCGCTCCCCGTACGCTGAGGGGCGGTGGCGTTCACCTTCCTCAGCAGTAGCGGGCAGCAGGAGCGGCTCCGGGCGTGCGGCGGCGTGCCATTATTCGGGCACGATCCTCGGCAGGCGTGATTTCGTCGTCGTCATGCGGCAGTGGCGGCAAGGCCCGGTTCGAAGTCCAGGCGTGTGGACTCCGATCGGCGTTGTTGACGACCTCGAGCTTGCGGCGACGATGGCTGACCTTGTCCGAGAGGCTGAAGCTGGCGCCGACGTGAGTGTGGTCAGCGCCGACGATGTGTTTTACGAGCTTCGCTCACAAGATCGGGAGCACATTCTCGATCGACTGAACAGCCGCACCACCGACGAGATACAACGCGACCTGGCCCTCCGGCGGGCGGCTGCTGCGCGGCTCGCGAAGCACGAGCGTCGCGCCGGCGACCGCCGCTCGGGTCCCGACCGTCGCTCCGACGGTGACTGGAAGTCGCCGGGTCGTGAACGCCGCGCCCGCGGCGATCGTCGCTCGAGTCGCGACCGCCGCCAGCCAAGACAGCAACCTGACTGCGTGCACTGTCGACGGCGAGCGCTTCATTAAATGCGGATAGAACTGAGCGACGGCGAGATGCTCGAGCTCTCAGACCACGAGGCACAGACGCTCTACGAGACGCTCCTAGAGCGTGCGCGCCAACGCGGGGCGATCTCTGCTGCGGGCAAGCTTCGCCCCGCTCTCGCCTGGTCGAGCGGAGCGGGAACCAAGGTCGCCCTGGACCAACTCGAGACTGCAGCCGTGCAGACAGTCCGCGAGGACAAGCGAGAGGCGTGAACGGTTCGAGCCAGACCAATAAGAGCCGTCTCGCCTTAGGCCGACTTCATCGTCCTGAAGCCGGCGTAGGATCGCCCACGGATGTCGATGCCTCCCGACGAGGATCTTCTCCTCGAGTTCGCTGACAACGAGGAGGCGCTTGCCGAAGCTCGCGGACTGATTGCCAAGCACGGCGACGCGTTCCGATGCCAGCTCGTAATGGCGCAGCACCTCGAGCACCAGGCGGCGTATCTCGAGGAGCTTCGGGCTGGAGATCAGATGGAAGGCGTGAAGCTCGACAGATCGGACCGGATCGCAACGCCGGACTATTGGGACGGCTACATCCAGGCGCTACGACACATCGCCGAGGGACTTCGTTTTGCCGGCTACTTACCTGGGGGCTCGGAGTTCGACGACACCATTCAAGGCCGAGCGTTCTAGAACAAGCCCCAGCGCTGCCAGGCAGGCTTAGCTCTACTTCAAATACTTGCGGGCGAGTCGACGCTTAGCTGCAAGGCCCTGTCGGTGACGCGCTAGTGGAAGTGGCCCCACCGGGTCGCAACAATCAGAAGCACGAAGCCGATCGCGAGCGCCAGGCCGCCGAACGTCGTAGCGCCACGCCTGCCCATGCCGCCGAGCATGAGAAGGGCGCCACCGATCGCGCCGGCCAAGAAGCCGAGTTCGGCAAGCCTGATTCCCATGTGAGCCTTGATGGTGAGCGCTAGGAGTGTCATGCCGCGACCATCGGCGAGGCTACCAGGCGTAGGCTCGGGGCTCGAACCGTTCGCCGCGCCGCGGCAGCTCGAGCGGATCTTCGTCGGCCCAGACGATGTGGACGCGGTCAGAGATCGGCAGGCTGTGCGACCGTGACGCGGCCGGCCGCACGAACACGGCCTGGATGCCCGACGCGAGCAGCTCGCGGAGCGATGCGACATCTCCGCGCCGCCGTAGCTCTTCAACGAGGGCGGCAAGGTCGGCGCTCGCGAGTGCGGGCAGAGGATGCACGGCGTCGGCGCGGGACAGTCGCCTGCGCCTCGTCTCGTGCCTGTCGAAGCGCGACGAGCATCGAGTCGTGGTCGGCGTCACCTAGTTGCGCCCGGAGCTCGACGTTCGTCAGCGCGGACGTGTAGCGGCGCTCGGCTTCTGCCGCGGCCGTCTCGAGCCGGGCTACGTCGTCGCTCTCCGGCACCTGGGTGAGTTGGAGCGATCCGGCGCGGGCGAGGAACGCCTCGAGGACGTACTCGTCGAGCTTCTCCATCGCCACGCTGACCGGCTGCTCGCAGCGGCCGTGAACCGTCGAGGTGGGGCAGCGGTAGATGCTGAGCGCGTTGCCCTTGCGGATCTGTCCCTTTCATGCTGAACGAGCAGGAGGCGCAGCGGCACAAGCCGGCGAGCAGCGACACGGTCGCGGCAGGCGCGGCGACCCGGTCGGGCTTGCGTTGCGCGAGCAGGAAGGTCGCCTCGTCGGTGAGCGGCTCGTGCGCGCCGATGTTGACGTGACCGTTACCGCTGCGAGCCTCACCGAGGTAGACGCGGTTCGCGAGTAGCCGCTTGATCCGGTTCGCCTGCCACACGACCGCGTTGTCGCCGGACGGGACCTTGTGCTCGTTCAGGAGAGCAGCGATCCGCGCGTACGGCTCGCCGGCCGCGGCCATGCTGAACGCCTCCCGGATCGCCTCGCGTACCCTGGATCGGCACGAGCGGACCTTCGATCTTGCGGCGCCGCCGTCCCGTCTTCGCTGACACGCCGTTGTCGCTCTCGACGCGCGTGTAGCCCGGAGGAACTCGCGGAGAGATGTGGATTCCGCGGTCGACGGCGTGGCTCTTGTTCGACTGCCAGTTCTCACGGATGCGGCGCAACTCGAACTGCGCGAGCGACAACATCATGTGGAGAACGAGCTCGCCCGGTCGCGGTCGACGTGTCGAACTCTCCGTCCGCGACGATCACAGCGCCGCCAAGCTCGTTGATCCGCTCGAGCGTCTGGAGGCCGCCGACGAGCGTGCGCGCAGAACCTGTCGAGCTTCGCGACGATGATCCCAGCCGAGAGGCCGGCCTCGACGCGTGCGATCGCTTCCTCGAGCTTCGGGCGGCGCATGTTGCCGCCGGACACGTCGAGCTCCTCGAACACTTCACCGATCTCGTAGCCGCGAGCACGGGCGAGAGCGAGACAGCGTTCCTCCTGGTCGCGTGGCGAGATGAACGACTCGCCCGAACGTCCGCGCACGTCGGAGACGCGGATGTAGATGTCGAGTGGCTTGGCGATACGCTTCGGTGACATGGACGCCTCCTCAGGGATCCATCATGTGGCTTAAGTCGTACCACGTCACGACGTTCGGTTGCCAGATGAACGCCCACGACTCCGAGCGGATCAAGGGTCTGCTCGAGGAGCTCGGCCTCGGCGAGGCCGGCTCCCAGGAGCAGGCGGACGTGATCGTCCTCAACACCTGCACGATCCGCGAAAAGCCCGACACGCGCTTCGCCGCCCACATGGGGAACGCCGCGAAGCTCAAGCGTGAGCGGCCCGGAACGGTCGTGGCCGTCGGTGGCTGCTACGCGGAGGCACAACGCGAGCGGTTGTTCGCCCTGTATCCGGACGTTGACGTCGCCTTCGGCCCCGGCACGATCTCGCACCTCGGCACGTGGCTGGGCGCGGGCGGCGAAGGGGTCGAGCGCGGCTCGTTCGGCACGGGCGAGGAACGCGCTTTTGCGGCAGAGCTACCGACACATCGCGAGCGCCGGTTCCAGGCCTGGGTGCAGGTCTCCATGGGCTGCAACTCCGTTTGCTCCTACTGCATCGTTCCCGCCGTCCGTGGGCGCGAGACCTCTCGGCGTCCGGGCGAGGTGCTCGCCGAGGTGGAGCAGCTCGCTGCGGCGGGCGTTCGCGAGGTGACGCTCCTCGGCCAGAACGTCAACTCGTACGGCCGCGACGTCGGCTCGAGCTTCGCGGAGCTGCTGCGCGCAGTGGACGCTGTCGACGGCATCGAGCGGATCCGTTTCACAAGCCCGCATCCCAAGGACTTCCGGCGCGACGTGATCGCCGCGATGGCCGAGTGCGCCGCCGTGTGCGAGCACGCGCACCTGCCGCTGCAGTCCGGTTCGGGCCGGATCCTCAAGGCGATGCGGCGAACCTACTCGCCGGAGCGATACCTGCAGCTCGTCGCGGAGCTGCGAGCCGCCATCCCCGACCTCGCTCTCACCACGGACATCATCGTGGGCTTCCCCGGCGAGACCGAGGAGGACTTCCTCGACACGCTCGAGGTCGTACAGGACGTCGACTTCGACGGCGCCTTCACCTTCGTCTACTCGCCGCGGGCGGGAACCGAGGCGGCTGCGATGCCGGATCAAGTGCCCGACGAGGTGAAGCGCGAGCGCATCGAGCGGCTCGTCGCGCTCGTGCAACGGGTCGCCGCGGAGCGAAACGCAGCACGCGTGGGGAAGGTCGAAGAGGTGCTGGTCGAGGGCCCGAGCCGCAACGAGCCTGACCTGCTGCGCGGCAGGACGCGCCGGAACACGACGGTCAACTTCAGCGGGGACGGAGTTCCCGGCGAGCTTGTCTCGGTCGCGATCGCTCGTGCGACCTCTACGACGCTCGCCGGCGGGCAGCTCGCGCTCGCCCCGGCCTGACGCCGTGCCAGTCATCGGCCTGTTCGGGCCGACCGCGAGCGGGAAGTCGGATATCGCGGCGGCCGTCACGGAGCAGATCCCGGGCGAGGTAGTCTCGGCCGACGCCATGCAGGTCTACGAGGGCCTGCCGATCCTCACGAACCAGTCGCCCCACGAGGAGAGACTGGTAGGAATCTGGCCGCTGTCGCACGTCGCCTCGGTCGGTGAGTACGCGCCTCTCGCTCACTCGGCGATCGACGAGATTCTCGCCGCTGGACGAACGCCGCTCGTCGTCGGCGGGACGGGCCTGTACTTCCGCGCCGCGCTCGCCGAGCTCGAGCTGCCGCCGGCGCCTTTGCCCGGCGTGCGGGAACGTTGGGAACGCCTATACGACGAGGACGGCTCCGGCGCAGCTCATGCGCGACTCGGCGAGCTCGATCCGGCGGCGGCCGAGCGAGTCCATCCCAACGATCGCCGTCGTGTAGTCCGGGCGCTCGAACTCGCGGAGGCGGGCCGTTCGCTCGTACCCTGGCGGGACGCCCTGTTCGGCGGCGCCTGGCGGCATCCGACCCTTCTCATCGGGCTCGACGTGCCGAAGCCCCAGCTCGACCGGAGAATCGCGGAACGGACGAGTCGCATGTTCGAAGCCGGCGTCGAGGACGAGGTGCGCGGTGCCCTCCTGGCCGAGCCGTCCACGACTGCCCGGAAGGTCATCGGCCTCGACGAGGTGGCCACGCTGCACCGCGACGAAGCGATCGCGGCCCTGGCCGCGCGCACGCGCCGCTACGCGGCATACCAGCGCAAGTGGCTGCGGCGTCTCGAGGGGCTCGTTATGGTCACGGCCGACCGGCCACCAGAGGAGACCGCGGCTGAGATCGTCGCGCTGGCACGCACATGGGAACGTCTACCTCGTCCTTGAGGGGGCGGCGGCGGGCGTAGACCTGTCCGGCACGGACGGCGCCATCGAGGTCCTGGCCGCGGAGGGGGACGACGTAACGATCGGCATCGTCAACCCCGACGGCTCCCGCGCCGAGATGTCGGGCAACGGCACGCGGATCGCGGCCGCCTGGCTGATGAGCCGCACCGGATCGAGGACCGCACGCGTGCATGTCGGCTCGCGGACGGTGGCGGTGCGGCGGACGGACGACGGTCTCTACGAGTCGGAGCTGGAGCAAGTCGAGGTCGGTCGAGCGGAGATCGTCGACGGAATCGAGCTGACTCCGGTGTCGGTCGGCAATCCCCATGCGGTCGTCGTGGGCGACCCGGGTCGGATCGCGGAGCTCGGCCCGCTACTCGAGGCTCATCCGCGGTTCCCGGAGCGCACGAACGTGCAGGTCGTGCGGGTGGAGCGGCCGGGCGAGGTCGTCGCGCGAGTCTGGGAGCGCGGGGTGGGGGAGACATCGGCGTCTGGCTCGAGCGCCGTGGCAGTCGCAGCGGCGACGCACGGCGACGGCGAGGTCATAGTGCACTTTCCCGGCGGCGACCTGCGCGTTCGGCTTGCGGACGGCAGAGCCTGGCTCACCGGCCCGGCCGAGCCGCTCCGCGAATTGCCGGACTCCGGTCTCGAAGCCGGCACAGACGAGTAACGGGTTCAGCGTTATCCTCGGTTGCGAGGGCGGAGGGAGAGCTACTACCCCACCCTTTGGGTGGGGGCGTGGGGCGACCGGCCCTTGTGGACAGCGCGAAAGGCTCTCTCAGGTGCCGATCTCGAACTCGCGCAGCACGTCGTTCAGGCTCGTCTTCAGATCCGTCTGCGCGCTCCGCCAGCCCACCACGAGTGCGCACGCGACCTCGTACCTCCCCGCCGGGAACTCCTTCGGCCGCGTGCCCGGGACGACGACCGCGCGCGGCGGCACATAGCCGCGGTGCTCGACCGCCTCCGACGTGGTCACGTCGATCACCGGCACCGACCCGGTCAGGGAGACGTTCGGCGCGAGCACCGCGCGCTCCCCGATCACGACCCCTTCGGTCAGGATGCAACGGGACCCGATGAAGGCACCGTCCTCGACGATCACCGGACGCGCCTGCACGGGCTCGAGCACGCCGCCGACGCCCACTCCCCCTGCGAGGTGGACGTCCGCTCCGATCTGCGCGCACGAGCCGACCGTGGCCCAAGTGTCGACCATCGTGTTCGGGCCGACCCACGCACCGATGTTGACGTAGCTCGGCATCAGGATCACGCCGGGCGAGAGGAACGAGCCGTATCTCGCCGTCGCCGGTGGCACCACGCGCACGCCGCGCTCGGCGTGATCGTGCTTGAGCGGGATCTTGTCGAGATACTCGAACGGGCCGACCTCGATCGGCTCCACCTTCCGGATCCGGAAGTACTCGAGGATCGCCGTCTTCGCCTCCTCGTTCACGCGCCACTCGCCGTCGACCTTCTCCGCGACTCGCAATTCACCGCGGTCGAGCGCAGCGATCGTTGCCTCGACATCCATCACACCAACTCGCCCAGGATCTCCGCCGCGCGCTCGCACTCCTCGAGGGTCGGCACGAGCGCGAAGCGAACGTAGCCTTCGCCGCTCGGCCCGAACATCTCGCCCGGCGAGACGATGATCCCGCGCTCGAGCAACGCACCAGGATCGGGCCCGATGACCCAGAGGTACATCGTCGCCTCGCTCGCCACGATCTCCCAGCCGCGCCGCTCGATCGCCGGGATCAGCACGTCCCGCTTGGCGCGATAGCGCGCTCGAGTTTCCTCGACGTGCCGCTCGTCGTCCCACGCGACGACGGAAGCCCGCTGCACGAACTCCTGCGGTGCGGTCCCGACGGTGGGACGGTACGCCTTCAGCGCCGCCACGATCTCGGGCGGCCCCGTCACGAACCCGGAGCGATAGCCGGTCATCGACGACCGCTTGCTCAGCGTCTGGAAGACGACGAAGCGCGACCGGTCGGCGGCTTGAAGCGCCGACGGCGGCGGCTCGTCGAACCACAGCTCCGTGTACGCCTCGTCCGAGCCGACCACGAAGTCGTGGCGCTCGGCCGCCTCCGCGAGCTCGTCGTAGAACTCACGTGGAGCGACGGCCCCGGTCGGGTTGTGCGGGTAGTTGACCCAGACGAGCGCGACGTCATCGTCGAGCTCGCCGAGATCCGGCAGGAAGCCGTTCTCGCGCCGCAGCGGCAGCGTCCGCACCTGTGCGCCTGCGAAGAGCGCGCCGCGCTCATATACGGGATACGCCGGCTCGCCGAACGCCACCACCCGGTCGCCGGTTCCGAGCACCTGCGCGAGCGAGAAGATGGCCTCCTTCGAGCCGTATGTCGGAACGATCTCACGCTCGGGGTCGACGGCGACGCCAAAGCGACGCTCGAGCCAGCCCGCGGCCGCCTTGCGCAGCTCGGGAAGTCCCTGCGCGAGCGGATACGGCGCACGCTCCGGCAGGGCCTCGACGAGAGCGCGCCGGATGATGGGATCGGTCGGCTCGTTCGGGTCGCCCTTGCCGAAGTCGATCACCTCGACGCCCGCCGCCTCGAGCCTCCGTCGCTCCTCCTCGAGCCGCGTGAAGGGGTACACGGCCATCTCCGCCAGAACCGGATTGATCACGACAAGAACCTAGCCAGCGTCTCGTACACGGCGTGCAGATTCGCGATCGGGATCTGCTCGTCCTGCCGGTGCGCGTACGCCGTCGCGCCGGGGCCGTAGTTGATCCCGTCGATGCCCTGCTCGGCGAACTGCGCGACCGGCGTCCACGCCTGCTTCGGCGCCACGTCCGGAACGAGCCCGCGCAGCCGCTCCACGAGCGGATTCGCGAGGGCGGGCGGAGCCGACGGCGAGTTGTGGAGGACGTGGAGCTCACCGTCCGGGAGAAAGTCGCGCAGACGCTGCTCTGCATCCTCGCGCGAGCGGCCTGGCGCGTAGCGGAAGTTGAGCTCCGCCGCTGCTCGTGCAGGCACGACGTTCGCTGCGATCCCACCCTCGACACGCACCGCGCTCACGACCTCCCGGTAGACAAGACCGTCGAGCTCGACCTCGCGCGGCTCGACCCCGGCGAGCGGCGCGAGACCCTCGACGAGCGCGTGGATCGCGTTGCTCCCCGTCCACGGCCGGGCCGAGTGCGCGCTCTCGCCCTGGAACTCGACCTCCGCCTGGAGGTTGCCCAGACAGCCGGCGTGGAGGATCGCGTCGGTCGGCTCGAGCAAGACGGCGAGCTCGGTACCTGCGAGCACGCCGCTCGCGAAAACGGCCGGTAGCGGGCTCTCCTCGAGCGGCACCTCCTCGCGCGTGAAGAACACGTAGCGTGCCGGAGCTTTGGCGCGGGCGAGCTCGAGCATGACCGCGACGCCGCCCTTCATGTCGCTCGTGCCGAGACCGTGCACGGCGTCCTCGGCGATCCGGCCCGGGAGGTTCTCCTGCGCCGGCACCGTGTCGAGGTGGCCCGCGAGAGCGATCGGGGACGCGGCGTCTCCCCAGACGATGGCCTCGCCGTCGTCGTACAGCGGCTCGCCGGGGAGGAGGCTCCGGACGAGCTCCATCGCGGCGCCCTCGTGGCGGCTCTCCGAGGGGACGTCGACGAGCTCGAGCGTCCTGGCCGCGAGATCGGAAGCTGGCATGGCAGGAGTCATAATGACCGTCGGATGGCGGCGAGACAGCCCGATCGCTCCTCGGTGGCCGAGCCCGAGCGCGGGCTCGTCCTTGCCGTACTCGCACCCGGAGCCGACGGCGCCGACGAGCTCGCGGAGCTCGAGGAGCTCGCACGCACGGCACACGTCGAGCCGGTCGGCCGCATCGTCCAGCACCGGCGGCTCCCCGACGCGCGCACGTACGTCGGCAAGGGGAAGCTCGAAGAGCTCAAGCGGTCTTATGGCGAGGCACAGGCAGAAGTTCTCATCGTCGACGACGAGCTCACTCCTCCGCAGCAGCGGACGCTCGAGAACGCGCTCCAGGCGCGTGTCGTCGACCGGACGCAGCTGATCCTCGACATCTTCGCCGAGCACGCCGTGAGCGCCGAGGGGAAGCTCCAGGTCGAGCTCGCGCAGCTCGACTACAACCTGCCGCGGATGCGGGGAATGTGGCAGCACCTCGAGCGGCTCGGCGGCGGTACCGGCGGGCTCGGCGCAGGTGTCGGCACGCGTGGCCCGGGCGAGTCGCAGCTCGAGACCGACCGGCGCCTCGCGCGCCGCCGCATCACGGTGCTGCGCGAACGGCTGCGGAAGTTGAGCCGCCAGCGCGACGTCCGCCGGAAGGAGCGGCGCCGCACCGAGACGCCTACGGTGGCGCTCGCGGGGTACACGAACGCCGGCAAGTCGACGCTCCTCAACGCCCTGACCGACGCAGACGTCTCGGTGCGCGACCGCCTGTTCGAGACGCTCGACCCGGTCACGCGCGGCTTCGACCACGAGGGTCGTCGCTACCTCGTCACCGACACCGTCGGCTTCGTCCGCCGCCTACCCCATCAGCTGGTCGAGGGCTTCGCGGCGACGCTCGAGGAGACGCTCGTGGCCGACCTCGTCCTCCACGTCGTCGACGGATCGGCTTCCGAGCAGCAGCTCGCGGAGCAGATCGCGGCCGTCGACGGGGTTCTGCGGGAGATCGGAGCGAACGAGCTGCCCGTCGAGCTCGTCGTGAACAAGATCGACGCTGTCGACACGCTCGGCAGGCGGCGGCTCGCGAACCGCTACCCCGACGCGCTGCAGATCTCCGCGCTCACCGGCGAGGGACTCGACGACCTGCGGGAGAGGATCGCCGAACGCTTCGGCGAGCGGTTCGAGCGTGTACGCCTGCTCCTGCCGTACGACGAGGGTGGACGGCTGAACGAGCTCTACGCACTGGGCGCGCCGATCGACGAGCGGGAGGACACGCCCGAGGGTGTGCTGGTCGTCGCACGCCTGCCGCGGCGCGAGCTGCGTCGCTTCGCCCCCTACCTCGTCGTCGAGGCAGCTCCGCGGCGCCGCCGGACGGGTGCATGAGCGAGCTTGCGGTCAAGCGCCTCCACGACGGGGCGACGCTGCCGACGCGCGCGTACGAGGGAGACGCGGGGCTCGACCTCTCGGCGTGCGAGCGAGTCGAGCTCGGACCGGGGGAGCGGGCGGTCGTCTCGACCGGCCTCACCGTCGCGATTCCCGACGGCCACGCCGGCTTCGTTCAGCCTCGCTCGGGACTCGCCGCGCGCCACGGCGTCGCCGTTCTGAACTCGCCGGGCCTCGTCGACGCCGGCTACCGGGGCGAGCTCAAGGTCGTGCTCCTCAACACCGACCGTGACGAGCGGTTCGTCGTCGAGCCAGGGATGCGGATCGCCCAGCTCGTGATCGTTCCCGTGGCCCTGATCGAGCCCAGAGAGGTAACGGAGCTCCCTGGGACCGACCGCGGCGAGAAGGGCTTCGGCAGCTCCGCGCACTGATGACGCTCGAACCCCGCCTCCGCGTGTCGGCCGTCCTCCGCTGGGAGGGTCGCGTCCTTCTCTGCCGACACGAGAAGCCGGGACGCGGCGAGTACTGGCTGCTCCCGGGCGGCGGAGTCAACGGCGGCGAGAGCCTCGTCGAGGCGCTGAGGCGTGAGCTGGAGGAGGAGGTCGCGATCGGCGAAGACCTCACCTTCGAAGGCCCCGTCGCGGTCGTCGACTCGATCGCGCCCAAGCAGCCGCTCGTCGGTCGCCACGTCGTGCACGTCATCTTTGCCGCCGACCTCTCCGGGCGCTCCCTCGAGCGCGTCACGTCCACCGACGCCGCCGTGCGAGGTCACCGACTCTTCGACCCGGCAGAGCTCGACGAAGTCGTGCTCCACCCGCCGCTCCAGCGCTTCCTCGGCCGCTGGGAGCCCGGAGACCCGGCGGTGTACCTCGGCGCACTCTGGGCGCCCTGAGCGTGGCGCCGCCGCTCAGACGAGTCTCGATCCAGGGGTACCGTGCGGCGCGAGAGCTCCAGCTCTCACCGGGCTCCGTCTGCGCGCTCGTCGGTGAGGCGTCGAGCGGAAAGTCCACCGTGCTGACGGCGATCTGGACGCTGCTCGAGGCCGCGGCGCCCCCGCCGACGATCGACGACGTCGCCCGAGACGGAGCGAGTGGGAGGATCCGCCTCGAAGCGGACGTCGCAAAGGGAACGATCTTCCTCGACGCCCGGCCGCCAGACACGCTCAACCTCAACCGGGCCGGTGCGCCGCCCGTGCTCTTTCTGCCGGCGAACCTCCGCTCGCGGACACTCGTGGCGCCGACCACCGGGCGCGGCGCACCCGAGGTCGCCGAGCTCCTCCAGCCGCCTACCGTCGATCGCCACTGGGCCGCTGCCGACGGCGGGCTCGCGCTCGTCGCGGGCATGGAGCGGCTCCTCGCCTCGCACCTGCGCGACTTCGTGCTCCTGATCGAGGAGCCGGAGCTCTATCTCAGCCCACACGCCCAACGCCATCTGTACGGCCTTCTGCGGGGACTCGCGCAGGCGGGGAACCAGATCCTCTACTCGACCCACGCGCCCGTCTTCCTCAGCGTCGACAAGCTCGAAGAGCTCGCGCTGATCCGCCACACGGCGTCGGGCGGGACGTCGCTCTTCCAGCCCGAGCCGCTGGCAGAGGCCGAGACGTTCCGCGCGCTCTCGGCGTTCGACAGCGACCGGGCCGAGCTGTTCCTCGCGCGCTGCGCCGTGCTCGTCGAAGGGCGTACGGAGAAGCTCATCTTCCCGCTCGTCTTCGACGCGCTCGGCATCGATCTGGACAAGGAGGGGATCCTCGTGCTCGAGTGCGGCGGCAAGGGCAACATGCCGCTCTTCGCGCGCGTCGCCAACGCCTGCAGCATCCCGTACGTCGTCGTCCACGACCGAGACGCGCCGCGCGGCATGCGGCCGGTCGAGTCGGAGCGCGTGGTCAACCGCCTCATCCGTGAGGTCGCGGGCAGCCGACGCACCGTCGTGCTGACGCCCGACTTCGAGAGCGTCTCCGGGCTGCGGGCGGGCACTCGCGGCCGCAAGCCGCAGAAGGCGTGGCAGCGCTACCGTGGCAACGGCGAGGTGCCTGAGCCGCTACGGGTCGCGGTTGAGAAGGCGGTCAAGATCGCCGAAGCCGGCTAGCCGCCGAATCGGCCGCCGCGCGAGCGTGCGCGTGCCGCGGACACCTCGTGCGCGCGGCCCTCGAGCTCGTCCGGCAGTGGTTCGAGCTGCGGCGCCTTGTCGGTCCCCAGGCGGTGTGCAAGCGCTTGAGCGAGCAGCCAGTCCGCGAGCCAGGCGTTGCGCGGCAGGAGAGGCCCGTGGAGGTACGTGCCGATCACGCGGCCGGCCCGGCAGCCCTCGAACCCGCTGTCGCCGTCGTTGCCGAAGCCCGCGAGAACACGCCCGAGAGGCTCCGCGCCGGTATCGAGGTGCGTGCGGCCGGCATGGTTCTCGAAGCCGGCCAGCGTTCGCCTCTCGCCGGGCTCGAGCTCGCACTCGATCAAGACATCCCCGATCAAGCGGCGCTCGCCGGCGACGGTCTCGAGTGGGAGGAGGCCTATTCCGGGCATGTCCTCGCCGTGGAAGCCGCGATAGCCCCTTCCGAACAGCTGGTAGCCGCCGCAGACCGCGAGTGCGGCAGCGCCGCGCCCGACGGCGTCGTGCAGCGCCTCCGCCTTCCCCACGAGATCCTCCGCGACGAGGAGCTGTTCGCGGTCCTGGCCGCCGCCGACGTAGTAGAGATCGTGCGCGCCGGGCTCGATCGAGTCTCCCATCCCGAGCGATGTCACTTCGAGCTCGTGGCCACGCCACGCCGCGCGTCGCGTGAGGACGGCGATGTTCCCGCGGTCGGCGTAGATGTTGAGGTAGTCCGGATAGAGGTGGCCGACGCGGATCGCGGTCATCCGGAGCGCTCCCAGTAGGGCTTCGCGAGGCCGCGCGCGGCGAGGAGCCGCTGCAGGCCGAGCATCGCGGTGTACGTGGGGAGCACGACGAGCTCCCCGCCGTCCGGCGTCAGCGCGAGGCCTCGATCGAGCGCGCTCCCAAGGTCGGGCTCGAGCTCGATCGCGTCCTGCGCGAGGCCGCCGTAGCGGAAGCGGAGCGCGAGCTCCGCCGCGCGCTCGCCGCCGGCGACGAGCGTCTCGAGATCCGGCAGCAGCGGTTCGAAGTCGACGTCCCAGATCCAGGAGACGTCCCGACCGTCGGCGATCTCGTCGTTGAGCGCCACCACGACTACCCGCGGAGCGCCGCCGTCCACGAGCGTGCGGACGGCCTCGTTGGCGCCGGCCGGGTTCTTGATCAGCAGCAGGAGGAGGCGCTTGTCGCCGACGGCGACGCGCTCGAAACGCCCGAACGCCGCGGAGAAGCGCTCGAGGCCCATCCCGATCTCGGCGAGGTCCGCCCCGAGCGCGCGGGCGAGAGCAGCGGCCGCGACGGCGTTGTAGACGTTGTAGAGGCCGGGTAGACGCAGCTCGATCCGCCGTGACCCCTCGGGTGTGTCGAGCCGGAAGGAGGCGCGCTCGAGCCCGTGCAGGGAGATGTCCCGCGCTGCGATCTCCAGGGGCGGCCGCGCATGGTGCCCGCGCGGGCACCGGTAGTCGCCCAGGTGGCCGACGTAGGCGGCCGCATAGTCGTACGGCGTGCCGCAGCGGACGCAGTACTTCGAGTCGGCCGCGTGCTGGAGGGACGGACGGGCCACCTGCGGATCGTCGAGGCCGAAGGCGACGCTGCGGGCATGCGTCTCGCTGACCGCGGCCAGCTGCGGGTCGTCGGCGTTGTACACGAGCTGTGCGGCGTCGGGCAGTGCGGCTACGGCGTCCCGCCAGCGCTCCGCTACGAGCTCGAGCTCGCCGTACCGATCGAGCTGGTCGCGGAAGAGGTTGCCCAGGCAGACCGCTCTCGGCCGGAGCCGCCGCACGAGCTCGGGCAGTGCCGCCTCGTCGACCTCGAACAGGCCGAGATCGGCGTCTCCGGCGGAGAGCAGAGCCGAGGCGACTCCCGAAACGAGGTTCGCACCCGCCGCGTTGTGTGCCAGCCGGTATCGCGGCCGCAGGATCTCGGCCGCCATCGACGTCGTCGTCGTCTTGCCGTTCGTCGCCGAGACGACCGCGGTCCCATTCGCCAGTCGAGCCGCCAGCCGATCCACCGCTCCCCGATCGACCTCGGCGAGGAGCCGGCCCGGAATCGTCGTCCCACCGCCGGCTCCGAGGCGCCGCGAGAGCGCGGCGACGCCGCGTGCCGCGGCGATCTCGAGCGTGAGTGGGGGGCGGGGACGCATCGCGCGAGCCTAGCGAGACACGCCTGCACGGGACTACTTGCGTATTACTCAACCTGCTCTACACTTATTGACATGGCGGAGAAGCCCCGCTACCGGGCGCTCGCCTCGATCGATCCGCAGGAGCTCGCGGACTTCCAGGCCGGTATCCGCAAGCGCTACACCGACGAGCAGATCGTCGCGGAGATCGTCGCGTGTGCCGAGCGGCTCGGCCGCTCGCCCACCATGCGCGAGTTCGCCGCGGACCCCGAGACGGCGGTGCACCCGCAGACGGTGATCGAGCACTTCGGCTCGTGGAACGCCGCGAAGCGCGCCGCCGGGCTCGTCCCACGCCGCTTCGCGACGCGCGAGGAGCTGCTCGGTCTGCTGCGGAGCCTCGGCGAGGAGCTCGGCCGGCCGCCCACGGCGCGCGACATCGACGAGCACAAAGGCCGCCTGCCTTCGAAGTCGCTCTACTGGCACACCTTCGGCTCCCTGACGAACGCATTGCGCGAGGCCGGGTTCGACGTGCCGGTGGGAGAGGAGAGGCTCGAGCGGGCCGTCGACCAAGGCGTGACGCTCGCCGAACGGCTCGGCCGACTCCCGAAGTTCGCGGACTGGGGCCTGGCTCGGCGCGAGGACGAGTCGCTTCTGACGGAATGGCAGGTCTACCGCATGTTCGACGCACGGCGCGGCGCGTGGTCGACGTTCCAGTTCCTCGTGCGGCAACGACTCTCGGAGCAAGGCCGAGACGTCGCAAGCGACGGAACGCTGGTCTAGGAGGGTTTGGCGAAGTGCCGCTCGTCGTCGGCGTGCGATGGTCGTTCGCTGACAAGGACGCAGGGAGCCGGAATAGCAGCCCTATTCCGGCGAGCGAGGACGACGCTCAGCGGGCGAGCAGTGTGCGCCGACGGCTCAGCCTGCGCTTCGTCAAACCGTCCTAGGCCGCGGTCGCCGCGATCACGGCGAGCCGCTTGAGGCAGTACGCGCTCTGCCCGGGGGCCCGGACGGCCGGCAGCGAACGCTCCTCGACGTAGCTCCGGTCGGGACGAAAGCGCGCGTTGCGCGCGACGCGACCGTCGCGGAGCCCGAGAAACGTCCCGTCGCGTACCTCGCTCAGACGGAGGCGCTCCCCCGTGTACTCGGAGGCGATCTCGAGCGCCCGGCGGGTGGAGGCGAAAAAGACCTCGTTGCGGCCACGCCCGAGCCACAGGGGCCGTCCGATGCCGCGAGCGGCGAAGACGGTGCCCGGCTCACGCTGGTCGAGCCAGGCCGTCGCCATGGAGCCGGCGATCTCCTCGAGGGCGCGCGGGTCGTTCCGCGAGTGCGCCGCGAGCGCGAAGATCGCCTCGGAATCGACGGTCATCCGAGGTTCCGCGCGGGCGCAGGAGTACGGGGCGAGGAGCTCGTCGTCGTTGACGATGATCCCGTTGTGGATCCCGACGACCGGCCCGTGGCGGACGGGGTGGTTGTTGGCGGGGATCGACGGGTGGCCCTTCGTGTAGTCGCGGACGTGGATGAGAAGCTCGGTTGCATGCTCCGGCACGTCGACCCGCTCGAGCAGGCGACTCGCGGCTGTCCGCTGCTTCGTGACCACCGGATAGGTGTCGTGGCCGCCGCGATACGCGTAGCCGACTGCGTCGGCGCCTCGATCGGCGATTCCGGCCAGGAGAGCTTGCGCAGCGAGCGTCCGGTCGACGCTGCTCCGAGCCGAGAGGCTATATCCCGCAATGCCGCACATAACGTCCTAGGAAAGCTTTTCTCCCTATCGGTATCTGAACCCTTCCACCGTAGGTCATGCCGGTTAGGGCTTTCTAAAGGTGAAACCGGATGGAGCCGATACAAGCCGCGATGGAATCGTCTTTTGCGGCTGAGGAGCCGGCTCCCGAGCAGGCGCCCTCTGCTGCCGACCCACTGAAGCTTTACGTCCGCCAGATCGGTGGCGGCGCGCTGCTCACGCGCGAGGAAGAGCGCGAGCTCGCCCGCCGCAAGGACGAGGGCGACGAGGAGGCGAAGACACGGCTGATCGAGTCGAACCTGCGGCTCGTGATGGCCATCACGCGCAATTACACGCGGGCCAACGTCCCCCTGCTCGACCTGATCCAGGAGGGCAACCTCGGCCTCATCCGCGCCGTGGAGAAGTTCGACTACCGGCTCGGCTACAAGCTCTCGACGTACGCGACCTGGTGGATCCGCCAGGCGATCACGCGCGCGCTCGCCGACCAGGGCAGGACGATCCGGCTGCCCGTGCACGTGGCCGACCAGGTCCGGCGGCTGCTGCGCGCCCGCCGCCAGCTGGCCCAGAAATTCAACCGCGAGCCGTCGCTCGCCGAGCTCGCGCGCGAGACGCAGCAGTCCGAGGAACGGGTGCGCGAACTACTCGAGCTCGTCGAGAACCCCGTCAGCCTCGAGACGCCCGTCGGCGACGGCGAGAGCATGTACGGCGATCTGATCGAGGACGTCAATGCGCTCGCTCCGCATGAGCAATCGGCCGAGCAGGCGCGGGGGAGGGAGCTGGCGGGGGCGCTCGACCAGCTCAATCCACGCATGCGCCGCGTCCTCTCGCTTCGCTTCGGCCTCGACGGCGAGCTCCCGCAGACACTCGAAGAGGTGGGCTCGCAGCTCGGCATCACGCGCGAGCGCGTTCGTCAGCTCGAGACGCGGGCACTCCGCGAGCTCAGGGTGGCCGCTCCCGGCCTCGAGCACTATCTCCGCACGGAATAGCTCGCGAAGCCGGCGCTTCGCTCGCGGGAATCAGGAACTCCGCGCGCCCGAGATCGCGAACCCAGCGGACGAGCACACGCAACATCGCACGCGAACAGCTCTTCGCCGGCTCTAAGGCGCCGCGACCATCTGCATCTCGCGGAGGTTCGCGAGACGGCGGAGAGAGTCGAGCTCGATCTGGCGCACGCGCTCGCGCGTGAGGCCGAGACGGCGGCCGATCTCCTCGAGCGTCTTCGGCTCCTCGTCGACGAGCCCGTAGCGCAGGATGAGTACCTGACGCTCGCGCTCACCGAGCGCCTGGAGCGCGACTGCGAGAGCCTGGCTACGGAGGGCCCCCTCGACGCGCTCCTCGGGGAGCGGGTCGTCGCCGGCGACGAAGTCGCCGAAGACCGCGTCCTCCTGGTCGCCGACCGGCTGGTCGAGACTCGCCGAAGCGCGCGCGGCGGCCCGCACCTCGCGTGCCTGCTCGATCGGCAGCGACGCCTCGGCTGCGATCTCGTCGAGCGTCGGCTCGCGGCCGAGCTCCATCCACAGCGTCCGTTCGGCCCGGTTCATCTTCTGCATCCGCTCCACGATGTGGACCGGCATCCGGATCGTCCTCGCCTTGTCGGCGAGGGCGCGGGCGACGGCCTGGCGGATCCACCAGGTCGCGTAGGTGGAGAACTTGTAGCCGCGACGCCAGTCGAACTTCTCGACCGCGCGGATCAGGCCGAGCGTGCCTTCCTGGATCAGGTCGAGGAAAGGAAGGCCCTGGTTGCGGTAATTCTTCGCGATCGAGACGACGAGGCGCAGGTTCGACTGGATCATCCGCTGCTTCGCAGGTCCGTCGCCGCGCTCGATCCGCTTAGCGAGCTCGACCTCCTGAGCGGCGGTGAGGAGTTGGTGCCGGCCTGCCTCGCGCAGGAAGAGCTGCAGCGCGTCGGTTGTCGTCTCGAGCGGCTGCGGCGACGGCGGCGCCTTCTCGGGCCGGGGCGGCGGCTCGGGCTCGGCTTCGCGCTCCGGCTCGGCGAGCAACTCGATTCCGCGCCGGTCGAGCTCCTGGTAGACCGCCTCCGTCTCGAGCGGATCGAGCTCGAGCGGCTCCAGCACCTCGACCAGCTCGACCTGCTTGAGCTGTCCGCTCGACTCGGACGCCTCGAGCAGCGTCGCCAGCTCCTCGCTCGCCAGGATCGACTCCACCTCGACCGTCGTCACAGCTTCCCCCTCAATCGGCGCTCACTGGACGTTCTGAACATTCGTTCCCGCCTGTCGAAGCTACCGAAACACGGCGACCCCCTGCGGGTCAAGTCCCATGCACGATAAGCAATGTTATGTCAAGTAGCTACGGAAGATGTTTCCCGGCCCGGCCTCTCGCCCACTTATCCACAGGATGCACAGAGGGCTGTGGAAATGTTGATTATTCAACGTTCGCAAATTGCGGCATTTTTCGTTTCCGGGACCCTTGCGACGTGTGCTGAGAGGCCATACATTCCCTCTTGCGCCGAGCGCGGCGCGGGAGTAGGACGAAGCAACACCGGGAGGCTGTACGAGGCGGCCCGCAAGGGCCGAAGCGGAAAGTCAGTCGGGGTTGTGGACGAAACCGCGACCGGCTCGGCGAATTTTTTTGGTCCAGCCCGGTCCTTTCGCCCCGCCGATAGCGCCTCGACTACGATCGGCGCGATGGAACCGCCTCGTCCGCCGAGCATCGACCAGGGCGTGATCGCGCTCATCTGGGCAGTCGGGCTCGGGGCGTACATCTACTTCGGGCTCCTCGCCGTCGGAGAGAGCGGTGCCATCGCCGTCGTCATCGCAATGGTCTCGTTCGCGGGGATCTGGCTGTTCGTCCGTCTGCGCGGCGAGGACGTTCCCGTGCGCCGCCGCAGACGCTCGAAGCCTCCGGCCTAGGCCGCGCGCCGGCCCGAGCGTGGCGGCGCGAGTGCGAAGACGAGCTTGCGGGCGAGCTCGTTGCCGAGCTGTTCCTCGAGCCGTTCCCGCGCGGGCACCGCGTGCGGATCGAGGCTCTCCAGGTGCGCGGCGAGCAGCCGAAGACCACGGTGAGTCGTCTTCTGGGCCAAGACGTTCATCTCGGTCCTGTGTATCGGAGGACCTACCCCTTTAGCGTGATCCCTCCCCGCAGGGATCCGCGGCCGCTCTCACTCGTTCGGGAGCGAAAGTGGCCGCGGATCGATGCGTGCGGGTCAGCCGGCCGGCATTCGGCTCCGGGTCTGCGTGGTCTCGTCGGCGGGAGTCTCCGAGGGCGTCGCCGATCCCCTCCGGGCCGTCCAGCGCCGCTCGGCCGCAACAGGCTCGTCGGAGGCATACGCCGCCTCGGTCTCCTCCACGGGCGCGGGGACGCCGTCGAGGGAGAGGCCGAGCATCAGACCGAACCCGAACGCGAGCACACCGTGCCAGAGACCGACCGAGTGCACGATCCCGAGGATCCCGAGCGAGTTGCTCCAGGAGTCGATCCTGCCCTCCTGCCAGCCGCTGCCCGGCTGGTTCGCGAGCAGGATCCAGCCGACGCAGACGAGGACGGGCAGGAACGCAAGGGCGAACGTGCCCGGAGACATCCGCATCGTGAGACCTTTCGTCCAGGTCCCTACGTGGTTCGCCAGTGCGATCAGGAGCCCGGCGCCGGCCACGATGGTCAGTGCGAGCCAGAAGCGTCCGGTCGTCTGCGTTCCGATCTGCGCGGCGCCCCAGAGCCCGAGTCCAGCCAGCCCTGCTGCGAGCGCCAGCGTCAGACCGCGCGACGTGTCGTACAAGCCGTATCTGCGCATTCTTCTTCACCTCGTTCCGTTGGCCGATGCCAGTGGAACGGTCGAGTTCCACCTGCGGGTGCGCCTACCCGGATTACTCGAGCGCAAGCCTGCGCACGTCGAACGACGCCGACCAGAGCTCGGCCCGGAACTCGTCGAGTGTGGTCAGCGCGTCCGCGGCGAACACGTGTTCCACGACCCCGATCTCGCGGTCGTTGTGGAACGGGACGTCGACATGCGGATGCGAGACGAGGTTGAGCGACAACCGGCGACAGCTCGGACAGCGCACGGCGAGGCCGACCGGCCCGTCCGTCGCCGCGAGCAGCGCAAAGGAGGATGGGAACACCGGACGCGCCTGCTCCTCCGGGTAGCAGAAGAAGCTCCACGGCCACTCCCCCCGCTTGATATGCACGGCTGCGAGCTCGCCCAACTCGGCGCCCACCGGGTCGATCCGCGCGGTCATGAGGTTGAAGAACTCGCCCGCCTGGAGCCCGAGCGGTGACCAGTCGAGCTCTTCGTGCGTGACGAGGCCGTCGTGCTCGCTTCCGCAGTTGCAGTTGAACCGGACTCGGAAGACGGCCGGATGCGCCGCGCCGGGGAGTTCTTCGATGCTGAGGAAGGCCGAAAGGGGCACCTGCGTCTCACCTCGGACGGGGCAGGCAAACGCGTACCGGCCCGTGAGCGGGTCGTACATGGGGACGTTGTAGAGACAGCGCCGGACGGCCGGCAGCGGGCTTCAGTACGTGATCAGCGAACAGAGGTCGTAGTTCGCGAGGCGCGCGCGGCCGCCCAGGGACGAGAGCTCGATCACGAAGTTGACGCCGACGACCATCCCGCCCAGCTGCTCGACCAGTCCGGCGATCGCCTCGACCGTCCCGCCCGTGGCAAGCACGTCGTCGTGGATCACGACCCGGGCTCCGCCTCCGATCGCGTCGGCCGCGACCTCGAGCGAGTTCTGCCCGTACTCGAGCACGTAGGTCGCGGAGACAGTCTCGGGCGGGAGCTTGCCCGGCCGCCGGGCGGCGACGAAGCCGCAGCCGGCCTCGACCGCGATCGCGGCACCGAGCCAGAAGCCGCGGGCCTCGGCCCCGAGGACGAGGTCGGCCCCACGCTCGCGGGTCCAGTCGGCGAGCGCCCGGACCGCCTGCTGCAGAGCTTCCGGGTCGAGCAGGAGCGGAGAGATGTCCTTGAAGCCGACGCCCGGCTCGGGAAAGTCCGGGACCTCGCGGACGCGCGTTGTGAGATCGATCCCCGCCACGTTGCACGAGGCTACTCGACCAGACGGCGGACGTTGCGCCGCAACAGGAGGTCGGCGAGCTCCTGCGCGTTCTGCGCGAGCCGCTGCAGGTCGCCGAGAGCGGCCTGCCGACGGTCGGCGCTGCGAGAGCGCAGGGCAGGTCCGAGAACCGCCTCGAGCAGGCTGCTCTCGCGATTGGCCGCGGTGCGGAAAGCGCGCAGGTTCCGCGCTCCGATCCCGAACTGCGCGAGCGCCTCGCAGGCCGCCGCGATCTCCGCCTCGCTCTCGGCGTAGAGCCGTTGCCCGTCCTCGTGGCGCGACTCGAGCAGGCCGAACTCCTCGAGCTCGCGCGCACGGTCGAGCGTGATGCCGGCCCGGTCGCAGAGCTGGCCGAGATCGAGCTCCTCCTCGCCGTCGTCGACGACGCTGCGACGCCGGCGCCGTTTCGTGCCCGCGCCTGCGTCGAGCTCCTCGCGGATCACCCGCAACGGCAGGAACTCGTCTCGCTGCAAGCGCAGGATCGTCTCCAGCCGCTCGACGTCGTCCTCCGAGAAGAGCCGGTAGCCGCCCTGCGTCCGGCGAGGGTTCAGGAGCCCCTGGTCCTCGAGGTAGCGGATCTTCGAGATCGAGACGTCCGGGAACTCGTCCTTGAGCCGGTTGCAGACCGTGCCGATCGTGAGCAGCCGGCGGCGCGATGGTGCTTCCGTGGCCGCCATCAGCGTTGGAGGAAGGTGAGCCGGTATTTGCCGATCTGGAGCTCGTCGCCGTCTCGGAGCTCCGCCGTCTCGACTCGCTCGCGGTTGACGAACGTCCCGTTGAGGCTGCCCTGGTCCTCGATCTGCCAGCGGTCGCCGTCCTGCGAGAGGACAGCGTGCTTGCGGGACACGGTGACGTCGTCGAGGAAGATCGCGCACTCGGGCGAGCGCCCGATCGTGGTGGGGCTCGCCTCGACGGGGAAGGTCTCACCTGCGTGTCCGCCGCCCGAGCGCACGATGAGGGCTGCGCCGTGGACACCGAGATCCTCGAGCGGGTCGAGGCCCTCCGGCAGCTCCGGGGCGGTGAACGCCTCCGTCGACTCCCCTTCCGCGGGGACGACGAGCGCCGCGCCGCACTTCGCGCAGAAGTGGGCGGACTCCGGGTTGCTGTACCCGCACTCGGGGCAGTAGACGTTCGCCATCAGGCAGGCGGAGCGGCCTTGCCGGTGAGGATCGCCGTGAGCGAGTCGACGTCGACCGCCTCGAGGACGCTCCTCCCCTCGGTCTTCTGCAGCCGGGCCACGAGCTCGGCGCGCAGGATGTCGATCTTTCCGTGCAGGAGCCGCCGACGGTACGAGACCTCCTGCTCCTCCTGCGTCAGCTCGTCGATGAGCTTCTTGAGGTCGTCGTCGGACAGCGTCGCAAGATCCGGCAGCGGTTCCATCGGGCCCTTTCTCGTCGAGGGTGAAGCTGAACCTTAGCCTTTGCGTTCGGAGGGAGCAAAGGGCACTAGGCGCGGGCGGCGGCCGCCTCCCCCTGCTCGATCTCGTCGACGAGCGCCCGCATCTCGCGCGCGAGCTCGTCCGAGATCTCGCGAGTCTCTCCCTCGGCGTAGAGATGGAGAAGCGGCTCGTCGGGATCCGGCAGCACCTGCGCCCAGCCGCGTTCGTCGAACACCTTGATCCCATCGGTCAGGTCGACGTCGCGGCCGGCGAGGCGCTCGTTGAGCATTCGCATCACGAGCCCTTTGAGCGCCCAGGGGCAGGGGATCTGATGGTGCACGAGCGTGGGCTCGGGCAGGTGGGCGACGAGCTCGGAGAGCGGCTGGTCGACGGGCGCCAGCAGCTCGAGCAGCTTGGCGAGGCTGGCCACGGCGTCGTACCCCGGCAGGAACTCGGGGAAGACGTACCCGCCTCCCACGGCGCCCGCGAAGACGACGCCGTCCTCCGCGGCCGCCCGCGTCAGCTCGGGGAGTGAGGTGGGCGTGCGCACGACTTCGAGCTCCGAGTTCTCGACGAGCCGCTCGACCTGGCTCGTCACCGTGACCGGGAACGCGAGCTTCCCTCGACGGCCGTTCGAGCCGAGCAGGCGGAGGAAGAGCAGCAGCGCCTGCTCGACGGGCACCTCGCGGGCCTGCTCGTCGACGAGATGGAGCCGTTCCGCGGAGCGGTCGAAGACCGCGCCGAGATCCGCTCCCACCACGGGGACGAGACGTTTCGTCTGGCCGATCGAGGCGGCGAGCCCCGGCGCGGCCTCAGCGTACTCAGGCCCCTCTCCGGTGAAGGCGTGGGCCGACACGACCTCGACCCCGAGCGGGCCGAGCACGAGCGGCAGGACGTACGAGGCGCCGGAGAAGCCGTAGTCGACGACGATGCGGAAGCGGCGGGCACGCACAGCCTCGGCGTCGATCGTCGAGAGCAGGTCGGCCGCGTAGGTCTCACGGACGCGCGCCGGATAGGAGATGGTGCCGACTTCGCCGGCGGCCACGCGGCGGAACTCGCCGCGCGTGAAGTGCTTCTCGACCTCCTTCTGCATCGCGGCGCTCATCTCCACTCCGAGCGGCTCGAAGAACTGGATCCGGATCACCTCGGGGTCGTTCGGGCTGACGCCGACGTGGAAGCCGGCGTCGTGCGCCTCCGACTTCACGAGGTGGCGGGCGACCGCCGCCGGGCTCACGCGGAGATCCTCGACGTGGACGCCGGTCGACGTGATGCCCGAGATCATGGCCCGCTTGATCATCCGGCACGCCGGCGCGCCCTCACGGCTCGCGACGACGCGCGCGCCGCGCTTCAGGGCGGTGCCGAGAGCGGCGGCGAGCCTGACAGCGACGTCCGGGGTCAGGTCGACGTTCACCATCCCCGCCACGCCGTGCTTGCCGAAGACGCGAGTCGTGCCCCGCGACTCCCAGATGAGGCTCTCGTGCAGCGTCGAGCCCGTCTCGACCTCCTTGAACGGATAGATCCGGACGCCGGGCAGGATCACGCTCTCGGCGCCGACGGTGACCTCGTCGCCGATCGCGACGCCCTCGTGGACGCGCACGTGCGCGCGCAGGTCGCAGCTGCGGCCGACGATCGCCCCCACGACCTCGGCGCTCCTCCCGATGTACGTCGAGGTGTCGACGATGGAGCGCACGACACGCCCACGCTCGCGAACCGTGACGCTCGACGAGAGCACGCTGTAGGGGCCGATGTGGGCGCCGCGCCCGACGCGGCAGTAGTTGCCGAGGTACGCAGGTCCTGCGATCGCGTCGAGGTCGTCGAGGTCCACCCCGTCCCCCAGCCAGACGTTGCCGCGGATGCGGATCCCCGAGATCTCGAGCTGCACGCTCTCGTCGAGCGCGTCGAAGTTCGCCTGCCGGTACTGGTCGAGGTTGCCGATGTCCTGCCAGTAGCCGTCGAAGACGTGGCCGTAGATCGGCCGGCCCATCTCGAGCAGCAGCGGGAAGAGCTCCTTCGAGAAGTCGTACGGGCGGTCCTGCGGGATGTGCTTCAGCACCTCCGGCTCGATCACGTAGATGCCCGTGTTGATCGTGTCCGAGAAGACCTGGCCCCAGGACGGCTTCTCGAGGAAGCGCTCGACGCGGCCGTCGTCGTCGGTGACCACGATTCCGAATTCGAGCGGGTTCTCGACCGACTTGAGCCCGATCGTCACGGAGGCCTGCTTCTCGCGGTGGACCTCGACGAGCCGCGTCAGGTCGACGTCGCAGAGGGCGTCGCCGGAGATGACGAGGAAGGTGTCGTCGAGCCTTCCGGCCGCGCGCTTCACCGAGCCCGCGGTGCCGAGCGGCGACTCCTCGACCGAGTAGCCGATGTCGACGCCGAGCGTCTCGCCCGAGCCGAAGTAGCTCCGGATCGCCTGCGGCAGAAAGGCGACGGTGACGATCACATCCTCGAAGCCGTGCCGGCGCAGCAGCTCGACGATGTGCTCCATGCACGGCTTGCCGACGATCGGGACCATCGGCTTCGGCTGGTTCGAGGTCAGGGGCCGCAGCCGCGTGCCCTCGCCCCCGGCCATGACGACGGCTTTCATCGCCGCAGTTCTCTCCGGGCTTCGGCGATGTAGAACACCGCTGCGACGACGGCGAGCACGATTCCGGCCCAGAAGAGGTAGAGCGGCCACTTCGTCGACGAGGCGATGACGATCCGGAAGAAGATCGCCGCGTAGAGCACCCAGGTCGCGGCCTTGCCGACCGCGTTGACCTCGATCTCGATGCCCCGTGGGACCAGCAAGGCCGAGCCGCCGAGCAGGAGGACGTCACGCCCCACGATGACGGCCAATCCGAGCCACGGCAGCCGGTCGTACACGGCGAGGAGGATCACGGCCGCGTCGATCATCAGTCGGTCGGCGATTGGGTCGGCGAGCTGCCCGAAGCGAGACTCGACGTGCCAGCGGCGCGCGAGGAAGCCGTCGACCTGGTCGGTGATCCCCGCAATCCCGAATGCGACGCCCGCAGGCCAGCTCGGGCGGTGCCCCGCGCGCACCATGAGCACGACGAAGACGGGGATCAGGGCGAGCCGTGCGACCGTGAGCGCGTTCGGGAGCTGCGCGAGGGGTGGCGAGACGGCCGGAGCCTCCATGTGGCAAGGATACGGGCGTGTCGCAGCTGCCACGAATCCCGGGCTTCGTGAACGCCCACTGCCACGCGTTCCAGAGGGCGCTGCGCGGGCGAGCCGAAGGCGCCGATTTCTGGGCCTGGCGCGAGACCATGCTCGAGCTCGCCCGGGGTCAGACCCCGGGACACGTCCGGACGAGCTATGCCGAGGTCTACCGCGAGTTGCGTGCGGCCGGCTACACCGCCGTCGGTGAGTTCCACTACCTCGGCCTCGAGGAGGGGCGCGCGGCGGCAGAGGCCGCGGCCGAGGCGGGCGTCGAGCTCGTGCTCCTCCACGTCGCGTACGCGCGTGGCGGGATCGAGCGGTTCCGGCAGGAGTCGGTGGCGGCCTACCTGCGCGAGCTCGAGCAGCTGCGCGCCGATGGGATCCGGGTCGGCGTCGCCCCCCACTCCGTTCGCGCCTGTCCGCCCGCCTGGCTCGAGGAGCTCGGTCTCTACGCAGCCGAGCACGAACTGCCGCTGCACGTCCATGCCGACGAGCAGCCGCGGGAGATCGACGGGTGCCTCGCCGAGCACGACCTGCGTCCGATCGAGCTGCTCGATGCGTGCGGCTGCCTGGGGCTGCGCACGACCGTCGTGCATGCAACGCATGCGGACGGCCACGAGCTCGACCTGCTCGCGGCTGCGGGCGCACGCGTCTGCGCCTGCCCGACGACCGAGGCAAACCTCGGCGACGGCTTCCTGCCCGTCGAGCGGCTGCTGCACCGTCGGATCGGGCTCTGCATGGGCTCGGACTCGAACGTTCGGATCGATCCCCTCGAGGAGCTGCGCGAGCTGGACGGCATCGCCCGGCGCCAATCCGGCCGGCGTGACGTCTTTGCGGTCGACGATCTCCTGGACATCGGTTCCTCGAGCGGCGCCGAGGCGCTCGAGCTCGAATCGTGGCCGGACGTCGCCGTCGACGTGAACCACGAGCAGCTCGCGGGAGTCGAGGACTGGCGCAGCGCGCTCGTCGCGAGCTGCTCCGCGGACGTGCTCACCGAGTGAGACGAGCGGGACAGCGACCTGGACTCGGAGAACCCCTGAGTTGGTTTATTCCGGCCGCAGCGGTCGCCGCCCCTTCTCCACGCCGAACGGTGTCGACCAGGTGTGAGGACCGCGTGATCGCCGCGTGATGCCTGCGTAAAGCCTCGGTCGACTGACCGAGTCGACCCCAGGCCGTAACAGGACCGCGTCCCATTCGCCCCCAGAGACCGGAGTAGCGTGACGACGACTCCTGCCACAGGCCCTCCGGCTTGCGAGTCGTCACGATGAGGCGCCCCGGCGACCCTCCAGCCCGGGGCGCCTTCATCAATGGAGGGCGAACCAGGTCGTACCGGGGTAGTCGAGCGTGCCCGACCCGAAGTACAGCTCCAGGCTGCTCTCGTCGTTCGCAGCGATCGTCCAGCACACGTACCCGCTGGCGGACTGGCCCGGGCTGATCGGGGCGCTGAAGTCCAGTGGGGGTTGCGGCCCCGGCTCGGGACACGCGTTGCGGGAGGGGTCGTACGCCGTCCTGTCGCTCGCCACGACGTTGTAGTCGAGGCCGCCGACGGTCGCCGGACCTTGGCCGGTGTACGTCAGGGTCAGGTTGGCGTCGAAGTACTCGCTACCGGGCAGGGCGGCCGGCGAGAGCGGCACATTCGGGTTCGCGGAGTTGACCCGCACCGTCATCCAGGGGCCGATGTTCTTCGCAGTTCCGAGTGGAATCGGATTGGCGCGCGTAAGCCCGGGCGCGACCGGGCTGAAGATCGCCCGAACGACCGCAACCCGTTCCCCGAAGGCGTTGGCGTGCACCTGACGCAGGTTGATCGTGCACTTGGGCTGCGTAGTCGGCTTACACGGTCCGCGCCACCTGACGAAGCGCCAGCCCTGGTACGGCTTCGCGGTCAGCGCGACGTGCCGCGCACGCGCAAACAGCGCTTCTCCTCCGCACGACGCGTTCGTGCACGGAACCGAGCGGTGAACGGGAAAGCCGCGTCCCGGCGTCACGGTCCCCCAGCCTTTGATGCTGAGGTTGGCGCCGCCCTTGAACGAGGACGCTTCAGCGCGAGCAGTCGCGCTCGCCGCGAAGAGGGCGAGCGCGGCACCCACGACCATGAAGCATGCGAGGCTACGCATCCGAAGGAATCATGCGTGAAACAACCTGCACCTGCCGAAAATCGGGGCGGCCGGATTCGAACCGGCGACCTTTGGTCCCCCAGACCAACGCGCTAACCAAGCTGCGCCACGCCCCGCAGCGATGCAAACCGTAGCTAACGGGACCTCGCAGCACAGCTAGCCCGTATCGGAGGCATGCGTAGCCCCCTCGTTCTTCTGGCTGCACTTTTCCTCGTTCCTTCCGCGTCTGCCGGACCCTCCACGCACCGACCGGTCGCTCTCGTCTGTGCGGAGGCCTCGAACGCGGTCTTCGCCGTCTCGCTCGGCCGGCACGGAGGTCGTGTCCTGAAGCGGGTCCGCGTCGCCGACCCGCTGATGGTCGCGGCGCCGCTGCACGGTCCCGCAGTCGTCGTCGATCCGCACGGGATGGTGACCCTGCTCGGCTGGCACTCCCTCAGACCGATCAGGGTCTTCCACGGGTTTGTCCGGCCGGAGGTGGCCGCGATCGCCCCCGGCGACAGGTACGCGTACATCTCCGATGCAGGGAGCGGTCGGCTCGTCGTGATCGATCTCAAGCGCCGGTCGATCGTGGGCCACGTCTTCGCGGGCTTCCAGGCACACCATCTCGACTTCAGCCCGGACGGAAAACGGCTCTGGGTTGCTCTCGGCGAGAGGGCATCGACGATCGTCCGCCTCGACACCTCCGACCTCGCGCGGCCGCGGGTCGTAGGCCGGATCCACCCGCACGTGACAGCGCACGGAATCGAGTTCTCGCCCGACGGGAGAAGCGTCTGGGTCAGCTCCTCTGCGGCGCCGTTCGTGACGGTGTTCAACGCCGCGACCGGCAGGGCCGTGCGCGAGATCGCCGCCGGGAAGGGCCCGCAGGAGATCGCCTTCTCCGGCAAGCGGGCGATCGTGACGAGCGGTTACGGCTCCTCTCTCGAAGCCGTCTCGTGGCGAACGTACGGCCGGCACGGCTCGGTGTCGATGCCCTACGGCTCGTTCAATCTCGCGACGTTCCACGGCGGGGCGGTGACGAGCTCTCTCCTCACTGGCTACGTCACGGAGCTCGAGGCGCGAACGCTGAAGCGGCTCTGGACGAGGAGGATAGCGCCGGTGACGCGCTATGTCGCAATCTCCGTCTGGCCGCGTTAGCCAACCTGGACGTCACGCACCGGCACATCCGGCCGGGTCGTCAGGAGAGTCGTGTGTCCGCCGACCAGCTTTCGGCCACTGCGGACGACCACGAGCTTCGGCTCGATGGCGAGGACGACTCCGTGCACGTCGAATGACCCGCGCGCAACTCCGGTGGGCGAGAACGAACTAACCCGCTCAGAGTCGAGGCCCGGCGTCGCCACGGCAAGCTCGCCCCTCAGCCAGCCGAGAGCTCCGACCTCGCCGGTTACGACCTTCCGCCGGCCGACGAGCACCGAGTTCGGCGTCGCGATCGCCAACGTCGCGCCCGTCGGGGCAAAGGCGACGCGTGTGGCGGGAGCGGACGTCCCCGCCATGCCATGCCTCTTGTGCGCAAGGTCATAAACGACCGCGCGGCCGCCTCCGCCGACGTATGCGAGCGCGAGGGAGTCTGCCCGCCACGACGGTCTCACGGCTCGCACCGAGCGGTCGACCGTCGTGTCGTGAATGCCGTTCCCGTAGATGACGTGCAACACGAAGCGACGGCCTGCGTGGACGATGTACGCGATCCGGAAGCCGTCCGGCGCCCAGGCGATCGCCACTACCTTGCCGCCGGCCGGATGCGTCCAGGCTCGACGGCCGTCGGGGGTTAGCGCGACGAGTGAGTTGCCGATTCCCGCCGCGACGTAGAGTGCGCGGGGAGATAGCGCCGCTGCGCTCGCGGGCCGCCCTTGTAGGGAGCCGCCCTTCGCAATGACTGAGAGCCTGCCGTCGACGATGGCCGCAATGCCGCTCGTTCCCTTCGGCAGCGTGAGTTGGGCCGTCACCGGACGCGGCTTCGCCTTCACGCCGAAGCTGACGTGCAGCGCGCCCGCGGCGGCGAGCGACCCGGCCGCTATCACGAGCAGGACGAGGGCCGCCGCGAAGACGAGGACTGCGGTGCGGAGCCCGCGGTGCGCGGGAGCCACGGGCTGCAGCGCCTGCAGCGCCCGGTGGAGTGCCTCCTCCCCCGCTCCCGGCTCCGGTTCCGGGGCAGCGGCAAGCATCGCCTCGAGCCGGCGTTCGAACTCACTCGACATGCTCGACCTCCAACGACTCCCGCAACTGCTCGAGCGCACGCGCGAGGCGTGAGTTGACGGTGCCGACCGGAAGATCGAGCGCGCCGGCGATCTGCTTCGGCGTCATGCCCACCCCGTAGCGCAGGACGACGACGACGCGCCGCTCGAGCGACAGATCGGCCACCGCCGTAAGGAGGCTGCGGTCGCCGGACTGGTGCACCGGAGCGGCGTCGGGCAGTTCCGGGAGCTCCTCGTCGGAGAGGCGACGTTCCGCCCGCAGCACGTCGAGCGCGCGGTTGGCCACGATCCGGTGCAGCCACGGCCCGAACGGTCGGCGGTCGTCGAAGCGTCCGAGCGCCCCGAAGGCCCGCTCGAACCCGTCTGCGGCCACGTCGTCCGCGAGCGAGCGCCGTCCCGTGATCGCGTACGCAGCACGCCAGGCGTCCCGCCAGTAGCGGCGAAACAGCGCGGCCGCAGCCTCACGGTCGCCGCGCCGCGCCTTTCGAACGAGTTCCCGGTCACTCGGCTCACGCACTCCTCTGGAGTCTTGTACGCACAACGACCGCCTGTGCGTCCCGCACGGGGGATACTTCAGGCATGAGCGACTGGCAGGAGCAGGACGACGCACTCGTGCGAGAGTTCGAGCTGCCGTCGTTCCCCGCCGCGATCGCGTTCGTCGATCGGATCGGTGAGCTCGCCGAGAGCGAGAACCACCACCCGGACATCGATATCCGTTACCGGCGCGTCACCGTCCGCTGGACGACCCACTCCGCGGCTGGGATCACCGAAAAGGACCGCGAGATGGCGGAGCAGACCTCCGCCCTTGCCGCCGCGTAGCGCGCGACCTCGCCGGTAGAAGGTAAGACCGTGCCCGGACCGGACACTAATCCTGACGTGAGCGCGCTCGCAGCAGCCCCTGGCCTCGAGGAGTGGCATCTCGACCTGCACGGCCACGGCGCCCGCCGCGAGGAAGCCGTCGCCAGTCTTCAGGGACTCCTCCTGCGCGCGGCCCGCTTCGAGGTGTTCCGGCGACGGGGCTCCCTCCCCCAGCTCTCGGCAGTCGAGCTGGACGAGCTCGCCCAGGACGCGGCCGACGACGCCGCGGTCTCGGTTCTGCGGCGCCTCGAGGATTTCCGCGGCGAGAGCAGCTTTCGTACCTGGGCGTACAAGTTCGCGCTGCTCGAGGCGTCCGTGAAGGTGCGCCGCCGGGCGTGGCGCGACCGTGAGGTGACGCTCGAGCCGGAGCACTGGGAGAAGCTCGCCCACGCGGGGCCCGGGCCGGACGACGACGTCGAGAACGCAGCGCTGCTCGAGGCCGTGCGCGAAGGGATACGCACAGCGCTGACGCCGCGTCAGCGACAGGTGCTTATCGCAACCGTGCTCGAGGGCGTTCCGATCGACGTACTCGCGGAGCGCCTGGGTTCGAACCGGAACGCGCTCTACAAGATGCTTCACGACGCGCGCCGGAGGCTGCGGGATCACGTCGTCGAGGCTGGGTACCCGGAGGTGGCCGAATGACCGGACGCGAGCTCGATCCGACCCTGGTGCGGCTGCTCGGCAGCGGCGAGCCGGAGCTCGACTGCGACGAGTGCTTCGCGCAACTCGACCGTTACGTCGAGCTGGAGCTCTCGCGGGCGCCGGCCGACGCGCTCGTCCCGGGCCTGCGTGCCCACCTCGTCGGCTGTCCCGCCTGCGCGGAGGAGCACGAGAGCCTCCGAGCACTGCTCGAGCTCGACTCCATCTCCTGAAAAGAGGCCGAAAGATGCAGAAGACCAAGTACCTCATCGTCGGCGCCGGAATGACGGGCGACATGGCGGCGAAGGGCATCCGGGAGCACGACTCCGAGGGCTCGATCACGATGGTCGGCGCCGATCCGCACCCGACGTACAAGCGCCCACTGCTCACGAAGGGCCTCTGGCATGGCACGTCCGAGGAGAAGCTCTGGCGCGACCTGGCCGATGATCTCGAGCTCGTGACAGGGCGCCGAATCGTCTCGCTCGACCTCGCCGCCCACACCGCGACAGACGACGCCGGCCAGGAGTACGAGTGGCAGAAGCTCCTGCTTGCCACCGGCGCCAGGCCGCGAGAGATCCCGGGCGCAGACGGCGTCATCTGGTACCGGACGCTGCACGACTACCGGACGGTGCGCGGGGTTGCCGGCGAAGGAGCTCACGTGGTCGTGATCGGCGGCGGCTTCATCGGCTCGGAGCTCGCGGCCAGCCTGGTCGACAACGGAGTCCGCGTCACGATGCTCTTCCCCGATGACGGAATCGGCCACCGTCTTTTCCCTGCTGGGCTCTCCGCCTCGGTCACCGACTATTACCGCGAGAAGGGCGTCGACGTGCGCGCAGGCGAGATGGTCTCCGAGGCCTCGGGGACCAGCGTCAAGACCAAGTCGGGCCTGGAGCTGGAGGCCGATGCGGTCGTCGCCGGGCTGGGCGTCGTCGCCGACACCGAGCTGGCGGAAGCGGCGGGGCTCGAGGTGAACGACGGCATCGTGGTCGACGAGTACGGGCGCGTCACCGGCCGCGACGACGTCTTCGCAGCGGGCGACGTCGCGCGCTTCCCGGTTCCGGCTCTCGGCATCTCGCTGCGGATCGAGCACGAGGATCACGCGAACAGCCACGGTCACGCCGTCGGCGCGAACATGGCCGGAGCAGACACTCCCTACCTGCACATTCCGTTCTTCTACTCGGATCTGTTCGACCTCGGCTACGAGGCGGTCGGGGTCGTCGACTCGAGGCTCGAGGCGGTCGAGAACTGGCAGGAGCCGTACCGCAAGGGCGTCGTCACCTATGTCGAAGATGGACGGCCGCGCGGCGTGCTGCTGTGGAACGTCTGGGACAGACTCGACGACGCGCGCGAGGTGATCCGCGCCGGTGAGGGTGCTCTTGCCGTCTGACAGACTTGCCCGGTCGCGGAAGCCGCGGCGCGGGACGGAGCTTGTGTGCGAGTGGGTCTTCCGGCCCCTCGCGCACCCGCTCGTCCTCCTCTGCGCACGCCTCCGTGTGCCGCCGCCGCTCGTCGTGGCCGCTGCGGGAGTGGCCGGGATCACGGCCGCAGTCGAGCTCGGGCGCGGCTCGTTGCTGACGGCGGCCCTCCTCGTGCAGCTGAAGACGCTGCTCGACAACGCGGACGGCCAGCTCGCGCGCCTGACCGGCCGGACGAGCGCCTTCGGCCGCTACCTCGACTCGGAGGTCGACCTGCTCGTGAACGCCGCCCTCTTCACCGGACTCGGCTGGACGACCAGGAACCCGGCGCTCGCGCTAGCCGGCTTCCTCGCGGTCACGAGCGTCCTCAGCCTCAACTTCAACGTCGAGCGACTGTCCCGCGAGGCTTCTACCGAGCCCGAGGCGGAGGGCCGCGCGACCGAGCTCCTGCGCCGGGTCTACGGCCTCGTCTACACGCCGCAGGACCGGCTCGCCGAGGCGCTCGTCGCGCGGCGGCCGGCGCTGACGGGCTCGCTCGCCGTCTCGCTGCTCGCAAATCTGGGCATGTCGACGCAGCTCGCCGCGTTTGGGCTGCTGATGGCGCTCGGACACCCACTTGCCTTCGCCTGGGTCGCACTCGCGGAGGTCGCCGTAATCGCGCTCGCGGTGCTCCCCCGGCGAGTGCCCCAACAGGAGGTCGCATGAGCACTAACGTCTTCGAGCTTCCGGCGCACGGCGCCGACGGACGTGAGCTCACGGCCGCCGACTGGGCGCGCCTCGAGCGGAACGCCGCGGAGATCTTCTCGGCGCTCGGACTCGACCTCGACACGCCCGGCACGCGGGACACTCCGAAGCGCTTCGTGCGGGCGCTGTACGACGCGACGGCCGGATATGACGGCGATCCGAAGCTGCGCACGCTGTTCCCCGCGGAGCGGCCGGAGGGCGTCGAGGGTCGCCATGCGCAGATCGTCGAAGGGCCCGTGGGCTTCTATGCGCTTTGCGAGCACCATGCGCTGCCGTTCCACGGGCGGGCGCACGTCGGCTATGTCGCCGGCGACGAGATCCTCGGGATCTCGAAGCTCACGCGCCTCGTGCGGCTCTATGCACGTCGCTTCACGGTGCAGGAGCGGCTCGCCGAGGAGATCGCGGACGGACTGCAGCAGCTGGCCGGAGCCCGCGGCGTGGCGGTGAGGCTCGAGGCGGCGCACATGTGCACTGCGATGCGGGGCGTCGAGGAGGACGGCTCGGTCACGGTGACGACCGTCTGGCGCGGTCTCTACGACGAGGATCAGACCCTGCGCTCCGAGTTTCTTACGCTGACGCGGTGATCTCACCCCTCACGGTCCTCGCCGAGGACGACGACCTACCGCGCTGGGACGTGCCGGATCAGCTCGCCGAGCTCTACGGCAGCGCCATCGGGCTCGACGAGCCGTGCGTAGTCGCGAACTTCGTCGAGTCGCTCGACGGGGTGGTCGCCGTGCCGAGACTCCCGCGGTCGCACGCCGTCATCGGCGATGAGAGCGAGGCGGACAGGTTCGTCCTGGCTCTCATGCGCGCCTGCTCGGATGCCGTCATCGTCGGGTCGGGAACCCTGCTCGCCTCGCCGCAGGGGACGTGGCGGGTCGATCGTGCATATCCGCCGGCCGCGGAGGCGTTGGCCGAGTTACGCGCCCGCCGCGGCCGTCCTCCTCAGCCTCTCGTCGTGGTCGTGACGACCGGCGCCTCGCTCGACCCCGCCCATCCGGTCCACGAAGCGGGTGCCCTCGTGCTCACCACCGAGGCAGCCGCCCCGCGCCTGCGGGCGGCGGTTCCCGGCGCGGCCGAGATAGCGGCGGTGAACGACGGCGACACCGTCGACCTCGCGCGCGCTCTGGACGTGCTTCGCGACCGCGGTTGCTCGGTCGTCCTCACGGAAGCCGGCCCGTCGACATTCGGATCGCTCGTCGCCTCACGGCTCGTGGACGAGCTCTTCCTCACGGTCTCGCCGGTCCTCGCCGGTCGCGGCGCGAGCGGACGTCTCGGCCTAGTGGAGGGCGTCGAGCTGATTCCGGAAACCCGGACGGCCGGGCGGCTCCGCTCGGTGCGAGCACACGGCTCGCACCTCTTTCTCCGGTACGGCCTGCGCTAGCTGCGCTAGGTGCGCCGGTTCAGCTGGCGGTAGAGCCGGTCGATCAGCGCAGGCATCGCCTCGAGCCGCTCGGTGATCATGCGGAGGCGGTACTCGCGGAAGTGCTCCGGCTCGACCTCGAGCGCATCCGCGAGGGTGACCACGACGTCGTTCGACGGCACCGGCCGGTTGCCGTGGACGAGGTGGTTGAGGTAGCCGGCCGAGAGCCCGGTACGCGTTGCGAGCTGCCTGTACGTCACTCCGTGCTCGTCCATCAGACCCTGCACGGTCTCACCGAACCCCTCCTCGCTGAAGCGCCTGCGCTTTGCCACTCCTAGGCCTCCTTGCCGAGGTCGGCAACATCTAACCGGTTCTCGGCACCGCTTGCGCGATTCCTTACGTCGACCTTCCCGTCTTCGAGGCTCTTTCGGCCCGCCGTTACGCGGATCGGGCAGCCGATCAGGTCGGCATCGGCGAACTTCTCCCCCGCCCGCTGATCGCGATCGTCCAGCAGGACCTCGAGCCCGGCCGCCGAGAGCGCCTCGGCCGCACGCTCGGCGATCTCCTCCGCCCCGGGGAGCACGACGATGTGTGCGTCGTACGGCGCCACCGACTGCGGCCAGACGATCCCGTTCTCGTCGTGACACTGCTCGACGACAGCGGCCATCGTTCGCGCGAGGCCGATCCCGTAGCTGCCCATGACGAGCGGCTTCTCCTTCCCGTCCTCGTCGAGAAACGTCGCGCCGAACGCCTTCGAGTGGAAGGTGCCGAGCTTGAAGATGTGACCGACCTCGATCGCGGTCTGCAGGTGGAGGGTTCCACCGCACTCGGGGCAGGCGTCGCCGTCCTTCGCCTGGCGGATATCGGCGAAGGTCGGCTCGTAATCGCGACCGGCCTGGACGCCCCGGAGATGCTTCCCGTCCTCGTTCGCGCCGGCGACGTACTGACCCTCGCGGAGCGCTTCGTCCGCGATCACCTCGACGTCGACGCCGACCGGCCCGAGCGAGCCGCCGCCCGCTCCGAAGGCGGCGCGGATCTCGTCCTCGGTGGCAGGGCGGAAGGCTGCCTCGAACAGGGTCTCGAGCTTCTCGGGGCTGAGCCGGTCGTCGCCGCGGACAAGCGCGAGCACGAGGCGGTCGCCGGTGACGACGGGCACCGCCTTCGAGGTGGCCGATTCCGCGATCCCGAGCAGGTTTGCGACCTCCTCGATCGTGGTCACGTCCGGCGTGTCGACGACCGCGGGCGCGTCGAGCGCCGGAGGCAACTCGGCCGGACGCGGCGTGCCGCGCGCGGCCTCGACGTCGGCGAAGTAGTCGCCGTTGTCGCAGCGCATCAGCTCGTTCTCGCCCGAGCCCGTCGGCGCGAGGAAGCCGGACGACTCCTTGCCGCCCATCGTCCCCGACTCGGCCTCGACGAGGTACGCCTCGAGGCCGCACCGCTCGAAGATGCGTGCGTACGCCTGCGCGTGGCGGTCGAACGCCGCGTCGAGCCCTGCCTCGTCGGAGTCGAACGTGTACGAGTCCTTCATGATGAACTCGCGGACGCGCAAGAGGCCGCCGCGGGGGCGCGGCTCGTCCCGGTCCTTTGTGGAGAAGTGGTACCAGACCTGCGGCAGCTCCTTGTAGGACTGGATCTCACGCGCGAGGAACGTCATCGACTCCTCGTGCGTCCACGAGAGCACGAACTTGCGGCCGCCGCTGTCGGTCAGGCGGAAGAGGATGGGCACGTCGATCCGGCCGGTCGTCTCCCAGAGCTCCGCGGGTGTCAGGGTCGGAGCGAGCATCTCCTGACCCCCGATCGCGTTGATCTCCTCGCGGATGATCTGCTCGATCCGCATGTGCACGCGCCAGCCGAGCGGCAGGAAGCTCCAGAGGCCGGCGCCGATCTGGCGGATGAAGCCGCCGCGCACGAGGAGCTGGTGCGACGCGGCTTCCGCGTCGGCGGGCGGCTCGCGCAGGGTCGGCAGGAAGAGCTTTGAGGCTCGGGCGATCATCGGCGTTGTCGCCCTAGGCTATTCGAGCGGGATGAGGGAAGCCTCGGCCATCGCAAGCGCGGCCGGCTTCGCCATCTTGAGGCGCTTCGGGCGGTGCATCCCCTCAGCGATCCACTTGTCGATCTCGTGGAACAGCTCGTCGATCAGGATGTCGGAGCTGACCTTCTTCAGGACGCGGCCGTGGGCGTAGATGAAACCGACGTCGCGGCCGCCTGCGATGCCGAAGTCCGCGTCACCGGACTCGCCCGGGCCGTTGACCGCACAGCCGAGCACCGCGACCTCGAAGTGCTGGGGATAGTCCTGCAGGCGCCTCTCGACCTCCTCGGCGAGCGTGTGCACGCCCACGTTGTCACGGCCGCAACTGGGGCAGGCGATCATCACCGGCCCGCGCTCGCGCAGTCCCAGCGCCTTCAGGATCTCGTAGGCCGTCTTCGGCTCCTCGACCGGATCCGAGGACAGCGAGACGCGGATGGTGTCGCCGATCCCCTCGGCGAGAAGGGTGCCGATCCCGACCGCGCTCTTGATCGAGCCGGCAAAGACCGTCCCGGCCTCGGTGACGCCGAGGTGGAGCGGGTACTCGACCTTTTCCGACAGCATCCGGTACGCCCGGATCATGGTGGGCACGTGGCTCGACTTGACGGAGATCTTGAACTCGTAGAAGTCGAGGCTCTCGAGCAGGCGTACCTCCTCGAGCGCGGCTTCGACGAGCGCCTCCGCCTGATCGGCCTGCGCCAACTCCTCGAGATGCTTCGGCAGCGAGCCGGAGTTGGCGCCGATCCGCATCGCGATCCCCTTGGCCTTCGCGGCGCGGACGACCTCCGCGACCTTGTCCGAGCCGCCGATGTTGCCCGGGTTGATGCGAACGGCCGCGACGCCCTGGTCGATCGCCTTCAGCGCCAGGCTTGCGTTGAAGTGGATGTCGGCGATGATCGGGACGGGCGAGAAGCGCACGATCTTCGAGAGCGCCTCGGCGTCCTCCGTCTTGGGGACCGCGACCCGGACGATCTCGCAACCCGCGCTCGCGAGGGCCGCGACCTGCGCGGTAGTCGCCTCGACGTCGTGCGTCTTCGTCGTCGTCATCGACTGCACGACGACGGGCGCACCACCGCCGATCTTCACGGCTCCGACCACGATCTGCCGCTTGCTGGCCATCCGCGAGTCAGTCTAGCCGGGCGAGTTCCGGCGAAATCGCGTCCTCAAAGGACGCTGAAGCGACTCAGTGAGGCGGTCTGGAGACGTCGTTCGAGAACGCGATCACGAATATGAGCAGGATGAAGGCGACGCCGACCACGGAGACCCGCTCGTAGAGCTCGCGGGCGAGGGCGCGGCCGCGGACCCACTCGATCAGCGAGAAGAGGATGTGACCGCCGTCGAGCGGCAGCAGCGGCAGCAGATTCAGCAGCGCGAGCGACATGCTCACGAAGGCGAGGATCTCGAGGTAGTACGTCACCCCCACCTGAAGCGAGCTGTGCTCGACTTGGACGATCCCGACGGGCCCCGACAACTGGCTGCGGCCCTGGTGGGAGAACAGGCCCTTGAGTCCCGTTCCGGTGCTGGTCACAACGCCCCAGAGCTGGGATCCCGCGGTTCGCGCCGCTCTGCCGACCGGATACGTCACGAGCTGTGCCGCAGGCGAGAAGCCGAAGATCCACCGACCCTCCCGCTGGACGGTCTTCCGGGGCCCGACAGTCACCGTCCTTCCGGCGCGATGCACGGTGAGCGTGACCGGGGCTCCGTGGCTCGACCTGATGAGATGCGAGACGTCCGAGAACGTGCGGGTTGCCCGGCCGTCGACGGCGACGATGCGGTCGCCGTCCTGCAAGCCGGCGGCGGCAGCCGGAGTTCCCGTCTCCACCACCGCGACGGTCGACGTCGGGCGCTGCGAAGGCCCGCCGCTGATGGAAAAGACGAGGAAGAGGATGAGGAACGCGACGAGGACGTTGGCGAGCGGCCCGGCGGCGATGACGGCGACGCGCTTCCACGTGGCGGCGCGCCAGTAGGCGTCGGCAGCCGTACCTTCCTCCACCTCGCGGATCCCCCGCTCCGCCGAGCGTCTCGCACCGTGCGAGAGGTGCGCGGCCTCGACGTCGCGCTCGAGCTCCGAGCCGGCGCGCCGGGCCTCGTCGTAGTCCTCGGCGTCGAGGGCCCGCCGGACGGCACCGACGGCCGGGGCGAGGCTCGGCTGCTCGCGTATGGCCGGCTCGACATACGCACGCACGTCCCGGGCGGCCGGGCGGTGCATGCCCGGGATTCGGACGAGGCCGCCGAGCGGGATCATCCCGATCCCGTACTCGATCCCCTTCCGCCGTACCTTCACGAGCGCCGGTGGGAAGCCGATGTAGAAGCTCCGCGGCCGCATCTTGACCGCGAGCGCGACCGTGAAGTGGCCCAGCTCGTGGACGAAGACGAGTAGGACGAGGCCGCCGATGACCACGAGCCACGTCATGCTGCAGCCAGTGCTCCTTCCGCGATTGCCCGCGCCGAGCGATCGGCGTCGACGAGGTCGTCCAGGTCGCGGACAGGGTCGGCTCCGGCTGTAGCGAGCGTGTCCCCCACGACCTCGGGGATCCCGAGGAAGGGGAGGCGGCCGGCGAGGAACGCGGCGACCGCGACCTCGTTCGCGGCGTTGTACACGCACGGCGCGCTTCCCCCCTCCTGCCCGGCGGCGCGCGCCAGCGAGAGCATCGAGAAGGTGTCCGTGTCGGGTGGCGAGAACTCGAGCGTCAGCGAAGTCAGGTCGAGCGGCGGCAGCGGCGTTGCTGCGCGCTCGGGGTACGTGAGCGCGTAGGAGATCGGCACGCGCATGTCGGGGTAGCCGAGGTGCGCGAGCGCCGCGCCGTCGCGGAAGCGCACGAGGGCGTGCACGATCGAGGTCGGCTGTATAGCCACCTCCAGGCGGTCGTATCCAAGGCCGAACAAGTAATGCGCTTCGATCACCTCGAGCCCCTTGTTCGCGAGCGTTGCCGAGTCCACCGTGATCTTCGGCCCCATGCGCCAGGTCGGGTGTTCAAGAGCCTGCTCGGGTGTGACCTCCTCGAGTTCCGCGCGCGTTCGGCCGCGGAACGGGCCGCCGGAGCCGGTGAGCACGAGCGTGTCGACCTGGTCGGGCTCACGCCCCTCGAGACACTGGAAGAGCGCCGAGTGCTCGCTGTCGACCGGGAGGATCCGCCCGCGACCCCGCTCGCGCGCGGCGAGGGCGAGCTCTCCGGCAGCGACGAGGCTCTCCTTGTTCGCCAGGGCGAGATCGACGCCGCGCTCGAGCGCCCAGAGGGTCGCGTGCACTCCGGCGAAGCCGACGACGGCGTTGAGCACGATGTCGGGCTGCGCGAGCTCGAGCAGCTCGGTCAGGTCGCCCCCGAGCTGCTTCAGCGGCGCATCGACGTCGTCGAGCGAGGTCGATCCCGAGGCGGCGGCGCAGAGCTCGAGCTCCGGATGCGCCTCCACGATCTCGATCGCCTGCCGGCCGATCGACCCCGTTGCCCCGAGCAGCGCGACGCGCTTCACCCGCCAAGTGTAGGGAGTCGGAACTCGCTAGTGGAACGCCAGCACGAGAAAATACGCGGCGGGCGCGGCGAAGAGCAGGCCGTCGATCCGGTCGAGCATGCCGCCGTGGCCGCCCAGGAGCCTCCCGGTGTCCTTGACCTCGAGATCGCGCTTCAGCGACGACTCGAACAGGTCGCCCATGAGCTCGGCGAGCACGATCACGAGGCCGAGCACGATCGCCTGCCAGACGCTCAGGTACTTGTGACGCGTGTCGTAGAGCGCGATGAAGGCGACGAAGATCCCCGCGGCGGCTCCGACCAGGAGGCCCTCCCACGACTTCCCCGGCGACAGGCGCGGCGCGAGCTTGTGGCGGCCCAGCGGACGGCCGCCGAGATACGCGAACGTCGCCGCCGCCCACGCCGCGAGCACCACGGTGAACGAGATCAACCTCCCATGCTCGGGGATCTGGCGCAGCAGCAGGAGGAAGCCGAGACCGAGCCCGATCCACGCCGAGCCGAGGATCGTCGAGCCGATGGCCGCCGTCGTCGGGGCACGGGTACTCGAGAGCACGTACAGGACGAAGGCGAAGACGAAGGTGGCGAGGAAGCCGCCCAGTAGCCATACCGCGCCGCCCATGCGCGCGCCGAGAAGCGCGAGGAGCACCCCGGCGTAGACCGCCGGCGCAAGCGGTCGCAGCGGACGCGCCGTCGTCACGAACTCGTGCACGCCGATCCAGGCGGCGATGACGAGAAGCGTGAAGAGCCACCAGCCGCCGAGCCACAGCATGCCGAGCACGAGCGGCAGGCCGACCGCCGCGACCACGAGGCGCGAGGCGAAGTTGGTCATGAAAGGCTCATCGGGCGCCGAATCTACGGCGCCGGCTCGCGTACTCCTCCACCGCGCTCCGGAGCTCCTCCGGCCCGAAGTCGGGCCAGAGCGTGTCGGTGAAGACGTACTCGGCGTAGGCGGACTGCCAGAGGAGGAAGTTCGAGATGCGGCGCTCGCCGGAGGTTCGGATCACGAGGTCGGGGTCGGGCATCTCGGGCTCGTAGAGCTGCGCGGCGAGCGCGGCCTCGTCGAGAAGATCGGGATCCGCGCCGGCCTCGAGCAGCCGGCGGGCGGCGTCGACGAGCTCGGCACGGCCGCCGTAGTCGAAGGCGATCCAGAGCTGGAGCCTCGACTTGTCCGCCGTCGCGGCTTCGAGCTGATCCATCTTCGTCCGCAGCCAGTCGGGAGCGCGGTCGCGCCGGCCGACGAACCGGCAGCGGACGCCCTGTGCGGCGAGTTCTTCGAGCTCCCGCTCGATCGTCTCGCCGAAGATCTGCATCAGCGCCTCCACCTCCTCGACCGGCCGGCCCCAGTTCTCGGTCGAGAAGGCGTAGACCGCCAGCGACTCGACGCCGAGGTCGATCGCCGCCTCGACGACGGGACGCAGCGCACGCGACCCGGCGCGGTGGCCCTCGGCCACCGAGACTCCGTGGTCGGCCGCCCAGCGTCCGCTCCCGTCCATGATGATCGCAACCGCGTGGGCAACCTCGGGAAGGTGCTCCTCGGGGCTGACGTCGGTGCCGGGGAGCGACGAGCTCAGACCTCCATCACCTCTGCCTCCTTGTGCTTCAGGAGCTCGTCGATCTGCTTCGTGTGCTCGTCCGTCAGCTCCTGGACCCGGCCCTCGGCGCGGTGCTCGTCGTCGGCGCCGACCTCGCCCTGGTCGACGAGCTCCTTCAGGTGGCGCATCGCGTCGCGCCGGATCTCACGGACCGCGACCCGGTGCTCCTCGGCCATGTTGCGGACGACCTTCACGAGCTCCTTCCGCCGCTCCTCGGTGAGCTGGGGAATCGGCAGCCGGATCAGCTTGCCGTCATTCGACGGCGTCAGGCCGAGATCCGACTCCTGGATCGCCTTCTCGATCGAGCGGATCGAGCTCGGGTCGAAGGGCTGCACGGTGAGCATGCGCGGCTCGGGGACGTTGATCGTCGAGAGCTGCCGCAGCGGCGTCTGCGTTCCGTAGTAGTCGACCTCGATACGGTCGAGGAGCGACGCCGACGCGCGGCCGGTGCGCACCGTCGCAAACTCCGCCCGTGCGTGCTCGACCGACTTGACCATCTTGTCCTGGGCACCTTTGATCATCTCTTCCGCGGTCGCCATCTCAGTTCTCCTTTTGTGGTGTCGCGATGATCGTCCCGACCTCCTCGCCCGCGACGACGCGCGCGACGTTGCCCTCGGCGAGCTCGAAGACGTGGATCGTGAGGCGGTTGTCCATGCAGAGCGAGAGAGCGGTCGTGTCCATGACCTTCAGCCCGCGCTCGATCGCCTCGAGGTGCGTGATCCGCGGCAGGAACTCGGCGTCGGAAACCTGCCGTGGGTCGCCGTCGTACACGCCCTTGACGCCGTGCTTCGCCATCAGGATGGCGTCGGCGCCCATCTCGAGCGCACGCAGCGCCGCGGCCGTGTCCGTCGTGAAGAACGGATTTCCGGTTCCCGCCGCGAAGATGACGACGCGGCCCTTCTCGAGGTGCCGGATCGCGCGGCGCCGGATGTACGGCTCCGCCACCTCCGAGACCTCGAGTGCGGACATGACGCGCGTCACAACTCCCTCCCGCTCGAGCGCGTCCTGCAACGCAAGGGCGTTCAGGAGCGTCGCAAGCATGCCGGCATAGTCCGCGGTCGCGCGATCCATGCCCTCCGCCGCCGCCGCGAGACCGCGGTAGAAGTTCCCGCCGCCCACCACGAGAGCGATGTCGACACCCTCGTTGCGGATGCCGGCGACCTCGTTCGCCAGCGCCCGCGTCACGCCGGGGTCGATCCCGTACTCGCGCTCGCCCATGAGCGCCTCACCCGAGAGCTTGAGCAGCACCCGGCGAAACGCAGGCGGGTGGTGAGTCGCGCCGGTCTCGGTCTCCGTCTGCGCGGTCATCCCGCCAGCGAGAACCGCTCGAACTCGAGCACCTCGGCTCCCGCGTCGGCGAGCACCTTGCCGACGGTGAGCGAGCCGTCGTGGATCCACGGCTGATCGGCGAGCACCCCGCCTCGCTCCGCGAAGAAGCGCTTGTCGAGCATCCCGGTGACGATCTTCTCACGCGCCTGCTCCGGCTTCGACTGCACCTCTTCCGTGTTGAGATAGATCTCGCGCTCGGCGGCGACGAGGTCTTCGGGGACGTCCTCGCGGCCGACCCACCGCGGATCCGACCACGAGATGTGCATCGCGAGCCGGCGGGCGAGCTCAGGGTCGCCCCCGCGCGTCTGCACGAGCACGCCGAGCTTGTTCGCGGGTGGGTGCGCATAGGCGGAGACGATGGCGCCGTCGACGGCCTCGAACCGCGCACCGCCGACGACCGCGATGTTCTCGCCGAGCTTCGCGATCAGCTCGACCCGCTCACTCTCGAGCTCGCTCTCAGCGCCGAGGCCGTTGGCCTCGACGACGTCGAGCACCTTCTTCGCGTACGTGAGGAACTCGTCGTTGTTGGAGACGGGCTCCGTCTCGCACCCCACGGCGACCATGGTTCCCCTCGATCCGTCGTCTGCGAGCCGGTAGCCGACCTTGCCCTCGGTCGTTTCTCGGTCGGCACGCTTCTCGAAGTCCTTGAGACCCTTCTCGCGAAGGAGAGTGACGGCAGCGTCCATGTCGCCGTTTGTCTCCTGCAACGCGCGCTTGGAGTCCATGATCCCCGCGCCGGTGCGTTCGCGGAGCTCGCGGACGAGCTGGGCCGAGATCTCCGCCGCCATCAGGCCTCCTCCTTCTCTCCACGCGTCGGATCCCCCAGCGCTGCGGCGGAGCGCTTCGTCTCCTCCGCGCCCTCCTTGGCCGGGTCTTCTCCGGTTGGAACGGGAACGGACTCGCCCTCGGTCTCGGGCTGGATGTCCTCGCCCGCCTCGGCATCCTCGACGTCGTCCTCGACGTCGCCTTCGGCGGCGCTCTCCTCGGCTGCCGCGGCCGCCTCCTGCGCCCGCTGGGCCTGCTGCAGCTCCTGCGCCGAGACCTTCTGCTTCCCGGCGGAGACCGCCTCGGCGAGCGCGTGCACGACGAGCAGGCACGAACGGATCGCGTCGTCGTTGCCGGGGATCACGTAGTCGGCCTCGTCGGGATCGCAGTTCGTGTCCACGAGCGCGACCACCGGAACGCCGAGCCGGCGCGCCTCGCGCACCGCGAGCGCCTCCTTCTTCAGGTCCACGATCACCACTGCGTCGGGCTGGCGGCGCATGTCCGCGACTCCGCCGAGGTTCGCCTCGAGCTTCTCGAGCTCCCCGCCCATCGCGATGCGCTCCTTCGCCGGCAGGAGGTCCATCTGGCCCTCGTCGCGTAGGCGCCGCAACTCGTGCAGCCGGTCGATGCGATCGGCCATCGTGCGCCAGTTCGTCAGCAGGCCGCCGAGCCAACGGTGGTTGACGTACGGCATGTCGACGCGCTTGGCCTCATTCTCGACGGCGTCCTGCGCCTGCTTCTTCGTCCCGACGAAGAGAACGGTGCCGCCGCGCTCCGCGACGTTGCGGAGGAACTGCTGCGCCTCGTCGAGGCGCTCCGCCGTCTGTGTGAGGTCGATGATGTAGATGCCGCCGCGCTCGGCGAAGATGAAGCGGCGCATCTTCGGGTTCCAGCGTCGCGTCTGGTGGCCGAAATGGACTCCGGCCTCCAGCAGGTCGCGCATACTCACTGCGCCCGTCGAGGCCGGCTCAGTCGAGACTGACCCAGTGGAAACTGACATCGGAGCTCCTTCCGGATTCGTTTTGTCGTCGTGCGCCGGCGGAGTCGAGGCGCACCTCCCGCGAGGAGAGGCACCCGCGCCGCGGCTGAGCCGCCGGGGAGTAGGGACGTAGGACGCCGGAAGGTTAGCTGCGGGCTGCGGCGAGCGCAGCGGCGAGATCGGGCGGCAGCGGCGAGGACACGTCGACGTCGGCTCCGGTCACCGGATGCGCGAACGCGAGTCGTGCGGCGTGGAGGAACTGTCGCTCCAGACCGAGGTCTCCCCGCACCCCGTAGGTCGGATCACCGGCGACGGGCAGGTCGATCGCGGCGAGATGCACTCGGATCTGGTGGGTACGACCCGTCTCGAGCCGGATCCGAAGCAGCGCGTGCTGCGGCAGGAGCTCCTCGAGGTCGAAATGCGTCACGGCCGTGCGTGGCGAGTCCGTGTCGAGCGATTGGCGGAGCCTGTCATGGCGGTCGCGGCCGATCTGCGCGTCGATCGTCCCCCGCCTCGATCGCGGCCGACCGACGACGAGCGCGAGGTACTCACGCGCGACCTCGCGGCGCTGCACGAGGCCCTGCAGTCGCTCGTACGCCTCCTCCGAACGTGCGACGACGAGCAGGCCGGAGGTGTCGCGGTCGATGCGGTGGACGATGCCGGGCCGGTCCTCCTCCCCGCCCTCCGCGCCCGCTGCGGTAAGCGCCTGCGCGAGCGTGCCGCCCGCATGTCCCGGCGCCGGGTGCACGACGACGCCGGCGGGTTTGTCGACCACGAGCAGGTGCTCGTCCTCGTAGGCGATCGTGAGCTCGGGCAGCGCGACGGGAGGCTCCTCGGCCACGGGAGGCGGAGGATCGACCGCGATCTCCTCCCCACCGGCGAGCTTGTGGCTCTTCGACCGAGCCTGCCCATCCACGAGTACGGCGCCGGCCTCCAGCAGGCGCTCCGCCGCGGCCCGCGACGCGACCTCCGGCAGCCCCGCGAGATAGCGGTCGAGCCGCTCTCCCGCGCCCTCCGGCGGGACGACGTGCCGCTTCAGCGCTTGGGGGAAGCGCTGTCGCCGCGACCCGACCCTGGCTCCCGCTCGGCGAGGAGCAATGCCGCGAGCAAGATCCCGACGCCGATCACGATGCAGCTGTCCGCAACGTTGAACGCCGGCCAGTAGCGGAAGTCGAGGAAGTCGGTGACGAAGCCGAGCCGCACGCGGTCGGCGAGGTTCGAGACGCTGCCGCCGATCACGAGGCCGAGCGCGACCGGCAGCACGGGGTGGCGGGCGCCGGAGCGCGCGAAGTAGGCGAGCATCCACCCGATCGCGATTGCGGTGACGACGATGACGGCGGCCGTCGCGTTCGAGAAGAGGCCGAAGGCGATGCCGGAGTTCTCCACGTGCCTGACGGTGAACGGGCCGACGACGTGGACGCCCTCGCCGAGCCGGAGATTGCCGGCGACGACGTGCTTCGTCACCTGGTCCACGACGACGGCCGCGACCGCGATCCCCGCCAGCGCCAGCCACTGCCGCCGCGTCGCCGCGAACGAGCGGCTCACCCGCGAGAGCGGCGTCAAGGCGTCCGTCGCCGAGCCGACCCGGACCTCGAGCTGCCGTGCGGGCTCGTTCACCCTCCCTCGGCTCTTCGCTTGCAGTCGATGCAGAGAGAGGCCCAGGGATTCGCCTCGAGCCTCTCGTACGGGATGTCGGTGCCGCAGCTGACGCACCTGCCGTACGTCCCCTCCTCGATGCGCGCGAGGGCGGCGTCGATCGCGGCGATCACCTGCTCGGCGTTGTCGCCCAGCGTGTAGTCGATCTCGCGGCCGAGGGTCGCCGTCGCCGTCTCGGCGAGGTGGTTGTCGGTCGTCGCGGCGATCTCCTCGACCTCTTCGTCGGGAGAGCCGTGATGCTCGTGACGGAGCGATGCGAGCGCGTGCTCGACCCGTCCGCGCTCGTCGAGGAGCGCGTCGCGGAACTGCCCGGTGTCGATGCTCGTCATCGCCTCTCCTTGCGTCCCCGGTCGCCTCCGGTTGCCGAGGCGAGACGACGCTCGATCAGCGCCGGCCCGACGCCCGTGAGCTCCACGATCTTCTCCCGGCCGCCGTGGCCCGAAACGAGCGTCACGGCCGTGCGCGGCAGGGCGAGCGTCTCGGCGAGGAGGCGGAGGACGGCTTCGTTCGCGCGCCCGCGCTCGGGGGCTTCGGTGACGCGCACCTTCCAGGCGTCGCCGTGTCGCCCCACCAGCGTCGTCCGCCCCGCTCCGGGGCTGACGCGTACGCGCAGACGCGTGGTCTCGGCCGTCATGCGCGCATTTTATGTCTGGTCCGGCGCGCTACGGCTTACGCGGCGTCAGCTGCCTCTTCGGCCGCCTCGTTCGGGTGGCCGTACCAGCTGCGTTCTTCCTCGGCGTCCTCGGAAGCGAGCGCCGGCTCCCGGTCCTCGACGGCTGCCGTGTCGTCGTCCTCAAGAGCCGAGAGCGCGTCCTGCAGTTGCGCCCGCAGCCGCCGCGACTCCTGAGACAGCCGCTCGTTCTCGGCGAACGCGTGCCGCTGAATCTGGCGCGCCTCGCCGTGCGCCTCGCTGAGAATCAGCGCCGCCTCGCGCCGCGCCTGGTCCCGCATCTCCCCCGACGCGTGCTCGGCCGAGACGAGCGTCGTGCGCAGGAGGCTCTCGAGCTCGCGGAAGCGCACGAGGTCGGCCTCGAGCTGTTCGACCTTGTCCGCGAGGTCCGCGCGCTCGCGCCAGACGTCCTCGAAGCTCGCTGCAATCTCCTCGAGCAGGCTGTCGGTGGCCGCGGCGCGATAGCCGCGGAAGGTCGTACGCGGCGGCTTCAGATGTCTGATCTCGACCGGTGTGAGTGCCATGTCGTCTCTCCTCAGGCGTAGTTGTTGATGAGCTGTACGACGATCTGCTCGGCGACCCAGAGCACGATCACCGCGACCATCGGCGACAGGTCGAGCCCTCCGAACGAGGGCAGGAAGCGCCGGAAGATCCGCAGGTACGGCTCGCAGACGTCGTACAGGAAACGCTGGATTCGGTTCAGCGTGGGCGAGTACGGCAGCCGCAACCAGCTCGTGAGGATGTAGAGGAAGATCGTGAGGGTGTAGACGAACGTGAACACGTAGAGGAACGTGGTGATGCTCGACACCACGTCGCCCACCGGCACGGTCAGACTGGCCGAGACGCCCATTTGTCCATGCTTCGCGCCCGGCGTTGCCTTTCCTGTAGCTCGCTAGGCCTGGTTGAAGAAGCCGCGCTCGAGCATCCGCGCGCGGTCCTCGGCCGACAGCTCGACATCGGGCGGCGTGAGAAGAAAGACCTTGTCCGCGATGCGCTGCATCCCGCCGTCGAGAGCGTATGTGAGCCCGCTCGCGAAGTCGATCAGCCGCTTCGAGAGCTCGGAGTCCGCCGACTGGAGGTTGAGGATCACCGGGACGCCGTCCTTGAAGCGGTCGGCGAGCTGCTGGGCGTCGTTGAAGCTGCGCGGGACGATAAGGTGTACTCGCGACGTGGCGGGGCCGCGCACAGGCTCGAGCTGACGGACACGGCGCGACTCGCCGCGCGGCCGCAGGATGCTCGTCCGCTGCGCGTCGGCGGGCTCTGGATCAGTCCAGTCGTCGTCGTAGTTCTGCCGTGAGCGCCGCGGCAGGCGGCGGACGTTCGCACGGTCGTGGTCCTCTGCGAGCTCGTCTTCGGTGAGGTAGCCGTCCTCGTCCCAGTCGTCTTCCTCGGCGATGCCGAAGTAGACGAGGGTACGGGCCCAGACGTCGGAAAGCGCCATGGCGCGGCCGATGTTAGCGCTGCCACAGGACTGCGCCTACGCGGACGTAGGTCGCGCCTTCCTCGGCCGCGACCCGGTAGTCCTGGCTCGTCCCCATCGAGAGTTCGCGCAGTCCGTGACGCTCGGCGAGCTCCCTCAGGCGGCGGAAGTACGGGCGCGAGACCTCCGGATCGCCGGTCGCCGGCGGCATCGTCATGAGCCCACGGGCGTCGGGATAGGCCTCGAGCAGCGCCGGCAGATCCTCGGGAGTCACGCCGGACTTCGTCGGCTCGCCGGAGAGGTTGACCTCGACGAGCGCGGGGATCGTGAGCTTCCGCGCCGCCGACTCGGACGCGAGCGAGTGGCAGAGCTCGCACAGCTCGCTCACGAGCGGCGCCTTGCGACTCTGGAGGTGGCCGATGAAGTGCCAGCGAAAGGCGTCGCCGTAGATCCTGTGCTTCGCACTCAGATCCTGCGCGCGGTTCTCGCCGACCACCTTCACGCCCGCCTCGGCAAGCGCGGCCATGTCGTCGAGCGAGACGTACTTGGTCGCCGCGACGACCGTCACCGCAGGCCCGACTTCCTCGCGGATGCGCTCGTAGCGCTCGCGGATCTCAGCCGGCGACGTAGGCGATCACCCCCTGCCGGCCGGTGCGACCCGCATCGCGCCGGTGGGAAAAGAACGTCTCGGGCTCGCAGAATGTGCAACGGTCGAAGCGGTGGACGCTCTCGATTCCGGCGGCGCGGAGCGCACGCTCGGCGCTCGTCCAGAGGTCGAGGCGGCCCTCGCGTACGACGTCGGTGCCGAACCGTTCGCGGAAGGGAGTCGCGACCTCCTCCCCCACCTCGTAGCAGCACGGGCCGATGCCCGGCCCTATCGCAGCGGCGAGCGTTCCGGGCCCGATGGCATGCGCCCCGGCCGCGACGATGCCGGCGAGCAGCCCTCGCCAGCCGGCGTGGAGGACGGCGACGGCGGGCTTGTCCCCGTCGGTCCGGGCGAGCGCGATCGGGAGGCAGTCGGCCGACATGGCGAGGATCGGCAGGTGAGGCTCAGCCGTCCACAGGCCGTCCGCCCGCTCGTTACGCATTGCAGGGACTGCTTCCAGCACGCGTGTCGAGTGCACCTGGTAGTTGAGCGCGAGCTTCTCCAGGTCGGCACCGATCGCTTCGCATGCGATGCGCCGGTTCTCGTCGGCGCGGTCGACCTGGTCGCCGCTCTTACGCCCGAGGTTGAGTGATGCGAACGGCCCCTCGCTCACGCCCCCGACACGCGTCGTGAAGGCGACGACGTAACCGTCGATCTCCCAGGGGATCACAGGCGCTCCTTGGCCCGCGCGAGAAGCTGCTCTCGCGTGTTGACGGCAGGCTCCTCGACGACGGCCTCGAGCAGGTCGTGGAGGATGCGGCCGAGCTGCGGGCCGGACCGGAAGCCGAGCTCGATCAGGTCGTTCCCGTCGATCGCCAGGTCGCGCAGCCGGTGCGGGCTCGACAGCTCCTGCTCGACCACCTCACGGAAACGGAGGAGCGCGTCGATCTCGTCGACCGGCGGCGGCTCCCCGTCTGTGCCGCGCTTGCCGAGCAGGTCGGCGTGCTTGTGGTCGAGGAGGTCGAAGGCGAGCTCGTCGCCGTTGCGATAGAGGAAACGCCGCGCGCGGCGGGCGTCGCCCCTCCCGGGCTGGAACATGTGGCGGCGCACGATTCGGACGACGCGCTTCCGCAGCGCGTTCGGATATCGCAGCCGAAGCAGGGCTCCGGCCGCAAGGTCTGCGCCGATCTGGTCGTGCCCGTGTGCGGCGAAGCCGGGCTTCGCGTAGTAGTGCAACCTCCCGTCGCGCCCGCGCCAGCCGACGAGCGGCTTGCCGAGGTCGTGGAAGAGGGCCGCGAGGCGGACCTGCAGCGCGAACCTCTGGTCGGCCGCAGCCTGCACGACGGCGAACGTGTGCTCGTCGACGGTGAGGTCGTGGTAGCGGCTCTCCTGGTCGAAGCCGATCGCCGGGCCGAACTCGGGCAGGAGCTCGACGAGGACGCCGGTGTCGCGCGCCAGCCGCAGCGCGCGCGCGGGCTCGGCGCCGAGCAGCAGCCTCGACAGCTCGCCCATCCCGTCGGCGGCGAGGCCGCCGCCGATCCGCTCACCCGAGACGAGCTTCACCGCAGGCGCCTCCTCGCGCATCTGGGCGAGCAGCTCCTCGTCCGGCTCGAAGCCGAGCTGCGAGACGAAGCGGAGGGCGCGGACCAGCCGCAGCGGGTCCTCGCGGAAGCTCTGCGGCGACACGGTGCGCAGGCGACGCGCCTCGAGGTCGGCCCGCCCGTCGAGCGGGTCGACGAGCTCGCCGGTCTCCAGCCGACGCGCCATCGCGTTGACGGTGAAGTCCCGGCGACGCATGTCGTCCTCGACCGAGAGCGACGGGTCGGCGACGATCTCGAAGTCTTGCCGGCCAGGCCCGGTCGAGACCTCCTTCCGTGGCGGCGCAAACTCGATTCCGGCTCGCGTCAGCTGCCGGATCCGCCCGTTGCGCGGGTGGAACCGGACGCCGACAAGCCGATCGTTGACGACGAGATCCTCGACGACTCCGTGCGAAGTCAGCGCCGCCCGGAGGCCGTCGGTGTCGACGCCCGGCACAAGGAAGTCCGCGTCCTTCGAGTCGAGGCCGAGCAGCTCGTCGCGGACCGAGCCGCCGACGAGGTACGCGTCGAGTCCCAGGGAGCGGACGTAGTCCTCGATCTCCTGGCGCATCCGGCCATTCTTGCCCGTCTAGAGTCGCGGGCGTGGGCGAGCTGAGCGAAGCGTGGGAGGAGAACGCCGCGGCGTGGATCGCCTGGGCGCGAGCGCCCGGCCACGACAGCTACTGGCACTTCCACCGCGACCTCTTCCTCGAGCTCGTGCCACCGCCGCAGGGAAGGACGCTGGACATCGGCTGCGGTGAGGGACGGCTCGCCCGGGACCTCGCCGCGCGCGGCCACGACGTCGCCGGCGTCGACGCTTCGCCCACGATGCTTGCGGCGGCGCGCGAAGCCGCCCCGGAGATCGAGCTGCACCTGGCTGACGCGGCCGACCTGCCGTTCGCCGACGCGTCGGCCGGGCTCGTGGTCGCGTTCATGTCCTTCCAGGACGTGGACGATCTCGACGGCGCAATTCGCGAATCCGCCCGCGTCCTCGCTCCCGGCGGCCGTCTCTGCCTCGCCATCGTTCATCCGCTCAGCTCGGCGGGCGCCTTCGAGGTACGCACCGCGACGAGCCCGTTCGTGATCGCAGGCTCCTATCTCGACGACGCCGTCACGGACAACACGTTCGAGCGCGACGGCCTGGCCATGCGCTTCGTGAGCAGGCACCGTCCACTTCACGCGTACACCGATGCTCTCGCTGCGAATGGGCTCGTGATCGACCGCCTCCGAGAACCCGCGCTGCCGGACTCCGCATTCACCGGCGAGCACAGCCCACGCTGGCAGCGCATTCCGATCTTCCTGCACCTGCGGGCGTGGAAGCCGCCGGGCTAGGCGAGGGCGATCGCTTCGATCTCGACGAGCGCGCCGGACGGGAGCTGCGCGACCTCCACGGTCGCCCGAGCCGGCGGCTGCCCGCCGACGTGCTTCGCGTATACGTCGTTCATCGCCTGGAAGTCGTCGAGTTGCCGGAGGAAGACGGTCGTCTTCACGAGGCGGTCGAGTCCGGTTCCCGCCTCCTCGAGGATCGCCTTCAAGTTTGCGAAGACCTGCTCGGTCTGCTCGGAGATGCCGCCCGAGATCAGGGTGTCTCCGGGCCTGAGGCCGAGCTGGCCGGAGACGAAGAGGAAGCCGCCCGCCGCGATCGCCTGCGAGTAGGGGGCGCCCTGGAACGGCGCGGGTGCCGCTTCCGTGCGCACGACCGTCTTGTCGCTCATCGTTCCTCCTGTCTCTCGCAGGCCTCGGCCAGCGCAGCGCCGAGCCCCTTGAAGATCGCTTCGAGCACGTGGGCGCTGTCGGTGCCGTTCAGGAGCCGCACGTGAAGGACGAGCCCCGCGTTCTCTGCGAGCACCTCGAGGAAGCGCCGAGCGACGTCGGTGCCAAGCCCACCGATGCGGGCCTCTGTCAGGTCGACGTTGGTGACGAGCAGCGGCTCATCGCTCGTCTCGAGGACAACGGACGCGAGCGCCTCTGCCGAGATCATCGCCGCGGCGCCGTAGCCGCGGGTGCCTTCCGCTCGCAGTGGCCCGGCAAGCGCGTGACCGATCACGGCCGCGGCGGCCTCGACTTCGGCCTCGGTGTCTCCAGGCTCGATGTCGAGCACGAGGTCGAAGCGCGCCGTCTCGGCAAGGCGCGCGAGGAGTTGGTTCAGGACGGGCAACCCCGTCTCCACCGTCGCTTCGCCGTGCCCGTAGACGTTGACGCGCACGCCCGCCGCAGCCTGCTCGCTCATCAGGCTTCGACGCGCTCGATCTGCGCGCCGACGGCGCGGAGGCGTTCGTCGATCCGCTCGTAGCCGCGGTCGATCTCGCCGACGTTGCCGATCACCGAGCGGCCGTTCGCGCAGAGCGCGGCAATCAGCATCGCCATTCCCGCCCTGATGTCGGGGCTCGTGAGCCGCTGACCGTAGAGCCGGGACGGGCCGCTGACGACGACTCGGTGCGGGTCGCAGACGATGATCCGGGCGCCCATCGAGACGAGCTTGTCCACGAAGAACAGCCGGTTCTCGAACATCTTCTCGAAGACGAGGATCGTCCCCCAGGCCTGCGTCGCCACCGCGACCGCGATCGACGTGAGGTCCGCCGGGAACGCCGGCCAGGGGCCGTCCTCGATCTTCGGCACCTGGTCGCCGAGGTCGTTCTTGATCACGAGCTCCTGCTGCGGCGGCACGCGCAGCCAGTCGTCTCCGAGCTCGACCTCGATCCCGAGGCGGGTGAACGCGGTGATGATCGACAGCATGTCGTGAGGGACGACCGCGTCGATCGTCAGGTCGCTGTTCGTCACGGCCGCGAGGCCGATGAAGCTTCCGACCTCGATGTGCTCGGGCGCGATCGCCCACTCGCCTCCACTCAGCTTCTCGACGCCACGGATCCGGAGGACGTTGGACTCGATCCCTTCGATCTTCGCGCCGAGCGAGACGAGGAAGCGGCAGAGGTCCTGCACGTGCGGCTCGCAGGCGGCGTTTCCGATCGTGGTCTCACCGGGCGCGAGCACGGCAGCCATCACCGTGTTCTCGGTCGCCATCACGCTCGCCTCGTCGAGGAAGATCTCTGCGCCGCGCAACCCGTCCGTCTGCATCTCGTAGCGGCTCTCGATCTCGATCTTCGTGCCGAGCCGCTGGAGCGCATGGATGTGCGGATCGAGCCGGCGCCGCCCGATCACGTCCCCACCCGGCGGCGGCACGCTCGCCCGGCCGAGCCGCGCGAGCAACGGGCCTGCGAGGAGGAACGAGGCCCTGATCCGCTCGGCCAGGACCGGGTCGACCTCGTACGACGAGAGCCCCCGCGGATCGACGCGCACGTCGTTCGGGCCCGTCCAATCGGCGCTCGCGCCGGTCGCGCTGACCAGCTCGAGCATCGTCTCGACATCACGGATGCGCGGGACGTTCGAGAGCGTGACCGGATCGTCGGCGAGCAGGCAGGCGGCGATGATCGGCAGCGCGCCGTTCTTGTTTCCGGAGGCGCGAATGCGCCCGTGGAGCGGGTTTCCGCCCTCGATGACCAGAGCCTGCGGCGCCGTCGTGACCGACATGCCGGGCTAGGATAGCCGGGCCCTTGGAGCCCACTCGCGAACAGGCCTGGGAGACGCTCACGCGCTACACGACGAGCGAGTCGCTGCTACGGCATGCCCTCGCGGTCGAGGCGTCGACGGCCGCGTACGCGAGCAAGTTCGGCGAGGACGAGGAGCAATGGCGCGTAGCGGCGCTCCTGCATGACTTCGACTACGAGATGCACCCGACCCTCGACCGGCATCCGCAGGACGGCGCCCCGATCCTGCGCGAGGAGGGCTATCCCGAGGAGATCGTCGAGACGGTGCTCTCGCATGCGGAGCATCTCGGCCTGCCGCGCGACACGCCGTTGAAGAAGGCCCTCTTCGCCTGCGACGAGCTCTCGGGCTTCGTCCATGCGTGCGCGCTCGTCCGGCCGACGGGGCTCGACGGGCTCGAGCCGAAGTCGGTCAAGAAGAAGCTCAAGCAGCCGTCCTTCGCGGCCGGTGTCCACCGCGAAGACGTCTACAAGGGCGCTGAGGTGCTCGGCGTCGAGCTCGACGATCACATCCGCACGGTCGTCGCGGCGATGCAGCCGATCGCGACCGAGCTCGGGCTACCCGGCTAGACCGTCGGCGAGGCGGCAGAGGTCGTCCTCGCTCGTCCACCAACCGCACGACACGCGGACGAGGTTGCGGCCCGGCAGCTCTCGGACGAGCACGTCCCGTTCGGCGAGTGCCGCGACGAGCTCGGTGGGATCGCCCGGCGGACGGAAGGAGACGAGCGTCGACTGGTGCGGTGGTGTCACGATCTCGGCGAGGGGTGCGAGCAGCTCCCGGCAGCGCGCGCTTGTCCGTGCGGCGGCCTCGTAGCGCCACTCCGGGTGCACGCCGAGCGCCGCCTCGAGGCTCTCGAGCGCGGGCGCGCCGATCCAGCCGGAATCGAATCGTCGTGCGCCGTCCTTCGGGACGAACGAGCCGTCTGGCGCGTCGTGGCTCTCCGGCGAGAAGGCGCTCGGAAGCGCCACCCGCAGCCGCTCGGGGTCGCGCACGAACAGCGCACCTGAGGGCTCGGGGCCGCACAACCACTTCTGTGCGGAGACGGTGTAGAAGTCGGCGCCGGTGAGATCGACGGGGATCGCGCCCGCGGACTGGGCACCGTCCACCAGGAGCGGCGGACCGTCCGGACGCCGCAGTCCTGCGAGGTCAAGCCTGCGTCCAGTCGTCCAGAGGACGTGCGAGACGGCGATGAGCCGTGTTCGCGGCGTCACGGCCGCGAGCAGCGCGTCCTCGTCGGCCTCGGTGACGACGACGCGGGCGCCGCTCGCATGAAGCTGTCCGAGCAGGCCGAAGTGCTCCTCGTCGCTCGTGACGATCTCGTCTCCTGCTCCGAGGCCGAGTCCCGCGACTGCGATCTGGCAGCCTCGCGTCGTGGAGTCGGCGAGCGCCACGAGCTCCGTCTCGGTTTCCAGCACCGCCGCGAGCGCTCCGCGGAGCCGCTCCCGCAGGTCCACGACTTCCTCGATGTATGCAGTCCCGGCTCTTCCCTCCACGAGATCGCGCGTGAGCCGCGCCTGCATCGCATCGACGACCGCCATCGGGAGCGGGCCGATCGAGCCGGCGTTGAGGTAGGCAACGTGCTCCAGGACCGGGAACTGGGCCCGGGCCTCCTCGAAGGTCATTCGACGACCGCCTCGACCGGTGCGTGATCCGAAAGCACACGCCCGCCGACGACCCGCCGCTCGAGCGGCCACGCCGAGGGGCCGTCGCGCAGCGTCAGCTCGCGCACGAAGATCTGGTCGATGCTGCCGGCGAGCGGAGGCGAGAATCCGTCAGCCGCCGGCGAGACGAGATTCGCGTCGCCCGCGACGATCGACCGCCCGGGCGCGAGCGCGAGGACGCGATCGAACTGCTCGCGCTCGCCGTCGATGTGGAAGTTCACGACGGTCACGCCCGCGACTTCCACCGCATGCGCGATCCGGCGCAGCTTCGTCTCGCCCACGACATGTTCACCGAGCGCTCGCGCGGGCTCGCGCGTGAGGATCGCATCCGCCTCGCCTGTGAAGGCCGAGCGAAACAACCCGTGATGCAGCGCCGTGACGGCCCGCGCTCCGATCGGAAGCAACGGGCGCCGCGCAACCGCGCCGCTGGCGTGCATCCCGCTCCAGCGCTCGAGGTGCGGCAGCGCCCAGACGGGCAGCTCCTGGAGACAGACGACGTCCGGACCGTCACGCGTCACGAGCTCGATCATCTGCAACAGGAACGCCCGACGCCCGGGCGGCGAAGGTTTGCCGTGGAAGAGGTTCCAGGTCCGCACGAGCATGGCCACGGCGTAGCGTACGAGGCCGTGCGCGTCCTGCTCGCCGATCCTCCGGCCTTCACGCCGCCGTATGACCACGAGCTCGCCGAGGCGCTGGCGCGCGCAGGGGCGGAGGTCGAGCTCGTGACCTCCCGCTTTCGCTTCGGCGCCGTGCCCGAGCCTGCCGGCTACCGCCGCCGGGAGCTCTTCTATCCCGTCTCGTCGCGCGTCTTCGGGAGGTCGGTTCTGCGCCTGCCGCTCAAGGCCGCAGAGCATCCGCTCGGGCTCGCCTCGCTCCGCCGCCTCCACGCCGACGTGCTCCACGTGCAGTGGCTGCCCGCGCCCGAGCTCGACGCCTTCCTCTTCCGCCCGCACCTGCCCTCCGTCTTCACGGCGCACGACCTTCTCCCGCGCCGCACCGCGCACCGCACCGACCTGTGGCGGCGGCTCTTCGCCCGCTTCGACCGGATCGTCGTGCACAGCGAGAGCGGTGCCGACACGCTCGCCGGGCTCGGCGTCGATCGCGAGAAGCTCCGGGTCATCCCCCACCCCGTGTTCTCTACCGCCCCCGAGCGGCGGGACGACGGCCGCACCGTGCTCGCCTTCGGGATCATCCGGCCGTACAAGGGGCTCGGCGACGCGATCGAGGCCGTCCGGGCGGCGGGCGACGCACGGCTCCTCGTCGCCGGCGACCCGCTCGAGCCGGTCGAGCCCTACCAGGCGGCCGCGAACGGGCTCGAGGTGGAGTGGCGCCTCGGCTATCTCCCGCAGCCGGAGATCGACCGTGCCTTTGGCGATGCCACCGTCGCCGTCTTTCCGTACCGGCCCGAGCTCGACCAGAGCGGCGCTCTGCTGCGTGCGCTCGGCGCCGGAGTCCCCGCGGTTGCCTATGACGTCGGCGGCATCGCCGAGCCGGTCCGTCGTTTCGGAGCGGGCCGCGTCGTGCCGGCAGGAGACGTGGCCGGTCTCGCGGCGGCCGTGCACGAGCTCCTCTCCGACCACGAAGCGCTCGAGCGAGCGCGCGCAGGTGCGCGGCGGGCGCGCGCGGAGCTGACCTGGGACGCGGCCGCGCAGGCGCATCTCGCCGTCTACGAGGAGATCGCGTGAGGCTCCGGCGCGACCCGTTTCGCGACGTGATCGCGCGGCAACTCGACCTGTTCGTCGAGGACGATGCGGACCTGCTCGAGGAGTGTCGCCACAAGTTTCGTATCTACAACGGCGCGCACCGCGAGGACCGAGAGGAGGCATACGGCGACTTCGTCGACGCCGTCGAGACCGCCACCGAGGCGCTCGCCGACATGCGCGACCGCTTCGCACGCACGCTGGACGAAGATGCGGCCGAGACGTACGAGGACTCCTTCAACCTTTCGGTCCGTAAGCGCTGGCCCGAGCTGGGCCTGGAGATCGAGAACCGCTGATGGCACGCATCGAGGACTACGCGCTCCTGGGCGATCTGCAGACGGCGGCGCTCGTCAGTCGAGGCGGCTCGGTCGACTGGCTCTGCTTCCCCCGCTTCGACTCGAATGCCTGCTTCTCGGCGCTGCTGGGCACGCCCGAGAACGGGCGCTGGCTCCTCGAGCCGACGAAGGAGGCCATGTGCACGCGTCGCTACCTCCACGACACGCTCGTTCTCGAGACGACGTGGACGACCGAGGACGGTGTCGCACGCGTCATCGACTTCATGCCGCCGCGTGGCAAGGCACCGGACCTGGTGCGCATCGTCGAGGGCGTCAAGGGGCGCGTCCACCTCCGTTCCGAGCTGACGATCCGCTTCGACTACGGGTCGGTCGTCCCCTGGGTGCGCAAGCGGACGCACGAGGAGTACACCCGCGTGGCCCTCGCCGGGCCCGACGCCCTCTGCTTCCGGACCCCCGTCGAGACGCGCGGCGAGGACATGCGTACGGTCTCCGAGTTCTCCGTCGACGAGGGCGAGCGCGTTCCCTTCGTCCTCACCTGGTTCCCGTCGCACGAGGACGTGCCCGAGGCGATCGATCCCGAGCAGGCACTTTCCGACACCGAGAGCTTCTGGCGCACGTGGAGCGAGCAATGCGAGTGCGACCTGCCGCCCGAGTGGGCCGGGATCGTGCGCCGCTCGCTCATCGTCCTCAAGGCACTGACGTACGACCCGACCGGCGGTATCGTCGCGGCGGCGACGACGTCGCTGCCCGAGTGGATCGGCTCCGTCCGCAACTGGGACTACCGCTATTGCTGGCTTCGCGACGCGACGCTCACGTTGCTGGCGTTCCTCCAGGGCAATCACAAGGAGGAGGCAGTGGCCTGGCGACGCTGGCTCTTGCGCGCGGTCGCGGGCGACCCGTCCGACATCCAGATCATGTACGGCGTCGCCGGAGAACGGCGCCTGACCGAGTACGAGCTGCCGTGGCTCGCCGGCTACGAAGGCTCCCAGCCGGTGCGGATCGGCAACGCGGCGAGCGAGCAGCTCCAGCTCGACGTCTACGGCGAGGTGCTCGACGCCCTCTACCAGGCCCGCATCCGCGGGGTCGGCATCGACCCTCAGGCCTGGCGAATACAGCTCGCCGTGCTCGACCACCTGGAGGAGGCCTGGCACGAGCCCGACGAGGGCATCTGGGAGATACGCGGCGAGCGGCGGCACTTCGTCCACTCGAAGGTGATGGCGTGGGTCGCGTTCGACCGCGCGGTGCGGACGGTCGAGGAGCAGGGCCTCGACGGGCCCGTAGACCGCTGGCGCAGGGTGCGCGACGAGATCCACCAGGAGGTCTGCGAGCGCGGCTACGACGAGAAGGTGGGCTCGTTCACTCAGTCGTACGAGTCGAAGGAGCTCGACGCCGCGCTCCTGTTTCTGCCGCTCGTCGGCTTCCTCCCCGCCTCCGATCCGCGCATCCGCGGGACGATCGCGGCGGTCGAGGGGGAGCTTCTGCAGGACGGGTTCGTCCTGCGCTACCGAACCCGGGAGGGCGGCGTCGACGGCCTGCCGGCCGGAGAGGGCGTGTTCCTGCCGTGCTCGTTCTGGCTCGCCAACTGCTACGAGCTGCTCGGCCGGCACAAGGACGCGCTGAAGCTCTTCAACCGGCTCGTCGGTCTTGCGAACGACCTCGGCCTCCTGTCGGAGGAGTACGACCCCGAGTCGAAGCGCCTACTGGGGAACTTCCCTCAGGCGTTCACTCACCTCACGCTCGTCGGCACCGCCTTCAACGTCGCCCCGAACCTGCCCTCGCCGATGCACCTGCGTCTCGCTCGGCGGCAGCATCCGGAATAGCTAGCCGGTGGGCCAGCCGTAGTCGACCTCGGCGGCGACAGGCCTCGTCGCGCGGTCGGACGGCTCGTCGTAGCTCCCCTGGTCGTAGCCGGCGGACTCGAGCTCGAGCTCATCGGCCGTCAGCGGCAGGTCGGCGTCCGTCTCGAATGTCTCGATCGTCGGACGCTGCAGACTCGCGTTCGCCTGCGCCCGTTCCGCAATCCAGACCGCGCCGTACCCGAGGGCGGCCAGCAGCAGACAGGCGATCGCGGAGCCGATCCCAACCGTCATCCACATGGCGCCAAAGGCGAACCCCACCGCACCGCCGACGTACCGCATCGTGCTGTCCACTGTCTACCTCCTCGTCGTGAAGCCTTGCCCGACGACGATTCGTGGCAGCGCGGCGGACACCTGCAAGAACCGGGAAATCCGGAGGGCCCGCGTGGGCGGACCCTCCAGCCTGGTGCTCAGCTCTTGCCGACGGTCAGATTCACTTTGCCGTTGTGCCTGAGGTGGGTGCCCGGCTTGGGCTTCTGCGAGACGACGTGACCGGTCTTCACCTTGTGCGAGGTGGCGTGCGTGATCTTGCCGACCTTGCAGAAGTGCGCCGTGAGCGCCTTCTTCGCGGCGGAGAGCGTCTTGCCCGTGAGGTGCGGGACGACGCAGTTCTTGAGCATGAACTTCGCCGTCACCGAGAGCGTCTTGTTCGTCGTGACCTTGCAGGTCTTCCTGCCGGTACACGCCCCCGACCAGCCGGCGAACGCCGAGCCCTTGGAAGCCTTCGACTTCAAGGTCACCGACGTCCCGAACGCGAACTTGTGCGAGCACGTCTTCGGGCAGCTGATCCCCTTCTGGGCGCTCGTGACCTTGCCGGAGCCGTTGCCCGACCTGTGGACGGTCAGGCTTTGCGCCGGCGGCTGGGTGTAGGTGAACGATCCCGTCGCAGGCGCCACGCCGGCGGTCGTGTCGCTCTCGACGGTCTCCAACGTGACCGGCACGGTGCCGACCTTGCCTGCCGGCGCTGTCACGGTGACCGTGTCCGTCGAACCGCAGTCCAGCAGTGCGGCGGCGTTCGAGACGTCCTCCGCCGCGACGCCGCCGAAAGAGACGTTGGTCACGCAACCCAGGTTCTCACCGGTGATCGTCACCTGGGTGCCACCAGTCGCCGGCCCGGAGTTCGGGGTGATCGAGTCGATCTTCGGATTGCCGGGTGGGAAGAGGATGAACAGGTCCGACGTGTCGCCGATGATCGAGCTGGGGGTGGAGCAGTCGGTGACGGTGCACACCTGGGTGTCGACGATCGCCGGGTTCTGGGCGACCGTCTTCGACGTGATCTTGGCGTTGCTCGCCGCCGTGAAGTTGAACTGCGTGCCCAACGAGAACTGCGTGGCGACGTCGCTGAACGTCACCAGCGTGGCCTGGTTGGCGAATCCCGTGCCGTCGATCTCGATCGGTGTTCCGCCCGTGTCCGGACCGGCCGGCGTGCCGGAGGTCGACCCCGACGTCGCCACGACGCTCGAGACCGTCGGAATGCCGGCGTAGGTCGCGTTCACCTGGTTCGACAGGCCGGCCACCGACATCACGCTGACCGGCAGGGTCGTCGGATTGACGGTCAGCGTGCCGAGGCCCGGCGCGTCGAGCTGGATCGCCGTTCCCGTCTCGCTGACGATGTTGAAGAACTGCTGCGAGGACGCCTGCGTCGGGCTGCCGAAGTTGACCCAGTCGAGCGCGGCGAGGTTGAAGCCCTTGCCGTGGATCGTGACGACCGAGTCGCCCTCCTCGCTCGCGAGCGACCCCGGACCGCCCGTGGTCGAGATCGACGTGATCGTCGGCGTGGGTACGTAGTCGTACTCGGTTGCCGCGGGAGCGGGCTCGTCGGCCGCCGGCACCGGGATCACGCCGTTGTCGTTGAACGAGATCGCGCCCTCGTACAGCGGCTTGATCGCGGCGTCGTGGCTCGTGCCGTCGGACGTCGTCACCTCGACCTGCGTCTGGCAGATGTCGTTCGTGGCGTTGTTGCCCGCGTCGAAGCTCGAGCCGTCCTGCTCGCAGTCTGTGACTCCGTTCTGGAAGGCGGGGACCTTGGCCTGGATCAGCCAGTCGTGGAGGACGGTGAAGTTGCCCGCACCGGCGCTGATGCCGCCGAAGGTGACCGCGGTTGCACCGGTGAAGCCGGCGCCGTAGATGTCGACGGTGTTGCCGCCCGCCTCGGTGCCGGTGAAGCTGTGGACCCCGATCACGGTCGGAAGCGCCGCTGCGGAGCCGTTGTCGTCCACGAACATGAACCCGGTGTTCACGTTCGCCGCGCTGGTCTCGCCGTCGGTCAGCGTTACGCTCACCTGGTACAACCCGGCCCCGTCGGTCGGGTCGTTCGACGGGACGAGGTCGGAGGCCGGCGGGAAGTCGGCGTCGATCGTCGTGGGGCTCGTGACGGTGAACGCTGCGGCCGGAATCTCGACGTCTCCGAGCTGGAGCTTCGAGACGTCCGGGACGCCGCTCTTCTCGAAGTTCGTGCCCGTGATCGTCACGCTCGTGTGGCCGGCCGAGGTGAGTCCCATGGCCGGGCTGAGGTTCGTGACGGTCGGCCGCGTGGCGGCCGAAGCCTGGCTACAGAGGTAGAACGCGAGTCCGGCCTTTCCGGCCGGCTGCGTGAGCTGCGGCGTGCCGAGACCCGAGGCCATGTCGTATCCGGTCGTGGCCTGGAAGAGGTTCGAGTCTCCGAACGCGTCGTTGTTGCCCGTCGTGATGTCGTTGAACGACGCCTTGTAAGCGGTCGGGTTCGATGCCACCGAGTAGAGGAGCGGGTTGACGAAGCCCACGCCCTTCTTCGTGGCGTTGTTCGCCTGGCACGTCGACGAGGCGTTGACATCGGCCAGCATTCCCGCCCACATCGGCGCCGCCGACGACGTGCCGCCGATCGTGAGCCAGCCGCCGAACTGGGCGATGAAGATGGTGACCCCGCCCGTGAACTCGTCGGCGTCGGCGCTGACGTCCGGGAGCTCACGGCAGCCGTCCTCGACAGGACCGACAGGATTGTCGGACTTGCAGAACGCATAGCCGGGCTCGCCGAGATCGTTCGCTTCGAAGGCGTTCGCGGCGGTCACGGCGTTCGAGTTGTTCACGGTCTGCACGACCGGGTTGTCCTGCCAGGCCGGCATCGGCCACGACTCGGAGATGCCGCCTCCGGCCGCGCCGCCGAGAGGACCGTCGTTCCAGACATGCTCGAGGGCGGGCTGCGTGGCGTTGTCGATCGTGGTGCCGCCGGCGGCAACGACGTACGGCTGGCTCGAAGGGTCGTTCACCGACAGGACCGGCGAGACCGGGGAAGTCGTCTCGAAGGAGTTGCAGTCGTCGCTGCCCTCGTCTCCGGCCGCCGAGAAGACCGACTGGCCCTGGGCTGCCGCCTGCTCGAAGATGACGTTCTCCGCCTGCTGGACGCCCGGCGAGCCCTGCTGAAGGCCCTGCTCGCAGAAGCCCCAGCTCGTCGAGACGATCTGGTCGACGTCGTCGTTGACGATCTTCGCGTACAGGTCGAGCGATCCGAACGTGGTGTTCGGCGCCTGGTAGACGTCGATGTTCGCGCCCGGTGCGAACGCGGAGACGTCCTGAATGTCGAGGATCGACTCACCCGAGCCCGGTCCGGCGCCCGGGCCGCCGTCCACGTTGATCGTGTGGAGGCGGCTGAGCATCGAGCCCGCCTGGGTCGCGCCGAAGTAACACGTGTCGAACGTCTGGACGTCGGTCGTCGCGAACGGCTCGAGCTCGTAGATCGCGATGTGCTGGCCCGAGCCGGTGTCGCCGCCGCCGTAGAGGCCGAAGGCGCCGTACGCGTTGGCGATCTGGTCGTCGGTCAGGCCGCCGAAGTCCTGAGCGGCCTGCGTCGCGTCCGCGCATGCCGTGGGCGAGCCCGGCGGATGGGTGAAGCTCGTGGCCGCCGCGGCCCGATAGCTGCCCTTTGCCGACTTGGCGGCGCGGGGGATGCCCATGGGCCGGAACCTCACGGTCGTGTCGAGGCCGACGACCGACGTCACGTACTTCGCGATCGTCGCGGGAACCTTGAGCGGAGCGGTCCGTGCGTGTCTCGTCGAGCCGTTCGCGAGCCTGTAGCGCTCGAGTCCCGTCTGGAACTCGCTCTCGACCCGGCTCGCAGGAGCCGCGAAATCGATGAGCAGGCCGTCGGGGGCGACGCCGGTGACGGTCAGTCCCGCGCCCCGCAGTTGCGACTCGACGGCCGCGATGCTCGAGGACGTCGGGCCGAATCTCGCCGTGAAGGCGCCCGGTGTCAGGTACTGATGGAAGAGCGGCGAATGCTTGTCGGTGACCTGCGAGATGAAGTGCGTCAGCGCGTCCTCGTCACGCGGCTGCAGGACCACGGCGCCGGAGACGGCCGCCGACGGCGCCACCGCTCCGAGCTTGGTCGCACCGCGAGGGACCAGCGGCCTGGGCGCCACGATCCTCATGCCTGTGGGGCGTCCGGCGGCACCGGCCCCTGCGGCGGAGATCGCGAGGCACAGCACGGCCAGTAGCGGCGCCGCTACGAGCGCTCGCAAACGCACAGCACGCTTCATCTACATCCTCCCATCGCACGGCAACAGCCGCCCCCCTGGATGCGGCCCCAACGGCACTCCGACCTATCGCACAAGTGAGATGCGATGTCAACTTTGACGTCCGCCGGGCCGATCGGTTTGTCCGCCGGCTAGCGATGCCCGAAGTGGTGGGCACGCGGGAGGGCTGCGTGGACGTCCGCCCCGTCGGTGAGCGATCGCGCGAGCGGGGCGAGCGAGACGAGCTCCCGGACGAGGACGTTGCGGTTGCGATCGGCGTGTTCGTAGCGGCCGCGGACGAGCAGAAGCGGCTCGCCGCGCACCACAGCGCGGAACCGTTCGTACACCTGTGGCAGGACGATGAGGTTCACCTGCGCGAGCTCGTCCTCGAGGAGCATGAAGACGACGCCGTTCGCAGTCGACGGCCGCTGCCGCGCGACCACGAGCCCGGCAAATTGCACCTTCGCGCGATCCGGCTGCTCTCGCAGCTCGGCACTCGAGAGTGTTCCTGGCGGTAGATGAGACCGCAGGAGGGCGAGCGGGTGGACGCCGACGGACAGGCTCGTCGTCCGGTAGTCCGTGAGCATCCGCTCCCACACGGTCGGCTCGGGAAGTTCCGGTGTGGAGACCGTCGGCTCGAGAGGCAGCGCGAGCTGCTTCGCCTTCCCTTCCGTACCCGGGACGCTCGTTGGCCGCGGCACCAGGCCGAGCTGCCAGAAGAGCTCGCGGCGGCGCAAGCCGAAGCCGTCGCAGGCGCCCGACTCGGCCAGCGCACGCAGCTCGTCCTCCGACAGACCTGTCCGCTGGGCGAGCTCGCGGATCGAGGAGTAGGGACGGTTCGCGGCGACCGCCTCCGCGTCGTCTTCCCCCAGTCCGGTCACGTACTTCAAGCCGACGCGGACGGCCCCGTCCTCCTCGATCGTGCAGCCGGCCTCGCTGCGGTTCACGTTGGGCGGGCGCGTCTCCACCCCGCGCCGCTGCCCGTCGCGGACGAGCGTCGCCGGCGGGTAGAAGCCCATCGGCTGCGCGTTGAGGAGCGCCGCGAGGAACTCCGGCGCGTAGTGGTGCCGCAGCCATGCCGACTGGTACGCGAGCAGCCCGAACGCCGCCGCGTGCGACTTCGGGAAGCCGAAGCCCGAGAAGGCGACGAGCTTGTCGTAGAGCTCGTGCGCCTGCGGCTCCTCCACCCCCTTCTCGAGCGCGCCCGCGACGAACCGCTCGCGCCACGCCTCGAGCGCCGCATGCGAGCGCTTGCGGCTCATCGCCCGCCGCAGCCCTTCCGCCTCCCCGACCGTGAAGCCGGCGAGGTGGACGGCGACGTCGAGCACCTGGTCCTGGAAGACGACGACGCCGAGCGTCTCGCGAAGCGGCTCCTCGAGCAGCGGGTGGTCGGCCGGCGCGCGGTAGGTCGGGTCGTCCCGCAGCAGTTGGCGCCGCTCGACGTACGGGTGCACGGCCTTCCCCTGGATCGGCCCCGGCCGCACGAGCGCGACCTGGACCGTGATGTCGTCGAGTGTCTCCGGCCGGGTGCGGAGGATGACCTGCATCTGCGCGCGGCTCTCGATCTGGAAGCAGCCGACCGTGTCGGCCTGCTGGATCTCCGCGAACACGTCCGGGTCGTCGATCCGAATCCGCGAAAGGTCGATCTGCTCGCTGTGACGTCGCGCGATCAGGTCGACGCACTCCTCCACCGCCGACAGCATCCCCAGCCCGAGCAGGTCGATCTTGAGGAAGCCGGCGTCGGCGCAGGAGTCCTTGTCCCACTGGCACATCTGCCTGCCCTCCATCGCCGCCGGCTGCACCGGGACGAGCTCGACGAGCGGCCGCGACGAGATGACCATCCCGCCGGGATGCTGGGAGATGTGGCGCGGCAGGCCGGCGATCTCGGCGCAGAGGGCGCCGAAGGCGCGCCAACGCGGCGAGCGGAGCTTCGTCGCCGCGTCGGGCAGCGCGGCGATCTCGTCGGCGACGCGCTGCGCGTTCCAGCCGTCGGTCAGCCGGGCGAGCCGCTCGAGGTCGGCGTACGGGAGGCCGAGCGCCTTGCCGACGTCCCGGATCGCGCCGCGCGAGCGGTAGGTGGCGAAGCTCGCGACGAGCGCCGCATGCTGGTGTCCGTAGCGTTCGACGACGCGGACGATGAGCTTCTCGCGGATGTCGCGCGGGAAGTCGAGGTCGATGTCGGGGATCGACGCGAGCTCGCGGTTGAGGAAGCGGCCGAGCGAGAGGTTGTTCTCGACCGGGTCGACGTGCGAGAGGCCGGTCAGGTAGCAGACGAGCGAGCCGACCGAGGAGCCGCGCCCCCGCCCCGGCGGCAGTACGTGCCGCATCGAGCCGGGGCCGCGCACCTCGAGCGCCACCTCGCGCGCGAGCTCGAGCACCTCCCAGTGGAGGAGGAAGAAACCGGCGAGGCCGAGCTCGTCGATGAGCGCCAGCTCCTCTTCCAGACGCTTGCGGACGCGGCGCTTGTGGCCGTTCAGGTCGTTGTAGCGCTCCGCGAACGCGTCCTCGCAGACGCGGCGCAGCTGGGCGATCGCCGGCTCCTCGCCGTCGGAGAAGTCCGGGTAGCGGTAGCCGAGCTCCTCCGTGAGGTCGAACTCGAGCCGCTCGGCGAGCTCGGTGGTTTGCTCGACGGCTTCCGGATGATCGGCAAAGCGGTCTTCTATCTCCGCGGAAGACAGCAGGACGGACTCGTGGTTGCCGCGGCGCTCGCGTTCGCAGCCTTCGAGCGAGGTGCGGCAGCGGACTGCGACGAGCACGTCCTGGAGCGCAGCTCGACTGCGATCGTGGGCATGGACGTCACCGGTCGCGACCGTCCGGACGCCGAGCGTCTCGGCCAGCTCGCGCAGGCGCGCGTTGCGGCGCGCGTCCCCACGCTCGTACGGACGCTGGAGCTCGACGTAGAAGCGGTCGCGGCCGAAGGCACGCGCGAGTCGCGCCGCGGCGTTCGGGTCCCGCACCGCCAGGCCGTCGCGAGCGCAGCCCGAGAGGCAGACGAGTCCATGGTCGAGCTCACTGCTCAGCTCCTCGAGCAGCACCGGATCGAGGCGTGGCGGGAGCGGCTCGCGATTCGTCGTGTCGCGCGTGTGCGCGTGAGCGGCCGTCAGCAGCCGGCAGAGGTTCGCGTAGCCTCGCGCGCTTTCCACGAGGAGCGTGACGTGCGTCTCATCGGCAAGCGTGACCTCCGCGCCGGTGATCGGCCGCACGCCGAAGTGCTTTGCCGCGTGCGCGAACTCGAGCGAGCCGTAGACGCCGTCGTGGTCGGTGAGCGCGAGCGCCTCGTAGCCGAGCTCCGCCGCCCGCGCCGCGAGCTCCTCCGGCTGCGACGCGCCGTCGAGGAACGAGTACGCCGAGTGCGCATGCAGCTCGACGTACGTCATGATCCGCGGCAATGGAGGAGACGTTCTTCGTCACACATCGCGAGGGCGAGCGGATCGAGCCACGTGGCCACCGCGTCCTCGCCGAGCTGCCCCACATCGAGGCGCTCGAGCTCTCGTACGGGCCGGACTTCGAGGGCGTCGACCCGCACATCCACCCCGATCACACCGACTCGTTCTACGTGCTCGAAGGCGAGCTCGAGTTCTTCCTCGACGACGCCTGGCACCGCGCCGGTCCCGGCACGTTCCTCTCGGCGCCGCCGGGCGTCGAGCACGGCTTCCGCCCCTCTGGCACGTCCTTCCGCCTCCTCAACTTCCACACGCCGAACGTCGGTTTCATCGCACGGCTGCGGGAGGACTAGCTCCATCAGCGCAGTCTAGGCGAACGTATGTTCGCTCGCTACGTCAGGCTGCTCTTCGCGGGATCCCAGCGCCAGACGCCCGAGTCGGTCACGTGCGTGCCGCCGATCCAGCGGTCGATCCCGAGCAGCTCCACGCGATCGGCCTTGCCCGCGAGCACCCGCTCCCCCGCCGCCGTCAGTTGCGACGGAGCTCCGACGAAGCGTTGTGCATCGCCGAGCGGCGGCGCGGGTGGCAGCTCCTCACCGTCCGTCGTCTCGAGCAGCCGATTCGGGCCCGCTCCGAGCTCGGCGAGCGTGGCGTAGAACCAGGTGTCGCCGAGGAACGGCGTGGGCTCGGCGTCCTGCGCCGCGAGAAAGGCCTCCCGCGGCGTCGCGTGGCCGGCCGCGATCGCCTCGAGCGCGCGGCGCTCGGTGCGGGAGAGGCCGTCCCCGGGAGCGGGCAGCTCCTCGAGCAGTCGTGCCAGCGCCGGCGCAAGGAACGGGAGCTCCGTGTCCTCGTGCTGCGCGTGCTCGGCGAGCGCCGACGGCTCGGGCTCCCGCAGCGCATCCCATGCGGCGGCTGCAGCCGCGAACGTCTCCTCGTCGGCTCGGCGCCGCTTCGGCCACAGCGTCTCGAGCTCGTCCGCGTTCAGCTCGCCGAGGCCGCGGAATGACGGCTTGCCCGGGAACGAGTCCACGACGACCAGGTCCGGCGTGATGCCCATGTGCTGTGCGAGCGAGAGCACGTCGAGGAGCTGGAGCTGGTCGTAGAGGTCGTGCTCGAACCAGAGGACGACCTCTACGCCGGCGCGAAGTGCGGCGAGAAGCTGCGCATCCCGGCGCTCGAGCGAGCCGAGGATCGCGCGCCGGCTCCCCCAGCCCGAGTCGGCGAGGAAGCCGGCCCGCAGGCGGAGAAACTCGCGGCGCGGTACGGCCGGGACCGGCCCCACGTGGAGGACGTCCTGCCAGGGGAGCACCGCGCCGCCGAGAGTCGTCTGTCGCAGCGTGTTGCCGGCGCTCTCGCCGTTCGTGACGTGCAGGAGCGCCGGCGGCGTCGCAGGTTCCTGGCCACGACGCGCGAGATACGCGGCACCGCAGGTGCAGTGGTCGAGCGACTCGCACGCGCAGCCGACGACGCGCGCCAGCTCCTCGCGCATACGGCGGAGACCCGCGATCCGACCGTCGATCTCGTCGATCTTCGCGGCCATGCGCACACGGAGCGCCTCCGACGGCGTGCCCGAGCGGCGCACCGCCCTGAGGACGTCGGCGATCTCGTTCAGCGTGAAGCCGAGCGCCTGCGCCTCCTTGATCGCGCGCAGGAACCGGAGCGTCTCCTCGTCGTAGCGGCGGTGCCCGCTCGGCTCCCGGTCCGGCTGCGGGAGGAGTCCGCGGCGCTCGTAGTAGCGGAGCGTCTCGACGTTGACTCCTGCGCGGGCTGCAACCTCGCCGACCTTCATGGCGACGAGTATGCACCCGTACCTAGCTACGGAATGCAAGCGAGGTCTACGCTGCGGCGCGTGGACGGTCCATCCCGCCATGAGCGTCTCGCGCGCTCCCGCCTCTATCTCGTGCTCGAGGCGCGCCCGCACGGCGACGATCCGCGCGCGCTGCTCGACGCGGCGCTCCGCGGCGGAGTCGACGTCGTCCAGCTGCGCGACAAGGAGCTCGACGACGCTGCGCTGACTGCGGGAGCCGCGCCGTTCAGGGAGACCTGCGAGCAGCATGGCGCGCTCTTCGTGCTCAACGACCGGCCCGATCTCGTCGAGGCGTGCGGCGCCGACGGCGTCCACGTGGGCCGGAGCGACATGCGGGTCGAGGAGGCGCGTGCGCTCGTTGGCCCCGACCGGCTCTTGGGGCTCTCGGCGTCGACTGTGGAGGAGCTCGGCGACGTACGCGGCGCCGACTACGTCGGCGTCACGGCCTTCACGACGCCGACGAAGGAAGACGCGGTCGCCGGCGGCGCCGAGCTTCTCCGCGCCGCGGCGAGGACGCTGACGGTCTCCTGGTTCGCGATCGGCGGCATCGACCTCTCCAACGTGGCGGCGGTGATCGCTGCGGGAGCACCCGGCGTCGCCGTCGTCCGCGCCATCCGGGACGCCGACGATCCCGAGGCGGCGGCGCGGGGACTGCGAGCCGCGCTAGACCGGTAGCAGCAGGTCGATCTCGTCGCGGCGGCGGTAGTGCTCGAGGCTCGGCCGGCTGAGGTCCGGCTTCGCGTGCTGGGTCAGCTCTTCGAAGGTCGGCCCGATCCGCTCGTAGATCGCCGGTGGCTCGCCCCGCAGGCGGACGCGAAGGTAGCGGCCGCCGGGCAGGGCTCCGTTCTCGAGGCCCGGCATGAGCTCGTCTCCCTCTCGCAGCTCGACGCAGGCGCGGTAGTCGTTCGCGACAGGGTCGAACGCACCGTAGAAGCGACGCCCGTGAGGGTCGACGACGGCTTCGAGCTCGTCCCAGGCGCGGCGAATGTGCTCGATCCCGTCGGGGACGCGGACGAACTGCACCGCGATCTCCTGGCGCTCGACCTCTTCGAAGTCGGTCATGCGCCCCGTTGGGTATACCAGCAGCCGGTCGCACCGTCGTGGAAGACGACGGTATTCTCGCCGCTCTCGAGCACGAGCTCGAAGTAGCCGCGGACGATCGGCTCCTCGGTCCACCACCGGTCGACGACTCGCCATTCCTCGCGTATGAACGCGACGGGGCGATGGTTCACCTCGAGCGGCGTCCCGTTTGCGTTCGCCTCGACGCGCGCGGCGCGCGGCGCGTTGAAGCGTGCGACTACTCGTCCTTCGGCACGAGCAGCGCGCGACTCTCCGGCACGCGCGACCAAGGCGCCACCTCCACGACGGTGCAAACGGAGCCGGAGCCGGTGCTCGCCGTCACCTGGCGCAGGCCGTCCCGGAGGCGGGAGCGGTCCTCGGCGCCGGCAGCGAGCAGTTCGAGCTGGTGTCCGGTCGGCTCGGTGAGCTCGACGAGTTCGAGGCGGAGCTCGCCGACCGGAGCCGGCAGCTCGGCGAGGCGCGGCGAGAGCGCGACGCGAATCCGGTCGGGATCGGCGCTCGGCTCGCGCAGGGTCAGCGTCCGCCGCCACGAGCCTCCGGTCTCGAGCCTGGCGGCGAGCGCGACCTTGCGGACGAAGCGATCCCGCCGCTCGGGCCGTGCGAGCGCGGTCTCGACGAGCCCTGCCAGCGCACGTCTCAGCGTCAGCTCGTTGCCCACCGCCTCGGGGAACTCGAACGACGCGGCGACGAGAACGGGTGGGCGACGGCCGCGCATGCGCGCGGCCACCCCACCTCTCGCCAGACCCCAGGCGCGCCGGCCGTCCGGCCCCAAACGTTCGGCGACGGCGCCTCCCGGGAGCCCGGCAAGCTGCCCCAGCTTGCGAACTCCGAGTGCCTCGAGCTCTTCGTAGCGGCTGCGCTCGAGCGGCAGGAGCGTGAGCGGCAGCGGTGCGAGGAACTGCGGCAGCTCCTCGTCGGCGACGACGACCACCTGGCCGGGCCGCGCAACCGAAGCTGCAGCGAGTGCGGCGAAGCGCCGCCCCGCCGCTCCGATCCGCGCATCCCATTCGGTTCCGACCGCCGCGAGCGCGCGGCGCAGCGCCGGCTCGAGCCCGCCGTAGAGCCGCTCGACTCCCCGCGTCTCGAAGTACGCGACGCCGAGCGAAGCCGGCTCGACGGCGAGACCCGCGTCCTCGAGCGCACGCAGGATCTCCTCCCAGGCGATCTCGGCGCCTGCCGCGTCGGGCTCGACGAGCGCGAGCGACGGGCACGTGGCGAGCCCCTCCCCCAGCCGCATCCCCGGCCGCACGCCGGCCGCCTCTGCAGCCGCCGTGACCGGCCCGAGCAGTGGCTCTCCCTGCGGCTCGGGGGCCAGCGCAGCCGGGCGCAACGCGAGCGACGGAGTCCGCCGCAGCGCGGCCTTCAGCTCGAGTCCGGGGATGGTGAGACAAGCGATCACGGGAACGTATGTTCTATACGAACACGTGTTCTCCTGTCAAGACGGCACGATGCTCCGATGGAGCGGGTGCGAGTGGACAAGTGGTTGTGGGCAGCTCGCTTCGCGAAGACGCGGAGCGCCGCGACGGAGCTCGTCCTCGCCGGGCACGTCAAGGTCGGCGGCGAGCGCGTGAAGCCGGCGCGCGAGGTCACTCCCGGCGACACGCTCGAGATCCGCCTCGGGACGGTGCGCCGAGTCGTCGTCGTCACGGGCCTCGCGGACCGCCGCGGGCCTGCGAAGGCTGCCGCGACGCTCTACGAGGAGACACCCTCCTCCCGCGAGGAGCGGGAACGGCTCGCGCTCGAGCGTCGATTGACGCGCCCGCTCGGGGCCGACCTCGGCGCACGGCCTACCAAGCAGGAGCGCCGGCGGCTCGACGCGCTGCGCCGGGGGCAGCGCCGGCGATGAGATGGGTCGTCCTCCTCCGCGCCGTCAACCTCGGCTCGCGAAACAAGGTGCCGATGGCCAAGCTCCGGTCGCGGCTCGAGGAGGAGGGATACGGCGACGTGCGCACCTACATCGCAAGCGGCAACGTCCTCCTCGACGGCCCGCAGAGCGGAGCCGCGGTCGGGCGCGAGCTCGAGCGGATCGTCGCCGACGAGTTCGGTGTGGACACGACCGCGATCGTCCGCAAGCCCGCCGAGCTCGCGGCCCTCGTGAGCGACCATCCGTTCGGCCGCGACACGTCGCGCTCGCATGTCGTCTTCCTCGCCAAGCGACCCTCGGCGAAGGCCGCCGAACGCCTCGCCGACGAGGACCATTCGCCGGACCGAGGCGCGCTCGCAGGTAAGGACGTCTACGTCCAGTACGGCGCGGGCGCCCAGAACGCGCGCCTTTCGGCTGCGCGGCTCGAGCGCCTCCTCGGCGTGGCCGCGACGCATCGCAACTGGCGCACCGTGGCCGCGCTGGCCGAGCTCGCGGCAGAGGCGTAGGCTCGCCCCGACAACCAAGGGAGGAATAGATGGCACTGGCACGCGTCGTGACGTTCGAGGACATCGACTCCGATCGGATTGCCGCGCTGAAGGCGGAAATCGAGGGCGGCGAGAAGCCCGAGGGACTGCCTGCGACGGAGATGATGATCCTCCACGACCCCGAGGGCGAGCGCGCCCTCGCAATCGTCTTCTTCGACAACGACGACGACTACCGGACCGGCGACGAGTTCCTCAGCGCAATGCCGTCGTCGGATACGCCCGGCAGGCGAACGTCGGTGACGAAGCACGACGTCGCAGTCCGCGCGATGGGCTAGACCGTGACCTCGGCCGCGGGGCCGACGCGGCGGACGTAGCGCGGGACGATCGCAAGCACGTTCTCCTGTGCGCACCGCTCGACGTCGGCCTCGAGGCCGTGCCGCCGCAGGTTCGCGGCGCTGCGGCCCGCACCGAGCCCTTCGACGGCGTTCGGGAAGCTGCGCGCGATCAGGATCGCGGCGCCAGCCGAGTCCTCCGGCTCGCCGCCGAGCGTCTCGGCGATGCGGCCGGCGCAGTACGCATCGTCGAGGGCGAGCTCGCCGAGCACGCCGGCGCAGAGCACCGCGACGTCCTCCCCGCTCTCGCGCGCCGCGGCCGCGACCGCATCGAGGTTGAGCAGCGAGCCGACATAGACACGCTCGAAGCGCTCCGCCGCCGCGACGAGGAGCCGCGTCCCGTTCGTCGTCGTGAGGATCAGCGTCTCCGCGGCAGGCTCGCTCTCGAGCTCGCGCGGCGAGTTTCCGAGGTCGAAGCCCTCGATCGGCTCGAGCCGCCGTTCACCTGCCAGCTTTGCCGGCCCCTCGCTCTCCGCGAGGGCGCGCGCCTCGTCCACCTCGGCGCAGCAGAGGACGCGGCGGTAGCCCGACGCGAGCGCCTGGCAGATCGTCGAGGTCGCGCGCAGGACGTCGACGACGATGCCGACGGGCGCGGGTGTCAGCTCTCCCGGCGTGAAGGCGACGTGTACGCGCATTGCCAGGGCTACGCTAGCCCGGATGACAACCACCGAGACCCGCTACTGCTACCGGCATCCCGACCGCGAGACGGGACTCTCCTGCTCCGAATGCGGACGGCCGGTCTGCGCCGACTGCGCGAACTTTGGTCCGGTCGGCATCCGCTGCCCGGATCACGCGAGCGTTCGCCAAGGATCGGCGGCGCGCATCAAACCACGGCCGGTGCTTCGGGCACCCGGTGTCGCGCTCGGCAGCGGGGACGCGCCCGTCACCAAGGTCTTGATCGGAATCAATCTCGCCGTCTACCTCATCACCGTTGTCCAGGGTTTCGGACTCAACTCTCCGGGCGGCTCGCTATTCAACAAGTTCATCCTCGTCGGCTCGAACTCACGCCTACCGTTGTTCGCGCAAACCGGCGATCTCGCTCACGACCACGAGTGGTGGCGACTCTTTACGTCGATGTTCCTTCATGCGTCGATCCTCCACATCGCGTTCAACATGTTCGCTCTGTATGTGATCGGAACGCAGGTCGAGCAGTACCTCGGCCGCTCACGCTACATCGGGCTCTATCTCGTCTCCGGCCTCGCAGGCGGCGCCGGAGCCGTCGTGCAGGCGCCGTTCCAGCCGGTCGTCGGAGCGTCGGGCGCGATTTTCGGGATCCTCGGTGCGATGCTCATCATCGAGTGGCAGCTGACCGGGCGTCTCGCCGGGAACGCGATGACCCTGATCGTGATCAACCTCGTCATCTCGTTTGCGATCCCGGGCATCTCGTGGGGCGGCCACATCGGCGGCCTGATCGGCGGGATCCTGATCACGCTCGGCTACGCCCACTGGCGCGGCGGTCGCGCCCAGTACGGACAGCTTGGTCTCGGCGGGATAATCGCTCTCGTCGTGGTCGGTGTCGGCAGCGTCGCGATCGCGTACTTGCGCGTCCGCGGCTACGCCTGACGGCTCACCCGCCGGCCGGGACGTACTCGGCGCGGTGCGCCTCTTTCAGAACCGCCTGCGCGGCGGCGAGGCGCGCGAGCGGGACGCGATACGGCGAGCAGCTCACGTAGTCGAGCCCGATCCGGTGGCAGAACTCGACCGAAGACGGCTCGCCGCCGTGCTCGCCGCAGATGCCGAGCTTGATCTCGGGTTTCGTCTCCCTCCCACGCTCGACCGCGATCCGCATCAGGTCGCCGACCCCATCCTGGTCGAGCACCTCGAACGGATTCCGCTCGAGCACGCCGTCCTCGAGGTAGAAGGTGAGGAACTTCCCCTCGGCGTCGTCGCGCGACATGCCGAGTGTCGTCTGGGTCAGGTCGTTCGTGCCGAACGAGAAGAAGTCGGCCACCTCGGCGATCTCGTCCGCGCGCAGCGCTGCGCGAGGCAGCTCGATCATCGTCCCGCAGAGGTACTCGAGCCCGGGCGCCTCCTCCTCCATCACGAGCTCGGTCAGCTCGCGCAGCCGCCGCAGCTCCTCGCGGAAGCCGACGAGCGGGTGCATGATCTCGACGAGCGGAGCCTCTGCGCCGCGCTCCTGCACGGCCTCCGCCGCGCGCGCGATCGCCCGCACCTGCATCTCGTAGATCTCGGGCCACTGGATGCCGATGCGGCAACCGCGGGTCCCGAGCATCGGGTTCTCCTCGTGCAGTTGCCGGATGCGCCGGCGCATCCGCTCATCGGTCGCATCGGCCTCGTCCGGCAGGAACTCGTGGAGCGGCGGATCGAGGAGTCGGATCGTCACGGGCAGGCCCGCCATCGCCTCGAAGATCGCCTCGAAGTCGGACTGCTGGAACGGGAGGAGCCGGTCCAGCGCGTCGCGCCGTCCTGCCTCGTCGCCGGCGAGGATCATCTCCTGCATCACCGGGAGCCGCTCCTCGCCGAAGAACATGTGCTCGGTGCGGCAGAGGCCGATGCCCTGCGCGCCGAACTCGCGTGCCTTCGCGGCGTCGTCGGCGTTGTCGGCGTTCGTGCGCACCTTGAGGCGGCGCAGGTCGTCGCCCCACTCGAGAATCGTCTCGAAGTCCTCGTTGATCGCGGGCGGGACGAGCGGCACCTGGCCGACGATGACCCGGCCTGTGCCACCGTCGATCGTGATCACGTCGCCCTCGCTCAGGTGCTGGCTGCCGATGCGGACGGTCTTCGCGCCGGTGTCGATGTCGAGGTCCTCGCAGCCGGCGACGCACGGCTTGCCCATGCCGCGCGCGACGACGGCGGCGTGCGAGGTCATCCCGCCGTGGGCGGTGAGGATTCCTTGGGCCTGGATGAGGCCGTGGATGTCGTCGGGCGTCGTCTCCCAGCGGACGAGGATCACCGCCTCGCCGGCCTTGCCGCGCTCCTCGGCGGTGTCGGCGTCGAGCACGATCTTGCCGGATGCAGCACCGGGAGAGGCGTTGAGCCCCTGGGCCGCGACCTCGAACTCGACGTCCGGGTCGAGGCGCGGATGGAGGAGCTGGTCGAGCTGCGCCGGATCGATCCGCGACACCGCCTCTTCCCGGTCGATGAGCCTCTCCGCGGTCATGTCGACCGCGCAGCGGATCGCGGCCGCCGCCGTCCGCTTCGCGGTGCGCGTCTGGAGGAGGTAGAGCCGTCCCTGCTCGACGGTGAACTCGATGTCCTGCATGTCGCGGTAGTGGCGCTCGAGCGCACTCATCGTCTCGAGGAGCTGGTCGTACGCCTCCGGCAGGCGTCCCCGTAGCTCGGCGAGCGGCTGTGGCGTACGAACGCCGGCCACGACGTCTTCGCCCTGCGCGTTGACCAGGTACTCGCCGTAGACGCCCTGCTCTCCGGTCGAGGGGTCGCGGGTGAAGCAGACGCCGGTCGCCGAGTCGTCTCCTTTGTTCCCGAAGACCATCTGGACCACGTTGACCGCGGTGCCGAGGTCGTCGGGAATGGCGTACATCTTGCGGTAGACCTGGGCGCGCGACGAGTTCCAGGACTCGAGGACCGCCACGATTGCGCGCCGCAGCTGTTCGCGCGCATCCTGCGGAAACCCGTGCCCCGTTTCGTGCTCGTAGATCTCCCGCGCCCGCTCGACGGAGTCGTCGACGCTGAAGCTCTCGTGCGAGATGCCGACGACGGTCTCTCCGAACATCTGGATCAACCGGCGGTAGCAGTCGCGCGCGAACTCCTCGTTTCCCGTCGTCCGCCCGAGGCCGGCGACCGACTCGTCGTTGAGCCCGACGTTGAGGATCGTGTCCATCATCCCGGGCATCGAGATCGCCGCGCCCGAGCGGACCGAGACGAGGAGCGGATCCTCGGCGTCGCCGAAGCGCTTTCCGGTCTGCTCCTCGAGCCGGGCGATGTATTCCGCCACCTCCTCGTCGAGTCCGTCGACCTTCCCGCCGGAGGCCATGAACGCCCGTGAGGCGTCCGTCGTGATCGTGAACCCGGCGGGGACCGGGATCCCGAGCCGGGTCATCTCGGCGAGCCCGATTCCCTTGCCGCCGAGGAGGTTGCGGCCGCCCTCGGAGGGCTCGTCGAAGCCGTAGATGAAGCGCGTCATGGGCCGCAGATGTTGTCATACGCCTGCCGATGCCCCGGCAAACGATCGTCGCCAGCCCGGGGAGCGGCTGTCCCAACTACGACGGCGAGGAGCTGCACCGCGCGGTCTATCGGCGGCTCGTCTGGGAGGGGTTCCCGGCGGGTCTCGCACTCGACAACGGAGCGGCGGCGCGCTTCGACGGCACGGAGCTCGTGGAGGTGGTCGTCTCCGACCCGGCGGCGAGCGGCTACCGCGTCGGGCGTGGACGGAGAGGAGCGGCTCGAGGCGGGGCTTCTGCCCTGACCGGCGCTCAAGCTCCGCGCCGGCGGCGCCTGAACTCGGCCACCCATGCGAGACTCCTGAGGCCGATCCAGATCGGCGTCAGAAGGACGTAGAAGATGAAGTCGCCGATCAAGAGGCAGACGCACCAGAAGCCCCAGCGCCACAACGGGATGCGCGGCTTCGAGGTCAGCGTGCCGCCTGCGTCTTCGCCTCGCCGGCGCGCTCCTCGACGACGCGGAGGATGCGATGGGCCGTCTCCTCGATCGACAGCTCGGAGATGTCGATGACGGGACAACCGAGACGCCGGTGCAGCTTCGCCGCCTCCTCGAGCTCGTCGTAGATCTCGGCGAGCTCGGCGTACTGCCGGTTCCGCCCCGGCGCGCCCATCGCGCGCACGCGCGCTCGGCGGATCTCGGCGAGCCTGTCCGGGTCGATCGTGAGGCCGACGACTCTCGCCTGGTCGACCTCGAAGAGCTCCGCCGGCGGCGCGATGCCCTTCACGATCGGGACGTTCGCCGCCTTGTGGCCGAGATAGCCGAGGTAGATCGAGAGCGGCGTCTTCGAGGTGCGCGAGACGCCGACGAGCACGACGTCCGCATCGTGGAGGCCGTGCGCGACGCCGTCGTCGTAGCGGACCGCGAACTCGATCGCCTCCATCCGCTTGAAGTACGCGGAGTTGAGCGGCGGTCGTGAGCCGGGGGTCATCTTCGCCGCCTGGCCGGAGACACGGGCGACGGCATCGATCGGCTGGCCGAGCAGGTCGCAGTAGTGGAGGCGTGCGCGGCGGCAGAGCGTACGCATGGTCTCGCGAAGCTGGGGCTGGACGAGCGTGTAGACGACGACGGCCGGCCGCCCGCGCATCCGGTTGACGGCGAGCTGGAGGTCGTCCTCCGACTCGACCCGCGGGTGGCGGATCTCGACGAACTCCTGGTCCGGGAACTGCGCCTCGAGCGCCTGGACGAGCCGCGCCGCAGTCTCGCCGGTGGCGTCGGAGACGACGTGGAGCTCGACCGGCGGGTTCGGCATCGGCGGTCAGCGTAACCGGGCACGTCTCCGGCGCACGTCTCCCGGGCACGTCTTTGGTCCCGTCCCAAACCCCCACCCACCACGGGGAAGCCAGATTACGCCTGCGCCGCTGGCGCCGGCGTCGAGACTTCGTGCCAGGGCCGCGCGAATCACCCGGGTAGGCTCCGCCCATGGCGGAGACCGCTCAACCGGTGACGATGGACACGATCGTCTCCCTCTGCCGCCGGCGCGGCTTCGTCTTCCCCTCGTCCGAGATCTATGGCGGGCTCGGCTCTACGTACGACTACGGCCACTACGGCGTCCTCACGAAGAACAACATCCGCTCGCTCTGGTTCCGGGCGATGGTGCAGGAGCGCGACGACATCGTCGCCCTCGACTCCGCGATCATCCTGAACCCCCGCGTGTGGGAGGCGTCCGGCCACGTCGCCGGCTTCACCGACCCACTCGTCGACTGCCGCACGTGCAAGCTCCGCTTCCGTGCGGACCAGCTCGAATTCTCGAGTTGCGGCCGCAAGCCGAGCAAGCACCCCGGCGAGACACCCGACTGCGACCTCACCGAGCCGCGCCAGTTCAACCTCATGTTCGAGACACACGTCGGCGCGCTCCAGGACGAGAGCTCCGCTGCGTACCTCCGCCCCGAGACGGCGCAGGGCATCTTCATCAACTTCAAGAACGTCGCCCAGCTCGCCCGTCGCAAACCGCCGTTCGGGATCGCCCAGGTCGGCAAGTCGTTCCGGAACGAGATCACTCCGGGCAACTTCCTCTTCCGCGTCCGCGAGTTCGAGCAGATGGAGATGGAGTTCTTCGTACCGCCGACGGACGCAACCGAGTGGTTCGAGTACTGGCTCGAGCAGCGGCTCGGCTGGCACCGCAGCCTCGGACTCCGGGACGAGAACCTCCGCGTGCGCGAGCACGGAGAGGAAGAGCGATCGCACTACTCGACCGCGACCAGCGACATCGAGTACCTCTACCCGATCGGTTGGCAGGAGCTCGAGGGCGTGGCGAACCGCGGCGACTACGACCTCACGCAACACACCCAGCACTCGGGGACGAAGCTCGAGTGGATCGATCCCGACGGGAACCGCTACACGCCTTACGTGATCGAGCCGGCGGTCAGCATCGAGCGCATCTTCGTGGCCCTCCTCTGTGACGCCTACCACGAGGAGGTCGTCGGCGATCGTGAGCGCGTCGTCCTGCGCCTCCACCCGCAGGTCTCGCCCGTGAAGGCTGCGATCCTCCCGCTCATCCCGCGCGACGAAGGGATGGCGACCCGGGCGCGCGCCCTCTACGAGGAGCTGCGCCGCTACCACCTCGTCGAGCACGACGAGAGCGGCCAGATCGGCAGGCGTTACCGGCGCCAGGACGAAATAGGTACGCCGTGGGCGTTCACCGTCGACGAACAGACGCTCGAGGACGAGACCGTCACCGTCCGGGACCGGGACTCGCTTGCGCAGGAACGGCTTCCGATAGGCGGAGTGCTCGGGTGGCTGGACGACGCGCTGCAGCAGGACTGGTCCTCTCCACCCTCGCGCTGACCACAGCCGGCTGCGGCCTCGGGGGCGGCACGAAGACGGTCACTGTCACAAGCACGGAGACGGAGACGACGACCACGACAGTGACGACGACCGCCTCCGTGGCCAACGCAAAGCCCTGCGCCGGGACGGACCTCGCAGCCGTGTTCACGCTCGTTCCGGGTAGCGCCGGAGCCGGGCAGATCTCGTACACCCTGACCGTGAAGAACTCCTCGGAGATTCCGTGCTCCCTCGGCGGCATCCCACAAGGAACCCTGCTCGGCGCGACCGGCACGCCGCTGCCCACACACGTCAAGTCGGCCGGAGGCGGAGGGCGCCGAATCGTGCTTCCGCAGGGCGCTTCGGCAACTGCTCAGGCCCGGTTCTCGCCCGACGTCGCAGGCACCGGAGACTCTCAGTCCGGCGTCTGTCAGCCCGTGGCCCACGCGTTTCAGCTGAGCGCCGCCGGCGGCGTGACTGAAGCGGCGATCAAGCCGCCCACGAGCGTCTGCCAGCAGGGCACGCTCAACTTCGAGGCTTTCGACTACGCCGGCTGATCAAGCGCTCAAGGTGCGCAAGCGGAAGCCGCCGTGGTACTCGTACGAGGCGGCGACCACACGGAGGGCGTCGCGCTGCGCGCGCTCGGAGAGGCCGAGCCCCGCAGCGTCTGCAAGCGGCCGCGCGAGGAGCGCCTCGATCCCTGCAATCCCGTCGGGAGCCAGTGCGAGCGCTTCGGTCGCGGGGGCGCAGCGTGTGCAAACGGCTCCCCCCGCGCGTGTTGAGTAGCCGACGAGCGGCTCCCCCTCCGCCCCGCACTCGGCGCAGGCCGAGACGTGCGGCAGGTAGCCAGCCAGCCAGAGCAGCTTGAGCTGGAACGCCAACCCAAGCGGATCGAGGGTCGGCCGGTCGGCGGCGTGCGGTGCGCAGTCGAGAAGATCGAGGAAACGCGTGAGCGCGGTGAAAGCCCGCTCGTTCGCTTCCTCCTCGCTGAACAGCCGCAGCATCGCCTCGGCGCCGATCATCCCGACCGAGAAGCGGTAGTAGTCCTCACGCGCTTCGCGGTGCGACCGGATGAGTTGTGCCGCCGTCACGGTCTGGAGCTCGCCGCGGCCGCGGTGGAGCACGAGCTCGACGTGCGAGAGCGGCTCGAGCCGCGCACCGAAGCGCGACTTCGTCTTCCGCACGCCCTTGGCAACGGCGCCGACCCGGCCGTGCGCCTCGGTGTAGAGGTGGAGCACACGGTCGGCCTCTCCGAGCCGGATCGACCGGAGCACGACGGCTTCCGTGCTGTACGCCCGTCCGGCCATGCCCCTTGCAGTCTAGGGAGAGCGTCGGGCAGGAACACGCCGCACGCTTTATCCGTTGTAACCGCTAGTGCCACGGATTCGGATCTATACGACGCGCTGGTGCGGCTTCTGCGTCCGCGCGAAGACGCTCCTCGACGCGCGTGGCCTCGCCTACGAGGAGGTTGCGGTGGACGACGATCCCGCGTTCCGGCAAACGGTCTACGACGCGACAGGTGGCTGGACCGTGCCCCAGATCTTGATCGACGACCGGCCGATCGGCGGCTACACCGAGCTGTGGCGGCTCGAGCGCGGGGGTCGACTCGACGAGCTCCTCGCGGCCTGAGGCGGCTCCTCGGGCTGGCAGGTGGGACAGAACCATGTCGTCCGGCCTGCGACCTGCGTGCGGGCGATCGGCGTCCCGCACCGGTCGCACGGCTCGTCGCGGCGCCCGTAGACGCGGAACTCGTCCTGCATCGAGCCTCCGCTGCCGTCGGGCAGCCGATAGTCGCGGAGTGTCGATCCCTGCCGGGCGAGGCCGTGCTCGAGCGCTGCGCGGATCCCGCGATGCAGTCTCCGCAACTCCGCCCGGTCGAGGCCGGACGCGGGGCGCTGCGGGTTCAGGCGTGCCCGCCACAGTGCCTCGTCGACGTAGATGTTCCCCATCCCCGCGAGGGTTCGCTGGTCGAGGAGCGCGGCCTTCAGCGACGTGCGCCGGACCGCAAGGCGCTCGCCCAGCCGCGCGGTGGTGAAGAGCGCGTCCAGCGGCTCGTCGCCGACGCGCGCGTCGAGGTAGGCCTCCGCCTGGTCCCGCTCGAGCAGCAGCCAGGTTCCGAACCGGCGGACGTCCCGGTACGCGACGTCCGACCCGTCGTCTAACCTGACAACAGCGCGGCGGTGCGGGTCGTCCGGGAGCGAGCCGCTCGCCGCGTGCAGAAGGCTCCCCGTCATCCGGAGGTGAATCAGGAGAACCCGACCGCTCTCGAACCGGACAACCAGATACTTGCCGCGACGCTCCAGGGCAACGACGCGCTCACCTTCCAGCTCGGCCGCCACCTCGGCCGGCTCGTAGGGACGCACGAGGCGCGAGTCATCGATCGCCACCCGCTCGAAGCGACGGCCGAGAAGCGCGGGCTCCAGCTGCCTGCGGACGCTCTCGACCTCCGGCAGCTCCGGCATGCGGCCAGCGTAGTTGCGTCGTGAAGGGCCGCCGAGCGCCCTACGGCGTCGCGATCGGCTGCCCCGGAATCCCGCGCGACGGCGCCCTGCCGCCGAGCCAGGCGTTCACGGTGGCGCCAACATCTGCGAATTCCCCCTCGTGGATCTGGCCGGCTGCGTTGCGCCCCTCGACGTACGCGAGCAGCAGCGCGTACTCGCGGGAGTGGTCCGTCGACGGCGTCGTCGGGTCGCAGCCGTGGTCCGAGGTGATGATGAGGAGATCACCGGACCGAAGCGCGTCTAGCAGGTCCGGCAGCCGGTAGTCGAAGTCCTGCAGGCAGCGGTGGAAGTTGACCGGGTCGTTGCGGTGGCCCCAGAGCATGTCGGTCTCGACGAGGTTGACGAACACGAAGCCGTCGTCGATCTCCCGAAGGAGCTTCTCCGTTACCTGGATGCCCTCGATGTTCGACTTCGTGGACTGCGACTCGTCGATGTCACAACCCGCGAAAATGTCGCCGATCTTCCCGACCCCGTAAACCTTCTTCCCTGCCTCGCGCATCAAAGTCAGATAGTTCGGTCGTCGCGGCTCGAGCGAGAAGTCGTGCCGGTTCGGCGTCCGGACGTAGTTCCCGGGCTCTCCTGTGAACGGCCGCGCGATCACGCGCCCGACGGCGTGTTTCCCCGTGAGGATCTCGCGCGCCGCCCGGCAGCCCTCGTAGAGCTCGTCGAGCGGGATCGTGTCCTCGTGGGCGGCGATCTGGAAGACAGAGTCGGCCGAGGTGTAGACGATCCATTTCCCGGTCCGCTGGTGCTCCTCCCCCAACTCCTGGATGATCTCGGTGCCGGAGGCGGCCTTGTTGCCGAGCACGCCGCGGCCGGTGCGGTGCATGAAGGGGTCGATGACGTCGTGCGGGAACCCGTGCGGATACGTCGGAAATGCCTGCGCCGTAACGATCCCCATGTGCTCCCAGTGGCCGGTCGTGGTGTCCTTCCCCTTTGAGCGCTCGAAGAGCCGTCCCGCCACCGCGGGCGCTCCCGGCTGCGGCGGACACCCCTCGAGCGGCTCCACATTGCCAAGGCCGAGAGCCTCGAGGCTCGGCAGGTCGAGGCCACCGACGGCTCGCGCGACGTTGCCGAGCGTGTTCGAGCCTTCGTCTCCGTATTGGCCGGCGTCCGGCAGCTCGCCGGCGCCGACGGCATCGAGCACGATGACGCACGCCCTGGGCACCGGGCTATTCTAGGGAGCTGTGTCGAACGTTCTCGGCCTCATCGCATTTGTCGCCTACGTCCTCACGATCATCGGGATCGCGGCGGGAGTGACGTGGCTCGTCGTCAGGCTGACGCCGAGCAAGAAGCCCGGCGGCTCCGCGCAGAGCTAGACGGGAGCCAGCGGCAGTACGTCGGCGAGCGGCGTGTAGTCCAGGCCGTGCGCGTCTGCGACCGCCTCGAAGGTGATCTTGCCGTCGAGAACGTTGACGCCGTGCCCGAGCGACGGATCATCGGCGACGGCTTGTGCGAGTCCGTGGTCGGCGATTGCCTCGACGTAGGGCAGCGTCGCGTTCGTCAGCGATTTCGTGGAGGTGACCGGCACGCCGCCCGGCATGTTCGCTACGCAGTAGTGGACGATCCCGTCGACCACGTAGACGGGATCCGAGTGCGTAGTGGGATGCGCCGTCTCGATGCATCCGCCCTGGTCGATTGCGACGTCGACGATGACGGCGCCGGGCTGCATGTCGGACAGCATCCTGCGGCTGATCAGCTTCGGCGCACGCGCACCCGGGATGAGGACGGCCCCGATGACAACGTCGGCGTGCGCGATCGTCTGCTCGATCTCGAGGCTCGACGACATGAGCAGGCTGACGCGGCCGGAGAGGATCTCGTCGAGATGCCGCATTCGGTCGATCGAGCGCTCGAGGACGGTGACGCGTGCGCCGAGCCCGAGCGCGATGATCGCCGCGTTGTAACCCACGATTCCGCCTCCAAGCACGACGACGTGGCCGGGCAGGACACCGGGCGTTCCCGCGAGCAGCACTCCTCGCCCTCCGAGCGGCTTCTCGAGGAAGTGCGCCGCGGCCTGCGGCGCGAGCCTCCCCGCGATCTCGCTCATGGGTGCCAGCAGGGGCAATCGGCGGTCCTCCGTCTCGACGGTCTCGTACGCGACGGCCGCGATTCCACTGTCCACGAGAGCCCGCGTGAGCGGTTCGTCGGCGGCGATGTGGAGGTACGTGAACAGCACGAGCCCCTCGCGGAGGCGCGAATACTCCGGCTCGATCGGCTCCTTGACCTTGAGGAGGAGGTCGGCCTCGCCCCAGGCCGCGTCGACGGACACGATGCGCGCGCCGGCTCGTTCGTACTGCTCGTCGGGGAACGCGCTGCCCTCCCCCGCCGTCGTCTCGACGAGCACCTCGTGACCGCGCTGAATCAGCTCACGCGCGCCCGCAGGGGTGAGCGCCACGCGGTACTCGTCGGTCTTGATCTCCTTCGGAACGCCGATACGCAAGGCTGGGAGACACTATCTCTCCGGCGCTGCGGAACGAAGCCGCGAGGAACTTGGAGCCGATTCGCGAGCGACGGGCAGAGCTTCGGCAGGGTTGTGCCGGTAGCGTCGCCGGCGAGGGCGGAGGGATGACTCCCCACCCTTGGGTGGGGGCTCCGAAGAAGGCTGTCCCGAACGGACCAGCCGGTCAAAGCGTGCGGAGGTAGAACAACAGGCCTGCGAGCGTCTTTGCATCCTCGATCTCGTCGAGGCGCTCGGCGATCTCCCCGACCCGCCAGTGGACGAGCTCGAGGTCCTCGTCGTCGTCCGGCGCGGCCTCGCCGCGGTCGACTCCCTCCGCCGCGAACAGGTGCATCCGCTCCCGGCAGAAGCCGGGCGTTGTCCAGAACGCAGCCAGCTCGCGCCACTCGCCGCCGGTCAGGCCGCACTCCTCGTGCAACTCCCGCTTCGCCGTTTCGAGCGGCTCCTCCCCCGGCTCGGCCGTCCCGGCCGGCAGCTCGAGCAGGTACTTCCGCGTGGCCTCGCGCAGCTGCCGGACGAGCGTCACGTAACCCTCGCCGTCGACCGCGACGATCGCCACAGCCCCGGGGTGCTCGACGATCTCGCGCTCGTGCGTTCCCCACCGCTCGATGGTCAAGGAGAGGAGTTGTCCTTCGTAGACGCGACGGGCGGAGTCCGGCTCGAGGATCACGCCCGCGCGGCTTTCACGAGCGCAACCGTCACGTCGACCATCGCCTCGAGATCCACCACCGACACGTGCTCGTCGGGCGTGTGGAAGCCGAACACACCATGCGAGAGGTTCACGCAGCTGCGGCCCCGCTCGTTGAAGACGTTCGCGTCGGCGCCCCCGCCGGACAGCCCGTAGCGCGGCTCGAAGCCGCAGCGGGCGAACGCCGCTGCCGCCAGCGCTACGGCCGGCTCGTCCCGCTTGAGCCGGTAGCCGTCGTAGCTCTTGCGCATCGTCGTCTCGACTTCGCATTCCGTCTCGGTCGCGGCGAACGTCAACGCGTCGAACATTTCCTGCACGACCTCGCCGAGCTGCGCCTCGTCGTGCGAGCGCGCCTCCGCACTGAACGTGCACCACTCCGGGACGACGTTGCCCGCGGTACCGCCGGTGATCGTGCCGACATTGGCCGTCGTCAGCTCGTCGATGCGGCCGAGTCGCAGGTCCGCGATCGCCCGCGCCGCCGCCTGGATCGCAGAGCGGCCCTCCTCCGGCGCCATCCCCGCGTGTGCGGAGCGGCCGTGGAACCGCACCTCCATCGCCCGCGACCAGGGCGCGCCGAGGACGACCTCGCCCATCGCTCCCTCCTGGTCGTAGACGTAGCCCGTCCGAGCCCGCAGCCGGTCGTGGTCGAACGCGTACGCGCCGACGAGGCCGACCTCCTCCTTCGGCGTGAACACGAGCTCGATCCCCGCGTGCGGCACGCTCTCGGCGAGCACGCGCCGCACGCCCTCGAGCATGGCCGCAACCGCCGCCTTGTTGTCGCAGCCGAGGATCGTGCCGCCCGCGTTCCGGACGATTCCGTCCTCGACGACCGGCTCGAGCGGCCCGTCGGGCGGCACGGTGTCCATGTGCGCGCAGAGGAACAGCGGCGTCCCCTCGGCCGTGGGCTCGACGTGCGCGTAGACGTTGCCGGCGCTCGACCCGATCTGCGGGCCGCAGGAGTCTTCGTCCGGCTCGAGTCCGAGACCACGGAGATAGCGCAGCACGACGTCCGCGACGCCGCGCTCTTCGCCTGACTGGCTCGGGATCGCCGCGAGCTCGAACAGGAGATCAACCGCCTCAGACACGAGTTGATCGTACGGGCGACGCGTCAGACGGCGACGCGCTCGCCGGCCCGCAACCGGGCGCGGTCGAGCGCCGCGCCGACGAAGCCGCGGAAGAGCGGCGCCGCCCGCGTCGGCCGAGACTTGAACTCCGGGTGGAACTGGCTTGCGACAAACCACGGGTGATCCGGGAGCTCGACGATCTCCACGAGCCGGCCTTCCTGGAAGGTCCCGCTGACGACGAGCCCGGCCTCGACGAGCCGCTCGCGGAAGCCGTTGTTGACCTCGTAGCGATGCCGGTGCCTCTCGTGGATCGTGTCGCCGCCGTACAGCTCGCGCGCTCGCGTCCCCTCCGCCACCTCGACCGCCTGCGCCCCGAGGCGCATCGTGCCGCCGAGGTCCTCGATCCCCTTCTGCTCGGGCAGGAGGTCGATCACGGGATACGGCGTCTCGGGATCCATCTCGGTCGAGTTCGCCCCCTCGAGCCCGACGTGCCGCGCGAACTCCGAGACCGCGACGTGCATGCCGAGGCAGATGCCGAGGTACGGGATGCGCCGCTCGCGCGCGACCTGGCAGGCGAGGATCTTCCCCTCCCAGCCGCGCGAGCCGAAGCCGCCGGGGACGAGCACGCCGTCGACGCTCTCGAGCAGCTCGGCCGCCTCGTCGTAGGACATGTCCTCGGCGTCGACCCAGCGCACGCGAACGGCGCAACCGTGCTCCAACCCCGCGTGCTTGAGCGCTTCGTGAACGGAGAGGTACGCGTCCTGGAGCTTCACGTACTTGCCGACGAGCGCGATCTCGACGACGTCGCGCCGGCTGTGCACGCGCTCGAGCAGCTCGTCCCAATCGGACAGATCGGGTTCGCCGAGCTCGATGCCGAGCCGCTCCCCGACCAGCCGATCGAGACCCTCGCGCTCGAGGACGCGCGGCACCTCGTACACGTCCGGGACGTCGGGGCTCGCCACGACCGCTCCCGGGTCGACGTCGGCGAAGAGCGCGATCTTGTCCCTGATGTCTCGCGAGAGCTCCTCGTGCGAGCGGCAGACGATGACGTCGGGATGGATGCCGATGCGGCGCAGCTCGTTCACGGAATGCTGAGTCGGCTTCGTCTTCAGCTCGCCGGCCGCCTCGATGAACGGGACGAGCGTCACGTGGACGTACACCACGTTCTCGGTGCCGACCTCCCGCCGGAACTGGCGGATCGCCTCGAGGAACGGCAGCGACTCGATGTCGCCGACTGTGCCGCCGATCTCCGAGATGACGACATCCGTCGGCCTCGCCTCGGCCGCTCGGCGGATGCGCGCCTTGATCTCGTTCGTGATGTGCGGAATCACCTGGACCGTCGCGCCGAGGAAGTCGCCCTTGCGCTCCTTGCGCAGGACGGTGTCCCAGATCGCGCCGGCGCTGTGACTCGCGCTGCGCAGGAAGTTCTCGTCGACGAAGCGCTCGTAGTGGCCGATGTCGAGGTCGGTCTCGGCGCCGTCCTCGGTCACGAAGACCTCGCCGTGCTGGAACGGGCTCATGGTCCCCGGATCGACGTTGAGGTACGGATCGAACTTCTGGAGCTGGACGCGCAAGCCGCGCGCCTTCAGCAGCCGGCCGAGCGAAGCGGCGACGATTCCCTTCCCCAGAGCCGAGACGACGCCCCCTGTCACAAAGACGTACTTCGGGGCCCGTGCGCTCACGGGATTTCAGGGTAGCAGCGGTTGCGGCCGGTGCCTACTCCGGCGCGGGACGGACGAGCGCGGCGAGCCCCGCGAGCGCCTGCGACGGCACGGTCCGCCCCATGCCGCCGAAGCGCGGAGCGTCGATGCCGAGGGTCGCCTGGGTCTCTCCGTCCTCCACCGGTACCAGGTCGAGCTCGACGTCCGCGCGCTCGCCGGTCAGCTGGAACGCGATGTGCTCGAGTGGCACGACCTCGAGGATGAGCAGCGACCCGCCGAGCTGAGGGCGCTTGCCCAGGCTCGGCTGGTTCGTCCCCTCGAGCTGCCAATGCGCGCCGGAAGCGAGCGCCCGCCGCACCGTCGGCTCCGCGGCCACGAGGCCGGGCCACCACTCCGGCCAGCGAGCCGGCTCTGCGAGGACCGCCCACACCTCCTCGACGGGCGCAGGGAGGGTCCTTCTAGCCTCGTACCGCGGCAAGGAACTCCTGTCCGCCGAGCATGCGCTCTAGCTCCGTCTTTCGTTCCTCTTCGCCGAGCTGCTCGATTCGCGTGTGCGTCGGGTCTCCGGGAGTCTTCTCGACGCGGAAATGCCGATCGGCGAGGGCGGCGATCTGCGGGAGGTGCGTGATCGTCACGACCTGGGCGTGCTCCGCGAGACGCCGGAGCAATCCGCCGACCGCGTGCGCCGTCTCGCCGCCGATGCCAGCGTCGATCTCGTCGAAGACGAGCGTGTCTCCTCCGGCGACCGCCGCGATGGCGAGCGCGATTCGCGAGAGCTCTCCGCCCGAGGCTGTCTCCGCGACAGGCGCGAACGGCAGCCCCGCGTTCGGTCGGACGAGGAAGACGGCATCGTCGGCGCCGGTCGATCCCGCCTCGTCGCGCTGCCGAAGCTCGCAGACGAACTCGCCGTCGCCCATGCCGACGCCGCGGAGCTCGGCGGCCACCGCGTCTGCGAATGCGGGCGCGGCCGCGTTGCGTTCGGCCCGCAACTCGAGAGCGAGCAGCTCGATGCCCGCCTCGGCGTCGGCGAGCGCGCGGGCGGCGATCTCGGCCGGATCGGAGCCGTCCTCGAGCGCTGCGAGCTCTGCTTGCGCCTCGTCGCGCCGCGTGAGCAGCTCGTCGTAGGTCGCACAGCGGAAACGCCGCTTCCCCTCGGCGATCCGGTCGAGCTCGGCCTCGAGCTCTTCGAGCCTCCCCGGCTCCGCTTCGAGTGAGGCGAGGAAGGCGTGGAGGTCGGAGACGGTCTCGCGCAGTCGGAGATCGACGTCGCGGAGCTCGTCCCCGGCGCGCTGAAGCTCGGGCGCGAGGCGTTCGAGCGGCGCGACCGAGCGCCCCGCCAGCGCGACTAGGCCGGTCGCTCCCTCGCCGTCGTCAGGAGCGAGCGCCAGCGCAGCAGCGGCCGCTCCGGCCGCGAGCTCGGCGACGTGCCGATGACGCTCGCGCTCGGCGCGGAGCCGGTCCTCCGCGTCGCGCTCCATCCCCTCGGTGTCCTCGACGAGCGCTCTGAGCTCCGCGAGCCGCGCCTCGGCGAGCGCCGCGTTCGCCGTCAGCTCATCGTGGCGTCGGTGGGCGGCCTGCAGGTCGCGCCACGCCGTCCGCACCGCGGTACGACGGGCGCGCTGTTCCTCTCCGCAGAAGCGGTCGAGTACCTCGAGCTGGTACGACGCACGCGCGAGCCGCCGCTGCTCGAACTGCCCCGACATCGCGACCACACGCTCGACGGCGGCGGCGACGTCCTCGCGCGCGGCCGCACGGCCCCACGCATAGGCGCGCGTGCGGCCGTCGGCGAAGACGCGCCGCGCGACGACGAGCGCGTCGTCGTCCTCCGGCCGCAGCTCTATGAGCTCCTCGAGATCGTCCGGGAGGTCGAGCTCCGCCTCGACGTACGCTTCCTCGGCGGCCGCCCCGACGTACGAGTCGTCGCCTTTTGCACCGAGCAGCAGGCCCAGCGCCTGGGCGAGGATCGTCTTGCCGGCGCCCGTCTCCCCGGTGATCGCGTTCAGCCCAGGTGCGAGCTCCAGCTCCGCCTCGCGAATGAGCACGAGGTTTTCGATGCGAAGCCTGCGAAGCACGCAGCGATCGTAGACCCGCCGCCCGACGCTGCCCATTGGCTCTTTCCGACACGTCTCGGTATCTGATACCGCGACAGGTCCGTCTGGGACGACAGCACAATCCTCGACCCGCCATTGACCCGCGCACTGGCGGTTATGGACACGCCTCGGTATCTGATACCGAGCCACGGCCGTTTCGGACGGTCTTAGGACGTGAAGGTCTCGCGGTAGCGGCCGAAGAACGTCGTCTCCGGGAGCGTCGCGAGGAGGCTCCGCTGCTCGCCGAGGCGGATCGAGAGCGTCAGGTCGGGCGCGAGATCGCCGCTTCGATGGCCGTCGGCGAGGACGGCCGCGTCGCCGTCCGGCGTCGCGTTCCGCACCGTCAGCTCGGCGCCGCGCGGCACGACGAGCGGTCGAGCCTCGAGGGAGTGCGGCGCGATGAACGTGATCGCCATCGCATCGAGACCGCGGACGAGGACGGGCCCGCCGTTCGAGAGGTTGTACGCGGTCGAGCCCGACGGCGTCGAGCAGATCATCCCGTCGCACGAAACGACGCCGAGGTCCTCCCCTGCGATCGCCCAGCCGAGCTCGATCATCCGCCCGAGCGTGGAGCTCGTGGCGACAACGTCGTTGACGGCGACGAACGTGCCGGCGTCGATCCTCGCCTCGAGTGTCGGCTGCTCGATCGTCCGGTACTCGCCCGCGAAGACACGTGCGAGGTCGGCCTCGAGCCGCTCCGGCGCGATCGAGGCGAGGAAACCGACCCGGCCGAAGTTGATCCCGATCACCGGGACACCCGTTCCCAGCAGCCGCGCAAGCGTGCGCAGAATCGTCCCGTCGCCGCCGACCGCCACCGCGAGCTGCGCGCGCGCCGGGTCGTCCACGAGCTCCACGCCGGCGCGCTCGGCCACCACGCGAACCCGCTCGACGGCCTCGCCCACGTCGACACGGCCGTGCGCGACGACCGCCGCGGTCTCAACCGGCGAGTGCGTGCTCGATTCGCTCGTCGAGGTCATCGGGAAGCGTCGGCTCCTCGGAGTGCACGAGGTGGAGGAAGATCTCCCGGTTCCCCTTCGGCCCCGGGAGCCCCGAGTCTACGACGCCGCGGACGCTCGCCTCCCAGGACAGCGCCGCCTCGGCGACCTCGCGCACCACGCGCCGCCGCACCTCGTCGTCGCGCACGACGCCTCCCTTCCCCACGTCGGCGCGACCCGCCTCGAACTGCGGCTTCACGAGCACGACCGCTTGCCAGCCCGGCGCGCACAGCCGTAGCACGGGCGGAAGCGCGAGCCGGACCGAGATGAAGGAGACGTCGCAGACCGCGAGTTGCGGCGCGAACGGGAGCTCGGTCAACGTCCGCGCGTTCGTCCGCTCGAGCACCGTGACGCGCGGATCGGCCCGGAGGCGCGGGTGCAGTTGTCCGTAGCCGACGTCGATCGCGATCACACCCGCGGCACCCCGCTGCAGGAGAACGTCCGTGAAGCCGCCGGTCGACGCACCGACGTCGACACAGTCGAGACCGGCCGGATCGACGCCGAGTGCGTCGAGCCCGTGCGCGAGCTTCTCGCCTCCGCGCGAGACATACGGCGGCAGCTGCTCGACCGCAAGCTCGGCAGTTTCCTCCACCTGGTGGCCAGGCTTGTCGTAGCCGGGCACGAGCCCGGCGAGGACCAGCGCCTGCGCCTGCGCCCGCGACTCGGCGAGCCCGCGCTCCACCAGCAGGACGTCGAGACGCTTCCGCGCCACGCTAGTCAGGGGCCGCAGGCTCGAGTGGCTTCGCGGGCAGCCGTCGCGTGAAGTACAGCCCGGCCGCGGCCAGGATTGCGACCCCGAGCAGCGCCCGCTTCAGCCCGTCGAGCTGCGCGTCGCCGTAGTCGGTTGCAAGCGCATCGGCCTGCTCCGGGGGAAGACCCGCATCGGTCGCCGCCTTGCGGACCTGGTCGACCGGCACGATGTCGATTCCCTTCTCCGCTTGGGTCGTGATGCTCGTGCGCACGTCCTGCGGCAGCGCCGGGTTCTCCGAGATGCGCGAGACGAAGCTCGAGGTGAGCGACGTGAGCAGGATCGCGCCGATCAGCGCCGTGCCGAGCGACGCGCCGAGGTTCTGGGCCGTCCCCTGAAGGCCGCCTGCCTCGTTCGCGCTCTCAGGCGGTGCCGACGACATGATCACGTTGCCGAGCTGCGACATGAGCAGCCCGGCGCCGATGCCGAAGAGGATGAGCGAGAGGGCGAATGCCGTCCCGTTCAGCGTCACGTCGATCGTCCCCATCAGGACGAGCGCGGCGAGCGTCATTGCGCCGAGCCCGGCCTGGCACACCCACTTCGGCGCGAAGCGACCGGCCAGCCGCGGTCCGGCGAGCGCCGCCACGAGCATCGAGACCGACATCGGGAACAGCCGCTTGCCGGTCTCGAACGCGTCGAGCCCGAGTACCACCTGCAGGTACACCGGCAGCACGAAGAACGTCCCGAGCAGGACGAGCTGCATCGTCCCGAGCGTCTCGAGCCCGGCGGTGAGCGCCGGGATCTTCACCAGCCCTCGCGTGAGCAAGACATCCTTGCCCTGGCGCTCGCGGCGGTCCTCCCACGACCTGAAGAGCGCCACGAAAACGAGTCCGCCGAAGATGAGAAACGGCACGGGCGAGAATCCGAACGGCGTCACCTCGTGTCCGCCGATCGTCGGGGGGTTCTTCGGCTGGACCCAGCCCCACGTGCTGCTCACCAGGATCCCGAACACGGCGAGGCCGAGGCCGAGCGCAGACAGCGCCGCGCCGACGACGTCGAGCTTCGGCTTGTGCTCTGCCGGTGGCGCCGGCGCCATCCGCCGCCGGAAGAGGAGGATCGCCACGACGACCACGGTCTCGCCGGCGAAGACGTAGCGCCAGCTGAGCTCCGTCGTCACCCAACCACCGATCAGCGGGCCGGCCGCGATCGCTGCCCCTGCGACGCCCCCGATTACTCCGTACGCGAGCGCTCGCTGCTTCCCCTCGTAGTTCGACGCGATGAGCGCGGCAATCGCCGGAATCACCATCACGGCTCCGAGACCTTCGACGAGCGACCAGCCGAACAGAAGCACGGTGAGGTTCGGACTCAGCGCCGTCGTCAGCGAGCCGATCCCGTAGACGCCGAGTCCGATCGCGAAGATCCGGTCGCGCCCGTACATGTCGCCGAGCTTCGCGCCGACGAGCATGAACGCCGCCATTACGAGCGTGTACATCGTGATCGCCGTCTGCACGCCCTGGATCGACGTGTTCAGGTCGTCGACGATCTGCGAGATAGAGACGTTCATGACGCTCGAGTCGAGCACCATCACGAACTGAGCCGCCCCGAGGATCGCGAGCGGGAGCCAACTGCGCTTCTCGGTCGCGCTCGCTGTCGCTGTGGCTGCGTTCATGCCGTCCGCACCGCCAGGCTGTCGACGATGTCGCCGAGGACGATCGTGTCGGCGTCGATCTCGTCGAGCCGCCCACGCGCGCGTCCGGCCGCCTCGTCGGCGAAGCCTCGCGCACCGTCGGCTCCGTGCTCACGCACGTAACCGTCCGCGTCGAGGATGTCGTCGACGATCTGGAAAAGGAGCCCAAGCTCCTCCGCGAACGCCCGCCACGGCGCGTGCTCCTCTGCAGGCAGCTCGGCCGCCCAGAGGGCCATCGTCACCGCCGCGTAGAAGAGCCGGCCCGTCTTCAGCCGGTGCACAGCGGCGAGGTCGTAGCCGTCGACCATCGTGTCGAGGTACTGGCCGCCGATCATGCCGAGCGTCGCCTCGGCGAGCTCGCGCGCGACCGCCGACGACTCGTACCGCGCCGCGAGCCGGAACGCCTCCGCGAGCAGCGCGTCCCCGGCGAGGACGCCGACTCCCTCCCCGAACTTCTTCCACGTCGAGGGGTGGCCACGCCGTTCCTCGTCGTCGTCCATGGCGGGGAGATCGTCGTGGACGAGCGAGAACGTGTGGACGAGCTCGATCGCAAGCGCCGCGGGCATCACCTGGCCGACCGGAGCGCCGAGTGCCTCGCCGACCGCGAGCGCGATCACCGGCCGCACGCGCTTGCCGCCGACCTCGAGCGCGTAGCGCACGGACGTCGCCTGGCCGTGGAGCTCCGGCCAGAGCTCGAGCCGGTCGAGGGCCTCGTCGGCGAGGTCTTTCAGCTCCTCAGGACTGTGCATCGTCCTCGGCCGCACGCTGCGCGCGCGTCAGCTCCTCCTCGACCGCCTTCGCGAGCTCCGACAGCTCCCCGAGCAGCTCGATCGCCCGCTCGGGCGATCCGCCGTCTCCCTCGCTGAGCTGCTCGAGCTCGAGCCGCGCGGCCTCGACCCGCGCGAGCAGCTCCTCGGCCCGCGTCAACGACTCGTCAGCGCTCACTGGCTTGTCCTTCCCGCACGAGCTTCCCCAGGATCCCGTTCACCAGCCTCGCAGCATCCTCGGATGCGTACCGCTTCGCGAGCGTCACCGCCTCGTCGAGGACGACCTCCAGCGGCACCTCCCCCTCGTCGAGCTCCTCGAGGGCGACGCGGAGGACGTTGCGCTCGACGGCGCCGAGACGATCGGCGGTCCAATCGTCGGAGGCGGACGTGATGCGCGCGTCGAGTGCGGCCGCGTGCTCGCTCACGGCCTCGGTCAGCTGCCGCGTATAGCTGTCGACCTCGCCCTCGTAGAGCGATCCGAGGGGCTTGCCGGTGACGTCCCACTGGAAGAGCATGAAGACGGCGGCGCGGCGCGCCTCGCGCCGGCTGATGGCGCTACCGGACACGCTCGAGTTGCTCCACCGTCACGTCGACCGCCTCGACCTCGACGCCGAACATCTGCCCGAGCGCGTCGGCGACCCGCTCCTGCACGGCCGTGGAGACCTCCGGGAGGATGCGACCGTGCGCGACGGCGAGCCGCAGCTCGGCACGCGCACGCCCGCCCTCGAGCTCGACGCCCAGTCGGCGACGCCCTTTGAGCAGCCGGGCACCCTCGACCGACGCGACCGTCCGGCGCACGATCTCATTCAGTGCGGCCTCGCTCACTCGCACCGAGCCACCGCTCCCCTGGACGAGGATGCGGCTCAAGATCCGGCCAGAGCCGGCAGCCGCGCGCCGGCCTCCTCGAGGAAGGACGTCGAGTAGTCGCCGCTGCGGAACTCGTCGCTGTCGACGATCTCGCGAAGCACCTCGCGCGTGGTAGGGACTCCGACGATCTCGAACTCGTCGAGTGCCCGCAGCGCCCGCGCGATGGCCAGGCGTCGGCTGCCGTCGACCACGACGAGCTTCGCGATCAGCGAGTCGTAGTACGGGGTGATCGTCGTCCCCTCCTCGATGAAGGTGTCGACGCGGACGCCGGGGCCGAGCGGTGGCCGGAACCGCTCGATCCGTCCGGGGGCCGGAGCGAAGCCGTGCGCCGGGTCCTCGGCGTTGATCCGTAGTTCGATCGCGTGGCCCCGGCGCGGACCGGCCCGGCCGCCGTGGGCGAGCGGCTGGTCGGCCGCGATCCGCACCTGCTCCCGGACGATGTCGATCCCGATGATCGCCTCCGTCACCGGGTGCTCGACCTGGAGGCGCGCGTTGAGCTCGATGAAGGAGAACGAGCCGTCCGGGCCGACGAGGAACTCGAACGTGCCTGCGTTCCGGTAGCCGATGTGCCGGCACGCGCGCTCCGCGGCGGCCTCCATCTCCTCTCGCCGTTCGTCGTCGAGTGCCGGCGACGGCGACTCCTCGATCAGCTTCTGGTGACGGCGCTGCACCGAGCACTCGCGCTCGCCGCAGGTGAGGACATGGCCGTGGTGGTCGCACAGCACCTGGATCTCGACGTGGCGGGCAGGCGTGATCACCTTCTCGACGTAGAGCGAGCCGTCCCCGAACGCGGCCTCTGCCTCCGCTGCGGCGCGGTCGTAGGCGTCGCCCAGCTCGCCGGCCTCCATCACGACGCGCATGCCCTTGCCGCCGCCGCCGGCCGCTGCCTTCAGCAGCACTGGGAAGCCGACCTCCTCGGCGGCCGCGAGCGCATCCTCGGGCCCGGAAACGCGTTCCCTGCCCGGCACGAGCGGCACCCCGGCGGCGCGCATCTCGGCCTTCGCCCGCGCCTTGTCGCCCATCCGCTCCATCACGTCCGCCGGAGGACCGATGAAGACGAGGTCGTTGTCCTCGCACGCGCGGACGAAGTCGGCGTTCTCGGAGACGAAGCCGTAGCCCGGGTGGACGGCCTCGCAGGCGGTCGTCTCGGCAGCGGCGATGAGAGCCGGGATGCTGAGGTAGCTGTCGGCGGCGGCCGGCGGGCCGATCCGGACCCCGCGATCCGCGAGCCGCACGTGGAGCGCATCCTCGTCCGCCGTCGAATAGACGGCGACGGCCTCGATTCCGAGCTCGTGCAAAGCCCGGATCACGCGGACGGCGATCTCACCCCGATTCGCCACGAGGACGCGCTTGAACATCGGGCGGAGCCTAGCCCGCCAGGGCGTCGGCGAGCGCACGGGCGCCGCCCCGCAGCACGGGCTCGCCGTGCGAGACGAGGACGCGTGACACGGGCAGCTCCAACAAGGGCGCCAGCGACTCGCGCAGGTCGTCGTGCGTGGCACCGCCGCCGAGCCATCGCTCTGGACACATACGCAGCGGATCGTCGGTGGCGCGCGGCTTCGCCCCGGCGCCGAGCAGGACGTCGCCGACGACGACCGCTCCCTGCCGAGGCAGCCAGTAGACGACCTCGCCCGACCGCGCGGTCTCGAAGGCCTGAATCCCTCCGGGCAACGGGTCGCCGGCAACGAGCGGACGGTTCACGTCGACGCCGCGCGAGGCGAGCCGCCGCACCATGCGCTCGTGGGCCCACACCTGCGGCGCCTTCGCCGACCGCGCATGGAAGAAGACCGTGACCAGAACGTGCTTCGGCTTTCCGAGCTTGCGCGGCGGGTCGAGCGGATCGATCAGCACGAGCCCGTCGTCGGTCTCCACGGCGACGCAGCCGACGTCCTCTCGCCACTCCTCGTGCTGGGCCGTCCAGCGACGAAGCCCCGGAGCGACCTCGGTCAGCGCCACGTCAGAGTGCCGGCCGGCCGACGAGCGGCTCGAGCTCAAAGAGGAGCTGCCCGAACTCGACTGCGGCCCCGTTCTCGACATGCACGCCCCGCACGACGCCCTCGACCTCCGCCTTGACCTCGTTCATGAGCTTCATCGCTTCGAGGATGCAGAGCGTTTGTCCCGGCGCGACGACATCGTCGACCTCGACGAACGGCGGCTCCCCCGGCTGCGGGGCGCGGTAGAAGGTGCCGACCATCGGCGACTCGACGCGCATCAGCGTGCCGCTGACCGCATTCGTCGCGGGCAGGTCCGGCTCAGGCACTGCGAACGGCGACTCGCCCGGGCGATCCGTACCGAGCGGGAGGTCCGGGGTGGAGCGGACCGAGATCCGCATCCCGTCCTCCTCGATCGTCACCTCGGCGATGCCCGAATCCTCCACGATCCCCACAATCTCCCGCACGCGCTGGGCACGGTTCTCGTCCACGACTGCGCCGTCGTCGTCGCGCCTGCCGCGGCCGCGGATCCCGCGGAGCAGCCGTTCGGCGTCCCCGCCGAACAGGCCGAGCAGTAGCAGCTCCTCCTCGCTCGTCGCGACGCCGCCGGCGCGCTCGCGCACCTCGTCGAGCGGCGGAGTGACGTCCTCCTCGCTGTCGGGGTCGGCGGTGAGCTGCACGACGCGTTCCAGCGCGGGATCGACGGGAGCGGGCGGCGTGCCGAAGGCGCCGGCCACGAGGCTGCGCACCTCGTCCACGACGACGAGGTAGCGGCTCGCGGAGAGGACGTTGATGATCGCCTGCGTCGCGAGCACCTGGCCGATCGGCGACGCGAGCGGCGGCCAGCCCGTCTCGGCACGGATCCGGTCGAGCTCCTCGAGCACCTCGTCGAGTCGGTCCCCGGCGCTCTCCGCTTGGAGCGAGTGGTCGATCCCGGCGACGACGCTGGCCGGAAGGTCGTGGCGCGCCGCGAGGACGGCGATGCGCGGCACGAGCGGGGTCACGAGCTCGTCGCCGATGTGCTCGTCGACGAGGTCCGTGGCCTCCCAGAGCGCATCGACGTCGACGCCGGGATTCAGTCCGGTGCCGCTGAGCGCCTCCGCGAGCGCCTCGCCCGAGACTCTGTGCAGCGTCAACGCGAGCGGATAGATCGCGCAGGCGATGAGCTGCGCACCCGCGCGCGCCGCGGCGAGCGAAACGGCGAGGGCGCTCCCGCCCGCTCCTTGTGCGTAGATGCCGACCGGCAGCCCGCTCGCGTCGGCGAGCGCGTGGACGAGCTCCTCGGCCGTGTGCGGCTGCAGCGAGCCGGTCGGATCGTGGAGGAGGACGCGCACGGCTCCGAGCTCCGGGAGCATCCGGGCGCGCTCGATCAGCGTCTCGGTCTCGGCCGTACCGCCGTGGCTGTAGACGAGGCCGGCCTCGAAATCCCGGTCCGCAGCGATGATCGCCTCGGCGGCCTCGCGCAGGTTGGAGACGTCGTTGAGCGGGTCGTGGAGCCGGAAGACGTCGATGCCGTTCTCGGCGGCCGAGGCGACGAAGCGCCGGGCGAAGTCGGCGTCGACGGGCCGCGAGCCGACGAGGAAGCGGCCGCGGAGCGCGAGGCCGAGCGGCGTCTTCACGCGCGCCTTGAACGCACGGATCCGTTCCCACGGACTCTCGACCCCGCGCTTGACGGCCGAGTCGAAGCAGCCGCCGCCCGAGACCTCGAGGTACGCGAAGCCGGCCCTGTCGAGGATCTCGGCGAGCCGAAGCTGTTCCGCGACCGGAACTCTCCCGGCGAGCGGCTCCTGCCCGAGCAGGCGGATCGTCGTGTCGGCGAGCGACGGCACGCGCGGAGCCTACCGCGGGAGAGTTGGCCTTCCCGCGGTGCGTTCTTGCTCGAGCCGTCCGGCGATCGCCCTTGCACCGTCGCCGGTGTTCGAGAGCAGCGTCCACGTCAGGAGGCGCTCCTGGTCGTGGACGGTCACGAAAGCAACCCCCGTGTCGCCGCCGTGGAGCCTTACGGCACGTCCGCCGGCGGGAAGCCAGAAGCCGAGGCCGTAACCGCGATCCGCGCCCGGCGCGCTTCGCTCTCTGAGCATCTCCGCGAGTGTCTCCTCACGCACGATCGATCCCGCGAAGAACGCCCGCCAGAGCATCGCCACGTCCGCGGCGGTCGTGTAGATGCCACCGTCGCCACTGCCGACGACCGGTAGGTGGAAGACGTTCCTACGCCATGTCCCCTGGACCTCCACGTATCCGACCGCCGCGCGCCCGGGGAGCTCGTCCGAGCGGAGGAAGGCCGTATCGCTCAGCCCCGCGGGCGTGCAAACGAGGTCGCGGACGAGGTCGGGGAAGGGCCTGGCCGACACCCGCTCCGCGATCAGGGTGAGCAGGACGTAGCCGCTGTTGCAGTAGGCAAAGCGCTCGCCGGGCAGGAACTTCTGCGGGTGCCCGTCGAGCACTTCGAGATACGCCTCGGTCGTCGCGAGCCGCTGAGCCGGGACTGGAAGCAGGTACTCCGTGAAGTCCAGATCGAGCTCCTCGTCGAGGTAGTCGCCGATCCCCGACCGGTGCGCGAGCAGGTGCTCGACGGTGACGCGGTCGTCGACGAGCGGGAGATCGACGCCCAGGAGCGAACGCGCCGGCGTCGAGAGGCTGAGAGCTTCTTCCTCGACGAGGCGCATGACGACGAGCGCTGTCAGTCCCTTCGTACCGCTTGCGATGCCAAACTGCGTGTCGGGCTCGTTCGGGATCGCGTGCGCGCGGTCGGCGAGCCCGTACGCGCGGACGACCTCGATGCCGTCGCGTCCGTCGACACGGACGACCCCGGAGAATCCGGTCTCGGCAGCGATCCGGCCGAGGTCGCGCGCCAGTGCGCTCATGCGCTACGCCCGCGAGATGTAGCGCTTCTCGCGCGGATCGACCTTCAGGCGGTCGCCGACGTTCACGAAGAGCGGCACCTGGACCACGCCGCCCGTCTCGAGCGTCGCGGGTTTCGTCACGTTCGAGACCGTGTCGCCCTTCACGCCGGGCTCGGTCTCGACGACAGTCAGCTCCACCGATGCCGGCATCTGCACGCCCGACGGCTTCCCGTTGACGGCGAGCACCTGCACCGTCGCGTTCGGCTGCATGAACGGGAGCTCGTCCTCGAGGTCAGCGTGCGGGACGGCGAACTGCTCGTACGACTCCGAGTCCATGAAGTGGACGTCGGAGCCGTCGTCGTAGAGGAACTGGACGTTCTTCGTCTCGGTGTGCACGCGCGGGAACTTCTCCCCGGCGCGGAACGTCCGGTCGACGACGGCGCCCGCGTCGAGGCTCTTCAGCTTGGTGCGGACGAACGCGCCGCCCTTGCCGGGCTTCACATGCTGGAACTCGACGATCCGCCACACCTTGCCGTCGAGCTCGATGTGCATCCCGTTCTTGAAGCTGTTCGTGTCGACCGTTTCGGCCATTCGGCCGAAGAGGGTAGCCGCGCCGCTGATCCTTGACGCCGCACTCTCCGAAGGTGAACGCTGATCGCGGCCCTGCCAACACGCCGAAGTCGAGGGTTTACGTGACGGTCAGGAGCTCTTTCGTGAACCGCACGGGGTTCTCGATTCCGCCCTCCGTCACGATCACGTCGTCCTCGATCCGGATCCCGAAACGGCCGGCGAGGTACACGCCCGGCTCGACGGTGACGACGTTCCCGGCGGCGAGCGTGTCGGAGCTCTCGGTGGAGAGCCGCGGCGACTCGTGGACGTCGAGACCGAGGCCGTGCCCGAGCCCATGGCCGAACGTGCCCGCGAAAGGGCTTTCCTCGATGACGTTGCGCGCCGCAGCGTCGACGTCGAAACCGCTCGCGCCCGACCGGATCGCGTCGAGCCCGGCTTGCTGAGCGGCGAGCACGACGTCGTACGCCTCCCGCATCTCGCCGTCGAGCTCGCCCGTGGCGAACGTCCGCGTGTAGTCGGAGGCGTAGCCGCCGACGCGGCAGCCGGTGTCGATCACGACGAGCTCTCCCTCGCCGATCACGCGGTCGCCGGCGCGCGCGTGCGGCCGCGCGCCTGTCGGGCCCGAGCCGACGATGGACTCGAACGCCGGCTCCTCCGCTCCCTCCTCGTGATAGAGCCGCGTGATGTCCCACGCGACGTCCTGCTCGCGGCGACCGACGAACGGCACCTCGCTCGCGAGCCGCTCGAACATCCGGTCCGTGATCGCGCATGCGCGCCGGAAGGCGTCGAGCTCGGCGTCGTCCTTCACGGCGCGGAGCTGCTCGACGAGACCCTGGCGCGGCACGAGGTCGAGCCCGCCTGCCCGTAGCTGCTCGGCGAACGACCACGGGAGGACGTTCGCCTCGAAGCCGAAGCGGCCAGAGAGGTTCTCGGCGAGCCAGCGAATCAGCGTCCGCGTGGTCTGGACCGCCTCGACGCCCTCGACCGCCTGCGCCGCCTCGCTGTACCGGAAATCGGTGAAGAGGCGCACCCGGTCCGGCTCGACGAGCAGCGCGGCGTTCGAGCTGTCGAGACCTGTCAGGTAGAGGACGTTGACCGGGTTCGTGATCAGGAGCGGCTCCTCGAGCAGTCCCCGCAGCCGTTCGATCCGCTCGCTCACGCGGTTTCCTCCTTCAGGTAGTCGAGTGCCAGCTTGTAGCCGTCGGGCCCCTGGCCGACGAAGCGGGCGGCGACGAGGTCGGCGACCACCGACTTCCGCCGCCACTCCTCCCGCCCGTCGACGTTGGACAGGTGCACCTCGACGATCGGGATCGTGAGCGGCTCGAGCGCGTCGTGGATGGCCCAGGAGTAGTGCGTCCAGGCGCCGGGGTTGACGACGATCGCGTCGACGGTGTCGTACGCGTCGTGGCACCACTTGACGAACTCGCCCTCGTCGTTCGTCTGCCGGCACTGGACGGTCAGTTCGAGGCCTCGCGCCCACCCGTAGATCCGGCTCTCGAGCTCGGCGATCGTGAGGCCGCCGTAGAGCTTCGGGTCGCGGCGCCCGAGGATGTCGAGGTTGACGCCGTTCAGGACGAGGACCCTCATCTCGGGGCCCCCGGAAAATGCGGAGCATTCTCTGGGGTGTTCACGCGATCAACCTATCGAGTTCGCGGCGCACGTCAGCCTCGGGGACGGCGACGTTCCAGCGCGGCCCGTGATCGCCCAGCAGGACGAGACGGAGCATTCCGCCGCGCGCCTTCTTGTCGCGGTGCATCGCCTCCCACGCGCGTTTCGGATCGACGCGGGCAAGCTCGGGCCGCAGCACCTCCTCGACGACACGCGTATCGCGGCCCGAGAGGCGCAGCGCGGCGACCAGCCCCAGCGCGACGGCCCGTCCGTGGGTGATCCCCGCATAGCTTGACGCGGCCTCGAGGCCGTGAGCGAAGGTGTGCCCGAGGTTGAGGATCGCTCGCTCTCCCTGCTCGAGCGGGTCTCGCAGGCAGACGGCGGCTTTGAACGCGGCGCTGCGGCGGACGAGCTCGTCGTCGGGGAGCTCCCAGAACGGCTCGCCCGCGAGCAGTCCCGTCTTCACGACCTCCGCCATGCCTTCGAGCCGCTGCGGCTCGGGCAGCGTCTCGAGCAGCGCGGGATCGACCACGGTCCGGTGCGGCCAGTGGAACGCTCCGACGAGGTTCTTCCCCTGCGGCAGGTCGATCGCCGTCTTGCCGCCGATCGCGGCGTCCACCTGCGCGACGAGGCTCGTCGGGACCGGGGTCCAGGCGATGCCGCGGAGGTACGTAGCCGCCGCGAAGCCGGCAGCGTCGGTGGTGCAGCCGCCGCCGAGCGCGGCGACCGTCCCTTCTCGGTCGAGGCGCAGGTCCTGCCAGAGGCGGTCGACCGCCGCGAGCGTCTTGGCCTCCTCGCCCGGAGGGAGCTCGTGGGTCTCGGCGAGGCGCGACCCGAGCGCGAGCTGCGCGTCCATGCCGTGGATGCCCGCAACCTGAGGATCCGAGACGAGCGCTACCGGTTGGTCACCCGGTACGAGCTCGCCGAGTCGCTGCAGCGCCCCGCGCTCGACGTGAACGCCGGCGGCAGCCAGGACGACGTCGTCGCTGTCGCGTGCCGTCGCATCGGCCACCTCGGCGTACAGCGGCGCGCGCAGCTCGAAGCGGCGGCGGAACTCGGTCTCGTCCTGCGCGAGCGGCCGTGCGCTGGTGCGCACTCGCTCCCAGGCCGTCTCGACGTCGACGGGGAGATGGACGACGGTGGCGCGGTCACCGTCGAGAAGCTCCGGAGTCTCGACAGCCCCGCCGCCGACCGCGATCACGGCAGGATCCGGCCTCGCGAGCGCCTCTCGGACGAACCGCGCCTCCAACTCGCGGAAGGCCGCCTCGCCCTGCGCTGCGAAGAGGTCCGAGATCGGACCGTGCGTCGCCGCGATCGTCTCGTCGACGTCGACGAAGGGCCGACCGAGGAGGTCCGCGACCTCCCTCCCCCGCGTCGTCTTGCCGGCACCCATGAAGCCGACGAGGACGACGTGCTTGTCTAGCGCGCGGCCCAGTCGATCCGCTCCAGATACGCGCGCCAGGCGCCGACGAAGTCGCCGAGCGCATCGCCGCCGAACTTCTCGCGTGCCGCGCGGGCGAGCTCCCAGGCGACCGCCGCCTCGGCGACCACTGCAAGGGCCTCGACGGCCGAGACATCGCTGCGCTCGACCAGGGCCTCGGCGGGCTCGCGCGTCGCGAGGTCGACGGAGCGGAGCGGGCGCATGAGCGTCGGCAGCGGCTTCATCGCCGAGCGCACCACGATCTCCTCCCCATTCGAGACGCCGCCCTCGATGCCTCCGGCGCGATTCGTCTCGCGGTACAGACCACGCTCGTCGCGGACGATCTCGTCGTGCGCAGCCGAGCCGCGGAGCCCGGCGAGCGAGAATCCGTCTCCGATCTCGACGCCTTTCACCGCCTGAATTCCGACCACCGCAGCCGCAAGCCGAGCGTCGAGCCGGTCCTCGCGGCGCGCATACGAGCCGAGTCCCGGAGGGACGCCGCGCGCCCGCACCTCGACACGGCCGCCGAGCGTGTCGCGGTCCTTCCGCGCCTCGTCGACCGCGACGGGATCCGCTCCCGACTCGGGCAGCGCCTCTCCCACAACCTCGACCCCGATCTCGCGCAGCAGCCTCTTCGCCACGGCGCCGGCTGCGACGTAGACCGCCGTGTGCCGCGCCGAGGCGCGCTCGAGCGTGTCCCGGACGTCCGCTAGCCCGTACTTCTGGACGCCCGAGAGATCCGCGTGACCGGGCCGTGGGAGCGTGACCGTCTTCGTCCCCTTGCCCTTGGGCCCGGCGTCGGGCGGCCACGGGCTCATCCCCCACGTCCAGTTCTTGTGGTCGCGGTTACGCACCACGAGCGCAAGCGGGGTGCCGAGCGTGCGCCCGTGCCGGAGTCCCGCGAGCACTTCGACCTCGTCGGCCTCGATCTGCTGGCGCGGCGAGCGGCCGTAGCCCTGCTGGCGGCGGCGGAGATCGGCGTCGATCGCGTCCCGGTCGAGGACGAGACCCGCCGGCAGGCCCGAGACGATCGCGACGAGTGCAGGCCCGTGCGACTCTCCCGCGGTCGCGAGCTCCAGAGTCATGCGCGAGAGCGTATGTCCTAGAGGTGCGAGAGCACTCGCGAGACGAGGCCCCGGTGCGGCCGCGAGGCCGCCGTTTCGAGGAAACGTGCGAGCCGGGTGCTCTCGGCCGGGTCGAGCGAGATCGCGGCCTGCGCCTCCTCCCCGCGCCAGACGCTGAGGCGCGCATGTCTCGGCTCGGACAGATAGAGGGAGACGCGCAGCCCGCCGTCCCCGACGTCAGGGTGGCCCTGGAAGTACTCGACGATCTTCGTCCGCTGCGATCTGCCGCAATGCGGGCAGAAGCGGAAGTCGTCCTGCACTTCTCCACCACACCCGCTACAGCTGCGCATGTGCTCGTTCTATGCCCGCGCCGGGCTCACGTCAAGCCGACAGCCCGGCGCATCGTGTCGACGGGTGCGGAACGCCCCGTCCACAATTCGAAGCTCGCGGCTCCCTGCGCGACGAGGACTTCGAGCCCGTCGAAGACGCGGGCGCCCGCGGCGGCCGCCGCCTCGGCCGTCGCCGTCCGCGGGTAGGGGAGGTCGACCAGCGTTTGCTCCGGCCCCAGCTCGAACAGCACCTCGTCGCGCACCGGGGTCGCGTGGATCACGAGGTCGGCGGCGCTCACGTTCGGCGGCCACTCGCCGCGCCGTGAGAAGACGCGTGCCTCGGGTAGCGCGAGGCGGAAGGCCGTGGCCGCTCCGCCGTCGCCCACGATCGCCGGCCGTTCGCGGTTCGGAACCTGCTCGAGGATCGCGGCGTCCGTCGAGAAGCCGCGTCCCCGGACGATCGTGTTCACGGAGGGAAGCTCGCTGCCGAGGATCCGCGCCGCGTCGAGCTTGTACGGCGCCGTCACGTTCGCGTACTCGCCCTGGAGCACGGCCGCTTCGAGCTCCTCCGGCAGGAGGTCACGCAGGACGTACTCCCAGTCGAGCCCTACGGCCTCGAAGGCCGCGTTCTGCATCCGCGGCGAGAGCGAGTGCGCCACGGGGTGGCCGAGAAGCGCTACCTCAGTAGCCGTACTGGGCCTCGTGCTGGAGGAAGTCCTGGTAGTTCGCCGTGAAGTAGTGGTGCTTGTGATCCGGCTTGCGGACGAAGTAGAGGTAGTCGACCTTCGCGGGATGCGCCGCCGCCTCGAGCGACGCCATCCCGGGGTTGTTGATCGGCGTCGGCGGCAGCCCCGGCCGGTTGCGCGTGTTGTATGGGTTGTTGCTCTCGAGATCCGAGTTGGTGAGCGACTGCGTCGGCGGGATGTGGAGCCCGTAGCGGAGGGTCGCGTCGATACCGAGCGACATGTGCGCGCGCAGCCGGTTGTAGATGACGGCCGCGACGAGCGGCCGCTCGCTCGGCACCTGCGCCTCGCCCTCGATCATCGAAGCGATCGTCAGCACGTCGTACGGCGTGAGGTTCTTGCTGCGCGCATACTCGAGATCGAGCGTGCTCCACTTCGAGTGGAACTCATCGAGCTGCGCCTGCACGAGCTGCGCCGACGTGGAGGTGCGGTCGAAGTCGTAGGTGTCGGGGAAGAGGAAACCCTCGAGCGGCAGCTTCTTCTCGCCGAAGCCCGGGATGGAGCGCTTGTGCGCCGTCGTAGCGAGGTACCCCTTCTGCGAGAGCTTCACCTTGCGGTGCCCCTCGCGCGTCGCGATCCTGGCGACCACCCCCGTGCGCGCTGCCATCTGGACGCGGGTGAACCCCTCCGGAAACACGACCCGGAACTGCCGTAGCTGGCGGACGGTCGTCGTCGGCCGAGCGGCCTCGCCTGATCCGCCGCAGCCCGCGACCACCGCCGCAAGGAGGACCGCGCAGACTCCTATGAGCGCGCCGCGCACCACTCGAGATACGTCGAAAGGAGATGCGCGGCGGCGAGCGCATCCTCCGGGGCCGCGCCGGGCGTCCTCTCTGCGAGGTCGGTCGTGAACCGTTCGTCGTAGAGCTCGACGGGGACGCCGAGGACGCCGCGCAGCGCCTCGACGAAGCGCTCGGTCTCGGCCGCCTGCTCGCCGCGCGTGCCGCGCAGCGTGAGAGGAAGGCCGACGACGACGCGCTCGACCTCCTCCTCGCGCACAAGGCGCGCGAGCTCGGCCAGCCCTCGGTCGCTGCCCGCCTGCTCGACGACGCCGAGCGGCCGCGCGAGCGTCCCGGTCGGATCGGAGACCGCAACTCCCGTACGCGCGGAGCCGTAGTCGAGCGCCATCGCCTTCACCGGAGCATCTTTATGGTGCGACGAGCTCCTTCGCGGCAGCGAGCGCATTAGCGATCCCGTCGGGGTTCTTGCCACCGGCTTCGGCCAGCGTCGGTTTGCCGCCGCCACCGCCGCCGATGTGCCTGCCGAGCTCCTGCACGACCTGCACCGCGTCGAGTCCCCGTGCGACGAGCGCCTCGTCGAAGTTGACGACGAGGAAGACGCGGCCGTCGTCGCGCGAGGCGACGATCGCGCCGTCGGCCTTCTCCTGCTGGCGGATCCGGTCGGAGAAGTCCCGCAGCGGGCCTCCCCTGAGGCTCTTCACCTCGACGAGAACGACGTCCCCCTCCTTCTCCTGGGAGACGATCTCCGCCTGCTCGGACTGCGTGGCCCGCCTGGCTTCCTTCTGCGTCCGTTCGAGCTCGCCGCGCAGCTCATCGGCCTCTCGTGCCCGCTCGTGCAGGAGCGCGAACGCCTCGCCCGCGGTCACCGCCTCGATCCGCCGCGAGCCGGCTCCGACCGAGCTCTCGGAGATCACGGCGAACGGCCCGATCTCGGCCGTCGAGCGAACATGCGTGCCGCCGCAGAGCTCGATCGACCAGCCGTCGACGTCCACCACCCGGACGACGTCGCCGTACTTCTCGCCGAAGAGCATCATCGCGCCGAGGTTGCGCGCCTCCGCCAGCGGGGTCTCGAAGATCCTCACCGGCAGGTTCGCGAAGACGTGTTCGTTGACCCGCTGCTCGACCTCCGTGCGCTCCTCCGGAGTCAGAGGCGAAGGATGCGTGAAGTCGAAGCGGAGCTTGTCGGGCCGCACCGCCGAGCCCGCCTGGCGGACGTGGTCGCCGAGGACCTCCTGCAGCACCTTGTGCAGGAGGTGCGTCGCCGTGTGGTTCGCCATCGTCGGATAGCGGATGCCCCACGGCACGACCGCGCGGACCCTGTCGGCCTCGGCGAAGCCTTCACCCTCAAACACGAGCTCCTGGTCGTCGACGAGGCGCAGCGCGTCGACGAGATCGGCCCGGGAGCCGTCCTCCTTCTCGATCCACCCGGCGTCGGTGACCTGGCCGCCGCCCGCGGGATAAAAGGGCGACTCGGCGAGCTTGACCTGGAAGAAACCGTCGTCGAGGTCGGCGTACGCGGTGATCGCAGTGCGCACCTCGACCTGCTCGTAGCCGACGAAATCCGTTCGCGGCGCACCGGCGAAGCGCGGCTCGTAACCCCCGGTACCGCCCGGGATCGACCGCTTGCGGTGCTCCTCCATCAGGCGGGTGTACTCCTCGTCGTTGAACCCGAGACCTCGCTCCCTCCCGAGCTCCTCGGTCAACTCCGGGGGGAAGCCGTCTCTCGTCCACAGCTCGAAGACGTCCTGGGCCGTGAGCTCGCCCTTTGCCGCCACCTCCTCGAAGATCGCCATGCCGCGCTCGAGCGTCTCGCCGAAGCGCTCCTCCTCGGCGGCGAGCACGCGGTGGATCTCGTCGCGGTGCTCGAGAAGCTCGGGATACGCCGCGCCCATCTGCTCGATCACGACGTCAGTGAGGCCGGGCAGGAACGGCGACTGCATGCCGATTCGGAGTCCGTGCTGGACGGCGCGCCGGACGATGCGCCGCAAGACATAACCGCGTCCCAGGTTCGACGGCGTCACGCCCTCGGCCACGATGAACGTCATCCCGCGCCCGTGGTCGGCGAGGACGCGGTGGGCCTTCGTCGCGTCGTCGGACGAGCCGTAGGCGGCGCCGGACTGCTCGGCGACCCAGTCCATGATCAGCCGGTAGCCGTCGGTGTCGTAGACGGACGCCGCATCCTGCACCACCCGCGCGACGCGCTCGAGCCCCCAGCCGGTGTCGATGTTCTTGGTCGGAAGCTCCGTGAGAGTGCCGTCCCGGTGGAGCTCGTACGACATGAAGACGAGATTCCCGAACTCGAGGAAGCGCTCGCAGCGCGTGCAGCCGGGTGCGCAGTCGTCGTTCCCGCAGCCGACGTCCTCACCCCAGTCCCAGTACATCTCCGAGTCCGGCCCACACGGTCCCGGTCCGCCGACCGACCAGAAGTTCTCGGACGACGGCAACGGCACGATCCGCTCTGCCGGCATGCCGATCTTCTCCCAGTGCCCGATCGCCTCCTCGTCGGGCCCGAGCCCGAGACCCGGATCGCCGGCATGGACGGTCACCCAGACGCGGCCCCAGTCGAGCTTGAGCCGCTCCCGGATGAACTCGGTCGCGTAGGCGATCGCGCCCTCCTTGAAGTACTGGCCGAACGAGAAGTTGCCGAGCATCTCGAAGAAGGTGAGATGGAACGTGTCGAGGCCGACCTCGTCGATGTCGGGCGTGCGGAACACCTTCTGACACGTCGTCGTCAGCGGCGCCGGCGGCGCCTCGCGACCGAGGAAGAACGGCATCTGCGGCTGCATTCCGGCGCTCGTGTAGAGCGTCGAGCGATCGTCGGCACGCGGGATAAGCGACGCAGACGGGCAGCGTAGGTGTCCGTTCTCCTCGAAGAACGCCTGGAATCCCTCCCGCAACTCGGCCGTCGTGTGCACGGCGGCCATTCTAGGAGTGAGGTCCGCGAGGCCCGCCGGGGAGACCGCTACCCTCCCGGCCGTGTCGCTCGACGTCTTGACGCCGGTCGCACCGCGGCGCCGGAGGCGTCGCTATCGCGCCAGGAGGATCGCGCTGTTCGTCCTCGTCGTGCTGCTGGCCGCCGGTGTCGGGGTCTGGTTTGGACGGAGAGGCGCCGCGAAGCCGCAACACCGCGGCTCCTCGGTGTCGCTGAGGGTTGTGACGACGCCCGAGGTCCGAACGGTTCCGCACTCCGCCACGCGGAAGCCGCCGCGCCTCCTCTACGGGACGCCGCTCTTCAAGGGCGTGCACGTTCGCGTCCGTGCGCCCGCTGCGATCCTCGTCGATGCGGACACCGGCCGCGTCCTTTGGGCCGAGCGCCCGCACGAGCGGCGGAAGATCGCGTCGCTCACGAAGATCATGACCGCGACCCTTGCTCTGCGCGAGGTGCGGTGGCGGAGCACCGTCAGGGTCGCTCGCTCGGTCACACGCGTGCCGCTCGTCCGCGAGGGGCTCCGCACGGGCGAGCACGTGAAGGCGTGGAAGCTCTTCTACGCGCTGCTCCTCTACTCCGGGAACGACGACGCGAACGAGCTCGCGATCTCGAGCGCCGGCTCCGTCCACGCCTTTCTCCGCCGGATGAACGACGAGGCGCGGACGCTCGGGCTGCGTGACACGCACTACACGAGCCCGAGCGGGGTCCGCGACCGCGGCAATTACTCGACGCCGTGGGACATCGCGGCGCTGACGCGCTACGCCTTCCGGAACCCGCGCTTCGACCGACTCGTGCGGACGAAGCGGATCCAGGTGCCGTGGTCGGCACCCACCAACTCGAAGATCTACGTCAACAACAACGCCATCCTCCGGGAGTACACCGGCGCGAACGGCGTCAAGACGGGCTATACGCACGAGGCGGGCTGGTGCCTCGTCGCGTCCGCCACACGGCACGGCAGGAGACTGATCGCGGTCGTTCTCGACTCCCCGAACATGTACGCCGACGCCGGGCGGCTCCTGAACCTCGGTTTCTCCCGCGGCTAGGGCGGCTACGGTTCCTGACGTGGCGCCTCGGACCGGGCGTTGCGGGGCCGAGGAGAAGTGCGTATGAGATTGCCGTCGCTCGCAGCCGGGACCGACCTCGCCGTCGACCTGGGGACGGCGAACACCGTCGTCTTCCGCCGCGGCGAGGGCATCGTCCTGTTCGAGCCGTCGGTAGTGGCCCTGGACCAGCAGACGGGTCAGGTCTATGCCGTCGGCGAGAAGGCACGGCAGATGCTCGGCCGCACGCCGGCGACGATCGTCGCGACCCGGCCGCTCCGCCACGGCGTGATCGCGGACTTCGAGACGACCGAGCAGATGCTCGGCCACTTCATCAGGCGCGTCGGCGGCAGGGGGCTGCGACGCGCGGTGATCGTCTGCGTTCCGAGCGGTCTGACAGGAGTCGAGCGGGACGCGGTCGTCGAGGCCACGCTGGCGGCGGGCGCGCGCGAGGCGCACCTGATCGAGGAGGCGATGGCGGGCGCGATCGGAGCCGAGCTCCCGGTCGAGGAGGCTGTCGCGTCCCTCGTGGTCGACGTCGGCGGCGGAACGAGCGAGATGGCGGTGATCTCGCTGGGCGGGATCGTCGTCTCGACCTCGCTGCCGGTCGGCGGCTACGACCTCGACGACGCGATCGTGCGCTTCGTCCAGGACCAGCACCGCCTGCTCGTCGGTCACGAGCAGGCCGAACGCGTGAAGCTCGAGGTCGGGAGCGCGCTCGCAGGGCATGCGACGCGGGCCGAGACGGAAGTGGCCGGCCGCTACATGTCGACAGGGATGCTCGCGCGCATCACACTCAGCGAGGACGAGGTTCGCCGGGCGCTCGAGCGACCTCTCGGACGCATCGTCACGGCGCTGAAGGAGCTGCTCGAGCAGACCCCGGCTCAGCTCGCCTCGGACATCGCGGACCGCGGCGTCACGCTCGTCGGTGGCAGCACGCTCCTGCCGGGGTTCCTCGAGCTCGTACGAGGTGAGACCGGCCTCCCGGTCAGCCGCGACCCGGAGCCGCTGACCGCGGTCGCCCGCGGCGCCGGCGCCGCCCTCGCCGAGCTCGACACGCTCCGACGTTCGCAGCGACGCAACCGCTCCCGTCGCAGCCGTCGCTGAAGGCAATCTGTTTCCGTCGAACGGGAGTAGTGAGAGACATGACCGTCGCGAGACGACTGCTGGGGGGCCTGCTCTTCCTGACGGGGGTCGTCTGGTTGGGTCAAGGGCTCCAGCTGATCCAGGGCTCGTCGATGACCGGCAGCACGTTCTGGGCGATCATGGGAGCGGTCTGCGTCGCGGGAGGCCTGTTCCTGCTCGGCTGGCCGTGGCGGCAGCCACGGGGGCGGGCAGAGCCGCCGCAGGCCTAGAACTTCGGATACTTCGCATCACGAGCCGCGCTCAGGCCAATCGACCCGTCAGCCGATAGGAGCTTCATGTTGGACGCCGGCAAGGAAGCATCCATCGACGACCTCCGTCGCGAGATCGCCGAACTCGAAGCGGAAGAGGCACGGCTGTCGGCGGTGCGCCGTCACCTCCAGCACCAGATCGACTTCGGCTTCGAGAGCGCGACCACGCGCGAGCGCGAGCGTGAGGTCTCGGATGAACGGCAGCAAGTCCATCGCCGCATCGACGCGCTCCGAGCGCGCCTCGGCGAGCGCCAGAACTCCTAGCCCATCAGCCGGCGAATCGCATCTCGTACCGGCTGACCTTGCCGTCGCTGATGGTCAGCTCGAAACTGCGGTCCCGACTGTAGGACACCTCGCCCGTCGCCTTCGACCGAAAGAGCGCACGCAACTCGCAGGAGTACCGCCCGTTGCCAAGGGGCTTCCACTCGGCCCGCTCGAACTCGATCTCGAGGGTCTCGGCCGGACGAGCCCGCCTCAACTCCTCGGTCATCGCTTCGACGCCGCGGAGGGAGTGCTGCGGGGTGATGCATTCCACATCGGGCGCCAGGAACGTAATGAGCCCCTCGAAGTCGCCCGTGCGCACCGCATCCTCGGCGGCGGATTGGAACTGCTGGGCAGTGTCGAGGTCTGGTGCGGACATCTCTTCGGCGGTCGCGAAGAGCGTAAACCGCGGTTTCGCGCGCACCTTCATCCCGGCGGGATGAGTTGACCACGGCCCTGAGCGTGCGTCGAGGAGGCGGCGGTACTATCGACCCATGGCAGGGCAACTCGTCGGCGACCGGGACCGCGACCAGGCAGCACACGCGCTCCGGCGGCATTACACCGAGGGGCGGCTCACGACGGATGAGCTCGCCCAGCGACTCGAGTCGGCGTTACGTGCCCGCAACGGGACGCAACTACGCTCCGTGCTCGCCGACCTTCCTCCTGCGTGGCGTTGGCTCGATCTGCAGGCGCCCCGTTCGCCGATTCGGGTTGCGCGCAACGCAGCGATCGTGATGGGTACGGCCGTGGTGTGGTTGTTCTGGAGTGTCGGCCTTCTGGTCGCGTTCGTGGCCTGGCTCGCGGCCGAGGGCCCGAGCCTCGGCTCCCTCCTGATCTTCCCGCTCCTCTGGTTCACGGTGAGCTGGTTGCTCTGGCACGCGGGCCGACGCTGGCGCTCGCGGCGCTGACCGAGCGAGTCGCGCGTCGGCTACCGACCTGGCTACTCGGAACGGCGAGGCCGTTTCTTGACAGCCACGTAGAGCGAGACCGCAGCGATCCCCACACGAAAGAGCCACTTCAGTTCTACCGCCCTCACTCTGGCGAACTTACCTCGTTTATGCGTTCGCCGCGTAAGTCGGCGCCTATGCTTCGACTGCCGCCCGCCCGAGGAGGACCATGTCGTCGCCCTGGACGTCGATCGACAACGAGGCCGCAACCGCCGACGAAGATTCTGGATCGCTTCGTCAATCGCCCGGCCCGCGGGGCGGCCTGATCCGGCGTAAGGCGCCGGCGTCGGGCCTTCGACCGAGCGTCCGCTTTGCGATCGCATTCACTCTGACCCTGGTTTGGGTCGGGTTCAGCGTCTGGGTGTCGCGCATCTGGAGAGGCGAGCTCGAGGATGCGATCGGCCCGGTCCTGGCCTGGGTGATCCCGATCTTCCTCGCCTACATTCCCGGACTGATCATCTGGTTCATGATCTTCACGCTCCTGATCACGCGCTACGAGGAGCTTCCGCTCGAACCCCCCAAAGGCGACTGGCCCGCCGGCGAGTGGCCGCCGGTGACGATCGTGGTGGCCGCCTGGAACGAGGGCGAGGGGATCGTCCGCACGCTCCAGCGCCTCGGCGAGCTCTCCTACGCGGGTCCGCTCGAAGTCGTCGTCGCCGACAACAACTCGACCGACGACACCGCGCAGCTGGCAGACGCAGCCGGCGCTCGCCTCCCGTTCAGCTATCGACGCATCTTCGAGGCCGAGCAGGGGAAGCACCACGCCCTGAACGCGGTCCTCGAGACAGTGACGACACCGCTCGTGGTGACGGTCGATGCCGACACCCTTCCGCATCCGCAGTCCCTGACGCGACTCGTCGTTCGCCTCACGCGCGCACCGCAGGGACAGCGCGTCTGCGCCTGTGCGGCTGCCCTCCTCGCCGAGAATCCACTGGCGACGTTCGTCACCCGGATGCAGCAGTGGGACTACCGGCTCGGGATCAACGGCGTCAAGCGCATGCAGGCGGCCTACAACACCGCGCTCGTCGCCCAAGGGGCGTTCTCCGCGTACTGGACGAGTGACCTCCGCGCCGTCGGCGGTTGGCCGGACGCGATCGGTGAGGACATCATGCTCACCTGGGCGATGCTGGCAACGCGCGGGCTCGTCCAGTACGAGCCCCTCGCAGTCGGCTTCACCGTCGTCCCCGAGCGACTGAACCGCCTCCTGAGCCAGCGCTCGCGCTGGGCACGCGGGATGTTCGAAGGCCTCCGCTCACATCCACCGCGGAAACAACCTCGCGTCCTCGCAAAGCTGGTCGCCGGGATCGACTACCTCGTCCCCTGCCTCGACATCGGGATCATCTTCTTCTGGGTCCCCGGGGTCATCCTCTTCCTCTTCGGCTACCCGCTGATCTTCGGCTGGTGGTCGATCCTCCTGCTCCCGATCACACTCGCCATTTTCGGCCTCTTGGAGCGCTGGCAGGCGCGCCACGTCTTCCGGACCCTCGACATCCACCCCGGGCATGACAAGCGCGGCTTCCTGGGCTACCTCTTCGCCTACCAGGTCCTGACCTCCGCAGCCGCCCTTCGCGGCTACGGCCAGTACCTCACCGGGGCGGGTCGCCGCTGGAAGTGAACGTCGCCGGGCGAACTGGGCCGGTGTTCGGGAAAGGCCCCTGTCCGTTAGCGCGCGAGGCGTCGAGATCGGTGATATGTTCGTTGGTGCCTTCTGGCTCAGAATCCTCGCCCGCCAGGCGACGCGGTAGGACGTGCTCGGTTGTAGGTCGGCTCGGTCAGGGGCACTCACTCGAAGGAGGCCATCAATGGCCACCACCAATCCGTCCGCGGCACCGGTCATGGATGCACGCAAGACGAGCATTCTCGCCCGCTTCACGCCCACGTCCCATGTGACCACGGAACAGTACGACGAGACCATGCGCCAGCTGGAGAAGTCGGGCGACTGGCTGCCCGAAGGACTCGAGTTCCACGTCGCCTTCAAGTCGGACGGCAAGTTCGTAGTCAGTGAGATCTGGGATTCGCGGGAGCAGTTCGACGCGTTCGGCGAGCGCCTCATGCCGGTACTGAAAGACGCTGGGATCGAGCCCGGTCAGCCGGAGATTCTCGAGATCCACAACATCGTCAAGCGCTAAGACGATCGCCTGACGATCAGGGGCCGGACTGGCCGAGTAACGGAGGCGTGGACGTGCGCCGGGTTGCTTCGGCGAGATTCGGCCCTTGAGCGTTCCGTGCCCTGATCCCAAGCTACTACCAGTTGGCGATCGGCGCCAACGGGCGCATTACCACCGATCTCGCTAGCGGGCCAGCGACTCCTCGTCCTCCGCGATCGTCTCGCGGATCTTCTCGAGGGAGCGTCGGATCAGGCGGGAGACGTGCATCTGCGAGATCCCGACCTGCTGTGCGATCTGCGACTGCGTCAGCCCGTCGAAGAAGCGAAGCTGGAGGATCTTCCGCTCGCGCTCGTCCAGCAACTTGAAGCCCGGAGCCAGCACGGCCCGGTCCTCCGAGACCTCGTACTGGTGCTCCTCGGTGCCGAGCGACTCGAGGGGGTCGAGGTCGTCGTCGTCGCCTCCCCCGCCGCCCCCCGAGAGCGAAAGGGACGTGTACGCGCGGCCCGACTCGAGCGCCTCGAGCACTTGCTCCTCCTCGACGCCGGCGGCCTTCGCCAGCTCCGGGATCGTCGGGGATCGTGCGAGCTGCACGGTGAGCTGCTCGATGAGCCGCGAGAGCTGCACGTTGAGCTCCTGCAGGCCGCGCGGCACGCGCACCGACCAGCCCTTGTCGCGGAAGTGCCGCTTGATCTCGCCGATGATGTTCGGCGTCGCGTACGTCGTCAGTTCGACGCCGCGGTCGAGGTCGAAGCGGTCGATCGCCTTGATCAGCCCGATCGCGCCGATCTGGACGAGATCCTCGAGCTGCTCCCCGCGGTACGAGTAGCGCCGCGCGAGCGAGCGCACGAGCGACATGTACTGCTCGATCAACTGCTCGCGCGCCCGGAGGTCGCCCTCCTCGTGGTAGCGGCGCAGGAGAATCTTGTCGTCGATCCGCGTCATTCGGCCACCCGCTTGGTCAGCTCGACCCAGGCCCCGCCTTCGCGCTCCTCGACCTCGTGCGTGTCGCAGACGGTCTCGAGAACGCGGTGCAGGTCGAGGCCGCCGTCCGAGTCCGCCGCGTGGACCTGCTCTGGAGGGAACGGCCCGAGCGTGGCGTGCAGCACACCGTCGTCGGCCGAGAGCGAGACGACGAGCTCGTCAGCGTCGTCGCGGAGCGCAAGCAGCGCCTCGATCCCCACCTGGAGGTCGTCGAGGTCGTCGTACGTCACATCGAGTCGCATGGCGAGGCCGCCGGTGACGAGGTGGGCGATCGGCCTGAAATCCTCCTCGGCCGGGATGACGAGCCGGATCTCGTCCGAGGTCACTTGCCCGCCTCCCGCAGCTCCTCGGCGAGATCGGCCTCGCGCCGGGCTGCAGCCTCCTTTCCCGCCTGCACCGCGTGGCGCCAGTCGCGACTCACCTTGAAGTCGGCGGCGCCGAAGCTGACGCCGGCGGCGATGCCCGAGACCTTCTGCACCGGCCGGGTGATTGCGAAGTTCACGGCCCGCACCGCCGTGTCGACGCTGTCCGCAGCGTCCACGGCGCTGTCCGTGACGCGGTCGACCTTGTCGAGCTGCACGTTCACGCGGTCCACGCTCCCTCCGACCTTGTCGATCACCGGGAGAACCGAATCTCCCGCTCCCCGGATGAACGCAGAAACCTGCGCCGCGGTTCCGGCCAGCCGCACGAAGAAGAACGCTAGCGAGATGCCGACAGCGAAGAGAAACACGGCGAGAGCCAACCGCCAGAGATCGTCCCACGTGAACGCCGCGACCAGCAATCCGGGCGGATCTTAGTGGGATGAGCTGATCAGGCCATACCCGACGACCGCGTCGTCGTCGTAGAGCACCGCGGCCTGGCCCTGCGCGACGCCGTACGCGGGCTCGTCGAGCTCGAGGCAGAAGCCGCGGGAGGTCGGCTCGACCCGCGCCGGCACCGCCGGCGAGCGGTAGCGGAGCTTCGCCTCCACGCGGTCGACCTCGGCGTAGAGGCGACCGCGGGCAGCCACCTTCGTGCGCGCGAGCGCGGCGCGCGAGCCCACGACCACTGCATTGACGGACGGACGAGTGCCAAGGACATAGAGCGGCTCCGGCGCGGCGAGCCCGAGGCCGCGCCGCTGGCCCGGCGTGAACCGCCAGAAGCCGTCGTGGCGACCGAGCTCGCTCCCGTCCTCCGCCACGATCGCCCCCTCGTGTGCCTCCAGCCCGTGGCGGACGAGGAAGGTGCGGTAGTCGTCACCGGCGAGGAAGCATGCCTCCTGGCTGTCGGGCCGGTGCGCAACGGCGAGCCCTGCTCGCTCGGCCTCGGCCCGCGTCGCATTCTTGTCCTGCTCGCCGAGCGGGAAGGCGACGCGCGCGAGCCTGCGCGGGTCGAGCCCGGCGAGCATGTAGGTCTGATCCTTGGCGGGGTCGGCGCCACGGGCCAGCAGCAGCCCTCCGTCGCGCTCGACGATGCGGGCGTAGTGCCCGGTGGCCAGCCGTTCGGCGCCCGCGCGACGAGCAAAGGCGAGCAATTCCGCGAACCGGAAGCCGCCGTTGCAGCGCGTGCACGGATTCGGGGTCTCGCCACGCGAGTAGCCGCGCACGAACGGAGCTACCACCGCGCGGTGGAACTCCTCGCGGAGATCGAGCGTCACGTGCGGCACGCCGAGCCGGTGACACGTCTCGCGCGCCGCGATCACGCTCTCGGGCGAGCAGCACGCGCGCTCGGAATCCGGTCCGGCCGGATCGAGCCAGAGCCGGAGCGTCACGCCGACCGCGTTCGGCAGCGAGCGGAGGAGGGCGACGGCGCTGTCGACGCCACCGCTCATCGCCACCGCTACGCGTCCCGGCGACGGCTCGGCGCGGAAGACCGGCCCGAGCGCGTTCGCGAGGGCGTCCACGGCGAGCGTCTCGCCGCTGACGGCGGCCGCCTCGAGCAGCGTCAGCCCCGCAAGGTCGCGGTCGAGCCCCGGTGCGTCGGCGTCGATGATGCGGTCGCCGTCGACGCGCAGGTGCACCGCCGCCCAGTCGCCGCCGCGGCTCGAGTCTCCGAAGATTTCCTGCATGAGGCCCACCGTAGATGAGCGCCCGACCCCGGCGTCCAAACCGAACCATGTGATCCTGGTTTCCCAGGTGGGTGCCGTGCCCGCCTTCGGCAATGCCTCGTCGGGACGCCGGCTCCCTTTCACGTAGCGTTGGATCTACATGAGTGCCCGATTCGGCGCACGGGGCCGAGCACGGGGACTGTAGCGACCGCTGGCGAAACGTGGGTGGCATGGGGTCAGAGGTCGCGACCATCGATCGCGGCCTCGATGAGGTTCGCCGCGAGGAGTTGTGCGTCACGGGCAGGTCGCCCCGACTGTGCGATCAGCGCTTGGGCCTGCGCGCCTGCGAAGACCAGCATCAGCTGTCGGGAAAGCACGCCGGGATCCTCGGCTCCTGCGGCTCTCGCGCGCTCGCGGAGCCAGCGCCGCAGTCGCTCCTTGTGACGACGGACGACTGCGTGTGCCGGGTGCGTCGGATCCGGGAGCTCGGATACCGCGTTCGTGAACGGACAGCCACGGAAGTCCGGCGAGCTGAGAATCGGCTCGAGCTGGGCGAAAAAAGCTTGTAGCTGCTCACGCGGGTCGTCGAACTCGCGGTCGATCGCCTCCGTGAATATCCGGTAGACGGGCAAGTCGAGCGATTCGTAGGCCGCGGTGACGAGGCCATCCTTGGAACCGAACCGCTGATACAGGGTCCGTTTCGACACGCCGGCGGAGCGACTGAGCTCTGCGACGCCGCTTGCGGTGATGCCGCACGCATGGAAGCGCTCGGCGGCAACAGCCGCGATTCGCGCCGTTTCGGTGTCCATCGCCATCATGGTACCGATCGGTTTCCAGCTCCTATATAGTCAAGCGGGGTCAAAACCGATCGGTTTCCAGGAGGTCGAAATGCCGCATGTGATGGTTCGGTACCGGGTGCACCCCGACCGCGTGGCCGAGAACGAGCAGCTCGTCCGCGCCGTGTACGAGGAGCTCGCTGCCTCGCAGCCCGACGGCCTGCACTACGCCACCTTCAAGCTGCCCGACGGCGTGACGTTCATCCATCTCGCCCAGCACGACGAGCCCAACCCTCTGTCGACCAGTGCCGCCTTCCAGCGGTTTCAGGAGGGGATCAAGGCCCGTTGTGACGAGCCGCCCGCAGTGACCGAACTCGACGAGGTTGGCTCGTACCGCCTTTTCGGGGCCGAGCAATGAACGTCGTCGGGACGAAGGACGATCCCTGGCGGCTGAAGACTCCGCCGCTGACCTCGGAGTACGAGACGACGCGCGGGCGATCGACGACCTGTACGTGATGCTGAAGGAGCGCGGCGACTGGGTCGAACTCGGGAGCGCGGATGAACAGAAGCCCGCGAAGGACGAAACCGTGGAGGCATGGGGACGCTCGCCGGAGAACCCGATCGGGGGCTGGTACGGCCTCAAGAAGGGCCTACGCGGCCGCTTCGGCATGTATCTACCGCCGCTGCTCGAAGCGCTGGGAAAGGCTGAAGTCGAGCACAATCCACGCAACAACCGCATGCGCGCCCTCTAGCGCGACGCCGACTACTCGGGCTGTGGCTCGAGCAATCGGATCCCGAGCTCGCGCAGCGCCTCGTCGGGGTACGACGTCGGCGCCCCGGTCAGCGGATCCGCGCCGCTCGCGATCTTCGGGAACGCGGTCACCTGGCGGATGTCGGGCTCCCGCGCGAGCTGAGCGATGAAGCGGTCGATGCCCATCGCGAACCCGCCGTGCGGAGGAGCGCCCATCTGCAGAGCCTCCAGCAGGAATCCGAACTTGTCGCGCTGCTCCTCCTCGTCCATCCCCATCACGCGGAAGACAGCTTGCTGGACCTCCACCTCGTGGATCCTGATCGATCCGGAGCCGAGCTCCCAGCCGTTCCAGATCAGGTCGTAGTGCTGGCCCCGGACGTGCTCGGGATCCGCCTCGATCAGGGCCTCCTCGCCCGCGACGGCCGCCGTGAAGGGGTGGTGCATGAACGTCCAGCCGCCGAACTCCTCGCTGTGCTCGAAAAGCGGGAAGTCGGTGATCCAGTGGAAGACGTCGAGGTCGCCGTCGATCAGGTCGAGCTCGCGCGCGAGGTGCAGCCGGAGCAGACCGAGCACACGCGCGACGACCGGCTCCTCGTCGGCGACGAAGAGTGCCGTCGACCCCTCTTCGACGCCGAACGCCTCCAGCTCTCGCTCGGAGAGGAACTTCGAGATCTGGCTCAGGTTGGCGAGCCCTTTGGCGCCCCACTCCTTCGCGAGCTCCTCCAGCCGCGACTGCTCGGAACGGGAGAACGGCCGCGGGACGACGACGTACCGCACGCACGGTGCGTTCCTGAAGACGCCAAACTCGGAGTCTCGCGTGACGTCGGTCGCGTCCTGGATCTCCATGCCGAAGCGGAGGTCGGGCTTGTCGGAGCCGTACCGCAGCATCGCGTCGTCGTACTCCAGACGCGGAAACGGGCGCTGCGGCGGCTCGACGCCCGCGGCCTGGAACGCGCCGACCACGCACGCCTCCATCACGTCTAGCACATCCTCGCGCTCGACGAATGCCATCTCGAGGTCGAGCTGCCGGAACTCGAACTGGCGGTCGGCGCGGAGATCCTCGTCTCGCCAGCATGTGGCGATCTGGTAGTAGCGGTCGATCCCGCCCACCATGCAGAGCTGCTTGAAGAGCTGCGGCGACTGGGCGAGCGCGTAGAAGCGCCCCGGCTGCAGGCGGACGGGCGTCAGGAAGTCGCGCGCTCCCTCGGGCGTGCCGCGCGTCATGCTCGGCGTCCAGACGTCGACGAAGCCTCGCTCGTCCATGACACGTCTTATCGCGGCGATCGCGGTGTGGTTGAGCCGCAGGTTGCGCTGCATCCGCTCGGTCCGCATGTCGAGCCAGCGGTAGCGGAGGCGAAGGGTCTCGTCGACTCCCTCCTCGTCGAGCTGGAAGGGCAGCGGGGTCGAGCGCGAGAGGATCCGCAGCTCGTCGACCTGCACCTCGATCTGCCCCGTCGGGAGCTCCGGGTTGATCGCCTCGGGTGCGCGCGCGGTGACCTCGCCGGTCGCCTGCAGGACGAACTCGTTGCGGATCTCGTGCGCAATCTCGGCCGCGGCCGGCGAATGCTCGGGGTTGACGACGAGCTGGAGCTTGCCGGTGTGGTCGCGGAGGTCGATGAACACGAGCCTGCCGTGGTCGCGGCGCGTATCGGCCCAACCCGCGACGGTGACGCGACGGCCGGCATCGTGGGCCCGCAGCTCCCCGCACATGACGTCGCGCCAGGCCACGGCTAGACCTCCGCGAGGGTGTGCACGACGCGGTCCTCTTCTCCGCGCCGCCGCACCTCGTATGTTCCGTCGCTGCGCGCGACGACGACCGTCTCCGCGCGGAGCCGCCGCGCTTGCGTGAGCTGCCCCTTCACCGACCGGCCAGCGTAATCGGTGTCGACCGAACGTCCTTCCGCCCGCCACTCCGCGATCTGCTGCAGGAGCCGACCGCGCAGCTCCGGCTCCTCGAAGGCGACGAAAAGGTCGAGCCGCGGCCCCTCCGCGGTCGCGCCCTCGCGCTCCATCGCGAGGATCAGGCGCTCGAGCCCGGCGCCGAAGCCGATGCCGGGCGTCGCGGGCCCACCGACCGCCTCGACGAGCCCGTCGTAGCGGCCGCCGCCGCAGATGGTGGAGTTGACGTTCTCCTCGGGACCGACGAACTCGAAGGTCGTGCGCGTGTAGTAGTCGAGGCCGCGCACGAGCGCCGGGTCGAGCACGTAGCGCACGCCGTAGGCGTCGAGGTGCGCCTTGACCGCGTCGAAGTGCTCGCGGCAGTCGTCACAGAGCGACTCGCCGATCTTCGGCGCCTCGGCGAGAGCGGCCAGGACCTGCTCGTTCTTGACGTCGAAAACCTGCAGAACGCTCGTCGCCCGCTTGTGGGCGACCTCCTCGTCGTCGAGCTCGGGGTGGGCGTCGAGCCACTCGTTGAGGCGCGCCACGTACTGCGGACGGCAGCTCTCGTCGCCGATCGAGTTGAGGCGCAGCTCCCACTCCGTCACGTCGAGCCGGCACAGGAGCTCCGCGTAGTACTGGATCACCTCGGCGTCGATCGCCGGATCCGCGGAGCCGATCGCCTCGAGCGAGAGCTGCCAGTGCTCGCGGTAGCGGCCGCGACCCGGCCGCGAGTACCGGTACATCGGCGCGATCGCGTAGGCCTTCACAGGCTGCGGCTCCTGAGCGAGGCCGTGCTCGACATACGCGCGGGCGATGGGAGCCGTGCCCTCCGGGCGCAGAGTGATCGCGCGGCCGCCGCGATCCTCGAACGAGTACATCTCCTTGTGCACGACGTCGGACGCCTCGCCCGAGGTGCGCTCGAAGAGGGCCGTCTCCTCGAAGCCGGGCGTCGAGACACGTGACCAGCCGTACTGCGCGCACTGCTCCTCGATGGTGCGGATCACGCGCCACCAGAGGTGGTCGCGTGGCAGGACGTCGTGCGTCCCGCGCGGCGCCTGGAATGTGGGGCTCACGACGCGCGGAGCTCTGCGAGGTACGGATTGCGCGCGAGCTCGACGCCGAGCGTCGTCTCGTGGCCATGACCCGGGTGCACGACCGTCTCCGGCGGGAGCCGTTCGGCGAGCATCCGGACCGAGGCGAGGAGCGTGTCCCAGTCGGCGCCGGGGAGGTCGACGCGGCCGACCGAACCGGCGAAGAGGAGATCGCCGCTGAAGAGCTCGCCTTCGGCGTGGAAGGCGACGTGCGCCGGCGAGTGGCCGGGCACCGCGAGGACATCGAAGGAGATCCCCGCTATTTCGATCGTCTCGCCGCCGCTGACGAGGTGCTCGGGTGTGTGCGGGCGGCCCGGCACGCCGACAGGCGCGAACTCCGGGTAGCGCTCGAGCCGCTCCCGCTCCCCCTCCGGCATCCAGACCTCGGCGCCGGTTCCCTCGGCGAGGTCGGCGACACCGCCGAGATGGTCGAAATGCCCGTGCGTGATGAGGATGCCGGCGCACGACGTGCCGAGACGCGCGAGCTCGAGACGGAGGTCGGCGGCATCGCCGCCGGGATCGATCACCGCGCACTCCTCCGCGCCGCGCTCGCGCCGCACGACGTAGCAGTTGGTCTGGAGCGGACCGAGCTCGTATCTGTCGACGGCGAGCGGCATCGCGGCGAGTCTAGTGCCTCGCTGGTTAGCCACTCGGCAGGTGCGGGAAGGGTCTGTCCGTGCGGCACTGGAGCCTTCCCGAGGTCGAGACACCCCAAGGCGCGCGGTCGCCCGTCGTCCTCCACTCGAGGGAGGGCGCCGAGCGAGCCATTCTCATCGAGTTGCGCCCCAGTGAGGCACTCGGCGACCACGGCGTCAAGGAGTCGGCGCTCCTCCTCGTCGTCGACGGGACGGTGCGCGTCGAGGCCGGAGACGAGTCGGTCGACGGCGGCACCGGAGCGCTCTTCCACTTCGATCCCGACGAGCGGCGCTCGGTCACATCGGGCGGTGGCGCTCGGCTGCTGCTGCTGCTCGCGCCTTGGCCCGGTGAGGGTCACTACCGCGGTGACCGGGCCGCGGAGTCGGACGTCAGCGCCTCTTAGCCGGCCGCTTCGCCGCCTGCTCGCCCGCGCGGCGCTGCCAGCGGTTGTGCGCGAAACGGTCGATCATGAACTGAGCCGGGATGAAGATCGCGGTGTAGATCAGGGCCAGGAGAAGCGCGGACGCGAGGCTGTGGTTGCCGCCCTTCGAGTTGAGAAGGTAGATGACCGCGAAGAGCGCAGCGCCGATGATCACCGAGCGCTTCGCTGCACGCCGCCATGACGGCGCCGGCGGCACCCGAACCGGCCGGCCGCCGCGCTGGGGTTGCGCCTGCGCTCTCGCCTTCGGCTTCGGCTGACCGTTCTCCCGCTTCTCCCGCGGCTCGGGGACGAGATCCTCGGGCGGCTCCTCGAGCTCGTTTCCCTCCTCGTCCACCCAGACGGTCTCATACTCGTGCCGGCGTTCCTTCTGCGCCCGGCGCCGCTGCTTCCTGGTCGGCATGGAGGGCTAGCGTAGCTCTCCACCGACGACAACCCTGGCGACGACGCGACCGCCGAGGTGGTAGGCGAGGTAGCGCCAGTCGGGCGCGTCCAGGAGTGCGATGTCAGCGCGATGACCGGGGGCGAGGCGGCCGATGCGGCCGGCGCGGCCGAGCACGTGGGCGGCGTTGACCGTGCACGCGGCGAGCGCCTCCGCCGGCGACAGATGGAGCTGCGCCGCCGCGAGCGAGCAGACGAGCGGCAGGCTCTCGCAGAAGGCGCTGCCCGGATTGAAGTCGGTTGCCAGCGCGACAGCGGCACCGGCGTCGACGAGCGCCCGCGCGGGCGGCATCGGCCGGTCGAGGAACAGCGCGCTCGCGGGGAGGAGTACACCGACGACGTCGCTCGAAGCCAGTGTGCGGATTCCCTCCTCGCCGGTCGCCTCGAGATGATCGACCGAACGGGCTCCAAGCTCGACGGCGAGTGGGATCGCGCCGGACTCCGTGAACTGGTCTCCGTGGAGCCGCAACGCCAGGCCCGCATCGCGGCACGCCTCGAGGTAGCGCCTCGCCTGCGCCGCGTCGAATGCGCCGCGCTCGAGGAAGACGTCGGCCGCCTCTGCGAGCTGGGCAGCCTCGGGCAGCACCTCGTCGAGGGCGAAGTCGAGATAGGAGTCGGCGTCGGCGAACTCCGGCGGGACGGCGTGGGCGCCTAGCCAGGTCGGGATGCCGCCTGCCTCCCGGATCGCCCGGAGCGACGCAAGTTCGGTGTCGCGGTCGAGTCCGTAGCCCGACTTCGCCTCGAACGTCGTCGTGCCCTCGCCGAGCATCCACGAGCGGTGCCACTCGACGGCCGCGAGCAGGCCCGACTCCCCGGCGGCGCGGGTGGCGCGAACGGTCGAGAGGATGCCGCCGCCCGCCGCATGCAGCTCCTCGTAGCTCGCCCCGCCGGTGCGAAGTGAGAACTCCTCGACGCGGTCGCCCGCGAAAGCGGCATGCGTGTGGCAGTCGACGAGGCCCGGGACGGCGCAGAGGCCGTGGCACTCCACCTCCACGACCGCGCCGGCGAGTGCGGGCAAGTCGCGCATCCGCCCCGCCGATTCGATCGTCTCGCCGTCGCAGAGCACGAACGCGTCCTCGAGCACCTCGACCTCGCCGAGCGCGCGTCCGCGCAACGGAACATCCGCCCCGGCCGGGGTCGCGAGCTGCGCGAGGTCGCGGAGGAGCAGACGCGTGGTCGTCGCGGTCACGCGTCGCCGGGCGTGCGAGGTATCTGCAGCCCGCCGTGCTCGGCGGCAGCGATCGCCTCCGGATAGCCCGCGTCGACATGGCGAATCACGCCCGTGCCCGGGTCGCTCGTCAGCACACGCTCGAGGCGCTCCGCCTGCGCGTCACTCCCGTCGGCGACGACGACCATCCCCGCGTGGATCGCGTTGCCGATCCCGACCCCGCCGCCGTGGTGAACACTCACCCACGTAGCTCCCGCCGCGACGTTGACGAGGGCGTTGAGGATCGGCCAGTCCGCGATCGCGTCGGAGCCGTCGCGCATCGACTCCGTCTCGCGGTACGGCGAGGCCACCGACCCGGCGTCGAGGTGATCTCTACCGATCACGACCGGCGCCTTGACCTCCCCGCTCCGAACGAGCTCGTTGATCGCGAGGCCGGCTTTCGCGCGGTCGCCGTAGCCGAACCAGCAGATCCGGGCCGGGAGCCCCTGAAAGGCCACGCGTCCTGATGCCAGCGCCAGCCACCGTTGCAAGAGCGGATCCTCGGGAAAGAGCTCACGCAACCGGTCGTCGATCGTCGCTATGTCCGCCGGGTCCCCCGACAGCACCGCCCAGCGGAAGGGACCGACGCCACGGCAGAAGAGCGGCCGAATATAGGCCGGGACAAAACCCGGGTATGCGAACGCGTCCTCTACACCACCTTCACGCGCCTCGCCTCGCAGGTTGTTGCCATAATCGAAAACATACGCGCCGCGCCGGACGTACTCGAGCAGCGCTTCGACGTGGCGGACGATCGACTCGCGCGCCAACCGGAGGTATTCGTCGGGCTCGGACGAGCGCAGTGCGGTTGCGTCGTCGACGGAATAGCCGCGCGGCACATAGCCGTTGAGCGGGTCGTGAGCGGCAGTCTGGTCGGTGATCAGGTCGAACTCCTCACCGCGCCCGACGAGCTCGGGGACGACGTCCGCAGCGTTCCCGAGCAACCCCACGGAGAGAGGCCGGCGCTCGGCCGCCGCGGAGCGCACCCGCTCGAGCGCGTCGTCGAGCGACTCGGTCGCCTCGTCGAGATAGCCGGTTTCGAGCCGGCGCTCGATCCGCCGCGGATCGACCTCGATGCAGAGGATTGCCGCGCCCGCCATCGTCCCGGCCAGAGGCTGCGCGCCGCCCATGCCGCCCAGGCCGGCGGTGAGGATCGTCCGCCCCCGCAGATCGGCCGAGCCGAAGTGCTTCTCCCCCGCCGCTGCGAACGTCTGGTACGTCCCCTGCAGGATCCCCTGGCTCCCGATGTAGATCCACGAGCCGGCCGTCATCTGGCCGTACATCGTCAAGCCCTCGGCCTCGAGACGGCGGAACTCGTCCCACGTGGCCCATCTGGGAACGAGCAGCGAGTTCGCGATCAGCACGCGCGGCGCCCCATCGTGCGTCGTGAAGACGCCGACCGGCTTGCCGCTCTGGACGAGCAGGGTCTCGTCGGGCCCGAGCTCGAGCAGCGCCGCCACGATCGCCCGCAGCGCCTCGTGGTTTCGTGCGGCCTTGCCCGTACCGCCATAGACGACGAGATCCTCGGGCCGCTCCGCCACTTCCGGGTCGAGGTTGTTGAGGAGCATCCGCAGCGGAGCCTCCGTCGACCACTGGCGCGCGTTCAGGTCGGTCCCACGAGGCGCGCGGATGGAGCTCAGGTCGCCGCAGAGGGAATCCACCCGGGCGGCGAGGCTCGCGGTCGTGGTCATTCCACCTCTCCCGCGTCCGCCTCGACGGCGTTCAGCAGCGAGCCGTCGCGGATCGAGGCGGCAACCGCCTCGATGTCGCCGGCGAGCGGCCGGTCGTCGCGCAGCCTTGGCGAGACCTCCCGGACCGCCGCGCGCGCAGCGCGTCCACCGGACCCCGGCTCGAGCGGCGCGTGGAACTCGACCGCCTGCGCTCCGGCGAGGAGCTCGATCGCCACCGCGCGCTCGGAGTTGGCGAGCACCTGCCAGGCATGAAGCCCAGAGGCGTTGCCCATCGAGACGTGGTCCTCCTGGCCCGCGCTCGTCGGGATCGAATCGACGGACGCGGGATGGCAGAGCACCTTGTTCTCGGACACCAGCGAAGCGGCCACGTACTGCGGGATCATGAAGCCGCTGTTGAGACCACCGTCGGTCGTGAGGAAGGCGGGGAGTCCGTCGGAGAGGTTCGGGTTGACAAGACGCTCGAGCCGGCGCTCGGAGATGTTCGCGAGCTCCGCGACGGCCATCGCGAGAGCATCGAGTGCGAAGGCGAGCGGCTGGCCGTGGAAGTTGCCGTTCGACACGAGCACCTGGTCGTCGACCAGCACGAGCGGGTTGTCGGTCGCAGCGTTCAACTCGACACCGACCGTGTACCCGGCGTACTCGAGGAGGTCGCGGCATGCGCCGTGTACCTGCGGGGCGCAGCGAAGCGAGTAGGCGTCCTGCACCTTGTCGCACCAGCGGTGTGCCTCGATGATCGCCGAGCCTTCGAGGAGACGGAGAACGTTCGCCGCCGCGACCTGCTGGCCCCGCAGCGGTCGAAGGGCGTGGATCTGTGGCAGGAATGACGTGCGCGATCCCTGGAGCGCCTCGACGGAAAGCGCGCAGGCGACGTCGGCCGCCCGCGCCAAGCGCCGTGCCCGCATGAGCCCGAGCGCGAGCATCGCCGCCATGAACTGCGTGCCGTTGACGAGCGACAGCCCCTCCTTTGCAGCGAGCTCCACCGGTTCGAGCCCGGCCCGCTCGAGCGCATCAGCTCCCGTCAACCGCTCGCCATCCACCCACGCCTCTCCTTCGCCCACCAGCGGGAGGGCGAGGTGCGCCAGCGGTGCGAGGTCGCCGGAGGCTCCCACTGAGCCGCGGCTCGGCACGACCGGCAGCACGCGGTGTTCGAGGAGGGCGAGGAGCAGACCGACCGTCTCGACTCGGGCACCCGAGTTTCCCTTCGCCAGGGCGTTCGCACGCAGGAGCATCGCCGCCCGGACGACCTCGTCGGGATAGGGCTCACCGACTCCACACGCATGTGAGCGCAGGAGTCGCAACTGCAGCTCGGCCGTCTGTTCCTCCGGAATCGCGACCGCGACGAAGCGGCCGAAGCCGGTGTTGACGCCGTAGGTGTGCTCGCGGCTCCCGTGAGCCGCGCGCTCCACGAGCTCCCGGGCGGCCCTCATCCTCTCGCGCGCTCGATCGGTCAGCTCGGCGCCGGCTCCCTCGACGGCCACAGCCCAGACCTCGTCAACTGTCAGGTCGTCGCCGGTGAGGCCGATCGCCGTCCGCTGCGCCACGACGCGAGTCTAGGACGCCGCCCCCGCGCACGTTGCCCTACGTGCCCCCGAGGGGTGTCGCAGCCCCCTGCAGACACCGTAATCCCTCGACGGTCACAGGTCCGTCGCGATTTCGTCCCAGCTTGCGTACCCGCTATTCGTCGAGAAGCCGCAGCTCGAGCACTTGCGACGGATCGAGGCCGGCGACGCCGAGGAGCGAGCCGGCGGCGGCGGTTGCGGCGCCTGCCGGGAGCAACCCGACGAGTTCCGATCCGGTGATGCGAAGCCCTCGCGTGCTCGCCTCTCGGTCCACCGCCGCGACGACCTCGTGGAGCGGGGAGGCCTGCCAGTCCTCGATGTTGAGGCTCACCTGGACGTGTCCGGCCCGCGGGAGGCGAAGCCCTAGCGCCCGGACACCGGGGAATCCTCCGTCGCGCTCGCGCACACTGCGGGCCACGTCCCTCGCAGCCTCCAGGTCGTCGCCGGCGAGGTTGACGTTGAAAGCGATGAGCGGCGGACGTGCCGCGACGAGGACGCCGCCCGCCCGCTCGTCGAGCCGCGGGGGGCCGAAGTCCGGGGCGAGCTCGCCTGCGTCCATGCGCCGCTGCAGCTCGGACGGCCCCCCGCGCCGGAAGAAGGCGGGGCCGAGACCGGGCGCCAGCTCGCCGTAGAGGAAGACCGGCAGCGTCAGCTCATCCCCGAGTCGGCGCGCGAGCTCGAGAGCAACAGCCCGCGCACGCTCGGCGTCTTCCGTGCGAAGCGGGACGATCGGGACTATGTCCGCCGCGCCGATGCGTGGGTGCGCGCCCTCCTGGCGGCGGAGGTCGATCAGCTCGCGGGCGGTCTCGATCGCGCCGAGCAGCGCCGCCCCGAGCTCCTGCTCATTGCCGACGATCGTGTAGACGGATCGGTTGTGGTCCGGGTCGCTGTGGACGTCGAGCACGCGCGCGTACTCCGCCAGCGCGTCGCCGATGGCCACGATGGTCAGGCGGTCGCGTCCCTCGGAGAAGTTCGGCACGGCCTCGAGCGGCAGCATCGGCCCGGACCCTACGCTCCCGCCCGTGGCCGCCCGCAAGTCGTCCTACCGCTCGCTCGCCTCGCTCGAGCGCGACCTTGCCCGCTGCCGCGCGTGCGTCGAGGCCGGCTATCCACTCGAGTCGCTCTCCGTCCGTGCCCCGGGCAGAGCTCAAAGGGCGTATCTCTTCGGTCAGGCGCCGGGCGTGGTCGAGGGAGAGGAGCGGTCGCCCTGGCGCGGACGCGCCGGCCGAACGCTGCGTGGCTGGCTCGAGCTCGACGAGGACGAGTTCTACGGGACCTTCTACTGCGCGTCCGTCACGCGCTGCTACCCGGGACGCGCGCCTTCGGGACGCGGCGACCGGGCACCCACGCCGGTCGAGCAGGAGCTGTGCGCCTTCTGGCGCCACTGGGAGCTCGCGCTGCTGCAGCCACGCCTGATCGTGACGGTCGGTGGCCTCGCGCTGCGGCGGCTGCTCGGCCTTCCGTCGCTGACGCCGTGCGTCGGAGAGCGCTTCGAGCTGGAGGGAACGCCGGTCGTCCCGCTCCCCCACCCCTCGGGCGCGAGCGGCTGGCTCAACGATCCGGCGAACCGCATCCGGCTCGAGGCTGGGACGGCCCTCGTCCGGGACGAGCTCGCACGGCTCGACCAGGCCGCGGCGACGGCCACGAACCACAGAGGCGCCGGGAAGCACGGAGGCGACCGTTCGCCCTCCCCGAGCTCTGGCAGCCGCGTATAGGCGTCCACCGGGCTACCGTCAGGCCCAGTCCCCATTGCGAGGAGCATAGGACTCCGTCGCTACATTCAAAGGAGTGAGCGCGGTTCCTTATCGCCGCACGTTCGCGCGGCTCCTCTCCTTCCTGCGGCCGTACAAGCGCGGCCTCGCGATCTCGGCTGTGCTCGCAGTCGGCTCCCAGGCTGCCCAGATCGCGCTGATCTGGGTGACCGGCAAGAACGTGATCGACGAGGCGCTCCTCAACCACGACGCGCAGAAGCTCTGGGTCAACGTCGGGATCATCGCCGCACTCGGCGTGGTCTCGGCGGTGCTCATGTCCGGCCGCAGGCTCATCTCCGGCAAGCAGGCGCTCGACGTCGAGATGGACATACGCCAACGGCTCTACTCGCACTTCGTTCGCCTCTCGTTCGGCTTCTACGACCGCAACCAGACCGGCCAGCTCATGTCTCGCGCGACGGTCGACCTGCAGGGTGTCCGGTTCTTCCTCGGGTACGGGCTGGTCTTCTTCTTCCAGAACATCCTCACCGTCGTCTCGGTGACCGTCGTCCTCTTCTTCTTCGAGTGGCGGCTCGCGCTCGTCGTCCTCGCCGTGACGCCGTTCCTCGTCGGGATCGCCTACCGCTACAGCCACGTCGCGCACCCGACGCTGCGCGACGTGCAGCAGAAGCTCGCCGACGTGGCGACAGTCGCCGAGGAGAACATCGTCGGCGTCCACGTCGTGAAGGCCTTCGCGCAGGAGCCTGCTGAGGAGGAGAAGTTCCGCGTCCGCAACGAGGCCCTGTTCCGGCAGACGATCCAGGCGAACCGGCAGCGGGCGAAATACGTGCCGCTGCTCTCGTTTCTGCCGCTGCTCGCCCAGGCCGCAGTGCTGCTGGTCGGTGCGCGAATGGTCGCGCACGGCTCCCTCTCGGTCGGCGCGTACGTCTCCTTCAACCTCTACCTGGCGCTGCTCGTCACGCCGCTCCGCTCGCTTGGGATGTGGATCGGCCAGGCGCAGCGAGCGACCGCGTCGGGCGAGCGGATCTTCCAGATCCTCGACGAGCCCGAGGACGTCGCGGACCGGCCGAGCGCGGTCGGTCTGCCGGAGGGCGAGGGCGCGATCCGCTTCGAGAACGTCTCGTTCTCGTACCTGCCGGGACGACCGGTGCTCGAGAGTCTCGACCTCGCGCTCGACGCCGGGACGACCGTCGCGCTCATCGGCCACACCGGCTCGGGCAAGACGACGCTCTCCTCCCTCGTGCCACGCTTCTACGACGTCGACTCCGGGCGCGTGCTCGTCGACGGTGTCGACGTCCGCGACCTGCGGCTCGCGTCGCTGCGCCGTGCGATCGGCGTCATCGCCCAGGATCCGTTCCTCTTCTCCACCACGGTGCGCGACAACATCGCCTTCGGCCTGCCGGAGCTGACCGACGACGAGGTGGAGCGCGTGGCGAGGCTGGCGGAGGCGCACGAGTTCATCGAGCGGCTGCCGCAGGGGTACGACACGGTGATCGGCGAGCGCGGCATCACGCTCTCGGGCGGGCAGCGGCAGCGGATCGCGATCGCACGCGCGCTCGCCGTCGACCCGCGGATCCTGATCCTCGACGACGCGACGGCCTCGGTCGACGCGACGACGGAGGCCCGCATCCGCGCCGGCCTGCGCGAGGTGATGCAGGGCCGGACGACCCTGATCATCGCGCACCGGCTGTCGACGATCGCGCTCGCAGACGAGGTCGTCGTCCTCGACCGAGGCCGGGTCTGCGCCCGAGGCACCCACGACGAGCTGCTCGAGACGAGCTCTGTCTACCGCGAGATCTACGAGCACGGTCTGCTCGAGCGGCAGTTCGCCGACGCCGTCGAGGCCCGCGCGGAGATCGAGGAGGTCGCGTGAGAGTCCACCAGCCGGGCGGGAGCCTGCTGCGGGCGCGGGGCGCCGAGGTCGAGGACTGGTCCTGGAAATCCACCCGCCGCCGGCTCGGCGTGCTCTGGCGGCTGACGAAGCCCTACAGGCTGCGCACGTTCCTCTCCGGCTTCTCGCTCCTGGCGGCGACGGCGACTGCACTCGCCCCTCCTCTGCTCGCGAAGCACGCCCTCGACGACGCGCTCGACGGCACGACGGGCACCGCGCTCGTCGTCGTGGTGGTCGTCTTCGTCGTCTTCGGACTCGCGAACTGGGGCATGACGTACGTCGAGACGTACATGACGGGCTGGGTCGGGGAGCGGATCCTGGCCGACCTTCGGGCGCAGCTCTTCGGCCACCTCCAGAAGCTCTCGCTCGGGTTCTACGAGCGGAACCGCGCCGGCGTCCTGATCAGCCGGATGACGAACGACGTCGAGGCGATCGACCAGCTCGTCACCGACGGGATCACGACGCTCGCCCAGAGCACGCTCATGCTGAGCGGCACCGCGCTCCTGCTGCTCTTCCTCGACTGGGAGCTCGCACTCGTCACGCTCAGCGTGATCCCGTTCATGATCATCGCGACGGCGATCTTCCGCTCGCGCTCGTCTCGGGCGTACTCGTCCGTGCGCGAGCGGCTGGGGCTCGTGACCGCGACGCTCGCCGAGGACATCGCCGGCATGCGGATGGTCCAGGCGTTCGTGCGCGAGCAGCGCGCGACCGAGAACTTCCGCACCGTCGCGCGAAGCTACCGCGACTCGAACATGGAGACGGTCGTGCTCAACGGCCTGTACTTCCCGTTCGTCAGCCTCCTCGCGACGCTCGCCCTCGCCATCGTGCTCGGCTACGGCGGCCACCTCTACTTCCAGGGCGCGATCGCGCTGGGGACGCTCTTCGCCTTCATGCTCTACATCAACAACTTCTTCGACCCGGTGCAGCAGCTGTCGCAGCTCTACAACACGTTCCTCTCCGCGACCGCGGCGCTCGACAAGATCGTCGCCGTCCTCGACGAGGAACCGGAGGTCGCCGACCGGCCGGGCGCCCGGCCGCTGCCGCACATCTCGGGCGACGTCCGGTTCGAGGACGTGCACTTCGCCTACGGGCTTCGCGGCGGCCAGCTGAGCGAGGAGGTGCTGCACGGGATCGATCTCGACGTCCCAGCGGGAACGACGGTCGCCCTCGTCGGGCACACGGGCGCCGGCAAGTCGACGATCGCGAAGCTCCTCGCGCGGTTCTACGAGCCGACTTCCGGCCGGATCACGATCGACGACAACGACCTCAACGACGTGACGATGGAGTCGCTGCGGCGCCAGCTGGGGATCGTGCCGCAGGAGGGCTTCCTCTTCGCCGGAACCGTCGCCGAGAACATCGCGTTCGGAAAGCCGGACGCGACGCCGCAGGAGATCGTCAGCGCCGCGCAGACGGTCGGCGCGCACGACTTCATCCTGCGGCTCGAGGACGGCTACGAGACGCAGCTCGGCGAGCGCGGCTCGCGCCTTTCGCTCGGCCAGCGCCAGCTCGTCGCCTTCGCGCGCGCGCTGTTGGCCGACCCGCGGATACTGATCCTCGACGAGGCGACCTCCTCGGTCGACATCGGCACGGAGCGGACGATCGAGCGGGCACTGCGGACGTTGCTCGCCGACCGGACCTCGTTCGTGATCGCGCACCGTCTCTCGACGATCCGCGACGCCGACCTCATCGTCGTGCTCGAGCACGGGCAGGTGATCGAGCAGGGCTCGCACGAGGAGCTTCTCGCCCGCCAGGGTCTTTACACGAGCCTCTACGGCGATTGGGCGGCCGCGTAAGCCCTGGTCACCTCGATCCGCTGCATGAGCGTCGGGTGGTTCTCGAGGAAGACGTAGTCCCACCAGGGCGGGTTCGGATCGTCGAGCGTCTGTGACGCGAACAGCCGGAACAGCCGCCGTCCAGCGGCCGGATCGTGCGTCGCCCGCAGCGCCGACCAGTCGGCTTCGGCCTCGAGGTGCCGCGTGACCACGTTCTGAAGCGGCAGGAACGCGAGCTGCAAGACGACGTAGACGAAGATCGCGAGCGGGACCGCCTCGGGCACGCCCATCCCGCCGCGACTTCTGGTCGCGAACGAGATGAGGAACGCCAGCGGGAAGGCGAAGAGTGCATACCAGCCGATCGACTTCCAGATGTGGTTGTGCGCGAGATGACCGAGCTCGTGCGCGAGCACGAAGCGGTCCAGGCGCGGGGTGAAGGGTCGCTCGACGATCGGCCTCCAGAGGAAGACACGCCGGCTGGGGCCGAGGCCGGTCGCAAACGCGTTCGGCTCGTCGAAGCCGCTCAGCACCCGCACGGGCACATGGACGTGCTCCGTCCGCTCGAGCTGCGCGACGTACCGTGCGTGGAAGGTGCTTCCGCCGAGCAGCCACGGCGTGACGAAGGCGAGCAGGGTTCGCAAGCCGACGAAGACCGGCGCGGCCAGCAGCCACCACCGCCGGCCGATCTGCCGAGCGCGCGCGAGGCTCATCACGATCGCGAGCGCGGCGCACAGCAAGGCGAATTGCACGCCGAGCGCGAGCCAGTCCCCGATCGTGGCCTGCGCGTAGCTGCCGGAGAGCCCGTTGTGGTGGCGCCACCAGACGTTCAGCACCGAGAACGGCAGCTCCGCGACCCAGACGAGAGCGAAGCCGATCATCCCGAGCAGCATCCCGGTGCCGATCGGCCCGGCCGCCGACTCCCGCATCCAGCGCACGCCGTAGCGTGCGAAGAGACCGAGGACCACGAGCTGTGTCACCGTCTGTGCGACCCAGAAGAGCCGCTCGACGCCGCTGTAGTGCCGCGCGCGGTGCAGTACATACGCTGGGAAGAGCGCGTGCTCGTCGAGGCGCGGCAGGTGGAGGGCCGGCAGCGACGACCGCCAGAGCAGCCATGCCGCGACCGTCCAGACCGCAGCGAACGCGAGGAGGAGCGCCGCGCGGCTGCGGGTCACGCTTCGGTCGGGTCTTCGCCCTCGAGCGGGCTCGCGTGCGGATAGACGTCGGTGACGAGAAAGCCGTAGGCGTTCGTCTGCGCGTCGTACCGCAGCGCGTAGGCGGAGAGGTTCCGCAGGCCCCATGGCGCCGAGCCCTTGACGAGCGCGTAGAACCACGTGAGTAACGCCGCGGCGACGAGCGCGCTGCTCAGGGCCCCGTTCACGAGCAGCGCGGGAATTGCGAGCACGATCCGGAAGCCGGTCTTCCAGCGGTTCTGGCGCTGCGGTCCCTCGAGCTCGAGGTCGAGCGGATAGGTGCCCCGCACACCCGTGAAGCCCGGGAATGGGTTCGCGACGAGCAGAATGTACGCGATCACGTGCAGCCGGTAGCGGATGTACGTCGAGATGAAGCGATGGAGCCCGCTTGCCGGCGTGCCGCTGAAGAGCGTGACGAACCACTGGACGATTGCCGCGAGTACCACGACGATCCCCCACAGCACGAGCCAGATGATGTGCGGCACCGCGAGCAGGATCCGGAAGAAGACGGTAAGCCGCGAGCGGCGCAGGTCGTACGGATCGCCGACCACGCGCACCGGATGGCGCGGCGGACGGTCGGTCACCGCGACGAGCATCTCGGTCGGATCCGCGTTCGGATAGCGCTCGGTGACGAGCAGGACGTAGGCCGTCGACTGCGCCGTGTAGCCGATCGCGTACGCACCCGCGTCGCGCAGGCCCTTCGGCATCCGACCGCGCGCGAGCGAGGCGAACCAGCCGAGGAACGCGCAGGCGAGGATCAGACCGCCTCCCCCGTTGAATCCCGTCGTCCTGCGGTTCGAGCCGCCTGCCGAGGACGAGAGGTTCCCGCCGGGCGAGCCGGCGAGGGCAGCCGAGACGATCAGCGCCGGGATGGCGAGGAAGATGCGGACGAAGATCGTCCAGCGCCGTTGTCTCACAGGCTCTTCCGGCAGCCGGATGTCGATCGGATACTCACCGGCTGCGCCGTTGAAGGCCGGGTACGGATTGCCGATGAGCGAGAGATAGGCGCCGAGGTGCGCCTGGTAGCGGACGTAGCTGCACATGAACCGGTGGAGGCCGCGCGGCGGCTGGCGGGTGAAGATCGAGATCAGCCAGTTGGCGATGGAGGCGAAGACGACCGCCACCGTCCAGAGGAAGAACCAGATCAGGTGCGGGATCGCCAGCAGCAGGCGGAAGAAGACGGTCAGGCGATTGCGGCGGTAGTCGTCCTCGACTAGGAGTCCGATCGGATGGGCCTCGTGCATGTGCCCATCTATACGTCATCCGTCAGACTGCATCCAGGCATGGACGAGACGAGACTCGACGAGGAGACCGCCGAACGCATCGAGCAGCCGGTAGACGCCGAGGCCGAGCACGAGATACGGCTCACGCCTGCCGAGGCGGTCGCGCGCATGAAGATCAACGTCCCGGTGCGCGGCAACCGCAAGCTCCGGACGCTGATCGAGCGCGTCAACGCGGACGACCAGGTCAAGGGCTGGTGGCACGTCTCGAACGTCAACGCGGTGGCGCGGATGGCGATCAACGACCACTCGTGGGTTCACATCCAGATCGTCACGAACATCGCGCTCAAGCTCCTGCGCCAGCTCACCAAGCACGGCGTCGAGCCGGGACTCGTCCGCGACTTCGGGTTCGAGCAGGACGACGCGGAGGTGGTCGTCGTACTCGCCGCGCTCTTCCACTGCATCGGCATGTCGATCCACCGGCACGGCCACGAGGACTTCTCGCTCTTCCTCTCCGAGCCGAAGATGCGAGAGCTGCTCGACGGGCTCTACGAGGAGCCCGACAAGACCGTGATCGTGTCGGAGGCGCTGCAGGCGATCATCAGCCATCGCGCCGACGGCGAGCCGCTGACGGTGGACGCCGGGATCGTGCGAGTCGCGGACGCGCTCGACATGGCGAAGGGCCGCTCGCGGATCCCGTTCGAGAAGGGCAGCATCTCGATGCACTCGCTTTCGGCGGCGGCGATCGACGACGTCACGATCTCGGACGGCGAGGAGCGGCCGATCCTGATCGAGATCCGGATGAACAATTCGTCCGGGCTCTTCCAGGTCGACGGCCTCCTGAAAGCGAAGCTGCACGGCAGCGGCCTCGAGCCGTACGTCGAGGTCGTGGCGCATATCGACACCGAAACCGAGCAGCGCCTCGTGCCGATCTACCGGCTCGAGATCTAGGCCTGGAGCCTGGCTACACTGGCCCGCGACCCGTTGCGGGGTCGTCTAATGGTAGGACGCCTGACTCTGGATCAGGAAGTTGGGGTTCGAATCCCTGCCCCGCAGCTAATCGAGGATCGGCGTGCCGTCGATCGCGTCGAGCGCGGCGACATGGACTCTCGCCGGCGGCTCGATCGCAGTGACCGTCACGCGGTGAAGGCCAATCGGATTCGGCCTGTCCGGGGAACGAGTCGCGAACACGCCCGTCAGCGGCCGGCTGCGCTCGCGTCCGGGATGGACCTGCAGCACGTCGCGGCTCGCTTCGTGCAGCCAGGTCACGGCAATGAGATCCATGCCGAACTCCACGCCGTGAAGTGCGGCGGCGAACCTCTCGTCGATCTCGAGGATTGCCGCCGGCGCCCCATCGGCGGATGACCTAGGAGCGTTCTTGCGACGGCGGAGCGTCGACCGCACGACGCCGATGGGTTCGACCGCCGGCGCCGCGGTCACTCATCCCCGTGCGACGAGTGGCGACGTGGCCGCGTTCGCCAGATCTTTCGCACGTCTCCCAGCGTCTGGTCTGCCACCCAGACGGCCACCGCGATGCAGCAGATTGCCTCGAGCATTCGAGAACAAGGATCGCAGTCGGCACGCGAGCTGCGCGGCGGCCATCGACGCAAGCGGAACCGGAAACCGACATCTCCCGTTGCTCTCTGAACAGAGGAGGTGCGCGGAATGGCAACTTGGATCTGGATCTTGATCGCGATCGCCGTGGTGGTCGCGCTTGTGGTGCTCGTGGTCGGTGCGATGCGCGGCCGCGACACGCGGCAGCGCCGCGAACAGGCGCAGCAGCTGCGTCAGGAAGCGGACATGCGGACGCAGCAGGCCGAAGAGCGCGAGCGCGTCGCGCGTGAGCAGATGAAGGAGTCCCGCGAGTCGCGAAGGGTCGCGGCCGAGGTCGGCGCACGCGCCGATCAGATCGACCCCGACACCGACACGCCCGCAGAGGACGAGTAACGCGTATCCGCCTGGGAGACGCCCGCTTGCCTGCGGGCTTCTCCCACCCGGCGCCGCACCGAAGGACACGCCGGCGGCCTCCTCGGCTACCACCTCGAAATCGCAGGCGTGGAGGTGTACGTTCGAGACATGGACGTGCTCTCGAATCGCACGGTTGAGGGTCGCAAGACGGTCACGGTGCTGTTCTGCGACCTCGTCGCGTACACGGAGCTGGCGGGCCGGCTCGACCCGGAGGCGCTGAGGAGCCTGATGCTCCGCTTCTTCGAGCGATCCGCCGCGGTGATCGAGGCGCACGGCGGCACGGTCGAGAAGTTCGTCGGCGACGAGGTCATGGCCGTCTTCGGCGTCCCTGTGGTACACGAGGACGACGCTCTGCGAGCCCTGCGGGCCGCCGTCGACGTCCACGAGTGCGTCTCGCAGCTCGACCGCGACAGCGACAGCGCCGTCCAGCTCGAGGCCCGGATCGGGATCAACACCGGCGAGGTCGTGACCGGAGACCCGTCCGCCGGCCACGGTTTTGTCAGCGGCGACCCGGTTGCCGTCGGCAAGCGGCTCGAACAGGCCGCCGCGCCCGGGGAGATCGTGCTGGGCGAGTCGACCTACCGTCTCGTCGAGCACGCGGTGCGCGCGACGCAGCTCGATCCGCTGACGCTGAAGGGAAAGGCGGACGAGGCGACCGCGTTCCGTCTCGAGTCGATCGACCACGCAGCGACCGCCATCCCGCGGCGTGACGACACGCGCTTCGTCGGCCAGGAGCGGGAACTGGAGCGCCTGCGTGGCGTATACGACGAGGCCACGTCCACCGGCGTCCGCCTCGTGACGATCGTCGGCGACTCCGGCATCGGCAAGTCTCGCCTGGCTCAGGAGCTCGTGGGCTCCCTGGAAGGGCAGGCGAGCGTGGTCATCGCGCGGTGCCCGCCGTACGGCGAGGGGACGACGTTCTCCCCCATTCGCGAGGCCTTTCGCCACGCCAGCCGGGACGAGAGCGTGCTCGCGCGGTCGAGCTACGAGGTGTTCGCGGCGACCAGAGGCTTGTTCGAGGACCTGGCGCGCCAGCAACCGGTCGTCGCGGTCTTCGACGACGTCCATTGGGCAGAGGAGACGCTCCTCGACCTGATCGAGCACCTCTCGGTCCGGCTCGGCGCCTCCCCCGTGTTGATCCTCTGCCTCGCCCGCCCCGAGCTTGCCGAAAGGCGGCCGCAATGGCTGTCGCGGCCGGAGGCGACGCTGGCGCTCGAGGCCCTGTCCCCCGTCGACTCGAACGGCCTGCTCGACGCGCTCGATGCGCCTGCCGACCTGCGCGAGCGCATCGCCGAGCTCGCGGAGGGGAATCCGCTGTTCATCGAGCAGCTCGCCGCCTTCGCGGGCGAGCAAGGCAGCCACGTCAGGCTGAGCGGTTCGATCCGCGGCGTCCTCCACGCGCGGCTCGACCGCCTCGATCTCGATGAGCGCGGAGTGCTCGAGCACGCCGCTGTGATCGGCCGCAGCTTCTCGCTCGACGCTGTCCTGCGCCTCATCCCGCCGGCGAACCGGGAACAGGCCCAGGCGCGGGTCTTCGAGCTGGTGCGGCGCGGCCTCATCGAACCCGACGTGGCGATCCCGGACGACGGCTTCCGCTTCCAGCATGCGCTCATCCGCGAGGCCGTCTACGAGGGGATGCCGAAGGCGCTTCGCGCCGACCTTCACGAAAACGTGGCCGCACACCTCGACGACTCCGGTGACGCGCCGGCGGTCGTCGGCTTCCATCTCGAGCAGAGCTGCCTTCTGCGGCGGGAGCTCGGGCTCCAGGACGTCGAGCTCGCCAAGCGGGCCGCCCGCCTCCTGCGGCTCGCGGCCGAGGAGACGCTCAGCCGCACCGACAGCCCGGCGACGATCTCGCTGCTCGAACGGGCACGCGAGCTCCTCCCGACCGACGACGGAGAGCTCCCTGTCGTGCTGACGGAACTCGGGACCGCCAGCCTCGCCGGCGGAGACCTTCCTGCGGCCGAATCCGCCCTCGTCCAAGCGGTCGAGTCCGCCACCGCGCTGGGACTCCGCACACAAGAGCTGCACGCTCGCATCGAGCTCCAGTTCGTCCGCGCCTTCGCCGAGGGCCGACCCGTGGAAGAGAGCGTCGCACTCGCGGAGGAGGCCATCGCGGAGCTCGAGCCGCTCGGCGACGAGCTCGCGCTCGCCCGCGCCTGGTGGCTGCGGAGCAGCGGCGACCTCGCAGCCGGGCGTTGGAAGTCCAGAGGTGAGGCGATCGAGCGCGCGCTCGAGCATGCGCGACGGGCGCGGGCCGGACTCGAGATGGTCGGCACCCTCGCCGGGCTGCTCGCGCAGGCCCAGCTCTACGGACCGTACCCCGTCGAGCAGGCAATCGCCCGGGTGCAGGGCCTGCCCGACGCGCTGGGACTCGACCGGCCGCTGCGGAGCGGCATCCGTGTGAGTTTGGCCGGGCTGTTCGCGCTGCGCGGCGACTTCGACGAGGCACGCAGCCTGTTCAGGGACGCGGCCGCGACCTACGAGGAGTTCGGGCTCCGCTTCCGGCGCGCCACCCAGTCGTTCGTCGGAGCGCAGATCGAGCTGCTCGCCGGGGACGTCGCCGCAGCCGAGCGCGAGCTGCGCGCCTCCTCGGCCGCGCTGGACGAGATCGGAGCTGCAACGTCGGCCACGACGCACCGCGCGCTGCTCGCCGAGGTCGTCGTCAGGCTCGGTCGGCTCGAGGAGGGGGAGGAGCTGGCCCAGCGGGCAGCCGCCGAAGCTCCCACCCATGACCTGATCACCCACGTGCTGTGGCGCTCCACCCTTGCGCGTGTCCGGGCGCGCGAGGGCTCGGCCCAGGAGGCGGTGGAGTTGGCCACGGAGGCGCGTCGACTCATCGCGGAGGCCGAGTTCCCGCAGCTTGCGATCACGGCGTTCACGGCCGCAGCCGAGGCGGCCTCCGCGGCAGACGACGGCGCAGAGTCCGAGCGGCTGCTCACGCAAGCGCGGCAGATCGCCGAGGCGAAGGGCGCGGTCGCCAGCCTCGTGCTGCTTGAAGGTGCTCGCGCGGCGGGTTAGATTCGCCGCAAGCTGCGGACAGGAGGCTCGAATGGGCGAAGGCACGCACGGCCGCGACCACGGCCACGAGCACGAGCACGGCGCACCCGACGAGCACGACGCACCCGAAGAGCAGGGACTCGAGGAACACGGCCTCGAGGGGCACGGTCTCGAAGGGCACGGCCTTGAGGGGCACGGCCTTGAGGGGCACGGCCTCGAGGGGCACGGCCTCGAAGAGGATGACGAGGAGGAGCACAAAGGCGACGACGACACGTAGGACGAGGGTCGGCGGCAGCGCCCGCAAGCCGCTGCCGGGAGCACACCGGGTCGGCACGGTCGCGTCCGACGAACCGGTCGAGGTGACAGTGCTCGTGCGTCCGCGCGCGCCGCTACCCGCACCGGAGGAACTGGGCAGACAGCCGCTCGGCGGGCGCCGCTACCTCAGTCGCCGTGAGCTCGCGGCCCGCTACGGCGCCGACCGTAAGGATCTCTCCGCGATCGAGGATTTCGCGACCGAGCACGGCTTGCAGGTCCGGCAGGCGAGTGCCGGCCGCCGCAGCGTCGTCCTCACGGGCCCGGCCGCCGGAATGGAGGCGGCGTTCCGGACCCGGCTCTCCCGCTACCGGGCCCCGGAAGGCGACTACCGCGGCCGCTCGGGACATCTGCACGTCCCGGCCGCGGTCGCGCCGGCGATCGAAGCCGTTCTCGGCCTCGACGACCGACCGCAGGCAACCCCGGACTGTCGAGCCGTCCCACACGGCCGCGTCGAGAAGGCGCGGCACACGTCGTTCACGCCGCCGCGAATCGCTGAGCTCTACGACTTCCCGCCCAACCTCGACGGAAGCGGCCAGCGAATCGCCGTGATCGAGCTTGGCGGCGGCTTCGTCCGTTCCAAGCTGCAGCGCTACTTCGAGAAGCTCGGCAAGCCGATGCCGAAGATCACGACGGTCTCGGTCGACGGCGCCCGCAACCGGCCCGGGCACGACCACACCGCCGACGGCGAGGTCGTGCTCGACATCGAGGTGATCGGCGCCATTGCCCCCGGCGCCGAGCAGCTCGTCTACTTCGCGCCGGCGAGCGACCGCGGGTTTCTCGATGCGGTGACCACCGCCCTCTTCGACCCGCGCGCGCCGTCCATCCTCTCGATCAGCTGGGGCCAGGCCGAGGACCAGTGGACGGAGCAGGGCCGCCGCGCGCTGGACCATGCGTTCCGAGCCGCCGCGGCGCTCGGCGTCACCGTCTGTGCGGCCTCGGGCGACAACGGCTGGAGAGACGGCGTCGCGGGACGAGTCGCGCACGTCGACTACCCCGCCTCGAGCCCCCACGTCCTCGCCTGCGGCGGCACGCATCTCGAGGAGATCCACGGCGGCATCGCCGAGGTCGTGTGGAACGACCACGACGGCAATTCGACGGGCGGCGGCGTGAGCTCGTACTACGACGTCCCCTCGTGGCAGGCGAAGGCACGTGTGCCCGTCTCGGTCAACGAAGACGGCGGCCTCGGACGCGGCGTGCCGGATGTCGCCGGGAACGCCGATCCCGAGACCGGCTATCTCGTCGGCGACGGTCTCACCGACCATCCTTTCGGAGGGACGAGCGCCGTGGCGCCGCTGTGGGCGGCGCTGATCGCGCAGCTCAACCAGCACCTCGGCTCCCGGGCCGGGTTCCTCAATCCGCTGCTCTACGAGACGCTCGACCGCTCGGTCTTCAACGACATCTCGAAGGGCACGAACGGCGCCTACCGCGCCCGGCGCCTCGCCTGGGACGCATGCACCGGCCACGGCACGCCCCGCGGCCGCGCGCTGCTCGAGGCGCTGAGCGCCTGAACAAGAGTGGGGAGCCGCTGTGCGCGGCTCCGCCCTCTGCTCGCCTCCCGTGGGCTCGCCTGCCCTGTGCTGGCCTGTTGCCCTCGGTCCGTGGGCATCGTCCAGCCGACCGCACGCCGATGAGCCGCATCGGCCAAGCTCGGGGACGCAGCCAAGCGGCTTTCTTCTGGATTTCGACGAACTGCCGGGCAGTTCGGCACACTTGGGGCGATGCGGCGCGGGGTCTGGCTCCTGGTTCTCGGCGTTCTCCTGTCTGCGCTCGGCGCGGCGTCTGCCTACGCGGCTGGATCCACGACGCCCACGGCGACCACGCCGACGACGACCACGAGCACGACCACGACGACGACAACCACGACGACAACGACAACGACCGCGACGTCCACGACTGGCACGACCACGACGACGCCGGCACCGCCGGCCTACTCGCGCCTCCCCGCTTCCTATCTCCCAACCGACTGCGTCGGGGCAGGCGCCGTGGCGATCGCCGAGCCCGGTCGCCGGGTGCTCACGCTCGGCACGCCGGCTTCGAACCGCGGCCCGTCCGTCTATCCGGCCAGGTCCCCGATCGTCCGGTTCCTCTCCTCGACCGCGAGCGGGTCGTCGTGCACGGCCGCACGCGTGGCGCTCGGCTCGGTGTCGTTGTTCGGAGGAGTCATCACGGCGCGCAACGTCACGGCGATGCATGGGAGGGGCACGGTGAGCGGCCTCTCGCTCTACGGCTCGCCGGTGGCGCTCGGGGCCGGTGATTCGTTGCAGGTCGGCGGCTGGGGACAGGTCACGCTCGAGAAGACGGTCGGCCGGCTGACGGCGCCGCTCGTCGTGCAGCTCCTCGTGGCCCACTACTCGCTGCCGGCCGGGACGACGATCGCTGTCGGTTTCGCCGCGTCGCAACAGGTCGTCCACAGAGCCAAACCGAAGAAGACGAATATCGCCGGCTCGCAGAAACACGCGAAGACGCCGAGCAAGACGCACAAGCAACAACCGGCGAAGCCACCGCCCGACTTCCCGGCGTCGCCCTCCCCGTTCACGAAGGCCGGCAGTTTCACGGACGCCGCTGCTCACAACCCCGTCGTCTCGATCGCGATGCGGTACCTCGGTATCCCGTACCTGTGGGGCGGCGCAAGTCCAAAGACAGGCTTCGACTGCTCGGGTCTCGTCAAGTACGTGTTCGCGAAGCTCGGCGTCCCTCTGGTGCACTACGCGGCTTCCCAGTGGCACTCCCCTGGCGGAATCTGGGTCTCGCCGAATCGCCTTCAGCCGGGCGACCTCGTGTTCTTCGTCGGGTCCGACGGCACGCGCAAGGCGCCTGGGCATGTCGGGATCTACGTCGACGACGGCTACTTCATCGACGCGCCGCATACCGGCTCATTCGTCCGCGTCGACAGCCTTACAGAGCGCAAGTTCGCGGCTCAATACGTCGGCGCGAGGCGAATCGCTTCGCTCGACGACCTCCACCTGCTGAGCAAGACCAGCCAGGACGAGTCCTCCTCGACCCTCCCTCGCGGAGTCCCGTCGCCCCTGACGATTGGACACACGGGCGAGTCGCTCGGAGTCGCCGCCTCGGGCGCTTCGCCGTTGCCGATCGCAACCGTGGTGCCGACGGCCGAGCACGTCGCCACCGGCCGGAGCGACATGGTCCTGTTCGTCGGCGGCCCACTCGGCGCGGTCGTCGTGCTGTCCGCCGCAGCCGTGGGGGCGTTCTACTTCCGGAAGCGAGGCCGCCAGGACGTGCCCGAAGCCCCGCTACAATAGGCCCCCGCCGGGCGCATTCGTCTAGTGGCCTAGGACACCGCCCTCTCACGGCGGCGGCACGGGTTCGAATCCCGTATGCGCCTTCCGACCCGAGCGGCGCCGCGATCATCCCGAGCGGGTGATGCCGTCCCGGACCTCGCTGGAGATGGTGCCGCGAGGATGGGCGACCTGGGAGCCAAGTTCTGGTTCAAGATGGCCGGCGTCTTCGTCGTCGGCGCCATCGCCCTGTTCATCTTCATGTTCATCTTCCTCAAGGCGATCTACGCCTGGGGCTTCCTCGCCGCTTTCCTCGCCCTCGCCGTGCTTGCGCTCGTCGCGGGCTGGTTCGTGGACCGCCGGAACGCCGGACTCAGCTAGACGCGGCGAGCGCGAGAACCAGGCGGAACGTCGACCCGCTTCCGGGCGTGCTCTCGACCTCGATTGTGCTCCCGTGGGCCTCCGCGATGACCTGTGAGATCGCCAGGCCGAGGCCGCTGCCCGGAACTGCCTCCTCGATCGCGTTTCTGCCGCGGAAGAAACGATTGAAGAGTTCCGGCAGGTCGGAGGACGGGACGCCGACACCGGTGTCCGTCACCTCGAGGATCGCCCTGGCGCCTACGCCTCGTGCCACGAGGCGCACGGTGCCGCCGTCCGGGGTGAACTTGACCGCGTTCGTGACGAGGTTGTCGACGATCCGGACGAGCTGTGTCCGGTCGGCGACTGCCCGCTGAGGTTCGGCCTCGACCCGGAGGAGGATCTTCTTTGCGCCCGCTGCCGGGCCGGCCGTCTCGGCAGCCTCGTCGAGGATCTCGCCGAGATCGACCGGCTGCGGGTCGAGCGCGAGCGGATGCGAGTCGGCTCTCGCGAGGAAGAGGAGCTGGTCGACGAGGACAGTGAGCCGTCCGGCATTTCGCTGGGCGATCCTGAGGTGGTTCTCGCGGCTCGGCGTGAGGGGGCCTTCGGCAGGGTCGAGGGACATCTCGAGGTATCCGCTGAGCGACGTGAGCGGGGTTCGCAGCTCGTGCGACGCGGTCGCGACGAACTCGTCCTTGAGGCGGTCGAGCTCGAGCAGCCGCTCGTTCTGCTCGGCAAGCCGGGCGGAGGCGCTGGCGAGCGCGTCGGTCTGCTCCTGGAGAAGCTCGGTGCGCCGGCGGGTCTCGGCGACCAGGCGCTGCACCATCAAGCCGGTGATCGCTGCGACCGTGGTGAGGACGAACGCGCCCCGGAAGCCCGACTCCGGATAGCGCGGTGCGCCGATGAAGGCAAGCGGTACGAGTTGGGCGACGGCCATCGTGGCGAGGATCGCGGCGAGCTCGCGACGTCCCGCGGTGACGGCGAGCCAGAGGACGGGGAGCAGCAAGAGCCCGCCGAATCCCGAGCTGGATCCGCCTGCGGCCTCACGGAGGAGGGTGACGAGCGCGATGTAGCCAACGGGGATCCCGATGGTGGCGACCCGCGGGAAGTTCGGTGCGGCGAGCCCGAGCCCGAGCAGTGCGGCGGCGAGCAGCCCCGCCGCCGAGGCTTCGGCGAAGTCGAACCGATCGGGCGGAAGGAAGAGAAGTGCGTAGGCAGTCGCGACCGCGATCGCCGTGAACGGGAGCAGGTGCTCGGGCGGCCTCTTCCCTCCCGCGACGGTGCGGACCCGCACGAAGCGGGCTGTGAGATCGGCGGTCGATGCTGTCAACTGGTCTCCTCGCGCGGCCGCGCGGTGCTCGGGGCGCCGCTTGGCTCCTGCCCATCTACGTCGGAGAAAGCAGAGGAGTCCCGTATCCCCCGGTGGAATGAGATGCGATGAACGCGTCCCGAATCCTGGTCGTCGACGACGACGAGGACATCCGTGGGCTCGTGCGCACGCTGCTCGAACGAGCCGGATACGAGGTTTCCGAGGCGCGCGACGGACGCGCCGGTCTGCGCGAGCTCTATGCGGGCTCGCCCGACCTGGTCGTCCTCGACGTCACGATGCCCGGTCTCGACGGCTGGGCGACGCTCGAGCGGATCCGCGAGGTGACGGACATTCCCGTGCTGATGCTGACCGCACGCGACACAGAGCTGGAACGCGTCCGCGGGCTCAAGGGCGGAGCCGACGACTACGTGGTCAAGCCGTTCGGCCGCCAGGAGCTGGTCGCGCGGGTCGAAGTGCTCCTGCGCCGCTCACGCAGCGGCGAGGAGCAGGAGACGTACGCCGACGCGCGGCTCACCATCTCCTTCGCCCGGCAAGCCGTTCGCTACGACGACCGCCAGGTCGCCCTGACACGGCTCGAGTACAGGCTCCTGTCTGCCTTCGTGCGTCACCCTAACCAGGTGCTGAGCCACGACCAACTCCGGGAGCTTGTCTGGGGAGACACCCTCGACACATCCCGCGACGAGGTGAAGCTCTACGTCGGCTATCTGCGGCGAAAGCTCGCCCCGGACGACACGCAAGGTACCCCGATCGAGACCGTTCGCGGCTTCGGCTACCGCTACAGACCGCCCCGCTGAGCGGGTTTCCACCGCCCTCTTCGGGCCGCCACCGGCCTTTCGTCCGCGGAGGGTGATGCCGCGCGGCGGCAAAGCGGCGACGTTCTCGATCGTGAGCGCTGAGGCCACCGCCGGAGCGGTCGAGGAATCGAGCGGCGACAACCTCGTCGCGATCCTGCTTGCGATGGCGATGTTCGTGCTCGTCGTCGACACGTCGCTGATGAACGTGTCGATCTCGGCCGTCGTGCACGACCTCGACACCACCGCGAGCGGCGTGCAGTCCGCGATCGCGCTCGAGGCGCTCGTCTCCGCCGCGTTCATCCTGATCGGCAGCAAGATCGGCGACCTCTTCGGGCGCAAGCGCGCCTACATCATCGGGCTGCTCGGGTACGCGGCCGGAGCGCTCTCGATGACCCTGTCGCAGAGCCTCCTCCCCATCGTCATCTTCTGGGCGATCGTCGGCGGCCTCGGCGCGTCGTTGCTGCTTCCGTCGATGCAGTCGTTGATCCACGGGAACTTCCAGGGGGCGGCGCAGCGGCGCGCGTACGCGCTCGTCGGCGCCGCAGCCGCGATCGCCGCCGCCGTCGGGCCGCTCGTCGGCGGCTTCATCACGACGTTCCTTTCCTGGCGCGTGGCCTTCGGTGGCGAGGTCGTGATCATCGCGATCGTGCTCTTCGGGAGCCGGCGCATCCACGACGTGCCGTACACGGGAGAGCGCGGCATCGACCTCGTCGGCGCGGTCCTGTCGGCGCTGGGGATGGGCGGCGTCGTCCTCGGGATCCTCGTCTGGCAGGAGGGCGGCGAGGCGGTCGGCGCGCTGATTGCCATCGGCTTCGGCGCCCTCGGCCTTCTCGTGTGGTGGCTGAGGAAGCGCAAGCGCGAGGGGAAGCCCGCTCTGCTCGACGTCGACCTGTTCAAATCGAGGTACTTCCGCCTCGGGATCACGGGCCAGACGCTGCAGCAGATCTCGCTCGGCGGGATGATGATCGCGCTCCCGATCTACCTCCAGATGGTGCTCGAGTACAACGCCCTGGAGGCTGGCCTCTCGCTCGCACCCCTCTCGCTGAGCATGTTCGCGGTCGCGCTGGTCGCAGGCCGCAAGGCCGGGAACACGAGTCCGAGCAGGATCATCCGCGGCGGCTTCTTCCTGCTCGCACTGGGCGTGGCGATCCTGATTCCGATCGTCCCGCGTGCCCACTCCGGCTGGTGGATGGTCGTGCCGCTGCTCATCGCCGGCACCGGGCTGGGCTTGCTCGTCTCGCAGCTCAACAACTACACGCTGTCGCCCATCGAGGAGGAGCGCGTGAGCGAGGCGGCCGGCGTCAACTCGGCCGGCGGCTCGTTCGGGCTCTCGTTCGGCCTCGCCTTCGCCGGCGCGATCATGCTCGCGTCCCTCTCGCTGCTGTTCACGCACGAGGCGAACTCCAGCGACGTGCTCTCCTCGCGTCAGGCCACCCAGGTGTCCAAGGCCCTGGAGAAAAACGCCGAGGTGATGACGCAGGCGCACCTCGACGCGCTGCTCGTGGGACAGCGGCCCGCGGTGAAGGCGGAGATCCTGCACATCAACGAGAAGGCGCGGCCGAAGGCGCTCCAGATCGCCCTGCTCGTGCCGCTGATCGCGTCGCTGATCGGACTGCTCAACGGCTTCCGGATGACGCGGCTGCCGGACCCGGAGCCGTCGTCCTCGGCCGAGTCCGTGCTCGGCGCGTGACCGTCAGAACCAGCCGCGGCGTTTGAAGAACGCAAGCAGGAGGGCGATTGCGACCACCTCTGTGCCGATACCGAGGACGAGAAATGAGCCCCAGCCGGTGATGTGGCGTACCTCGAAACCGAAGTTCTGGCCGAAGAATCCGGTCAGCCAGGCGAGCGGCAGGAAGATGGTGGCGATGATCGTCAACTGCTTCACCACGGTGTTGAGGCGGTTCGAGACGGTCGAGAGGTAGACGTCCATCGAGCTGGTGAGCAGGTCGCGGTAGCTGTCGATCAGGTCGCTGATCCGGATCAGGTGGTCGTAGACGTCGCGGAAGTAGCGTTCGTCGTCGGGCGTCATCCCCGGCAACGCATCGATGTTCGTGACGAGCCGGGCGAACATGTCCCGTTCGGGGGTGACGGCCTTGCGCAACCCGACGAGCAGCCGTTTCATGCGGAAGATCTCCTGCAGCTGCGCGTCGGTTGCCTTCAGGAAGATCTGATTCTCGAGCTCGTCGATGCGATCGTCGAAGTCGGCGAGGAGCGGGAAAAAACTGTCGACGAGCGCTTCGACGATCTGGTAGAGCAGCCGCGGCGGGTGCTCGATGGGCTGGCCGCGCTTGGCGAAGCGATCGCGCACCTCGTTGAAGGCGGGCGCCTCGTCGCGGTGGACGGTGACGAGGTAGCGCTCGTTGTAGAAGCAGTGGACCTCGACGAGCCTGTCTTCGTCGGGGGCCGCGCCGTAGAGGACGAGGAAGGCGAAGTCGTCGTAGCTGTCGATCTTGGCCCGCTGGCCGAACTGCTCCGAGTCCTCGATCGCCAGCGGATGGAAGTGGAAGACGTCGCGCAGAACCTTGAAGTCCTCGGCGTCGGGCTGGTCGAGGTCCAGCCAGAAGAAACCCCCCTCGGCGAGGAGCGCCTCGATCTTCTCGTGACTGAACTCGACGGGCCCCGTCCCCGAGCGGTGGATGACATGGCAGGAATGCGCCCCAGTCCTGCCGCTCACTCCATTGCTCTCGCGTTCCACTGTGTGTGACTAGAGGATCAGGGTCCCACGCGGCCGATTGCGCGCGGACTCACGCAACGAGCCTAGTGCACGCCGCCGACGGCGGCCCGAGCGGCTCGCTCGCCTCGAGACAAGGAGCCAGCAAACTGCGGAAAGCCGTCGCGGACCGACCCTTTCGCAATCTGCGGCGCGGGCGTAACCTCGGAGGGGGCGGGCCTCGGTCGCGGCCCCCTTCTCCGGGGCCCGCCCCTCGAATGCTTAGACGCTCGGACCTGCCGAACGGTTCGATAGATCGTGGGCCGACTTAGCAGACTTCTTACGTTCCACAGGTCGCGAGATCCAAAATTCGTACGCGCGCGTAATAGCGGGAGCACCAAAGAGCCGGCCACCAGACGCCGGCCGTGCTCTCCGATAGGGGCGGCCCACGTGCCGTCCCGCTCCTCGCAGGGGGCGGCTGCCACGGCCATAGCAGCCGCCCCCACCCTTCACGAAGAAATCACCCTTTCCAGACCAGAGCGGGACTACACTGCGGGCATGCTCCGAGGACGCACGGCAGCGATCGCAATCGCGCTCGCAGTCGCCGCGACTGCGGCCGTCACGGCCGGCTGCGGGAGCAGCAGGCAGGCGCTCGCGCTCGACCCGGTCGCGGCGTCCGCGGCGAAGACGCAGCAAGCCGGCGCGTCGCGAATCCGCCTCTCCCTCGCTCTGAGCAGCCCCCGACTCGGCCAAGGCCGTTCGTTCGCGGTACGGGGAACCGGCGCGATCGACGGGACGAGCGCCGAGCTCACGCTCGGCCTCGGCGCGCTCCTCCACAGCGCCGGCCTTCCGACGGGGGCGAACGGAACGGTGAAGGAGATCTTCCTCCGCCGGAACGACGACTACGTCCTCTACGTCAAGTCCGGCCTCGCGGCGGCGTATCTGCCCGGCGGAAAGCAGTGGGTCGAGCTCGACGTCTCGAAGCTCGGCAAGTCGGCGGGCCTCGACGTCGGGCAGCTCCTGTCGGGGAGCCAGCTCCAGCCGAGCGACCTGCTCTCGATGCTGAAGGGAGAGGGCGCGAAGGTCAGCACGGTCGGCCCGGCGACGGTCGACGGCGCCTCCACGACGGAGTACCGCGTCACGATCGACGTCGCGAAGGCGCTGCAGGCGCAGGGCGCGAGCCCGCTCCTGGGCGCAGCCGCCGCGCAGGCGCCGACGATTCCCGCGCACGTCTGGATCGGCAAGGACGGCCTCGTCCGCCGAATCAAGCTCTCCTACGGCGTCGCGCACACCCACGCCGCGATGACGATGGACCTCTACGACTACGGCGCGCACGTCACGATCGCGGCGCCCCCGTCGAACAGCGTTGTCGACGCGACGCAGCTCGTCGAGTCGGGCATCGGCAGCGGTTTCACCCACTAGCCACCTCGGCTCGGGGCGTCGGGCTAGTCGGCGTTCAGCTCGGCGGCGAGCGGCCCGGTGTCGAGCGGGTCGAAGCCGAGCCGGCGGGCGATCTCCTCGGTCGAGGGTCGCGTTCCCTCCGCGAACAGCCCGCGCAGGATGTCGCCTGTCGCTTCGCTCCGCCACCAGTCCTCCCCGACTTCGCGCCGCAGATAGGAACTGAGCTGGGCCGAGCGGATCCAGGCGCGTAGATAGTCGGCGGAGTAGAAGCCGGAGTCCATGTCGGAGAGATACGCGCGGGCGTCGTACCGGAGGCCGGTGGCGTCGGTGAGCAGCGGCTCGTAGTCGCGCGACGAGCCGCCCTGCTCTATCGGGAACTCCGACCAGAAGCCGAGCTCGTAGCGGAGCTTCGCCGCGTAGCGGCGGTACAGGAGCGCCTCGAGGAAGAGCGTCGCCTCGGCGTTCTCCTCCGCCTCCGCATCGGACAGGCCGAAGTGGAGTGCGTGCCAGCCCGGCTCGCGCGTGACGGCCTCGACGATGTACGAGTAGATCTCCGTCAGCGCGTGGTCGCGCGAGAGGGCGCGGAACGTCCACGGGAGGCGCGGGTCGCAGCCGGCGAAGTGGAGCGCGTGCCCCGCCTCGTGAAGGAACGCCTGGTAGTCGGCGAGTCCTCCCTGCGCGCGCGTGATCAGGTGGACGACTTCGGGCGGGTCGGCCGCGATCACGCAGGCGCGCGGGTTCTTCTGCGGGCGGTCCTCGAGATCGAGCCGGATGTTCGGGATGGCCTCGAGGTCGAACCCCAGCGCCCGAACCGTCTCGACGCAGACGTCGACCGAGCTCTCCCTGGGATACGTCGCCTCGAGCGGCGAGAGACGGCGCAGCCAGCGGACATGCGCGCTGGTGGGAAGATCGGTGCGCTCCGGGCCGAGCAGCCGCTCGAACCAGCGCTCACGCAACCGCGCGTACTCGTCGGCGACGGCCTCCGCCGTCCGCTGGAGCACGCTCTCGAGCTCGCGCAGCGAGATCTGCTTTTCAGCTTCGTTGCGGGCGACGGCGTCGCGCTCACCGGAGAGCGTGCCCTCGAGCTCGTCGCGCGCGACGAGCAGCTCCCGCCGACGCTCGTTGAAGCTCGCGTCGAGCCCCTGAACCAACTCTCCTAGCTCCTCGCGCCGACCGTAGTCGGGGAGGACCGCAAGCTTGGCGTCGGCGGCGTTCAGCGGCAGCTCCTCGCCGTCGAACGTCAGCCGTGCCGCGAGGAGCGCATTCTCGAGTTCGTCCTCGCGCGCGGCCAGCTCTGCATCGACGATGCCGCCCTCACAGGTTCTCCGCAGTCGGTAGAGCCGCTCGTGTTCGTCCGCGTCGGACGCCTCGGCCTCGGCCGCGCGTAGCGCCTCGAGCTGCTCCTGGGTGAAGAGGTCGGCGTGGCGCGCGACGATCGCAGCCTGCTCTGACGTCTCCTTCTCGCCCACGCGAACCGCGCGGACCTCCTCTGCGGATTCCGCGTAGTACGCCTCGTAGGCGTCCTCGTACTCCTGGGGTGTGCGAACGGTGGTCGTGCTCATCGACGGGCGTGGACTCTCGCGAGGCCACGCACCGTCGAGAGTAGTTGGTCCACCTCGAACGGCTTCGGCAGCACCGCGTCGGCGTCGCTCACGCCGGGGTGCAAGATGTCGACCGAGCCGGTGACGAGCACGACCGGGATCGGTGGCCGCCGTGCCTGGCACTCGGCCACGAGCTCGTCGCTCCGGTCGCCCCGCAGATGAACGTCGAGCACGACGACGTCGATCTCCTGCTTCTCCAGCATCGCACGCGCAGACGCGAGCGAGTGGGCCTCGAAGACCTCGTGGCCCTCGAGCTCGAAGTTGACCCTGCAGAGCACCCGGATCGACGGCTCGTCGTCGACGACCAGGATTCGGGTCGGCGCCGCATGCCCCCCGGTATCGCGCATCGGCGCGAGTCTAACGAGCCCAGCCGGAGTCCGTATCCGCGGCTCCCGAGCGCCCGTTACCCCTTTGAAGTGGCAGAGGACTTCCCGCAGCAGCCCGGATGGGACGGGCGGCGCGGCGTCCAGAGCGTCGACTCCGCCGGTCTCCCCGCCCCGACCAAGCGCTTCAGGCGCCGGTCGTGGCTCGAGTTCCAGCGTGCTCTCGACCCGCTCGCTCCGCCGAAGCCCCTGCCGTCGACAGCGCTCAGGCCACGCCGGCCGCTGCCGCACGCAGGCGGCTGAGCGTCGTCTCGCGGCCGAGCAGCTCGATGCTCTCGAACAGGCCCGGAGAGACCTTCGAGCCCGTGACTGCGACCCGGACGGGCTGAAATGCCTGGCGGGGCTTGAGGCCGAGCCGGTCGGCCGCCTCGCGCAAGGCCGTCTCGATCGCGACCGCCTCGAACGGGTCGAGCGGGGCAAGCGCCTCGTCCGCCGCCGCGAGCATCGGCCCCCCTCCGTCCAGATCGGACGGGTCGGGCTCGACGTCGCCGAAGAGGAAGCCCGCGAAGTCCGGGAAGTCCGCCAGTCGCACGATCTTCTCCTGCACGAGCGGTGCCGCGTGCGCGACGAGCACTGCGTCCCAGTCGTACCCGTTCTCGCCCACCCAGACGACGAGCCGGTGAGCGAACTCCTCCCGCGACAGCTCGCGCATGTAGACGCCGTTCAGCCAATCGAGCTTCGCGTAGTCGAACTGCGCCGGGCTCGGGCTGACGCGCTCGAGCGAGAAGCGGTCGATCAGCTCGTCGCGGGACATGACCGTCGTCTCGCCGTCGGGCGCCCAGCCGAGCAGCGCGAGGAAGTTCAGGAGCGCCTCGGGGAGGTAGCCGGCAGCGCGGAACTCGTCGATCCCGGTCGCCCCGTGTCGCTTCGAGAGCTTCTTCCCGTCCGGGCCGAAGAGGTTCGGCGCGTGCGCGTAGACGGGGATGTCGCCGCCGACGGCCCGGATGATGTTGATCTGCTTCGGCGTATTCGAGATGTGGTCTTCGCCGCGGATGACGTGCGTGATTCCGTCCCACACGTCCTCGAGCGGCGAGGCGAAGTTGTAGGTGGGCCGGCCGTCGGAACGGACGATCACGACGTCCTCGAGCTTGTCGTTCGGGTACTCGATTCGGCCGCGGACGACGTCCTCCCAGGCGGTGACGCCGTCGTCGGGCATGCGAAAGCGGATCGCGCCTTCGTCCTCGTACGCCTTCCCCTCGGAGACGAGCTGCTCGGCGATGCGACGACAGTCGTCCATCCGGTCGAGCTGGAACGTGAGCGGGCCGTCCCAGTCGATCCCGAGCCAGCCGAGCGAGTCCTTGATCTGGTCGACCGCCTCCGCCACCTCACGGCTGGTGTCAGTGTTCTCGATCCGCAGCAGGTTCTTGCCGCCCTGGTGCCGGGCGAAGAGCCAGTTGAAGAGGAACGTGCGGACGCCTCCGACGTGGAGGAAGCCGGTGGGGCTGGGAGCCATCCTGACGACCACGGCCATGCGGATAGCGTAGGCACCCGTGCTGATCGGCGCGCACATCTCCTCCGCCGGCGGGATCGACAAGGCGATCGACCGCGCGGTCGAGCTGGACGCCGATTCGCTGCAGGTCTTCACGCAGAGTCCGCGCGCGTGGCGGCCGACCAACCACGACCCGGAGAGCTTCGAGCGCTTCCGCGAAAAGCGAGCGCAGGCAGGGATCGGCGGCGTCCTCTGCCACGCCGTCTACCTCGTGAACCTCGCGACCCCGGATCCGGTCGTGTACGAGCGCTCGGTCGCCGCGCTGCGGAACACGACCGAGGTGGCTGCCGCCATCGGCGCCGACGGTGTCGTGTTCCACGTCGGCTCGCACCTCGGCAGCGGCTTCGAGGCCGGGGTCGAGCACGTCGTGCCCGCGCTCGAGCAGCTGCTCGAGCTCTGCACCGACGAGACCTGGCTGTTGATGGAGAACTCGGCCGGCGCCGGCGGCACGATCGGGCGCTCGATCGAGGAGCTCGCCGTCCTGCACGAACGGCTCGGACGACACCCGCGGCTCGGCATCTGCCTCGACTCGTGCCACCTCTACGTCTCCGGGGTGGACGTGACGGACCCGGCCGCGCTCGATGCGTGTCTCGACGAGGTCGACTCGGCGATCGGTCTCGACCGGCTGCGGGCGCTGCACGTGAACGACGCCGCGGCGCCGCTCGGCTCGAACCGCGACCGGCACGCGAACATCCTCGAGGGTGAGCTCGGCGAGAAGCTCGGCGTGTTCCTCTCCAACCCGCGGCTGCAGGGACTGCCGGCCGTGCTCGAGACCGCCGGCCCCGAGAACCGCGGCCCCGACGCAAACGAGATCCGCAAGACGAAGGAGCTGCGGGCACGCTGGCTGGACTGACTCGTTTCCGAGAGAGACGTGTCAGGTGTCTGACACCCAGCCATGTACGTTCGGGACGTGTCACGCCAGCGGTATCGGTGGGTCGTCCTCGCGGCGGGGACGCTCGCGCAGGCGAGCTTCTCCGCCTCTTCGGTCGGGTTGCCGGCGCTAAGTCCGACTCTGAAGTCGGAATACGGACTCACCCTGACCGAGACGGGCGTCGTCCTGGCGGCGATCGGGATCGGCATGCTCTTCACGCTGCTTCCCTGGGGCCTCATCGCCGACCGGGTGGACGAACGCTGGGTTATCGCGACGGGACTCACCGGCGCGGCAGCCCTGCTCGTCATCGCCTCCCGGACGAACAGCTTTGAGACGGTCTCGCTTACGCTCGTCGGCGTCGGAGCGCTCGGCGCGAGCGTCAACGCGGCCAGCGGCCGCGCGATCATGGCCTGGTTCCCATCGACCGAGCTGGGGCTCGCGCTCGGAATCCGCCAGACGGCGATCCCGATCGGGGGCGCGGTCGGCGCTGCAGCCCTCCCCGTGCTCGGCTCGTCCGGCGGCACCCATGCCGCGTTCCTCTTTCTCGGCGCCGCCTGCCTCACGGGAGCGATCGTGGCCGCGGTCTTCATCCACGGTGGGATCGAACCCGCAGAGGAAGAGCCACACGACGTCGCGCAGCCGCTCCGCGACCCCTTCATGTGGCTGCTCGGAACGGGCACCGGGCTCTTTCTCCTCGCCCAGATCGGGATCACGGCCTTCGTCGTCCTGTTCCTCCACGAGCACCGAGGGCTGTCGAAGGAAGCCGCCGGAGCCGTCCTCGCCGCGATCTACGTCCTGGCCGTCGGCGCGCGCATCGGTTCGGGGACGATCTCGGACCGGCTTCGGAGCCGCCTGGGCCCGCTCCGGACGATCGGAGTCGCGCTCTCGATTCTCACCGCCTGCGTCGCCACGGCGGTCGACGCGCCTCTCGCGCTCCTCATTCCGCTGTTCATCGTCGCGGGCGTGCTGAGCATGTCGTGGAACGGACTCGCCTACGCCGCCGCCGCGGAGGCAGCCGGGGCCGCCCGCACGGGTGCCGCGCTCGGGTTCCAGCAGACCCTGCTCGGCGTCGTGGTCGCGGGTGCGCCGCCGCTCGTGGCGGCCGTCGCCGCCCACAGCTGGCGGCTCGCGTTCTTCCTCGCGGCAGCCGGTCCAGCCGTCGGCGTCCTGATCCTGCGGCGGCTGCGGGAGCCCGCTAGAAGTCCGAGACTCGCGCGAACACGCGGAAGGTCGGCGACCCTTCCGGCAGCTCCCCGAACTCCGGATTGAGACACCCGAGCTCGGTCTCGCGATTCGAGAACGTCGACTGCACGGCGGCCTCGCACATCGGCAACGGGCCGCGCAGCGCCCGCACCGCGCCGAAACCCTCGTGCGTCCGCTCGGCGGCCGCGAGCATCGCGACGTCGATCTCAGCCTGGAACACCTTCTGGAGGCACCCCATGTACGTGTGCCCGTGCTCCTCGTAGGCGTAGGCGAAGGGACACGAGCGCTCGAGGCACGCCGCCGGGTAGACGACTTTCTCGCAGTGGACCTCGCAGCGCCTGCACTCCGCCTCGTCCTGCGGATGCAGGGGGAGCGTCGCCGCAGCTTGCTCGGACTTCATGAACACATTGTCGGAGTGGATGCAGGGCTACGCAAGACTTGACAGACCGCCAAAATCGAGCTAGGCCGCGAGGCGGAAGCGGACAGTTGCACCGTCGGATCATGCCCGCACGGCGGCTCTTTAGGCTTGCCCGAATGGTCCGGAAGCTCCTTTGGGCGTCGCTCCTCCTCGCTCCGATCACGATTGCGGTGGACAAGCTCACCGCCGCCGGCGACGTCACGCTCTTCGTCCTGGCCGCGCTCGCCCTCGTCCCTCTCGCGTGGCTGATCGGGGAATCGACCGAGCACGCAGCGGAGCACACGGGCCCGGGGATCGGAGGCTTCCTCAACGCGAGCTTCGGGAACGCGCCGGAGCTCATCGTCGCGCTCGTCGCCGTCGGCGCCAACCTCCCGGTGGTCGTACTCGGTTCGCTATCCGGGAGCGTGATCTCGAACCTCCTGCTCGTGTACGGCGTGACGCAGATCGCGGGTCCGGACGGTGCACGGATCGACCGCCGTTCGCTGCTCTTGCAGATCGGGCTCGTCGGCGCCGCCGTCGTCGCCTTCATGATCCCGACTGCGCTCGGCCACACCGGCCCGCCCGACCGACACGCCGTCGTCGTCGCCTCGGTGGCGGTGGCGATCGTCCTCTTGGCGCTCTATCTCGCGGTCGTCGGCCGGAACCTGATACTCCACCGTGAGGAGGCGCTCGAGGCTGAGCCTGGCGAGGGAACCTGGTCGCTGTCGACTTCTCTCGTCGTACTTGCCCTGACGACCGGCGCCACCGCCTGGGTAAGCGAGATCCTCGTCCATTCGCTCGGCGCGTTCGCGACGGCCGTCGGCCTGAGCGAGTTCTTCGTCTCCGTCGTGATCGTGGCGATCGTCGGCAACGCGGCCGAGCACGGTGGAGCGATCGTCATCGCGCGCAACGGGAAGATGCGGCTCGCAACCGAGATCGCGATCTCGTCGAGCGCGCAGGTCGGGTTGCTCGTCGTCCCGATCGTGACCCTCCTCTCCCTGTTCTTCTCCCACCACCTGGCGCTGGCGTTCAGCTGGTCCGAGGTCTTGGTGATGGCGGGCGCCGCGGTCGTCGCCGCTGCGACGGTCTGGGACGGCACGTCGCGGCGGAAAGAGGGGATGCTCCTGGTCGCCGCCTACGCCGCGGCCGCGGTCGGCTTCTTCCTCGTCGGCGGCCGATGAAGATCCTGTAACGACCCTTTTCCCGCGGGCCAACTTTTACTACGGTGGTCGCCATGGCGGTGAGGGAGGAGTCGAAGGACGGCGTAGCCGTGCCCGCGAATGCCGCGGTCGAGGCACGCGGCCTGACGCGGATGTACGGCGAGGGCACGACCGCCGTCGAGGCGCTGCGCGGCGTCGACATCGTCGTGCGCGCGGGCGAGCTCGTGGCCGTGATGGGGCCGTCCGGCTCGGGCAAGTCGACGCTCATGCACATCCTCGCGGGCCTCGACAAGCCGACCTCGGGGACGGTCATGATCGCCGGCACGGAGATCACGCGGCTCGACGATTCGCATCTGACCAAGCTCCGGCGCGACCACATCGGCTTCGTCTTCCAGTTCTTCAACCTCCTGCCGATGCTCGACGCCGAGGAGAACGTCGTCCTGCCGCTCACGATCGCCGGCGAGAAGGCCGACCCCGCCTGGCTCGACTCTCTGCTCGACCAGGTGGGTCTGTCCGACCGACGGAAGCACCGTCCGTCGGAGCTCTCCGGCGGGCAGCAGCAGCGCGTCGCGATCGCGCGCGCCCTCGTGTCTAAACCGACGATCCTCTTCGCCGACGAGCCGACCGGAAACCTCGACTCCAAGACCGGCGGCGAGATCCTCGAACTCGTGCGCTCGTCGACCGATGCGTACGGCCAGACGACGGTGATGGTGACGCACGAGGCGCGCGCAGCGGCGATCGCCGACCGTGTGCTGTTCATCGCCGACGGGCTGATCGTGCAAGAGCTGCAGGGTGCGAGCCAGTCGGACGTGCTCGCCGTCATGAGCGGACTGCAGTAGTGCTCGTCGTAGCCCTCAAAGGGCTGGCGGGGCGGAAGCTCCGGGCCGGGCTCACGGCGATCGCGATCATCCTCGGCGTCGCGATGATCAGCGGCACCTACGTCCTGACGGACACGATCAACAGCGCGTTCACGTCGATCTTCACGCAGACCTACCAGAACGCCGACGCCGTGATCACCGGCAAGACCGCGTTCACGAACGACAACGGGAACGGCGTACAGGCGCCGAGCTTCCCCGAGTCCCTGCTCGGAAAGGTTCAGGCGCTCCCGGACGTGAACGCAGCGGAGGGTTCGGTCACCGACGACCAGACGAAGCTCGTCGGACGCAACGGCAAGGTGATCTCGACGCACGGCGCGCCGGGCCTCGCATTCAGCGTCAATCCCACTGGCGACCAGCGTTTCAACCCCCTCAAGCTGACGACGGGACAGTGGCCGAGCGGGCCGGACGAGATCGCCATCGACTCGAGCATCGCTTCGAGCAAGCACTACGCACTCGGCGACCGCATCGGCGTCGAGAGGAACGGCCCGGTGCAGCAGTTCCGCGTGGTCGGCATCGCGACGCTCCCCGGAGTTTCGATCGGCAGCGCGACCATCTCGGTGTTCGACCTCCCGACGCTGCAGAAGCTCCTCGGGCGTGTCGGCAAGCTCGACCTGATCCGCGTGCAGGCGAAGTCCGGCGTGCCCACCTCGAAGCTGATCACTGAGATCAAGCCCCTTCTGCCCCCGTCGGCTCAGGTGCGCAACGTCGCGGCGCAGGTGAAGGAGGACAAGAAGAGCGTCAACGGCTTCACGAGCTTCATCCGGTATTTCCTGCTGGCGTTCGCTGCAATCGCGCTCTTCGTCGGCAGCTTCGTGATCGCAAACACGCTGTCGATCACGATCGCCCAGAGGACGCGGGAGTTCGCCACGCTCCGCACGCTCGGCGCGACCCGCAAACAGATTCGCCGCGCGGTGACCATCGAGGCGCTCGTGATCGGCATCCTCGGCTCGGTCATCGGCCTCTTCCTCGGGCTTGCGCTCGCAAAGGGCCTCGAGGCGGTCTTCAAGTCGATCGGCATCGACCTGCCGACCGCAGGCACCGTGTTCGCGACGCGAACGGTCATCGTCTGCCTCCTCGTGGGGACGATCGTCACCCTGCTCGCGAGCCTGCGGCCGGCGCGACGGGCGATGCGTGTCCCTCCGATCGCGGCGGTCAGAGAGGGAGCCGAGCTGCCGCGCGGCCGCTTCGCGCGCTGGACGCCGTACGTCTCGGGAGCGACACTCCTGCTCGGCGTCCTGCTGCTCGCCTACGGCGTCCTCGGCCACAACCTCGCAACGGGGACGCGGCTGTTCTCGCTGGGGGTCGGAATCTTGCTCCTCTTCTTCGGTGTGGCGGCCAACGCGGCGCGCGTTGTACGCCCGCTCGCCTCGGTCCTCGGCTGGCCGGCGGCGCGGCTCGGCGGTGCGGCCGGCACGCTCGCGCGCGACAACGCGATGCGCAACCCGAAGCGGACTGCGTCCACGGCCTCGGCCCTGATGATCGGACTGGCGCTCGTGACGTTCGTCGCCATCCTCGGCCAGGGGATCCGCTCGTCGTTCGAGAGCGCGGTAGACGACCTCTTCAAGGCGAACTACGCGCTCACCTCCCAGGACACCTTCACCCCGCTGACGATCGCCGCCGAGAAGGCCGTCGCGAAGACGCCGGGGGTCACGACCGTCTCCGGAATCCGCGCGGGCTCGGCGAAGGTCTTCGGAAAGGTGGAGAACCTGACCGGCGCAGACGCACAGCTCACGAAGGTGATCCACCTCGATTGGAAGGAAGGCTCGAACGCCGTGCCGGCTGAGCTCGGCCAGACCGGCGCGTTCGTGGACGACAAGTACGCGAAGAAGCACGACCTGCACATCGGCTCGCCGCTGACGCTCGAGACGCCGACGGCGAAGCACCTCCACGTGAAGGTCGACGGCGTCTTCAAGCTGCCGAAGGGCGGCTCGCCGTTCGGCACGGTCACGATCTCGAACGCGCTCTTCGACGCAAACTACGTCGACCCGCAGAACGAGATGGCGTTCGTCAACATCAAAGGCGGCGTGACCGACGCGAACACCGCGGCCCTGAACAAAGCGGTGGCCGACTTCGCGGACGCCAAGATCCAGACGCACGAGCAGTTCAAGGCGAACTTCGAGAAGCCGCTGAACAGCATCCTCAGCCTTCTTTACGTGCTGCTCGCGTTGTCCGTCGTCGTCAGCGTGTTCGGAATCGTGAACACGCTCGTGCTCACGGTCTTCGAGCGGACGCGTGAGATCGGCATGCTGCGCGCGGTCGGCCTGACGCGGCGGCAGACGCGCCGGATGATCCGGCAGGAGAGCATCGTCACGTCGCTGATCGGGGCAGCCCTCGGGATCGTCGTCGGCTTCTTCCTCGGGCTCCTCGTGACGCACGCGCTCTCGGACGAGGGCGTCGTGTTCGCCGTGCCGTGGGTGTCGCTCGTCTTCTTCGTGATCGCGGCCATCCTCATCGGGATCCTGGCCGCGATCTGGCCTGCCCGCCGCGCAGCGAACCTGAACGTCCTTCAGGCGCTTCAGTACGAGTGACACCTCGGAAACGCTCCGCGTTTCCGAGGTCTGAGACGGAGCGCGCCGGAAACCGCGGGTTCCGGCGCGCGGAGTTTCGTTACTCAGCGAAGCAAGACGGTCAGGTCTTGCTCGCTTTCCAGGGACCTGGCTCGCGGGTGACCGGGTAGCCGGCCCAGACCATCCGCTCCACCGAACCGTCCGACCCGCGCACGATCCGCAGCGCCTCGCCCTGCTCCGGTCCCGAGACCGTCCGCCAGCGATCGTCCGTCTCCCGCTCGAAGACGGCAGAGGGTTGCCAGTCGGGCATCCCCTCGAAGCGCGCCTCGAGCTTCCCCTCGCGCCAGCGGAAAACGACTCGCGTCGCTTCCATGAACCAGATACCGAGCACCGCCGCGGCGTCGTCGGGCGGCGGGTCGCCGATGCGCCACGCCTCAGGGGCGACGGGCCACTCGTCGACGGTCGTGCTCAGAAGCGCGATGCCGAGCTCGCCGAGGTCCGCCTCGCTCTCGTTCGTGAGCTCCGCGACGACGACCTTGTCCTTCGCCGAGAAGAGGAGCTGCGCGATGAAGCCGGGCATCGAGCCGCCGTGGCCCGCGAGGATCCGGTCGCCGTCGCGGGTGAGCCCGAGGCCGAGCCCGTAGCCCGACAGCCAGCGCTCGTGGTCGGCGATCGCCTGCACCGTGCGCATCTCCTCGGCGCTCGACGAGGCAAGGACGGACTCGTCGGGATCGGCGAGGAAGGCGCCCCACCGGCAGATGTCGCCGACCGTCCCCCACAGCTGACCTGCCGCCGCCCACGCGCCGGTCTCCACGCCGATCGTGTCCCAGACACCGTCGGTGTACGGCTGGGCGAGGTAGCCCGTCGCCGCCGGCGGCTCCGGATCGAAGCTGACGCGCGTCAGGCCCACCGGGTCGAACAGCCGCTCGCGGACGTAATCCATGTACGGGACGCCGGAGACCCGCTCGACGACGATGCCGAGTAGCGCGAAGGCGAGGTTGGAGTAGTGGAACCGGGCGCCTGACGGCAGTACGAGCTCGGCCTGCCCGAGCGTCTCGAGCAGCTCGTCCGGCTGCGCGAACCGCAGGCTCAGCCACGAGTCGTCCTGCGTCTCGCGCTGCAGACCCGAAGCGTGCGAAAGGAGCCGGCGGATGGTGGGCGTGTGCGCTACGCCCTCGACATGCCGGTCGAGCGTGTCCTCGAGGTCGAGCTTGCCCGCGTCGCGGAGCTGCATGATCGCTGCCGCGGTGAACGTCTTCGTGATCGATCCGATCCGGTACTGCGTGTCCGGAGTCGCGTCGGTACCCGCCTCGACGTCCGCGGCACCGACGGCGGTCTCCCAGATCAGCTCATCGTCTCGCAGCACGGCGGCGGCGAGACTGGGCAGGCGCTTCTCACGCTGGTGGCTCCGGACACGTTGGTCGAGCTTCGCCACCAGGCTCTCAGGCGGGGACAGAGAGCACCTCCTGCATTCGCTCGATCGCCTGGTCGATGTCGTCGTCGTCGACGTCGAGGTGCGTGACCGCGCGCAGCCAGCCCGGGCGGAGGCCGCCGACGCCGACTTCCCGCTCGGCCAGCCGCTCGCGCAAGCCCGGCTCGTCGGGGATCGGGACGAAGTTCGTCTCGACCGTCGCAGGATCGATGCCGATGCCGTCGGCGAGGCGGCGTGCTCGGGCGTGGTCTTCGGAGAGCCGCTCGACGTGGTGGTCGAGCGCGTAGAGCATGGCGGCGGACGCGATCCCGGACTGCCGGAGTGCGCCCCCGAAGAGGAACTTCCCCTCCCACGCCTGCTCGATCGTCTCGGCCGAGCCGGCGAGGATCGCGCCGAACGGGCAGCCGAGGCCCTTCGAGAAGCAGATCGTGACGGTGTCGGCGAGCGCTCCCCATGCCGCCGGCTCGACTCCGGCGGCGACGGACGCGTTGAAGAGACGTGCACCGTCGAGGTGGACCGAGGCGCCGCGCGAGCGTGCCGCCTCCAGGGTCGCGCGGAAATCGTCGAGCGGCCAGATGCGACCGCCGGAGCTGCGATGCGTGTTCTCGAGCACGAGCACGCTTCCCCGGCCGAGCTCGTCGACCTCCTCGATCTGCTCCGGCGTCGGCCTCCCCGCCTCCGCGACGAGTCCCTGCATGACGAGGCCGGAGTGGATCGCCGGTCCTCCCCACTCGTAGATGAGGACGTGCGTCCGCTCCTCCGCCACGACCTTGCAACCGGGTCGGCTGAGCACCCGCAGCGCCGCCTGGTTCGCCATCGTCGCCGTCGGCAGGAAGAGCGCCGCCTCGTGCCCGAGCAGCTGGGCCATCCGGCGCTGGAGCTCGTTCGTGGTGGGATCCTCCCGCTCTTGCTCGTCACCGACCTCGGCGGCCGCCATGGCCTCGAGCATCCCCGGAGTCGGCTTCGTGACGGTGTCGGAGCGCAAGTCGATCATCGACCGTGACGCTACCGTAGGCCGATGGATCTGGCCCTCCTCGAACGGACGCTGCGCGAGCGCGGCGAGCCGGCCTTCCGCGCCCGCCAGGTGTGGGAGTGGACGGCGCGCGGCGCGCCCGGCTACGTGGAGATGACGAACCTGTCGCGCGCCCTGCGCGAGGAGCTCGACGCGGCCGTGCCGTTTTCGACGCTCACCGTTGCAACAGAGCGGGAGTCGCGCGACGGAACCGTGAAGACGCTCTTCCGCACGGCGGACGGCCATCCGGTCGAGGCCGTGCTGATGCGCTATCGCGACGGTCGCCGCTCGCTCTGCCTCTCGTCGCAGTCGGGCTGTCCGCTCACCTGCTCGTTCTGCGCGACCGGCGCGATGGCATTCGGACGCAACCTGACGGCGTCCGAGATCCTCGACCAGGCGCTCCACTTCCGCCGCCTGACGAAGGTCGACCATGCCGTGTTCATGGGGATGGGCGAGCCGATGCTCAACCTCGACGAGGTGCTCGGCGCCGCGCGGCGGCTGCCGGATCTCGGCATCACGCACCGGCGGACGACGATCTCGACGGTCGGCTGGCTGCCGGGCCTGCGGCGCTTCGTAGAGGAGGTGGACGAGCCGATTCGGCTCGCGCTCTCGCTCCACGCGCCGGACGACGAGCTGCGGTCGCGGATCATGCCCGTGAACGAGCGCTACCCGATCGCAGACGTCGTCGCCGAGTGCCGCCGGCACGCGGAGACCACGCGACGCCGCGTCTTCGTCGAGTACGTGATGCTCGCCGGAGTGAACGACGCGCCGGAGCAGGGACGAGCCTTGGGTGCGCTCCTCGGTCGTGACCACTTCAAGGTCAACCTGATCCCCTACAACCCGACGGGGTTGTACGAAGGGTCCTCACGAGAACGAATCGCGGCCTTCCGGCACGAGCTCGAGCGCGCACGCGTTCCCGTCACCGTACGCCTGACGCGCGGGCGGGACATCGAAGCGGCCTGCGGCCAGCTCGCCGCGGCGCCGCGGGTCAGACGCCGGTCGGCGTCTGCGTCGCCGCCGGCTCGGGGTCCGGCGCAGCATCGAGCTGCGGGTGCTCCCCGAAGCCGTACCTGACGACGGGCTGCTTCGCCGCCCGCACCTCGTCGAGCCGTTTCACCGGCCGGTTGTGCGGGGCCTCCTTCAGCAGCTCGGGCTCGTCCGCCGCCTCGCGCGCGATGGCGAGCATCGCGTCGCAGAAGGCGTCGAGCGTCTCCTTCGCTTCGGTCTCCGTGGGCTCGATCATGAGCGCCTCGGGAACGATCAGCGGGAAGTAGATCGTCGGCGGATGGAAGCCGTAGTCCATCAGCCGCTTGGCGACGTCGAGCGCCGTGCAGCCGTGCTGCTTCTTCAGACTCCTTGCGGAGACCACGAACTCGTGCATGCAGAGTCGGTCGAACGGCAGGTCGTACGTGTCGCTCAGCCGCGCGAGCATGTAGTTCGCATTGAGCACCGCCGTCTCTGACATCTCGCGCAGGCGCGGCCCCCACATCCGGAAGAAGGCGTACGAGCGAACGAAGACGCCGAACGGGCCCGTGAAGCCGCGCACCTTGCCGATCGTCTGCGGCCGGTCGAAGTCGAGCCCGAAGCCGCCTCCCTCTCGCTGCACAACGGCGGGCACCGGCAGGAACGGCTCGAGGATGTCCCGCACGGCGACCGGCCCGCCGCCCGGGCCGCCACCGCCGTGCGGCTGGGAGAACGTCTTGTGCAGGTTGATGTGCACGATGTCGAAGCCCATGTCGCCGGGGCGGGAGATCCCGCAGACCGCGTTGAGGTTCGCGCCGTCGTAGTACATGAGCGCACCGGCCGCGTGGAAGATGCGCTGGATCTCCTCGATGTTCTCGTCGAACAGGCCGAGCGTCGACGGGTTCGTGAGCATCAGCGCCGCCGTCTCGCCGTCGACCTTGCCGCGGAGGTCGTCGACGTCGACGTTCCCGCGTGCGTCGGTGCGAACCGGCGTCAGCTCGTAGCCCGCCATCGTGACCGAGGCCGGATTCGTCCCGTGCGCGGTGTCGGGGATGACGACCTTGCGGCGCTGCTCACCCTCGCCCCGCGCGGCGAAATACGCGCGCACGAGCAGCAGCCCCGTCAGCTCGCCCTGGGAGCCGGCGGCCGGCTGGAGCGAGACGGCGTCGAGGCCCGTCACCTCCGCCAGGATCTCCTGCAGCCGCCACATCAGCTCGAGGGCGCCCTGCGCTCCGTCCTCCTCCTGCAGCGGATGGAGCCGCGCGAACCCCGGGAGCGCCGCGAGCCGCTCGTTGATCCGCGGGTTGTACTTCATCGTGCACGAGCCGAGCGGATAGAAGCCCGTGTCGACGCCGAAGTTGCGCGTCGAGAGCTCCGTGAAATGCCGGACGAGCTCGAACTCCGGCACCTCCGGCAGGCGCGGCGGCTCGGTGCGGCGGAGCGCTTCCGGGAGGTCCGGCGCCGGCGGCAGGTTCTCGTAATGCGGCAGCGACGAGGCGCGGCGGCCCGCCTGCGAGCGCTCGTAGATCAGCCTCATCGGGCGACCTCCGCCAGCACGTCGGCAAGCCGGTCGATCTCCTCCGGCGTCCGGCGCTCGGTGACCGCCACGAGCAGGACGTCGTCCATCCCCTGGTAGTCGCGACCGAGCGCGTAGCCGGGGTGGACGCCCCGCTCGCGCGCCGCTGCGACCACGTCCCGCGCATTCCGTCCGACGCGGACGGCAAACTCCTTGAACGTTGTCTGCTCCGCAAACAGCTGCTCGAGTCCTGCCCGCTCCGCGAGGCGCTGCTTCGTGTAGGCGGCAAGCGACAGGCAGGTCTCCCCCAGTTCGCGGAGTCCCTGCGGCCCGAGCCACGTGAGATAGACGAGCCCGCCCAGCGCGAGCAGCGTCTGGTTCGTCGTGATGTTCGAGGTGGCCTTCTCCCGCCGGATGTGCTGCTCCCGGGTCTGCAGGGTGAGGACATAGCCGCGCTCGCCCGCGGTGTCTACCGTCTCGCCGACGATGCGTCCCGGCATGCGCCGGATGAATTCCTGGCGCGCTGCGAGCAGGCCGTAGTGCGGGCCGCCGAAGGACGGGAAGTTCCCGGCAGCTTGTCCTTCGCCGACCGCGAGCGCGGCGCCGTAGCGACCCGGCGCCTCGAGCACGCCGAGCGAGAGGAGATCGACGTGTGCGACCGGTAAGGCACCGGCCTCGGCGGCAGCAGCGACGAGGTCCGGCGCCGGTTCCAGGCAGCCGAAGAAGTTCGGTTGCTGGAAGATGACCGCCGCGGCATCTGCGGCCGCGCGTTCCAGCTCGTCGGGGTCAGTGACCCCGTCGCGATGCGGAACCTCCACCACCTCGAGCCCGAAGCCGACCGCGTACGTCTTCACCACCTGGCGCACCTGCGGGTTCGTAGCCTCGGTTACGACGATCTTGCTGCGACCGGTCGCCTGCTTCCCGAGGTAGCACGCGTCCGCGGCGACGCTCGTCCCGTCGTACCCCGAGGCGTTGGAAACGTCCATGCCGGTCAGCTCGCAGATCGCCGTCTGGTACTCGAAGATCGCCTGCAGGACGCCCTGGCTCATCTCGGGCTGGTAGGGCGTGTACGCGGTGAGCAGCTCTCCCCGCTGCAGGATCGTGTCGACGACCGCGGGCACGTAGTGGTCGTAGATGCCCGCGCCGAGGAAGGACAGCTCGCGGCTCGCGTCGGCGTTCAAGTCGGCGAGGGCAGCGACATGCGCGAACACCTCCGGCTCGGAGAGCGCCGGCTCGAGGTCGAGCTCGCGCCCAAGACGTACTGCCTCCGGGAGATCGCGGAAGAGCTCGTCGACGGTGTCGACGCCGACCGTCCGCAGCATCTCCTCCCGGTCGGAGTCGGTCAGCGCGAGAAACGGATGTGCCTGCGTCACTGGTCCGTGAGAATCTGCCGATAGGCGCCTGCGTCGAGCAGAGCGTCGAGCTCCCCGGGATCGGTGAGGCGGATGCGAATGAGCCAGCCGTTCCCGTACGGATCCTCGTTCACCGTCTCGGGCGCGTCGACCACCTGCTCGTTCACGGCGAGCACCTCGCCGGAGAGCGGCGCGATCACGTCCGAGACCGCCTTCACCGACTCGACTTCTCCGTACGACTGGTCCTTCGTGACGGTCGCTCCCACCTCGGGGGGCTCGAAGTGGACGAGCTCGCCGAGCGCGTCGGCGGCGAACCACGTGATCCCGAGAGCCGCCTCATCGCCGTCGAGGCGAGCCCAGTCGTGCTCGTCGTGGTAGCGCAGGTCGTCCGGATAGCTCTCGCCAGCTGCCACTCAGTCCTCCCTCTTGTAGATGGGCTTCTTGACGACGCGCGCCAGCCGCGGGCGGCCGCGGACGTCGATCGTCAGCTCGGTTCCGGTCTGCGCCTGGCCGGCGGGGACGTAGCCCATGCCGATTCCGACATCGAGCATCGGCGAGTGCGTACCCGACGTCACCTCGCCGCCACCCTCGATCGACATGGCCCGGCGCGGGATCGCCTTCTCCTCCATCACGAACGCGACGAGACGGCGCTGCGGCCCTTCGGCCTTCACGCGACGGAGGACGTCGACGCCCTCGAACTCCTTGTCGAGCGTGCAGAGCCAGCCGAGACCCGCCGAGATGGGATCCGTGTCGGGCCCGATGTCGTTCCCGTGCAGCGGGTAGCAGACCTCGAGGCGGAGCGTGTCGCGCGCGCCGAGCCCGCAGGGCACCGCGCCACGCTCGAGCACCGCATCCCAGAGCGCCACCGCGTCCTCGCTCATGCACATCAGCTCGCAGCCGTCCTCGCCGGTGTAGCCGGTCCGGTTCACCATCACCTCGACGCCGTCGATGGACGTCTCGGCGAACGTAAACGGCGGAGCGGGTGGCAACCCGAGCCGTTCGATCGCCCGCGGCCCCTGCACCGCGAGCAGCGCGTAGTCGTCCGAGACGTCGCGGACGTCGGAGCCGCGAATCTCCCGTTCCTTCAGCCACGCGTAGTCGGTCGCGCGATTCGCCGCGTTGACGACGAGGAGATAGGAGTGCCGGCCGACGCGGTAGACAATGAGGTCGTCGATGATTCCGCCGTCCTCGTTCGTCAAGAGCGTGTACTGCGCCTCGCCGGGCGCGATCCGGTCGAGGTCGTTCGAGAGCGCTCCCTGTAGGAGGTCGCGCGCGTACGGCCCCTCGACCTCGAGCTCGCCCATGTGCGACACGTCGAAGACGCCGGCGTCCCTCCGCACCGCAAGGTGCTCGGGGATGACCCCGGCGTAGTGGACGGGCATCTCCCACCCGGCGAACGGCACCATTCGCGCTCCGAGCTCGACGTGCCGATCGTGCAGCGGCGTGTGCAGGAGCGTCGCGGGCATCGGCAGAGCCGATCCTAGAGGCTGTCCGCTCGGTCCCGGCTCAGTCGAAAACTGCCCGAGAACGGAGCCGCTCCGGCTTGTTCGGTGAAACAAGCCGGAGCGGCGGACCGGGTCGTGGGGTTGACTCGATTACCGTCAACCCGTTGAGGGCACGCATCGTGTGCCCCGTTTCGGCAGACCCAAACCTGCCGCGGCGGAGATTCCGAGACGCCGTTACTCGCCGCGCAGGAAGGACGGGACGTCGAGCCCGTTCTCAGGCTGTTCGGGAGTGCCGGTCGGGACGGCGACCTGCGCCTCGGCGGTCGCGCGGCGGCGACGACGCCCTCCGCCGAAACCGGTGGCGATGACGGTGACGCGGACCGCTTCTCCCATCGATTCGTCGATGACGGCGCCGAAGATGACGTTCGCGTTCGGGTCGGCTGCGCTCGTCACGACCTCGGCCGCCTCGTTGACCTCGAACAGGCCGATGTCGGGGCCGCCCGTGATGTTGAGCAGGATCCCAGTCGCGCCCTCGATCGACGACTCGAGCAGTGGCGACGACACGGCGGCACGCGCAGCCTCTGCCGCGCGGTTGTCTCCGCTCGCCTCGCCGATACCCATCAGCGCCGATCCCGCCTCCCGCATGATCGTGCGGACGTCCGCGAAGTCGAGATTGACGAGACCCGGGACGGTGATCAGGTCGGTGATGCCCTGGACTCCCTGGCGGAGGACGTCGTCGGCCATGCGGAAGGCGTCGACGACCGAAGTCTGCTTCTCGACGACCTGGAGCAAACGATCGTTCTCGATCACGATGAGCGTCTCCAGCCGCTCGCGCAGAGCCTCGATTCCCTGCTCGGCCTGCTGTGAGCGCCTCCGGCCCTCGAAACCGAACGGCTTCGTGACGACTCCGACGGTGAGCGCGCCGAGCTCGCGGCCGAGCTCGGCGACGACCGGCGCTCCGCCCGTCCCGGTTCCACCGCCCTCGCCGGCGGTGACGAAGATCATGTCCGCGCCCTTGAGCGCCTCCTTCAGCTCGTCGCGGCTCTCCTGCGCCGCCGCGAGACCCACTGCCGGATCCGCGCCCGCCCCGAGACCACGGGTGGCGGCCGACCCGATGTGGATCTTCACGTCGGCGTCGCAGGCCATCAGCGCCTGCGCGTCCGTGTTCACGGCGATGAACTCGACCCCGGAGAGGCCGGCGTCCACCATACGGTTGACGGCGTTCGTGCCTCCGCCGCCGACACCGACGACCTTGATCACTGCGAGGTAGTTCCCGGCCGCTTCCTTCGTGCTCATGAGCTTCGAACCTGAACCTTCAGTAGAGGATTGGGGCTTATTTCGGCAACAACGCGGCGGAGGGTACGTGCACGAAGGCTCGGTGTCAACCGGAGGTGGAGCTTCCGACCATCAACCTCTACTAGAGCTTTGCTGTGCGTCAAAGCCGGGCGATCCGGTCCCCGAGACCGGCCGGCCGGGGGTGCTCACGTCGAGGAAGGTGGAGCCAGACGGCAGGATCGTGAGTATCCGCTGCGCGACGGCGAGCTTCAGCTTGACGTCGCCGGCGTCGCCGAGCAGCAGCAGGAGGCCCGAGCGAAGGCGGAGCGCGAGCGCGCCGTCCGTGTACGACGCCGAGGCGATGCGAGGCGCGAACACCCCGGCCAGCCCAACGGCGCGGGCGGCGATCGCGTCGCCGTTCCCCGCGATTTGCCCGCCGACTTGCACCGGCATGCGCGTCGAGACCCAGATCCTCGGGAGCCTCGGAATGTCGGTCGACGGGAGACGCTCCATCACGCGTCCGCGGACCGAGACGAGCCAGCTGTCGGCTCCACGTCGCAGGACGGCGGCCGGACGCTCAGGCACGACGGTGATGCGCAGCGTGTGCGGGAAGTCTCGGTCGTAGCTCGCGCGGACGACTGTCGGAAGCCCATCGACCCTTTGGAGGACGGCCGAGCCGTCGAGCCCGACGAGCGGCTTGCCGGTGAGCGACCCGAGCGCTTGCCGGACCTCTCGGGCGACCGGCGGCGAGCCGCCACGGACCTCGATCCGGTCGATCGCGAAGAGGGAAGTCTCGCGCGCGAACAGGTAGCCGCCGAACGTCAACGCCACGATGCCGAGGCCGATCGCGAGCGACCGCCGCGTGGGTGCGAGGCCGGCGAGCCACGTCCGCGGCTGTACTTGCGTCCAGCGCCCGTGCCACGACGGCGCGAGGGCCTCCGCGCGCGCGACGGACCGAGGGAGACGGACCCTTCCAGGCATCTCTGCGAAGTTCGCTGCGCGAGCGGGCCCTCCTACAGCTCGGGCAGCTCGAGCTCGCCGAGGACCTCGACCTCGTGCTCGAGCCGGACGCCGAATTGCTCGTGCGCGCGGCGCCGCGCCTCGGTCATGAGAGCGAGTGCATCCGCCGTCGTTGCGCCATCGGCGTTCTCGATGAAGTTCGCGTGCTTCGGCGAGATCTGGGCGCCGCCGATCCGATGGCCTCTGAGGCCGCAGGCTTCGAGCATTCGGCCGGCGCTCAGCTCGTGCTCGGGATTCTTGAAGACGCTGCCGAAGGTGCGCCGGTTCGTCGGCTGCGCGGCCTTCCGGCGCGCGTTGAGCTCGCGTATCTCGGTCTTGATCTCCTCCGGCGGCCTCGCCCGCAGGCGCAGCTCGGCGCGCAGGACAACCTGTCCATGCCGAAGCTCGGAGTGCCGGTAGCTCAGCCCGAGCTCCGAGGGAGTCAGCCATCCGCTGCCCTCGGCGGTCGCGACCAGCGCCCGCTCGAGCACGCCCGCGAAGTCGCCGCCGTAGGCGCCGCCGTTCATCCACACGCCGCCGCCGATCGTGCCGGGGATGGCGCAGGCGAACTCGAAGTCTCCGAGCCCGGCGGCGCGCGCGCGGTGCAACGCGACGGCGTTCGCCGCTCCTCCGCCTGCGTGCAATGTATCTCCGCCGGTCCCGACCGCCGCGAGCTCGCCGCCGAGCTTGAGGACGAGCGCATCGACGCCGTCGTCGGCCGCCAGCAGGTTCGACCCAAGACCTACGACCGCGACGCTGAGGCTGCGCTGCTGCGCCCAGCCGAGCAGCTCCTCCACCTCGGCTTCCGATTCCGGCCGCGCGAAGGCGCGGGCCGGGCCGCCCGTGCCGAGCGTCGTGAACCGCCGCAGCTCGACGCCGTCTTCGATCTTCACGCGAGCGCCTCGAGGATCAGCGGCGCGGCTCGGTCGACGTCGCCGGCGCCGAGCGTCAGCACGGTGTCCCCCGGCCGGGCCCAGCCCGCGACGAGCCGGACGGCATCCTCGAGCGAAGGCGCCCAGCCGATGCGCATGCCCGGCCGCGCCTCCGCGAGCTCGGCGACGATCAGGCGTCCGCTCACTCCCGGAACAGGTTCCTCGCGCGCGGGGTAGATCTCGGTCACGCACGCTGCATCCGCCCCCGCGAGCGCCTTCGCGAAGGAGTGCGCGAGGTGCAGCGTTCGCGAGTAGAGATGCGGCTGGAAGAGGGCGAGGACTCGCCCGCCGTCGCGCACCGCGGCGAGGTCGGCCGCGAGCTCGGCCGGGTGGTGCGCGTAGCTGTCGAGAACGGTTACTCCGCCTGCCTCTCCTTTCGGCTCCAGCCGGCGGCCGGCGCCGCCGAACCGGACGATCGCCCTCTCTGCGTCGGCCCGCGCCACGCCGGCGAGCTCGAGAGCCGCGAGTGCGGCGGCCGCGTTCCGCCGGTTGTGGTCTCCGGGCACCCCGAGCTCGAGCGTCACCGGTTCGAGCTCCTCGCCGCGAAGGACGTGGGGTACCTCGCGCAACCAGTCCTCGAAGAACGACTCGAGCTCGGCCCGCGAGACGAACGTCGTGTGGTGGTCGAGGTCGACGTTGAGAAGGACCGCGATCTCCGGTCGCAGCGCGCCCACCGAGCGATCCGACTCGTCCCCCTCGACGACGAGCCAGCCGGAGCCAGCCCGCGCGTTTCCGCCGAGCTGCGGCACGTCCCCGCCGATGAGGAAGCTCGGGTCGAGGCCGAGCCGGTCGAGGCAGAAGGCGATCATCGCGCTCGTCGTCGTCTTCCCGTGCGCGCCCGCGACGACGATCGTGCGCCGCTGGGAGACGAGCTCGGCGAGGAGGTCGGCGCGTGGCCGCCCCTCCACCTGTCCGGCGAACGCCGTCGAGACGTACGCGTCCCAGCCGGCCGGAGGCCGAGGCGGCTCCGCCGAGATCTCGATCCCGACACCCTCGAGGTGGCGGAGGTACGGCGTCTCGACGCGGTCCCAGCCGGCAACCTCCGCTCCCCAAGCGCGCGCAAGAAGCGCGTAGCCGCTCATGCCGGCGCCGCCGATCCCGGCGAGCCAGATTCGCCTACCGGCGAGCGGTTGCGAGGGAGACGAGCTCATCCGCGATCTCCTCTGCTGCGTCGGGTTTTGCGACCGCGCGCATGGCCACCGCCATGCCGGCAAGGCGGTCGGTGTCACCGAGCAGCTCCTCCACCACGCGCGGGGCGCGCGCGGCTTCCGTCTCGGGCACCACCACCGCGCCGCCCGCGTCGGCGAACCAGCGCGCGTTCTTCTCCTGATGGTCGCCGGTAGCGAAGGCGCCCGGTACGAGCACCGCCGGCAGTCCCGCCGCGGCCAGCTCCCAGACCGAACCGCCCGCCCGCGCGAGCGCGATGTCCGAGGCGCCGTACGCGACTCCGATCTCGTCCATGAACGGCTCGAGGACGTAATCGGGGCGCTTCGCTCGACCCTGTAGCTCGGGGTAGTCACGTTCGCCGCAGAGGTGGACGACTGCTGGACCGCTTTCGGCCCAGGCGTCGAGCGCCAACTCGTTGAGGAGACGCGCCCCGAGAGAGCCGCCGAAGACGAGGACGACGCGCACGTCCGGCGGCAGCCCGAGGCGGCTCCGCGCCTCTTCACGGTCGATCGGTCGAGACGCGGCCGGGATCGGCCGTCCGACCGCCCGGTATTTCTCCCCGTGCAGGCCGAGCGGCAGCGCGAGGAAGACGCGTTCGGCGAGCGGCGCGGCGAGCCGGTTGGCGAGGCCGAGGTGCGCGTCCGCCTCGCTCAGGGCACACGGAATCCGCTCGAGCCGCGCAGCCAGCACCATCGGCCCCGCGACGTAGCCGCCCCCGCCGAAGACCGCGTCGGGCCTGCGGCGACGGAGGATGTTGCGACAGGCGACCGGTGCCGCAAGCGCCTTTCCCGCCGCCCGTAGGAGCTCGACGCCGGGCCGCCGCGGCAGTCCGGAGACGGCGAAGGAGTCGAACTCGTAGCCGCGCTCAGGAATGAGCCGCGCTTCGACGCGATCCGGCGACCCGGCGAAGGTCACCAACCCGCCCCGCCGCCGCAGCGCTTCTGCGACCGCCAGTGCCGGCGCGACGTGTCCGACCGTCCCGCCGGCCGCGATCAGGAACCGCAGCTGTCGCTTTTCCGCCATCGCCACGGGCGATGTTAAGGAGGACGCCGACTGCGGCGAGCATCACCACGAGGCTCGAGCCGCCGTACGAGACGAACGGGAGCGGGATCCCGGTCAGCGGAGCGAGGCCGAGGGTGGCGGCCATGTTGATCGCCGCTTGGCCGCAGACGAGCGCGGTGATCCCGGCCGCGAGTCGCTTCGCAAACGGGTCGCGGCAGGCGATCGCGAGTCGCACGCCCGCGTAGCCGAAGGCGCAGAAGGCCATGATCACGAGGGTGATGCCGACGAGGCCGAGCTCCTCGCCCACGACAGCGAACATCATGTCGGTGTGCGCTTCGGGCAGATAGCCGAGCGGCTCGATGCCCGACCCGAGTCCACGCCCGAAGACGCCGCCCGACCCCAGGCTGATCAACGCCTGGACGTTCTGGAGCCCTGCACCGGTCGGGTCCTTCCACGGGTCGAGAAAGGTGAGGAGGCGGTCGCGCCGGTACGGCGACGACCATGCGGCGATCGCGGCCAGCCCGAACACGAGGCCGTAGGCCGACGCGAGCAGCGGGAGCCGCGTGCCGGAGACGAGCAGGATGGCGCCGACGACTAGCAGCAGGATGAGCGCGGTGCCGAGGTCGGGCTCGACGAGGACGAGCAGGGCGAAGAGGAGGACGAGGACCCCGATCGGCCGTCCGAGCTCCTTGAGCGTGGCCGGCGGCTTACGGCGCGAGAGGTAGGCCGCCGTCCAGACGACGAGCGCGAGCTTCGCCATCTCCGACGGCTGGAAGACGAGCGGCCCGATCGTGATCCAGCGACGAGCGCCGTTGATCCTCGGGCCCACGGCGAGCACCGCGAGGCAGAGGACGAGTGCGGTCACGACCAGGGTCGGCGCGAGCGTCCGGATGCGCTCGAGCTCGAGACGCGAGACGACGACGAGCAGCCCGACGCCGACGAGTGCGTAGATCGCCTGCTTCTCGACGATGCCGAGCGGGTTGGCGTTGCCGAGCGCCGCGGAACCGGAGCTTGCGCTGTACACCATGACGAGGCCGAACAGGACGAGGGCCGCCGTGACGAGGACGAGGATGTTCCACTCGAACTGGTGCCGCTTCGCCCGTGTGCTCACAGGAGCTCCTCGACGAGCCGCCGGAACGTGTCGCCGCGTTCCTCGAAGTTCACGAACTGGTCGTAACTGGCGGACGCCGGCGAGAGGAGGACGACGTCACCGGGTTCGGAGTCGGCCGCGGCGTGCGCAACCGCGGTCGGCAGGTCGCCGGCACGGACGTACTCGCGTCCCGCCGTGTCGAGCGCGGCGGCGAGCTCGTCGCCGGCGGCGCCGATGAGGTAGATCGAGCGGACGTTCGCGGGAAGATCGCGGGCGAAGGGGCCGAAGTCCTCGCCTTTGAGCGAGCCGCCGAGGATGAGGCGAAGCGGTGCGTCGTACGCGGCAACGCCACGCCGTGCTGCGGAGGTGTTGGTCGCCTTCGAATCGTTGACCCAGCGGATGCCGCGGAGTTCCCGGACGAGCTCGAGCCGGTGCGGGACGCCGGGGAAGGTGCGGAGCGCCTGGGCGATTGCGTCGTCAGGCACGCCCGCGGCGCGCGCAGCGGCTGTCGCGGCAGCTGCGTTCTCCCGGTTGTGACGACCGGGGATCAGCGGTTCCGCAGGCAGCGGATCGTCGGCGGAGAACTCGATCCCGTCGATCCCGAAGCCGCGTGGGACGACCTTCGTCCGTGCGCGCTCGAAGATTCGGAGCTTCGCGTCGCGGTACGCGTCGAAGCTGCCGTGGCGGTCGAGGTGATCCGGCTCGAGGTTGAGCAGGACCGCGACGTCGCACGCGAGCGCGTGGACGTCCTCGAGCTGGAAGCTCGACAGCTCGCAGGCGATCCACGCGCCCTCGGGGGCCGCCTCAGCTGCTTCGGTGAGGGCACGGCCGACGTTGCCCGCGACCTCGACGGGACGGCCGGCGGCGCGGAGGATCGCGCCGAGCAGCTCGGTCGTCGTCGTCTTCCCGTTGGTGCCGGTGATGCCGATCAGCCGGGAGCCCGGGGGCAGCAGCCGGTAGCCGAGCTCGACCTCGCTCCAGACCGGGACGCCGCGCGCGCGCGCGCCGGCGACGAGCGGCGACTCGGCCGGCACGCCGGGGCTCTTGATCACGAGATCCATCCCTTCGAGCAATGCCTCCTCCTCGGTTCCGAGTCGGAGTTCGACGCCGAGCTGGACGAGCCTGCCGGGGTCGACGTCGGGCGACCGGTCGGCGGCGACGACGTGGACGCCGCGACGGGCGAGCGCGCCGGAGGCGGCAATGCCGGACCGCCCGAGCCCGACCACGAGGGCGCGCCGTGGCAGCCACGGCTCTGCGGGAGACGGCTGGTCGGGACGTGTCCCGCTCACGGCAAACGTTCTCCCCCAATGGGGGGCGCGGGTCCCCTGGGGTCAGCGTACGCACCGAGGCGTGACGGGAGTGTGTCGAGTTTCTCGAGGATGCGATACGGATTCGTCGTCCGGCTCCCGCATCCTCAGCCGAGCCGGCCGCTCACGATCGCTTCCTCGCCGACTCTTCCGACCTCGACCTCCTCGAAGCCGACCGCCGTCAGCGAGCGCGCCAGGTCCTCCCCGGCCTCCGGGTCCGGCTCCGCCAACGAGACCCGGCCGCCGGGCGACAGCACACGGACAAGCTCCTCCGCCGCTGCCACGAGCGCGCCGTCGTCTGTCGCGATCCGCCCGACGACCGCCGCCACCGCGGCGTCCGGAAGCGGTAAGACCGGCGCCTCGCCCACGAGGTACGCCACTCCGCTCGCTCCCGCCGCGTGCGCTTCGCCGAGCAGCTCCTCCAGCTCGTCGACCTGCGACCGGACGACGTAGACCCAGCCGTCGCCGATGCGTTCGTGCGCCCCGAGCGCGAGCGATCCCCCGCCGAGCACGAGCACGTCGTCCTCCGGCTCCAGCCGTGCTCCGTCGAGCAACGCCTCCTCGATCTCGTCCACGCTCACCGCTGCCCGAAGTAGTAGCGGTAGTAGAGCGCGAAGCCCACCGCGCACAGCAGCCCGCCGATGATCCAGAAGCGGACGGTGATCTTCGTCTCGGACCACGCCTTCATCTCGAAGTGGTGATGGATCGGCGCCATCAAGAAGACGCGTCGTCCGAAGCGTTTGAACGAGAACACCTGGATCATCACCGAGAGCGCCTCGATCACGAAGATGCCGCCGATGAAGAGGAGCAGCACCTCGACCTTCATCATGATCGCGAATGCCGCGAGCGCCCCGCCGAACGCCATCGAGCCGGTGTCGCCCATGATCACGTCGGCCGGGAAGGCGTTGAACCAGAGGAAGCCGACCGCCGCTCCGATCAGGGCGGCACCCACGATTGCGAGGTCTAGCTTCGTCAGGTTGCGGTGACCGACATGACCGGACCGGACATACGAGACGATGTTCATCGCCATGAACGTGAAGAGCGCGATGATCGCCGTTCCGGCGAGGAGCCCGTCGACACCGTCGGCGAGGTTCGTCCCATTCGCAGACCCCGCGATGACGAAGAAGAGGAACAGGTACCAGCCGTACGACAGCGGTACCGTGACGTCGATCACCGGGATGTAGACGTCCGTGCTGAGATGGAGGTGGCGGGCGACGATCGCGACGACGACCGTGACACCTGCGAGCAGCACGAGCTTCCAGCGGCCGGAGAGGCCGAGCGACCGCTTGTGCGTGAGCTTGATGAAGTCGTCGAGGAAACCGATCGCTCCGCAGGCAAGAGCGGTGAAGAGCACGGTCAGCGACTGGAGCCGGTAGTGGCTCACCGGCAGGAACGCGACCGTCGCCGCAAAGAGAATCAGCAGCCCGCCCATCGTCGGCGTGCCCTGCTTGGCGATATGGTGCTGTGGCCCCTCTTCGCGGATGTGCTGGCCGAACTCGTGGCGGCGGAGAAAGTCGATGAACCGCGGCCCAACCACCAGACAGACGCCGAGCCCGACCGCGGCGGCGATGAGGACGCGGATCACTCGCCGGCTCCCAGCAGCGCGTCGGCCACGACCTCGAGCCCGACGGATCGCGACCCCTTGACGAGGATCGCGTCACCCGGCCGGACGATGCCCAATGCCAGCGGCCTCGCCTCGGCCGCCGTGGCCACCCACTCGTCGGGGGCGTAGCGGCGCGCCAGCTCCCCCACGCCGACCACGACGTCGACGCCCTTCGCCTCCCGCGCGACGTCCTCGTGGTAGCGCGGTGCCTCCGCTCCGAGCTCGGCCATCTCGCCCAGGACCGCGACCGTCCGGCGGCCGTCCGCGCGCTCGAGCAGGTGCGCAAGCGCGGCGCGCATCGCGACAGGGTTCGCGTTCCAGGCGTCGTTGATGAGGAGGCCGCCACCCGGCAGCTCCGTCTCCTGCGACCGCCAGAGGGAGAACTCGACCTCGACCCGCTCCTGCGGCGGCTCCACACCGAGCGCCTCGGCCGCGGTGAGCGCGGCCGCAGCGTTCGTCGCGTGGTGCCGCCCCGCGAAGCCGAACACGACGTCGCGTCCGTGCCAGCGAACGTGTGTCTCGCCGTCGCGCACCTCGGCCTCGGGCTCACCGAAGCGCCGCACATCGAGCCCGTCCGGAACGAAGGGCTCGAGCTCCGGCGCGTCCTCGGGCAGGACCGCGACGGAACCGGCCGGCAGCTCCTCGAGCAGCTCGGCCTTGGCGCGGGCGATGTTCTCGAGGCTTCCCAGCTGCTCGAGATGGACAGGCGCGATCGAGGTGATCACGCCCAGCTGAGGCCGGGCGACCCGTGCGAGGTCGCGAATCTGGCCGGAGCCGCGCATCGCCATCTCCGTCACGACGACCTCGGTCTCGGGCTCGATCAAGCAGAGCGTCAGCGGGAGGCCGATCTCGTTGTTGAAGCCCCGCGGCGCGGCGACCGTGCGCAAACGCGGACGAATCAGCGCCGTGAGGATGTCCTTCGTAGACGTCTTGCCGACCGAGCCGGTGATCGCCACGACGCGAGCATCGCTGCGGGCGCGGACGGCAGAGCCCAGCGCGGCGAGTGCCGCATGAGCGTCGTCGGGGACGAGCGTCGCCGCAGCACCCCTCGCACGGGCGTCGTCGCTGAACGCCTCGCCGCCGGTCACCGCGACGAAGAGGTCGCCCGAACGGATCAGGCGCGAGTCGACCTGGACGCCGGTGACGGCCTCTGCGTCGCCCTCCAGCCTCCCCAGCGAGAGCGCCCGCACTTCGGCGAGCGGCAGCGGAATCAGGTCCTTGCCTCCAACGCCTCTATTGCCTCCTTCGCCGCCTCGCGGTCGTCGAAGGGGATGGTTCTGGCGGCGAACTCCTGGCCCTGCTCTGCTCCCTTGCCGGCGATGACGACCACGTCGCCCGGCCCCGCGAGCCCAATCGCGCGCCCGATAGCCGCGGACCGGTCGAGCTCGACCTCGACGTGGCCTTCGGCTCCGGACACGATCTCCGCGGCGATCGCCTCGGGATCCTCGCTGCGCGGGTTGTCGGAGGTGATGATCGCCACGTTCGCGAGCTCAGATGCGAGCCGTCCCATGACGGGCCGCTTCCCCCGGTCGCGATCACCCCCCGCACCGACTACGAGGAGCACTCGGTTCCCGTCAGCGAGGTCGTTCGCGGCGCGGAGCACGTTCTCGAGCGCGCCCGGCTTGTGTGCGTAGTCGACGATCACGTGGAACGGCTGCCCGCTGTCGACCGACTCGAAGCGGCCGGGGATGCCGCGCACGGACTCGAGGCCGCGCCTGATCGCGTCGTCCTCGATTCCGAGAGCGCGCGCTGCGTGCAGAGCCGCGAGAGCGTTCTCGCGGTTGAAGCGCCCCTGGAGCCGCAGCTCGATGCCGTCGAGCGCGCTCGCATCGTCCGCGGTGAAGGTGATCGCGTCGGGGAGCTCCTCGGCCAGCCGCCGCCCGTAGTCGTCGCCGACGTTGACGACCGCGATCGGCTGCGGCTCGACGAGAAAGAGCTGCCGCTTCGCCTCGAAGTACGACTCCATATCGCCGTGGAAGTCGAGGTGGTCCTGGCTGAGGTTCGTGAAGATCAGCACCGCGAAACGGACGCGGTCGAGCCGATGGAGGACGGAGGCATGCGACGATGCCTCCATCGCGCACGAGCGGTCGCCCGCGTCGAGCATCTCGCGCAAGACGCGCTGCAGGTCGATCGCTTCCGGCGTCGTCCGCACGACGCCCCGCCGCTCTCCGCCGACGCGTGCCTCGACCGTTCCCAGGAGCCCCGGCCGCCGGCCGGCGGCGGCGAGGATCGCGAACAGGAGGTGGCTCGTCGTGGTCTTGCCGCTCGTCCCCGTCACGCCGACCACCTCGAGCTCCCGGGTCGGCTCGCCGAAGAACACGTCCGCCGCCGGAGCCATCGCCGCTCGCGAGTCCGGGACGACGAGCTGCCGCACGGCCAGGTCGAGCTCGCGCTCGACGACGAGCGCCACGGCGCCGCCCTCGACCGCCTCTGCGGCGAAGTCGTGGCCGTCGGCGCGCTCCCCGGGGACGGCGAAGAACAACGCGCCGGGCGTGACGGCGCGGGCGTCGTAGGCGAGATCCAGCACCTCGACCGAAGGGCGTCCGAGCACCTCCATCGGCTCGAGCGCTGCGACGAGGCGCTCCAGATCCATCTCGGCCGCGAGTGTACCCGGGAGGGATCCGCCTACCTGAGCCGCAGGTCGGGCGGAACCTCGAGGTACTGGAGGTCGAAGGAAGCGATCTGCTCGAACGCCGGCGCGGCCACCAGGCCGCCGTAGATCTGCCCGTGCGGCTCGTCGACGCTCACGAGCACGACGAGACGGGGGTTCGACGCCGGCACCATGCCGACGAACGTCGCCACGTACGCACCGGGGATATAGCCGTTCGGCCCCGGCTTCTGCGCCGTCCCCGTCTTGCCTGCGACGGTGTAGCCGGGAATGGCCGCGAGCTCGGCCGTCCCCTGATCAGATACGACGCCTCTCAACATCGTCCGGAGCTCGCGGTCCACGTCCGGCGCGAGGATTCTCCGCCGGTGCAGCTTCGGCGGCGCCTGGCCGAGGACGTGCTCGACGAGATGCGGCTGGATCCACTCGCCGCCGTTCGCGATCGCCGCGTAGACCGACGCGAGCTGAACGGAGGTGACCGAGACGCCCTGGCCGATCGGGACGTTGCCGATCGTCGACCCCGACCAGTACGAGGGCAAGATGCCCTTGCTCTCGCCGGGAAGGTCGATCCCGGTGCGACGGCCGAAGCCGAAGCGCGCCATCCAGTGCTTCAGGCCGGACTCACCGAGGTACCGCTCCGCGATCGTGACGGCGCCGACGTTTGACGAGCGTTGCAGGATCTGCGCGACCGTCATCCGCTCGGTCGGGCGGATCTCGGCATCGTGGATGACGCGGTCGGCGACGTGGATCGAGTACGGCAGCGTGAACGCCGTCGACGGCGTGATCTTGTGCTCCGAGAGGGCGCCCCCGACGGTCACGACCTTGAAGACCGAGCCCGGCTCGAAGACGTCGTTCACCGCGTGGTCGATCGCAAGACCATGCGTGAAGGCCGCCGGGTAGTCGTTCGCATTGAACCCCGGCTCCTGCGCCATGGCGAGGATCGCGCCGGTGTGCGGGTCGAGCACGATGGCCGTCGCGTCCTTCGCGTGCCACTGGTGGACCGTCTGCTCGAGCACCTGCTCGGCGTTCGCCTGGATGTGGCTGTCGAGGGTCAGGAAGACGCTGCGGCCGTCGTGGGCCGGATGCTCCTGGATCGTGTTCACGGCCTGGCCGGTCCCGTCGCGCACGACGGTCGCGCGGCCGGGCGTCCCCGCGAGCTGCTTGTTCAGCTCGCGCTCGAGGCCGGCCAGACCTGTGTTGTCGACGCCGGCGTAGCCGAGGACCGGCGCGGCGACCGTCTGCTGCGGATACACGCGCCGCTCGTCGGACTGGAACGTGAAGCCCGTCAGCTCGCGCTTCGACAACGCCGCCGCCCGCTTCGGGTCCGCCTTCCGCTCGACGTAGACGAAGCCGCGGCTGCGATCCGAGAGCTCCCGGTACAGCGGGCGAACGGGGATCCCGAGCACCTTCGCAGCGATCCGCGCCTCGCGCCGCGGCTCGGAGATCTGCATCGGGTCGGCGATCACGTCGGTCGCCTGTTCGCCGATCGCGAGCGGCGTGCCGAGCCGGTCGTAGATCGTGCCGCGGCTCGCGGGGAGCTTTAGGTCGAACTTCGTCTGCTTCTGCGCGAGCGCGGCGAGCGACGAGGCGCGGACGGTCGTGAGCCACGCCGCTCGCGCACCGAGCGCCGCGAAGGTGAGGAGGATGACGAGGAGGAGAAGCCTGAGCCGCGAGTTGACGACCCGTGCCTTCAACGGCGAGGCGACGTGAGGTCGGTGTACGACGTGTTTCCGGCCGACGCCTGCACGAGACCGAGCCGGTGTGCAGCGCGCTCGATCCGCGGCGCAGAGCTCGCGGCCGAGAGCTCGGAGGCGAGGGCCTGGTTCCGCGCCTGGAGCTGCGCGTGCTTCTGGTCGAGACGCGACACGGCGACGTGCGCCCGCAGCACGGCCACGTTCAGCGCGACGACGCCGGCGAGCAGAATCGCGAAGAGGATCATCCAGACGATGTGGGCGCGCACACGGCGCTGGGCGGGCTTGCGACGCGAGCGTACGGCCGCCGCAGGAGGCTGCTTACGAGGTGAGGGCCGGCGCGTGCGTGGCGCCGGCTCGGCGACCTCTGCCTGCGCGAACCAGTCGACGGCGGCCATCAATCCTCCTCCGCGCCGGTCTTGACCGCTGCGCGCAGGCGCGCCGACGCGGCGCGCGGATTTGCCGCGAGTTCTGCCTGGCCGGGACGAATCGGCCGCCGCTGCAGCGCGCGGAGCTCGGGCTCGTTTCCGCAGACGCAGACGGGGAAGTCGGGCGGACAGGTGCAGCCGCGCTCCCGCTCACGCAGGAACCGCTTCACGATTCGGTCCTCGAGTGAGTGGAAGGAGATGACGGCCAGCCGACCGCCGGGCCGCAGCATCTCGAGTGCCGCGGGCAGCGCGCTCGCGAGCGAGTCGAGCTCGTCGTTGACGGCGATCCGCAGTGCCTGGAAGACCCGCTTCGCCGGGTGCCCGTCGCCGAAGCGCGCCGGGGCCGGAATCGCGGCCCTGATCACGTCGACGAGCTCGCCGGTGCGCTCGAACTCCTGCTCGCGCCGGCGCCGCACGATCGCGCGCACGATCTGCTTCGCGTACCGCTCCTCGCCGTAGCGGCGAAAGATCGTCACGAGGTCGCGCTCGCTCCACGTGTTGACGACGTCTCTGGCGCTCTCGTCCTGGCTCGGATCCATCCGCATGTCGAGCGCCGCGTCTGCGGCGTACGAGAAGCCCCGCTCCGGGCGGTCTAGCTGCATCGAGGAGACGCCGAGGTCGAGGAGGATCGCGTCGGCGCGGACGCCGTTTTCGGCGAGCTGCGGCAGGACGACGCCGAAGTCGCCGCGCAGGAGCCGGGCATTGACGGGGGCGCGCTTGGCGAGTCGCTCGAAGTACGTCCGCGCGGTCGGGTCGCGGTCGATGGCGATCAGCTTCCCCTTGCCGCGCAGGTCGGCGGCGAGGATCGCCGCGTGCCCGCCGGCGCCGAAGGTCGCGTCGACGACGGTCTGCCCGGGCTCGACGGCGAGGGACTCCCGCACCTCCTGGGCGAGGACGGGGACGTGGTCAGCTTCCCTGGGCTGCAAGACGTTCGGCAACATCCTCAGCACTCCCTTCGACCTCGGCGAGCTCGCGCTGCCAGGCGGCGCGGTCCCAGATCTCGAGGTGGTCGTTGACCCCGGCGACGACGACGTCGCGGCCGAGCTTCGCGTGCGCGAGCAGCGCGGGCGGGATGCTCACGCGCCCCTGCTTGTCCGGCGCGGTCTCGCTTGCGCCGGAGAAGAAGTGGCGATGCATCCGTCTCCCTTGCTGGCTGAGCGGGTGGAGCGTGGCGAGCTGCGAGTCGCGGTAGCTGTCGAAGGCCCCCGGCGTCCAGACGTAGACGCAGCCGTCGAGGCCCCGGGTGACGACGCAGCCGTCGTCGAAGGACTGCCGAAACTTCGCCGGAAGTGTTACGCGGTTCTTGTCGTCGATTGTGTGGTCGTACTCGCCTAGGAGCATCGTGGGGCCGCTCTCCCTAGTTCACCTATCTTGGTCCACTGGGCCCCACTTTATCCCACCATCACCCACTTGTCCAGGGACGAAACCTCCTAGTTCAGCTCGGAATTCGTGAGCTGGTGCTCGTACGCGCCGCGGCCGGTGAGGACGGTCGCCCCACACCGCGCGCCGAGCGCGACCGCCTCGTCCACGGGCATCCCGGCTCCGAGGCCGTACGTGAGGCCTGCGGCAAAACAGTCGCCGCAGCCGTACGCGTCCGAGACCGGCCCCGGAATCGGTGCGGCACGGAACGGGCCGCCGGGCCGGATCCACCCGCCGAGGGCGCCGGCGGTCGTGACCACCATCGGCGGCTCGGGCTCGAGGTCGCCGGACTCGAATCGCTCGGCGGCATCCTCCCCGCTCCCGACGAGCACGTCCACCTGCACGGCGGCGCGACGCAGCGTCGCGAGCTCGCGGGACGTCGCGACGAGCACGGACGAGTGACGCGCAGCGCGCAGTGCGGCGACGTCTCCGCCCGTGAAGTACACGGCGGCGCAGCTCCGGAGGTCTTCCCACGGGAGCGAGCCGTCCTCGCCGGAGGGCCGAAGCTTTTCGCCGAGCAACGTGATCGTCCGGTCGCCGTTCTCGTCGACGTGCGTGAGCGCCCGCCGCTGCCTCCCGGGCGCGTGACCCGCGTACACGGTGACGCCGCGGGCCTCGAGCTCCTCGCGCGAGCGGCGACCGAGCTCGTCGTCGGCGAGCACGGTGAAGAAGAGACACGAGCCTGCGAGGTTGGCCAGCTGGACGGCCGCGACAGCTCCACCTCCCGCCGGCTCTTCCCACGTCTCGAGCGCCTGCACGATCTCACCGGGAGCCGGCACGCGCTCGACGCGCGCGAACTGCACCCATTCGACGTGACCGACTACCGCGAGGTTCACTTCTCACATCTTGAACCCCAACTACGTTTCATTGAGATGGTGAGCAGAGTCCCCCCCTTCGAGCGGTTCTACGACTCGCACAAGAGCGAGGTGCTCGCGTTCCTGCGCCGGCGAGCGGGCAGCGACCGTGCGGACGACCTGTTCCAGGAGACGTTTCTGCGCGCGCTGCGCGGCTACGGCCGGCTGGAGCACGGCGAGCACCTGCGCGCCTGGGTGCTCACGATCGCCTCGAACGCGGTCGTCGACGCCGCGCGGCGGGAGCGGCCGACGGCCGAGCTGTCGGTCGAGCCGGCGGGCGAGGACGAGCGCCCGGCCGTCGAGGAGCTCGCGCCACTGACCGACGACCTGCCGCCGAAGGAGCGCGCGGCGGTCGTCCTCCGCTACGGCTACGACCTCGACTACGACACCATCGGCGCCGCGCTCGGCTCGAACGAACAGGCGGCGCGGCAGGCGGCCTCCGCCGGCGTGCGGCGGCTGCGGAAGGAGAAGAGAGAGCAATGAGCGCAGTTTCCACCGTCCTCGACGAGCGCTTCCGCGCGGCCGCGGCCGTGTCCGGCGAGCTCGACGTGGCCTACGACGTCTTCGACGACACGCCAGTCGGGGCGCTGCTCGTCGGCGTCTCGGACCGCGGGCTCTGCCGCGTCGGCTTCGACCCGGAGCCCGAGGCCGAGCTCGAGCGGCTCGCGCGGTACTTCGGCCCGCGCGTTCTGCGCGCACCCAAGGCGGTCGACCGCGTGCATAGCGAGCTGGACGAGTACTTCGCCGGGCGCAGGCACGCCTTCGACCTGGAGCTCGATCTCCGGGGGACGCCGGACTTCCACCGGCGCGTCCTCGAGGAGCTGAACCGGGTCGGGTACGGGCACACGACGACCTACGGCACGCTCGCAGCGCAGGTCGGCGCTCCGCGTGCGGCCCGGGCCGTCGGCACCGTGATGAACCGGAACCCACTGCCGATCGTCCTCCCCTGTCACCGCGTGGTCGGAGCGAACGGCAGCCTCACGGGCTACGGCGGTGGGCTCGACCGCAAGGAGTGGCTGCTCCGGCTCGAGGGTGCGCTTTTGTAGAGCTGGGCGAAGAGCTGCGCTCTTCGCCCAGGGCCTAAGGAACTGCGCCAGCGGGAGAGCGTGGTCTCCCGCTGGCTCCGTGCAGTAGGGCTTTGCTTGGTTTGCGTTGGTTCGGGCGTTTGTTCTGTCGCGAGCGAGCAGGCTGTGCGTGCTCGCCCGCTGGTTCGCGGCGTCGTAACGTGCCATTACGCCGCCGACTGGGCGCCAAAGAGGTTCGAAGCGCTCAAATCAAAGGAGCGCCAAAGCCCGGAGGCTAAGACATCCGCGATAGCGGTGACTTAGTCGTAGGGGACGACAGGTGCCTCCCGCCAGGAGCCCAAAAAAACTTCACGGAGCGGGCCGGAAACCGCGCTTTCCGGCCCGCGCAGTTCCGCTAGCTAGCCCGGCACATGGCAAAGCTTGTAGCCGACACCCCACACGTTCACGACCCAGCCCGGGAGACCGGCGGCCGCGAGCTTGCGACGGACACGCGACGCGTGTGACTCCAAGGTTCTGGTCGGTACATACGTGCGGAATCCCCAGACATCGCGCAACAGCTGCTCGCGGGTGAAGACCCGATCCGGGTCGGCCGCGAGCTTGACGAGAAGCGCGTACTCCTTCGCCGACAGCTCCACCTCGCGGCCGAGCACGGTCACGCGGCGCGCTGCACGGTCGATCGCGAGCGGCCCAACTTCCGTGAGCTCGATCCGCGGCGGGCAGCGCCGCAGGAGCGCGTGGATCCGCGCGAGCAGCTCTTCGTAGACGAAAGGCCGCGGCAGACAGTCGTCGGCGCGCGCCAGCGCGCGGACGCGGGCCGCCGGATCCGCGCCGCCCAGGACGATCACCGGGCAGTCGGGCACGACGCCGCGGTCGAGCGCGTCCGCGTCCCCCAGCAGCAGCACGTCGGGATCCGCCGCCCGCGGCAGCTGCTCGGCGCGCTCGCACGAGACGACGTCGAAGCCGTCGTTGCGCAGCTGGCGCTCGAGGAATCCGCGGACAGCCGGTTCCGGCTCGGCGAGAAGCAGCGCGGTCATGCCAACGAGGCTAGGTGCGGTGGCTCGATCCCGCCAGATGTCCTTTCGCGCGAGAGCGTGACGTTTTCTCTACAGCCGACCCGAGCGGACGACGCCCCAGACCAGCCAGATCCCGAGGACGGCCGAGAGCGCGAAACCGACGATCGAGATCACATTGACGCCGAGCACATGCGGGCCGCCTGTGGCGAAGACCCCGATCATGCTCGAGCCGATCAGACCGCCGACCACGATGAGCGCGACCACGAGTCGGTTGGTCAGCGTGTCGAACTTCGCGAGCAGATCATCGAGCCCCTTGTGCACGAAGCCGACCTCGATCTGGCCGTCGCGGATCTCCTCCATGAAGTCGTGGAACTGGTATGGCGCCTCGGCCAGCACCCGCGCGTAGTTGATCGCCTCCTTCCGCGCCCGCCGCGCGACCCGGTCGGGCCTGTACCGCTCGACCATCAGGTCGCGCGCGTACGGACGCGCGACCTCAAAGACGTTGAACTCGGGATAGAGCTCCGCGCCGACCGACCCCAGAGTTGCGATCGTGCGGTCGAGCAGCAGGAAGCGCGCCGGCAGGTGGAGGTTCATCGAGTAGATGAGCTGGAAGCCCTCGCGGATCACCTGCACCGGGTCGATCTCGTCGAGGCTCGCACCGTAGTAGCGGTAGTAGAGCTCGCGCAGCTCGGCGAGGAACTCCGCCTCCCGCTCCTTCGGATAGCGCACGCCGAGATCGGCGAGGCGCTTGGGGAGCTGCTCGATGTTCTCGTTCGCGGCGTCGATGAAGAGGCCGGTCAGCTTGGACATGTCGTCGTCGGTGAGCGTCCCGACGGCACCGAAGTCGACGAGTCCGATTGCCCCCGCCTCGGCCGGCACGAGGATGTTCGCGGGGTGCGGGTCGCCATGGAAGAAGCCGTGGCGGAAGATCATCGCCATCCAGGCGTCGGTGATCCGATACGCGAGCTCGCGGCGCTCCTCGACCGTCGTCGTCACGAGGTCGATGTCGGCGAGCTGGATCCCGTCGATCCATTCGAGCGTCAGCACTCGCGGGCGCGTGTACTGCCAGTAGACCTTCGGGACGCGGACGTGCGGATCCCCCGCGAAATTGCGATGGAAGTTCTGCGCGTTACGTCCCTCCTGGCGATAGTCGAGCTCCTTCCGGATGGAGCGGGCGAACTCGTCCACCAGCTGCCGCGTGTCGACGAAGTCGAAGGCGCGGATCCGCTCCTTCACGAGTCGCGCCGCCTGGTACAGGAGGCCGAGATCGGCTTCGATCTGGCGGGGGGCGCCCGGCCGCTGCACCTTGACCGCGACGCGGCGGCCGTTCGGCAGCGTCGCGCGATGCACCTGGCCGATCGACGCAGCCGCGACCGGCTGCGGATCGAAGTCGAGGAACAGCCGCTCGAGCGTGTTTCCGAGCTCCTCCTCGATCACGCGCTCGGCCTGCTCGAACGGGAACGGGCGCACGTCGTCCTGTAGGCCGCGCAGCGCAACGACGATGTCGGGCGGCACGACGTCGGGGCGCGTCGAGAGGAGCTGCCCGAACTTCACGAACGTCGGCCCGAGCTCGTCGAGCACTTCTCGCAGGTGCTGGCCGCGTGCGGAGGACGCGCCCTGCTCGCCCGACGCGGCCGCGAGCCGTTCATCCGCCGAGCGTCCCGGCAAGAGGTCGCTGAGCTTGTGCGCCTCGAAGAAGTAGCCGAAGCCGTGGCGGACCATGACCTGGGCGATCTCCGAGAGCCGGCCGATGCTGCGCGTGGTGTTCGTGCTCACCGCCGAAAGGCTACGCGGCGCGTCTGCCGGTGGCCAGACGCCGGCGGGATTCGCGCCTTCGCGTCCACGGACCCGGCGGGACGAGCAGCGACTCGGCGTGGAGGTACGCGAAGCCGACCGCAGGCAGATCGGTGAAGCGCTCGACGCAGATGTAGCGGCGCCGCCATTCGGGGAAGAACTTGCGGTTGAACAAGTAGAGGCGCTCGAGTTGGAAGACGTTGTCGGCGAGCAGGAGCCCGCGACGGACGAGACGGCGCACGGGCGTCCTCATCCGGTCGGGCGCGAGGAAATCGGTCAGCGCACAGAAGTTGAGCGACAGCTCGCTCGCCTCGGCCTCCCGCGCCCAGGCAAGTGTCTCGACGACGAGGAACTCGGTGAGGCCGTTCGGCGAGTCGGGGCGGCGGCGCATCGCGCTGAGCGACCACCCGCCGCCGCCGCCGCTGCCGGCTTGCGGGGACGGTGCGAGATGGAGAAAGCCGCCGATGCGGCCGTCTGCGTCCTCGGCGATAGCGAGCAGCGTGCCGGGAACGTTCAGGTCGTCGATCGCCATCGAGAACCCGCGCTCGGGCTGGCCGCGGCGCCACGCCGCTGAGACGGCGTCGAGCTCGCTCTCGAGTGCCGCCCCGACCTCCTCCGCGGCGATGATGCGGAACGAGTAGCCGGCCTTGCGGAGCCGCGAGACCGACTGGCGCACCTTGCGGATCGCACGGCCCTCGAGCGAGAACGCCTGCGGCCGCAGCACCGCCTCCTCCCCGATCGAGACGGGCTTGAGCCCCAGGTCGCGGTAGCGCTCGAGGTGCTCCTCGGACGCGCCGACGACCGCCAGCCGCCAGCCGTGCGCGCGCGAGACGCGCCGCAACTCTGCAAGCAGCGCGTCGATCTCGGCTTCGTCGCCGACGGGATCGCCGCTGACGAGGACGGTCCCCGCCACGACGCGATAGGCGAGGAAGGCGCGGCGAGACGGCGAGAAGAGATAGCTCTTGTCGCGCCGCAGGGCGAAGAAGGAGAGGCTGTCGCTCCCGTAGTTCTCGACCAGGGAGCGCGCCATCCGCCTCTCGCCCACCGTCTGCGCGACGGCGTGGCCGAACGGTCGCAGCCAGAAGTAGAGGGCGACGCCGCTGAAGACGAGACCAAGACCGAGGAGGGCGTCGCCGGTGCGGGGCGACAGCTCGATGCCCCGCAGCTCCGTCCCACCCACGACTGCTGCGATCGCCGCAAGGGCCGCGCCGAGGCCGAGCAGTGGCCGGACGCTCGCCGGGTCGCCGGGGACGTCGAACCTTCGCCGTCCGCGCACGAGCGCGACGAGCAGAAGCAGCGAGATCGTCGCCTCCTCGAAGTCGAGACCCTTCGCGAGGTGCGCGAGGGCCGAGGCGACCACGACCGCGACGGCGAGCTGCCAGGCCCGACGGCGACGCCGCGCGAGCGAGCGAGAGAGCCAGATGAGACCGACTCCGAAGGAGACCGTGAGCACGCGTGCGGCCTCCGGCCATCCCGGCGGCAGGATGCCCTGGACGACCTCGACGCGGTTCGCCATCTCCGGCGTCAGCGCCGAGACGACGCCGATCACGCCGACGACCGCCGCAGCCCACGCGAGGACCTTCTCCGCGCTGGGCGGACGCAGGATCACGCGGCCAGGGTACAACGTGGACATGAGGGACCTGGGAGAGGACGTCGTCCGGATCCCGCTGCCACGCTGGGTGACCCTGCTACTCGGGCTCGTCGCCGTCTTCCTCGTGCCCTGGACGCTCTACCTCACGTTCTCGCTCCCGTCGCGCCACGTGACCTCGCACTACGACCTCGCGTGGGTCGGCTTCGACGTCGCGCTCGCCGCGTCGTTCGCCGCGAGCGCCTGGGCCGCGTTCCGCGGCTCGCAGTGGCTCGTTCCCCTCGCGGCCGTGACCGGGACGATGCTCGTGTGCGACGCCTGGTTCGACATCGTGACCTCCCAGAGCGGCGGCGAGATGTGGGAGGCCGTCGCCGAGGCTGTGCTCGCCGAGCTGCCGCTCGCGGCCGTCTGCGCGTTCATCGTCTACGACGCCGAGACGTTCCTCGCCGCGACGGTGACTCGGTTCCGCCGCTGACGCGTCCGGGCGAAGAGCTGCGCTCTTCGCCCGGGATGATGAACGAACTCCGCCAACGGGAGAGCGCGGTCTCCCGTTGGCTCCGTGCTGAGAGCACATTGGGCTGCGCGAGTTCGAAGCGATGGTTCCGTCGCAGACGAGCATGCCTGCGGCGTGCTCGCCCGCTACTCCGCGGCGTCGTAACGTCGCCTCCGGCAACCGTTACGCCGCCGCCTGAACGCCAATCAGGTTCGAAACGCTCGAACCACGGAAGCGCCAAAGGCCGGAGGGTAAGACAGCCGCGAAGCGGCGACTTAGCCGCAGGCCGGACGGCGCTCTCGCCCGTGCGGAGTTCCGTCAATCAGCAAACGGACGCGAAGCGTCCGGTTGCTCGAGCAACCGGAGGCGGTGCTCGAGCTGCGCGACCCGGAGCTCGAGCTCGTCGAGCTCGTCCCGCGTCACGAGGTTGAGCTCGTCCGTGATCGCGCGCAGCGTCGAGAGTGCGCCGTCCGAGAACCGTTCGCGGCTGCCTCGCACCCGGCTCGGCAGCTCGGCGAGGAGCTCCTCGAGGGTGTCGAGGAGTAGCCGGCTGCTACCGCGCGCGGCCATGCGGCCTCGAGCGTCGGCGCTGCCGCCGCTTCTCGCGCCGCGCCTGCGCCGAAGGCTCGGACGGCGTCGCGGTCGCGACGTCGACGAGCTCGGGCGTGGGCTCGGCGGAGAGCGCCGCCTCGGAAGCGGCGAGAGCCGCCGTGCCGGTCACGCCGGAGACGCCCGCGCGGCCGTCGGGGTCCGGGGCCAGCGTGCCGGCTGCGGCCATGGCCTTCCGCCGCGCGTAGTCCGGCTCGCGCTCCTTCCAGATCGTGAGGATCGGGGCGGCGAAGAAGATCGAGGAGTAGGCACCCGACGTGACGCCGACGATGAGCGCGAAGGCGAAGTCCTTGAGAATCGCGCCGCCGAGGATGTAGAGGCAGATGATCGGCAGCAGCGTGATGAACGTCGTGGCCAGCGAGCGCCTGATCGTCTCCCACAGCGAGACGTTGGCGATCGTCGCGAACGGCGAGCGCCGCATCAGCGGGATGTTCTCGCGTATGCGGTCGAAGATGATGATCGTGTCGTAGATCGAGTAGCCGAGCACGGTCAAGACGGCCGCCACGGTGGCGACGGAGACCTCTTTGCCGAGGAGGGCGTAGACCCCGACGGTGACGGCTATGTCGTGGAGCATCGCGAGGATCACGGGCCCTGCGAACTTGAAGTCGAACCTCACCGCGATGTAGATCGTGATCAGCAGCAGCGAGACGATGATCCCGTAGATCGCGTCGATCGCGATCTGGTGCCCGAACGTGCCGGAGACGTTCTTCACCCCGGTCTTGAAGGCGCCGAGATTGCTCTTCAGCGACTGGGTCAACGTCGTCTGCTCGCCGCGCGCCAGCGTGTTCGCGCGGACCTGCCAGTCCACGAACTTGCTGTCGACGGACTTGCCGACCCCCTGGACGACGGCGTCCGGCTGGCCGTTCTGGGCCATGAACGACTGCACCGCCCCCGTCGAATACGGCTGGGATGTGTTGAACGTGATCTGCGACCCGCCCTTGAAGTCGATCCCGAGGTTGAGACCGCTCACGCCGAGGGCGATCACGCCGGCGAGGATCACGACGCCGGAGATTGCGAACCACAGGCGGCGCTTCCCCATGAAGTCGATCTGGAGCCACTTCGCCGTCTGCTGCCCCTCTGCGCCCATGAAGCGCGGGTTGTCGAACCACTTGAAGCCGCTGAGCAGGCCGAGCATCGCGCGCGTCGCGAAGACCGCGGTGATCAGCGAGATCACCGTGCCGATCAGGAGCATCAGCGCGAAGCCCTTCACGTCCGCGACCGCGATGAGGAAGATGACCGTCGCCGTGATCACGGTCACGACGTTCGCGTCGAGAATCGTGTGGAAGCCCTTCCCGTAGCCGGCCGCGATCGCTGCGCGCACCGATCGCCCGGCGCGCACCTCCTCCTTGATGCGTTCGAACACCACGACGTTCGCATCGGCCGCGACGCCGATCGTGAGGATCAGGCCGGCGAAGCCCGGCAGCGTCAGCGTCACGTTGAAGAGGAGAATCGCCGCGTAGTAGAGAAGCCCGTAGATCACGAGGCCCGCAACCGCGACGAGGCCGAGGAAGCGGTAGAGGATCAGCAGGAAGAGGGCGACGATGAGCAGCCCGGCCGCCGCGGCGAGGAGCGCCTGGTGCAGCGAGCTCTTGCCGAGCGTCGCCGAGACGGAGGTGCTCTCGATCTGCTGGAACGTGTAGGGAAGCGAGCCGCTCTGCAGCACGAGCGCGGTGCGCTGCGCCGCCTTCGCGCTCGGCTCCGAGATCTGCGCGTTGCCGACGATGCCCTGGGAGAGGGTGGAATCGGTGTAGTCGATGAACGGCGTCTCGACGAGCTGGCCGTCCAGGACGATCGCGTTGTGGCCGGCGTACGTGGCGATCGTGTTCTGGTCGGTCGAGTTCAGCTGGCCGGCCTGGCCCGCGTTGAGCCGACCCCGGTTGTACTCGGCCTCGGTGATCTTCTTGAACTGGTCCGAGCCGTGATGCGTGAACTGGAGCGTCACGATCGGCTGGCCGGTGTTCGGGTCGACGTCGGCGGTGATGCCCGATTCGACGAGGTCGTTCCCGGTCAGCTGCGGCGGACCGTTGGGATGCGTGGAGACCGGGTAGCTCTTGAACAGGTACCAGTACTTGCCGGTCGGCGAGGTTCCTTGCTGGCCGACGCCGGGACAACCGTTCGTGCTGGTCTGCTTGCAGAAGACGGGCTCGCGGTTCGCCGGCACCTTCAGCACGACGGTGTCCGCCGGCTGCTTCCCGCTCTTGTAGGGCAGGAGCAGTTGCTTGCGGTTCGGAGCCGGCCCCTGCACGATCGAATGGAAGGTCTTCAGCTTGGTGACCGTCTTGCCCTTGACCTTCGTCTTGACCGGCTGCGTGACGGTCTTGAAGAGGTAGTAGCCCTGCGGCGAGCCCTTGCTCGCTTCGTTCTTCACCTGTGTGAGCAGGCTGTAGAGCGATGGCAGCGGCGCAGGCTGCTGGTTCCCGGCCACGGTCGGAGACGCCAGGCTCGTCTCGAAGTCGAACATCTGCAGCTTGCCGGTCGTGCCGACGATCTTGGCGGCCTTGGCCGGGTCGTTGACGCCGGCGAGCTGGATCACGATCTCGTCCCCGCCCTGGATCGCGACGTTCGGCGAAGCGACGCCGATCTTGTTGACGCGGTTCTCGATGATGCTCTGCGCTGTCTGCATCTGGGTCGCGTTGATCTGCTGCCCCTTGTCCGGGATCGCGCGCAGGACGACCTCGAGGCCGCCCTGCAGGTCGAGGCCGAGCGTCGGCTTCTTGTACGCCGGCGAGCCGGGAAGCGCGAGGAGCAACGCGCCTACGAGGGCCACGGCGATCGCGCCCATGAGCAGGAGGTAGTTGCGACGCTCTCTCACGAAGGATCCTTCAAGACCGCGGAAAGGTTAGCCGCGGTTCTCCTGGTTCGATGACTCGCCGTCCGGGATTGGCCCAGTCGGGTCAGCTTCCTGCCCGCTCTCCTCTGCATCCGCCTCGGGCTCCTCCGGCTCCTCCTCGGGCGTCACGCCCGCGATCGCACGCCGAGCGACGCGCACCTCGGTGTTCGGCGCGATCTCGACCGTGATCAGGTCGTCGTCGACCTGCGAGATCGTGCCGTAGATCCCGCCAGCGGTGAGCACCTCGTCGCCGACGCGCAGCTCGCTGACCATCTGCTGCTGCTGCGACTGGCGCTTCCGCTGCGGCCGGATGACGATCAGGTAGAGGAGAAGGAACGCGATGATGATGATGAACAGCACGCCCGATCCGCTGCTGCTCGCTCCGATCGTCATCCACGGGCTCCCTTCGTTCGTCGGAGCGCCTCGTCCTTCCAGGTGAGGAACTCGCCGCACTCGATCGCCTGTCGCGCCGCGGCGACGAGATCGAGCAGGAAGCGCAGATTATGCAGGCTGAGCAGGCGGAGTCCGAGGATCTCCTGCTGGTTGACGAGGTGCCGGATGTAGGCGCGACTGAAGCGGGAGCAGGCCGGACAGGGGCAGCCGTCGTCGAGTGGACGGTCGTCGCGGGCGAAACGGGCGTTGCGGAGGTTGAGGCGGCCCTCGTGCGTGAGCGCGCTGCCGGTGCGAGCGGTGCGCGTCGGCAGCACGCAGTCGAACATGTCGACGCCGCGAGAGATCACCTCGAGCACGCCCTCCGGGTCTCCGATCCCCATGAAGTAGCGCGGCTTGTCGTCGGGGAGAAGGGACGCCGCGTGCGTGGTCGCCTCGAACATCGGCTCGCGGTGCTCCCCCACGCTGAGCCCTCCGATCGCGTAGCCGTCGAAGTCGAGCGCGACGAGCTCCTCCGACGAACGGCGCCGCAGCTCCTCGTCGAGACCGCCCTGCGTGATCGCGAAGCGGAGCTGACCCGGGGCGCGCGGCAGATCGCGCTGGCGCTCGGCCCACGCGGTCGTGCGGCGGACCGCCTCCTCGAGCTCGGGCCGCGCCACGTCCGGGGGCGAACAGATGTCGAGGCACATCGCGATGTCCGAGCCGAGCAGCTCCTGCACGCGCGCGGCCAGCTCGGGCGTGAAGCGTTCCGGGCTCCCGTCGTAGACCGAGCGGAACGTGACACCGTCGTCGTCGGTCGCCAGCAGCGTGTCGCGGAGCGAGAAGACCTGGAAGCCACCGGAGTCGGTCAGGATCGCCCCGTCCCAGCCCATGAAGCGATGCAGTCCGCCGAGCTCGGCGATCAGCTCCTCACCGGGACGGAAGTGGAGGTGGTATGCGTTCCCGAGCACGATCTCGGCGCCGAGCGCCCGCAGCTCGCCGGGGTCGACCGACTTCACCGTCGCCTTCGTCCCGACCGGCATGAACGCGGGCGTCCGCAGCTCGCCGTGCGCCGTGGCGAGGATCCCGGCGCGCGCGGCGCCGTCGCAGGCCGTGACGGTGAAGCTCTCGCTCACCGTTCCCGCTCCGGCGCCGTCCATGCCGGCGCCTTCGCTATCGGGCGTGCTCCGTCGAGCCTACGCACGCCGCGAGCGTAGTGACTCAGCGCGAGAGCGCTGAGCTCTCGAACCAGGAATAGACCCGCCCCGCGAGCTCGGCATCGCGGTCGGAATCGGGATCGGCCCCCAGCTCGTGCTCGCGGATCCGGCCGAGCTCGGCGACGAGCGCGCGCACCGGCGCGCCGCTACCGAGGAGCGTCGCGATGCGGACGCTGTACGGCTCGAGCTCGTCCAGCTGCGCGGCGAGCTCGCGCTCTCCCCCGTCGCGCCAGAAGTCGCGCCACTCGCTCGCGCCGCGCGGCCTCACCTGCTGCGGGTGGCCAGGAGCAGCGCGAACTCCGCCGCCTTGTCTTCCCACCAGGCCACGAGCTGCATGCCGGCGGCGGCGAGCTCTGGCTCGATTCCCTCGCGGCGGAACTTCGTGCTCACCTCCAGCCTCAGCTTCTCGCCCTCCTCGAGCCGGACGACGGTCTCGAGCTCGGCGAACGTGACCTGCTGCGCCTCGCGCGCGAGGAAACCGATGTCCATCCAGTCCTCCTGCGCGTCCCAGCGCGCTTCGAAGGCGAGCCGCTCCTGGTCGAGGTCGGCGCGCAGCTCCCGGTTGACGGCGTCGAGGCCGTTGCGCACGAAGCACTCGGTCACGCCCCGGCTGTCGTTGTAGGCGGCCTCGATCCGAGCCGGGTCCTTGACGAGGTCGACGCCGAGCAGGAACGAATCGCTCGGCTGGAGGGTCGCGGCGATCCCGGCGAGCAAGCGCGCGCGGCGATCCGGGTGGAGATTGCCGATCGTGCTGCCGAGGAACGCGATGAGCCTGTTGTCTCCCCTCGGCAGCGCGCCGAGGTGGCGCTCGAAGTCCCCCACGATCGCGTGTACGGCGATCGGATAGACCTCCGCGATCGTGCAGGCACTCGCGCGCAGCACCTCTTCGCTCGCGTCGAGGGGCACGAATCGCTCCAGCGTGCCGTTCGCCTGCAGCGCGTCGAGCAGGATGCGGGTCTTGGCGGAGGTCCCGGCGCCGAGCTCGACGAGCGTGCGCGCCTCGGTCCGCGCGGCCACCTCGGAGGCGTGTGCGGTCAGGATCTCCTGCTCGCGCGCGGTCGGGTAGTACTCGGGCAGGCGCGTGATCTCGTCGAACAGGTGCGAGCCGCGCTCGTCGTAGAGCCAGACAGGAGGTATCTCCTTGGGTCGCCTGCGCAGACTCCAGAACGTCTCGTCATAGAGCGCGGCGCGGCGGTCGGCCTCGTCCAGCAGTCGTTCGATGCGGATCCGCGGCTCGGTGGCGGCGTTCCCGCTGCTAGGCATCGCCGGCACACCGGACCCCGGAGAAGATCTGTCGCCGCTGCGGGTAGTCCCAGTTGCGGAAGCTCGTCCGCGCGACGACCTCGTCGGTGATCCAGGAGCCGCCGCGCAGGACCCGGTACTCCTCGCCGAAGAACACCTCGGAGTACTCGGCGTATGGAAAGGCGCGGAATCCCGGATAGCCCTCGAAGTGCGAGGAAGTCCATTGCCAGACCGCACCGCGCAGGTGCTCGAGCTGGTCTCCGGCGAGGCGAGCCGCTTTCTCCCACTCCGCTTCGCTCGGCAGGCGCTTGCCGGCCCAGCGGGCATAGGCGTCTGCCTCGTACCAGCTGACGTGCTGCACCGGCTCGACCGTGGATACCGGTTCGACGCGTTCGAAGCGCAGCAGCACCCAGCCGTCACCGTCGGGCCGCCAATACAGGGGTGCTTCCACTCGCTCGGCCGTCCGCCACTCCCAGCCCTCGTCGCTCCACAGCGCCCGCTCGCGGTACCCGCCGCCGGCCATGAAGTCGAGCCAGTCCGCGTTGCTCACGAGCGCCCGGTCGATCCGGAACGCCGGCAGAGTCGCCTCGTGGCGACGCCGCTCGTTGTCGTACGCCCAGACCTCGTCCTCGTCGACTCCGAGCTGGAACGGTCCCGCCTCGACGAGCACGTCGCCGCTCGTCGTCACCGGCGGCGGCCCGGGCGGCTCCGGTCCGGGCAGGGAGCCGAGCTGCAGCGTCTGCGTCATCGTCTCGACGTGCTGCAGCTCGTGCTGGACGATCAGCCCGAACAGGAAGCCGTTCTCGAGCAGCGGATCTCCGCCGGCGAGATCGACGGTCGGGAGTAGCGCCAGCACCCGGGCGCGCACGTCGGCGACGTACTCGCGTGCGGCCCGAGGCGGCAGGATCGGCAGCTCGCCCCGCTCGCTCCGCTCGTGCGCGAAAGCGTCGTAGACGTCGTCGTGCTCGGCGCGCGCCGGCGGCTCGCCGCCGAGCTCACGCAGCAGCCAAAGCTCCTCGAAGTAGCCGATGTGCGCGAAGTCCCAGACCAGCGGCGACATCAGGGGCGACACCTGAACCAGCAGCTGATCCTCGGACAGTCGGTCGACCAGCTCGGTCGTCTGCGCCCGCGCCCGCGTGAGCTCGGAGGCGATCAGCCCCTGGTCGACGGCCCCCCGCATTCCGGTTGTGACGCCGCTCAACCCGGCAATCGTTCCACAACGACCAGCTCGTCGGCTAGAGGATGAGCATCGCGTCGCCGAAGGAGTAGAAGCGGTACCGCTCCTCGACGGCGAGCCGGTAGAGGCGCCTCGTCTCGTCCACTCCGGCGAACGCCATGACCAGCGCCAGGAGCGTCGAGCGCGGCAGGTGGAAGTTGGTCAGCAGCGCCTCTACTCGCCGGAACTGGAAGCCGGGTGTGATGAAGAGCTCGGTGCGTCCGGAGAGCGGGCCGCCGCGGGCGAGCGTCTCGAGCACCCGCACCGTCGTCGTGCCGACGGCGAGCACGCGGTCGGCCCGGCGGATCCCCTCCCACGCTTCCGGCTCGACCGCGTAGCGCTCGCCGTGGATCTGGTGGTCTTCGACACGGCCCTCGGTGAGAGGACGGAAGGTGTCGAGGCCGACGTGGAGCGTGACTCGGACGGGATCGAGCCGGGCGAGCAGCTCCGGCGTGAAGTGCAGTCCGGCGGTCGGCGCTGCGGCCGAGCCCGGCTCGCGCGCGTAGACGGTCTGGTACAGGGAGGAATCGCCGAGCGGCTCGGTGATGTACGGCGGGAGCGGGGTCTCGCCGGCCGGCTCGCCGTCGAGACGGAGCCGCCAGCGCCCCTGGCCGAGGTGCTCGAGCAGCTCGACAGGCCCGTACCGGCGGCCCGCCCGCAGCCGCCGCGTCGGTCGCGCGAGCGCCTCCCACGTCCCGTCGGCGAGTCGCTCGAGCAGGAGCACCTCGCCGCGGGGCGATTCGATCGGGATCCGCGCCGGCACGACCTTCGTGTCGTTCACGACGACGAGCTCCCCACGCAATTCGTAGGGCAGCTCGTCGAAGGTGCGGTGGCGAACGGCGCCCGTCTCACGCTCGTAGACGAGAAGCCGCGACGCGTCGCGTCGCGCGGCCGGATGCTGCGCGATCAGCTCCGACGGCAGCTCGTAGTCGAGCTCCGAAAGGTCCATCCGACGCGAGTTCTATCGTCGGCTTCGTGGACATGGACGCAGTCGCCCGCGCGCAACAGCGGATCGAGGACGCGGCCTCCGGCCGGACCGATCCCGCCACCTTCGACGCGACGCTGGAGCGAGCGCGACACGCCGTGGAATCGCTCGCGGCCGCCACGGCCCGCTTCGAGACGGCTCTGCCCGAGGCGATCCAGGACGGGCTACGCCAGCACTTCCGGCCGAGCGCCCGCCATCTCGCCGAGGTGCGCGGCCTCACGAATCAGGCGATCCGCCGCCTCGAGCGGATCGAGGGAGACATCCTCGCCGAGCGGCATGCCCGCGTCGACGACCTCGCCCTCCTCGTCGATCTCATCGCCTCGAGCTGGCGGAGCGTAGACGAGCGGCTGGCGAAGCTCGAGGAGGGACTGACGCGCGACGGCGCCGTCGTCTACCGCCTCGAGGAGCATCAAGCAGCCGGCTGAATCGCCTCAAGAGCTCTGGGGCGACCTCACCGGCAACACGAGCACGAAGCGGCTGCCGTGGCCGGGCTCGCTGTGGAGCTCGAGCCGGCCGCCGAGGGCGAGCGCGAGCTGACGGGAGATCGTCAGGCCGAGCCCGGTGCCGCCGCCGTCTCCGGACCAGAACGGCCGGAAGATCCGCTCCGCCTCCTGCGGCGCGACGCCCGGCCCCGTGTCCTCGACCGCCACCGTCACCTCGCCATTCGCTGCGACGAGCCCGAGGTCGACGCGCCCGCCTTCCGGCGTCCAGTGCAGGGCATTCGCGAGGAGGTTCGTCACGATCTGCAGGACCCGGTCGCCGTCGGTGACGAGCACCGCACCGCCCTCGAGCTCGAGGTCGTACTCGATGCCTCGGGAGCGCGCCTCCTCGGCGAACGTCGCGTAGGCGCGCTCGCAGAGAGCGCGCATGTCGACCTCCTCGCGCAGGAGCGCGAAGCGGCGTGCGTCGAGCTTCGCCAGGTCGAGAACGTCCCCGACGAGACGCTCTAGCCGCACCGCTTCCTCGGAGATCACCTCCAGCGACCGCTCCTGCGATGCTTCGTCGTCGAGGACGCCCTCTCGCAGCGCGGCGACATGACCGCGAATCGCAGTCAGCGGTGTGCGCAGCTCGTGCGAGACCGACATCAGGAAATTCCGGGAGAGCTGCTCCGACTCCGCGAGCCTCGACGTCATCTCGTCGAATCGAGCCGCGAGCCGCTCGACCTCGGTGCCGCCTCCGGTGTGATGCGGCACCGCGACGTCGTAGTGGCCCGCGGCGACCTCGTCCGCCGCCGCCGCGAGCGCCTCGAGCGGCTCGGCGATCCGGCGCGAGAAGTAGACGACGAGGATTCCGGCGACGGGGATCCCGATCCCGAACGCGAGCGCAAGCTCCCACGCGAGCTGGAGCCAGCGGCTGCGCAGCGCGGATTCCTTTTCTGCGACGACGAGCGAGCCGGCCGGGATTCCCGCGAGTTCGACGACCTGGCTCACACCGAGATACCCCGTGCCGGTCTTCTGGAAGTCGAACGCCGTGGGCTTGCTGCCCACAGGCTGCGCCGGCGGCAGCACGCTGGCCGACAGCCGGGGAAGCGGACCGGCCAGTAGCGAGCCTCCGGGGGCGGCAGGCACCCAGAACACCTTGTCGCCGCCGAGCGCGACGTTGATGCTCCTGAGCGAGACGTGGCCGACGCCCGCCTTCTGCTGGTAGAGCCGGACGATCCCGGCCGACTCCGCCCGCAGCTCGGAGGCTGCGTGCGCGCGGGTGTTGCTCTGGAAGAAGCGAACGGCGATCAGGGTGGCGACGAGCCCGGCGAGCACGATGCCGAGCAGGAACAGCGCGGGCAGCCGGAAGCGCAGCGATCTGAACACGGGACTATCCGCTGTCGGCGGGCGCCGGAGCGGCCTTGTAGCCGATCCCCCACACGGTGACGATCGGCGCGGCGTCGCCGAGCTTCCGCCTCAGCTGGCGGACGTGGACGTCGACCGTCCGGGTGTCTCCCGCGAACGTGTAGCCCCACACGCGCTCCAGCAGCTGGTCGCGCGTGAGCACGAGACCCCGATGATCGAGGAGCTCCCACAGGAGATCGAACTCCTTCGGCGCGAGCCGGATCTCCTCGTCGCCGACATGGCACTCTCGCCGGCCGGCGTCGAGCACGAGGTCGCCGTGGCGCATGACCCCGGCGTCGGGCTTCGTCTTCTTGGAACTGCGGCGGAGGATGGCACGCACCCTCGCCACGAGCTCACGCGGATTGAACGGCTTCGTGAGGTAGTCGTCGGCACCGACCTCGAGGCCTGCGATCTTGTCCAAGTCGTCGTCGCGGGCAGTCAGCATCAGCACCGGCATGGAGCTCGTCTCACGGATCCGCCTGCAGACCTCCATCCCGTCGAGATCGGGCAGCATCAGGTCGAGGACGACGAGCGCAGGCGCTGCGGAGTGGACGAGGGTCAGCGCCTCGCGTCCGCTGGCCGTCATCTGCACCGTGAAACCGTCCTTGCGGAGGTAGGCGGCGACGAACGACGCGATGGCCTGTTCGTCTTCGACAACGAGGATCGTCTCTGGGTTCCCAGCCATCGCCGTCACCCTCGCCCGATCTGGCGCTTGACAGGCCTGGTCGGAAGCGAACGGGGGGCTCCTCCATCGACGGAGTACTTCCCGTCGCCCTGCGGGTCGAACGACGAGCCGCGAAGCGTGACGTGGCCGACGCCGCCGGCGTAGAGATACACGCCGGATCCGCGCACGACCACGCGGTAGAAGCCGCCCTTCGCGAGGAAGCGGAAGCCGCTGCTCTGGTATGCGCGCCCGGTGCGGCCGTTCCACCTGACGGAGGTCGTGCGCACGCCCGGAGTCGTCTGTGGAGCACCCGCGTTACCCGGCGTGGGAAGCTGGTAGATCTCGACCCTGGCCTCGTCCTGAGGGCTGACGCGGCCCAGCACGAAGCCGTGCACGACGAGCGTGACGATCGCAGGGCCGTTGACGCCGCCGTCACCGGCAGCTTTGCGGACGACGAGGTAGCCGGGCTTCGCCCGTGCCTGTTCTCGTGCAGACGCGGCGGCCGGCAGCGCGAGCAGCATGAGAAGGGCGCAGCTGAGCAGGATCCGCTTCATAGGCGCTCCAGGGTACTCCGCCCGGAGAGGAGCGCCGTGCCTTTTCGAGAACCTCGTTGTCACGGCGGACGATCGTTTGCAGCGGCGCACCGACAGGCTCGCGGGACGCGTCGAGGCGCTGGCGGAGGCGCTACGCGCCGGCGGCGTCTCGGAAGAAGCCTCCGTCCAGCTCCTTTCGCACGCCTCGGCGGCCGTCCTTCAGGCGCTCAGGCTCGAGCTGATCACCGCCGACGCGCGGCGCTAGTACGTGTAGAAGCCGCGGCCGCTCTTGCGGCCGAGCAGCCCCGCGTTCGCCATCGCGACGAGGCGCGGCGGCGGCGCCATCCTCGGCTCCCGCAGCTTCTCCCACAGCGCTTCGCTCGCGTGCACGTGCACGTCGATCCCCACCAGGTCGACGAGCTCGCATGGGCCCATGGGCCAGCCGGCCCCGTGCTTCAGGCCGGCGTCGAGGTCGGCGGGCATCACGCGTGCCTCGTCGAGGACGCGGACGCAGTCGTTCAGGAGCGGGATCAGGACGCGGTTGACGACGAAGCCCGGCGTGTCGTGGCAGCGGATCGGATGCTTGCCGAGGCGCTCGCCGAGCGCATATGCCGCCTCGAACGTCTCCTCGGAGGTCAGTTCGGCGCGGACGATCTCCACGAGCGGCATGAGAGGCGCCGGGTTGAAGAAGTGCATCCCCACCACACGCTCCGGCGTCGAGGTCGCGCCGGCGATCTCCGTGACCGAGAGCGCCGAGGTGTTCGTCGCGAGGACGGCGTCGGGACGGCAGACCCGTTCCAGCTCGGCGAACAGCTCGCGCTTCGCCTCGAGCTCCTCGATGACCGCCTCGATCACGAAGTCGCAGTCCGCAAGGTCGGCGACGGCGGTCGTCACGGTCAGCAGCTCGATGTCGAAGGAGTCGATCTGGCCCTTCTCCACCTTGCGCGCGAGGAAGTGCTCGATCCGGCCGCGTGCGGTCTCGCCCAGCTCGCCGGTCACCTCCCGCCCGACGGTCTCGAATCCCGCCTGGACCGCGAGCTGCGCGATGCCTGCGCCCATCGTCCCGAGCCCTACGACGCCGATCTTCACGCGGTGGAGCCTAGACGCGGGGAATGGACTCGCGCCCGTAGGATCCGCCGCATGCGTGAAGTACGACCCGGAGTCTGGCACTGGACGTCCCCGCATCCCGACTGGGACGAGGAGCAGTGGTGGCCCCAGCTCGTTTCGTCGTACGCGATCGAGCTCGGCGACGACCTCGTCCTGTTCGATCCGCTCGCCGTTCCCGACGAGCTGCGCGAGCGCGCGACCGCCGTCATCCTGACCGCGCCGTACCACGAACGCGACGCGCGTGGGCTCGGCCTGCCGCTGCACACGCCGCCCGCGGACACCTGGGAGGACTGGGTGGAGAAGTTCGGCGTCGACCCGGAACGCGTGCGCGGCATGGAGAGCGAGGACCTTGCCTGGCTTCGCGCGGGCGAGGGCCAAGGACAGTTCCACGGCCCCGGAGCTTGGCCGTTCGGGATCCAGGCATATGCGGGCCGCGAGGACAACGACCTCATCCTCTGGCTCCCGTCGATCAACGCAATCGTCAGCGGTGACTCTCTCTCCGACTTCGGCGACGGCCTGGACATCCAGCTCGGCGGCCGCAAGCACGTCACACGCGAAGACGTCGTCGAACGGTTGCGCCCGCTGCTCGACCTCCCGGTCGAGCTCGTGCTGCCGGCACATGGTGAGCCGACGGATCGAGCGGCGCTCGAGCGCGTTGTTTCCTGATCCGCTGCTGAGCTAGACGCGTTCGATCACGCAGGCGATGGCCTGGCCGAACCCGATGCACATCGTCGCGAGCCCGTAGCGCGCGTTCCGGCGCTCGAGCTCCGAGACGAGCGTCGCCGTGATCCGCGCGCCCGTCGCGCCGAGGGGATGGCCGAGCGAGATGCCGCCTCCGTTCGGGTTCACGTCCCCGGCCTCGTAGCGCTCCTGCCAGCCCGTGTCGACGAGGAACTGCCCCACCACCGAGGCGAACGCCTCGTTCACCTCGACCACGTCGATGTCGTCCCACGTCAGCCCCGCCTTCGAGAGCGCCTTCGCCGACGCCTCCGGGTTGCCGTGCAGCATCAGGTGCGGGTCGACGCCCACGACGCCGAACGAAACGAAGCGCGCTCTGGGCTCGAGCCCGAGCTCCGCCACCTTTGCCTCGGAGGCCACGAGCACCGCGGCCGCCCCGTCGACGATCTGGGACGAGTTCCCAGCCGTCACGACGCCGTCGGGGATGAACGCCGGCTGGAGGGACGCCATCTTCTCGGGCGTCGTCTCGCGCCGCACCGCCTCGTCCACGGCGAAGCGGACGCGCGTCACTGTCGCCGCGCCGCCCGAGTCGTCGGGTTCCGGGACGTCGAGCTCGATCGGGACGACCTCCCGCTCGAAGCGTCCTTCGTCGATCGCCCTCGCCGCGCGCTGGTGCGACTCGTAGGAGATCCGGTCGAGCTCCTCGCGCGGCAGGTTCCACTGCTTCGCGATCTCCTCGGCCGAGATTCCCTGCATCACGATGTCGTGGCGCTCCCAGACGAGCGGCGACATCGAGCCGTGGTTCGAGCCCATCGGGACGCGCGACATCATCTCGACGCCGCCCGAGACGACGAGGTCGAGCTGGCCCGACCAGACGGCCGCGGCGGCGTTGAAGTTCGTCTGCATCGAGGAGCCGCACTGGCGGTCGACGGTCGTCCCCGCGACCGAGACGGGCCACCCGGCGGTGAGCGCGACGTTGCGGCCGATATTCCATGCCTGTTCGTCGACCTGCGTCACGCAGCCCCACTGCACGTCCTCGATCTCGGCGGGATCGACGCCGTTCCGCGCGACGAGCGCGTTGACGACCTGAGCCGAGAGCTCGTCGCCGCGGATGTGCGAGAGCGTGCCGTTCTTCTTGCCGATCGGGCTGCGGACCGCTTCGACGATCATTGCGTCGGGCCTTGTTGCACCTGATTGGGACATGCAAGAGACTGTACCTCGGTCGATGCTGCACAAGAACGCGAAGATCGAGCTGCTGAAGCGGGTTCCGCTCTTCTCGTCCTGCTCGCAACGCGAGCTCGGGGCGATCGCGTCACTCGCCGACGAGCTCCACCTTCCCGCCGCCCGCAACCTCACGCGCGAAGGCGCAGGCGGCTTCGAGTTCATGATCCTCGTCGAGGGCGAGGCCGACGTCGTCCGCAAGGGGCGCGTCGTCAACGAGCTCGGCCCCGGCGACTTCGTGGGCGAGATCGCGCTGGTCTCGGGCAAGCCGCGAACCGCGACGGTGCGAACGCGAGGACCTGCCCGGATCCTCGTCCTGACCGCGTCCGGCTTCCGGGCGCTGATGCGCGACGTCCCGTCGATTCAGGACAAGGTGCTCGCCGCCGTCACCGCGCGGCTGCCGGACGAGTAGCGGCTAGGCGTTCGGCCGCGGCACGTGCGGATTGCGCGCGTGCGCGAGGTACGTCGGCGCGGCGAGCTCGAGGACGAGGCGTTTGCCGGGCGTGTCCCCGCGTCCGATGTCCGCGAACGAGTAGCCGACGTCCCCGCCGAGGACGACGGACCCCTCGTCCGTCTCGACGACGACGATCTGGTGCCCTTCGGTGTGGCCGGGCGCGGGCACGAGTCGGACTCCCGGGAGGATCTCCGCCTCACCGTCGTGCTCGGCGTACGTCGCACCGGGGAAGTCGACCCACTCGCGGATCGTGTAGTCGTCCAGCGTCCGCGCATCGGCGAGCTCACGCCGCTGCACGTGGATGGGCATGTTGGGGAAGAGTCGGTTGCCGCCGCAGTGGTCGAAGTGGAGATGCGTGTTCACGACGACCGCGACACGCCTCACAAGCTCGTCCGGCAGCGGGTGCGGCGTGGGGTGCAAGTCCTCCACCTCCGGCGCCGAGTCGATCATCCCCGTGTCGACGAGGACGAGACCCTCCGGATGCCCGATCGTGTGCACGAGACCCGGCCAGGTGGCGCCTTCGACCACGAGCTCGCTACCGAGGTGGATGCCGATATCGTCACGACTGACCACGCGCGGAGCATATGGCTACGACGACCGACAACTGGCTCGAAGTCCGATCGCCCTACTCGGGCGAGGTCGTCGGCCGGGCGCCGAAGTCGGGCGCCGCGGATGCGCGCCGGGCGATCGACGACGCGGCACGCGTGCTCGAGACACCGCTGCCGGCGCATGAGCGAGCTGCGATCCTCGACCGCGTCGCGACCCTTCTGGACGAGCGGCACGAGGACATGGCGCAGACGATCTGCGCCGAAGCCGGCAAGCCGATCAAGACCGCGCGCGTCGAGGCGTCGCGGGCGGTCTCGACGTATACCTTTGCCGCGGTAGAAGCCCGCAAACTCGCCGGCGACGTCGTCCCGATGGAGGCGTCACAGGCCGGCGAGGGAAAGATCGCCTTCACGTTGCGCCGGCCGATCGGAGTGATCGGCGCCATCTCGCCCTTCAACTTCCCCTGCAACCTCGTCGCGCACAAGCTCGCCCCCGCGCTCGCCGCGGGCTGTCCCGTCGTCCTCAAACCTGCGGGCCAGACGCCGCTCTCCGCGCTCCTGCTCGCGGAGCTCGAGCAGGAGGCCGGCCTTCCGCCAGGCTGGCTCAACGTCCTCGTCGGACCGTCCGCGGAGATCGGCGACGTGCTCGTCGAGGACGAGCGCGTCCGGATGATCACGTTCACCGGCTCGAGCGGCGTGGGCTGGGGCATCGCGGAGCGCGCAGCCAAGAAGCGCGTCCGCCTCGAGCTCGGCAATTCGACACCGGTCGTCGTGGCCGCCGACGCCGACCTCGACCTCGCCGCCTCGAAGCTCGCCGCGAACGCGTTCTCCTTCGCCGGTCAGAGCTGCATCTCCGTCCAGCGGGTCTATGTCGCGCGGCCCGCCCTCGACGCCTTCCTCGAGCGCTTCCTGCCCCAGGTCCAGGCGCTCGTGGTGGGCGACCCCGCGCACGAGGCGACCGACGTCGGCCCCGTCATCGACGCAGACGCGCGCACCCGGATCGCCGAGTGGGTCGAGGAAGCCGAAGCCGCCGGCGCGAATCTCCTGACCGGTTCCGCCGACGCCGACCCGCTCGGCCCGATCGTGCTCGCCGAGGCGCCCGAGACAGCCCGCGTCGTCTGCGACGAGGTCTTCGGGCCCGTCTGCGTCGTCAATGCCGTCGACTCGCTCGACGACGCCTACGCCCGGGCCAACGGCACCGATTACGGGCTCCAGGCGGGAGTCTTCACCGCGTCGATCGCAACCGCGCTCGCCGCGGCGCAGGCGCTCGACTTCGGCGGCGTCACGGTCAACGAGGCTCCTACGTTCCGCGCCGACCAGATGCCGTACGGCGGCATCAAGGGCTCCGGCAACACAAAGGAAGGCCCCGCCTACGCGATCCGCGAGATGACCGAGGAGCGGCTCGTGGTGCTCCAAGCCTGACGTTTCCGTTTGTCTACCGGGCGGGACGGGTACGTAGAGTGGCACCGTGGCCGAGGCCTTTCGTTTACGTGCGAGGCAACGAATCTGGCGACTTTGTGACAGGGCCGTTACCATGTAGGATCGAACGGCGCGCAAAGGGGATGCTCGCCGGAAAGTGGCTTCCGACAAGGCCTTGCGGGGTCTGAGACGGGGAGAGAAGAGCTTGTGATCGAAGAGAGAACCGCCCAGCTGCAGCAGTGCATGTATCAATACTCACGGGCCATTTACCGGTCCGTAAAGGACATGATCGATCCCTACGCTGACCGCGAGACGCAGCTCGAATCGCGCCGCGGCGTGCTCACCGCCTGCGAGCAGACGATGGAGCGACTGGCCAGCGATCCCCTCTACTTCGCGAAGCCCGACCGGGCGCTGTTCCAGGACATCAGGCGCTATTTCCCCATAACCGCGCAGGCGCAGGTCGCGTGGGCGGTGGAGCAGGGCGTGAAGGCAGCAGTCGATTTCATCGAGGAGCAGATCGAGTCGGGCCTGCTCGACGGCGGGGTCGCCCGCTGCCGCGCCACGACCCGCAAGGGCAAGCCGTGCCAGCGCACACCGCTGCCGGATCGCGACTACTGCCCCTCGCACCAGCACCTCGAGACTCGCGCAGCGGCCTGACGGCCGCAGCGCGTTGAGCGGAGCTCCGCACCCGCGAGAGCGCGGTCTCGCGGGTGCTACGCGCTGAGAGCCAGCTCGCACCTCCTCCTTCGGGACATTGCGTTCGTGGCGCGGCCGGTCGTGCGCCTGCGGCGCAGGAGCGGCAGCGCGCCGCGCCGGGCCTCCGCGTAAGACGGCCAACGGCCAGTCTTACGCTCCGGCCTGCGCGCCGCCGCTTGTCCACATGTGCGATCCACAGCTGCATCGCTGTAGTGTCCGGCGCGGGTGTCACACGACACGGACAAGCTGATTCGGCAGCTCTCGCTCGTCGCCTTCCTCATGGCCGAGCGGAGAGCGCTGACGGCCCGCGACGTGAAGTCGAACGTCGAGGGATATTCAGAGATGTCGGACGAGGCCTTCGCACGGCGTTTCTACTCCGACCGCGCCGAGCTGCTCTCGCTCGGAGTACCGCTGCAATCGCAGCGCGACGAGTTCACCGGCGAGGAGCTCTACACGCTCCGTTCGGAGCAGTACTTCCTCCCCCAGCTCGAGCTCGAGGACGAGGAGCTCGCCGCGCTCCAGACCGCCTTCTACCTGCTCGAGGGGAAGTTCGCCTATGCCGAGCCGCTGCGCCTCGCGCTCCAGAACCTCGCTCTCGGACGACCGGGTTTCTCCGAGGCGCGGACCGAGACGGCGAGCCGCGTCGAGGTGCTCGACCCCGACTACTCGCCCGAGACGCCCGGACGCCTCGCGAAGCTCGAGAATGCGATCTCGAAGCAGCGGACCGTCCGCTTCGACTACTGGTCGATCTCCCGGGACGATCAGAGCGAGCGGTCGCTCAACCCGTACGCCCTCCTCAACGACAACGGGCTCTGGTACGTCGTCGGCCACGACCTCGACCGGGAGGAGATCCGCACCTTCCGCGTCTCGCGCATCCGCGGCGACATCAAGTTCGCGACCCGGCGCGAGCGCGACTTCCGTGCGCCGGCGGACTTCGACGTCGAGATCTACCGCGGCCGGCCGCCGTGGCAGATCGGCGACGTCGTCGGCACGGCGCGGATCGAGGTGCGCGGCGACACCGCTTGGTGGGTGCGGCGTGCCTACGGCGCGACGGGACGGCTCAAGGACGGCGTCTTCGTCACCGACTACTCCTCCATCCCCCAGCTCGCGTCCTGGGTGCTGCGCCAGAACGGCCGCGCGGTGCCGCTCGAGCCGGCCGAGCTGAAGCGAGACGTCGCGCAGGCGCTGCGGCGGGTGCGTGACGGCCATGACGGCGAGCCGCCGCAACCCGCGCGCGAGGAGCCGGCCGCGCACGTCGAGGGAACCGTGGAACGCCCGGCCGGCCCCGTCGCGCCCGAACGGTTCGCCGTGCTGCAGGCGCTGCTCGCATACCTCCTCGCGGCGTGCGGCGAGGAGCGTGAGGCCGAGATCCCCGCCGACGAGCTCCTCGAGAAGTTCCCGTCGGTTCCGCCCGAGGAGCTCGAAGAGCACCTGTCGCTCCTCAACCTCGTCAACTTCGGCGGAGGCTGCTACACGGTCTACGCCGAGCTGCGGGACGGCTCGGTGCACGTCGACAAGGAGCTCTGGGGCGACACGTTCCGCGCCGCGCCGCGCCTGACGCCTCTCGAGGCGCGCGCGATCCGGCTCGCACTCGAGTACGTCGGCCCGATGATCGCGGCCGACGCGCACACGCCGCTCTCCCGGGTCCGCAAGAAGCTCGAGGAGACGTTCGGCCAGTTCGAGCTCGCCCAGGAGCCGCACGTCGCCACCGAGGAGCTCGACCTCGTCTCGAGGCTGGCGCGCGGCATGCGCGAGCGGAAGCTGGTCGAGATCGAGTACCAGAAGGAGGCCGACGCCGAGCCGTCCACGCGGCTCGTCGAGCCCTACTCGCTGGAACGACAGCTCCCCAACTGGTACGTCCACACCTGGGACCGCACGAGCGACGGCGCCCGATCGTTCCGCCTCGACCGGATGCGGAGCGCGAAGCTCACGCGCGAGCGCTTCGAGCCGCGGGAGGGATTCGAGCCGACGCGGCTTCGCGACGCACGCACCGCGAAGCTCCTGTACGACGAGGAGATCGCGCGCTGGGCGATCGAGCGCGGGGCGCGGCTCCTCACCGATGGAAGCGCCGTGCGCGAGCTCCCGGTCGGCAGCGACGAGTGGCTCGAGAGCGAGGTGCTCTCGCTGCGGGGAGACGCGATACTGCTCGAGCCGGACGAGCTGCGGCGGTCGATCGCCGCGCGCGCGAAGGCTCTGGCGAAGGAGCTCGGGGTCGAGCGCATGCGCGTCCGGGCGTAGTTCCTACTTGCCGACCGGCACGGTCAGGGTGAACGTCGAGCCCTGATCGGAGCCGGAGCTCACGTCCAGCGAGCCGCCATGGGCCTCTGCGATCGAGCGGGCGATGAAGAGCCCCAGCCCCGACCCCGGCTTCGAGCCACCCTCGACGTCGGCGCGCCCGAACTTCTCGAAGATGCGTGCCTGCTGGTCGCGCGGGATCCCCGGGCCGTTGTCGCGCACCGAGATCCGCACCGCGCCGTTCCCCGCGGCGCCCGCGAGGCGTACCTCGCCCCCCTCCGGCGAATACTTGACCGCGTTCTCGATCAGGTTCCCGAGCACCTGCCGGAGCCGGGCGTGGTCGCCGCGGATCGTGGGAAGCGCTCCATGGACCGAGGCGACGACCGTCACCTCCTGCTGCGCGAGCACCGCCGTCTCGACCGCCTCGTCGACGACTCGGCCGAGATCGACCTCCTCGAAGCGGTAGCTGAACGTCCCCGCCTCGATCCGTGACGTGTCGAGCACGTCCGCGACGAGGTCGGCAAGCCGCGCCGTCTCGTCGCCGATCAGGGCAAGGAAGGATTCGCGCTGCGCCGCCGACAGCATTCGCCAGCGGTCCTGGAGCGTCCGTGCCGCGCCGATCACCGCCGCCATCGGACTACGCAGCTCGTGGGAGACGAGCGAGACGAAGTCGGCGCGCAGCTGCGACAGGCGCGCCAGCTCCTCCACGCGTCTCCGCTCGGCCTCGTACGCGCGAATGTTCTGCACGGCAGTCGCGACCAGGCGGCCGAGGAGGGAGACGAGCTCGACCTCGTCGGCGCTGAAGGCGTCTTGGCGGTCACGCGACAGGCTCAGCATTCCGATCATGCGGGCGCCGAGCAGCAGAGGCGTCACGAGCTCGCTGCGCAGCCCGAGCTCGAGAAGCTGTTCGTCCGCCGGGTACTCCCGCGCGGTGAGGTCGCGGCGGACGACGATCTTGCCGTCGAGCATGCGTTCTAGCAGGGAGCCGCCGATCGGGTCGCTGTTGCCCGGCGGAAACACCTCGCCGGCGCCGCGCCCGGCCGTGGCCATCGTGGTCGCGGTTTCGCCCTCCACGAGGACGATGGCCGTCCGCTCGAACGGAACCAGCCCGCGGAGCTCGCGGATGAACGCGCCGAATGCCTCGTCGAGCTCGAGTGACGAGCCGAGCGCGCGGGCACAGCGATTTGCTGTCTCGAGCACGTCGACGCGGTGGCCGAGCTCGTCGCGCAGCCGCTCCGCCTCGGCCGCCCGCGCCTCGGCGCGGCTCCGCTCGGCGTTGAGGGTGTCGCGCAGGCGGCCGATCACTATTCCGGTCAGCATCCCGACGAGCACGCGCGCGAACGCCGTCTTCCACTGCACGCCCGGGCCGAGGGCGTCGATGACGATCGTCGCGCTCACCATCACAGCGCCGCCGACGATGCCGCCGACGAGCCCGAAGCGGAGCGCTGCCGCCGCGATCGGGATCAGGTAGAGCGCACGCCACGGCTCGCCGGTCTCGAACGAGAAGACGGCGACGAAACCGATCGCAACGACCGCGTCGAGAGCGAGCAGCAGCACGCGAGCCCGCGCGCGGGCGACGGGACCGAGCTCGATCACCGAGAGCGCACCTGAGAAGACGGTCACCGCCGCGAAGAACCCCACGACCGCCCAGGCCCAGGGCTCATATCCAGGCGGGAAGGCCGTCAGGCCGACGGCGATCGCGCCGACGACCACGAGCACCCCCCGCAGCAGGACCAGCCAGCGCCCGGGACGGCTAAGCATCTCGCTCCTCGAGTCGCGCGAGCGCCCGCGCCGCGAGCTCGCGCGTCGGTTCGTCCGGATCCTCGAGGCACGAGGTCACCGCGTCCCGTTCGCCGTCGCCCCCCACGTTGCCTGCCGCCACCAGCGCATTCAGCCGCAGGCGGCGGCCGTCGTTGCGCGGCACGTAGAGCCTCGCGAAGCGGCGCCTCAGGTCGTCGGGCTCCGAGCGGAGCCAATCCACGAGTGAGACATGCGGCGTCGCATCCTCGGGGAGCGGCTCACCGGAGCGCCGCTTCTCGACGCCGCGGTTCCACGGGCAGACGTCCTGGCAGATGTCGCAGCCGTAGACCTGCGCGCCGAAGTCGGCTCGGTACTCCGCGGGTGGCGGCGCAGGGGCCTGTGTCCAGTAGCTGAGGCAGCGGGTCGAGTCGAGCGTTCCCGGCTCGTCGAGCGCGCCGGTCGGGCAGGCGTCGATGCAGAGCCGGCACTCGCCGCAGTCGAGGTCGAGCGGTGTCGTCGGCTCGAGCTCGACGTCGGTGACGAGCGTCCCGAGCACGACCCAGGAGCCGTGCCGGCGCGTGATGATCAGCGTGTTCTTGCCGTAGAAGCCCACCCCGCTCCGAGCGGCCGCCTCCCGGTCGACGTGCTGGTTCGCGTCGACCAGCACGCGATACGCCCCACCGAGCTCGTGTCCGAGCGTGTCTAGCTTCTCCCGCAGCACCTCGTACGCGTCGTACCACGTGTAGCGCGGCAGCCGTCCGTGACCCTGCGGACGCTCCGGCTCGGGCAGCCAGTAGCAGAGTGCGGCCGAGACGACGGTGCGCGCGCCGGGCAGCAGCCTCTCGGGATGGCACGACTCCTCCGGGTGCGCCATGGTGAAGCGCATGTCGGCGAACAGCCCGCGCTCGCGCCGCTCGCGGATGTGGCGCTCCGTCTCGTCGTACGGCTCGGCCGGCGCGGCTCCGATCGCGTCGAGCCCGAGCTCTTGCGCGAGAGATTCGAGTTCCCCTGCGGTCACGCGGATAGTCTGCCGCGGTGCGCGCGGTTCGGATCCACGAGGACGGCGGGCCCGAGGTGCTCGTGCTCGAAGAGGCGCCCGATCCAGAGCCGGGACCGGGCGAGGTGCTCGTCCGTCTCCGCGCCTCCGCCCTGAACCATCTCGACGTCTGGATCCGCAAGGGAATGCCCTCGGTGCCCAAGCCGCGCATCCTCGGCGCCGACGGGGCCGGTGTGGTCGAGGCGCTCGGCGACGGTGTAGCCGGCTTCGAGTTGGGCGAGCGCGTCGTCCTCAATCCCGGGATCGAGGCCGGGGGCGGCCGGATCCACGTCATCGGCGAGCACGGGGACGGGACGAACGCCGAGCTGATCGCGGTGCCGGCGACGAACGTGCATACGATCCCGGACGGGCTGAGCTTCGAGGAGGCGGCCGCCTTCCCGCTCGTCTTCGAGACCGCGTACCGGATGCTCGTGACGCGCGCCGAGCTGCGGGAGGGCGAGTGGGTGCTCGCCTGGGGCATCGGCGGCGGCGTCTCGACTGCGGCGCTCGCGATCGCGAAGGCGCTCGGTGCGCGCATTCTCGTCACGTCGTCGAGCGCGGCCAAGCTCGACCGTGCGCGCGAGCTCGGCGCCGATGCGACCGTGAACCACGCCACCGGCAACGTGAAGTCGGCCGTGCAGGAGGCGACGGAAGGCCGCGGCATCGACGTCGTCGTCGAGACTGTCGGCGAGGCGACGTGGGCGACATCCGTGCAGGTCGCCGCGCCCGGAGGCCGCATCACCGTCTGCGGCGCGACGTCCGGCCCGAACCCGCCGGCGGCGCTGCACCGGATCTGGTGGAAGCAGCTCTCGATCCTCGGCTCCACGATGGGAACCGGCGAGGACTTCGCCGGTGCCTACGAGCTCGTCGCCAGTGGGCGCGCGCTGCCGGTCGTCGACTCGGTGCTTCCGCTGGAGGAGATCCGCGCCGCGCACGAGCGGCTCGAGGCCGGCGAGCAACTCGGCAAGATCGTCCTCACGATCTGATGCCTCTGCAGAACCGGGTGACGCCGCTGGGCGAGCTGCTCGCGACGCCGGAGCGCGGTCTCGTGTACGGCAACCGCGGCCGTCTGCACGACGAGCACGGACGGATCCGCAGGCAGTGGCAGCTGAAGCGATGGATCTCCTGCCGCCTCGAGTTTCGCGGCCGCTACCGCGGGGGAGGGCCGATGGCGTCCAACCGCTACACCGGCCTCTTCTTCCTCGACGAGGCGACCGCATTTGCCGCCGGACACCGGCCGTGCGCCGAGTGCCGGAACGCCGACTACCGCAGCTTCCTCGGCCTTGCGGGCGCAGCGGACGCCGCCGAGCTGGACAGCCGTCTGCACGCGGAACGGCTCGGGGGCGGCGTCGCCGGCCGCCGCCTTCACCAACGGTCTTTCGAGGAGCTACCCGACGGCGCGTTCATCCTGCTCGAGGACGAGCCGTGGCTCGTGCTCGGCGACGCGCTCCGACGGTGGTCGCCCGGCGGCTACACCGAACGACGGACCAGACCGCGCGGCCAGGCGGCCGTCATCACCCCGCCCACCACGCTCGGCGTGCTCGAGGCCGGCAGGGAAGGGAGCGTGCCGCTCCTCCATCCATCGAGCGGCACCGCCGCCTAGACCGTCTGCGGCCTCACCGGCGGGATCACCGCCCCGATGATCCAGAAAAACGGGAGGAAGAAGCCCAGGATGAACATCACCCAGTGACCTTTGCGAAGACAACTGATCCCCAGGACTACGAGCAGTACCAGGTACAGGAGCCCACCGAACCCAATGCCCCACCACATACACGTACCTCCATGACGGTCGAAGTGCGCTTACGGTCTCACGTTTGAACGGGAGCCGCATCGCCACGAAGGGATGAGGCCCCAAAACGCTGGTCAGTGGTGGAATCCGGCTCCGCTCGCGCTGTCGTGGACCGGGGCGCCCTGCTTCTCGAGCCGCGGCAGCTGCCGGTTCAGGTCGGCGAGGAAGAGGTCGGCCATGTCGTGGCCGAAGCCGTTCCTGACCACGACGCGCAGCGCCGCGAGATCGGTCCGGTTCTCGGGGAACGTGTACGCGGGAACCTGCCAGCCGCGCTCGCGGAGCGCGCTCGAGACGTCGAAGACCGAGAACCCGTCGACGCCGTCGGCAAGCGTGAAGGCGAACACGGGCAGCTCGTCGCCCGTTGTCAGCAGCTCGAACGGGCCGATCTCCGCGATCGCCGCGGACAGCCGGGTCGCAACCGACCGCGCGTAACCCTGCACCTTCGAGTAGCCCTCGAAGCCGAGCCGAAGGAAGTTGTAGTACTGCGACACGACTTGCGACCCCGGCCGGGAGAAGTTGAGCGCGAAGGTCGGCATCTCGTCGCCGAGGTAGTTGACCCAGAAGATCAGCTCCTCCGGCAGTGCGCCCGAGTCGCGCCAGACGATCCAGCCGACGCCCGGGTAGACGAGCCCGTACTTGTGCCCCGAGGTGTTGATCGACGCGACGCGCGGCAGGCGGAAGTCCCAGACGAGCTCGGGGTCGAGGAACGGCGCGATGAAGGCACCGGACGCCCCGTCGACGTGGACCGGCACGTCGAGGCCGGTCTGCTCCTGCAGATCGTCGAGCGCCCCGCAGATCTCGGCCACCGGCTCGTACGCGCCGTCGAAGGTCGAGCCGAGGATCGCGACGACGCCGATGGTGTTCTCGTCGCAACGCTTCACCGCCTCCTCGGCGGAGAGGGTGAAGCGCTCGCCCTCCATCGGCACGAGCCGCATCTCGACGTCCCAGTAGTTGGCGAACTTCTCCCAGCAGACCTGCACGTTGACCCCCATCACGAGGTTCGGCTTGTCGGCCGGCTTGCCCTCGGCGCGGCGCCGCGTCTGCCAGCGCCGCTTCAGCGCGAGCCCTCCCAGCATCGCCGCCTCGCTCGACCCGGTGGTGGAGCACCCGGTCGCCTGCGGCGCCTTCGGTGCGTGCCAGAGCTCGCTGAGAATGCTGACGCAGCGCGACTCGAGCTCCGCGGTCTGCGGATACTCGTCCTTGTCGATCATGTTCTTGTCGAAGCACTCGGCCATCAGCTTCTCGGCCTGAGGCTCCATCCAGGTGCTGACGAAGGTGGCGAGGTTCATCCGCGCGTTGCCGTCGAGCATCAGCTCGTCGTGGATGATCTGGTACGCAACGTCGGGAGACATCTCCCGCTCGGGCATCTCGTGGCACGGGATCGTGTCCCGCTCACGGGTGAAGAGCGGAGAGAGCGAGAGCTCGGCTTTCAGGCGCTTCGGGCCTTTGGGGTGCGACAGCGACATCGGGCTCCACGAGCTTCACGCGGCCGGACGCGCCCCGCATCGTACGAAGCGGATGAACGGCTCGGACGCCGGCTAGCCGAAGCCGAGAATGAACTTGGCGTCGTCGGACATCTTGTCCGGCGTCCAGGGCGGGTCGAACGTCAGCTCCAGCTCGACGTCCTCGATGCCCTCGACCTGCCGGACGGCGCTGTCGATGTCCTGCGCGATGAGCGGGCCCGCGGGACAGCCCATCGAGGTCAAGCTGTACGTGACCTTGGCGGTCGAGTTCTCCACCTCGGTCTCGTACACGAGGCCGAGGTCGACGATGTCCATCCCGAGCTCGGGATCCTCGACCTGGCGGAGAACCTCCATCACGTCGTCGCGCGTCGCCATCTGACCAGTCTAAGCGCGCGCGTACGATTCCGACGTGCTCGGCAGCGCCGGCAACGTCGGCCTCACCATCATCCTGCTCGTCGCGGCGATCGGCCCGGTGATCGCTGTGATCTGGTTCGCCTGGTGGTTTCTCCGCGCCGGCAAGCGCTACGACGAGAGCGAGCGGGCGGCGGGCCGTCGCCCGCCGCCCCCTTACTGACCTCCCTTATGCCGCGGGGGCGATGTTCTGGTTGACCCGGAAGACGTTCTCCGGGTCGTACGCCGCCTTGACGCGCGCGAGCCGGTCGTAGTTCGCGCCGTACATGCCGCGGACGCGATCCGGCTCCTCGTCCATCTGGAAGTTCGAGTAGCCGCCCGCCATCGCGTACGGCCTCGTGGCGTCGGAGTACCCGCGGGCCCAATCCGACACGGCCCCGGCGTTCGCCGGATCCGCGTCGATGCCCGCCACCACCTGCGCCCACCGTGCGCCGCGATAGGCCCACGCGGTCTCGTCGTTCCCGATCCGTGACGCCGCGCCGTCGATCGCGTACATGTGCATCGTCGACTTCCAGGTCGGGGCCTTCGGCATCCATTCGAGGTTCGCCTCGATCAGCCCGTCGCTCATCTCGTCGAAGAACTCGCCGCGCCAGTACCACTGCTCGCCCGGCGGCAACAGCGCGTCGAAGGCGGTGTTCCAGACGGGGAAGGGGAGCGGCGCGACGCCGTCGAGCAGCGGCTTGCCGTAGGAGCGAGCCTCGCGAAGGGCGGGAGTCTCCTCCTCGCCCGGTTGCGTCCAGACGATGGCGCAGACCGGACGCAGATGCAGCTCCTCCGGGAAAGGCGGTCCGGGCGGAATGGAGAGATACGCGAACCAACCGCCGAGCTCGTCCGGCGCCGAGGCGATGAACCCGTCGTACCAGCGCATGAGGTCGGCCGCGTCGTCGAGGTCATAGGCGACCGGCCCGGCGAGCACGTTCGTGAGCGGATGACAGCGGAACGAGAACGAGGTGACGACCCCGAAGTTGCCGCCCCCGCCGCGAATCGCCCAGAAGAGCTCGGGGTCGCGTTCCGCGTCGGTCTGGACGACCGTCCCGTCGGCGAGCACGACGGTGGCAGCGACGAGGTTGTCGATCGTGAGCCCGAAGGCGCGGCTGAGATGACCCACGCCTCCGCCGAGCGTCAGCCCGCCCACGCCGGTCGTGCCGATGATCCCGACGGGGATCGTCAGCCCGTGCTGATGCGTCGCCTCGCCGAGATCCTTGAGCAGGACTCCGCCGCCGACGCGTGCCATCGACGTGGCCGGATCGACGGTGATGTCGTCGATCTGCGAGAGGTCGATCACGAGTCCGTCGTCGACGCTCCCCAGGCCGCCCCCGTTGTGGCCGCCCCCCCGCACGGCGATCCGCAGGCCGTTCTCGACCCCGTAACGCAGGGCCGCGGCGACGTCCGCCTCGTCGGTGCAGTAAGCGATCGCGGCCGGCCGCCGGTCGATCATCCCGTTGTAGAGCGCGCGCGACTCGTCGTAGTCGGCGTCGGTCGGTTGGACGACCCTGCCCTTCAGGCCCGACGCGAGACCCTCGACCGAAACAGCCATCCTGTCCTCCCCAGTTGCTTGCGGGCGATGCTACGCCGCGCGCGAATGAAAAGGAACGAAGGTTCGGTCTGCGATCAGTAGCCGAGGAGCCGCACCTCTTCGCGCCGCTCGCGGGCGAAGAAGTGGATCCCGTCGACGAACCGCACCCAGTTGCAGCGCGTGCACATGAGGAGCGAATGCGTCCGCGCGCTGTCGGCGAGGAAGCGGACGCCGCGCAGGAGGTCGCCGTTCGAGACGCCGGTCGCGGCGACGATCACCTCTCCCGGAGCGAGATCCTCGGTACGAAAGACGCGCTCGTAGTCCTCGATCCCGGCCGCTCTCAGCTCCTCGATCTCCCCGCGCGACGTCGGCCAGAACTGGGCCTGCAACTCGCCGCCGAGGCACCGCAGCGCGGCGGCCGACAGTACGGCCTGCCGGGTGCCGCCTATGCCGATCGCGAGGTGGTCGTTCGTGCCGCGGATCGCGGCCGAGATCGCGGCGGTGACGTCGCCGTCCTGGATGAGCTTGATCCGCGCTCCCGAGTTGCGGATCTCCTCGATCAGGTCGTGGTGGCGGGGACGGTCGAGGACGATCGTCGTCACGTCGTTGACCCTCCGCCCGAACGCCTCGGCGATCGCCTCGATGTTCTCGCCGACGGGGCGGTGAAGATCGATCGAGCCGCGGGCGAGCGGGCCGACCGCCATCTTCCGCATGTAGATGTCGGGGAGCGCCGTGAAGCGGCCGGGATCGCCCACGGCGATCATCGACATCGCACCGTTGCCGCCGCGGGCCACGATGCCGCGACCTTCGAGCGGGTCGAGCGCAAGGTCGACCTCCTTGCCGCCGGCGCCGACGATCGCGCCGGGAGTGAGTCCGCCCGAGTCGTCGAGCGAACCGAACACGACGCGGCCGCTGATCTGGAGGATGTCGAGCGTGGCGCGCATGCCGGTCGCCGCTGTCTCCTCCGCCGCGTGCTCGTCGGCCCGGCCGAGCCAGCGGGCCGAGACGAGCGCGGCGCGCTCCGTTGCCCGCAGGTACGCCTGGCACTGGCACGGCCGCTCCGCCTCGGCTTCGTATCCGGCGCTCTCGCTCATCGGACGACCGGGCGGCTCTGCTCGGCGGCGGCGAGGACGAGGTCCGCGACGGTTCGCGCGGCCTTGTCGGCGTTCTCGTTCTCGATCACCGGAACCCCGGCGCGATGGGCGCGGGCGACGACGAGCTCCTGCAGCCTCCGGATGTCCTCGAAGCGCTCGAGGTAGCGCGACTCGGGCCGGCTCTCGCAGTCCTCGTCGCGAAAACGGAAATGGCGCACATGCTCGTCCTCGTCGGTGATCGAGAGCACGACGAACACCGAGACGGCGTGCTCCGGCCGCGGCAGCTCGACCATCCCGGGAACCAGGTGCACGCCCTCGAGCACGAGCGACCAGCCCTCCTCGAACGCCCGCTCGGACGAGGCGCGCACGCCGACGAGGACGTTCCTCGCCTGCTCCCGGAAGCCAAACTCGAGCGGGTCGTCGGCGTCGGGGTAGGCGTCGCCCGCCTCGAAGCTCGACTGGTGGATCGCCGGCATGAACGCGTCCGAGAAGAACGCGCGCATCGTCTGCCGCACGAAGTCGGTCGAGGTGACGCGCGTGATGCCGAAGCGGTACGCAAGCTCGGTGGCGACGGTCGACTTGCCTGTGCCGGTTGCGCCGCCGATGAAGATCATGATCGGCAGGTCGAGCTCGCGAAGCTCCTGATAGCGGCGCAGGCGCTGGATCGACTCGCGTCCCTCCTCCTCCCCGAGCATCTCGACCGCAAGCGCCTCGAGCCGCTCGAGCTCGATCTCGCCGCGACCGCGCTCGCGGAGCTCGTCGTGGACCCGACTCGCAAGCGCGTACGCGCGGTGTCCGGCGACTCCCGCTGCCATCAGCGACCGCGCCATCAATCCGCGCGAGTACGGCAGCCCGAGCTCCCCGCCGCCGAGCGGGAGCGGCATGATCCGTCGCGGCTCGTTCATGCGCTCACGGCCTGCGCGGCGAGGGCGACGATGCGCTCGTCGAGCTCGTCGGAGACGACGTCGTTGGCCGCCAAGACGACCTCCGCCCCGCGCGCGAGCGCGGCCTCGGCCACGACGTCGATCGCGGCCGCCTTGAGCTCGACCAGATAGACGTTCGCATCGACGTCCTCGAGCTCCTCCAGCAGCGCGTCCCGGTGCGCGAGGTTGCGCGAGACCTGGACGATCTCGGCGTCGAGGTGGTCGGTCGCGGCGGGGCCGGTCGTGAAGACGGCAGTGCGGCGGCCGCCGAGTGGCTCGGCCGGACGCAGGCGAAGCACGGCAGCGACGACAGGGACGCCGGAGATCGAGCGGATCGCCTCGCGGTCGGCGCCGCCGGTGTCGACGACAAGATCGGAGACGAGGACCCGGTAGGCGTTGAGGCCGGCGCGAGGGTCGTGACGGCCGTTCGTGACGAGGATGCGCGCATCCGTCGCGACCGGCGGCAAGGCAGCTCCACTCCCGTCGAAGACGAGCAGCTCGGGATCGACCTGAGCGGCGAGCCCCACACCGTCGAGGACGTTCGAAAAGAACGGAGCGCCCGCGAGCCCGCCCCCGGCCCGGCGGCAACCGATCGCGGGTACTCCTGCGAGCACCGCGGCCTCGAGGTGGTCAGACGCCGCGTGCCTGCCGGAGCGAGAAAGCGCGAGGAGGTCGTCGAGCGTGGGCGCGACCTCGAGAAGCTCCGGCTCGGCCGGCCCGCCGCGCCCCATCGCCACCACGGCGACCCGGCGATCGTGGGCGAGCAGCCGCGCCACGTGGCCCGCAACTGCGGTCTTCCCGATGCGCTTGCCGAGGCCGATTACTGCGAGCGACGGCGTCTCGACTGGATGAAGCGGCGGCGGATCGAAGCGGAAGTCGGCGCCGACGTACGGCAGCCCGAGCGCGAGCGCCCGCGACGCCCACAGCATGCGCTCCTGCGGCCCGAGCACCGGCTCGTCGGACAGGTCGACCACGAGATCCGCCTCGATCCCGTCGAGCGCGTCGACGATCGGCACCCCGTAGTCGTCGTCGCCACGCAGCTTCTCCGTGCCGCCCACGACCAGTGCCGCGACGACGTGGTACGGCAGCGCGTCGAGGGCATCCCGCACGACCGGCGCGTAGTGCTCACCGTCGATCAGCGCGAGCGCCCTCACGTGGAACGGACCTCGTCCTCGATCCGCGCCGTGTACTTCTCGTACGTCTTCGTGTCGGTCGAGAACTGGATGATCCGCTCCTGCCCGTGGAACGGATAGCGCCGCCAAACGTCCACGTGCGTTCCCTCGACCTCGACGACGTTGTAACAGGGCCGGCCCTTGCCTCTGAGCCGGGAAGACGAGACCGTTCCTGCGTTGACGACGAACAGATCCTCGAGCCGCCAGGCATACGGAACGTGCTTGTGGCCGGCCAAGACGAGGTCGACCTCGGCGCGCTGCAGGGTCTCGAGCGTGTCGCCTGCGTCGTTGACGATGTTGCGCTCGCGGCCCGTTCCCGGAACGGGGAGCAAGTGGTGGTGGAGGACGAAGATGCGCAGCTCGGCGTCGGCGGCGAAGCTCTCCTCGATCCAGCGGTAGCGTCCACGGCCGATCTGGCCGTTGTCGAGGTCCGGCTCGCTCGAGTCGACCGCCACGATCGTCGCCTTGCCTACGCCCAGCACGGAGTTCCGCTCACCGAACAGATCCTCGAAGTGGACGTAGCCGACGTTGCGCGAATCGTGGTTACCCGGGATCACGACCATCGCCTCGCACTCGACCCGGTTCAGGTACTCGCGGGCGAGCACGTACTCGTCCTTGAAGCCGTTCGTGGTGAGGTCGCCGGAGATCACGACGACGTCGGGCTCCATCTCGTTCACCTCGGCGATGGCGCGCTCGAGGTGCTGCGGGAGGAAGAACTGCTGCCCACAGTGCAGGTCGGAGAGCTGAACGATCCGGAACATGGTCCGGGAACGCTAGAAGATCCCGCGCTTGTGCGGTTTGTCTCGGCATCCGACGGCGCAGCTACCGTGATGTCCGATGGAGCTTCAGCTCCCGGCCTTTCGAGCGTATCGCGGTGCCGAGCCGCCGCGGTTCGCGAGCCCCGCAGAGCTGGAGTGCGCGAAGGTGCTCGACTACTACGACGTCGCCTGGGTATACGAGCCCAGGACGTTCGTCCTCGAGAAGGACGAGAACGGACGTGTGACCGAGGCCTTCACGCCCGACTTCTATCTCCCCGACCAGGACCTCTACGTCGAGATCACCGCCATGAAGCAGTCGCTCGTCACCCGCAAGAACCGGAAGCTGCGGAAGCTGCGCGAGCGATACCCCGACGTCCGGATCAAGCTCTTCTACCGGCGCGATCTCGAGCGCCTGGCCCAGCATTTCCATCTCGACATCGCCAGCTAACACGGGTTACCGCCCACCGGACGACCGGATCGGAGAGATCCATCTCTCGGCCGGCGCAATCGCCGTGCGCGTCCGGGAGCTCGGTGCGGAGATCGCGCACGACTACGCCGGTCGCGAGCCGGTCCTCGTCGGTTCGCTCAAGGCGAGCCTGGTCTTCATCGCGGACCTCTCGCGGGCCATCCCCATCTTCCACTCGCTCGACTTCGTCGAGCTCGCCGGCTACGGAAGCGCACGCATGGGAGGGCACCAGCAGATCCGCGTGCTCAAGGATCTCGACCTCGACATCCGCGGCCGTGACGTGCTCGTCGTCGAGGACGTCGTCGACACCGGCCTGACGCTCAACTATCTCGTGCGCACGTTCGAGCTCCGCGGCCCGGCCTCGGTTGCGGCGGTCACCCTCCTCGACCGGCCGTACCGGCGCCTCGTCGACGACCTGCCGGTTCGCTACGTCGGCTTCGCCGTCCCCGACGAGCTGTACGTCGGCTACGGCTTCGATCTCGAGGAGCGCTACCGCGAGCTCCCGAACCTGCACCTGCTGAACCTGAGCTGACGCGGTCCACCGCATAGGGGCAGCCGGCGCCATTACCCTCCGAACGTGGTCTCCGAGGGAGATGTAGCACCCGACTTCACCGTCACCACCGACGCCGGCGAGAGCGTGAGTCTGTCCGACTTCCGCGGCAAGCCGGTCGTCCTCTACTTCTATCCCAAGGACGACACGCCGGGCTGTACGGCACAGGCTTGCGGAATTCGCGACGCGTACGGAGAGTTCGACCGCGCAGGCGCAGTTGTGCTCGGCATCTCGCCCGACGACGAAGCGTCGCACGTCAAGTTCAAGGAGAAGTACGGGCTCCCGTTCACGCTGCTGGCGGATCCGGAGCACGAGGTCGCCGAGCGCTACGGGACCTGGAGCGAGAAGCGCTACAACGGCCGGACGTACTGGGGAGTCAGTCGCACGACGTTCATCGTCGCGCCCGACGGGACGGTCGCAAAGGTCATGCACGGGGTCAAGCCAGACACGCACGCCGACGACGTGCTGGCGGCTCTCGCTCCGGCCTGAGGCCACAAATCCCCCGGCGGGGGGTGTCCGACCACCATCCGCGGCAACGAAGATCAGGGCTGCGGCATGCAGCTCTTCCTGCGCGATCCCTCGTACACCGACCGGCTCGCGGCGTTCCTCACGAGCGTCGGCCGGCGCGCCGTCGTCGGCGCTCCGGACCGCGTCGACCTCGACGAGACGTCCGAGGACCTGCAGCATCTCGAGCTCGAGCTGTACCTCCGCGTCTGGCGCGTCCTCTACCCGGACGCCGACATCGAGCTCACCGCGGCCTAAGCCTAGTCTCCGTCCCGGCTTTCTGCGACTCTAGTCGCGTGCTCCGGTGGCTCCGCTCGCTCTTCCGCCGCGGGCGGCGGGAGGCTGCTTCGCCGATTCGCGAGGCGGAGGCGTACGCGCGCAGCTACGGCGAGCGGAGCGGTGAGATCGTCAGCGTCGTCCGCCAGGAACCCAGGCCGATCCCACGCAAGACGGGCGACATGACCGGGGAGCTGCTGCGCCGCGCCTTCGAGACGAAGCTGGACTCGCGCGGCAAGGCGGCTACATGAAAGGACTGGTGGCTCTGGCTTCCCGTATCTCCCCTTTCCGCCTACCATCAGAGACGTGTTTCGGAAGCCTCAGTGGAACTCGAGAAACCGCGGGTCCTCAGGTCTGAAGGTGGGTCTGCCCGAGGGGCGGAAGGCGCTCGCCGAGCGGTACACGATCGACGCCGAGGAGGCGGAGCTGCGGGCCGAGCGTGTCGCAGAAACGGACGCCCTACGCGAAACCGAGGAACAAGCCCGGCGCGAAGCGGACGCACAAGCCCAGCGCGAGGCGTCGGAGAGAGCCCGACTCGCCACGGAGGAAGAGACGCGACGCCGGGCCGCCGAAGAGCAGGCCAAACGCGAAGCCGCGGAGCAAGCCGCACGCAAAGCCGAAGAACGGGCCCGACGAGTTGCGGAGAAGGAGGCCCGACGCCAGGCCGAAGAACACGCCCGGCGCGCAGTCGAAGAGCAAGCCCGGCGCGCAGCCGAAGAGCAAGCCGCACGCGAAGCCGAAGAACAGGCCCGGCTCGCCGAGGAGGCAGAGACCCGACGGCAAGCCGAGGAACTAGCCCGACGCGAAGCCGAAGAGCAGGCGCAGCTCGCCGCCGAGGCACAGGCCGCACGCGAAACCGAAGAGCAAGCCCGACGCCAAGCCGAAGAACAGACCCGAGTCGCCGCCGAGGAAGAGACCCGACGCCAGGCCGCCGAGCAGCAGGTCAAACGCGAAGCCGAGGCACAAGCCGCGCGAGAAGCCGAAGAGCAAGCCCGACGCCAAGCCGAGGCCGAGCGTGCGCGCGAGGCGGAAGAGGCTCCACCGCCCTCGGTCGACGAACAAACCGAGGCCCCGACTGCGGCAGATCAAGCGCCCGACTCCGAAGCATTCCCGATCTACGCGTGGTTGGAGCGTTCCGTCGCGGAACCGACCGCTACTCCTGACTGGCCGCGGTCTCTCGTCAAGACCAAGGAGAAGGATCGGCGGGGCGAGACGTCGCGGACCTGACCCGGCCCTCAAGGATCGCGCCCGCGTGCCGATCCTCTAGTCGTCAGGGGGTCGGAGTCTCCTCGGACGCGCGTCGCCGCAAACGCGCAAGCGGGGTCAGGATTCTCCCTTGGCCCCCTGACCTTCTCGGTCAGTCGCCGGCCGCCCACCAGAGAGCGGGCAGCGGAAGATCTTCCGGATAGCCGTGCTCGCTGAGCCGCGCGCGCTCCTCGGCGAGTGCGGTCTGCACGCCCGAGTTGATCTCGCCCAGCCGCTCGAGGAGCGCAGGACCGACCGGCCAGGCACTGACGCGCTCCCGGGTGGCGGAATCCGTGTCCACCCAAACGACGTGCGGCCTTGCCGTCGCGGTCACCACGTGCGTTCCTCGCTCGGTCCCGCCATGCGAGTTACGTAGGTCGACGGCGCGAGCCGACACACACCCGTTCGGACAGCTCCGAGCCACCGGAGGTCCAAAACTGCCTATATCTGCTCGAATCGACGTACTCCGACCTATGCGGATGAGAGGACTTGAACCTCCACGAGCCGAAGCCCACACGGACCTGAACCGTGCGCGTCTACCAATTCCGCCACATCCGCGCGGAGCGAAAGTGTAGCCCGAACGGGGCGCTCCGACAGCCCCGAGACGCACGTACCATGCGGCTTCTTGCACCGCTCCCTGCTTCCGTTCGCACTCGCCCTCGGAGTCGCTCTTGCGCTGCTCGCGGGCGGAGGAGCTGCTGCGCCGCCACGGGCATCCGCGGACCTGGTCGAAGTGGTCGTCACGCTTCCGCAGCCTTCGCTCGCGATGGAGGTCGCTCACGACCGGACACTCGCGGTGGCCGCGAAGCACAGCCATTCCGTCTCGGTGCGCACGCCTGCAGCCGTCTCCTACCTTCGGACGCTCGCGGTTGCGCAGCGGACGCTCAGCGCACGGCTCGCCGTTTCGATTCCGGCGGCCCGCGTCCGCTGGCACTACGGCGTCGCGCTCGACGGCGTCTCGGTCGTGCTCCCCTCGTCCGATCTCGCCCGCCTGCGCACGCTGCCGGGCGCGACCGTCTGGCCAAGCGTCACGTATCACACACTCAGAGACACGCCCGACTCGGACACCACGACCACGGCCGACCCGGGGCCCGCCTTGATCGGCGCGCCGGAGCTCTGGGGCCCGAGCCTCGCCACCGCCGGTCAGGGAATCAAGATCGGGCTCGTCGACGACGGCATCGACCAGGCGCATCCCTATTTCAATCCGTCCGGCTACTCGTATCCGGCCGGCTTTCCGAAGGGGAACACCGCCTACACGACGCCGAAGGTCATCGTCGCGCGCGCGTTCCCCTCGCCGTCGACCCACTGGAAGTACGCGGCCAAGCCCTTCGACCCCGAGTTCTCCTTCCACGCGACGCACGTCGCGGGGATCGCGGCGGGCGACCACGACACTCCGACTGCCCCCGACCACGGATCCCCCATCTCCGGCGTCGCGCCGAAGGCCTACCTCGGCAACTACAAGGCGCTGACCGTGCCGACGGCGGACTACGGCCTCGACGGCAACTCGCCGGAGATCGCCAAGGCGATCGACCAGGCGGTAGCGGACGGGATGAACATCATCAACCTCTCGATCGGCGAGCCCGAGGTGGAGCCGCGCCGCGACATCGTCGTCAAGGCGCTCGACAATGCCGCGGCCGCCGGAGTCGTCCCGGTCGTCGCCGCCGGCAACGATTTCGACGCAGCCGGGTACGGCTCGGTCGGCTCGCCGGCGAACGCGCCTGCGGCCATCACGGCCGCCGCCTCGACCATGGGCGGCGACGGGACGCATCCGGACCACATCGCCTCGTTCTCATCCGGAGGCCCGACGCCCGTATCGCTTCTGCTGAAGCCGGACGTGACGGCCCCGGGCGTCGACGTCCTCTCCTCGATACCCGCACACGACTTCGAGACGCTGGACGGAACGAGCATGGCCGCGCCGCACGTGTCAGGCGCCGCGGCGCTTCTGGTGCAACGTCATCCGACGTGGTCGGTTCAGCAGCTGAAGTCGGCCCTCGCCTCGACGGGAGACACGGTCCACCCGATCGGCCGCGACGGGACGGTTTCGGTGCTGCGGGAGGGTGGCGGCAGGATCAACCTCGTCCGCGCCGACCAGCCGTTGATCTTCACGAATCCGACCTCGGTCGGCTGGGGCCTCGTGCGCCGCGGATTCTCCGGGACGAAGGAGCTCTCGACGACGGATGCCGGAGGCGGGAGCACGCCGTGGACGGTGTCGATCCACGCGCAGTCGATGCCGCGCGGCGCGAAGCTCGCCCCGGCGCAGACGACGCTGACGGCCGGAGCGTCGCTCGCTCTGCGGCTGACGGTGTCGCCGACGGCCGAGGCGGGCGACGGCACCGGCTTCGTCGTCCTGACCCGCGGCAGCGACGTCCGGCGGATCGCGTTCTGGTTCCACGTCGAGGTGCCGAGACTCGCACTCGATCCGCATCGCACGCTGCGCACACCCGGCGTCTACGGCGGCGACACGGCAGGCCAGGCGTCGCGGGTCTCCTCGTACCGCTATCCCGAGCAGGGCCTCGCGGCTTCCGTTCCGACCCGGCTCGGCGGGCCCGAGCAGGTGTTCCGGTTCACACTCCGCACGCAGGTCGCGAACTTCGGAGTCGCGGTGATCGGTAGCGCACGGGGCGTCCGCGTCTCGCCGCGCCTCGTCGCCGGCGACGACGAGAACCGCGTGGTCGGCTACACCGGGATTCCCGCGAGCCTGAACCCGTACAAGGGATTCGACGCCGCGGAGCCGGTCGTGGGAGCCGTGCTGCCCGATCCGGGCACGTACGATTTCGTCTTCGACACGCCGACGGGTGCCAAGCCGGGGGCGTTCCGGTTCCGTTTCTGGGTGAACGACACCTCGCCGCCGACGATCCGGCTCCTGGGCCGCAAGCACGTGATCGGCCGGCCGATCCGCCTCGCCGTCCGCGACTCCGGCTCAGGCGTCGACCCTCGGTCGTTCCACGCCCGGGTAGGCGGCAAGGCCGTGCGCCTGAGGTACTCCGACGGCGTGCTCTATCTCCGGACGAAGGGCCTTCACCACGGAACGAAGACCCTCGTCGTCACGGCCTCGGACTACCAGGAGACGAAGAACATGGAGGACGTCGGGCCAGTGCTCCCGAACACCCGCACCGTTCGCACCAAGGTGACGCTCCGCGGCTAGCACGCCGCATCTGTAAGTCTCCCCCGGCCCGGTGAGCAGCCTGCCTCAGAAGCTCGATCTCGCGCTCGTCACGCGCCTGCGTCAGATCGTTGCGGGCGAGGTCGCGACCGAGGCCGAGTTGAGGGCGCTCGATGACGAAGCCGGCGGCTGGTTGCGGGCGACCGAGGCACACCTCCACGCCGCCGAGGACCGCCTGACGAGGCTGAACGCGGACCGGGCGGCGCCGCTCGCCGACATCGCGGCCGAAGTGCGTCGAGTCGACTCGCTCGCGCGTGAGCGCGACGAGGCTCGGCGGCTGATCGAGGGCCTCGAGCGCCGTACGCGCGAGTTGCGGACAGCCTGGTTGAAGCACCACGCCGACGCCGGCTCCCCGTTCGGTCCCGGCGGCTAGCGTGACGTACTAGCGCGAGCGTCGTTCGCGGTCGTCGATCGTGGGCAGGTTGGCGAGATCGCGCTCGACACTCGCCGCGAACTCGTCGGCCTCGTCGTCGTCCCGGACGACGCGGAAGTTCTGCTTGCGCCTGGCCCGCTCCCGGCGGCGGCGCGAGTCGGCGCCGAACCGGTGTCCCAGTCGCGGCCATTCGGCGCCCGCGACCAATAGGACAGCGACCGCGAGCAAGGCGATGTACAGCCAGCTCACGCTGCGAGTCTAGCGCAGTGCGGCCGACCAGGAACTACTCCGATTCGAGCGCCTCGACCTTGGCGTGCAGGTACGCGAGATACGGCCCCGGATCGAGTGGGCCACCCGTGGCCCGCTCCATCAACTCGGGCGGCTCGAAAGAGCGACCCCAGCGGTGGACGTGCTCCCGCAGCCATTCGCGCAACGAGCCGAACTCGCCGCGGCGAAACTCCTCATCCAGATCGCCGAGATCGCTCGTTGCCCGCTCCCACAGTTGGACGCCGATCACGTTCCCGAGCGCATAGGTGGGGAAGTAGCCGAAGCTGGAGTCCGACCAGTGGACGTCCTGCAGTACGCCGTCGACGACGTCGGCCGGCTCCACGCCGAGGTACTCGCGGAGCTTCGCGTCGAATGCGTCCGGCAGGTCGGCGGGAGTCACCTCGCCCGAGAGCAGTTCCCGTTCCAGCTCGAAGCGCAGGATGATGTGGAGCGAGTACGTGACCTCGTCGGCGTCGACCCGGCGGACACCAGGCGCAACACGGTTGAGCGCACGGTGGAACTCGCTCAACGGCACCTCCGCGAGACGCTCCGGGAACGCATGCTGGAGCCGCGGGTAGAAGAAGCTCCACGTCGAGAGACGGCGTCCGACGACGTTCTCCCACAGACGGCTCTGGGACTCGTGGAACCCGAAGGAAGCGCCTTCCGCGACGGGCGTGCGCGAATATCGCGGGTCGAGCTGGCGGTCGTACAGGCCGTGCCCGAACTCGTGGAGGCACGAGAGCATCCCGCCGAGCTGGTCGTCGTCGAAGCGGGTGGTCAACCGGATGTCCGCCTCCGAGATGTTCGCGGCGAACGGATGCACGGTGTCGTCGAGCCGCCACGACTCGTCGTCCATCCCCCAGCGCGTGAGCACCTCGAGCGAGAACTCCCGCTGCCGGTCGGGCGGGAAGTCGCCGTGGAGGCACGAGTCGTCGACCGGCTCACCGAGCCCGGCGACGAGCGGGACGATCTCGGCCTTGAGCCGGGCGAAGATCGCCTCCACGTCGGCGGTCGACATGCCCGGCTCGTGGTCGTCGAGGAGGACGTCGTAGGGGTCGTCGAAGGGCGCGAAACAGGCGACGTACTCGCGGGTGAGCTCGAGCCGGCGCTCGAGGTGAGGCCGCAGGATCGTGTAGTCGGCGACTTCGCGCGCCTCGAGCCACGCGACGTAGCCGAGCGAGCCCGCCCGCGTCATCTCGGCGCGCAGCTCGCTCGGAACCTGCCGCTTCTTCTCGTAGTCCCGCCGCGTGACACGGAGGATGCTCGCTTCGAACGACTCTCGCTCCGGGCTTTCCTCCAGCTCCCGCAGCTCCTCGAGCAGTGAGCCGAGCTCGGGCGCCGTCCAGCGCTCGTGCGCGAGACGGGTCAGCGTCGCCAGCTGCTCCGCCCGCACGGGAGCGCCGAGCGGCGGCATCTTCGTCTCCTGGTCCCAGCTGAGCAGGTAACCGGCGCGCTCGATGTCGGAGATCTCGCCGAGGCGCCGCAGGAACTCGTCGAAACGGGAGCGGAGGTCGGCCACGACGCCGAGCCTATCTCCCGGTGTCGCTTCCCTCCGATCAGGCCGGCGGATCCGCTGAGGAGGGCTAGTCCGCGTTCGTGAGGTCTCCAGCTGGCTGTACCGGTTGCCCGGTCGGATCAACCGATCATTCAGCACGTTCGCCCTTGCCACCAATCTCGAGGGGCCGGGAGACGGCGGACCTCAGCTGAATGTGGCCGCCGCGAAAGTCGTGATCGGGGAGATCACGAGCCCGACTGGTAACGGTGAGCGCACAGAGCAGGACACCGACCAGGCTCAGTAGCTCCGAGAGGTAGGACGCTCGCCTGGGCCTGGTGTTCCTCGTAGTTCGCCGGACTGCTAGAGGTCGAAGCGGCGTAGTGCACGCGCCACGACGCCTGGAGGCGCATGGCCGGAGGTTGCGCAGAGACGGACGCTCCCGTCTGGCTGCGCGCCGAAGTGACGGCGGAAGAAGCCGTCGCGGTTGAGGTATACGAGCCGGCCGCAGGTCGGACACTCGCGTCTCCGCCGCGGGAGATCGAAACGGGTATCAGTCATGTGTCCAACGTAGGTGCCGCCCGGTGGGGCCGTGTGACCCACGTTGATCACTCCGCACTGGAGCAAGCGCGACCACGTTCGGCTCGCCGCACGCTGCGGGCCGGCCTCTTGTCTCGGCTCACAAACTGCCGATGACTCGGGGGTGATCAGGGGTCGTCTGCGAAGAATCGTGGTAGTCGGGCTCGCTGCCCTACCCGCGTTCGTTCTATCGGTCGCCGGGCCGGCCTCCCCGTCTGTCTCGGTGGGTCAGGTCGGCCGCATCGACCACGTCGCGGACGGCGACACGGTCGACCTCACGAACGGGGCGAAGATCAGGCTCGTCCAGATCGACACTCCCGAGGTCTACTTCCACCCCGAGTGCTACGGGAAGGAGGCCTCGGCGCTGACGAAGCGGCTGCTGCCACCGGGCACACGCGTCCGGCTCACACGCGAGCAGGCGACCGACTCGGTCGACCGCTACGGTCGCCTCCTCCGCTACGTGACCCGCGTCCGCGACGGCCTCAACGTCAACACTCGCCTCGTCGCCGTCGGGGCCGCAGCGCCGTACTTCTACCGCGGGCACAAGGGCCGCTACGCCGCCCGCCTCACGCGCTTCGCTCTCCGTGCTCGCCGGCGAAAACTGGGCCTCTGGGGTCGCTGTCCCGGCACGCTCTACGACCCGTATCGAGGTGTCTCGACCGGGCCTCCGCGCTGAGGCGACTAGCCAGGCCGCCGGCAACCCGAGCACCCGCTGAGGATCGAGAGGATCGCGTCTGCACGGCGTTCCTGAGCTCCCCGGGTTGGACTCGAACCAACAACCCTCCGGTTAACAGCCGGATGCTCTGCCAATTGAGCTACCGGGGATCGGCGGCGGCCATTGTAGCCCGGAGGGGCCGGCGGGACGGTGCTCGCTGCGGGGGTGCGACGGGCGCCGTGAGGCAAAGACGCAGGGAGCGCCGATAGCGTTTCCTATCGGCGCGACCGAGGACGCCGCAGCCGGCGCAGCCGGCCGACGAGCAAAGCGAGGAGTCGCGGCCCCAGCGGCCCCGCAGCACAGCCACTGTTCCGCCGGCCCCTCCCCAGGTCAGGCGAAGGCTCGGATCTCCTCGCGCAGCTTCGACAGCGCTTGCTGGAGCTCGACGAGACGCTCGCCGTCGGCCTGCGCGAGCTCGCGATCAAGCCTCCGCTCGCGCAGCCGGAGGAGGAGCTGGCTCGCCGTCTCGAGGGTGATCTCCGCCTCGTCGCCCAGCGCGTAGAGCTCGGCGCGCAGCGCGGTCAGCTCTCCGTCGGCGGCCTCCTGTCCGAGCAGGTACGCCCGGGCGCGCCGGTGCAGCTCGTCGTCGAAGTGCTCCGCCCCGAGCAGCTCGAGCTCCGGCAGGAGGGAGTCGTGAGCCGCCACGCCGGCGAGCGTGCTGCGCTCGAGCCGCTGACCCGCGTCGAGCAGGCGCGGCGAGACGACGCCGGCGGTGCGCGCGCTGCCCCGCGCGGGTGCGAGCCCGGCCTGAAGCTCAGGCGGAAGATCGAGGAGGTCGGCGGCGAGCCGCAGCGCTTCCTGGCGTTCGGGCGAGTCGGGCAGAGAGGCGAGGAAGGTGCGAATTGCCGCGAATGCGGCCTCGCGGTCGGTCGCCCGCGCATGCTCGAGCCGGACGCGGTGCACCGGATAGCTCACCGGCCTGGCGAGCTGCTCCTGGAACGCGGCGGGATCGTCGGCAGGATCGGTTCCGGGCGGCAGTGGGACGACGCGGACGGTGAAGCCGTCGCGCACGGCGAGCTCCATGCCGCGCAGCGTCGCGTCCTGCCCGGCTGCGTCGGCGTCGAAGCAGAGGAAGAGGCGCTTCGTGAGCCGCGTCAGCTCTTTCAGCTGGGCCTCGGTGAGTGCCGTGCCCATCGAGGCGACGACCGGCGCGAACCCGGCCTGCCGCAACGCGATCACGTCGGTGTTCCCCTCGACCACCACGGCCCGGTCCTCGCGAGCGATCGCCTGCCGCGCGCCGTCCAGCCCGTACAGGAGGTCGCCCTTACGGAACAGCTCGCCCTCCGGCGAATTGACGTACTTCGCCTGCAGCGGATCGTCGTCGTGGAGCTTCCGCGCCTGGAACCCGCGTACGCGGCCGCGCGCGTCGGCGAGCGGGAAGACGATCCGGCGCTGGAAGTAGTCGTTCCCGCGCCGGTTCGCAAGCCCGACCGCGAGCAACTCCTCCTGCGTGTAGCCCTCCTGGAGTGCACGCCGTGTCAGCGTCGCCCCCTGCGACGCGTACCCTAGCCGGAACTCACGGCAGATCTCCTCGCCGAGCCCGCGGGAAGCGAGGTACTCGCGGGCCGCGGCACCCGCGTCCGAGTCCCAGAGGACACGTGCATAGAACTCGGCCGCCCGCTCGAGGAGCGCTCGCAGTCGATCGCCACGCCGGCGCTTCGCGTCCTGCTCCGGTGACGCGTCCTCGTACTCGAGCTCGACCCCGAAGCGCCGCGCGAGCAGCTCGATCGCGTCGACGAAGTCGAGGTTCTCGGTCTTCTCCACGAACGTGATCGCGTCGCCGCCCTCGCCGCAGCCGAAGCACTTGAAGGTGCCGCGCGCGGGCGACACCGTGAAGCTCGGCGTCTTCTCCGAGTGGAAGGGGCAGAGCCCCTTGTACGTGCCGCCCGACTTGCGGAGGCGGACGACGTCCTCCACCAGCGGGAGGATCTCCATCGTCGCCTTGACGCGCTCGACCGACTCGTCCTTGATCCGGGCCACGCGCTAGTCCAGCTCTGCCGCGTACGAAAGCGCGAAGCGGTCGGTCATCCCCGCGAGATAGTCGGTCGCATCCTGGGCGTCCAGCCCCCGCTCAGCCACGAGCTCGTCGAAGATCCGCCGCACGGCCGCGCGCGCCGGCGCGTGATCCTGAGCGTGGTAGACGCGCTCGAACATGAAGCTGCGCAGCGCTAGCATCGCCTCGCCGATCTCTTCGCTCTGGACGATGTCGCCCGCCCGCGCCGAGTTCTCGACCACGTCGTGGACGAGCGTGTCGATGCGCCGCGAGCCCGTGTCGCCGAGCAGCTCGATCGGCTCGGCCGGTAGCTCGGCCGGATCGAGGTGCCCCGCGCGCACCGCGTCGTCGATGTCGTGGTTGATGTAGGCGAAGCGGTCGACGAGCCGGACGATGCGGCCCTCGAGCGTTTCCGGCTCCTCCGGGCCGGTGTGCTTGAGGATGCCGTCGCGCACTTCCCACGTGAGGTTGAGGCCGCGGCCGTCACGCTCGAGTTGCTCAACGACGCGCAGCGAGTGCTCGTTGTGGCGGAAACCGCCGAGGCGGCGCTCGCGCAGCAGCTCGTCGAGCGCCTCCTCCCCCGCGTGACCGAACGGCGGGTGGCCGACGTCGTGGCCGAGCGCGATCGCCTCGGTCAGGTCCTCGTTCAGGCGCAGCGCCCGCGCGACCCCTCGCGCGATCCCCGCCGCCTCCAGCGTATGTGTGAGCCGAGTGCGAAAGTGGTCGCCCTCGGGGTCGACGAAGACCTGCGTCTTGTGGCGCAGGCGCCGAAACGCCTTCGAGTGGACGATGCGGTCGCGGTCACGCTGGAACGGCGTTCTCAGGCGGCATTCCTCCTCAGGCGCCTCGCGCCCGCGTGTCTCGTACGAGCGCACGGCGAGTGGCGAGAGCCACCGCTCCTCGTGCTCCCGCACCGCGTCGGCGAAGCCGTCCGCGACCTGTCCGGCGATCTCCGGCATCGTCAGGTGAGACTAGCCCGGTTGCCGGAGGAACCGCGATACTCGCGCCGATGCGCCTGCGCCGCTCCACAGCCGATCAGCCTGTCGTCGTCTGTGGCTCCGGAAGCCGCCGCCTGGGCGGCGCGATCTGCGCCGCGCTCGGCGTGCAGCCCGCCGCGGCCGAGACGATGCGCTTCGCCGAGGGCACGATCTTCGTCCGCCTGCTCGAGAACGTGCGCGGCCGCGACGTCTACGTCGTCCAGTCGACGATCTATCCCACCAACGACAACGTCGTCGAGCTGCTGTTCTGGCTCGACGCATGCCGGCGGGCCAGCGCGGCATCCGTGACGGCGGTGGTGCCGTACTTCAGCTACGGGAAGGGCGACAAGAAGGACGAGCCTCGCGTCTCGATCAGGGCGCGCGTGATCGCGGACACGATCGAGGTCGCCGGAGCTGACCGCGTCGTGACGATGGACCTGCACGCGCCCCAGATCCAGGGCTTCTTCCGCGTCCCCGTGGACGACCTCTACGCAATGCCGATCCTCGTCGAGGCGATCCGGCGTGCGGGACTGAGCGATCCTGTCGTGGTCTCCCCCGACTCGGGTTTCGCGAAGATGGCGCGCCGGTTCGCACGGCAGCTCGGCGGCGGTTTCGCGATCGCCGACAAGACACGTTCCGGTCATGACGAGGACGCCGAGGTGTTCGGTCTTCTCGGCGACGTCGCCGGCCGGGATGCCGTCCTCGTCGACGACTTCGTGGCCTCCGGCGGGACACTCGTCGAGGCGGCCGAGCAGCTCGTCGAGCGCGGCGCTCGGTCCGTGATCGCCGCGGCGACGCATGGCGTCTTCTCCGGCGACGCGGCCGCGAAGCTCGCGGGGAGCCCGATCGAGCGCGTCATCGTCACCGACACCGTCGAGAACCAGCCGCATCCGCTCGGCGACCGCGTCGAGGTCGTCTCGGTAGCCGGGCTGTTCGCGGAAGCGATCAAGCGCATCCACGGCCGCGAGAGCATCAGCGTGCTCTTCAGAGAATGATCGGCACGGTTCCGCCGTCCGCACTCCACGCGGCGCCCGTGACGTAGCTCGCGCGCGGCGAGCAGAGGAAGGCGACCACGGCGGCGATCTCCTCGGGCTCGGCAAGCCGGCCAAGCGGCCGGCCCGCCGCAACCTTGGCGAGCACCTCGTCGCGCTCGCCCTGCTGGTCCGCGAGCCCGCCATCGCCGAGCCAGGCCTCTGTCGCGGTCGGGCCCGGCGTGACGGCGTTGCAGCGGATCCCGTCCTTCGCATACAGGTCGGCGACGAGGCGGGAGAAGGACAGCAGTGCGGCCTTCATCACGGAGTAGTCCGGCATGCCGGTCGAGGGCCGCTTCGCAGCGGTCGACGAGACGTTGACGATCGTGCCGGCGCCGCGCTCCCGCATTCGCGGTAAAGCGGCTCTCGTCGCGCGGACGGCGCTGAGCAGGTTGAGCTCGAACGACGCCTGCCAGATCTCCTCGGTCACGTCCTCGAGCTTGCGGATCTTGCTATAGCCGACGTTGTTGACGAGCACGTCGAGCCGCCCGTGCCGCTCGATGGTCTCCCGCACGACGCGCTCGGGCTCTCCCGCCTGCGAGAGGTCGGCGCGTACGTCGCCGCCGCTCCGGCCCGTCGTAATGACGGTCGCGCCCTCCGCCTGCAACAGCTTCGCCGTTTCGAGGCCGATGCCGCCCGTGGAGCCGGTGACGAGGCAGACGCTGTCGGCGAGCCCTAGATCCATGGCTGGCTAGCGTAGTCAGTTGTGACCATGCTGCTGCTCGTTCGCCACGGCGAGACCGACTGGAACGCCGCAGGGCGCCTGCAAGGCCAGACCGACCGGCCGCTCAGCGACTTCGGTCGCCGGCAGGCGCGAGAGCTCGCCGCCGCGCTGGAGAACGAGGAGCTCGAGGCGATCTTCTCCAGCGACCTCGCTCGTGCCCGCGAGACGGCGGAGATCGTCGGCGGGCGGCTCGGGCTGCCGGTCGTGCTCGACTCCGATCTGCGGGAGAAGGACTGGGGCACCTGGGAGGGGCTGACGCCCGCCGAGCGGGACCGCGTCGAGCTCGTGGGCGAGTCGACGCAGACCCACCAGGAGCGGACCCTGCGGGCGCTGAGCCGGATCTCGGAGCGCCATCCCGGCGAGGGAACCGTCCTCGTAGTCACGCACGGCGGCTCGATGCGGCGCGTCCAGACCGCTGCACTCGGCATGGCGCTGCCGGTGGTCGAGAACTGTGGCCGGTGGCTCTGCAGCTACGAGGATGGCGCGTTCAGAGCACTAGACTGAAAATCGGTGGAGGACTACACGAGCAAGTACAAGGGCGAGCAGGTCGAGGTCGCACTCTTCGGCGGCGACTACCAGGAAGGCGTGCTCACCGCGTACTGCTACGTCGACGAGGTCGCGCACATCGAGCTGAACGGGCACATCCTCGTTCCCCTCCAGAACATCGCGTCGCTCCACTGCTCGAGCCGCTGCGACGCACCGCAGAACGAAGACTGGCCGCCGCGCGGCCTGCTCGAGGACGACGGGCAGGAAGACGGCGGCGAAGAGCGCTAGAGGTTTGATGTAGGCGTGCTCGTCGCTGCCGGCAACATCGTCAAGGCCTGGCTGCTCGTGCTCGTCCTGGTAGGCATCTTCGCCCTCGTCGGCTGGCTGCTCGACGGCGTGCGGGGGCTCTCGATCTTCGTCTTCTGCGCCCTGCTCGTGGCCGCCGGCGCGTACTGGACGTTCGACCGCGTCGCGCTCGGGATGATCGGCGCGCGCGAGCTGCCCGTCGGCGAGGCGCCGCTTCTCCACTCGACGGTCGAGCGCCTTGCGTCACGGGCCGGGATCGTCAAGCCTCGCCTCTACCTCATCCCCGACGGGCTGCCGATCGCCGCGGCGACCGGGCGCGGCCTGAGCAGCTCCGCCGTCGTCGTGAGCACGGGCTGCGTCGCCGCCTGCACGCCCGCAGAGCTCGAGGGCGTGCTAGCCCACGAAATCGCCCATGTGCGACTCCACGACATCCAGGTGCAGACTGCGGCGGCGGTCGCGGCCGCCGTGACGCTCGAGACGAGTCGGATCGGGGGCTGGTTCGAGCGGTCCCTGCTTTTTGTCCTCGCGCCGGTGGCGGCGGCCTGCGTCCATCTGCTCGTCTCTCCGAAGCGGGAGTTCGCCGCCGATCGGTTCGCAGCGAAGCTCTGCGACTCGCCACACGGCCTCGCCGACGCGCTACTGCGCCTGGAGCAGGCGTCCGAGCTCGTCGGGTTCGAGGGCAGCCCGGCCACGGAGCCGTTGTTCACCATCAACCCGTTCGCCGAGGAGTGGCCGGCACGGTTGTTCGTCACACACCCTCCGGTTGCGGAACGGGTGCGACGGCTGAAGGAGCTGGATCCCACCCGGCCCGAGGAGGCGCACAGCGAGGCCGCGGCCTGATCTGGAC